>NZ_JAPZQK010000018.1 GCF_027530345.1 Silanimonas sp. | reverse complement strand
TGCACACCACAGCCGGCTGAAGGGTTGGATCGCCCGATTCCATGGCGTGGCGACGTCCTATCTGCCGAACTATCTGGGCTGGTTCCGCGCCTTGGAGCGGAACGCCCAAACGGGCGCAGGAGCCGCAGCGCTGCTCAGGTTAGCCATGGCGTGAGCGAATCAACCACAATCAACGCGAACAGCGCCAAGAAAAACCCCGCCGGAGCGGGGTTTTCCGTTTCAGTACCGCGGCTTGGATCAGAAGAACACGCGGAGGCCGGCGCTGAAGTTGCGGCCCATCAGCGGGGCCACGTCCTTCAGGAAGGACGTATGCAGGCGGGCTTCCTCGTCGGTGAGGTTGCTGCCCTGCAGGTAGGCTTCCCAGCCGAAGGTCTGCGTGTCCCAGTGGTAGGCGACCTGCGCATTGACCAGGGTGAAGCCGTCCGTCGCCGTCTCGCCGTCAGCCACGTCGTCCTGCGAGCGGTAGCGCACGGCACCGAGGCCGGCGCGCCAAGCGTCGAGGCTCCAACCGAGGTCGAGGCCGAAGCGGCCCGGGGCGATGCGCGGCAGGTTGCCGCCGGCATCCAGTTCAGCGCTCACGCCGTCGGCGAAGCCGCGCAGCGTCCACGTGCCGTTCGCGGCCTCGGCCAGCGTGACCGTGCCTTCGATCTCCCAGCCGCGGAAGTCGGCGTCGGCCTGCGTCCAAACGCGCACCGGCAGGTCGTCGATCTCGAGGCCGGTGTTGGCGAGGTAGATGAAGTCGTCGAAGCGCGTCTGGTAGATCGCGGCGCGGCCTTCGAAGCGATCGCCGTGCAGGTGCACGCCGAGCTCGGCGCGATCGGCGGTCTCGGTGTCGAGGAACGGGTCGCCGATCTCGTAGGTCGAAGTGGCGACGTGCGTGCCTTCGGCGAACAGTTCCTCCGCGCCCGGGGCGCGCTCGGCGCGGTCGAGGTTCAGGGTCAGGTGCCACAGGTCGGCCGGGGCCCAGCGCAGGCCGATCGAGCCACTGTTGGTGTCGAAATCACGCTCGACGAGCCCGTCGACCATCCCGACGTCGATGCGGTCGTGGCGCGCGCCGAGCTCGAGCTTGAAGGCGCCGAACTCGCGCTCCTGCATCACGAACAGGCCGCGGTCGCGGCTGGTGCTGGCCGGCACGAAGGCCTCGTCGCCGATGGCTTCGAAATCACGGTCGCTGTACTGCAGGCCGACGGCGCCATTCCAGCCCCAGATCTCGTTCTGCACGGCTTCGAGGCGGGCTTCGCTGGCTTCGTTGATGAAGCGCGTACCGATCTCGGCGCCTTCAAACTCGACGTGCTCGTAGTCATTGAAGGTGGCATGCACCACGACCTGCTTGAGCGGGCCGAGGTCGTTCACGCCGAAGCGCACGTCCGAGCGGTCCTGGTCGAGTTCGATGCGGACGCCGCCTTCTTCCTCGCCACCGTGGGCATGGCCGCCCGGAATGCCGTAGTCGGTGCCGTAGTTCGACAGCGAAGCGCCCCAGAACACGCGGTCACCGATGTAGGCGAAACCACCGGCCAGCGAGCGGCTGTTGGTGGCCGAGTTCTCCAGCGTGCCGCGCTCGAAGCTCGCCGGGTTCTCGCCTTCGGCGATTTCCTCGGCGCGGTAGTCGGCGGAGTAGACGTAGTCAGGCACGTCGATGTCGGCGGTGTCGCGCAGCAGGCCGTCAATGTGCCAAGCCCAGTTGCCGCTGCCGCCATCGAGTCGGATCAGACCGGCCTTCTCGTCGTTGCCCGTGCCCGTGCGCAGCTCGGCGCGGCCGGAAACGAAGCGCTCGCTGCGCTCGGTCGGGATGCGGTGGTCGACGACGTTGACGGCGCCACCGATGGCGCCATTGCCGAAGAACAGGTTGGCGGGACCCTTCAGCACTTCGATGCTGTCGGCGAGGAAGGGCTCGATGGAGACTGCGTGGTCGACGCTGACGGTGGAAACGTCCAGCGTGGACAAGCCGTTCGCCAGCACCGAGACGCGCGCACCGTCGAGGCCGCGGATGATCGGGCGGCCGACGCCGGGGCCGAAGTGGCTGCTCTGGACGCCGGGCAGGGAGGCGACCGTTTCGCCCAGCGTGCCGCTGCGGCGGTCGTCGAGGGCGACGCCGGCGAGGACGTCGACCGGACGCGCGAGTTCGTCGAGCGCGGTGTCGAGCGGACTGGCAGTGACCTTCACCTCGTCGAGCTTGCGGGCTTCCTCGCGTGCGGCCTGCGTGGCATGCGGATGGGACGCGTCGGCGGCGAAAGCCGGTGCGGCAAGCGCGGCGGCGACGGACAGGGCGAGGGCGGAACGCACAAGCGATCGGGTCATGAACGGCATCCGGGTGGAGTGGGGTAGTGAAACGGGGGTTTAACCCCTGATGTTATAGTATTGCGTCTCTAGCTCAACCCGTCCCGGAAGTCATGCCGCGCTCCCTCCCTGCGACGAACCCGTCCGCGGAAGCGCGCGGGCGCTGGTACGACCGGCTTGGCGCGACGGCGGCCACCCTGTGCGCGGTGCATTGCGCCGTCCTCCCGCTGGCCATGGCCTTTCTCCCGGCACTCGGCCTCGAGTTCCTCGCCTCGCACGCGTTCGAGGGCTTCTTCCTGGCCTTCACCACCGTGTTCGCCGTGCTTTCCGTGGGCCACAGTCTTCGCGCGCACGGCCGCTTCTTTGCTTGGCCACTGCTGCTCACCGGGCTGGCGATCCTGTTCGCGGAGCGCTTCGTCCCGGCGATTCACGACCATGCCCTGCTGCATGCGCTGACGATGACGACGGCGGGGACGCTCGTGGCGGTAGCGCACTTGCTGAACCTGCGCCTCGCGCACGGGCAGGCGGCCGAGGCCGCCTGTGAAGCCCATGCGCATGCTCATGACGCTGGTGCTACACTCCCGCCCCTTTCCGATCAACCCCACAAGCATTCAGGAGTGTCCCATGGGTAAGGGTGACCGCAAGACCGCCAAGGGCAAGCGCTACAACGCGTCCTATGGCAACGCCCGTCCGCACCAGTCGGTCGTCAAGGCCGGCACGACGGCCGTGAAGGCCGCCCCGGCCAAGGCGCCGGCCGCGAAGAAGGCCCCGGCCAAGAAGGCTCCGGCCAAGAAGGCTTCGGCCTGATCGCCACGGGCCGGGTCCCGAGCCCGGCCGGATGCGGCGCCTGCTCCTAGGTGCCGCCATGAACGCCCCGCCTCGCGCGGGGCGTTTGCGTTGAGGGGAAACGGTTCCTAAAGTCGCCGGCACCCCCTCGCACGGAGACTGCCGATGACGCGCTGGACGATGCTGTCGATCACCATCCTGGCCCTGTCCGGCCTCGTGGCCTGCGGAGGCTCGCCATCGGGCGATTCATCGACTGCCGCTCCGGAGGCGGATGCGGCAGCCGCCCCGGCGGCTACCGTGGTCGATCCCGAATTCGAGCAGCTGAAATCGGTGGTGCCGGTGGACGCCTGCGCCTGGCTGCCAGCGGAGAAGCTGTCCGCGGTCTATCCGGACCTCGCTTTCGAGCTGGTGCAGAAAGTCGAACCCCGCATCAGCGGCTATGTGTGGGACTCGCGCTGCACCTACAACGCCGGCGTCGGCACCATCGAGTTCGCGAAGGACGCGCCCACCCATACCGTGGAAATCTTCGTCGCGACGCCGGTTTCGACGGCGAAGGCCCTCGCCAACCTGGCCTCGCGACGCGAACTTGCCGCCACCACGATGAGTTTCCAGCCGCAGCCTTCGCTGGGTGAGCAGGCTTACAGCACCAGCGAAACCGGCGTGGGCACGATCTACTTCGTGAAGGGGGGCAGCGAAGTGCAGATCAATGTCTCGGAGCTGCAGAGTCCGAGCGCCGAGAAGATCCAGAAGGCGATCACCCTCGCCCAGTCGCTCTGAGGGCGATCAGGCGCCGTTCGAGGACAGGCGGCGTCCGGCGGACCAGAGCGCCGCCGGCCTCACGGCGCCCAGCCAGTAGCAAAGCTCGGCCGGGTGCCGCACTGGCCACAACGCGAGGTCGGCACGCAGGCCGGCGGTGATGCGCCCGCGGTCGGTCAGCCCCAGCGCGGTGGCGGCGTGGTGGGTCGCGCCGCGCAGGCTTTCCTCCGGCGTCAGGCGGAAATGCGTGCAGGCCAGCGACATCGCCAGCGGCAGCGAGCGCAGGGGCGAGGTGCCCGGGTTCAGGTCGGTGCTGACCGCCATGGGCACCCCGTGGCGGCGGAAGGCCTCGATGGGCGGCTGCTTCGTCTCGCGCAGGCAGTGGTAGCTGCCCGGCAGCAGCACCGCCACGGTGCCAGCCGCGGCCATCGCGGCCACGGCGTCTTCGCCGGTGTATTCGACATGGTCGGCCGAGAGGCCATGGAACTGGGAGACCAGCGCGGCGCCGCCGCCGTCGCTGAGCTGGTCGGCATGCAGCTTCACCGGCAGGCCGAGCGCCCGCGCGGCCTCGAACACCCGGGCGGTCTGCGCGGCGTCGAATCCGATGCGCTCGCAGAACGCGTCGACGGCATCGACGAGCCCATCGGCGTGCAACGCGGGCAGCCATTCGATGATGGCGGCTACGTAGTCGTCTGCGCGTCCGGCGTATTCCGGAGGCACGGCGTGTGCGCCGAGGAAGGTGGTGCGGACCGTGATGCCGAGCATCTCGCCGATGCGCCGGGCGACCCGCAACATCTTCGCCTCGTCGGCCAGCGTCAGGCCGTAACCGGACTTGATCTCCAGCGTGGTGCAGCCGCTCGCCACCAGCGCTTGCGCGCGTGGCAGCGATTCGCGAAGCAGCGCGTCATCGTCGGCGGCGCGCGTGGCGCGCACCGTCGAGAGGATGCCCCCGCCGGCCTTCGCGATGGCTTCGTAGCTCACGCCGTTCAATCGCTGCTCGAACTCGCCCGCGCGGTCGCCGGCAAACACCAGGTGGGTGTGGCAGTCGATGAGTCCCGGCGTGAGCAGGGCCTGCTCGCCGTCGACCGGATCGAGGCCGCGATGCTCGTCGGCCATGGCGTCGAGCTGCCCGGCCTGCGCGATCCGGCCTTCCACGACCGCCACTGCGGCGTCCTCGAGGGGTGCGTAGCCTCCCGCGCCGTCGAGCGTGACCAAGCGGATGTTGCGCAGCAGGAAGGTCGAAGGCGCCACGAGGGAGTTCGATCGATGGGGAAGTCGCGAGCATACCGGCGCAGGCTTTAGCATGTGGGCCTCCCGACGCGAGCCGATCCAATGACCCTGCTGCAGGCCGATGCGCTGTTCGATGGACGCGAGTGGAGCGCGGCGGCTGCGCTGCCGGTCGATGTCGCGACACGCGCGGCCTGGGTGGTGCCGGGCATCGCCAACCTGCATTCGCACGCCTTCCAGCGCGCGATGGCCGGCCTCACCGAGCGCCAGCAGTCGGACGCCGACAGCTTCTGGACCTGGCGCGAGTGGATGTACCGTTTCGCCGCCATGCTGTCGCCGGACGACGTGCATGCCATCGCGTGCCAGCTCTACATCGAGATGCTGGAAGCCGGCTTCACGAGCGTGTGCGAGTTCCACTACCTGCACCACGACATCGACGGCCGGCCCTATGCGCGGCCGGCTGCGATGGCCGAAGCGATCATCGCCGCCGCGCAGTCCGTCGGACTCCGCCTGACCCTGCTGCCCGTTCTGTACCAGCGCGGCGGCTTCGACGGCCGCGCGCTCTCCGAGCGCCAGCAACGCTTCGGCCATGGCACCGATGCATTCGTCCGCCTCGTGGACGACCTGCGTCGTGCGTCATCGGGGACGCCGGGCGTGCGCGTCGGCGTGGCCTTCCACAGTCTCCGTGCCGTGACGCTGCCGACGATGCGCGAGGTGCTCGCCGCCCTCGACGAGCCCGGCATGCCGGTGCACTTGCACATCGCCGAGCAGCAGGCGGAAGTGGCCGATGGCCTGGCCACGCACGGCCGGCGCCCGGTGCAGTTGCTGCTGGACGAGTTGCCGGTCGATGCGCGCTGGACCCTGGTGCACGCGACGCACCTCGATGAGGCGGAAATCCGCGGCGTCGCCGCCAGCGGCGCCACGGTGGCGATCTGCCCGACGACGGAGGCGAATCTCGGGGACGGCCTGTTCTCGCTTCGCGCCTTCCTCGCGGCGGGCGGGCGCTATGGCATTGGTTCGGACAGCCATGTGTCGGTGTCGCCGATCGAGGAACTGCGCTGGCTGGAGTATGGCCAGCGGCTGGTGGAACAGAAACGCAGCCGCGCGCTGCTTGGGCCGGGCAGCAATGCCGAGGCCATGCTGCGCGCCGTCGCGGCGTCCGCGGCGCCATCGACCGGACAGGCCGTCGGCGTGCTCGACGCGAGCTCGGCCGTGGACGCCCTGGTGCTCGATGCCGAGGCGCCGGCGATGGTGGGCGCCACCCCCGAGGACGTTCTGGACCGCTGGGTGTTCTGCGGCAACCGTCCGCTGGTGCGCGATGTGTTCGTCGGGGGACGACGCGTTGTGGCGGAGGGCCGCCATGCGCAGCGCGAATCGGCGGCTGCCGGCTACGCAGCGACGCTGCGCCGCCTATTGTCGGCCTGAGCGCCGCGCACCAGCGCCTGTCCGGCGGCGATGACGTCGCTGAGCACGCCGGCTGCGGTGATGTCGGGTCCGGCGCCCGGGCCGCCCAGCCACAGCGGCCGCTCGTGCTGCAGGTCGGTCTCGATGCGCACGAGGTTCTGCCCGGCGGGCAGGGTGGCGAACGGCGAGGTGGCGTCGAGCTCGCGCAGGGCGATGCGCGCTCCCGCCGCATCGACTTCGGCGAGGATCGTCCAGCGCGTGCCGGATGCTTTGGCGTGGGCGATGCGCGCGGCCCAGCGGGCGTCCTCGGCGTCTAGGTGCGCGGCCCATTGGTCGGGATGGCTGGCGGCGCATTCGGCGAACGGCGTCACCGACACCTCGTGCGGCTCGAGGGCGAAGCCGGCTTCGCGGGCCAGCACCAGCAGCTTGCGCACGAGGTCGTCGGCACGCAGGTCCTCGCCGGCGTCCGGCTCGGTGTAGCCGAGCGATTGCGCTTCCGCGAGCGCAGCGGAGAAGCGCTGGCCGCTGTGCAGGCGCTCCAGCAGGAAGCTCAGCGAGCCGGAGAGCACGCCCTGGATGGCGCGCACGCCTTCGCCGCGCAGCGCGAGGTCGCGCAGGGGGCCGAGGATCGGGATCGCCGCGCCCACCGTCGTTTCGAAGCGATACGGGGCGCCGCTGGCCGCGGCGGCCCGCTGGATCTGACGGTAGAACGCGAGCTCGCGGGCGTTCGCACGTTTGTTGGCCGTGGCGATGCCGAGGCCGCTGGCCAGCCACTCGGGGTAGCGTGCCGCGATGGCGTCGCTGGCCGTGCAGTCCACCACCAGGGCCGGCGCCTGCCGCGGCGACTGCAGGTGCGCGAAGAGGGCTTCGATGGCGTCCTCGCGGCGCGGCTGCAGGACGGCATCGAGTTCCGTTGGTGCGAGGCCTTCGAGGTCGTAGGCGAACCCCCGGCGGTCGAACGCGGCGAGCAGTCGAAGGTCGATTCCCGCGCGCCGGGCAATGGCGGCGTGCTGCTCGGCGAGGCGGCGGCGGAACGCGGTGCCGACCTGGCCTCGGGCCCCGACGAGGACGAGGTCGAGGCGGGCGGCCGGGCGCGCTCCGGAGGGCGAGGGAAGGCGGGACAGCGGCATGGCGGGAGCTCCATATATCGTTCAATCAAGATGAAGCGATATATGTTTCTCGTCCACTGACGATTTGGCATAAGCCGGGTGGGCGCTGTCGTGGGCCGCAGGCCCGGGCGCCACGAGCGGTGAACGGAATGGGCACGCGGGGTTAACCCGCCGGCCGGCGTCGCCCGCTACGGTGCCCCGCCCAGTCCAAGGGCAAGGCATGACGCTCGATTTCCCCTACACGTTCGGCATCGAAGAGGAGTTCTTCCTCGTCAACCCGCGCTCCCGTGGCCTGATGGCACGGGTACCGAAGGCCTATCTGAAGGCGTGCCGCACTCGGCTCGGCAATGTCGTCGCGCCGGAGCTGCTGCAGTCGCAGATCGAAGTCGCGACCCGTGTCCTTTCCGATTTCGACGAAGCCGCCGAGACGCTCGACACCTGCCGGGCCGGCCTGGCCGAGGTGGCCGAGGCGATGCAGTACCGGTTGGTCGCCGCCGGTACCCATCCCAGTTCGCACTGGTCCGGCCTGGAGGCGACCGAGAAGCCGCGCTACGCCCGCCTGATGGCGGATTTCGGCATCGTCGGGCGACGCAACGTGCTGTGCGGCTTGCACGTGCATGTCGCCGTGCCTCCGGGCGTCGACCGCGTGGTGGTGATGAACGGCGTGATGCGATGGCTGCCGCTGTTCCTCGCGCTTTCCACCTCCTCGCCGTTCTGGAACCGCCACGCCACGGGGTTGCTGAGCTACCGTCAGGCCGCCTACGACGAATGGCCGCGCACCGGCATCCCTGAGTTCTTCCGCGACCAGGCCGATTACGACGGCTTCGCCGCCAGACTGGTTGACGCCGGCGCGATGCGCGATGCGAGTTTCCTCTGGTGGGCGATCCGCCCGGCCCTGCGCTACCCGACGCTGGAACTGCGCATCGCCGATGCCTGCACGCGTGCGGAGGACTCGCTGATCATCGCCGCGCTTTACCGCTGCCTCGTCCGCGCGCTGGTGCGCGACCCGTCGCTCGCGGTGCCGTACGACGGGCACACGCGGCGCGTCATCGACGAGAACCGCTGGCGCGCGAAGCGCGACGGGATGGAAGCCCAGTTCGTCGACGAGCGCGATGGCCGCGTGCGTCCGCTGACCGAATGGCTGGAGGCCTTGCTGGCGATGACTGCGCCGGACCGCGCTGCGCTGGAGGCCGATCGCGTGCTGCATCGGCTGCCGACCCTGCTGGCGCGGGGCAGCAGTGCGCACGCGCAGTTGCAGGCCTACCAGCAGGCCCGCGATGGCGGTGCGGTGCATGACGAGGCCCTCCGCGCGGTTGTCGACTGGCTGGTCTCGCGTACCACCCAGAAGATCGGCAGCGACGAGCGCCTCGACACCCGTTGCGATCCCCGGTTCACGGACACTCGACCCGATCGCTCCGTGGCCGAGGCATAATTTTCACTTTGTTGAACGGACGGCTCGCCGTGCTCCTGCCCTTCCTACTCGCTTCACCCTTCGTCGCCGCCCTGCTGCTCGCGCTGATGCCGCGGGCCGGCCGTGCGATGTCGGCGGCGTTGGCCGGCGGTGGCGCGCTCCTGGGCCTCGCGGCGCTGTTCGCGCTGGCCCCGGCGGTGTTCGGTGGCGACGTGCCGCGCTTCTCGGCCCCCTGGCTGCCGGAGATCGGCCTCGCGTTCTCGCTGCGGCTTGACGGCTTCGCGTGGATGTTCGCCTTGCTGGTGCTTGGCATCGGCGCGCTGATCGTCCTCTACGCCTATTGGTACCTGGCCGACGACGATCCGCCGCAGCGCTTCTTCGCCAGCCTCGCCCTCTTCATGGGCGCGATGCTGGGCGTGGTGGTTGCCGGTAACCTGCTGCTGCTGGTCGTGTTCTGGGAACTCACGTCCATCGCCTCGTTCCTGTTGATCGGGTTCTGGAACGGCGAACGCGAGGCCCGCCGCGGCGCACGGATGGCCCTGGCGATCACCGGTGCGGGCGGGTTGGCACTGCTGGCCGGCGTGCTGATGATCGGTCGGATCGTCGGCAGTTTCGAACTCGACGTGGTGTTGGCCTCGGCCGCCCAGATCCAGGCCCATCCGCTCTACGTGCCCGCGCTGCTCTGCGTGCTGCTGGGCGCGTTCACGAAGTCGGCGCAGTTCCCGTTCCACTTCTGGCTGCCGCACGCCATGGCGGCACCGACCCCGGTGTCGGCCTACCTGCACTCCGCCACGATGGTGAAGTGCGGCGTGTTCCTGCTGGCGCGCTTGCACCCGGCCTTGGCGGGCAGCGACGAATGGTTCCTGATCGTCAGCAGCGTCGGCCTGCTCACCCTGCTGGTCGGCGCCTTCATCGCCATCTTCCAGCAGGACCTCAAGGGGCTGCTGGCCTATTCGACCATCAGCCACCTCGGCCTGATCACCCTGTTGTTCGGCATGGGCACCGAGATGGCGCTGGTGGCCGGCGTGTTCCATATCCTCAACCACGCCACCCTCAAGGCCAGCCTGTTCATGGCGGCCGGCATCATCGACCACGAGACCGGCACCCGCGACTTCCGCCGATTGAATGGCTTGGCGAAGTACATGCCGATCACGGCGGCGCTTGCGATCGCTGCCTCGCTGGCCATGGCTGGCGTGCCGCTGTTCAACGGCTTCCTGTCGAAGGAGATGTTCCTGACGGAAACGCTGAACGTGCCGACGGTGGCGGGGCTGCATCTGCTCATCCCCGGGCTCGCGGTGCTGGCGGCGGCGTTCTCCGTGGCCTACTCGATCCGCTTCATCCATGACGTGTTTTTCGGCGGCGAACCGAAGTGCGTCAACGGCACGCCGCACGAGCCGCCGCGCTTCATGCGCGTACCGGTCGAGGTGCTGGTGCTGATCGTGCTGGCCGTGGGCCTGCTGCCGAACCTCACCATCGGCGAACTGCTGGCCGTGGGAGCGCAGGGCGCGCTCAACGCGCCATTGCCGGAATACAAGCTTGCGATCTGGCACGGATTCAACGTTCCGTTGCTGATGAGCGTGATCGGCCTCGTCGGTGGCGTGGCGCTGTGGGCCTTCCTGCACCGCCTTGGCGCGTTGCGCGCCGATCCGCGCGCCTCGTTCGGCAAGCGCGCGTTCGAGGCCGGCCTCGCGCTTTTAGTCGCCGTCGCCGGGTTGATCACTCGCTGGCTGGAGAGCGGCCGCCTGCCGGCATACCTCGCCTGGACCGTGGCCGCGACCATCGCCGCGGGCGCGGTCGCTTTCTCGGCCGACGGCGCTTTCGGTGCGCGCGAGACGCTGCCCGCCGGTCCCGGGGCGTGGGCGCTGTGGGCCGTGGTCGTCGTCGCGACGCTCGCCGTGGCGCTCGGCTTCCGCCAGCGCCTGCTCGCGGTGCTGGTCGTCGGCGCCATCGGCCTCGCGGTGTCGCTGGCCTTCGTGTTCCTGTCGGCGCCGGACCTCGCATTGACCCAGCTGATGGTGGAAACGCTGTCGATCCTGCTGATCCTGCTGGCCTTGCGCTACCTGCCGCAGGCCTCGCCGCCGGAACGCGCGCCGCTGCGAACCGGCCTCCACGCCACGCTGGCCGTCGCCGGCGGCGGCATCGTCGGCGCGTTGGCCTACGCGATGATGACCCAGCCGGTGGCGTCGATCTCGGAGTACTTCCTGCGCACCAGCCAGAGCGAAGGCGGCGGGCTCAACGTCGTCAACGTCATCATCGTCGACTACCGGGCCATGGATACGCTCGGCGAGATCGCGGTCGTGGGCATCGCGGCGCTGATCATCGCGGCCCTGCTGCAGAATGCGCGCCCGCAGCCCGAGGTCGTTGTCCCGGCATCGCCCGGCGCGCCTTCGCTGATGCTCCAGCTGGTTTCGCAGTGGCTGTTGCCGCTGGGCCTTGCGGTCTCGCTGTACTTCTTCCTGCGCGGCCACAATGCGCCGGGCGGCGGCTTCGTCGCCGCGCTGGTGTTCGTCGGCGCGGTGTTCCTGCAGGCCATGGGCGGCGGCCGCGCGCTGGCCGAGCGGCAGTTCCGCAACGACTGGACGGCGTGGATCGGCGTCGGGCTGCTGCTCGCGGCCGTCACTGGCCTAGGCGCATTCGCGTTCGGCCATCCCTTCCTCACCAGCAGCACGCCCTACGTCGAACTTCCGATCCCGGTGGTCGGCGAATGGTTGGGCAAGGTACCGTTCGCCAGCGCGATGGGCTTCGACACCGGCGTCTACGTCACGGTGGCGGGTGCGCTGCTGCTGGTGCTGTTCCTGCTGACCCGCCTGCATCGCCCGGAGGGAAAGCGATGAGCCTCGAATTCCTGTTCGCCTCGGGCATCGGCGTGCTGGCCGCCGGCGGCTTCTGGCTGCTCCTGCGCGCCCGCACGTTCGATGTGATCCTCGGGCTCACCCTGTTGTCCTACGCCGTGAACCTGTTCCTGTTCGCGGCGGGGCGATTGGCGCCCGGGCGCACGCCGCTACTGAAGGACGGCGTGGCGCCGCTGCTGGCGAACTACACCGACCCGCTGCCGCAGGCGCTGGTGCTGACGGCCATCGTCATCAGCATGGCGATGACGGCTGTGATGCTGGTGATGGCGGTGCAGGCGCGCGTGGCCAATGCCACCGACCATATCGACGGCCTGGAGCCGCGCGCATGAGCGGCATGGCTTCGCACATCGCCGTGCTGCCGGTGGTCGTGCCACTGCTCACCGGCGCCACGCTCGTGGTGCTGCATCGCTCGCCGCTGGCTTTCCGCCGCGCCCTGTCGCTGATCGCGACGCTGATGCTGGGCCTCGTGGTGCTCGGCCTCGGCCTCGCTGTCGAGCACCAGGGGCTCGTGGTCTACCAGGTGGGTAATTGGCCGTCGTTCGCCGGCATCGTGCTGCTCGCCGATCGGCTGGCCGTCTTGATGCTCGGCCTGCTGGTGCTGCTCGCCCTCGCGAGCCAGCTGTTCGCCAGCGGCGGCGACGATGCGCGTGGCCCGCACTTCCACGCGCTGTTCCAGTTCCAGCTGATGGGCCTGTGCGGCGCTTTCCTGACGCATGACCTGTTCAACCTGTTCGTGTTCTTCGAGGTGCTGCTCGCGGCCAGCTACGGCCTGCTGCTGCACGGGCAGGGCGGCGAGCGCCTGCGGCAGGGCCTCCACTACGTGGTGTTGAACCTGGTCGCCTCGGCCCTGTTCCTGTTCGCCGTGGGCGTGCTGTACAGCGTGCTCGGCACCCTGAACATGGCGGACCTTTCTGCGCGGATCGCCACGCTGCCGGAGGCGCAACGTCCGCTGGTCGAGGCCGGTGGTTGGCTGCTGCTGATCGTCTTCGCGTTGAAGGCCGCGCTGCTGCCCCTGTACTTCTGGCTGCCGCGAACCTACGCCTCGGCCTCGGCGCCGGCGGCGATCCTGTTCGCGATCATGACCAAGCTCGGCATCTACGCCGTCATCCGTGTGTACGGCCTGCTGTTCGGCGCCGACGCGGGCGCGCTGGCCGGTTTCGTGCAACCGCTGCTGTTCTGGGCCGGTGCCGGTACGGCCACGCTGGCCGCGCTGGGCGCGCTGGCCTCGCCCACGCTGCGCGGCCTGCTCGGGTATCTCGTCCTCGGTTCGGCCGGCGTGCTGTTCATGGCGATCGGCCTCGGCACCGATGTGGCGCTGGCCGCCGGGCTGTATTACCTCGTGCATTCGACGCTCGTGGCGGCTGCGTTCTTCCTGCTCGGCGATTGGGTCCGCCGGCACCGCGACGGCGGTGACGCGCTGGGTCGCGTGGCGGCCATGGCGCGGCCGGCGTGGCTGGGCGGCTTCTTCATGGTGCTGGCGATGGCGGCCGCTGGCCTGCCGCCCTTCGGTGGATTCCTCGGCAAGAGCCTGCTGCTCGCGTATGCCGTTCCGGAGGGCGTGGTCATCGTGCTGTGGAGTGTGGTCCTCGGCACCAGCCTGCTGAACCTCATCGCTTTGGCGCGTGCCGGCAGCCGGCTGTTCTGGCAGACGCCGGCAGTGGCGACCGCCCGCAACGCTGCGCCGCAGCCGCCGTCGCCCGCTCTCGGCGAACGCATCGCGATGCTGATGCTGGTGTTCGGACTCATCGTCACCACCGTGATGGCCTCCGACCTCACGCGCTACGTGGCCGGCAGTGCGGCCCAGCTGTCCGAACCCGCCACGTATCGAGAGGCCGTGCTCGGCCGCGACCCGCTGCCTACGACGGTGCCCCGCTGATGCGCGCCTTGATTCCCCATCCCGTCAGCAGTCTTGCCGTCGCGGCCCTGTGGCTGTTGCTCAATGGCGCATCGAACGGCCAGATCGTTCTCGCCGTGCTGTTCGCGCTGGCGCTGCCGCGCCTGCTGCCCGCACCGGCGATTCCTTCGCCGCGCCTCGCCGCACCGGTGGTCGCCGCCAAGCTGGTGCTGGTCGTGCTCTACGACATCGTCAAGGCCAACCTCGAGGTTGCCGTCCGCATCCTCGGCCCCGAATCGCGCATCCGCCCGACCTTCGTCTGGGTGCCGCTCGACATCGCCTCGCCGCAGGGCATCGCGATGTTCGCGTCCATCATCACGATGACGCCGGGCACCCTGAGCTGCGAAGTGACCGAGGACCGGCGCTGGCTGCTCGTGCATGCCTTCCATGCCGATGACGCCGCGGCCGTCGTTGCAGACGTGAAGTCGCGCTACGAGGCGCCGCTGAGGGAGATCTTCCGATGATCACCGCCACCGTGCTGCCCTGGGTGGGCGGTGCCTTCGCCGTGGCCCTGCTGCTGGCGTTCTTCCGCCTGCTGCGCGGGCCGTCCCTCGTCGATCGGGTACTCGCGCTGGACACGCTGTACGTCAACGCGCTGGCCCTGCTCATCGTGCTCGGCATCGCGCTGGGCGACCCGGTGTACTTCGAGGCGGCGCTGCTGATCGCCGTGTTCGGCTTCGTCGGCACCGTGGCGGCGTCGCGTTACCTGCTGCGGGGGAGTGTCGTCGAATGAGCGCCATGCCGTTCTGGTTGGACGCCTTGGTGGCCGCACTGCTCGTGGCGGGTGCGGTTTTCGCGCTGGTCGGGGCCTGGGGCCTCGCGAAGCTCGGCGATTTCATGAAGCGCCTGCATGGCCCAACCAAGGCCAGCACCCTGGGCATCGGCCTGTCGCTGATCGCCTCGATGGCCTGGTTCGCGTGGCATGGCGGCTTCACCGGCCGCGAGTTTCTGGTGACGCTGTTCGTGTTCCTGACGGCCCCGGTCTCGGCGCACCTGCTGGTGAAGGCGGCGATGCGGACGGACCCGCGTTGCGCCCCGCCGCCGAAGCCGGAGCGCTGACACCGCGGCGAGCCGCGGCGGTGGCGGCCGGGTTGCCATCGCCGGCCATCGGCGGCAGGCCGAGCAGGGCGAGCAGGAAGGGATGGACATCGGTCGCCTCGATCGGCGGCAGCACCACGCCTTCGGCCACGCGCGGCCCGCGCGCGAGGAATACCGCGCGCATGCTGGGGAGTTCGGGCGCGTAGCCATGCGCGCCGGGGCTGAAGGTGCCGCCCCGCGCCTGCCGTGCCGCGTGCGTCAGGTACACCCCTTCATCCGCCTGGCACACGATCGGCGGCACGCGTCGATGTGTGCCATACCGCCAGGCCGGCGGAAGATCGGCTTTCCGCCAGCACTGGTAGCCCTCGTGGCGGCCGAGCAGGGCGGCTTCGACCTCGGCCTCGCGGCCCGGTCGCGGTGCGATCCCCGCCGCCTCGCCGCTGCTCACCACCTCATCGTCGTGCAGTACAACGCGCTCGTCGAGCCGCCGGGGGTTGGCCACATCGACCCGGGCCATGCCGTGGTCGGACACCACGACGACATCCACCGCGTCGAACAGGCCGCGTCGCCGCAGCCCGGCTTCGAGGCGCGCCAGCGCGCGATCGATGTCGGCCAGGGCCGCGATGGCCTCCGGGCTGTCCGGGCCCTCGCGGTGGCCTGCCTCGTCGAGCGCGGAGAAGTACAGCGTCATCAGGTGCGGGCGTCGGGCTTCGGGCCGGTCCAGCCAGCGCAGCACGCGACGGACGCGCTCCTCGTGCGGCATGTCGCCGGCATAGGGCAGCCAGTCGTCGGGGCGGATGCCATGGATCCGTGCCTCGCTACCCGGCCAGAACAGGGTCGCGCTGCGCAAGCCTTGGCGACGAAGGGTGACCCACAGAGGCTCGGCTTCGTCCCACCAGCGGCCGTCCGACACGGCGGCCCGTAGCGAGAGCCGGAACGGGCCCAGCTCCGCGTCGCGCATGCGGTTGTGGACCACGCCATGCCGGTCCGGCACCCGGCCCGTCACCAGCGTGTAGTGGTTGGGGAAGGTCAGGGTGGGGTAGACCGGGGTCATCCATTGGGCTCGCGCGCCTGTGGCCTGCCAGCGCTGCAGGGTGGGCGGCGCGTGGCGGACGAGGTCGTCGGGGTGCAGCCCGTCGATGCTGATGAGGATGACGCGCGGGGCGTTCGGCGTCGGTGCCTCGGGCCGGTCCGGCTCGGCGGCCAGCAGGGTCGATGCGCTCAGGAACAGCGCGGTCAGGGTGGCGTGGAGCCGATGGCGCAGGGACAAGCAGTCGCGTTCCGGTCGATGGGGGAGGAACCTTGCGTCACGGCGTGTCTCGGGCGCGTCGGCTGCGCGTGACGAGTCGCCTACAATTCGGTCACCCCGATCGGATCCGCGACATGACCGCCGCCCGCCACGACCCCTCACGCGTCATCCGCGCTCCGCGCGGCGCCCAGAAACGCTGCAAGAGCTGGCTCACCGAAGCCGCCCTGCGCATGCTGATGAACAACCTCGATCCGGACGTGGCCGAGGACCCGACCTCGCTGGTGGTCTACGGCGGCATCGGCCGCGCGGCCCGAGACTGGGCCAGCTTCGACACCATCGTCGAGGTGCTCGAGCGCCTCGAGGATAACCAGACCCTGCTGGTGCAGAGCGGCAAGCCCGTGGGCGTGTTCCCCACGCACCCCGATGCGCCGCGCGTGCTGCTCGCCAATTCCAATCTGGTGCCGCATTGGGCGACGTGGAAACACTTCAACGAACTCGACGCCAAAGGCCTCGCGATGTACGGCCAGATGACGGCCGGCTCGTGGATCTACATCGGCTCGCAGGGCATCGTGCAGGGCACCTACGAGACCTTTGCCGAGATGGGGCGCCAGCACTTCGGCGGCGACCTTACCGGCAAATGGGTGCTCACCGCGGGCCTCGGCGGCATGGGCGGCGCGCAGCCGCTGGCCGCGACCATGGCCGGCGCCAACATGCTCGCGATCGAGTGCCGCCAGAGCAGCATCGACATGCGCCTGCGCACCCGCTACGTCGATGAGCAGGCCACCGACCTCGACGACGCACTCGCGCGCATCGAGCGTTACTGCGCGGAAGGCAAGGCGCGCTCCATCGCACTGCTTGGCAATGCCGCCGAAATCCTTCCGGAACTCGTGCGACGCGGCGTGCGCCCCGACGCCGTGACCGACCAGACCTCGGCCCACGATCCGCTGCACGGCTACCTGCCGGCCGGCTGGACGGTGGAGCGCTGGCTCGACGAGCAGAAGCACGCGCCGGAGCGCGTCGTCGAAGCGGCCAAGCATTCGATGCGGATGCACGTCGAGGCCATGCTGCACTTCGAAGACCAGGGCATCCCCGTCTTCGACTACGGCAACAACATCCGCCAGATGGCCAAGGAAGCCGGCTGCGTCGACGCCTTCGACTTCCCGGGCTTCGTGCCGGCCTACATCCGCCCGCTGTTCTGCCGCGGCGTCGGTCCCTTCCGTTGGGTGGCGCTCTCCGGTGATCCGGAGGACATCGCCAAGACCGATGCCAAGGTGAAGGAACTCATCCCCAACGACCCGCACCTGCACCGTTGGCTCGACATGGCCAAGGAACGCATCGCCTTCCAGGGCCTGCCGGCACGCATCTGCTGGGTGGGTCTCGGCGACCGCCACCGCTTGGCACTCGCGTTCAACGAGATGGTGCGGAACGGTGAACTGAAGGCGCCGATCGTCATCGGTCGCGACCACCTGGATTCCGGCAGCGTGGCCAGCCCGAACCGGGAGACGGAGGCGATGCTCGACGGCTCGGACGCCGTGTCCGACTGGCCGCTGCTCAACGCGTTGCTCAACGTGGCCGGCGGTGCGACCTGGGTGTCGCTGCACCACGGCGGTGGCGTGGGCATGGGCTTCTCGCAGCACAGCGGCGTGGTGATTGTGGCCGATGGCACGGAAGCTGCCGAAAAGCGCCTCGGTCGCGTGCTTTGGAACGACCCCGGTACGGGTGTCATGCGCCATGCCGACGCCGGCTACGACATCGCCAAGGCCTGCGCGAAGGAAAAGGGCCTCGACCTGCCGATGCTGGGTTGAGGGCCCAGGCCCGCCGCGTTCGCGGCGGGCGGCGCGGGGCTCAGGAGCCGCGCTTCGGTGCGGCTTCGCCGTCGAGCAGTTTCTCGACGCGGGCGAACACCTCGAAGCGCGAGAACGGCTTCTTCATGAAGTCGTCGGCGCCGATGCGTTGGGCGTAGAACTGCTCGGTCGCTTGCTCGTTGCCCGACATCATGATCACCGGGATGTCCTTGCTGACCGGGTCGCGGCGGATGCGGCGCAGGGCCTCGAAGCCGTTGATGCCCGGGAGAACAATGTCGAGGAAGATGACCTCGGGCGGGTTCGCCGCGATCTTGGCGAGGCCGCTCTCGGCGTCGCCGGCCGTCTCGAGCTGGTAGCGGTTCTGCAGCAGCATGCGTGCCAGCGCGGCGGTGACGGTCGCCGAATCGTCGATGATCAGCGCGCGGGTGCCTTCGCGCGCGTTGCGGCGGTCCAGCAGCCGGCGCTCGATCCCGTTGGGGGCGTTGCGCGTTTCGTTCTCGAGCTCGGAGCGATTGACGGCGTCTTCCGGGTTGCCGGTCGGCGTGGACTGGGCGAGGAAGCGCTTGAGGCGGTCGATCAGGCTCACTGGAGGCTCCGCAAGATGACGACAGCAGGCTCGCACATGCCGTCGTCGGGGTGAAGCGGGCCGGGGTAGGAAAACGCCCCGGCGGAGCGTCAGCGCTTGGCCTTCTTCGCGGCCTTCTTGGCCGGAGCTGCCTTCTTGGCCGGAGCTGCCTTCTTGGCCGGAGCTGCCTTCTTGGCCGGAGCCGCCTTCTTGGCCGGAGCCGCCTTCTTGGCCGGAGCCGCCTTCTTGGCCGGAGCCGCCTTCTTGGCCGGAGCCGCCTTCTTGGCCGGAGCCGCCTTCTTCGCGGCGGGAGCCCCGAGATAAGCGAGCACCTCGTCGGAATGGCCGTCCGGGCTCACCTTCGGCCACACCTTCTCGATGCGGCCGCCGGCGTCGACGACGACGGTGGCGCGCGCCACGCCCATGTAGGTCTTGCCGTACATGCTCTTCTGCACCCACACGCCGATCGCCTTGAGCAGCGTCAGCTCGGGATCGGCGAGCAGCGGGAAGGTCAGCTGGTACTTGGCGGCGAACTTCTGGTGCGAGGCATCGTTGTCCGCGGACACGCCGAACACCGGCACCTTGATGCCGGTGAAGCGGGGGAGGTTGTCGCGGAAACCGCAGGCTTCCGTAGTGCAGCCCGGGGTGTCGTCCTTCGGGTAGAAGAAGAGCACGAAGCGCTGGCCGCGCAGGCTTTCGGCGCTGACCAGTCGGCCGTCACTGGCCTTGAGCGAGAAATCCGGGATCGAAGCACCAACGTCCAGCATGGTCACACCCTCGGGAGCGGAAACGACTCCCGATTATGCCTTGTCACCCGCCGTTCAGGCACCCGTCCGGGTCGCCGGTCCGGGGCAGGGCGCACCGGGATGGGCACGTTGCAGAGGTCGATGTGGCCGGCCTTGCGCAGGTACCAGGCATCCGCCCGGTTCCGGCGCGCTTCCACGAGGGCGTCGAAGCTCGCGCTGCCGGTCTCCATCACCTGTAGGCGTGGGCGCTGTGCTTCGGGCAAGGCCGAGGCGAGGGCGATCCGGAGGATCGGGGTGCGAAGCGCGGGTTGGGTGTAGAACCCGCCCGGCGCGAGGCTGCGCGGCATGGCGGACAGCCGATGCATGCCGTCGAGCACGCGGCCCACGCTGGTGATGTTGAGATCGAGCTGGCGCGGCGCCTGCCCGGTGACGACGTAGAGCTCGGTACCGTTGCTGGAATCCGGCGCGTTGCCGCGGCCGGCGCCGACGGTGGCATAGCAGTGCGCCAGCCACTGCGTGCCCGCCTGAGGGTCACGGCCCACCGGGAAGCCAGCGCTGAAGCCCACCTGCGGCGCCCAGCCGTCGACGTCGGGCAGGCGGGTGAAGGCCAGACCCTCGCGGATCGTGGTGCTAAACTCGGCCGGCAGTGCCGCCTTTGCGGCACCCAGCGGCTTCGCCTTGGCCGGGTCCTCGCCGTTGGCATCGCCCCACTGCACCACGAAGTTGTCCTGCGAGCGGTTGATCGTCAGGCCGTCGAAGTAGCCTTCGCGCGCCAGCGTGCGAAGGTTCGCGACGTGCTCGGGCGCGTGTTCGGGCGAGAGCTCGATGACGACCGGGCCGGTCTCGAGCGTCATGACCAGCAGGTCGTCCGGATCCGGCGTGCGCCAGTGTTCTGCTGGGGCCGCGGCGAGGATCTCGTCCATGGTGCGAGGCGGCATCGCGGGCGTGGTGGCGGCCGCTGCCGAGGTGGCGAGGGCGAGCAGAGCGAGGGCAGCGATCGGAAGGCGCATGGCGGGCTCGTCGACGGGGATGACCGGATTGGGCCGCACTCCGCCGCCGGCTTCAAGCCTCGCGAAGCACCGACAGCTGCTCGCGCCATTCGGCGAGCACGCGCTCCCAGTGCGTGCGGTCGGCGAACTGCGGGAAGGCGAGGGGAAAGGCCGGGTCCTCCCAGCGCCTTGCGATCCAGGCGTGGAAATGCACGATGCGCAGCGCGCGCAGTGCCTCGACCAGCGCCAGCTCGCCGCGATCGAACTCGCAGAAGCGCTCGTAGCCCACCATCAGGTCGGTGAGCTGGGTTTCGCGTCGGCGCGGCTCGGCATCGAGCAGCATCCACAGGTCCTGCACCGCGGGCCCGGTGCGGGCGTCGTCGAAATCCACGAGGTGCGGGCGGTCGTCGCGCCAGAGCACGTTGCCCGGGTGCAGGTCGCCATGCAGGCGCCGCTGGACGGCGCCCTCGGATTCGGCGAAGCGCTCCTCGACCGCTTCGAGCAGGGCGCTGCCCACGTCCTCGAAGCTGTCGTGCAGCGCGGGTTCGATCCACGAGCCATCGAGCAGGGTGTCGAGCGACGCCCAGCCGAGGGTGTCGATGGCGAGCGCCTCGCGGTGGCGGAAGGGCGTGCGCGCCCCGACGGCGTGCAGGCGGCCGAGCGTTTCGCCCAAAGCCAGACGCACCTCGGGCCGGTCCATCTCCGGTGCGTGGCCGCCCTGCAACGGGAAGAGCGCGAAGCGCAGCGTGCTGTGGGCGTGCAGCGTCTCGCCGGCAAAGGCCAGCGGTGGCACCACCGACAGGCCCTCGTCGTGCAACTCGCGCACGAAGGCATGCTCCTCGCGGATCTGCGCGTCGCTCCAGCGCGCGGGCCGGTAGAACTTCGCGACCACCGGCGCCGAATCCTCGAGGCCGACGCGCAGCACGCGGTTCTCGTAGCTGTTCAGCGCGAGCACCCGGCCATCGGCCTGCAGGCCCAGCGATTCGACGGCGTCGATCACCGCTTCCGGCGTCAGCGTCCGGAAGTCGGCCGGGCCGGTCACGCGCGCTCCAGTGCCGTGGCTTGGCCGCTCAACGCCGGCGACAGCCAGCAGTGCTGGCCGAGGAAGGTGAATCCCACGCGTTGCAGCGCACGGCGGTAGGCCTTGGCCGGGCGGGCGATGAAGCCCTCAAAGTCGCCCTGCACATCGTCGCCGGCGGTGTCATCGGCGGTGTAGGTCTCGATGAAGGCCACGCCGCCGCAGAGCTCGGCGAGGCCGGGCAAGCCCGCCTTCATTTCGGCCTCGGGAACGTAGTGCAGCACGTCGGCGCAGACCAGCAAATCGACGGGCGGGCACGGACGCAGCGCGGCGAGGTCACCGAAGCGTGCCCAATGCAGGTTGCGCGTGCGACCGAAGCGCCGCACCGCGTATTCGCTGCCGTCGAGGCCGAGGTAGTGCAGCCCCGGGCGCATCGCCAGCAGCGGCGCACGCCAATGGCCTTCGCCGCAGCCCACGTCGAGCACCGTGCGCACGCGCCGTCCGAGGAAAACCTCCGCCGAAGCCACGGCCAGCGCGACGGTGCGCTCGAGCTGCGAGCGCGAGGCCTTGCTGCCATCGGACTGGCGATACCAGCGGTCGAAATAGGCGCGGTCGTAAGTCTTCAAGGGGCGCTCCCTGCGCGGCGGGCCGGCAGTGTAGGGCAGGGTGACTACCGGCACATCCACTAGAGCGGAGTTGGCACTAGTGTGGCCTCAACAGTACTGAGGAGGGGCCATGACCGACCTCGACGCCCAACGCCGCAAGTTCGACAAGGAGCTCGCCACCGGCACGGTGGCCCTCGTGCTGCTGGCCATCCTCGGCCGCGACGGCGAGCCGATGTACGGCTACCAGATCGCCAAGCGCTTCGAGCAGGCCGACGAGGCTGCCTTGGCGGGCAAGCAGAGCACGCTGTACCCGGTGCTCCGCAACCTCGCCGCCGCCGGCCTGCTGGACAGCTGGATCGAACCGTCCGATGCCGGCCCGCCGCGCCGGTACTACCGCATCACCGCCAACGGCCGCCTGGTGCTCGACCAGTGGGTGGCGAGTTGGCGCAGCACCCGCCAGATGGTGGACCGCGTTCTTGAAGGGGAAGAGCAATGAGCCTGCCGACCACGATCAACCAGTACCTCGACCAGCTGCGAAGTGAACTGTCCGCCGCCGACCCGGCGCTGCTGCAGGACGCGCTCTACGACGCCGAGGAGTACCTCCGTTCCGAACTCGCGGCGCACCCGCGCGAAGGCGAGGAAGCGCTCATCGCGCGCATCGCCTCCACCTACGGCCGGCCTGCCGAAGTCGCGGACATCTACCGCGACACCGAAGTCACCGTGAGCCGCGCGCTGCGTCCGCCGCCGCCGAAGCCGCGTGAGTCCTCACTGGGCCGCTTCTTCGGCGTGGTCTCCGACCCCCGCGCCTACGCGGCCCTGCTCTACATGCTGCTGTCGGTGCTCACCGGCGTCTTCTACTTCACCTGGGCGTCCGCGGGACTGGCGCTGTCGCTGGGCCTCTCGCTGACCATCATCGGCGTGGCGTTCTTCATCCTGTTCATGGCGACGGTCCGCGTGCTCTCCCTGGTGGAAGGCCGCATCGTCGAGGTGATGCTGGGTGAGCGCATGCCGCGTCGCCCGGCCTACCCGGCGCCCTCGAACGGCATCCTCGAGCGCATCGGCCAGCTGTTCACCGACCCGCGTACCTGGGGCACGCTGATCTACCAGGTGCTGATGTTGCCGCTAGGCATCATCTACTTCACGGTGGCGGCCTCGCTGCTCGCGGTCGGGGTCACGCTCGCAGCCGTCCCGCTGCTGACGGTCTTCAGCGGCGGCCATATCGTGTTCGGACCCATGAGCGGGGAATTCACCCTCTGGAGCGGGGCGATGGGGATCGTTGTGTCGGCTGTCTCGTCAGCCTTCGGCATCCTGCTGCTCTTCGTCACCCTGCACCTCGCGCGCGGCGTGGCCCATGTGCATGGCGCCATCGCCAAGCACCTGCTGGTGAAGTGGGGCGAGTGAACCGCGCCCCGCGACACCCGGAGCTCAGGCCGCCAGCAACGCCTTCGCGATGCCCCAGCCGCCCTGCACCAGCAGGGCGCTGAGGGCGAGGAGGCCGATGGCGAAGCCGGCGCCACGCTTCTGGGCATCGCGGGCATACATCACGGCGTAAAGCACTCGACCGACCAGCCAGAGCGCACCGAAGCCGGCCGCCCAGGCCGGATCGCCGTAAGCGCCGGCCAGCCACAGCGCCGGCAGGAACATCACGCTGGCCTCCAACGTGTTCATCTGCACGCGGAACACGCGTTCGAAATCGGGGTGGCCGGTCGTGGCCGGCGCCTTCACGCCGTAGCGGCCCCGTGCCGCGCCGACGGCGAACGTGCAAGCGCTCATCAGCAGCACGGTGAGCAGCGAAACGAGGGCGATCCAAGGCGACATGGCGGGCTCCGGTAGGGACGCCACAGCCTACGCGAGCTAGAGTGTCGCGCCCCTTTCGAGTGAATCCCGATGGCTGCACTACGCCCGCTCCGACGTCCGTACGCCGATCCCGGCATCGCGCCCGTGCAGCGCCGCGAACTGTGGGCGTGGGCGGGATTCGACTTCGCCAATTCCGGCTACACGACGGTCGTCATCACGGCCGTCTTCAGCGCCTACTTCGTCGGTGTGGTGGCGGGCGATGCCGGCTGGGCGACGTTCGCGTGGACGGCCGCGCTCTCCGTGTCGTACGTGCTGGTGATGGCGATGGCGCCGCTGTTGGGGCTGTATGCCGATGCGCACGCCTGCAAGAAAAAACTGCTGCTGGCCACGACCGCGGTGTGCAGCCTGGGGACGGCGGCGCTTTGGCTCTGCGGGCCGGGCGATGTCGCGCTCGCTTTGGTGCTCATCGTCATCACCAACACCGCGTTCGGCACCGGCGAGAACCTGATCGCGGCCTTCCTGCCGGAGCTGGCCGACGACGAGGGCATGGGCCGCTTGTCCGGCTACGGCTGGGCCTTCGGTTACTTCGGCGCCGTGCTGCTGCTGGCGGCCTGCCTGTGGTGGGTGCAAGGCGCCGAAGGGCGGGGCAGCGACACCGGCACGGCGGTGCGCGACACGATGCTGCTCACCGGGGCCACGGTATTCCTCGCGGCGCTGCCAACCTTCCTGTTGTTGCGTGAACGCATCATGGCGGCACCGCGGGCCTTCGCCACGTTGTGGCGCGAATCGCTGCAGCGCTGGCGCGGCATCCTCGGAGGCGCGAGCGACCTGCCGCAGCTGGGCCGATTCCTCGCCTGCATCGTTGCGTACCAGGCCGGCGTGGGCACCGTGATCGCCGTCGCCGCCATCTACGCCCAGCAGGCCCTCGGCTTCAGCACCGCGGAAAGCATCACGCTGATCCTGGCGGTGAACATCACCGCCGCCTTGGGGGCGATGGCGTTCGGCCAGCTGCAGGACCGTATCGGACACCGCAACGCCCTTGCGCTGTCATTGGTCGGCTGGCTGGTGGCCATCGGCCTCCTCGCGCTTTCGGAAGCCCGCCCGGTGGTCTGGCTGGCTGCGAACCTCGCCGGCGTCTGCATGGGCGCCAGCCAATCGGCCGGCCGCGCCCTCGTGGGCTACCTCTGCCCGCCGCGACGCGAAGCCGAGGTGTTCGGCCTCTGGGGCCTCGCTGTGAAGGCGTCGATGGTGCTCGGCCCGCTGGCCTATGGCGCCATCAGCTGGGCGGCTGGAGGGCGTCACGCCCTGGCCATGCTGGCCACCTCCGGCTTCTTCCTCGTCGGGCTGGTCCTGCTGTATCGGGTCGACGTGGCCCAGGGGCGGCGCGAAGCCCTCGGGACCGGGCCGGCCGCCCCCCGGTGAAAGCTGGGTGACATCGATTGCGTCCGGGGCTGTCAATTCCCGTCAAACGCGCTACATTCGATTCCGTCCATTCGCGAAAGAGGGTAGGCCATGCAGATCACGCTCCGTGGTAGCGCGCTTTCCCTCACATCGACCGCCATGGACGACCGCGAAAACGTCCGCCTGCCCGCGCTGCCCAGCGCACGCGAACTGCGGCGGGCACGCCTGATCCGCCACCTCTCGCGCCGTCAGCTCGGATTCCTCGCGCTGCACGTGGCGCTCGGCGTGTTGGGCTGGTCGGCGTTGGCACTAGTGGGTTGGGGCGCCTACGCACTCATTCGCTGAGCGCGCTGGCCTCACCCTGCTGCTGCAGGGCCCACATCGCCGCGTAGCGGCCCTTCGACGCCAGCAGTTCGGCATGGGTGCCGCGCTCGATGATCCGTCCGCCATCCATCACCAGGATCTGGTCGGCGTCCATGATCGTCGACAGGCGGTGGGCGATCACCAGCGTGGTGCGCCCCACGGCGATGCGGTCGAGCTCCGACTGGATCGCGCGTTCCGACCGTGAATCCAGCGCGGACGTGGCTTCGTCGAAGATCAGGATGGCCGGGTTCTTCAACAGCGCTCGTGCGATGGCGACGCGCTGCTTTTCGCCGCCGCTGAGCTTGAGCCCGCGCTCGCCCACCTCGCTGTCGTAGCCGTCGGGCAGTGACTTGATGAAGGCATCGATGTGCGCGGCCTGCGCGGCCGCTTCCACTTCCCCGTCGCTCGCCTCCGGGCGCCCGTAGCGGATGTTGTAGCCGATGCTGTCGTTGAACAGCACGGTGTCCTGCGGAACGATGCCGATGCTGCCGCGCACCGAGCCCTGCGTGAGCTCGCGTAGGTCGTGGCCGTCGATCTCGATGCGGCCTTCCTGCACGTCATAGAAGCGGTACAGCAGGCGGGCCAGCGTCGATTTGCCGCTGCCCGAATGGCCGACCACGGCGACCGTCTGGCCCGGGGCGATCTCGAAATCCACGCCGTCCAGGATGGTCCGCCGCGGGTCGTAGCCGAAGCGCACGTCGCGGAAGCGCACGCGGGGTTGCGTGGTCACCAGCGGCTTCGCCTCCGGGCGGTCCTGCACGTCGAGGTTCTCTTCGAGCAGGCCGAAGAGTTTCTCGATGTTCGTCAGCGCTTGCTTCACCTCGCGGTACATCATCCCGAGGTAGTTCAGCGGTGCCGACAGTTGCAGCAGGTAGGCATTCACCAGCACGAGGTCGCCGATGGTGAGCTCGCCGGCCACCACGCCAGACGCCGCACGCCACATCAGCGCGGTGACGCCGATCGAGACGATCGCCGCTTGGCCAAGGTTGAGCACGCCCAGCGTCTTCAGGCTCTGGACGGTGGCTTCCTCGACGCGCTGCAGGCTGCCGTCGTAGCGCCGGGCTTCGTGCTCCTCGTTGTTGAAGTACTTGACGGTCTCGTAGTTGATCAGGGCGTCGACCGCACGCGTGCTGCTCGCCGACTCGGCATCGATCGCCGCGCGGTAGTAGCGCGTGCGCCATTCCGTGACGCGGAAGGTCCAGGCGGAATAGACGACCAGCGTCGCCAAGGTGATGACGGCGAAACCCCAGTCGTACAGGTAGACCAGCACGGCCGTGACCAGGACGACCTCGATGATCGTCGGCAGGATGGTGTAGAGCGTCCAGTCGAGCAGGTCGGAGATCGCCGTGCCGCCGCGCTCGACGTCGCGGGCGACGCCGCCGGTCTTGCGTTCGAGGTGGAAGCGGAGGCTCAGCGCGTGCAGGTGCCGGAACACCTTCAGCTGCACGGTGCGCGCGCTGCGCGCCATCACCCGGGCGAAGACGATCTGCCGCAGTTCGGTGAACAGCGTCGAGGCGAGACGGGCGCCGCCGTAGGCGAGCAGCAGGCCGACGGGCAGGGCGATAAGTGTCGCCGGGACATCGAGGCCATCGACGATGCGCTTCATCAGCATCGGGATGCCGAGCAGCGTGACCTTCGCCGCGATCAGGCAGAGCAGGGCGGCCGTGATGCGGCGCCAGTAGGGCTTGAGGAAGGGCAGCAGGTCGGACAGCACCTGCCGCACGGTGCCGTCGCCGCGGCGCGGGGCATCGACCGGTGCGTGGCCTTCGATCGATGGGGCGTTGTCGGATGTGGGGGCGCTCATCCGGGCATTGTCGCGTGCACCGGGGCGTCGTGGCGACGAAGCGCCGTAGAATTGACCGATGACTTCGACCGCCACCGCGTCCCGCGCACGCCTCGCCTTCGTGCTCGGGGCCCTGGCCATGTTCGGCCCCTTCTCGATCGACACGGTGTTCCCGGCCTTCGGGGCGATGGCGGAGGACCTGGACAGCACGCCGGTGGCCGTGCAGCAGACGATCAGCAGCTACCTGCTGGGCTACGGCCTCATGTCGTTGTTCCATGGCGCCATTTCGGATGCCGTGGGGCGGCGTCCGGTAATCCTCTGGGGCATCGCACTGTTCGGCCTGGCGTCGGTGGGCTGTGCGCTGAGCACCGACCTCACGACCCTGCTGTTGTTCCGCTTCATCCAGGGCCTCTGCGCGGGCGTCGGCATGATCGTCGGCCGCGCCGTGATCCGCGACGTCTTCGACGGCGAGGACGCGCAGCGGTTGATGAGCCAGGTCTCGATGATCTTCAGCATTGCGCCGGCCATCGCGCCGATCGTCGGCGGCTGGATCCTCGGTTTCGGCGACTGGCACGCGATCTTCTGGTTCCTCGCCGCCCTGAGCCTGGTGCTGGGGGCGCTGGTGTGGCGCCTGTTGCCGGAGACGCACCCGCCGGAGCGCCGCCTGCCGCTGGACGCGGGCGTGTTGATGGGGAACTACGTCGCCATGCTCCGTCACCGCCGCTTCGTCTGGCTGGTGGCGGTGACGACGATGAATTTCGCGGCGTTGTTCCTCTACATCGCCTCGGCGCCCGTGGTGGTGATGACCCACCTCGGCATGGGCGAGGCGGACTTCGGCTGGTTCTTCGTCCCGGTGATCAGCGGCATGCTGGCGGGCGCTTGGGCGACCGGGCGCGCCGCGGGTCGATTCACGGCACGTTCCATGGTGCGCGCCGGTTTCGCCTGTTGTCTGGTCGCGGCGCTGGCGAACCTCGCCTATGCGGCCTTCGCGCCCGGCTACGTCTATCCGTGGGCGATCCTTCCGCTGATGCTGCTGAGCTTCGGCGTCGCGCTGGTGTTCCCGCAGCTGATGCTGCAGCTGCTCGACCTCTACCCGACGCAGCGCGGGAGTGCCTCCTCGATGCAGGCCTTCCTCTCGCTGATGTTCCAGGCCGGCGTGGCGGGCCTGCTTTCGCCGATGCTCTCGGCCAGTCCGCTGTTGCTCGCGCTCGCGGCGGCGGTGCTGTCGGTGGTGGCCTTCGGCCTGTGGTGGTGGGGGGACGCGCACCTGATGCGGCGCGCAGTCGCCCTCGCCTGATCAGCCCTGCGGCCAACCGCCGGCCAATGCACGGAACCTCAAAAGCCACGAGCTACCCGACGCGGGATTGACGTCCGTCAATCGTCACGGCGAGCCATGGGAGGAACATCGCTCCGAACCCCAATGCAGGAGCTGCCCATGTCCCATACCCCGCACGAGCTCGCGGTCGAATTCCCCGCCCACGTCGTCCGCATGCACGACCTCAAGGGTACGAATGCCCATTTCGCCCGTCTTTGCGACGAGTACCACGAGGTGAATCGCGCCATCCATCGCGCCGAGTCCCGGGCGGAGGTCGTCACCGAGGAGCACGAGTCGATGCTGCGTCGCCAGCGACTCGCGCTGAAGGACCAGATCGCGACGATGCTCGAGGCCTGAGCGGCGCGTTCGCCTTCGCCGTCGGAGCGAGGGCGGTTCAGCCCCGCGCTTTGCGCGCCGCGAGCAGGCTCGCGGCCGCCGAGCCGGCCAGCACCAGCAGGGCGCCGGCCCAGCCCATCGCGCCGAGCTGTTCGGCCTCGATGAGTGTCGGCCAGAAAGCGTGCACACCCGCCACGGCGCCAACGCAGAGGATCGGCGTCGTGGCGAGGATTGCCGACACCCGCGAGGCCTCCCAGTGCGCCAGCGCTTCGGCGAAGGCGCCGTAGGCGACCAGCGTGTTGAGCGCGCAGTACCCGAGCAGCAAAGCGTGCAAGGCGTCGAGCTCCAGCAGCACCGAAGGTGCGGCGAACGGCCACAGCAGCAGCGCGGCCAGCGCGTAGATGGCGCCGAGGATGGCCGGCGAAGAGAGCTGGACCAGCAGCTGCTTCTGCAGCAGGGCGTACACCGCCCAGACCACCGCCGCGAGCACGACGAGGCTCGCGCCCAAGGCATAGTCGCCGCCATGGCTGGCGTTCTGCTCGCCGAAGAACAGGCCGAGGCCAACGACGATCACCGCGAGCCCGAGCCACTGCGCGGCGGCGAAGCGCTCCTTGAAGACGACGATGCCGCCGAGCGCCATCAGCAGTGGCGCCAACTGGATGATCAGCTGCGCGTTCGCCGGCGTCGTGTACTGAACGCCCAGCAGGTAGAAGACGTAGTTCCCAAGAAGCATCAGCCCGGCGAGCAGCAGCATCGCCCAGTGCTTGCCCGAGAGCGTGCGGAACGCCGGGAATCCTCGGCGCGCCGCCAGCCACGCGCCCATGACGCCGGCCGCCACGAGGAAGCGGAACCACGTCAGGGTGATCGCATCGACCTGTTCGAGCGTGAGCTTGAGGGCGACGGGTAACGTCGCCCAGCAGCCGGCGGTGACGAGGGCCAGCAGCAGCCCGAGGCGCCAGCGCCCGGAGGATTCATGAAGGGCCATGGTGGCGTCCGCATCGAGGACCCCGATGATGGCCCGCCGGAGCGGCGCGCGACCAGCGTCGCGCGCCGCTGTCTCGTCAGTAGATGACGAACTCTGCCCGGCAGCCCTGGTCCACCCAGACTTCGCCGCGATCGACGCCCCAAGTGCGCCCGTACTGGCAGTCACCTCGGCTGAGCTGGCGCGTCAGCTCGATGTGCTCGCGGCGGCTGACCGTCTGGCGGCACCAGGTCATCCGCCCGCCCTGCGATTCGCAGGTGAAGTGGCGCTCCGCCCCGCCGCTCCAGCCGCCGCCACCCCAGCCATCGCCGCAGCCGCGCGGGCCGCAGTCCGGTCGCCGATCATCGTCGCGGTCATGGTCGTTGTGGTTGGCGATCACGGCGCCCGCGATGGCCCCCATGATCAGCGCACCGGCGAGGGCCCCATTGTTGTTGCCGGAGGATGAGGAAGGACGGCTTCCGCCAACGCGGAACTCGGCCCGACAGCCGTTCGTCACCCAGATACGGTTGCGGTCGTAGCCCCAGGTGTCGCCTTGCCAGCAGCCGGCGCGGCTCAGCTGGCGGGCCAGCGTGACACCGCCGTAGGTGTCCACGCTGCAGGCTTTCCAGCGCCCGTCGGTGGATTCGCAGCGGATCGTCGTGCTGGCCTCGGCCGACGTCGATCCGAACAGCGCCGCAGCGGCGAGAAGGAGGGCGGGGAACATGCGATTCATCGGGCACCTCCCGCGGCGGCGGCCGCGCGGCCTTGGGTGATTTCCTCGGCGCTCAGGCAGCCGCTGTTGTCCGCGTCGAACGAGGTGAAGCGCGCCGTATAGGCGTCCTGCCAGGCGTCGATGCCGATCGGCCGCGCCGCGCTCGGTTCGCCCGGCAACGGCGGGGCTTCGTTGGCATCGAGCACGTTGTCGCCGTTGCTATCGAGCAGGTGGAAGCGACGGCTGGTGTAGTTCCGCCCCTCCTCGAGGTCGAGGCAACCATTGGTGTTGCGGTCGAGCTGCTGCACCAAGGTTGCGGGCTCGATGCTGCCGATCGCCGGCGGCGCATCGGCCGCGACGACGACTTGGGCCAGCGCGATCGCGGCCCCTCCGATCCAGAATTTCATTGGAGACTCCCCGGACGCCGCCTCGTCGGGGGGACGAGGTCCCTCGGCGTCCGGCGCCAACCCTACGCCGCTCTCGTGTCCGCTGCCATCACGGTGGGCAGCAGGCCGTGGAGGTGCGGGAGCGACGCCAGGTGCGCGGCGGCATCCTCGGCATCGCCCTCGAACCAGGCCTTCGCCGAACCCAGGCGGAAGGTGTAGCCCCAGGCGTCCATGTCGGCGAAGGCGCGCTCCCGGCCGAAGCCTGGCAGGGCGTCGGCCAGCAACAACTGCAGGTAGCACACGGCGTCTTCGTCGCGCTGGGTGTCACCGGCATCGGTGTGCACGGCGGCGCGGCGCTCGGGCGGCATCACCATCAGGTGCCCGGCCTCATGCAGCAGGGAATGCACCGGTGTGTCGTCGCGCGCATGCACGCGGGAACCGATGATCCCGGCCTCGGCGTCACCCCAGTAGCTGCCGGGGATGGGCTCGCCCGGCTCGACCTCGACCAGTTCAAGGCCGAAGCGGGCGAGCAGGGCGGCGGGGCCCACCCAGCCGATGTCGGCGAGGGTGAGCACGCTCGTCGCCTGTCGCATCGTAGCTTCCGACATCGCGCCACCCCGCGGCTGGGCCGCGGGGACCTCCTCAGCCGTTCTTTTCCGGCAGCGAGACGGAGATGTCGAGCACGTCGTGCTCGCCGTCCTTCACCAGATCGACCTTCACCGCGTCGACGTCGACGTTGACGTACTTGCGGATCACCTCGAGCAGCTCGCGCTGCAGCAGGGGCAGGTAGTCGGGGCCGCCGCGGGTGCTGCGCTCCTGCGCGACGATGATGCGCAGGCGCTCCTTCGCGAGGTTGGCGGTTGCGGGCTTCTTGCCCGTCAGGAAATCGAACAGGCCCATGTCAGCCCCCGAAGATCTTGGCGAAGAAGCCTTTCTTCTCGGCCGTGGTGAAACGCATCGGGCGCTCCTCGCCGAGCAGGCGGGCGATGGCGTCGGTATAGGCGATGCCGGCGTTGCTTTGCTCGTCGAGGATGACCGGGTTGCCGGAGTTCGAGGCCTGCAGCACGTCCGGCGATTCCGGGATGACGCCGATCACCTTGAGGCCGAGGATCTCCTCGACGTCGCCGATCGAAAGCATCTCGCCCTTCTCGACGCGTTCCGGGTTGTAGCGGGTCAGCAGCAGGTGCTCCTGGATGCGCTCGCCGGCCTCGGCCTTCTTCGTCTTGCTCTGCAGCAGGCCGAGGATGCGGTCGGAGTCGCGCACCGAGGACACTTCCGGGTTCACGACGACGAGCGCGCGGTCGGCGAAATACATGGCCAGAAACGCGCCTTTCTCGATGCCGGCCGGGGAATCACAGACGATGAAGTCGAAACCGTCGTCGGCGAGGTCCTTCAGCACCTTCTCGACGCCTTCCTTCGTCAGCGCATCCTTGTCTCGGGTCTGCGAGGCGGCGAGCACGTAGAGGTTGTCGAAGCGCTTGTCCTTGATCAGCGCCTGCTTCAGCGAGGCCTCGCCGTGCACGACGTTGACGAAGTCGTACACCACGCGACGCTCGCAGCCCATGATCAGGTCGAGGTTGCGCAGGCCGACGTCGAAGTCGATGACCGCGGTCTTCTTGCCGGCTCGGGCGAGGCCCATCGCGATGCTGGCCGAGGTGGTCGTCTTGCCGACGCCGCCCTTGCCCGAGGTGACTACGAGGATTTCCGCCAAGGTCGTTTCTCCGTCTTTGTGTGGCCGTCAGGCCAGCGGCTGGATTTGCAGGATGTCGTTGTTGTCGAGCCAGATCTGCACGGCCTTGCCGTGCAGGGCCTTGGGCACGTCGTCGAGCACTTTGTACTGCCCGGCGATGGCCACGAGCTCGGCGTGGAACTCGCGGCAGAAGATGCGGGCGCCGGTGAAGCCCGAGGCGCCGGCCAGCGCGCGGCCGCGTAGCGCGCCGTAGACGTGGATGGAGCCGTCGGCCACCACTTCCGCGCCGGCACCGATCGGCGCGAGCACGGTGAGGTCGCGGTGTGCGGCGAAGACCTGCTGGCCGGAGCGGACGGGCAGGGCGTGGACGAGGCCGGGCTCGGCCTCCGCCACCGGTGCCGGTGCCGGTGGCGCTGCGACTTCGCGAGCCGGCGGCGAGGCGGCGGGGCGTTCGGCCGCGCGGGGTTCCGGGGCAGGCGTTTCTCCCGCGCGCTCGTACTGGGAGCGGAACTTGGCCAGCACCGGCAGGCCGAGGCGCTCGGCGAGTGCGTCGTTCTCGGGCGTGCCGTAGGCCAGTGCGACCGCATGCACCCCGGCGCCCTCGAGCGCGGCGACCAGCGCCTTGGCGGTGGCGTCGTCGGGCAACTGCATCAGGCCGCCGAAATCGAGGATCACCGCGGCGCGGGCGAAGAGCTTCGGAGCGCGTTCGACACGCTCGCGCATTTCCGCCGCGAGCTGCGCGACATCGAGGGTGCGGATGCGCAGGTTGGCGATGCCGACCTGGCCGAACTTCAGTTCGCCAGCCTGTTCGTAGTTGGGGAGGTCGGCGGGGTGCGGTGTCGCCATGCGTCAGGTTCCGGTGTTGCGGGCGATGGCGGGGTGCGCCGGGCCGCGGCGTGGGGCCAGCCAGGGTTCGTCGGGAAGCGTGCCGCCGTAGGTTTCGGCGATCCACGCGTGGCTGCCGAGGTCCTTCATCAGCATGCAGGCGCGGAGGCCCGTGCCTTCCATCGTCTGCTGGCCGACCTCGCGGAAGCCGAAGGCGCCGTGGAAGAGCAGGGCCGGGTCATAGCTCACGCCGAGGAACACCTCGCAACAGAGGTGGGCCCAGCGCGGCTCGGCGAAGCTCATCGCGTCGGCGTAGAAGGCACGGCCGCGGCCACCACCGCGGCGGGCGGCGGCGATGACGATGCGGTCGATGTAGAGGAAATTGCGGTGCCGTTCCCGGAACCAGCGGAAGTTCGGGCTGTCATGCGGGGCCAGGTCGCTGAACCCGACGAGGAAGCCGGTGATGGCGTCGTCCTGCTCGATCACGCGGAAGTAGTCGGCGTGTTCCCAGAAGAAGCGGGCCTTTTCCGCGTCCATCGGCAGGATCGAAGGCCCCGCCGAGTTGTTGAGCGCCACCACGAGGTCCAGCTCGTGTTCGCGCACATCGCGGATCTGGAACGGCATTCCTTTCCTCCGGGGCAGGCCGGGTCTCGGTGAAGCCGCCAGTATCGCATGCCCCCCGGCCGCCTTCGCCCCGCGGGGTGACTTTCGGGGGTGCGGAAGGGGGGGGCTGGGCGTTTAGGATGCCTCGATGCTTCCGCGCCTGACCCACGCCACGCTCCTTCGCTATGCCGGCCTGTTCACTTGGGCGATGGTGGGCAGTGGCCTGGTCATGAACGCTTTGTTCGTGATGGACGCCAGCTCCAGCCCCCTGCCGGCCATGGCCTTCGTCGGACCGGTCGGCGCCTACGTGGCCTTCGGCGTCGCGTTCTGGCTCTCCACCCAGTCGCTGGGCCACCAGCGCGGGCGCGTCTGGCCCATCGTGCTGATGCTCGCCATGGCGGCTTCGGCCATCGCGGTCAGTGCGCTCACGAACAGCGCGTTGGGCGCCATCCTGATGATGGTCATGGCCGCCGTGGTGCCCTGGTTGTTGCCGGGCTGGCCGGGGGTGCTCTGGCTGGTGGTGCAGCACCTGCCGCTGACGGCGGTGTTCGTCCGCACCTTCGAGTTCACCCCGCTCGAGGCCGTCCTGCAGTCGATGCTTTACATGGGCATGTCGGGTTTCGTCTACGTGGCTGGCCTGATCGCCAAGCAGCAGGCCGAGGCCCGCGAGGAGCAGCGACGGCTCAACGCCGAACTGCGGGCCACCCGTTCGCTGCTGGCCGATAGCGCACGCGTCGGCGAGCGCCTGCGCATTTCCCGCGAACTTCACGACCTTCTCGGGCACCACCTCACCGCGTTGAGCCTCAACCTCGAGGTCGCTGGCCACCTGACCGACGGCAAGGCCCAGGAGCATGTGCGGCAGGCGCACACGCTGGCGCGCCTGCTGCTCACCGACGTGCGCGAGGCCGTCAGCGCCATGCGTGGCGAGGAGCGCATCGACCTCGAGGCCGCATTGCGCACCTTGGTGGAAGGCGTGCCGGCCCTCGAAGTCACGCTGGACATCGAATCCCCGCTGCCGGTCGACGACGCCGAGTGCGCGCAGGTCGTCGTGCGCTGCGCGCAGGAAATCATCACCAACGCCATACGGCACGCGCAGGCCCAGCGCCTTTGGCTCAAGCTGGCGCGGCAAGGGCGCGAACTGCACCTCGCCGCCCGAGACGACGGCGTCGGCAGCGACGCCTTCACCCCCGGCAACGGGCTTTCAGGCATGCGCGAGCGCCTGAAGACCGTCGGCGGCCGCGTCGAGGTCTCGACCGCGCCGGGCCAAGGCTTCAGCATCGACATCCACCTTCCCCTCGAGGCTTCCGCATGATCCGAGTGATGCTCGTCGACGACCAGACCCTGGTGCGCCAGGGCGTCCGTTCCCTGCTGGAATTGGCCGATACCATCGACGTGGTCGCGGAAGCGGCCGATGGCAAGCAGGCCGTCGAGCAGGTCCCCGTCGTGAAGCCGGACGTCGTGCTGATGGACATGCGCATGCCGGTGATGTCCGGCCTCGAAGCGCTGCGCGCGCTGGCGGCGCAGAACGCCCTGCCACCCACCATCATCCTGACCACGTTCGACGACGACCAGCTGGTCCTGGCGGGCATCAAGGCCGGGGCCAAGGGCTACCTCCTGAAAGACGTATCCCTTGACCAACTGGTGTCGGCCATCCAGACGGTGGCCGAGGGGGGGTCATTGGTGCAGCCGGCGGTGACGGCGCGCCTGCTCTCCGGGCTGGAGGGGCTGCAGAACGACTTCCACAGCCTCGAGCAGCCCGACCCGCTCACCGAGCGCGAGACCGAGATCCTCCGCCTGATGGCCGGTGGCTTCTCCAACAAGGAGATCGCCAATTCCTTGGGCGTGGCCGAGGGCACGATCAAGAACCACGTGTCCAACATCCTCTCCAAGCTCGGCGTCCGAGACCGCACCCGCGCGGTGCTCAAGGCCTTCGAGTTGAAGCTCGTGTGACGGGGGCGGCCGGGCCCTGGGGCGCCCCCGCGCTTACTCCGGCCCCGACGGTGCTGCTATCCTCTGGCGCTCCCCGGGGCGGCGGTGTGCCGACCGGGGCCGATCCCGGAGATTTGATGCATGGCTCGATTCCTTGAATTCGTCGTCGCGTTCGTTCTGGTGGCCATCCTCGGCGTCGCCGTGGGCTTGGTCCTGCCGAAGGCGCGCAGCGTGTCGCACTCGGTGGAAACCAACCGCCCCGTCAATGTCGCCTTCGACATGCTGAACGGCTTCCAGCGCTTCAACGACTGGAACACGCTGCATCTGCGCGACCCGAACGTGAAGTTCACCCTGAGCGGCCCTGCTTCGGGCGTCGGCGCCAAGCTCGAATACACGTCGAACGACCGGACGGTCGGTTCGGGCAGCTGGGAAATCACCGAGAGCGTGCCGGGCGAGAAGATCGTCTTCAACGTGACCGACAACGCCATGGGTGAGAACAAGACCATGCGCTTCACGTTCGAGCGCTCGGGTCGCAGCCAGCGCAACGTGAAGATCACCCAGCGGTACCGCGTCGAGTACGGCTTCAACCTCGTTGGGCGCTACGCCGGCATGTACATGTCGAGCAGCGCCGGCAAGCGCGTCCAGAACGGCTTGAAGGTCCTCTCGAATGCGCTGGCCAGCGTGCCGCGCGTCGACTACACCATCTACAAGCACCCGCTGCAGCTCGTCGACGTTCCGGCCATGAACGCGCTGCGCGTCGACGTCGAAGCCCCGCTCCGCGACGACGGCGTCGCCGTCTCCATGACCAACCAGCTGGCGTGGATGGACCGCGTCATCGAGGCCAGCGGCTTCGCCAAGGACGGTCCGCTGCGCATCGTCACCGTCGACCGCACGTCGGAGGCCTACTCCTTCATCATGCTGCTGCCGGTCCGTGCGAAGGACGCTCCGGAAGGCTCCTCGCGCGCCGCCACGGTCGCCGAGCTGCCGGTCCTCGAAGCCACCATCGCCGGCGACGGCAACAAGGTCGTGCTGTCGCAGGAAGCCCCGCTGAAGGCGGCGAACACCAAGTGGGTCGGCCCGGCGCCGGGCCTGCAGCGGGTTCGTGACACCCTGCGCGCCTGGGCGATCGTCCGCGGCTACCCGCTCGACAATGCCAGCCAAGGCTTCGACGACTACACCGTCGATATCCCGGAGATCCTCAGCCCGGAAGCCGAGTTCCAGGCCTTCCTGCCATTGAAGGCCCCCGAGGCCCAGTAAGCGTAGCGAGGCGGGCCGAGGCCCGCCTCGTCGTTTGCGGGGGCGTGGAACTTGTCGTCGCCCCCGCGCTCCAAGGCGCGCCGAACTGCGGTGCCGAGCCGGAACCCGACATGATCGAAGTGGAAGGACTGACCAAGCGCTTCGCGGCGCTGACGGCCGTCGAGGACCTGCGGTTCTCCGTGCAGCCGGGTGAGGTCGTGGCCCTGCTGGGGCCGAATGGCGCCGGCAAGTCGACGACGATGAAGATGATCGCTGGCTTCCTCGCGCCCGACGCGGGCCGCGTGCGCGTGGCGGGACATGACGTCGTCGCCGACGGCCTTGCCGCACGCCGCGCCTTGGGCTACCTGCCGGAAGGCGCGCCGGGCTACGGCGAAATGGAAGTGGCCGATTTCCTCGGCTTCATCGCCGACGTGCGTGGCCTAGCCGGAGCACACCGCCAGCAGCGCCTCGCCTTCGCCACCGATCGCCTGCAACTGGGCGCCGTGCGCCGGCAGCCGCTCGACACGCTGTCGAAGGGCTTCCGTCGCCGCGTGGGATTCGCCGCGGCCATCCTCCACGACCCGCCGGTGCTGTTGCTCGACGAGCCCACCGACGGCCTCGATCCGAACCAGAAGCACGAGGTCCGCGGCCTCATCAACGAACTGGCGCGCGAGCGCACGATCATGCTTTCCACGCACCTGCTGGAAGAGGTGGAGGCCATCGCCACGCGCGCCGTGGTGATCGCGGCCGGCCGTTTGCGTGCGGACCACACGCCCGCGGAACTGTTGGCGCTCTCGCGTTGGCACGGTGCGCTGTCCTTCGCTGCGCCGGACAGCGTGGCCGCGGTGGCGGCGCTGGATGGCCTGGTGCCGGCCGCGGCGACGACCGTGGACGCCCGCGAGGGGCGGGTGGTGCTGTTCGTCCGTGGCGGCGGCGTGTCTTCCGACGTTGTGACGCGGCGACTCGACGAACGTCGCGTGGCGTGGTCCGACCTCCGCGTCGAGCGGGGTCGCCTCGACGAGGTGTTCCGCAGCCTGACGGCCGATGCCGGAGCCGCCGTATGAACGGCACGCTCGTCATCGCGCGGCGCGAGTTCGCCGCCTATTTCGCCTCGCCGCTTGCGGCGGTGTTCATCGTGCTGTTCCTGGCCCTGTCGTCGGCGCTGGCCTTCTACCTGGGCGGCTTCTTTGAGCGCGGGCAGGCCGACCTGCAGCCGTTCTTCGCCTTCCACCCGTGGCTGTACCTGTTCCTCGTGCCCGCGGTGGGCATGCGGCTTTGGGCTGAGGAGCGCAAGAGCGGCACGCTCGAACTGCTGCTCACCTTGCCGATCACGCCGTGGCAGGCGGTGCTGGGCAAGTTCCTCGCCGGCTGGGCCCTGCTGGGCATCGCCCTGGTGCTCACCGCGCCGATGTGGTGGACGGTCAGCTGGCTGGGCGATCCGGACCACGGTGTCATTGTCGCGAGCTACCTCGGCAGCTGGCTGCTCTCGGGCGCGATGCTCGCCGTCGGTAGCGCCCTCTCGGCACTGACGCGCAACCAGGTCGTGGCCTTCGTGGTCACGGTGGTGGTGTGCTTCGCGCTGATGCTCGCCGGACACCCGCTGGTGCAGGACGCCGTGCAGGGCTGGGCGCCGCGCGACGTGATCGACGCGGTGGCCGCGCTGAGCTTCCTCACCCACGTGCAGTCCATCCAGCGCGGCGTGCTCGACTTGCGCGATGTGCTGTTCTTCCTGCTGTCGATCGCCGCCTGGCTGTGCGCGACGGTGCTGATCCTCGACGCCAAGAAGGCGGGCTGACGCATGGCCATCGCATCCCTCCGCCGCTCCGCCTGGGCGCTTCCGCTGCTGGCCCTGGCCTTCCTCGCCCTGGTCGGGCTGTCGTCCGTGCTGCTGCGCGGTGCCCGCATCGACCTCACGGCGAACCAGGAGCACACGCTCTCGCCGGCCACCATCGCCCTGCTCGAAGGCATCGAGGAGCCGGTGACGCTCCGCCTGTACTTCTCGGAGCGCTCCGCCGACGACTTTCCGCAGGTGCGCGCGTATGCGCAGCGCGTGCGCGAACTGCTGCAGGAGATGGCCGCGCGCTCGAAGGGCCGCCTCGTCGTCGAGGTCATCGACCCGGAGCCGTACTCCGAGCAGGAAGACCTCGCCGTCGCGCAGGGGCTCACCGCGGTGCCGCTGCCGACCGGAGGCAACTTCTTCTTCGGCATCGTCGGCAGCAACAGTACCGATGGCGAACTGCCGATCCCGTTCCTGCAGGCCGAGCGCGAGGCCTTCCTCGAGTACAACCTCGCGAAGCTGGTGTCGGCGCTGACGGTCGAAGAGCGCCCCGTGGTGGCGCTGTTCAGTGGCCTGCCGATGGCCCCCGAGTTCGATCCGGCCACGGGCTCGCCGTCGCCGGGTTGGGTGGTCGACCAGCAGCTGCGCGAACTCTTCGAACTGCGCCGGCTCCAGCCGGATTTCACCGCGATCGATGCGGACGTCGACCTGCTGATGCTGGTGCATCCGGCCGGGTTGTCCGATGACAGCCTCTACGCCATCGACCAGTTCGCCCTGCGCGGCGGCCGAGTGCTGGCGTTCGTCGATCCGGACGCGGAGAACGCCGCCCCCGACGATCCGCTCGGTGGCAATGTCGGTGGCGCGCGTGCCTCCGACCTCGGGCCGCTGCTCGCCGCATGGGGCGTGGATTTCGATCCGACGCAGGTGGTGGCCGACCCCGGCTCCGCGCTGTCGGTGCAGACGAGCGAAGGCGGGGCCAACGAGCCGCTGATCACGCTGCTTGGCCTGGACGCCGAGGCGCTGTCGAGCACCGACATCGTCACCGCGCAGATGGAGCTGATCAATCTCTCCACCGCGGGCGTGCTGCGGCCGCGCGACGCGGCGACGACCCGCTTCGAGCCGCTGCTCTCGAGTTCCGACCAGAGCGGTGAGCTGCCGACCTCGATGCTCGGCACGGTGAGTGCGACGCCGTCGAACCTGCTGCGCGAGTTCCGCGCCAATGGTGGGGCTCGCACGATTGCCGCGCGCGTCAGCGGCCCGGCCGCGACGGCCTTCCCGCAGCGCGGCGGCGATGGGCACCTCGCGGCCAGCGCCAGCGACCTGCAGCTCATCCTGGTCGCCGACACCGACCTGTTGGCTGACCCGTTCTGGGTGAACGTGGCGCCTGGGCCGGGTGGCTTCAGCGAGCCCTTCGCCAACAACGGGGATCTCGTCTACAACGCGGTCGAGAACCTGAGCGGGCAGGCGGGTCTGATCGGTCTCCGTACCCGCGCCGTCGCCAGCCGTCCCTTCCATCGCGTGCAGGCCCTGCGCCGCAGCGCCGAGCAGCAGTTCCTGCAGACCGAGCGTGCGCTGCAGCAGCGGCTCTCGGAGCTCGAACAGCAGCTCGGCGAACTGCAACGCGGCGAGGACGGCGCACCGGCGCTGGGCGCCGAACAGCAGGCCGAGCTTGAGCGCTTCCAGCAGGAGAAGATCGACGTCCGCCTGCAGCTCCGCGAAGTGCAGCGCCAGCTCAATGCCGACATCGACGCGCTGTCGATGACCCTGCGCGTGGTGAACATCGTGCTGGTGCCGGCCTTCGTGGCCTTCCTGTTCCTGATCGGCGGCCTGTGGCGGTTGCAGCGCCGGCGTCGCCCCGCCGCGTGATGCGCGGCCCGGCGCTGTCCGCGCTGGCGCTGCTGGTGCTGTCGGCGTGTTCGCGCGAAGCGCCTCCTCCGGCGCCCCTCGTGCCCGGATTGGCGGAGGCGCTGCCGGCCCTCGCCGAAGTGCGGCTGCAGCAGGGCGACGCCTCGCTGGTGTTCGAACGCGAAGGCGAGGAATGGCGCATCCGCGACGCCGCATGGCGTGCCGATCGCCGCTGGCTGCAACCGCTGCTGCTGGGTCTGGCCAATGCGCGCTGCGACGAGGCGAGGACGGCCGATCCGGCGCGATTCGAGCGCATCGGCGTGGCTTGGCCCGCGGCCGCGGGCGTATCGCCGGATGGCGCCTTCGCGCGGCCGACCGGCGGATTGAGCTTCATCGTCGACGGTCGCGAGATGGCGGTCGTCGTCGGGTACCCGCAGGCCCGCGGTGGCACCTACGTGCGCGTCGAAGGTGCACCGCACAGTTGCCTGAGTGCGGCCACGCTGCGCCTGCCCGCGCGCGTCTCGGAATGGTTCGACCCGCAGCTCTGGCGGATTCCGATCGAACGCGTGACCGCGGTGGTGGTGGAGGATCCGGGCGCGGACGCGCTGCGGCTCGTGCCCGGCGAGGGCGGCTTCCGCCCTGAAGGCGCGATCATCGCCCTGACCCCGGACGCGGATGCGCTGGCCTCGGCGCTTGCTGCCCCGCGGCAGCTTGATCTGCGCGCGGCAGGCAGCGCCGAGCCAACGCGCCTGCTGCGCCTTGAAGGCGAGGGCAGCCTGACGTACGCCTTGGCCGTCTGGCGCGAAGGCGAGGCGACCTGGGCGCGTGTGATCGCGGCGCCGGACGAAGCGTCCGCGTGGTACCAGGGCCGCGAGTTCCGCCTGCCGGAGGACGTTGCCGCCCCGCTCTGGGCGGACCGTGGCACGCTCGGCGCTCCCTGACGGAGGCGCGCCATGGCCCGTGGTTTCGATCTCGAAGAGGCAACCGCCCATCTCGCCAAGCGTGATCGCGCGCTGGGGAAGTGGATGAAGCGCATCGGCCCGCTAGAGATGGAGGGCTGGCGCAAGCCGTTCGACACCGTCGACGCGCTGTCGCGTTCGATCCTTTACCAACAGCTTTCCGGCAAGGCCGCGGCGACGATCGTTTCGCGCGTGGAAGCGGCCGCGGGCTCGCGCAAACTGGTGCCGGTGGCCTTGGCCCGGCTGGATGACGCGGCGCTGCGCGCCTGCGGGGTGTCGGGAAACAAGGTGCTGGCCCTGCGCGACCTCTGCCGTCGCGCCGAGGCCGGCGAGGTGCCGGCCGCTCGCGCTCTGCCCAAGGTGGACGACGCGACCCTGATCGAGCGGCTCACCGCGGTGCGCGGCATTGGCCGCTGGACTGTCGAGATGCTGCTGATCTTCCGCCTTGGCCGTCCCGACGTGCTGCCGGTGGATGACCTCGGCGTGCGCAAGGGCGCCCAGGTGCTTGATGGCCTCGAGGTTGCGCCGACGCCGAAGGCCTTGTTGGCGCGTGGCGCGGACTGGGGGCCTTACCGGACCTTGGCCAGCCTCTACCTGTGGCGCATCGCCGACGGCGAAGGCGTGGTCGAGCCGGCGAAGAAGGTCAAGCGCTCGCAGGGTTGAGCCAGCACCAGTGCCAGGGCTCGTAAGTGATGCCGTGCGGGTTGCCGCGCGGATAGCTCAAGCCGAAACCGAAGCGTCCGGCATGCTGCTGAAGCCAGGCGAAGGCGGGCGTGTGTTCGAAGCTCTCTTCGGCGGGCGGCTCGCCGGTCGTGCCGATGTCGAGCGCACGGCCGCTGTGGTGCTCGGAATGCCCGGGCGCGGCGTTGACCCGCAGCACCTCGTCGAGCGTCAGCCCGCGGGTGAATTTCCTTTCGAAGATGCCGCGCTGGTAGGCGTGGCTGCGGAAGCCGGAAATCGCCTCGAGGACGATGCCGTCCAGCCGCGCCGCGTCGCGCATCGCGATCCACGCCCGCGAAGCGGGAGGGAGCAGCCACAGGGCGCGCTGCCAGCGATCGCGTCCGGCGAAGGCGAGCAGCCGCGGTTCTTCGTGGAAGGGAAGGCCGCTGCTCTCGGCGTAGTCCACTGCGAGCCCCATCGCCGCGTTGTCCTCGTGCACCGCATCGCCGGGCAGCGTGCCCCGCGCGCCGATCGATGCCGCCGGATCGCGCGCATCGAGCACCGCCGTCGCGGCGATGGCGGCTTCGAGGCCCGGTTCGCGCCAAAGGGCAGGCACCAGTGGGACGAGTCCCTCCGGGCCGAGTGCCGCGAGGAAACGACCGTCGCGCTTGCGCCTAAGCACGATGCCGGAGGCGGCGAGGCAGCGCGCAGCCGCGTTCGCCTTGGCCCGGCACAGCGAGGCCGGCCAGAGCTCGATCTCGGGGGTATTGACGAGGAAGCGGGGCAGGGCGCGCATGGGCGCAGTCTATTCGCCGTCCGCGGTGCCGTCGTCCATCGGGGGCTTCGGCAGCCGTCCTGATTTCCTCAGCGCCTCGCGCAGCACGTACTCGATCTGGGCGTTCACCGAGCGCAGCTCATCGTCGGCCCAGCGCTGGACGGCGTCCAGCACCGGGGCGGAGATGCGCAGCGGGTAGGCCTTCTTCTCGCTCACTTCGAAACGAACCGCGACAGCCCGAACACCAGGCGCACGACCACAAGGCCGACGAGGACGACCAGCCCCAGCGTCGCGAGCAGGATTTGCTCCTCGGGCAGGAAGGCGACCGCCGCGGCGAAGGGCAGGTGCAGCAGACCCAGCAGGAGCAGCGACTGGCCGACGAATCGGCCGAGGCCGGCCGGGTCGCGGACCTTTTTCGGGTCAACGCCGGCCAGCAGGTGCGAGGCGCGTCCGCTGCGGAAGTAGAGGCCGATCGCGACCAGTGGCGCGGCGGCGACGAGCACGACCAGGGCGGCAAGCATCTGTTCGTTCATGGCAGGTCTCAGTGGTGCAGGGTGCCGGTGTTCACGACGGGCTGCGTGCCGCGCTCGCCGCAGAGCACGACGAGCAGGTTCGAGACCATGGCCGCCTTGCGCTCCTCGTCGAGCTGGATCTTGCCGGCGTGGTCGAGCTGCTCCAGCGCCATGTGCACCATGCTGACGGCGCCTTCGACGATGCGGCTGCGCGCGGCGATGATCGCCGCCGCCTGCTGGCGCTGCAGCATGGCCTGGGCGATTTCCGGGGCGTAGGCGAGGTGGCTGATGCGGGCTTCCAGCACGGTCACGCCGGCAGCGCCGAGGCGTTCCTGGATCTCTTCCTTGAGGTGCTGGTTGATTTCGGTGGCGTGGCTGCGCAGGGCGATCTGGTCGTTGGCCCCCGCGCCGTCATGGCCGTCGTAGGGGTAGCTGGTGGCCATCTGGCGCAGCGCGGCTTCCGACTGCACGTGCACGAAATTCTCGTAGTCGTCGACCTGGAACACGGCCTCGGCGGTGTCGTGCACCTGCCAGACCACCACCGAGGCGATCTCGATCGGCGAGCCCTCCAGGTCGTTCACCTTGAGCTTGCTGGACTCGAAGTTGCGCACGCGCAGTGAGATGGGCTTCTTCGAGTAGAACGGGTTGGCCCACTTCAGGCCGGCATCGCGCGCGGTGCCGACGTAGCGACCGAAGAGCTGCAGCACGACGCCGTTGTTCGGCTGGACCATGAAGAAGCCGCACCACAGCAGGATGAGCACCAGCGTGCCGAGCCCGTTGAGGGCGATCAGCCCTCCCGGCGCGTCCATCCCGGCCAGGGTCGGGAAGGCGACGAGGTTGGCGAGGCTCAGGGCCAGCAAGGCCAGAAGCATCGGGACGCCGGGGAGGGGGGTATGGACGCGCTCGTTCATGGTCGGGCTCCGGGAAAGGCCCGATCATCTGATATCAAATTGATATCGTCGTCAAGGGGCGTCCAGCGGGAAGTGGATCAGCGGGCTCGGGCGCTGCTCGCCGGCCACCCACAGCTGCCGCCCGTCCAGCGAATAGCCCATCGCCTCGGCTTGGGGCATCCACGCGAAGTCGAGCCGTTGTGGATTCGAAAGGGCGCCCGACCAGCCCGCCCCCGACCCGCGCCGGTACAGGTAGACCGCCTGGTAGTTGAGGACGGCGAGGGTGCGGCCGTCCGGGCTGAGGTCGGCGGCGGTCACCTGCGATCGGTAGCGCCCGTAGACGGGGTTCTGCGTGAGTTCGGCGGCGCTGGGTTGGGCGATGCCCCTCAGGCGGCCGACGCGTCGGGCGGTCTGCAGGCCCTCCCGCACGGGACGGAGGGCGACACGGAACAGCTCAGGGGGCACGCGCTTCTTCGAGACCAGCAGCACCTCGCCCGCGGCGGCATCGACCGCCACCGCTTCGCAATCGCGAGCGCCGTCCGGCCAGCGGAAACGCAGCGTCCATGACGGCGTGACGCGCATGCCATACGTCACCACGGCCGGCTCCTCGATGACCACCAGCTCGAGGGTGCGGCGCAGCCCGCCGTTGTCGCCGGTGTCGGCCACCAGCAGGTAGCGCTTGCCATCGAGATCGAAGGCGGCGAGGTCTTCCCAATCGACGTTGCGCACGCCTTCGAGGGTGATGCTGGCCAACCGTATGCCCGCCGCCGACATCAGGTGCAGCTCGGGCGCGTGGCCGCTGTCGTTGTTGACCCAGAAGCTGCCCGGGCGGGCGCGCGAAGCGGCAAACCCACTGGTTTCGGACAGGCGCGCATCCGCCATGACGCCACTGATCACCGGGGCGGAGGCGGTCGGTGCCGCGGTCGCGGCCCACAGTGGAGCGACGCTGCCGAGCATCGGCAGCAAGAGGGTCAGGATTCGTCGGGACATCGGGTGGTTTTCCAATCACGCCAGCATGCCCAGTGGTGCCCGGGGCGACAAGCCGTGCCGGTAGACTTCGCGCCTCGCCTCACAGGAATCCACGATGTCCCGCGCCCCCGCCATGCCTGCGTCCGTCACCCTCGGCACGCCGCTGTCGCCCACCGCCACCCGCGTGCTGTTCCTCGGCAGCGGCGAGCTCGGCAAGGAAGTGGCCATCGAGCTGCAGCGGCTGGGCGTTGAAGTGATCGCCGCCGACCGTTACGCCGACGCGCCGGCGATGCAGGTCGCGCACCGTTCGCACGTGTTGAACATGCTCGACCCGGCCGCGCTGAAGGCGCTGATCGAGGCCGAGAAGCCGCATCTGGTGGTCCCGGAGATCGAGGCCATCCACACGCCCACGCTGCTCGAGCTGGAAGCCGCGGGGCAGCGCGTCATTCCCACCGCCCGCGCCGCGCGCCTGACGATGGACCGCGAAGGGATTCGCCGGCTGGCCGCGGAGACGCTCGGCCTGCCGACCTCGCCTTACCGCTTCGTCGACACCGAGGCCGAATACCGCGACGCCGTCACCGCGCTCGGGATGCCCTGCGTGGTGAAGCCGCTGATGTCGAGCTCGGGCAAGGGCCAGAGCGTCGTGCGCAGCGAAGCCGACATCGGCAAGGCCTGGGCCTACGCCCAGACCGGCGGCCGCGCCGGCCAGGGCCGCTGCATCGTCGAAGGTTTCATCGACTTCGACTACGAGATCACCCTGCTCACCGTGCGCCATCGCGACGGAACCACGTTCTGCCCGCCCGTGGGCCACCTGCAGGTCGACGGTGACTACCGCGAGAGCTGGATGCCGCAGCCGATGAGTGCGGCGGCACTGGCCGAAGCCGAACGTATCGCGAAGGCCGTCACCGACGACCTCGGCGGCTGGGGCCTGTTCGGCGTCGAGCTTTTTGTGAAGGGCGACGCGGTGTGGTTCTCGGAAGTGAGCCCGCGCCCGCACGACACCGGTCTCGTCACGCTGATGGGACAGGAACTCTCGGAGTTCGCCCTGCATGCCCGCGCCATCCTCGGCCTGCCCATCCCGAACCTGCGCGCGCTGGGCCCCACAGCCTCCTGCGCGATCGTCGCGGAAGGCCACGGCGTGCCGGTGTTCGAGAACGTCGAAGCGGCTTTGGCCGAGCCGGACACGGGATTGCGCCTGTTCGGCAAGCCGCGCGTCGAGGGCAGCCGCCGCGTGGCGGTGACGCTGGCGCGCGACGTCGACGTCGACGCGGCCCGCGCCAAGGCGCGTCGCGCCGCGGCGGCAATGACGGTGCGGCTCGCCTGACTCAGCGCGCCGCCGGCAGGGCGGTGCGCGGGAAGCCCAGCGCAAAGGTCGGCGGGTCGCCTTCGGGGAAACGCAGGCTGAGCTCCACGTCCAGCGCCTTGCCGCAGCCGATCACGTTCCACATCTCCACGCGGTCGGCGATGGCGGCGGCTGAGCTGGCATCACCGCGCAGCACGGCCGGCGGTGCGGCGCGGACGTCGATGCGCTCGGGCGTTTCGCAGGCCATCAGCTTCGTGGCCACCGGCAGCAACTCGTCGATCACTGCGCGACGGGTGTCTTCGTCCAGCGTCGCGCCGCGCACCGGCAGCACGGGCTCGCCACGCAAGGTGAAGCGAAGTTTTTCGCAGGTGTAGGCGAGCGTTTCCGCATCGGCACCGGCGTGCTGGCGCTCGGCCTGCTCGCGGATCGCAGCATCGATGCTCTCGCGGGACTGCGATTGCGCGGCGGCGACGCGTTCCACCAGCGCGGCGGCTTCGGCGAGCGTCCCGGCGCGCCGCTGTCGCCATTGCGCGAGCTCGGCGTCGAACGGCGCCTCCCGGAACTGGGGCAAGGTGCGGCAGCGGTCGATCAGCGCGGGGAAGGCGAGGGCTTCCGCATGACGCTCCACCAGCCGCTGCTGGGCGCGCTCGCCGGCCTGGGCCATCGTAGGCAGGGCAAGCAGGACGGACGCGATGGCTGCGGCCACGAGGCGAGCCCTCATCGGGCGGGCCCTGCGTTCGCCGCCGTCGCGATGTCGGCCATTTCGAGGTCCAGCCACACCATCCGATGGTCGCTGGCACCGACCCAGTCAGCACCGAGCTGTCCCTTCAGCGGCCAGAACACGCCGCTGCCGGTGATCTGCAAGCCCACCGAGGGCAGCACGAAGTCGAGGTGCAGGTTGCCGCTGGCACCGCCGAACTGGCTGGTGTCCTGCGCCGGGTTGCCGCGATGGCGAAGATTGGCACCGCCGCGTTCGCGGGCGCTCTGAGCGGCGCCTTCGCTGGTTGGAAAAGCGTGCCGGAGCACGCGCGGGTGCTCGATCAGTTCGATGATGGCTTCCTGGTGGCCGTCGCCATCGGTGGGGTCGTTGTTGAGGTCGCCGGCGATGACGAAACGCGCTTCGGCCGGCAAGCCGCCGCAGCGGCCCTGGTCGTCGCACAGCCAACCGGCGTCGCGATCATCGAGGTAGTGGCGCCAGAGCGTGAGTTCGTCGGCGTTGCGCAGGCCGTTGCGGTCCTCGGGGCCGTCGAACACCGGCGGCGTCGGATGCGAGACGAGGAAATGCACGACGCCGCTCGGTGTCTGCACGGGCACGTCCCAATGCGATTTCGACGAGAGCCGGAGCTTCGGCCACACCGTGTCGTCGTGCCACCAGCGGCCGGTGCTTGGATGCTTCGGGCGGCGCGCGCCCGGCATCGCTGACCACAAGAGCGTCTGGAAAGTGCGTGCCGAGGCGACATCGATGGGATGGCGCGACAGCACGAGCATCCCGTATTGGCCCGGGTGCAGGCCGTAGCCGAAGGCATCCTCGCCGTGCAGGCGCCCCGGGCCGCCGATGCGCCCGTCGCCGTTGAGGTCCATGCCACTGGGCTCGCCGGTGTTCACCGGCGCGAAGTAGCGGTACGGGTAGCGGATCGGCGATTCGCCGTGCTGGCCGACCTCGAGGTACTCGCGCTGGAACACGTCGGCCAAGGCGCCCTTCGCGTCGTAGTCGAACTCGTTGAGCAGCAGCAGGTCCGGGCGCTGGCGCTGGATCACCGCCGCGATGTGCCGTGCCTTGGCATCGTGGCCTCCGGCCAGACGCGCGCGAACGCCGTCCGCCACTTCGGCGTAGAGCGAAACGTTGTACGTGGCGACGCGCAGCGGAGCCGATTGATCAACCATGGCGGGGGGTGTCGCGCAACCGGCCATCAGTGTCGCCAAACCCAGCGCCGCCAACGCGGCACGGAAGAAAACCCTCATTCACGATCCTCATCGAAAGCAATCCAGTGGCCGTTCCAAAGCCGTTCGAGCGGCTGGAAGCGGCGTTTGTAGTCCATCTTCGGGTGGCCTTTCAGCCAGAACCCGAGGTAGAGGTGCGGGCGCGCCGTCGCGGCGGCCCATGCGATCTGCCCGAGGATCGCCTGCGTGCCGAGGCTGCGGTGCTCCTGCGCGGGATCGAAGAAGGTGTACACCGCGGAAAGCGCGTTCGCCGTGACATCGGTGACCGCAACCGCGACCAGCCGGCCATCCAGCCGCCATTCGAAGAAGCGCGTCGGGCTCCAGTCACCAATAAGGAACTGGTCGAACTCCTCGTGGGTCGGCTCCGCCATCGGGCTGTCGGGGTGGCGGGCGCCGAGGTAACGCGCGTACAGGTCGAACAGCTCGTCACTGCGCCGGGCCGGGCCGACGGTCATGACAAGGTCGGCGTTGCGCTTGGCGATGCGCCGTTGCGTGCGGTCGGGCTGGAAGCGGGCCACCGGCAGGCGGATCGGCAGGCAGGCGCCGCAGCTGCCGCAATGGGGGCGATAGACGTGGCGGCCGGAGCGGCGGAAGCCGAGCGCCAGCGCGGGCTCGTAGACCGCGGCGAGGGCGGGTTCCTGTGGGTCCAGCACGAGGTCGCGGGCCTGCCGGTCGGGCCAATAGCCGCAGGCGTGTGCCTGCGTCAGGTACACCCGGATGTCGGTCAGCGCGCCCATGGGCCGAGTGTAACTTCCGGCACGGGCTTGCCGTTGGGGGAAGGCGGAGGATCGCGGGGTCCCCAACCTGGCGATCCCAACGCGGAGTGAACCATGTCGATCGAACGTCGTGACGTCCTGAAACTCGGTGCCCTTGCCGCCGCGGTGACGCTGGCTGGTGCGGGCCGCGCCCAATCGTCGGGCGCCGCCCCGGGCGAGACCCGCAACGCCACGCGCAAGCTCTCGATCCTGATCCTCGGCGGCACGGGGCTCACGGGCCCGCACCAGGTGGCCTACGCGCTGTCGCGCGGCCATGAGGTGACGATCTTCAACCGCGGCCGTAAGCAGCGTGAATGGCCCGGCCATGTCGAGCAGTTGCTCGGCGATCGCGACGTCAACGACTACAAGAGCCTCGCCGCTGAAGTCGCCAAGGGTCGCCGCTGGGACCTCTGCATCGACAACCCGAGCAGCGTGCCGCACTGGATCCGCGACGCCGCCGCCGTTCTGAAGGGCCATGTGGGCGGCTACATGATGGTGTCGAGCCTCTCGGCTTACGCCGACGACGCCACGCCGGGCCAGGACGAGACGGCGGCCTTGGCGACCTTTGACGGCGATCCGATGGCCGAGACGATGACCAGCCTGCGCGCCGACATGGGCAAGTTCGCTGGCCTCAAGGCCGCGACGGAAGCGGAGACGCTCAAGCACTTCGGCGACGCCGCCACGATCATTCGCCCGGGCCTGATCGTCGGGCCCGGTGACGAGACCGACCGGTTCACCTACTGGCCGATGCGGTTCGCCAAGGGCGGCGAGGTGCTGTGCCCGGGCGACGGACGCGATCCCATCCGCTACATCGATTCGCGCGATCTCGGCGAGTGGATGGTCCGTGTCGCCGAAGCCGGGGCGACGGGCGCCTTCAACGCCTTCGGTCCGGACGAGGCCCTCGACATGGCCGGCCTGCTGTACGGCATCCGTGCCAGCACCACGGCCGGTGCGCGGCTCCATTGGGTACCGACCGAGTTCTTGATGGCGCAGGAGGTCAGCCCGTGGGGCGATATGCCGGTGTGGGTGCCGGGGCAGGGCGAGAGCGCGGGTTTCCACACGCGCAGCCATGCCAAGGCCGTCGCTGCCGGGCTCACGTTCCGCAGCTTGGCCGACACCGTCGAGGCCACGCAGGCGTGGTTCGCGGCCCAACCCGAGGAGCGGCGGAATGCGCCGCTGCGCGCCGGCATCAGCGCCGAGCGCGAGGCGGAAGTGCTGGCGGCGTGGAGAAACCGCGCGTCGTGAATTGCCGCGGCTGACGAATGGACAATCACAAGGAGGTTCGCATGAAAGGAAAGCGCAGAATCTGGCTCTGGGGGCTGGGCATTACCGTGCTCGTGCCGGCGGTACTGACAGGCGGGATGCTCGCCAGTCTGAACGTCGAGATTACCGAGGGCGGTGCGCATTCGCGCATCAACGTGCCCCTGCCGCTGGCCGATAGCCAGGGCATTGCCATCCATGCCTACGGCGGAACGGCAGAGACGGATGCCCGCTTCACCGGGTGGTTGGATGGCCCGATCGTGCGGCGTGGGCCGGAGGGGCGTTGGCGGGCGCACTGGTTCTGCGAGGGGCGGGTGGAGGAACGCGACGGTGCAGGGGAGAGCCTCGACGTTCCCTGCGCTGGCACGACGCACCGAATTGCGCTTCGCGCGCCGCCGATGCTGCCGGATGTCCTGCCGATGCCGGCCAAGGTGGCGGTGCTCAGCGACCTGGAAGGCAATGCGGCCTTCCTCGACGAGGCGCTGCCGCGCATGGGCATCGTGAACGCCGAGGGCCGCTGGGCGTTCGGTAACGGCCATCTCGTGGTTCTCGGTGACGTGGTGGATCGCGCGCGCGACGTGCATGCGGTGCTGTGGACGCTCTACCGCCTTGCGGGCGAGGCGGCGGACGCCGGCGGTGCCCTGAATCTGGTGTTGGGCAACCACGAGCAGTACGTTCTGGCGGCCAACATCTCGCGCGCCCATCCCGATCATCGCCACGCGCTGCAAGCGTTGGGTGGGTACGCCGAACCGTTCGCGCGCGGCACCGTGCTGGGCGATTGGCTGCGCTCCCGCCCGGTCGCCCTGCAGCTGGGCGAGGTGCTCTTCGTGCACGGGGGAATCAGCCCGGCGGTGCTGGATCGCGGACTCAGTGTGAATGCGCTGAACGCGGCCAGCCGCGCTTACTGGAGCGGCGCGAACACCACGCCGACACCGGCCCTGGACAGTGTCTTTCTGCCCGATGGCGTCACCCAGTACCGCGGTCTGCTCCAGGCGGTCGAAGGTCGCTACGCGCAGGCCGATGCCGCGCATGTCGAGCGGGTGCTCGCCCACTTCGGGGTGCGCCAGCTCGTCATCGCCCATACGCCGGTGCCGCGGGCGCAGGCCCGCTATGACGGGGCCGTGATGGCCGTCAATGTCAACGACAACAGCGCGACGCCGAGTGTCCTGCGCTACGAGGGGGAAACGCCGCGCGTCGAGGACATCGGCGTGCCGCGTCGGCTGGTGGACAACCCGTCCGTACACGCCCGTCCGCTGGACCTCACTTCGGACGCTGATCGCGCGCTGCTGAAGCGCACGATGGTGGCCATGCAGGATCTGGCGGCACTGCCGCAGCCGTACTGAGCGGCTGCAGCGTCCGGCTCAGGCCAGCGTGCCGATGCGCTGGCCGAGCACCACCGGGGCTTCCGCGGGGATGGCTTCCATCGAGGCGAGCATCGCCTTCGGGAACAGCAGTACCACGGTGCTGCCGTAGTTGAAGCGCGCCATCTCGGCGAAGCGCTCCAGCGTGATGCCCTTGCCGCGCCAGTCCTTGCGGATCACGCGGTCGGCATAGGCGGGGATCTCCTCGCCGCTCCAGACCGTCTCCACGCCGGAGACGAGGATCGCGCCGACCATCACCGCCACGAAGGGGCCGTGCTCGCCCTCGAAGTGGCAGACGAGGCGCTCGTTGCGCGCGAACAGCCGCGGAATGGCGCGCGCGGCCCACGGTGCCACGCTGAACAGCCGGCCCGGCACGTGCGCGGTTTCGACCAGCGTGCCTTTCAGGCTCATGTGCACGCGGTGGTAGTCGCGCGGGGAGAGGTAGACGTTGGCGAACCAGCCGTCGCGGTAGGCCTCGGCCTTGGCCTCGTCGGCAAGGAACTCGGCGGCGGTGAAGTGCTGGCCCTTGGCCTGGAAGATGCGGCCCTCTTCGATGCGGCCGATCTGCGCGATCTTGCCGTCGGCCGGGCACAACACCGCCTTCGGGTCGGCATCGGCGACGCGCGCACCGGGCTTCAGCGGCCGGGTGAAGAAGGCATTGAAGCTCGCGTAGCTTTCCGGATCGGGGCTCGCCGCCTCGGCGAGGTTGACGTTGAACTTCCGCACCACGGCGGTGATCAGCCAGCGTTTCAGCGGCGCCCACTCCGAGCGCGCCAGCCGGTAGGCGAGGCTCGACAGGAGGCGATGCGGCAACACGTACTGGAGGAAGACCGCCAGGCTCACGGCGCGGCTCCGGCGAGGCGGGCCAGGTCGCGGGCCACGGCCTGCGGGTCGATGGTGGCGACCACGCCGCTGCCGACCGTCGCACCGGCGGGCATCTGCGGACGGATCACGCCGGCCACGCGCACCTCGGGATCGAGCAGCACCATCGAGCCGCTGTGGTCCATGGTGTAGCTGGCGCCGAGCGGCACCTTTCGGAACACGAGGCTGAGGCTGCTGGTGAAGGCTTCCAGCGCCGCGAGGTCAGGCTGCGTGGCCGCCAGCGTGGCCGGGTGGAAGTGGCGGGCGTAGCCAGCCAGCAGTTCCGGGGTGTCGCGCTCCGGGTCGATCGACACGAACAGCAGGCGGGGGCGCGTCGCTTCGGGCAGGGCCTCCCAGGCCTTCTGCGCCTTGGCCATGTCGGTCAGGGTGGTCGGGCAGACGTCCGGGCAGGACACGAAGCCGATGAACACCACGGTCCAGCGGCCGCGCAGGGTGTCCGCGCTGACCGGGCCGTCGGCCGACAGCAATTCGAACGACGGTATCGCGCGCGGCGTGGGGTAGGGGGTGATCGCCTCGAAGGCGGGCAGGTCAGAACCGCCATCGCGCGACAGCCAGCGCTCGCCGGCCAGCAGGCCGAGGCCGGCGAAGACGGCTGCGACGATCACCAGGAGAAAGGTCCGATTGAACATGGAAATGCCGCCAAAACATCAGGATCAAGGCCGCAAAGTATAGGGGCGCTGGCTATACTCGGGCGCTTGTCCCGTGAAGCCCGATGTCGGGTGCCCAGCCGCATGCCTGCCGAACTCCAGACGATCATCGACCTCATCCGCTACGGCGCGAGCCGCTTCGGGGAGGCCGGCCTGACCTTCGGCCACAGCTACGACAACGCGATGGACGAAAGCACCCAGCTGGTGCTCCACGCCCTGCACCTGCCCCACGACCTCAACCCGATCTACGGCCAGTCGCGCGTCACCGCCGACGAGAAGGCCAAGGTGCTGTGCCTGTTCCAGCGCCGCATCGACGAGCGCGTGCCGGCCTGCTACCTCACGGGCGAGGCCTGGTTCGCCGGTCTCTCGTTCAAGAGCGATTCGCGCGCCCTGGTGCCGCGCAGCCCCATCGCCGAGCTCATCCTCAACGGCTTCCAGCCGTGGATCGGCGACGTCGAGGTTCGCGACGCGCTCGACATCTGCACCGGCGGCGGCTGCATCGCCATCGCCATGGGCCACTACAACCCGGATTGGACCGTCGACGCCGTCGACTTGAGCCCCGAGGCATTGTCGCTGGCCCGTGAGAACGTGGAGCGCCTCGACGCCCGCAACGTCAGCCTGCACCACGGCGACCTCTACGGCCCGCTGACCGGCCGTCACTACGACCTGATCGTCACCAACCCGCCCTACGTCACCAACGTGGAGACCGATGCGCTGCCCGCCGAGTACGCGCACGAGCCCGAGATGGCCCTGCGCGCCGGCGACGACGGCCTCGACCTGGTGTTGAAGATCCTCCGCGACGCCCCGCTGCACCTGCGCAAGCACGGCGTGCTCATCTGCGAGGTCGGCGAGAGCCAGCAGCACCTCGAGCGCCTGCTGCCCGACGTCCCCTTCGCTTGGATCGAGTTCAAGGTGGGGCAGATGGGCATCTTCGCCCTGCACCACGACGACCTCGTCGCCCACCACGCCGACATCGCCCGTCTGGCGAACCAACGCCCCTGAGCACGGACGCCTGACGCGCATGGCCAGCAACACCTTCGGGCAGCTCTTCGCGGTCACCACGTTCGGCGAAAGCCACGGCCCGGCCATCGGTTGCGTCATCGACGGCTGCCCGCCCGGCCTCGCGATCGCGCCGGAGGAATTCCGCGCCGACCTCGAACGCCGCGCCACCGGCCGCTCGCGCCACACCTCGCAGCGCCACGAGGCCGACGAGGTCGAGATCCTCTCCGGCGTGTTCGAGGGCAAGACCACGGGCACGCCGATCGCCCTGCTGATCCGTAACACCGATGCGAAGTCGAAGGACTACGCCAAGATCAGCGAGCAGTTCCGCCCGGGCCACGCCGATTATGCCTATTGGCAGAAGTACGGCATCCGCGACCCGCGCGGTGGCGGCCGCAGTTCGGCCCGCGAGACGACGATGCGCGTGGCCGCCGGCGTCATCGCCAAGAAGTGGCTGCGCGAGCGCTTCGGCGTCACGGTGCGCGCCTGTGTCAGTCAGCTGCACACGATCACGCCGAGGGGCTGGGACTGGTCCGCGGTCGAGGACAGCCCGTTCTTCTGGCCGGATGCCGCCCAGGTGCCTGAGCTCGAAGCGTTCATGGACGCGCTGCGCAAGTCCGGCGATTCGGTCGGCGCCCGCGTCCGCGTCGAAGCCCTGGGCGTGCCGCCAGGCTGGGGCGAGCCGATCTACGGCAAGCTCGACGGCGAACTCGCGGCCGCGATGATGTCGATCAATGCGGTGAAGGGCGTCGAGATCGGCGCCGGCTTCGCCAGCGTCGGCCAGCTCGGCACCGAGCACCGCGACCTGATGCACCCTGACGGCTTCGCCAGCAACCACGCGGGCGGCGTGCTCGGCGGTATCAGCAGCGGCCAGCCGGTCACCTGCGAGGTGGCCTTCAAGCCCACCTCCAGCCTGCGCCTGCCGGGTCCGACCGTGGACGTGCACGGCAACGCCGTCGAGGTCATCACCACCGGACGCCACGACCCCTGCGTGGGCCTGCGTGCGCCGCCGATCTGCGAGGCCATGATGGCCCTCGTGCTGATGGACCAGGCCCTGCGCCATCGCGCCCAGTGCGGTGACGTCGGCGAGATCACCCCGCGCGTGGCGGGCGAGGGCGGCGGCAAACTTGAGCGAAAACCCTAGCCTCGGGCGTCACGCTTCCGAGGCCCGGGGCCACTGATTCCGCGACGCGGGCGCCGTGCCCGCGCGCCATGCGCCGGCGCGTCGCGCCGCGCACCCGCAACGCTCAATGCACACGAATCCAAGAGGAAAATCCATGTCGAACCGCTTCAAGGTCGCCGTCGTCGGCGCCACCGGCGCCGTCGGTGAAACCATGCTCTCCATCCTCGCCGAGCGGAAGTTCCCGGCGAGCGAAGTCATCGCCCTCGCCAGCGAGCGTTCCGCCGGCAACAAGGTCGATTTCGGCAACCACAAGCTCACCATCCAGGACCTCGCCACCTTCGATCCGACGGGTGTCGATTTCGCGCTGTTCTCGGCCGGCGGCGACATCTCGCGCGAGTTCGCGCCGAAGTTCGCCGCCGCGGGCGCCATCGTCATCGACAACAGCTCGGCCTTCCGCATGGACGCCGACGTGCCGCTGGTCGTGAGCGAAGTGAACCCGGAGGCGTTGGATTCAATCCCGCGCGGCATCGTCGCCAACCCGAACTGCTCGACCATGCAGATGGTCGTCGCGCTGAAGCCGATCCATGACGCCGTCGGCATCACCCGCATCAACGTCGCCACCTACCAGTCGACGTCGGGCGCCGGCCGCTCGGGCCCGGAGGAGCTCGGCCGGCAGACCGCCGCCCTGCTGCGCTTCGAGGACCCGAACCCGACGCGCTTCCCGGTGCAGATCGCCTACAACCTGATCCCGCAGATCGATGCGTTCACCGACAACGGCTACACCAAGGAAGAGATGAAGCTGGTCCACGAGACCCGCAAGATCCTCGGCGACGCCAGCATCCAGGTGAACCCGACGGCGGTACGCGTGCCGGTGTTCTTCGGCCATTCCGAGGCCGTGCACCTCGAGACCCGTGACAAGCTCACCGCCGCCGAGGCGCGCGCCCTGCTCGAGAAGGCGCCCGGCATCGAGGTGGTCGACAACCCCGCCAACGGCGAGTGGCCGACGCCGGTGACGCACGCCTCCGGCAGCGATCCGGTCTACGTGGGCCGCATCCGCGAGGACATCTCCCACCCGCGCGGCCTCTCGCTGTGGATCGTGGCCGACAACATCCGCAAGGGCGCCGCGCTGAACGCGGTGCAGGTTGCCGAGCTGCTGGCGGCGAAGCGCGGCTGACCGAAATCCTTGGCGGATCAGGGGCATTCGGCTTACTGTTGCGGCGGTTTTCAAGTGTTGACGTTCGGCCGGGACCCCGTCGGCCGCGTCTTGGGAGAAAGGCATGAAACACCCGGTGAAGGTCCTTCCCCTGGCCATGGCGCTCGCGTTCATCGCGAGCGATGCCCATGCGCTGGGCCTTGGCACGCTCGAAGTGAAGTCGCAGCTCAACCAGCCGCTGGTCGCGGAGATCCCGCTGATCGGCGTCGGACCGGGCGAGCTGGACGCCCTGAGCGTGCGCCTCGCGCCGCCGGAGGCCTTCGATCGCGTCGGACTGCCTCGCCCGGCGGGCGTGACCGCCAACCTGCAGTTCAGCGTGGGCCGCAATGCCCGCGGTGAACCGGTGGTGCGCGTGACGACTTCGAACCGCGTGGACGATCCATTCGTCGCCTTCCTGCTCGAAGCCGACTGGGGTCGAGGCAGCGTGGTGCGCGAATTCACGGCGCTGGTCGATCCGCCGCACATTGCCGCTGCGACCGTCACGCCGATGACCGCGCCGACCGTGGCCGCAGCCCCCACGCCTGCGCCGTCCGCGGCGCCTGCGCCCGAGCCGGAGCCCGCCGCCGAGATGCCGCCGCTGTCGGTGCCCGCGCCGCCGGTGGCCGAGGCCGAGCCCGCGCCGGTCGCCGAACCGCTGCCGCCGGAGCCTGTCGCGCCGCTGCCCGAGCCGACGCCGGCCCCGGTCGCCGCCACGCCGCCTCCGGCGGCGCCGGCGCCACAGCCCGAAGCGGCGGCGCAACCGCCGCCGCCCGAGCCCGCACCCCAGCCCGTCGTCGCGGAGGCCCCGCCTCCGCCTCCTCCCGCGCCCACACCGTCGCCCGTGCCGGCCGCCATTCCCGCGGCCACGCCCGGCAGCCACGCCGTGGCCGAGGGCGAGACCCTGTGGCGGATCGCGTCGTCCAACCAGCAGGGCACCTCCGTCGCCCAGATGATGCTGGCCATCCAGCGCGCGAACCCCGACGCCTTCCTGCGCGACAACATCAACCTGCTCCGCAAAGGCGCCGTCCTGCGTATTCCGACGGCCGACGAGGCCCGTGGTCTCGCTGGCGCCGAGGCCGAGGACCGTGTCCGCGAGCAGATGGCCGCATGGCGCGCCCTGTCGCCGACCCCGGCGCCGATGCCGAGCCCGGGCGAGGCGCCGACGGCGGCGTTGCCGCCGGCCGCCACCGCCCAGGTTCCGGCCCGTCCGTCGGCCGCGCCGTCGACGCCGGCCAGCGGTCGACTCGAGATCGCGCCGCCTGCAGGTGCCGGTGCAGTCGGTGCGCAGTCGGGCGCGTCGTCCGGTGGTTCGGGCAGCGAGCTGCGCGCGCAGCTCGAGCAGGCCCGCGAGGACCTGTCGGTACGCGAGGCCGAGCTGCGTGAGCTTCAGTCGCGTCTCACGGAACAGGAGTCGCTTGCCAACGAACAGAAGCGGCTGATCGAGCTCAAGGACAGCCAGCTCAGTGCGATGGAGCAGGCTCTGCGCGAGCAGCGCACGGGTGAGGCTGCGGCGCCGTCGAACGGGAAGGTGCCGGCCGCGTCCGGGGCTGTCGAGCCCGCCGCTGCCGGTGCGGTCGAAGCGGACCCCGTGGACGCCCCCGTGGTCGTTACGCCAGACGCAGCCCCCGCTGCCGAAGCCACCGATCCGGCCAGTCCGGCGCCGGCCTCGCCGACGGCCGCTGCCCCGGCGGATGCGCCGACCGACGCGGCGGCGCCGTGGTACAGCAACCCGATGGTGCTGGGTGCGGGTGGCCTGGTGCTCGTTGGTGGCCTCGTGGGCCTGTTGCTCCGCCGCCGACGCAGCACGGACGCGAAGCGCCCCCTTCCGAACGTGCCACCCGCCGCGAGCTCGCGCTCGCGCCTCTCGGACGACGAGGATTCCCTGTCGAACCTCCCGGCCTCCACCAGCGAGGAGTCGAACGCCGCTGCCGTCGAGGCCGAGGCTGTGCCTGTGGCCGCACCGGCGCCGGAAGCACCGTCGGTCGACAACGACACGGCGCCCACGGCGAATCCGGTGCTGCGCGAGCTCGAGCGGAATATCGACGGGGCGCCTGCGGATCTCGATACGCATGTCGCCCTGCTGCGGCAGCTCTACAACACCGGCGACACCGACGCTTTCCTCAAGGCGGCCGAGCGGATGCGCGTGCACGTCGAGAAGCCCGGTGACCCGCGCTGGCGCGAAGTGGTGGTGATGGGGATGGGCCTGGTCCCGGGCCACGCGCTCTTCCGCGAGCTGCAGTGGAATCCGATCAGCGGCATCGATTTGCGCACGCGTCCTGCTGCCCTCGAGCCCGAGCCGCCGGCGCCGCCGGTCGTGCACGCGTTCGACGAGCGCGAGACGGCCGAGCGCCCGATCGTCGAGTTGCCCACCTCGGACGAGGCCGGCCTCGACGACACCCGCCTCGAGCTGGCCAAGGCCTACATCGAGATCGGTGACGTCGATGGCGCTCGCGGCATGCTCGAGGAAGTGCTGGCCGAGGGCAGCGCGGCCGCCCGTGCGGAAGCCGAGCGCCTGCTGAAGTCGATCGGTTGAGGTTGCGGCCGCAGGGTTCGACCTGCGGCCTTCCGCCATGCGCTACGCACTCGGCATCGAATACGACGGCAGCGGCTTCCTCGGTTGGCAGCGGCTTTCGCACGGTGATTCGGTGCAGGGTGCGGTCGAGGCTGCACTGGCCTCGATCCTCCAGCACGAGGTCGATGCCGTGTGCGCTGGGCGCACCGATGCCGGCGTGCACGCCACCCAGCAGGTCGTCCATCTGGAGACCACGGTCGAAAGGCCGCTGCGCGCCTTCGTCGAGGGGACCAACACGCGCTTGCCGCCATCGGTGCGCGTGCTCTGGGCCCAGCCGGTCGCCGGGGCCTTCCATGCCCGCCACTCCGCGCGGGCGCGCCGCTACCGCTACCGCCTGTTGAATCGCCGCGTGCGCCCCGCGTTGATGCGCGAGCACTTGAGCTGGGAGCCGCGCCCGCTCGACGCCGAAGCCATGCACCGGGCGGCGCAGGCCCTGCTTGGCGAGAACGACTTCAGCGCCTTCCGAACGGCGCAGTGCCAGGCCCGACACCCGATGCGCGACCTGCACGCGATCACCGTGCGCCGCGAGGACGACCAGGTCATCGTCGAGGTGCAGGCCAATGCGTTCCTGCACCACATGGTGCGCAACATCGTCGGCAGCCTGATGGTGGTGGGGCGCGGCGAGCGGCCCGAAGCCTGGATCGGCGAACTGCTCGTTGGACGCGATCGCACCGTCGCCGGTCCGACGGCGCCGGCGGCCGGCTTGGCCTTCCTCGGGCCGCGCTATCCGCGCGCCTGGGCCTTGCCGGAGGCCGTCAGCCTGCCGGAGGGTTGGATCGATCGCCCGCGGCCCCTCGCCGTCCTGCCTTACGCCGACCTCGACGCCTGACGCCATGGCCCATCGCACCCGCATCAAGTTCTGCGGCCTGACCCGACCCGGCGACGTGCGCCTCGCCGGCGAGCTCGGCGTCGACGCCCTCGGGTTCATCTTCGTGCCCGGCAGCCGGCGCGCGCTCGATCCCGCCCAGGCGGAGTCGATGCGCGCCGCCGTGCCGCCGTTGGCGCAGGTCGTCGCGCTCTTCATGGATCCGGAGGAGGCGCTCGTGCGGGCCGCGATCCGTGCGCTGCGCCCGACGCTGCTGCAGTTCCATGGCCGTGAAGAGGCCGCGTTCTGCGAACGTTTCGGCCTGCCGTATGTGAAGACTTTGGCGATGGGCGAGGGCGTGGCCGCTGCGGAATCGCTCGCCAAGCGCTACCCTTCGGTGGACGCCTTTCTGCTCGATGGCCACAAGGCCGGCGAGCAGGGCGGGCAGGGTGCCCGGTTCGACTGGTCCGACCTGCCTGCGCTGCCGAAGCCTTGGCTTCTGGCCGGCGGGCTCACTCCCGACAACGTCTTCGAGGCGGTCCGCCAGTCGCGGCCGTTCGGCGTCGACGTGTCCAGTGGCATCGAGAGCGCTCCCGGCCTGAAGGACGCTGAGCGCATGGTTCGTTTCGTCGAAGAGGTTCGCCGCGCCGATGGCTTCATCGCAGATCCCCCCGTCCGTTGACGATTTCCACCAGTACCCGGACGCCCGCGGGCATTTCGGTCCGTACGGTGGCAGCTTCGTCGCTGAAACGCTGATGCAGCCCCTGGCCGAGCTGGCCGAGGCCTATCGCGTCGCGCAGTCCGATCCCTCGTTCCAGGCCGAACTGGCGGACGACTACAAGCATTACGTCGGCCGCCCGAGCCCGATCTACCACGCGGCCCGCCTGTCGGCGAAGGTCGGCGGAGCGCAGATCCTGCTCAAGCGCGAGGACCTGAACCACACCGGCGCGCACAAGATCAACAACACCATCGGCCAGGCGATGCTCGCCAAGCGGATGGGCAAGACCCGCATCATCGCGGAGACCGGCGCCGGCCAGCACGGCGTGGCCTCGGCCACCGTGGCTGCGCGCCTCGGCCTCGAGTGCGTCGTCTACATGGGCGCCACCGACGTCGAGCGCCAGGCGCCGAACGTGTTCCGCATGAAGTTGCTCGGCGCCACCGTGGTGCCGGTGGAGAGCGGCAGCAAGACCCTGAAGGACGCGCTGAACGAAGCACTGCGCGATTGGGTCACCAACGTTCACGACACCTTCTACATCATCGGCACGGTCGCCGGCCCGCACCCGTACCCGACGCTCGTGCGCGACTTCAACGCCGTGGTCGGCAAGGAATCGCGCGCGCAGATGCTGGCCGAGTACGGTGCGCTGCCCGACGCCGTCGTCGCCTGCGTCGGCGGCGGCAGCAATGCCATCGGCATGTTCCACGCTTTCCTCAACGATCGCGATGTCGCGCTCATCGGCGCCGAAGCCGCGGGCGACGGTGTCGCTACCGGCCGCCATGCCGCCTCGTTGGTGGCTGGCCGCCCGGGTGTGCTGCACGGCAACCGCACTTACCTGATCTGCGACGACGATGGCCAGATCACCGAGACGCACTCGATCTCGGCCGGCCTCGACTACCCGGGTGTCGGTCCGGAGCACGCTTTCCTCAAGGACACCGGCCGCGCGCAGTACGTCGGCGTCACCGACGACGAGTGCATGGAGGCCTTCCACCTGCTGGCGCGCACCGAAGGCATCCTCGCCGCGCTCGAAAGCAGCCACGCCATCGCCCAGGCCATGAAGCTCGCTCGGACGATGCGCAAGGACCAGCGCGTGCTGGTGAACCTGTCCGGCCGTGGCGACAAGGACATCTTCACCATCGCCAAGCGCGAAGGGATCTCGCTGTGAGCGCCGTGAACCGCATCGACGCGCGCCTCGCCGCGCTCAAAGCCGCCGGCCGCAAGGCGCTGGTTCCCTTCGTCACCGCCGGCGATCCGTCGCGCGAATCGACCGTGCCGGTGATGCACTCCCTTGTTGAAGGCGGCGCCGACCTGATCGAACTCGGCGTGCCGTTCTCCGACCCGATGGCCGACGGCCCCGTCATCCAGAAGAGCTCCGAGCGCGCCATCGAGCGCAAGGTGGGCTTGAGCTTCGTGCTGGAGTGCGTGCGCCAGTTCCGCGCGACGGATACCGCCACGCCGGTCGTCCTGATGGGTTACCTGAACCCGATCGAGATGCGCGGTGTCGAGCGCTTCGCCGACGAGGCCGCGGCCGCCGGCGTCGACGGCGTGCTGCTGGTCGACCTGCCGCTCGAGGAGGCAGACCCGGTGCGCGAGGTGTTCACCGCCCGCGGCCTGCACCTGATCGCCCTCGTTGCGCCGACCACCACCGAAGCCCGCCTGGGGCCGCTTCGCATGCACGCGCAGGGCTATCTGTACTACGTCAGCTTCGCGGGCGTCACTGGCGCCAGCAAACTCGACACTGGCGACGTAGCCGCCAAGGCCGCGATCCTGCGCGCGCACAGCCCGGTGCCGGTGCTGATCGGCTTCGGCATCAAGGATGCAGCCTCCGCCAAGGCGCTTGCGGCGCATGGCGACGGCGTCATCGTCGGCAGCGCGCTGGTGCAGGCGCTGGCGGACGCTGCCGACCCGGTGGCGACGGCACGCGCCTTCCTGCAGCCGATCCGCGCCGGCCTCGACAGCTGATCCGGCGCCGGCGGGGGCGTTCCGGCCCCCTGCCGGCCTTCCGCTACACTTTGCGGCCCTGACCACACCCGGGCCCTCCATGAGCTGGTTGAACAAGCTGAAACTCGGCGGCATCCGTACGCAAGGCGGCAACAAGCGCGGCGTGCCGGAAGGCCTGTGGGAGAAGTGCGACAACTGCGGCGCCGCCCTCTACGCGCCGGAAGTCGACCAGCACCTCCACGTCTGCCCGAAGTGCGACCACCACATGCCGATCGGTGCGCGCGAGCGCATCGCCGCCTTCCTCGACGCCGACAGCTTCGTGGAGATCGGCGCCCATCTCGAGCCGGTCGACGCGCTGAAGTTCCGCGACCAGAAGAAATACGCCGATCGCATCAAGGCCACCCAGAAGGCCACCGGCGAGAAAGACGCGCTGATCGCCGGCGCGGGGCGCCTGGTGGGCATGCCGGTGTGCGTGGCGGCCTTCGAATTCCGCTTCATGGGCGGCTCGATGGGCTCGGTGGTCGGCGAGCGCTTCGCCCTCGCCGCCGAGCGTGCGCTGGCCGACCGCAGCGCCCTCGTGTGCTTCTCCGCCACCGGCGGCGCGCGCATGCAGGAAGGCCTGTTCTCGCTGATGCAGATGGCCAAGACCTCGGCGGCCATCGCCCGCATGCGCAAGGCTGGCGTGCCCTACATCTCCGTGCTGACCCACCCGACCACCGGCGGCGTCTCGGCGTCGCTGGGCATGCTCGGTGACATCAACGTCGCCGAGCCGAAGGCGCTGATCGGCTTCGCCGGCCCGCGCGTGATCGAGCAGACGGTCCGCGAGCGCCTGCCGGAAGGCTTCCAGCGCAGCGAATTCCTCGTCGAGCACGGCGCCGTCGACCTGATCGTCGACCGCCGCGAAATGCGCCAGCGCCTCGCCTCGCTGATCGCCCTGCTGGGCCGTCGCCCGGCGCCAGTCGAGGCGGCCTGATGGGTGCGCGGAAGTACTTCGGCACCGACGGCATCCGCGGCCGGGTGGGCGAGGGCGCCATCTCGGCGGATTTCGTCCTGCGCCTCGGCAACGCCTACGGCCACGCGCTGCGTGCTGCGCGTGGCGAGGGCGACTGGCGCAAGCCGCTGGTCGTCATCGGCAAGGACACCCGCATCTCGAACTACATGTTCGAAGCGGCGCTGGAGGCTGGCCTCGTGGCTGCTGGCGTCGACGTCCAGCTGATGGGGCCCATGCCCACGCCGGCCGTCTCGCACCTGACGCGTTCGCTCGGTGCCGACGGTGGCATCGTCATCAGCGCCTCGCACAACCCGCACTACGACAACGGCATCAAGTTCTTCTCGGCCGAAGGCGAGAAGCTCGACGACGCCACCGAGCTGGCCATCGAGGCCGCGCTGGATCATCCGTTCAGCACGGTGTCCTCGGAGAAGCTCGGCAAGGCCGTGCGCACCCGCGACGCGGTCGCGCGCTACGTCGAAGCCTGCAAGGGCTCGGTGCCGCGCCGCTTCAACCTCGGCGGCATGCGGATCGTGGTGGATTGCGCCCATGGTGCGACGTACCAGCTCGGCCCGCTGGTGTTCCGCGAGCTCGGCGCCCGGGTGGACGCCATCGGCGTCGATCCGAACGGCCTGAACATCAACGACGGCGTGGGCTCCACGCACCCGGAATTCCTCGCCGCCCGCGTGCGCGAGACCGGTGCCGAGCTCGGCATCGCCTTCGACGGCGACGGCGACCGTGTGCTGTTCGTCGACAGCGATGGCGTCGTGCGCGACGGCGACGACCTGCTGTGGATCCTCGCGGACGACTGGCAGCAGAGCGGCCGCCTCCGTGGCCCGGTGGTCGGCACGCTGATGACCAACTACGGCCTCGAACGGGCCTTCGCCGAGCGCAGCATCGCGTTCCTGCGCACCAAGGTGGGCGACCGCTACGTGCACCAGGCCCTGATGGAGAACGACGCCGTCCTCGGCGGCGAAACCTCGGGCCACCTGCTGTGCCTCGACCGCGTGAGCTCGGGCGACGGCATCGTCAGCGCGCTTCAGGTCCTCGAGGTCCTGTGCCGTCGCGGCCTGACGTTGAAGCAGGCGCTGTCGGGCATGGCCAAGGTCCCGCAGAAGACGGTCAACGTGAAGGTCGCGCCGGGCGTGAAGCCGGCCGAGGCCGAGAGCGTCAAGGCTGCGTTGGCCGATGCCCAGGCGGCCGTGCAGGGCCGTGGCCGTGCCTTCCTTCGCCCTTCCGGCACCGAGCCGGTGGTGCGCGTCACCGTCGAGGCCGACGATGCGGGCCTGATGCAGCGCGTGCTCGACGCTCTCTCCGCTGCGGTGAAAGCCGCGGCTTGATCCGCGTCATGCCGGCCCGCGAGGGTCGGCATGATGATCTCCCCCCGAATTCCCAAGACGATCCACGACCATGGCCATCCCCACCCTCGACATCCGCCGCTACGACACCGACCGCGAGGCCTTCGTCGCCGAGCTCGGCGCCGCCTACCGCGAGTGGGGCTTCTGCGGCATCCGCGGCCACGGCATCCCGCAGGCGCAGATCGACCGCGCCTACGACGTGTTCCAGCGCTTCTTCGCGCTTCCCGAAGCCGCCAAGAAGGCGTACCACGTGCCGGGCAGCGGCGGTGCGCGCGGTTACACGCCGTTCGGTATCGAAACGGCGAAGGGCGCGAAGCACTTCGACCTCAAGGAGTTCTGGCACGTCGGCCGCGAGATCCCGCGCGACTCGAAGCACGCCGAGGTGATGCCGGCGAACCTGTGGCCGAGCGAGATCCCGGAGTTCAAGGAAGTGGCTTACGGCCTGTTCACTACGCTCGACCAGCTCGGTTCGCGCGTGCTGTCTGCCCTCGCATTGCACATCGGCCTGCCGGAGCAGTTCTTCGCCGACAAGACCAACTTCGGTAACAGCATCCTTCGCCCGATCCACTACCCGCCGATCACCGCCGACGACATCCCCAACGTCCGCGCCGGGGCGCACGAGGACATCAACCTCATCACCCTGCTGGTCGGCGCCAGCGCCGCGGGCCTTGAAGTGCTCTCCCAGAAGGGCAAATGGGTGCCTTTCACCTCGGAAGCCGACACGATCGTCGTGAACATCGGCGACATGCTGCAGCGCCTGACCAACCACGTTTATCCGTCGACGACGCACCGCGTGGTCAACCCGCCGGGCGATGCCTCCCGCCAGCCGCGCTATTCGACGCCGTTCTTCCTGCATCCGAACCCGGATTTCCTGATCGAGACGCTGCCGGGCTGCATCACGCCGGACAACCCCAATCGCTACCCCGAGCCGATCACCGCCCATGGGTATCTGATGGAGCGGCTGCGCGAGATCAAGCTGGCCTGATCGCCGCTTCCGTCCTGCCCACGAAGCCCCGCCCTGCGGGGCTTCGTCGTTTGCGGCGGGGCTCAGCCCTCGTCGCGGAAGTCCTTGGCCTTCGCGGCGATCAGCGCACCAGCGAGCCGGTCGGGGAGGTACTTCGAGAGCGCGGCGATAAGGCGGTTGGCGCGCCCGGTGATGAGCCGCGTCCGTCCCGACTCGACGGCGTCCACGCCGAGCTTCGCCACGGTCGCGGCGTCGAGCCAGATGCCCTTCGGCAGCTTCGATACCGTGGCCCGCATGCCGTTGACGTCGTGGAACTCGGTGTAGGTCATTCCGGGGCACAGCGCGGTCACGTTCACCCCTTTCGGCCCGACTTCCTTGGCCAGCGTCTCGCTGAAACGGATGACGAAGGCCTTGGTCGGGCCGTACAGCGTGTGCCCGCCCGTCGGCGGCACGAGGCCGGCCAGCGAGGCGACATTGAGGATGCGCCCGCGCCCCTCGGCCTCCATCGCCGGCAGGAAGCGGTGCGAGAGTTCGCAGACCGCCACCAGCAGCACCTGCAGCGAGGCCTGGTGGGTGGCCCAGTCCTTGGCCAGGTAGCGTCCCGGCACGCCGAAGCCGGCGTTGTTCACCAGCGTGTCGACGCGCAGCCCCCGCGCCTCGCAGTCCGCCACGAGCCGGGCCGGCGCGGCCGGATCGGCGAGGTCGGCGGCGATCACCTCCACCCGCACCTGCGGCCGCAGTTCGGGCGGCGAGGGCCTCGAGCCGGTCTGCGCGGCGCGCGACCAGCACCAGCGGTTTGCCGCGCCGCGCGTACTCGCGGGCGATCTCCGCGCCGATGCCGCTGGAGGCGCCGGTGACGAGGGCGAAGCGGTCGGTGCGAAGCGGAGTGGGCATGTCAGGAATCCATCGAGGCCCGGGTGGGCGGCCTGCTATCCTTCCGCGCCTCGGAACCTTGGAGCAAGCCCGCATGCGTCCCCGCATCGTCGCCGGCAACTGGAAGCTCAACGGCACGCGCGCCTCGGCAAAGGCACTGCTGCAGGCCATCGTCGACGCGCCGCGCCCGGAAGGCGTGCAATGCCTCGTGATGCCGCCGATCGCCTATCTCGCCGAGTCCATCGCGGGCTTCGCGGGCCAGGGCATCGGTTTCGGCGCGCAAGACCTCGATGCCCACGAAGCGGGCGCGTTCACCGGGGAGACCTCGGGCGCCATGCTGAGGGACGTCGGTGCCACCCACGTGCTGGTCGGCCATTCCGAGCGCCGCCAGTTCCACGAAGAATCGAGCGACCTCGTCGCCGAAAAAATGCTCGCGGCGCGCCGGGCGGGCCTGGTGCCCGTGCTGTGCGTCGGCGAGAGCCTGCACCAGCGCGAGGCCGGCCAGACCGAGTGGGCGCTTTCGGGGCAGGTGGCTGCCGTGCTGAAGCGAGGTGGCATCGAGGCCTTCCGCGGCGCCGTGCTGGCGTACGAGCCGGTCTGGGCGATCGGTACGGGCCGCACCGCCACGCCGGAGCAGGCGCAGGAGGCGCATGCGTTCCTGCGTAGCGAACTTCGAGCGCACGATGCTACAATCGCCGACTCGCTCCCGATCCTTTACGGCGGCAGCGTGAAGGCCGCCAACGCCGCCGAGCTGTTCTCGCAGCCCGACGTCGATGGGGGACTGATCGGCGGAGCATCGCTGGTCGCCAACGACTTCCTCGCCATCGTCGCAGCCGCGGCGCGGTGAACTGAAAAGACATGAACCTGATCGTTCTCGCCACCGTCATCTACGTCCTCGTCGCCGTCGCGATGGTCGTGCTGATCCTCATGCAGCGCGGTGCCGGCGCCCAAGCGGGTAGCGGCTTCGGTGCCGGTGCCTCGGCGACCGTGTTCGGCGCCTCGGGTTCGGCCAACTTCCTTTCGAGCACGACGAAGTGGCTGGCCGTGGTGTTCTTCGCAATGAGCCTCGGCATGGCGTGGTACGCCAGCAAGCACGGCGGTCGCCTGATGCCGTCGGATACCGATGACGTTGGCCTGATGGCGGAAGCGGCTCCGGCCGCCGACGCGGCAGCGCCGGCCCCGGTCTCGGCGGATGCCCCGGCGGTCGAGGTCCCGGTTGCTCCGGCGCCGGAGGCGGCGGTACCCGCCGCGGCTGATGTTGCGGCACCGGCCGCGGAAACCGCGACGCCGACGGCAGAAAATCCGCCGGAAGGCGAGTCAGGCGGCTGATGGCCTGATATAATCTCGTCGCTCCGCGAGTCGTACGGAGCATGCATTAAAAGCCCAGATGGCGGAATTGGTAGACGCACTACCTTGAGGTGGTAGCGACTTAGGTCGTGGGGGTTCGAGTCCCCCTTTGGGCACCAAACAATCGAAGTCTTGTATCGCGTCCCAGCCCGGGGCGCGGTCGCAATGCGCCACCGGGGCGCTAGCCGAGGGCCTGCATGCTGGGCGAGTACCTGCCGATCCTGCTGTTCCTGATCGTCTCCACCGGCCTAGGCTTGGTGCTTCTCGTCGCCGGCTGGCTGCTCGGCCCCAAGCGTCCCGACGCTGAAAAGCTCTCGCCCTACGAGTGCGGCTTCGAGGCCTTCGAGGACGCGCGCATGCCTTTCGACGTGCGCTATTACCTCGTCGCGATCCTCTTCATCGTCTTCGATCTCGAAATCGCCTTCGTGTTTCCGTGGGCGCTCGTTTACCGCGACATCGGCGAGCCCGCGCTGTGGGCCATGGCCGGCTTCCTCGGCATCCTGGTGTTCGCTTTCATCTACGAATGGAAGAAGGGGGCGCTCGAATGGGAGTGATCCAGACCGTCTCGCGCGTGATGCACAACCCGGAGCCCTTGGGCCGGGTCGATGACCTGCTGCGTCCCGAGTCCGACAATCCGCTGTTCGAGCGCGGCTTCGTCACCACCTCGGTCGACTCGCTTGTCAATTGGGCGCGCACCGGCTCGCTGTGGCCGATGACCTTCGGTCTTGCCTGCTGCGCGGTCGAAATGATGCACGCGGGTGCCTCGCGACTCGACCTCGACCGCTACGGCGTGGTGTTCCGCCCGTCGCCGCGCCAGTCCGACGTGATGATTGTCGCTGGCACGCTGGTCAACAAGATGGCCCCGGCGCTGCGCAAGGTCTACGACCAGATGCCCGAGCCGAAGTGGGTCATCTCGATGGGTAGCTGCGCGAACGGCGGCGGCTACTACCACTACAGCTACTCCGTGGTGCGCGGCTGCGACCGCGTGGTGCCGGTCGACGTCTACGTGCCGGGCTGCCCGCCGACGGCCGAGGCGCTGGTCTACGGCATCCTGCAGTTGATGAAGAAGATCCGCCGCACCAACACGATCGCGCGCTGACGCGCGCGCCGCTGCAGAACGCAACGCACGCAGAATTCGACCATGGCCGAAGCCAAGCCGCGTCTCGCCGAACGTCTCCGCGCCCGCTTCGGTGAGCGCGCCCTCGCCATTGTCGAAGCGCATGGCGAAACCACGCTCGAAGTCGCTCCCTCCTGCTTCGTCGACGTCGCCCGCGCGCTGCGCGACGAGCCGGAATTCCACTTCGAGCAGGCCGTCGACGTCTCGGGCATCGACTTCCTCGGCTACGGCGAAGGCGAGTGGGAAACCACCGACGTCAGCAGCGAGGGCTTCTCGCGCGGCGTCGAGGGCGATGGCCCGGGACGCTTCCGCTGGGAGAATCGTCCGCAGGGCGTCGGCCCCGCGAAGCGCTTCGCCTCGGTCGTGCACCTGCTGTCGATCCGCAACAACGAGCGCCTGCGCCTGCGCACCTTTGCCGCCGACAACGCGCTCCCCGTCATTCCGTCGCTGGTTGATGTCTGGCCGGGCCTGGACTGGTTCGAGCGCGAAGCTTTCGATCTCTACGGCATCGTCTACGAAGGCCACCCGGACTTGCGCCGCATCCTCACCGACTACGGTTTCGTGGGCCACCCGTTCCGCAAGGATTTCCCGCTGATCGGCAACGTCGAAGTCCGCTACGACGCCGAGAAGCAGCGCGTGGTCTACGAGCCCGTCACGTCGGTCGAGCCCCGCGTGGGCGTGCCGAAGGTGGTGCGCGAGGACTCGCGTTGGCACCAGGCGGCGTCGGAAGCCGCGGCGAAGAAGGCCTGAGCCATGACCCAGGAAATCCGCAACTACACGATGAACTTCGGGCCGCAGCATCCGGCGGCCCACGGCGTGCTCCGCCTCGTGCTAGAGATGGACGGCGAGACCGTCCGCCGCGCCGATCCGCACATCGGCCTGCTGCATCGCGGCACCGAGAAGCTCGCCGAATCGAAGCCGTACAACCAGTCGATCGGCTACATGGATCGCCTCGACTACGTCTCGATGATGTGCAACGAGCACGCGTACGTCATGGCTATCGAGCGTTTGGCCGGCATCGAGCCGACGCCGCGCGCCAAGATGATCCGTACGCTGTTCGACGAGATCACCCGCATCCTGAACCACTTGATGTGGGTCGGTACCAACGGCCTCGACCTCGGCGCGATGGCGATGTTCCTCTACGCCTTCCGCGAGCGCGAGGAACTGATGGACTGCTACGAGGCGGTGTCGGGCGCGCGCATGCACGCGGCCTACTACCGTCCGGGCGGCGTGTACCGCGACCTGCCGGACGCGATGCCGAAGTACGCCGAGTCGCCTTGGCGCAAGGGCAAGGAGCTCAAGCGCATCAACGAGTGGCGCGAAGGCTCGATGCTCGATTTCCTCGATGCCTTCGCCGACGACTTCCCGAAGCGCGTCGACGAATACGAGACCCTGCTCACCGACAACCGCATCTGGAAGCAGCGCACCGTCAACATCGGCATCGTGACTCCGGAGCAGGCGCTGGCTTGGGGCATGACCGGCCCGATGCTTCGCGGCTCGGGCATTGCCTGGGACCTGCGCAAGAAGCAGCCCTACGCCTGCTATGCGGACGTCGATTTCGACATCCCGGTGGGCGTCAACGGCGACTGCTACGACCGCTACCTGGTGCGAGTCGAGGAAATGCGCCAGTCGGCTCGGATCATCAAGCAGGCGGTCGCGTGGCTGCGCGCCAACCCCGGTCCGGTGATGGTCGACAACTACAAGGTCGCGCCGCCGAAGCGCGAGCTGATGAAGGGCGACATGGAAGCCCTCATCCACCACTTCAAGCTGTTCACCGAGGGCTATTCGCTGCCCGCGGGCGAGGTGTACGCCGCCGTCGAGGCCCCGAAGGGCGAGTTCGGCGCCTACCTCGTCTCGGACGGCGCCAACAAGCCGTTCCGCCTCAAGCTGCGCGCCCCGGGCTTCGCCCACCTGAGCTCGATGGACGCCATCGTCAAGGGCCACATGCTGTCGGACGTCGTCGCCATGATCGGCACCTACGACGTCGTGTTCGGAGAGATCGACCGATGAAAGCCACGGGCAATTTCGAGGCCTGCCAGCACGTCGACCCGATGGTCGCGCTGTCGGACGCCACCCGCGCCCGCATCGAGGAGTGGCTGGCGCGCTTCCCCGCCGACCGCCGCCGCAGCGCGGTGATCCAGGCGCTCATTGCCGCGCAGGAGCAGAACCAAGGCTACCTGACCGACGAGCTCATCGCCGCCGTCGCCAAGTACATCGGCATCCCGCCGGTCTGGGCCTACGAAGTCGCGAGCTTCTACTCGATGTTCGCGCTCGAGCCGGTCGGCCGCAACGTCGTCGCCGTCTGCACCAACATCAGCTGCTGGCTCAACGGGGGCGAGGACATCGTCCGCCATTGCGAGAAGAAGCTCGGCATCAAGAACGGCGAGTCGACCGCCGACGGTCGCGTCTGGCTGAAGGTGGAAGAGGAATGCCTCGCCGCCTGCGCCGGCGCCCCGATGATGGTCGTCAACGGCCATTACCACGAGAAGCTGACGCCGGCCTCGGTCGACGCCATCCTCGACGAGTTGAAGTGAGGCCACAGATGGCACACCACGGTTCGCACGCTTCGCACGCCACCGGCCCCGTCGGCCCCGCGCCGCAGGAGCACCAGGTCGTCTACACCACGCTGCATTTCGACAAGCCGTGGTCGTACGAGAACTACCTGAAGGTGGGTGGCTACGCCGCCTGGCGCAAGATCCTCGCCGAGAAGATCCCGCCCGAGCAGATCATCGACCAGGTGAAGCAGAGCTCGCTGCGCGGCCGCGGCGGCGCCGGCTTCCCGACCGGCCTCAAGTGGAGCTTCATGCCGCGCAACGCGCCGGGGCAGAAGTACATCCTCTGCAACTCGGATGAATCCGAGCCGGGCACCTGCAAGGATCGCGACATCCTGCGCTACAACCCGCACGCGGTGATCGAAGGCATGGCCATCGCCTGCTACGCCACCGGTTCGACGGCCGCCTACAACTACATGCGCGGCGAGTTCCACCACGAGCCCTTCGAGCACTTCGAGGAAGCGCTCAAGGAGGCCTACGCGAACGGCTGGCTGGGCAAGAACATCCAGGGCAGCGGCGTCGACGTGGACATGTACTCGGCGCTGGGCGCCGGCGCCTACATCTGCGGCGAAGAAACCGCGCTGATGGAGTCGCTCGAAGGCAAGAAGGGCCAGCCGCGCTACAAGCCGCCGTTCCCGGCCAACTTCGGCCTCTACGGCCGTCCGACCACGATCAACAACACCGAGACCTACGCCTCGGTGCCGGCGATCATCCGCAACGGCGCGGAGTGGTTCCTCAACCTCGGCAAGCCGAACAACGGCGGCCCGAAGATCTTCTCGGTCTCCGGCCACGTGGCCAAGCCGGGCAATTTCGAGATCCGCCTCGGCACGCCCTTCAAGGACCTGCTGGAAATGGCCGGCGGTGTGCGTGGTGGCCGCAAGCTCAAGGCCGTGATCCCGGGCGGTTCGTCGATGCCGGTGCTGCCCGGCGACGTCATGCTCGGCCTCACCATGGACTACGACAGCATCCAGAAAGCCGGCTCCGGTCTGGGCTCGGGAGCGGTCGTGGTGATGGACGACACCACCTGCATGGTGCGAGCCTGCCATCGCATCGCGCGCTTCTACTTCAAGGAGAGCTGCGGGCAGTGCACGCCCTGCCGCGAGGGCACGGGCTGGATGTACCGCATGCTCACGCGCATCGTCGAACACAAGGCGACGCTGGACGACCTGCAGATGCTGAAGGCCGCCGCCGGCCAGATCGAAGGCCACACCATCTGCGCTTTCGGCGAGGCCGCCGCGTGGCCGGTGCAGGGCTTCCTGCGCCAGTTCTGGAGCGAGTTCGAGTACGCCATCGTCAACAAGCGTTTCCTGGTCGACGACCAGGCCGCCGGCGTCGTCACGGAGAAGGCCGCATGAGCGCCGCCACCCCCACCGCCCCCGCCATCGACGTGGTGAACATCGAGATCGACGGCGTGCCGATGCAGGCGCCGAAGGGCTCGATGATCATCCAGGCGGCCGACAACGCCGGCATCGCGATCCCGCGCTTCTGCTACCACAAGAAGCTGCCGATCGCTGCCAACTGCCGCATGTGCCTCGTCGACGTCGAAAAGATGCCGAAGCCCGCTCCGGCCTGCGCCACGCCGGTGATGGAAGGCATGAAGGTCACCACCCAGACGAAGCGCGCGCTCGACGCGCAGCGCAACGTCATGGAGTTCCTGCTGGTCAACCACCCGCTGGATTGCCCGATCTGCGACCAGGGCGGCGAGTGCGAGCTGCAGGATGTCTCGATGGGCTACGGCCGATCGGTCAGCCGCTATGCCGAGCGCAAGCGCGTCGTCGCCGACGAGGACCTGGGCCCGCTGGTGGCCACCGAGATGACGCGCTGCATCCACTGCACGCGTTGCGTCCGCTTCACCGCCGACGTCGCCGGCACCTACGAACTCGGCGGCATGTACCGCGGCGAGAACCTGCAGATCGGCACCTACGACGGCAAGCCGCTGATGAGCGAGCTGTCGGGCAACGTCATCGACGTCTGCCCGGTCGGCGCGCTGACCAACAAGGTCTACCGCTTCAAGGCCCGGCCGTGGGAGCTGGTGGCTCGCGAGTCGATCGGCCTGCACGATGCGCTGGGTTCGAACCTCTTCCTGCACGTCCGCCGCAACGAAGTGCTGCGCATCGTCCCGCGCGAGAACGAAGCGGTGAACGAATGCTGGCTCTCGGACCGCGACCGCTATTCGCATGAGGGCCTGTACAGCGACGACCGCGCCACGTCGCCGCTCGCCAAGCAGGCCGACGGCAGCTGGAAGGCGATCGGCTGGGACGAGGCGCTCGGCCTCGCCGCCTCGATGCTCAAGGCCAGCGGCGCCGACACCGGCGTGCTGGTGCATGCCTCCACCTCGAACGAGGAAGGCGCGTCGCTCGCGCGCCTCGCGAAGGGTCTCGGCACGACGCACCTCGATCACCGCCTGACCCTCGTCGATTTCGCCGACGCCCCGGTGGCGGAAGCGTTTGGCCGCAGCGCCGCCGACCTCGAGAAGGCCGACGTGGTGCTGCTGGTCGGCACGAACCTCCGCCACGAAGTGCCCCTGCTGCACCAGCGCTTGCTGAAGGCGACCAAGAAGGGCGCCAAGGTCTTCGCGATCAACCCCGTCGACTTCCCCGTCGCGCACGCGCTCGCCGGCAAGGCGATCGTGGCCCCGTCGAAGCTGCCGGGCGTGCTCGCGGCCCTCGCGGCCAAGCTCGGTGCATCGCTGCCAGGCGGTGTCGCGGCGGCCATCGACGATCCGGCGCTCGCCGGCATTGCCGAAGCCCTGAAGAACGCCAAGGCCGGTGCGATCGTCCTCGGCGAGATCGCCGAGACCCACGCCAACGCCTCGCACCTGCGTGCAGCGGCGCGTGCCATCGCGCAAGCGACGGGCGTCGCGGTGAACCGCGTCCCGCAGGGCGCCAACGCCCTCGGTCTCACGCAGCACGGCGTGCTGCCGGTCGGTGGCCATGACGCCGGTGCACAGCTCGCGAAGGCCAAGGCGGGCTACGTGCTCTACAACGTCGAGCCGGCCTACGACTTCGCCGATGCGACGGCCGCGCTCAAGGCCCTGTCGGCCGCCAAGGTCGTCGCGTTCTCCGTGTATGCCAGCGAATCGCTGAAGCAGGTCGCCGACCTGATCCTGCCGATCGCTGCCGGTGCGGAGACGGAAGGCAGCTACACCAACCTCGACGGTCGCGTGCACTTCACCAGCGCGGGCGGCAAGCCGCGCGGTGAGGCCCGTCCGGGCTGGCGCGTGCTGCGCGCCCTCGGTGATTCGATGGGCATTGCTGGTTTCGGCCACATGGACCTCGGCGCGCTGCGCGAATCGATGGCCCCTCAGGCCATTGGCTCGGGAACCGGGTTGTCGTCGCTTGCGTCCGCCTCCGGTATCGAACGGCTCGCGACCGCGCCGGTCTACCGCATCGATGCCCAGCTCCGTCGTTCGACGTCCCTCAACGATCATCCGCTCACGAAGGGGCAGGGCGTTGAACTGCATCCCGAGGACGCGGCGGCTCTCGGCCTCGCCGAAGGCGCCATCGCCAAGGTCGCCGACGCCAACGGCCATGCCGCCCTGCCGGTCCGCCTGAACGCTCGCATCGCCAAGGGCACGGCGTGGGTCGAGTCGGGCTATCCGGCCACCGCGCCGCTGGCCGCGCATGGTGCGCTGACGATCACCAAGGCGGGTGCCTGATGGAACTCTTCGCTCCGCTTCGCGACTTCCTGCTCGAGTTCGGCGCCGCCGGTTCGGTGGCGTGGATGCTCGTCAAGATCGTCCCGCTGATGATCTCGCTGACCGTCGCCGTGGCGTTCTACACGTTGCTCGAGCGCAAGGTCATCGGCTGGATGCACGTGCGCCACGGGCCGGTGTTCATCGGCCAGCTGGTGCCGGGTTTGGGCGTCATCCAGGCCTTCGCCGACGTCTTCAAGATGCTGTTCAAGGAAAGCATCGTGCCTTCGAGCGCGAACGCCTTCCTGCATCGCCTCGCGCCGCTGATTGCGCTGGCGCCTTCCTTCGCGGCCTGGTCGGTGATGCCCTTCGGCGAGGGCCTCGTCATCGCCGACGTCGACGCCGGCCTGCTGGTGCTGCTCGCGCTCACGTCGATGGGCGTCTACGGCGTGATCATCGGCGGCTGGGCCTCGAACTCGAAGTACGCCTTCCTCGGCGCGCTTCGCTCGGCGGCGCAGGTCGTCAGCTACGAGATTGCGATGGGCTTTGCGCTCGTCGGCGTGCTGGTCGCCGCCGGTACCATGAACCTCACCGAGATCGTGCACGCCCAGAAGGGCGACGCCGGCCTGTTCGAGTGGTTCTGGCTGCCGCTGCTTCCGCTGTTCGTCATCTATTTCATCTCGGGCGTGGCCGAAACCAACCGCGCGCCCTTCGACGTCGCCGAAGGCGAGTCGGAGATCGTGGCCGGTTTCCACGTGGAGTATTCGGGGTCCGCGTTCGCGATCTTCTTCCTCGCCGAATACGCGAACATGATCCTGATCAGCTTCCTCGCGGCGCTGTTCTTCCTCGGCGGCTGGCTTTCGCCGTTCCCGGAATCGGTGCCGGTCCTCGGCGTCGCCGGGCCGTGGTGGCTGTTCATCAAGGCTTTCCTGTTCGCCTTCAGCTTCGTGTGGTTCCGCGCGACGTTCCCGCGCTACCGCTATGACCAGATCATGCGTCTGGGCTGGAAGGTCTTCATTCCCATCACCATCGTCTGGACCTTCGTCGTGGCCGCCATGGCCTACGCCGGCTGGTTCGAGATCGGCCAGTAAGGGCAGGGCAGAGGCCACTCCATGAATCGCGCGATCGCCTACCTGAAGAGCCTGCTGCTCCTGGAACTCCTCCAGGGCCTATGGCTGACCCTCGTGTACATGTTCAAGCCGAAGTACACGATCAACTACCCGTACGAGAAGTTCCCGCAGTCGCCGCGCTTCCGCGGCCTGCACGCGCTTCGCCGCTACCCGAATGGCGAAGAGCGCTGCATCGCCTGCAAGCTCTGCGAGGCGGTCTGCCCGGCGCTGGCCATCACCATCGACTCCGACGTCCGCGCCGACGGCACCCGCCGCACGACGCGCTACGACATCGACCTCTTCAAGTGCATCTTCTGCGGCTTCTGCGAGGAGAGCTGCCCGGTCGATTCGATCGTCGAGACGCATATCCACGAATACCACTTCGAGAAGCGCGGCGAAAACGTGGTGACGAAACCCCAACTGCTGGCGATCGGCGACCGGTTCGAGGCGGAAATCGCCGAGCGCCGTGCCGCCGATTCGGCCTTCCGCTGAGGACAGACGATGGAACTGATCGCGTTCTACCTCTTCGCGGCGATGGCGGTGGCTTCGGCCCTCGGCGTCATCCTGTTCAAGAACCCCGTGCACGCGGTGCTCTGCCTCGTGCTGACGTTCTTCTCAACCGCCTGCCTGTTCCTGCTGCTGCAGGCCGAGTTCCTCGGCGTTGCCCTGGTGCTCGTGTACGTGGGCGCCGTGATGGTGCTGTTCCTGTTCGTGGTGATGATGCTCGACATCAACACGGCGCCGCTCCGCGAGGGCTTCGCGCGCTACCTGCCCGTGGCGGCGACCGTCGCGGGCCTGATGTTCATCCAGATGCTGGTGCTTCTCGGTGTCACGACCGGCAAGCGCAACATCGCGTTCCCCTCCGCTGATCCCGCGGCCGCGGTGAACTGCGCGTCGGCGGGCGTCGCCGCGTTCGAGCCCTGCTCCAACCTGGAGTGGATCGGACGGGCTTTGTTCTCGGGTTACCTCTTCCCGTTCGAAGTCGCCGCCGTCCTGCTCACCGTGGCCATCCTGGCCGCCGTGATGCTGACGTTGCGTCGTCGTCCGGGCGCCCGCCACCAGGACCCGGCCAAGCAGTCGGCGGTCCGCAAGGAGGATCGCGTGCGCGTGATCAAGATGGCGGCGGAAGTCCGCCGCGAGGAGGGCGACGCATGATCACCCTCGGCCACTTCCTGACCCTGGGCGCGATCCTGTTCGCGCTGTCGGTCGCCGGCATCATCATCAATCGCAAGAACGTCATCGTCCTGCTGATGTGCATCGAGTTGATGCTGCTGGCGGTGAACATCAACTTCGTGGCGTTCTCGCGCTTCCTCGGCGACGTTCACGGGCAGGTGTTCGTGTTCTTCATCCTGACGGTTGCCGCGGCCGAAGCCGCCATCGGCCTCGCCATCCTCGTCACGCTGTTCCGCAACACGCGGACGATCAACGTGGCTGAACTCGACGCGATGAAGGGCTGACATGGAACACACCCTTTCCACGAACGTCCTGCTGCTGATCGCCCTCGCGCCGCTGTTCGGTTCGATCGTGGCCGGCCTGTTCGGCCGTCAGGTCGGCCGCGCCGGCGCGCACACCGTCACCATCGCCGGCGTCGCGCTGAGCTGCGCGCTCTCCATCCAGGTGCTGTGGCAGCTCTGGTTCGGCGGTGCCGACCCCTACAACCAGAACCTCTACACCTTCTTCGACATCGGCGGCTATTCGGCGCATATCGGCTTCATGGTCGACCGCCTGACGGCCATGATGATGGTGGTCGTCACCTTCGTGTCGCTGCTGGTGCACATCTACACCATCGGCTACATGGCGGAGGACGAGGGCTACCAGCGCTTCTTCAGCTACATCTCGCTGTTCACCTTCTCGATGTTGATGCTCGTGATGAGCAACAACTTCCTGCAGCTGTTCTTCGGTTGGGAAGCGGTGGGCCTCGTGTCCTACCTGCTGATCGGCTTCTGGTACAAGCGCCCGACCGCCGTCTTCGCCAACATGAAGGCGTTCATCGTCAACCGCGTGGGTGACTTCGGCTTCCTGCTCGGCATCGCGGCGGTCCTGTACTACTACGGCTCGCTCGACTACGCGACGGTGTTCGCTCAGGTCACCAGCGGCCCCGGCCAGGTGCTGACCTTCTGGAACGAGTTCAGCTTGCTCGGCCTGCAGGTGCCGGCGTGGAACATCGACGCCATGACCTTCATCGGCATCTGCCTGTTCATCGGCGCGATGGGCAAGTCGGCGCAGGTGCCGCTGCATGTCTGGCTGCCGGACTCGATGGAAGGCCCGACCCCGATCTCGGCGCTGATCCACGCGGCGACGATGGTGACCGCCGGCATCTTCATGGTGAGCCGCATGTCGCCGGTGTTCGAGCTGTCACCTTCGGCGCTCCAGTTCATCCTGTTCATCGGCGCCACGACGGCGCTGTTCACCGGCCTGATCGGCATGGTGCAGAACGACATCAAGCGCGTGGTCGCGTACTCGACGCTGTCGCAGCTCGGCTACATGACGGTGGCGCTCGGTGTGTCGGCCTACGGCGCGGCGGTGTTCCACCTGATGACGCACGCCTTCTTCAAGGCCCTGCTGTTCCTCGCGGCCGGCAGCGTGATCATCGGCATGCACCACGAGCAGGACATGCGGAAGATGGGCGGCCTGCGCAAGTACATGCCGATCACCTACTGGACCTCGTTGATCGGAACCCTGGCCCTGGTCGGCTTCCCGTTCTTCTCGGGCTTCTACTCGAAGGACAGCATCATCGAAGCGGTCCGCGCGGCGGGCGAGGGCGGCAGCTGGGTCAATCAGTACGCCATCTTCGCTGTGCTGGCGGGCGTCTTCGTCACCAGCTTCTACAGCTTCCGCCTGTTCTACCTGACCTTCCACGGCGAAGAGCGCTTCCGCCACGCCCACGCCGATGAGGGCCATGGCGCGCACCACGACCACCACGACCACCACGACGCGCACGACGACCATGGCCACCACGGTCCGGTCGAGCCGCACGAGTCCCCGTGGGTCGTCACTGTGCCGCTGGTTCTGCTGGCGATTCCGTCGGTGCTGGCGGGCTTCTTCACCGTGGGGCCGATGCTGTTCGGCAAGGACCTCTCAGGCCAAAAGGACGTCACGCCGTTCTTCGAGGGCGCGATCTACCAGTACGTGCCGCGCACGCCGGACCCGCTCGCGGGCATGCCGTCGAGCGTCACCTTCGAGCCCGCCGTCTCGGCGCCGGCCGATTGCGAGGCCATCAACGCCGCGGACGAGGCCGACCACGGTTCGGGCGTCGCGCTCACGCCGGACGTGCTCGGCTACATCGGCTGCAAGTACTTCGGCCACGGCGCCGTCGGCTTCGGCTCGCACGGCTTCGTCGCCTTGCCGTTCTGGCTGATGCTTGGCGGCTTCGCGCTCGCGACCTTCCTTTACCTGCTGCGTCCGGGACTCAGCGGCAAGATCCGCCACGCCCTGTCGCCGCTGGTCAAGGTGCTGGAGGCCAAGTATTGGATGGATCATCTTTGGATCAACGGCTTCGCCGATGGCGGCATCAAGCTCGGCCAGTTCGCTTGGAAGCGCGGTGACCGCGGCCTGATCGATGGTGCGATGGTCAACGGCTCGGCGTGGATCGTCGACCGCGTTGCCGCCGTCAGCCGCCACGTGCAGTCGGGTTACCTCTACCACTACGCCTTCGCGATGATCGTCGGCCTGATCGCCCTGATGTGGCTGGTCGGTCGATGGACCGCCGCCTGAACCGACCAAGGACGCCCTGATGGATGGTTTTCCCCTGCTGAGCGCCCTGATCTGGCTGCCCCTCCTGGGCGGTCTGGCCACGCTCTATTTCGGTGAGTCGCGCGGCACGCAGGCGAAGTGGTTCGCGCTGTTGGTCGCGCTGGCGACGCTTGCGCTGAGCATCCCGCTCTACACCGGCTTCGATGCGTCGTCGGCCTCGATGCAGTTCGTCGAGAAGCGCGAGTGGATCCCGGCCTTCGACATCTTCTACCACCTCGGGGTCGACGGCATCGCGGTGGCGCTGATCCTGCTCACCACGATCACCAGCGTGCTGGTGCTGATGGGGGCTTGGGGTTCGGTCGAGCGCCGCGTGCACCAGTACTACGCGGCGTTCCTGGTGCTCGAAAGCCTGATGATCGGCGTGTTCGCCGCGCAGGACGCCATCTTGTTCTACGTGTTCTTCGAGGCGATGCTGATCCCGATGTTCATCGTGATCGGCGTCTGGGGCGGTGCGAACCGCGTCTACGCCAGCCTCAAGTTCTTCCTGTACACCTTCCTCGGCTCGGTATTCATGCTCGTGGGGCTGGTTTACCTGTACATCGTGAGTGGCGAGCGGTTGGATGGCGGCGCCAGCTTCCAGCTGGCGGACCTCTACACGCTGCAGCTCACGGCCACCGAGCAGACCTGGTTGTTCTTCGCCTTCTTCGCCGCCTTCGCGGTGAAGATCCCGATGTTCCCGGTGCACACCTGGCTGCCGGATGCCCACGTCGAAGCGCCGACCGCCGGCTCCGTGGTGCTGGCGGCGATCATGCTGAAGATCGGCGGCTACGGCTTCATCCGCTTCACGCTGCCAATCGTCCCCGACGCGGGCGCCGAGTGGGCGTGGCTGGTCATCGCCTTCTCGCTGGTCGCCGTGGCCTACATCGGCCTCGTGGCGCTGGTGCAGGAGGACATGAAGAAGCTGATCGCGTATTCGTCGATCGCCCACATGGGTTTCGTGACGCTGGGCATCTTCATCGCCTTCGGCCTGATGCGCGGTGGCGACGTCCGCCAGGACGCCGCGGAGCTCGGCCTGCAGGGCGCGATGGTGCAGATGATTTCGCACGGCTTCGTGTCCGGCGCGATGTTCAGCTGCGTCGGCGTGCTCTACGACCGCATGCACACCCGAATGATCAAGGACTACGGCGGCGTGATGAACGTCATGCCTTGGTTCGGCGGCTTCTTCGTGCTGTTCGCGATGGCCAACGCCGGCCTGCCGGGCACGTCGGGCTTCGTGGGTGAGTTCATGGTCATCCTGGCCGCCTTCCAGGCCAAGCCTTGGATCGGCTTCATCGCCGCCACGACCTTGATTCTCGGTGCCGCCTACACGCTGTGGATGGTGAAGCGCATCCTGTTCGGTGAGGTCGCCAACAGCCATGTGGCCGAGCTCACCGAGATCAATGCCCGGGAAGCCTGGGTGCTGGGCCTGTTCGCCGTCGGCGTGCTGCTGCTTGGCGTCTATCCGAAGCCCTTGACCGACCTGATGGACGCGTCCGTGGTTCAGCTGGTTTCGCAGCTGTCGGCCACCAAACTCGTGACGCCGTGACGGAGACCTGATCGCGATGATGCCCCTGCCCACCGCCGCGGACCTGGTCCCCGTCCTTCCCGAGATTGTGCTCTGCGGCGCCGCGTTCGGCCTGCTGCTTGCCGATCTCTTCGTCGATGCCAAACGACGCGGCCTGATCCACTTTCTCGCGCTGCTGTCGCTGCTGGTGACTGCCCTGCTGGTCGGCCGCGGCCTCGCCGGCGACCCGATCTCGGCCTTCGGCGGCATGTTCGTCCGCGACACCTTGGCCGACGTGCTGAAGATCGCGATGTGCATCACCACCGGTCTCGCGCTGGCCTATGCCCGCCCGTATCTGACCGAGCGAGGCCTGATGGCCGGCGAGTTCTACGCGATCGTGCTGTTCGCGCTGCTCGGCATGATGGTCATGGTGTCGGCCGGCAACATGGTCACGCTGTACCTCGGCCTCGAGATGCTGGCCCTCAGCTCCTACGGCCTCGTCGCCATGGATCGCGACAACAAGGTCTCGTCCGAAGCCGCCATGAAGTACTTCGTGCTCGGTGCGCTGGCCTCCGGCCTGCTCCTGTACGGCATGTCCATGATCTACGGCGCCACCGGAAGCCTCGACCTCGAGGCCGTGCACCAGGCGGCTGCTAGCCTCGGCGACCGCAGCCTGCTGCTGTTCGGCGTCGTGTTCGTGCTGGTTGGTGTGTCGTTCAAGTTCGGCGCCGCGCCGTTCCACATGTGGGTTCCGGACGTCTACCAGGGCGCCCCGACGGCCATCACGCTGTTCATCGGCTCGGTGCCGAAGATCGCGGCCTTCGGCTTCGCCTACCGCTTGCTGGAGTCGGGCCTTGGTGCCACTTCGGCGGAATGGTCGCAGATGGTGGCGTGGCTGGCCCTGCTGTCGCTCGTGATCGGCAACCTGCTGGCGCTGGCGCAGACGAACCTCAAGCGCATGCTCGCGTACTCGACGATTTCGCACGTCGGCTTCCTGTTCATGGCGCTCGCCAACGCCGGTCCCACCGGTTATTCGGCCGCGATGTTCTATGCCATCAGCTATGCGATCTCGGCGGCCGCCGCCTTCGGCGCGATCATCCTGATGTCGCGACAGGGCTTCGAGGCCGAGTCGATCGCGGACTACAAGGGCTTGTGGCAGAAGAGCCCGTTCCACGCCACGCTAATTCTGATCGTCATGGCGTCGCTGGCTGGCCTTCCGCCGCTGCTCGGCTTCTGGGCCAAGCTGGAAGCCATCCGCGCCGCCGTCCAGGCCGACCTGCTGTGGCTCGCCATCGCCGGCGTCGTGATGGCCGTGATCGGTGCGTTCTACTACCTGCGCGTCATCAAGGTCATGTTCTTCGACGAACCGGAGCGCGACCTTGCGGTCGTCCACGGCGACGCGACGCTGCGCTTCGTGTTCGCCACGAACGCGATCGCGTTGCTGGTTCTCGGCGTGTTCGCCAACCTGATCATGGCCTGGACGCGCGCCGCATTCGCATGATCGAACATGGTGCTTGCGTGGGACGCAGGTAACCCCGTATACTCGCGGTCTCTGCTGCGGGGTGGAGCAGTCTGGCAGCTCGTCGGGCTCATAACCCGAAGGTCGCAGGTTCAAATCCTGCCCCCGCTACCAGTTTCGCGTCGTATCCTCTGCTCCGGATCGACGTCAGGCTGGGTTGGAAGTCCCTCTCGAGGGGTTCCGGCCCCCGGAAATTGGATGTACCGGAAAGGGCCTCTCGGCCCTTTTTTGTTTCCGTTTTTTCGCGCAGGCCCATGAGCACCAAGACCGAAGAACTCACCGCCATGCTCGCCCCCGTCGTCGAAGGCCTTGGCCTCGGCCTCGAGCTGCAGGGCATCGAGTTCGCGCCCTCGCGCAGCCACGGCCTGCTGCGCCTGTATATCGACGTCGCCTCGGGAGAGCGCCACGTCACCGTCGAAGATTGCGAAGCGGTCAGCCGCGAGGTGTCGGCGGTGATGGACGTGAACGATCCGATCGCCAGCGCTTACACGCTCGAAGTCTCGTCGCCGGGCCTTGATCGCCTGATCTTCAACGCCGCGCAGGCGACCCGCTTCGCCGGCCAACAGGTCAAGGTGGCGCTGGCGCTGCCGCAGGACGGTCGTCGCCGGGTGCAGGGTGCGATCCTGCGCGCCGAAGGCGAACTCCTGGTCATCGGCCTCGAGAACGGCGGCGAGTTCGCCGTCTCGTTCGACAACATCGACAAGGCGAGGCTGGTGCCGGATTACGCGGCGCTGGGCCTCGAGACGGCGGCGCCGAAAGCACCCCGTCCGCGCCGCAAGCGCGCCGAAACCCCGAATTCGAAATCACCCGGAACCCACTGAAGCCGGCCCCAGGTCGCGCTGTCGCGGAGTCAAGCATGAGCAAGGAACTGTTGCTGGTCATCGAAGCGGTCGCCAATGAAAAGGGCGTGCCGCGCCAGGTCATCCTCGAGGCGATGGAGGCCGCGTTGGCGTCCGCCGCCAAGAAGCGTTACCCGGAGCAGGACGTCGCCTGCCGCGTCGCGATCAACCCGAAGGACGGCAACTACGAGACGTTCCGTCGCTGGGAAGTCGTGGCCGACGACGTGGTGATGGAATCGCCGGACCGGATGATCCGCTTGATGGACGCGGTCGACGAGCGCGAAGGCGCCGAGGTCGGCGAGTTCATCGAAGAGCAGATCGAGAACCCGGAGTTCGGCCGCATCAGCGCGCAGGCCGCCAAGCAGGTCATCGTGCAGCGCGTCCGTGAGGCCGAGCGCCAGCAGGTGGTCGATGCGTGGAGCGACCGCGTGGGCGAGCTCGTCACCGGCGTCGTCAAGCGCGCCGAGCGCGGCAACATCTACGTGGACCTCGGCGGCAACGCCGAAGCCTTCATCCCGAAGGACAAGTCGATCCCGCGCGACGCCCTGCGTCCGGGTGATCGCGTGCGCGGCTTCCTCTACGAGGTGCGCTCGGAATCGCGCGGCCCGCAGCTCTTCATCAGCCGCACGGCGCCGGAATTCATGATCGAGCTGTTCAAGCTCGAAGTGCCGGAAGTGGGCCAGGGCCTGGTCGAAATCAAGGCCGCCGCGCGCGACGCCGGCGACCGCGCCAAGATCGCCGTGCTCGCGCATGACCATCGCACCGATCCGATCGGCGCCTGCATCGGCATGCGCGGTTCGCGCGTGCAGGCCGTCAGCAACGAGTTGAACGGCGAGCGCATCGACATCGTGCTGTGGTCGGACAACTCCGCGCAGTTCGTCATCAACGCGATGGCGCCGGCGGAAGTGCAGTCGATCATCGTCGACGAAGAGCGCCACGCGATGGACCTCGCTGTCGCCGAGGAGAAGCTCGCGCAGGCGATCGGCAAGGGCGGTCAGAACGTCCGCCTCGCCAGCCGCCTCACGGGCTGGCAGCTCAACGTGATGACGCAGGACCAGATCTCGGCGAAGTCGGAGGCCGAGCAGGCCAATTCGCGCAAGCTGTTCATGGACAAGCTCGAAGTCGACGAGGAAATCGCCGGCATCCTGGTGGGCGAGGGCTTCAACACCGTCGAGGAAATCGCCTACGTGCCGGTCGCCGAGCTGCTGGCCGTCGAAGGCTTCGACGAGGACATCGTCGAGGAACTGCGTGCCCGCGCCCGCGACGCGCTGCTCACCGAGGCGCTGGCCGTCGAGGAGAACCTCGAGGAGCACAAGCCGGCGGAAGACCTGCTGTCGCTCGAAGGCATGGACGAAGCCACCGCCTACGCGCTGTCCTCGCGCGGCATCGTCACGCGCGACGACCTCGCCGAGATGGCCGTCGACGAGATCGCCGACATCGAAGGCATGGACGACGCCCGCGCCGCCGCTCTCATCATGGAAGCGCGCAAGCACTGGTTCGCCTGAGCCCGTCCTGCACGCACCGTACGTTTAATCCAGCGCCCCGCGCGCAAAGCATCCAAGGAAGCCCTTCCGAATGTCCGAGGTCACCGTCCGCTCCCTGGCCAAGGTGCTGAACCTGCCCGTCGAGAAGCTGCTTGAGCAGCTCTCCGGCGCAGGCATGCAGTTCACCGGGCCGGACCAGGTGGTCAGCAGCACCGAGAAGATGAAGCTGCTCGGCTTCCTGCGCCGCACCCATGGCAAGGATGAAAAACCCGCCGAGGAAGCCGGCCCCAGCCGCATCACGCTCCAGCGCCGCAAGGTCGAAGAGCTGACGGTCGGTGGCGGCAAGACCAAGGCCACCGTCGCCGTCGAAGTCCGTCAGAAGCGCACCTACGTGAAGCGCGCCGATGTCGCCCCGAGCGGCCCGGACGCCGAGCGCGAGGAAGCCGCCCGCAAGCTGGCCGAGTCGCAGGCCCGCTCGGACGCCGAGCGCAAGGCGCTGGACGAGGCCGATCGTCGCCGCCGTGACCAGGAAGCCGCCGACAAGGCCGCTCGTGCGCCCTCGGCAACGCCGGCCGCCGCGACCGATCCGGTCGCCGACGAGCGCCCGGTCGAGCGAGCTGCGGAGCCGGCAGCGGCCCCCGCCGCCGAGAATCCGGCCGATGCGCGTCCGACGACGCGTCCCGTCATCCAGATGCCGAGCCGCGCCGACGCCGAACTGGCGGCGCGTGCCCGCGAGGCCGCCAACCGCCGCGGCAAGCCCGGCGGCAAGGTCGAGGGTGCTCCGGAAGATGATCGCAGTGGCCGTTTCGTCGGTGGCCAGCTGCACCTTAGCGAAGGCGCGCATGCGCGTCGCAACACGGGCAACAACAAGCGCAAGCCGGGTGGTCGTGGCCGCCAGGAACCTTCGCGCCACAGCAACAGCAGCAACAACAACGCCGGTCCGCACGCGTTCTCGCGCCCGACCGCGCCGGTGATGCGTGAAGTGGCCGTCGGTGAAGCCATCAGCGTCGGCGATCTCGCCAACAAGCTGGCGATGAAGGGCGGCGAGGTGGTGAAGGCGCTGTTCAAGATGGGCGTCATGGCCACCTTGAACCAGACCATCGACCACGACACCGCGGTGCTCGTCGTCGAGGAATTGGGCCACAAGGCCGTCCGTGCCACCGAGGATGACGCCGAGCTGGCGCTGGCCGCGCACATCGAAGCCGACCAGGGCGAGCGCAGCACGCGTCCGCCGGTCGTCACGATCATGGGCCACGTCGACCACGGCAAGACCTCGCTGCTCGACTACATCCGTCGCACCAAGGTGGCTTCCGGCGAAGCCGGCGGCATCACCCAGCACATCGGCGCCTACCACGTCGAAACCGGCAAGGGCGTCGTCACCTTCCTCGACACCCCGGGCCACTCGGCGTTCACCGCCATGCGTGCGCGCGGCGCCAAGCTCACCGACCTGGTGGTGCTGGTGGTCGCGGCGGACGACGGCGTCATGCCGCAGACCATCGAAGCGATCAAGCACGCGCGCGCCGCCCAGGTGCCGCTGGTGGTCGCGATGAACAAGATGGACAAGCCGAACATCAACATCGACAACCTGCGCAACGGCCTCGCCCAGCACGAAGTGACGCCGGAAGAGTGGGGCGGCGACACGCCGTTCATCGGCGTCTCGGCGAAGACGGGCATGGGCATCGACGCGCTGCTCGACGCGATCCTGGTCCAGGCCGAGGTGATGGAACTCTCCGCGCCGGTCGACGGCAAGGCGGCGGGTACCGTCATCGAGTCCTCGCTCGACAAGGGCCGCGGCCCGGTCGCCACGGTGCTGGTGCAGCAGGGCACGCTGTCGAAGGGCGACTACCTGGTCTGCGGCACGCAGTACGGCCGAGTGCGCGCGCTGTTCGACGAAGGCGGCAAGCAGGTCGATTCGGCCGGCCCGTCGATCCCGGTGGTGCTGCTCGGCCTCTCCGGCGTGCCGAACTCGGGTGACGACTTCGTGGTCGTGGCCGACGAGCGCCTCGCCAAGGACGTCGCCCAGCAGCGCGAGGCCAAGGTTCGCGAGGCGAAGCTGGTCAAGCAGGCCGGCCGCATGGAAGACATCATGGCCCAGATGGGCAAGGGCGAAGGCCAGCAGCAGCTCAACCTGCTGATCAAGGCCGACGTGCAGGGTTCGGTGGAAGCGCTGCGTGACTCGCTGGTCGCGCTGTCCAACGACCTGATCAAGATCAATGTGATCCAGTCGGGCGTCGGTGGCATCACCGAGTCCGAGGCCGTCATGGCCGCCGCGGCCAAGGCCGTCGTCATCGGCTTCAACGTCCGTGCCGACGCGGCCGCGCGCAAGGTCATCGAGGGCAATGGCCTCGACCTGCGCTACTTCTCGATCATCTACGACGTCATCGACCAGGTGAAGCAGGTCGCGTCGGGTCTGCTCGGCAAGGAAATCCGCGAAGAGATCATCGGCGTGGCCGAAGTCCGCGACGTGTTCCGCAGCTCGAAGTTCGGCGCCGTCGCCGGTTCGCTGGTCGTCGAGGGCACGGTCAAGAAGTCGAAGCCGATCCGCGTGCTGCGCAACCAGACCGTCATCTTCCAGGGCGAACTGGAGTCGCTGCGCCGCTTCAAGGACAACGTCGAGGAAGTGCGTTCCGGCACCGAGTGCGGCATCGCGGTGAAGGCGTACAACGACGTCAAGCCGGGTGACATGATCGAATGCTTCGAGCGCATCGAAGTGGCGCGGTCGCTCTGATGCCGAAGCGTTCCTTCTCGCGCACCGATCGTCTCTCGGCCCAGTTCCGCCGGGAGCTGGGCGTCATGGTGCACGAGGCCGTGCGCGAGCATTCGCTGCCCTCCGCGAGCGTCTCCGACGTGGAGGTCACGCGTGACCTGTCGCACGCGAAGGTCTGGGTGACCGCACTGAAGCCGGAGCGCTCGCTCGAGGTCGTGAAGGCCCTGAACGAGCTCTCGAAGGGCTTCCGCCAGCAGTTGGGCAAGATGTTGCGCATCCGCCAGGTGCCCGAGCTGCATTTCCATTACGACGAATCCGTCGATCGCGGCGAGAAGATCGAGCTTCTGCTGCGCGAAGCCGCCAAGCAGGATGCCGTGATCCGCGAGGCAAACGGCGAAGCCTCGAGCGACGACGCCCCCGGCGATACGCCGTCGTCCCGCGGCGCCCACTGACGCCGCGCCCCTCGGGGCGCCGCGGCGGCCGATCCTCATCGAGGACTCCCCCCATGCACCGTCTTCCTTTCCGTTCCCTCGATGGCCTGCTGCTGCTGGACAAGCCGGCTGGCCTGAGTTCGAACGCCGCGCTGCAGCGCGTCCGCAAGCATTTCCGTGCGGAGAAGGCCGGCCACACCGGCAGCCTCGATCCGCTCGCGACCGGCCTGCTGCCGATCTGCTTCGGCGAAGCCACCAAGGTGGCGGGACTGATGCTCGGCGCGCGCAAGTCCTACGAAACCGAGGCGCGGCTTGGCGTCGTCACCGACACCGATGATGCGGACGGCCAGGTGCTGCGTGAGCGCCCCGTGCCGCTGCTCGATGCGCATGCGGTCGAACGCGTGTTGAAGCGCTACATCGGCCGCATCGCCCAGCGTCCGCCCATCTATTCCGCCCTGAAGCAGGGTGGCGAGCCGCTCTACGCCAAGGCGCGCCGCGGCGAGATCGTCGAGGTCGCCGAGCGCGAGGTCGACGTCCATGCGCTCGAGCTGCTCTCGATCAACGGCGCGTCGCTGCGCCTGCGCATCACTTGCGGCTCGGGCACCTACGTGCGAAGCCTCGTGCGCGACATCGGCGAGGACCTCGGCTGCGGCGCGCATGTGGTCGCCCTGCGGCGCCTGTGGGCCGAGCCCTTCCGCACCCCGACGATGATCACGCTCGACGAGATCGAGGCCATCGACCGCAACAGCGAGCCGGGCCTTGCCGCCTTGGACAGCCTGCTGATGCCGGTGGAGTCCGCCCTCACGGACTGGCCGCGCCTGAACCTCAGCGACGCCGAAGTGCTGAAACTGGGTCACGGCCAGAGCCTGGCCGGCCTCGACGCCGCGAATGGCCTGATGGCTGCGTTCGCCCCGAGCGGGCGGGCGGTGGGGCTGGTCGAGGGCCGCGACGGCGTAGTGCACCCGCAGCGGCTGTTCCGCTGGGCCGCGGCCTCCTGAGCCTCGCACCGCGGGCGGATCGCCCCGGTGAGGCTTGAGCCTGAACGCGATTCGGGCGCTGCTGTGAAAACCTTGTTCAGAAGCCCGGTCGGGCTTACAATCCGCGCGCCTCATTCGAGGCATCCCCATGAAACCGGCGAAGACCGCGGTGCGTCCACGAGTGACGTTCCTGCGCCTTCCGCATCACGAGAACGTCCATGAGCATCGATTCCAACCAGATCATTTCCCAGTTCGCGCGCGGCGCCAACGACACCGGTTCGCCGGAAGTCCAGGTCGCCCTGCTGTCGGCCCGCATCGAGCAGCTGACGGAACACTTCAAGGCCCACAAGCAGGACCACCACAGCCGTCGCGGCCTGCTCAAGATGGTGAATACCCGCCGTCGCCTGCTGGCCTACCTGAAGGACAAGGACGTTGAGCGCTACAAGACGCTCATCGAGCGCCTCGGCCTCCGTCGTTAAGTGATACCCCGCGCGGCGCAGAAATGCGCCGCGCTGCTTTTCGGGGTTTGAAAACCCCACGCCGCGGCAACGCGGCAACCGAGCCAGGGGGCAGGGGCCCCCGGCCGGACTGAAACGAAAGACAACCAGAGAGCAGAACGTGGCGAAATATTCGAAGACCTTCCAGTACGGCCAGCACGAAGTGACGCTGGAAACGGGCGAGATCGCCCGCCAGGCCGGTGGCGCCGTCCTCGTCAAGATGGCGGACACCGTCGTCCTCGTGACCGTCGTCGGCAACAAGAACCTCCGTGAAGGCATGGACTTCTTCCCGCTGACCGTCGACTACCAGGAGAAGTTCTACGCCGGTGGCCGCATCCCGGGTGGCTTCTTCAAGCGCGAAGGCCGCCAGACCGAGCGTGAGACGCTGACCTCACGCCTGATCGACCGTCCGATCCGCCCCCTGTTCCCGGAAGGCTTCCGCCACGAAGTGCAGGTCATCGCGACCGTCGTCTCGCTGAACCCGGAAGTCGAGGGTGACATCCCGGCGATGATCGGCGCCTCGGCCGCGCTGGCCCTGTCGGGCATCCCGTTCTCGGGCCCGATCGGCGCCGCCAAGGTCGGTTACGCCAACGGCCAGTACATCCTCAACCCGACCACCACCCAGCTGAAGACCTCGGAGCTCGAGCTCGTCGTCGCCGGCACGGCCAACGCCGTGCTGATGGTGGAGTCGGAAGCCAAGCTGCTCTCCGAAGAAGTGATGCTCGGCGCCGTGACCTTCGGCCACAACGCCGGCCGCACGGTCATCAACGCCATCAACGAACTGGTCAAGGAAGCCGGCCAGAAGGATTGGGGCACCTGGGCCGCCCCGGCCCGCAACGAGGCCCTCGTGGCCGCGCTGAAGGCCGCCGTCGGCACGCGCCTTGCCGACGCCTTCAAGGTGACGGACAAGCTGCAGCGCCGCGACGCCATCGGCGCCCTGAAGAAGGACGTGATGGCCGCCCTCGCCCCGCAGATCGAAGCCAACGGCTGGTCGGCCGGTGAAGCCTCGAAGGAGTTCGGCGAGCTCGAGTACCAGACCATGCGCGACTCCGTGCTGACCACCAAGGTCCGCATCGACGGCCGTGCGCTCGACACCGTCCGCCCGATCACCGTCCGCGTCGGCGTGCTGCCGCGCGTCCACGGCTCGGCCCTGTTCACCCGCGGCGAGACGCAGGCCCTCGTGGTCGCCACCCTCGGCACCGCGCGCGACGGCCAGATCATCGACGCCGCCGAAGGCGAGTCGAAGGAACACTTCCTGTTCCACTACAACTTCCCGCCGTACTCGGTCGGTGAAGCCGGCCGCATGATGGGCCCGAAGCGTCGCGAGATCGGCCACGGCCGCCTCGCCAAGCGCGGCGTGCTCGCCGTCATGCCGGACATGGAGAGCTTCCCGTACACGATCCGCGCCGTCTCGGAGATCACCGAGTCGAACGGTTCGTCGTCGATGGCCTCGGTCTGCGGCTCGTCGCTCGCGATGATGGACGCCGGCATCCCGGTGAAGGCGCCGGTCGCGGGCATCGCGATGGGCCTGGTGAAGGAAGGCGACAACTTCGTCGTGCTGTCCGACATCCTCGGTGACGAGGACCACCTCGGCGACATGGACTTCAAGGTGGCCGGTTCGCAGACGGGTATTTCCGCCCTGCAGATGGACATCAAGATCGAAGGCATCACCGAGGAGATCATGAAGATCGCGCTGACGCAGGCCAAGGCCGGTCGTCTGCACATCCTCGGCGAGATGGCGAAGGGCCTCTCGGCCCCGCGCGCCGAGCTCTCGGACTACGCGCCGCGCCTGCTGACGATGAAGGTCCACCCGGACAAGATCCGCGAAGTGATCGGCAAGGGTGGCTCGACCATCCAGGCCATCACCAAGGAAACCGGCACGCAGATCGACATCAAGGACGACGGCACCATCGTCATCGCGTCGGTGAATGCCGCTGCCGCGCAGGCCGCGAAGGCGCGCATCGAGCAGATCACGTCGGACGTCGAGCCGGGCCGCATCTACGAAGGCAAGGTCGCCAAGATCATGGACTTCGGTGCGTTCGTGACGATCGCCCCCGGCAAGGACGGCCTGGTGCACATCTCGCAGATCTCGGACGAGCGCGTCGAGAAGGTCAGCGACAAGCTGAAGGAAGGCGACGTGGTGCAGGTCAAGGTGCTGGAAGTCGACAAGCAGGGCCGCATCCGCCTGTCGATCAAGGCCGTGGCCGAGGGCGAGGGCGTCTAAGCCTTCGCCTCACTGCCGAGCTGGAACGAAAAAACCCGCCGGAAGGCGGGTTTTTTCGTTATCGCGTCAGAAGGCGAGCTTCGCGGGCGACGCGCTTGAGTTCGGCCGCATCGATGGTGTTGTTTGCCTGAGAGGCCGCGAGTAGCAACGACGCCAGCTCGTCCAGCACGGCCACGATGCGGTCGCCGCGTGTGCCGGCGCCGTGCAAATGCAGCTGTGCGCAGCGGCCCATGCGATCACGGACGTGCAGCATCGTGCCATCGAGGTGATGGTACTGGTACGGTTCCAAGGATGCCGTGCGCAGCGCGCTGTCGAAGAGCTTCACGAAAACGTCGTTTTCGTTGGGTGGTAGCGTTGCCGAGCCGTTCCACGTCGGTCGCCCGAGAACGCTTTCCGTGGACGTGCGGTCCTGATGGTCGTACGTGCTGACGGTCCATCGTCGTCCATCGACCCCGAGCACGATCCTGTCGAAAAAGCTCGGGAAGATGAGAATCTCCCAAGTCGACGTGGGCGGCGGCATCAACTCATGCGTGAACTTGGGGAGCCCTGGTTCGGATACGTGGCAACTAAACATGCCCGACGCGTCGGCCTGCTCGCGCGCGATCCGGGCAGCAGCGTTCCTTTCACCAATCTGCCTCGCCCACTCGTTGGAAATCGGGCTGAGCGCGGGTACCGAGGCCAGCAGCATAGCCCCGAGTGCAATGCGCCGCGCATTGCCCCACGCGAATGGCAGAGGCTTCGCCACCCGAATCAGGCCGACGTCGACGCCGTCATCTCCACGCGATTCCGCCCACCCGCCTTGGCGATGTACAGCATGCGGTCCGACTCGTTGAGCGCGGCATGCATCGGCACCTTGGCGCTGCTGGCAGGCAGGCGGCAGACGCCGATGCTGGTGGTCAGCGAGAAGGTGCGGCCGTCGGGCAGCTCCACCGAGAGGGCGGCGATGCGCTCGCGAAGCGCCTCGAAGTAAGCGCGGCTGGAATCGGCATCGAGATCGCCCGCCAGCACCACGAACTCCTCGCCGCCGAAGCGGGCGACGACGTCCTCGGCACGCATGTGCGCCTGCAGTGCGCGAGCGACGGACTTGAGGGCGAGGTCGCCGCCGTCGTGGCCCCAGGTGTCATTGATCTTCTTGAAGTGATCGATGTCGAGCGTGGCCACGGCGCACTCGCGGCCCGCGGCATGCAGCGCATCGATGCGGCGCTCGGCGAGCTCGAAGAAATGGCGGCGGTTGGACAGGCCGGTGAGGAAATCCTTCGTCGCGAGATCTTGCAGCGTGCCGATGAGGTCGAGGTTGTCGACGTTCTGCGAGACGCGGCAGAAGAATTCCTCGCGCGAGAACGGCTTGTGCAGGAAGTCGTTGGCGCCGTTCTTCAGGAAGCGCGCCACGAGCTCCGGCTTGTTGGCGCCCGACACGCCGATGATCGCCATGCGGTCGCGCGCGTAACGTTCGCGCAGCTTGGCGCTGAGGTCGACGCCGGTGAGGCCGGGCATTTCGTGGTCGGTGATGACGAGGCGGATGCCCGGGTCCTGATCCACCGCAAGCAGGCCGTCCTCGCCACTGCTGGCCAGCAGCACGCGGAAGCCGTAGGACGACAGCAGCTCGGCGACCATCAATCGTGCCGACGGTGAGTCGTCGACGACGAGTGCGGCGATGCGGCGGTTGCGGTCCAGGCGCTGGGCCAGCCAAGCCAGGTACTCGAGGTGTCCGGGTGCGCTCTTGATGACGTAATCGACGACGCTGCGGCCGAGGATACGGTCACGCAATGCCTCGTCGTACTTGCTCGACACGACGACGATCGGCAGGCCGGTCTCGGCGAAGCGGTCGATGATGGCGTCCTGCGCGGCGTCGGGAAGGACCAGCCCGCTCAGCACGAGGAAGATGTCCGGGTTCGCGGCGAGTGCCGTTTCGGCTTCGGCCATCGTGCGCGCGAGGACGACCGGCAGCCCGGCGCGTTCCTCCATCGCTTCAGCCAGCATGCCGGCGTAACTGCGGGAGTTCTCGACGATGAGGACGCGTTGGGGCAGGGCGGCCATGGCGGGGGCTCCGTGATGTTGGGCCGAGCATCGCCCTTGGCCGGGCCTGCGGCAAGCCAAACGGTGTCAAGGCGCCGGGCGCAGCCACTCCAGCCGGTGCGAGGCGTGGTGCTCCCCAAGCATCCGGGCCAGCACCGGCAGGGCCGGGGCGAGCGCGGCGTCGAGCTTCCACGGCGGGTGGAACATCAGCATGCCGCTGCCGTTGAGCCGCAGCGGCGAATCGTCGGGGCGGACGAGGACCTCCGCGCACAGCAGGCCGCGCGGGGCGAGCAGGGTGGCCTGGCGGAAGAAGCCGTGCAGCGCCCGCCGCTGCTTGATCGGATACCAGACCGCCACGCCGCCGGTGGGCCAGCGTTCGAGCGCCGTGCCAACGGCCTCGAGGACGCGCGGGTACTCCGCTTCCTGGGCTTCGTAAGGCGGGTCGATGAGCACCAGGCCGCGCTTCTCCTTCGGCGGCAGCAGGGGCCGGGTGGCTTCGTAGCCGTCGCGCGCATGGGCGGCGGCGCGCGGATCGCCGGCGAGGTTCGCCTTCAGGGTCGCGGCTTCTTCCGGCTGGAGTTCGCAGGCGGCGAGGCGATCCTGTGGGCGCAGGGCGGCGAGGGCGATCCGCGGCGAACCGGGGTAGGCGCGGAGCCGTCCGTCGGGGTTCGAGCGGCCGACGACCTCGCACAGGCGCTGCACCGCCGCGGGCAGACCATGCCGGCCCCAGAGCCGACCGATGCCCGCCTGGCCTTCGCCCGTGCGTTCCGCCGCTTCGGCATCCAGGGCGTAGTGCCCGCGGCCGCCGTGGGTGTCGAGTACGAACACCGGGCTGTCCTTGGCGGTGAGCGCGTCGAGCCAGGCGAGCAGGGTGACGTGCTTCAGGACATCGGCGTGGTTGCCGGCGTGGAAGGCGTGGCGGTAGTTCATGGCGCGCAGTCTAGCGCTGTGCACCCGTGGCCCGCGCTAGCATGCGGACTTCCACACGGAGGGGGTTCCATGGCCAAGTTGTTCCGCTGGACGTTCCGCGGCGCGCTCCTGCTGCTGCTCGCAGTGACGTTGTTCGTTCTGCACAGCCTCTATTTCAAGCCGGTCAGCATCCGCATCTTCTACGAGCGGGTGTTCGCGGAATTCGCGCTCGAGAGCCCGCAGATCATCTCGAGCCTCGGCATGCTGCCGCCGTCCATCGACTGGACCGCCGACGAGCTGGACGACTATTCCCTCGCGAAGGGCGAGGAACAGATGGCCAAGCTGAAGGCCGACCTCGCCACTTTGCGCAGCTACGACCGCGCGGCGCTGGACGACGCCCTCAGCTACGACGTCCTCGAGGTGTTCCTGCAGACGCAGGCCGACGGCGAGCGCTTCCGCTTCCATGACTACCCGCTCAACCAGTTGTTCGGCATCCAGAGCAGCCTGCCGAGCTTCATGGCCTCGCAGCACCGCGTGGCCGGGCTCGCCGGCGCCGAGGCCTACGTGGCCCGCCTGCGCGAGATCCCGCGGGTGGCGGCGCAGGTGCGTGAGGGCATGGCCCAGCGCGAGCAGCTCGGCATCATTCCGCCCACCTTCGTGGTGGAGAAAGTGACGGCGGAAATGCAGGCCTTCGTCGCCACCGAGCCGAAGCAGAACATCCTCTATACCGCGCTGGCCGACAAGATGGCCAAGGCCGACGAGGCCATCGCCGAGGCCGAACAGCAGCGCCTGCTGGCGGACGCGGAAGCGGTGATCCGCGAGCAGGTTTACCCGGCCTACCAGGGCTGGATCGACGACTACGTGGCCCTGTTGCCGAAGACCACCGGCAACCACGGCGTCTGGGCCCTGCCGGACGGCGAGGCGTTCTACCAGCACCAGATCCGCGTGCACACCACCATCGACATGACGCCGGAACAGGTCCACGAACTCGGCCTGCGCGAGGTGGCGCGCATCGAAGGCGAGATGGACGCCATCCTCCAGGGCGAAGGCCTCGCCGTGGGCACGATCGGTGAGCGTGTGCGCACGATCGCTGCGCGCCCGGACCAGCTCTATCCCGACACCGACGAGGGACGCGCGCAGATCCTCGCTGACTACCAAGCGATGATCGACACCATCGACGCTGGTCTCGGCCCGCACTTCAACGTGCGCCCGACGCAGCCGGTGAAGGTGGAGCGCATCCCCGAGTTCAAGGAGAAAACCTCGCCGGGCGCCTACTACCAGCCGCCGGCGCTGGACGGTTCGCGTCCTGGCGTGTTCTACGCCAACTTGCGCAGCGTGCAGGAGATCCCGCGCTTCAGCATGCGCACGCTGGCCTATCACGAGGGTATTCCCGGGCATCACTTCCAGCTCGCGATCCAGCAGAAAATCCAGGGCGTGCCGACCTTCCGCAAGCTGCTGCCGTTCACCGCCTACTCGGAAGGCTGGGCGCTGTATTCCGAGAAGCTCGCTTCGGAGATCGGCTTCCAACCGACGCCGCTGGACGACCTCGGCCGCCTGCAGGCCGAGATGTTCCGCGCCGTCCGCCTCGTGGTCGATTCCGGCCTGCACCACAAGCGCTGGACGCGCGAGCAGGCGATCGACTACATGGTCGAGAAGACCGGTATGCCGCAGACGGATGTCGTCGCCGAGATCGAGCGCTACCTCGTGATGCCGGGGCAGGCGCTGGCCTACAAGGTCGGCATGAACACCATCGTCGAACTGCGCGACGAAGCGAAGCGCGAACTCGGCGAGGGCTTCGACCTCGCGGCCTTCCACGACGTGGTGCTGACGAACGGGTCGCTGCCGATGACCCTGCTGCAGCAGCAGGTTCGGGCCTGGATCGCGGCGGAGAAGGCGAAGGCCGGTGGCGTCGAGGCCGTGGCAGCGGGCTGATGGCGGTTCGCATCGTCCGCGGTGCGGAGGTCGGGCCGTTCCTCCCCGACCTCGCGCGCCTGCGCATCGGCGTGTTCCGCGAATGGCCCTACCTGTACGCGGGCAACGAGGCGTACGAGCGGGCCTACCTCGAGGTGTACGTCCGTTCGCCCGACAGCCTGTTCGTGCTGGCCATGGATGGCGGACGCATCGTTGGCGCGTCGAGCGGCCTGCCGCTGGCCGACGATGCCGAGGCCTTCCGCGCGCCGTTCGAGGCGGCAGGGATCGACATCGCGCGGGTGTTCTACTTCGGGGAATCGGTGTTGCTGCCCGAGTATCGCGGCCGCGGGCTCGGACACGCCTTCTTCGACGCGCGCGAAGCCCACGCGGCGGCGCTGGGGCGTTTCGACTGGACGGCGTTCTGCGCGGTGGACCGCGATACCTCCGATCCACGACGTACGCCGGACTATCGCGGCAACGAGGCGCTGTGGGGCAAGCGCGGCTACGTGCGTCGCGACGACCTGCGCTGCACGCTGGGCTGGCCGGAAGCCGAGGGTGGCCTCGACGTGGCGCACACGCTGACGTTCCGCTTGCGGCCGATCAGCCGAGCAAGCTGACGCCCGGCACCACCCACAGCGCGATCCCGGCGAGGGTGGCGCCGATGCTGGTGGCGGCGAGCACATCGCTCGGGTAATGCACGCCGAGGAACACGCGCGACACCGCGATGCTGGCGGTGAACGGAATCAGCCAAACGGCGAAGCCAGGATAGTGGGCCAGCGCGACGAGCGTGAAGCTGACGGCATGCAGCGTGTGCCCCGACGGGAAACTGAATTCGTCCAGCGGCGCCACCCAGGCCCGCACCGCCGGGTCGCGGTGGCAGGGGCGGGCGCGACGGAAGAAGCCCTTCATGCGCCGATAGAGGATGGCCGCGATGCCGCCGACCACGGCCATGTGCGCGGCGGCGTGCAGGCCTTCCTCGCCGCCGAAGACCGCCAGCACCGCCATCATCGCGTACCAGAACACGCCGTCGCCCAAGCGGCTGACGGCCTTGAAGTAGAGGCGCACGGCGCGGTACGTGCACCAGCCATTCAACTGCAGGCACCAGTGGTGTTCGCGTTGGACCAGGGCGGAGCGCGTCATCATCAGGCAGCCCTCTCGAGTGGGTTGGCGAGTTGGATGAGCAGATCGGCGAAGTCGCGCGAGACGCGGTCCGGCGACAGGCCCTCGACGGCCTCGCGGGCGGCTTGGCCCATCCCGATCCGCTGCGGGGAGAGGGCGACATCGAGGAAGCGCGCGAGGAAGGCCGTCTCGTCACCGAAGGCAAGCGCCGCGCCGTGCACACCGTTGCGGAGGTGCTCGCGCGCTGCACCGTAATCGAACGCGACCGTCGGCAGGCCCGAGGCCATGGCTTCAATCGTGACGTTGCCGAAGGTTTCCGAGAGGCTCGGGAAGCAGAACAGGTCGGCGGAGGCGAAGTGCGCGGCCAAGGCGTCGCCGCGCAAGGTGCCGGCGAAGATCACCTCGGGATGCTGTGCGGCGAGCGCCGGCCGTTCCGGACCGTCGCCGACCAGCACGAGCTTTGTCGTTGGCTTCTCGACCTTGAGGGCCTCGTAGCAGCGCATCAGCAGCGGCAGGTTCTTCTCCGGCGCGAGACGGCCGACGTGCACGATGGCGAGGTCATCCGGGCCGACGCCCCACTGTTCGCGGAGCGCGTCGGCGCGGAAGGCCGGGTGGAATCGCACGGTATCCACCGCCCGGCCGAGGCGGCGGGCGTGGCGGAAACCCTGCGCCGTCAGCTGTTCCACCAGCTCGCCCGTCGGCACGAGGGTGGCGTCGGCGCGGTTGTGGAAGCGGCGCAGCCAAGCGAACACCCAAGGCGCGAGGAATCCGGCGCCGTAGCGGCCCACGTAGTCGTCGAAGCGCGTGTGGAAGCCGGTGGCCACGGGGATGCGCAGCCGCTTCGCCGCGCGCAACGCCGACCAGCCCAACGGCCCTTCGGTGGCGATGTAGATCGCGTCCGGCCGTTGGCGCATCCAGCGCGCCGCCAGCTTCCGGCCGGCCGGCAGGCCGAAGCGCATGCCGGGATAGCGCGGGATCGGTGCGCCGTCCACGCGGAGCAATTCAGGGGAGCCATCGCAGAGCTCGCCCGGGCGGGCGGGGCGCACGAGGCCCACGTCGTGCCCGAGCGCCTTCAGCCCATCGTGCAGGGCCTGCACGGTGAGCGCCACGCCGTTGATCTCCGGCGGGTAGGTCTCGGTGACGAGTTCGAAGCGGCGGGCGGGGGCGGCAGTCGTGTCCATGCCGCGAGCCTGAAGGCGATGCGCGGCACGGCGGTGACATCGCGATGACGCTGGCGTGACGCGGCACCGGCAATCGGGTGTCACGTGAATTCAACGATGCGGTCACGCTTTTCCGCCAGTGTGCGCGCCCACTGCTCCGATCGGAGGTTGGCCCCCAATGGAGTTCCAGATGTCGTCGATCACCCCCTGCCGTCGCCCTCGCCACCTGCTCGCGCTCGCGGTCGCCGCTGCGCTCGCCCCGATGGCCGCTTCCGCCAATCCCGAGGTGCGCGATGACGCCGCCGTCCTCGACGCAGTGAACGTGGTCGGCACCGGCGAAACCCGCCAGGTGCAGGCGCTGGGTCGCGAGGAAATCGCCCGCCAGCCCGCCGGCAGCAGCGCGCTCAAGCTGCTCGGCAAGCTTCCCGGCGTGCACTTCACCTCGGCTGACCCGTGGGGCAACTACGAGTGGTCGACGCGCCTGAACATCCGCGGCTTCAACCAGAACCAGCTGGGCTTCACGTTGGATGGCATCCCGCTCGGCGACATGAGCTACGGCAACCACAACGGTCTGCACATCAGCCGCGCGCTGATCGCCGAGAACCTCGGTTTCGCCGAAGTCTCGCAGGGCAGCGGCGCGCTCGACACCGCGTCCTCGTCGAACCTCGGCGGCACGGTGCGCTTCGCGTCGCGTGGTCCGCAGGCCGAGCGCGGTGCGACGCTCGCGCAGACCGTCGGCAGCGACGACACGCTGCGCACCTTCGCGCGCTACGACACCGGTGACCTCGACGGCTTCTCGGCCTTCCTCTCGGGCGCCAAGCACGATGCCGAGAAATGGAAGGGCTACGGCGCGCAGGATTCGCGCCAGGTCAACGCGCAGGCCCGCTACGCCGACGAGGCCTGGAGCCTCGGCGCGCTCATCAACACCTCGCGTCGCAACGAGACCGACTACGCGGATCTGTCGCTGGAGTCGGCGCGCCGCCTCGGCATGGATTGGGACAACTACGCGCGTGACTGGACGCGCGCCATCCGCGCCGGCTTCGGCCAGTTCTCGGGCGGTGTGAACAGCCTGGACGACGCCTACTACCTGGGCCGTGGCCTCCGCGACGACAACCTCTATGCGCTGAACACCGACATCGCCATCGGCGACGGCGGCAGCTTCAAGGCGCAGGTCTATCGCCACACGAACGAAGGCCAGGGCCACTGGGTGACCCCGTACTCGCCGAGCTCGTCCACCCTGCCGCTGAGCCTTCGCACCACCGAGTACACCATCGATCGCGGCGGCCTCACGGCCGGCTTCGAGCTGCCGTTCGGCGTGCACACGCTGAGCTTCGGCCTGTGGCACGAGGACAGCGACCACAACCTGCAGCGCAACTTCTACTTCCTCAACGCCGACACCCCGCCGAACCGCGGCTACTTCTACCGCAGCCCGGACGTGCGGGTGTTCGAGCAGGATTTCGACAGCCGCACGCAGGTCTGGTACCTCAACGACCGCATCGCGCTGATGGATGGCCGCTTTACGATCGACGCCGGCTTCAAGGCGCTGGACGCCGAGATCGAAGCCGTGAGCCGTCGCGGCACGCGCGCGCAGGGTCGCATCGAAGCCAAGGACAGCTTCCTGCCGCAGCTGGGCCTGCGTTTCGAAGTGGCGCCGGGCTTCGAGCTGTTCGGCTCGTACGCGGAGAACATGGCGGCCTTCCGCGCTGGCGTGAATGGTCCGTTCTCGGCCAGCCAGACGGGCTTCAACGCCATCCGCGGCACGCTGCGCCCGGAGACCTCGACCACGTTCGAAGGCGGCCTGCGCTACGGCAATGAGGGCTTCCAGAGCTCGCTCACGCTGTATCGCGTGGACTTCGAAGACCGCCTGCTGACCATCTCGCAATGCGCCGGCATCGTCGGTTGCCCAAGCGTGCTGGCCAACGTCGGCGACGTCGAGACCTCGGGCGCCGAGGCGGCGATGGACTGGCGCCTCGGCGGTGGCTTCTCGCTGTTTGGTTCGCTGTCGTGGAATTCGTCGGAGTACGCCTCGAACTACCTCGACGGCACGACCCTGGTGCCGACCGACGGCAAGACCGTGGTCGACACGCCGGAGATGCTCGCCAACGTCGAACTGCGCTACGCCGCGGACGCCGTCGAGGCCCGCATCGGCATGAAGTACACCGACGAGCGCTTCATCACCTTCGTCAATGACTCGCGCGTGCCGGACTACTGGGTCACCGACGCGTCGGTGTCGTACCGCTTCGGCGACCTCGGCCTCGCCAAGGACCTGAAGGCCACGCTCAACGTCACCAACCTGTTCGACGAGGACTACTTCGCCAGCGTCGGCACCAACGGTTTCGTCGCTCGTGACCCGCAGGGCCTGAACTACACGCTGGTCACCGGCGCGCCGCGCCAGGTGTTCCTGACGCTCGAGGCCTCGTTCTGATGCGGCGCCTGCCGTCGGTGGCCCTGCGCCACCTCGGCTTGGCGCTCGCGCTCTGCCTTCCTCCGGTGGCCCTCGCGGCCCCGGAGGCAGGCAGCGCCAGCGCGCCCGCCCTGACCCGCATCGCCTTTGGTTCCTGCGCCGAGCAGCACAAACCGCAGCCGATCTGGACGGCGGTGCAGGCCGCCGACCCCGACCTCTTCCTGTTCCTCGGCGACAACGTCTACGGCGACACGCGGGATCGTGGCGAACTCGAGCAGGCTTACGCGGCGCTGGCCGCGCAGCCGGGCTTCCAGCGCCTGCGCGCGTCGACGCCGTTGATGGCGACGTGGGACGACCACGACTACGGCGAGAACGACGCGGGGGCCGAGTACCCGATGAAGGACGCCTCGCGCGAGGTCTTCTTCGACTTCTGGGGCGAACCGGCCGATTCACCCCGTCGAACGCACGAGGGCGTGTACACCAGTGCGATGTTCGGCCCACCGGGGCAGCGCGTGCAGGTGATCCTGCTCGACCTGCGCTGGAACCGCACGCCGATCGCACGCAACACGGCGTTCCCGGACGACGGAGCGCACGAACGCTGGGGCCGGCGCGAGGCGAGGGCAGGGCGTCCGGTACCGGGGCCTTACGCACGCGACCCGTCGCCGGAAGCGACCATGCTCGGCGAGGCGCAGTGGGCGTGGCTGGAGCGCCAGCTTCGCGAGCCGGCTGAGGTCCGACTGATCGGCTCCAGCCTTCAGGTGCTGGCGGACTTCCCGGGCTGGGAGGCGTGGGTGAACTACCCGCGCGACCAGGCGCGGCTGTTCCAGCTCATTCGCGACACCCGTGCCGAGGGCGTGGTGTTCCTCTCAGGGGACACGCACTACGGCGAACTCACGCGCCTCGATGCGAACGTGCCTTACCCGATGGTCGACCTGACCTCGAGCGGGCTCACCGAGGAATGGCACGTGCCGGTGCCCAACGCGCTCCGCGTCGGCGAGGCCTACCACCGGGCGAACTTCGGCCTCGTGGAGATCGAATGGGCCCGCCGCGAACTGCGACTGGGCCTTCGGGATGCCGACGGTGCGGTGCTGATCGACCAGCGCGTGCCGCTCTCGTCCTTGCGGGTTCGCTGAGGAGGCTCAGCCGCCGTCCAGCTCAAGACGCAGGCCGATGTCGCGCAGGTGCTCGCGCTCGGTGTCGAGGTCGGCGCGCGTCAACGGATGGGCGTCGAGCCAGCGCTTCGAGAGCTTCAACTGCAGTTCGCCGCTGCCCACCCGCAGGCGCAGGCCGGGGATCTTCCCGGCCTCGTGGGCGCGGTGCAGCAGCACCGCGAGCCGCAGCAGCATCGCGCAGCGCTGGGCCGCCGGTGCCAAGCGGTCGGGCAAGCCCTCGAAACTGGTGAGCCGCAGGGCGCGGCGCTGGTTGCGCACCAGCGTGGCCAGGAATTGCTGCTCGGTACGCGAGAAACCGGCGATGTCGGAGTTCTCGAGGATGTAGGCGCCGTGCACGTGGTACTGGCTGTGCGCGATGGCGAGGCCGAGCTCATGCAGGCGCGCGGCCCAGGCCAGCATCTGGCGGTCCGGCGCCTCGAGGCCCCAGTCCATCTCGACCTCGTCGAACAGCGCCAGCGCCGTCGCTTCCACGCGTTCCGCCTGCGCGGTATCGATCGCGTAGCGGGTCATCAGTGCCGCGACCGACTCTTCGCGCGGGTCGGCCTTTCCGCCACGGCCGACCATGTCGTGCAGCACGCCTTCGCGCATCGCCGCTTCGCTGACGTGCAGCTTGCGGATGTCGAGCGCTTCGAAGGCGGTGGCCAACACCAGCACGCCACCCGCGATCACCGGCTGGCGCTCCGCGCTGAGGCCGGGAAGCTTCAGGGTTTCGAGGGTGTCGAAGGCGAGCACGCGGTCGGTCAGGCCGGCCAGCGCGGTGTCGGTGATCAGGCCACCCTTCGAGAGCTTGAGCGCTTCGCAGATCTCGCCGATGGCCTTGATCGTGCCCGACGAGCCGAACGTTTCCTTCCAGCCCAATTGGCGATACAGCGCCGCGAACTGCTGGAACTCCGCGGCCATTTCGATCTGGGCGTCCTTCCAACGCTTGCGGCTCAGCTTGCCGTTGGCGAAGAAGCGCTTGGTGGTGGCCACGCAGCCCATCTGCAGGCTTTCGCGCTCGATCGGGGCCATGCCGTCGCCGATGATGAACTCGGTGGAGCCGCCGCCGATGTCGATGACGAGGCGTCGCGACTTGCCCGGCGGGTGGCCGTGCGCCACGCCGAGGTAGACGAGGCGTGCTTCCTCGCGGCCGGCCACCACTTCGATGCCGTGCCCGAGCGCGGTTTCGGCCGGCAGCAGGAAGCTCTGCGGATTGCGCATCTGCCGCACGGTGTTGGTGGCGATGGCGCGCACCTGCGCCGGCGGCACGCTGCGCAGCTTCTGGCCGAAGCGGGCGAGGCAATCCAACGCGCGGGCCACGACGTCCGGACGCAGGCCGCCGTTGACGTCGAGGCCTTCCGCGAGGCGCACCGTCTCCTTGATGCGGTCGACGATGCGCAGTTGGCCCAGCGTGTAGCGGGCGACGACGAGGTGGAAGCTGTTGGAGCCGAGGTCGACCGCTGCGAGGAGGTCGCCGTCCTGCAGGCTGCGGCGCGAGCTGTTCGGCATGTCAGTGGCAGAGCTTGGCGAGGAGGGACTGCTGGGCCGAGTGCGGCATGTCGTCGCCTTCCACCGCCACGCGCACGTAGCGGCCATCAGCCTGCAGCTGCCAGCTCTGCGTGTTGTCGGCCAGGTAGTTGGCGAGTTCCTCGTCGAACACGCGCTTCGAGAGCTTCGGATCGAGGATGGGGAAGCAGGTCTCGACGCGACGCAGCAGGTTGCGCTCCATCCAGTCGGCGCTCGAGCAGTAGAGCTGCGGCGATTCGTCGTTCTGGAACCAGTAGACGCGGCTGTGCTCGAGGAAGCGGCCGACCACCGAGCGCACGCGGATGTTCTCGGAGAGCCCCTTGACCCCGGGGCGCAGCGCGCAGGCGCCGCGGACGATGAGATCGATCTGCACCCCGGCCTGCGAGGCGGCGTAGAGCGCGCGGATGACGCCGGCCTCGTTGAGCGCGTTCATCTTGGCGATGATGCGCGCCGGCTTGCCCTCGCGGGCGTGCTGGGCTTCTCGCGCGATCTTCGCCAGCAGGCCACCGTGCAGGGTGAAGGGCGAGGTGAGCAGCTGCTTCAGCTTGAACGAGGGCGCAAGGCCGGAGAGTTGCTGGAACAGCGCGTGGACGTCGGCGCCGATCTCCTCGTTGGCCGTCATCAGGCCGATGTCGGTGTACGTGCGCGCGGTGCCGGCGTGGTAGTTGCCGGTGCCGAGGTGCACGTAGCGGCGCAGGCGCTGCCCTTCGCGACGGACGATCAGCATCATCTTGGCGTGCGTCTTGTAGCCGACCACGCCGTACAGCACCTGCACGCCGGCTTCCTGCAGCCGGTCGGCGAGGCGGAGGTTGGCCTCCTCGTCGAAGCGGGCGCGAAGCTCGACGACCACCGTCACGTCCTTGCCGTTGCGCGCGGCGGTGATCAGATGCTCGATCAGCGGGGAATCCTTGCCCACGCGGTACAGCGTCTGCTTGATGGCGAGTACGTCGGGGTCGTGCGCCGCGTGCGCCACCAGGTCGAGCACCGCGTTGAAGGTCTCGTACGGGTGGTGCATCAGGATGTCGCGTTCGCGCAGCTGGTCGAAGGGCGCATCGACGTCGAGCCGGGTGGGCCGCGGCGTGAACGGCGGCCACTTCAACTCCGGTCGGTCGACGAGGTCGATGACCTGGATGACGCGGTTGAGGTTCACCGGCCCGTTGATCCGGTAGACCGCATTCTCCGGCAGGGAGAAGTTCTGCAGCAGCACCTGCACGATCGTGGTCGGGCAGTTTTCGGCGATCTCCAGCCGCACCGCCGGCCGGAAGCCGCGTCCCACGAGTTCCTCGCGAACGGCATGCGCGATGTTCTCGACTTCCTCCTCGTCCACCACCAGTTCGGAGTTTCGCGTCACGCGGAACTGCCAGGCGCCCTTGACCTTCATGCCGGGGAAGATCTCGTCGACGAAGGCGGTCAGCACCGCGGAGAGCAGCACGAAGTCGTGGGGCGCGCCGGAGATCTCCGTCGGGATGTGGATGATGCGCGGCAGCGAGCGCGGCGCACGGACGATGGCCATGCCGCCGGCGCGGCCGAACGCGTCCTTGCCCTCGAGCACCACGACCACGTTGAGCGACTTGTTGAGGATGCGCGGGAAGGGATGTGCCGGATCGAGCCCCAGCGGCGACAGCACCGGCATGATCTCGTGCTCGAAGTATTCCTTCAGCCAGCGCTTCTGCTTCGCGCTCCAGGCGTCGCGCGGCAGGATGCGCACGCCTGCCTCGTTCAGGGCGGGGCGCAGCGTGTCGTTCCAGAACTCGTATTGCGCGTTGACCAGCGCGCTGGCCTCGTCGTGGATCTGGTTCAGCAGGGCGATGGGCGCCACGCCGTCAACGGTGGCCGTTGAACCGAACTGCACCGTCGTGCGCAGCGACGCGACGCGGATCTCGAAGAACTCGTCGAGGTTGGTACAGCTGATGCACAGGTAACGCAGGCGCTCCAGCAGCGGAATCGACGGATCTTCCGCTTGGGCGAGCACGCGACGGTTGAAGGCCAGCTGCGACAGCTCGCGGCTCAGGAACAGCTCTTGGTCGGGGAGGCCCGAGGTGCCGGTGGCGGCAACCGCGGCGGCGGGCTTTCGGGGCGACTTGGTGGGCACGGGGCGGCCTTGCGTGAACCAGACTCTGGATTGGAAACGACGCAGCCGCGGCTGGCAAGCCGTGGTGCGCGGCGGGCTCAGGCCTCGTCGGTGCCGCGCGCGCGCTCGACCACGGCTTCCGGCCCGAACACGCAGGCGAAGACGCTGCCTTTACCGACCTCGCTGCGGATGTCGAGCCGCCCCTGGTGCAGGTTCAGCACGTGCTTGACGATGGACAGGCCGAGGCCGGTGCCGCCGGTTTCGCGCGCCCGGCTGGTGGAAACGCGGTAGAAGCGTTCGGTCAGGCGCGGCAGGTGCTGCGCGGGGATGCCGTAGCCGCTGTCCTGCACGGCCAACATGACGCCGCCGTCGGCACTGCGTTCGAAGCGGACGTCGATGCGGCCGTCGACCGGGGTGTAGCGGACGGCGTTCGACACGAGGTTCGAAAAGGCGCTGTGCAGCTCGCGCGTCGATCCGAGCAGGTCGACGTTCGCGCTGTCCTCGACGTGGATGTGGTGCCGGCCCGCGGAGATCGCCTGGGCTTCGCGCTTCAGTGTCAGCAGCAGCGGCGCCATGGCGACCACCTCGCGGTGGGCCAGGGCCTCCTGGGCCTCCAGCCTCGAGAGCGTCAGGAGGTCTTCGACCAGCTGCGACATGCGCGCGGACTGCTTGCGCATCTCGTCGAGCATCGGGCCCAGCTCGGGGTAGTCGTCGGCGTCGAGGATGTCGAGGTAGCCGTGCACCACCGTCAGCGGCGTGCGCAACTCGTGCGAGACGTTGGCGACGAAGTCGCGGCGCAACTGCTCCAGCCGCAGCAGCTTGGTGACATCACGCACCACCAGCAGCCACTGCGAGGGGGAGTAGGGCAGCAGGCGCAGGCTCAGCCGCACGTTGGCGTCGAGCGGCGAGGCCTGGTCGAGCAAAGGCTCATCGGTCTGCCCGACATCAAGCCATGCCCGCACGGTCGCATCGGGGAACACTGCGCCCACGGTGCCCTCGCTGCCCTGCGGGCCGAGGCCCAGAAGCTCCCGAGCCTGCCGGTTGCACCAGTCGATGCGGCCGCTGTCGCGGTCGACGAGCAGCACCGCATCGGGCATGAGCGTGGCGGCGCGCCGGTAGCCGCGCACCAGCCCCAGCAGTCGCTTGGTGCGGGCGCGGCCTTCGTTCTGGCGGCGGTGGAGGAGCATTTCGAGGTCGTCCCAGAGGCCGCGGCCGTCGATGTCGCGCAGGCGGCGGCGTTGGTAGAGGCGGGCGAGCAGGCGGTGCAGGCGCCAGTAATGCCAGCCGAGGATGGCGAAGGCGGACAGCGCGACCGGGGGCCAGAAGGCGTCCAGCCACCAGCCCAGCAGGGCCGCGGCCGCGACGATCGCTACGAGGCGGGCGACCGACGCGCGCCAAGCGCGGCGCAGCAGGGCCCCGATGGTCATGCTGCGCGCGCGTCCGTCACGTCGTTTCCGAGAACCGGTAGCCGCTGCCACGGACGGTCTGGACCATGCCGTCCAGCTGGTTCGGCTCCAGCGCCTTGCGGAGCCGGCGGATGTGCACGTCCACGGTGCGCTCTTCGACGTACACGTTCCCGCCCCACACATGGTCCAGGAGCTGCGCACGGGTGTACACGCGGTCGGCGTGGGTCATGAAGAAGTGCAGAAGCCGGTATTCCGTCGGGCCAACGTGGATGGATTCGTCGCCGGCGTAGACGCGGTGCGCCGCGCCGTCGATGCGCAGGCGGCCGATCTGCACGCTGCCGTCGGCCTCGTCCTCGCGCGAACGGCGCATCACGGCCTTGATGCGAGCCAGGAGTTCGCGGGCCGAGAAGGGCTTCACCACGTAGTCGTCGACACCCGACTCGAGGCCGGAGACGCGGTCGTTCTCTTCGCCGCGGGCGGTGAGCATGATGATCGGCACGTCGCGGGTGAGCTCGTCCTTGCGCCAGCGGCGGGCGAGGTCGAGTCCCGAGGTGCCCGGCAGCATCCAGTCCAGCAGGATCAGGTCGGGCACGCGCTCGACGATGGCGGTCTGCGCCTCGCGGGCGTCACCGGCGTGCACCGGTTCGTATTCGCCCTTGCGGAGGGCGAAGGCCACCATGTCACGGATGGCGGGCTCGTCGTCGACGATGAGGATGCGCTTCTGCACGGGATGTCCAGGCCATGGGGTCAGGGCGCCAGTAGATAAAACTTTTGTGACGCGACCATGACGACTGAAAGGGAATCGTCACAGCGCCGGCGCGGCTTGTCGAGCCCTCGCGGCCCGGGCGGGCGGGCCTCGGCGTCCGGTCAGGACCGCTCGCGGGCCTGGTCTTCGGGCCGCAGCCCCGCGCGGCGCATCTCCAGCACCACCGGCATGATCTCGGCCATGCGGGCTTCGACGCGGGCGCGCTGCACGTAGTCGACGTCGTCGCGTTGCTTGAGGCTGTCGAACTGCTTGAGGGCGTCCTCTGCGCGGCCGGCGAGGAATGCGGCCTCGGCGTGCGCCTCGACGGCCCGGTTGGCGTCGCCGGCGAGCTCGCTGGCCCGGGCGAAGCTGCGTTGCAGCAGCAGGTCGCCGCTGGCGGCGGCCAGCAGCGGGCGAAGCAGGGCCTGGGCGCGTCGGGCGGAGCCGGCATCCCCGCGCTCATTCAGGGTCTCGGCATAGCTCAGGGTGATCGCCCGGTGCTGCGGGTTATCCGCCAGCAGTCCCTCGTAGTGGCGGGTGGCCTCGACCGGCCGGCCCGCCTTGTGCAGGGCCTCCGCGCTGGCGAGCCGCAACCAGAGGTTGGTCGGGTCGACGGCCAACAGCCGCTCAAGGCGGGTGACGGCGTCGCTCGCGTGGCCTGCGCGAAGCATCGCCAAGGCGTGGCCGTAGGCAACCTCGGGGCGGGGCGCGGTGACGGGATTCTTCTCGTACTCGGCGACGGCGTCGCGCGCGGTGGGGGCCGTCAGCACGCGCAGGCGCTCACGGGCCCAATGGAACTCGCTGGGCCGCGCGTTCGCGGCACTCGGCAAGGGGCGCAGGGCGGCCGGCAGCAGCAGGTGGCCTTCGTCACGGACGGCGGCGTCCCGCCAGGGGGCCTGTTTGGCCATGGCCGCCGCGCGGTCGCGCGCCTCGGCGATACGCGTGGTCGTCACGGGGTGGGTGCGCAGGTATTCCGGGGCCTGCCAGCCCCCCGTGTTGCCTCGCGAGGCGCGTTCCATCCGGCCGAAGAAATCGGCGATGCCCAGCGGATCGAAGCCGGCACGCGACAGCGTCTCGATGCCGATGCGGTCGGCTTCCGATTCGTTGCTGCGGGTGTAGTTGATCTGCATCTGCGCCATCAGCGCCTGTGCGCCGACCACGGCGGCTTGCATGGCGTCGTCGGAAGAGCGCGAGTTGCTCTGCGACGCCGCCGCCAGCGCGCCGATCATCGCCAGCATGGTCGGCAGCTGCATCTGCTGCGACTTTTCGGCGGACCGCAGCACGTGCCGCTGGGTGACGTGCGCCACTTCGTGGGCGAGCACGCCGGCCACCTCGTCCTCGCGCTCGGCCGTGAGCACGAGGCCGGCATTCATGCCAATCAGGCCGCCGAGGGTGGCGAAGGCGTTGATGCGGCGGTCGCGCATCATGAAGAAGGTGTAGCCATGGTCTGGCTCGCCGCTCGATGCCGCCACGCGGAAGCCCAAGCCCTGCAGCCAGCCTTCGATCAGGGGATCGGCGACGAGCAGGTCCTGCCGGCGCAACTCGCGCATCAGCATCGCGCCGTAGCGCGCCTCGTCGGCCGGCGTGATCAGGCTGGCGGCGGAGGAGCCCATCTGCGGGAGTGCCTCCGGCCGCGACTGCGCGTCGGCGGCAGGGCCGGGGAACAGCGCGAGGGCGAGGGCGGCGGGGAGGGCGAGCAGGGGCGTGATGCGCATCGTCGGAGCATGCCGAAAGGGGGGCGGCGGCTGGTGAACCCGTCGTTAAGTGGGGCACTGTCGCGCTGGAAAAGACCGCGGGTCGCCCGCATAGTTCCATGCTTCCTGCGCCGAATTGGAGCCGCCGAGATGTCCCGCGCCGAGGTCGTGATGTATTCGTCCGCGATCTGCCCCTATTGCGTCGCCGCCAAGAATTTCCTGAAACAGCGCGGCGTCGAGTGGCGCGAGGTGCGCGTCGACCTCGACCCGGTGGCGCGCACCGAGATGCTCGAGCGGGCCAGGCGCACTTCGGTGCCGCAGATCTTCATCAATGGCACCCACGTCGGCGGTTTCGACGACATGGTGGCCCTCGACCGCGCCGGTGGCCTGGCGCCCCTTCTGGAGTCCGCCCCGTGAGTGACCGCGTCGCCGAATTCACCGCCTTCCGCAAGCGCATGAACGAGCGCATCCTCGCCGAGGACAATCAGGTCGTGCGCCGCTTCTTCGCCCTCGACACGCAGACCTACAAGGCCGGCGCGCTCGACCTCAAGACCAAGGAAATGCTCGGCCTCGTGGCCTCGATGGTGTTGCGCTGCGACGACTGCATCGCCTACCACGTCGCCCAGTGCCAGCAGGCCGGCGTCACCCGCGAGGAGTTCTTCGAGGTGTTCTCGGTCGGCCTGGTCGTCGGTGGCTCGATCGTCATCCCGCACCTGCGTCGCGCGGTGGATTTCCTCGACCAATTGGAAGCCGGCGCCGCCGAGGCCCCCGGCGCCCACGACGCGGCCCACGGCTGAGCCCGGCCCGGGCTTTGCCTCCCGGCGCCCGTCGCGATGGACCCGCCTGAACCAAGCCCCGGTTCCTTGACCGCCGTCAGAGGCCGGTCCGGCGCCGCTGCGGCATAATCCGCGCGCTGCCCGCGCTGGATCGGGCGAGAAAAGGAAAAGACATGTCTCAGACGATTGCGGTGATCCGCGGGGACGGCATCGGTCCCGAAATCATGGATGCCTCGCTGGGCGTGCTGGATGCGATGAGGCTCGGGCTGCAGTACGAGTTCGTCGAAGCCGGCATGTCGGCGATGGAGAAGACCGGCGAACTGCTGCCCGCCGCCACCTTGGACGCGATCCGCAAGCACCGCATCGCCTTCAAGAGTCCGCTGACCACGCCGGTCGGCGAGGGCTTCACCTCGATCAACGTCGCGTTGCGAAAGACCTTCGACCTGTACGCCAACGTGCGTCCGGCGATCAGCTTCCCGGGCACCAAGGCGCGCTACGAGAACATCGACATCATCACGGTGCGCGAGAACACCGAGGGCGCCTACATCGGCGAGGGCCAGTCGGTGTCGCCGGACGGCGAGACCGCCCTGCTGACGCAGAAGGTGACCCGCAAGGGCTCGGAGCGCATCGTCCGCTACGCCTTCGACCTGGCACGCCGCGTCGGCCGCAAGAAGGTCACGGTGGTGCACAAGGCGAACATCCTGAAGTCCACCTCGGGCCTGTTCCTCAAGGTCGCCCGCGAAGTGGCGCAGCAGTACCCCGACATCCAGTGCAACGAGATGATCGTGGACAACACCTGCATGCAGCTGGTGATGCGCCCGGAGCAGTTCGACGTCATCGTGACGACGAACCTGTTCGGCGACATCGTCTCCGACCTTTGCGCCGGCCTGGTGGGTGGCCTCGGCCTCGCCCCGGGTGCGAACATCGGCGAGCACGCGGCCATCTTCGAGGCCGTGCACGGTTCGGCCCCGGACATCGCCGGCAAGAACATCGCCAATCCCTGCGCGTTGCTGTTGGCCGCTGGCCAGATGCTCGACCACCTCGGTCACGTCGACCATGCCAACCGCCTGCGCCAGGCCATCCGCGACACGCTCACCGCGAAGGACGGCGTTACCCCGGACGTCGGCGGCACGGGCACGACGCAGAGCTTCGCCAAGGCCGTCGCCGCGCGCGTCACCGGCTGATCGCAGGTTCGAAGCAGCAAAAGGAAAGGGCGCCGCAAGGCGCCCTTTTCCGTTGTTGGGACGATGGCCGGTCCCGCGGGGGACGGGCCCGGTGCGATCAATCGTCGCCGCGCAGTTTCGAGAGCAGGCGCAGGATCTCGAGGTACAGCCAGATCAGCGTCACCATCAGGCCGAAGGCGCCGTACCACTCCATTGACTTCGGGGCGCCGGCTTCGACGCCGCTTTCGATGAAATCGAAGTCGAGCACGAGGTTCAGCGCGGCGATCACGACCACGAAGGCCGAGAAACCGATGCCCAGCCAGCCGCTGTCGTGGATGAAGCCCATCCCTTCGAAGCCCATCAGGCGTATGCCGATGTTGACGAGGTAGAGCAGGGCGATGCCGCCGGTGGCGGCGACCACGCCGAGCTTGAAGTTCTCGGTGGCGCGGATCAGGCCGGACTTGTAGGCCAGCAGCAGCGACGCGAGGGTGCCGAAGGTGAGGCCGACGGCCTGCATCACGATGCCCGGGAACTGCGCTTCGAACATCGCCGAGACCGCACCGAGGAACAGGCCTTCGACCAGCGCATACAGCGGTGCCGTGACGGGCGCCCATTCCTTCTTGAAGACGGTGACCAAGGCCAGCACGAGACCGCCGATGGCGCCGCCCCAGACGTAGGGCATCAGGCCGGGGACGCTCTCCGGGCCGCTGTAGAGGTTCCAGGTGTAGGTCGCGGTGATCAGCACCATCGCGAGCAGCAGGGCGGTCTTGTTGACCGTGCCGCCGATCGTCATCGTCTGGCCATCGCGGGTGACGACGCGGCCCGAGCCGACGTCGAGGAAGGTGTTCTCGCCGAGAACGGGGTTGCCGCTGCGCATGTGTTGCTCCTTGCCGGGGGAAATCCCGGTCAAACCTTGCCCGCGTGCGGTGCCGGGCGCAAGGCGTGGGCGATGGCGAGGCCCGCAGCGATGGTCGCTGCCACGAGCAGCACGCCCGGACCGATCGAGCGCATGCCCCAGGCGCCCACGAGCGCCCCGCTGGAGAATCCGCCGATCACCAGCAGGCAGACGGCGATGCGCTTCTTCGCGACGGGCAGGCCACGCAGCGCGTGGCCGAGGTAGATGGCGAGGTCGGTGAACATGCCGCTCAGGTGCGAGGTGCGCATCACCGCGCCGCTGAAGGTGGTGGCCATCGCGTTCTGCAGGCCGACGGCGCTGGCCAGCAGGTAATAGGCCGCGGGTTCGCGCCAGAAAAAGGCCTGCGTGGCGGCGAGCACGAGTAGCGCTTCGATCCCCAGCGCCACGGTGTAGCGGCGTCCCAGCCGGAGATGCTCGTCGCGGATCAGCCAGCCGCTGAACACCGCGCCGAGGCAGAAGGCGCCGAGGATGCCCAACAGGTGGAGCGCGCTGTCCCAACGGCCGAAGCCAAGATGGCCGGCGATCAGCGTCGTCGTGCCGGTGAGATGGGTCACGGCCTCCGCACCGAAGGCCAGCAGACCGACCGCGTTCATCAGCCCGGCCGCGAAGCTCAGGGCGCCACCGGCCACCCAGACCCAGCGCGGCAGCTGGTCGATCATCGTTCGCGGAAGCGCCAAAAGTGGTCGAGCACGACGATCTCGCCGAGACCGGGGCGGTACCCGGCCGCCAGAGCGCCGGCGATGTACTCCGTACCGAGGCGGCAGGCCTGCGGCGCCGTCTCGCCGAGGGCGAGGTTCGCCGCGATCGCCGAGGCCAACGTGCAGCCCGTCCCATGGCCCTCCAGCGGCAGACGACGGCTGCGGAAGCTCGCGCGCAGCACGCCGCTGCCGAAGCGGTCGATCACCTCGGTTTCGGCGAGGTGGCCACCCTTCAGCAAGACGCCGTCGGCGCCGAGGTCGAGCAGTTCGACGAGTGCGGCATCGGCGTCTGCGCCCGGGGCGATCCGGCGCCCGAGCAGCAGCTCGGCCTCCGGCAGGTTCGGTGTCAGCACGGTCGCCATCGGGAGCAGGCGCGTGCGCAGGGCATCGAGTGCGTCGTCGGCCAGCAGCTTGGCGCCGCTGGTCGCCACCATTACCGGGTCCACCACGAGCGCCGTTGGCTTCCAATGCAAGAGCGCATCGGCCACGGCGTGGATGATGTCAGCCGTGGCGAGCATGCCGAGTTTCACCGCGCGCACGTCGAAGTCCTCGATGCAGGCGTCGATCTGCGCCCGTAGGAAGCCCACGTCCGGTGCGTGCACGGCGGTGACGCCGCGCGTGTGCTGGGCGGTCAGCGCGGCGAGGGCGGAAAGCCCGTGCACGCCGTGGGCGGCGAAAGCCTTGAGGTCGGCTTGGATGCCCGCGCCACCGCCGCTGTCCGAGCCGGCGATGGTCAGGGCCGAGATGACGCGCTCTTGCACTCAGAGCACCTCGGAGGCGTAGTCGGCCAGGCGCGAGCGCTCGCCGCGACGCAGGGTGACGTGCGCGCTGTGCGCCCAGCTCTTGAAGCGATCCACCGCGTAGGTGAGGCCGGACGTCGTCTCGGTGAGGTAGGGCGTATCGATCTGCTCGACGTTGCCCATGCAGATGATCTTGGTGCCCGGGCCGGCGCGGGTGATCAGGGTCTTGATCTGCTTCGGCGTCAGGTTCTGCGCCTCGTCGACGATCACCCAGCGGTTGAGGAAGGTGCGGCCACGCATGAAGTTCATCGAGCGGATCTTGATGCGCGAAGCGAGCAGGTCGTTGGTGGCGCCGCGGCCCCAGCTGCCGTGGTCCTCGGCGTGCGTGAGCACTTCGAGGTTATCGGTGAGCGCGCCCATCCACGGCGTCATCTTCTCTTCCTCGGTGCCGGGCAGGAAGCCGATGTCCTCGCCCACGCTCACCGTGGCGCGGGTCATGATGATCTCGCGGTAGCGCTGCACGTCCATGGTCTGCGCGAGGCCCGCGGCCAGCGCCAGCAGGGTCTTGCCCGTGCCCGCGGTGCCCAGCAGGGTGACGAAGTCGATCTCCGGGTCCATCAGGGCATTCAGCGCGAAGTTCTGCTCGCGGTTGCGGGCGTTGATGCCCCAGACTTGCCGGTTGGGCGAGCGGAAGTCCTCGACGATCTGCAGCACGGCGCGGTCGCCGTCGAGCTTCGCCACCTTCAGTTCGACGTCGTCTTCGCCCGGCAGGTAGAGGTACTGGTTGGCGTACCAGCCGTCCTCGGGAGCGGCCTTGATCTCGTAGAAGGTGCGGCCGCGCTCGGTCCAGCTGCGCAGGCTGTCGCCATGACGCTTCCAGAAGTCTTCGGGCAGCTGGGTCGCGCCGGTGTAGAGCAGGTTGAAATCGTCGAGCGCGCGGTCGTTCTCGTAGTCTTCGGCCTGCACGCCGACGATGCTGGCCTTGATGCGCAGGTTGATGTCCTTCGACACCAGCACCACCGGCGTGCTCGGGTTCTCCATCCGCAGTTGCAGGATCGAGCCGAGGATCTGGTTGTCCGGCAGCACGGTGCCGAAGCCCTTGCTGATGTCGACCGGCTTGGTCTGGAACAGCAGCCGACCGAGCATGTCCGCCGCCCGCAACTGCAGCTCCTTCGGACGCAGCAGGCTGATGCCGCCTTCGATGCCGCGGTTGCCGTGGGCCACGACCAGTTCGTTGAGGAAGCGGCTGACCTGGCGGGCATTGCGGGCCGATTCCGTTTGCCCCTTCTTGTTGTTGTCGAGTTCCTCCAGAACCATCATCGGCAGGAACACGTCGTGCTCCTCGAACTTGAACAGCGCCGTCGGGTCGTGCATCAGCACGTTGGTGTCGAGCACGTAGATGCGCTTGCTCTGCGTCATGGAAGCTCCTCGTGGCGGGGCAGGGATGCGGCAAAGAAAAAGCCGCCATCACGCGGGGGCGTCATGGCGGCTGGGTGTCGGCGTGCGATGGTCACGCGGCGCGGCGGCGAATCAATGGAGGCATGGGGTCATCGGCGTCAGAACTTCATCGGGTCCATAATGGCGTCGAGGTTCAGGTCGTCGCAGAAGGCGAGGAAGTCGTCGCGCAGCGCGGCGATATGCATGCTGGCCGGCACGCCGATGGTGACGTGGGCCGAGAACATGTCGGCGCCGGTCTGCATGGCGCGGTAGCGCGAGCACTGCAGGTTCTCGACCGTGATGCCCTGGCGGTCGAAGAAATCGGCGAGCTGGTAGAGGATTCCCGGCCGATCGGAGGCGACCACCTCGACGATGTAGGGAATCAGGTTGGACTGCACGGGTTTCGGGCCGGTGCGGTACCAGTGGATCTTCATCCCGTCGTCGCGCTCCATCCGCCCGAGCATGGCTTCCAGCTTGGCGACGGCGTCCCATGAGCCCACCGCGAGCGCCGTGACCGACACATCCCGGCCCACGGTGGAGAGGCGGGCGTCGGCGAGGTTGCAGCCCGAGTCGGCTATGCGGCGGCTGACGGCGAGGAGCGGAGAGTCCGGATGGGTCGAATACGCGCTGATCAGCAGCAGGTTTTCGTTCGACGGCGGACGGGGCGTGGATTCACTCATTGCCGCCAGCATACTTGCCGCGTTCTTCGCGCCGCAAGTAACATCAAGACTCATTTCTCCCCCACCGAACGAGCCCTGCCTTGCGACTTTCCGGCAGCATCACCGCGCTTGCCACCCCGTTTTCCATCGACGGGACCCTGGACCTCCGTGCCTGGGCGCAGATGCTGGAAAAACAGATCGCCTCGGGCGCGTCCGCCGTCGTGGTCGCCGGCTCCACCGGCGAAGCAGCGGCGCTCACGGACGATGAATACGACACGCTGCTGGTCGAAGCCGTTCGGGTCGTCGCCGGTCGTATCGGCGTGATCGCCGGCACCGGGCTCTCGAACACCGCCAAAACCATCGCCCAGACCCGGCGCGCCGCCGAACTCGGCGCGCAGGCCGCGCTGGTCGTGACGCCGCCCTACGTGCGTCCGACGCAGGCCGGCCTCGTGGCTCACTACCGCGCCGTGGCAGCGCAGGGTGGCCTGCCCGTCATCCTCTACAACGTGCCGGGACGCACCGGCGTCGACATGGCCCCGGAGACCGTCGCGCAACTCGTCGGCGTGGAGGGCATCGTCGGCCTGAAGGAAGCCCGCGGCGATGCCGAACGCTGGGCGGCCCTCGCGCCGCTCGCTTCGCCGGGCTTCGCCCTGCTGTCGGGCGACGACCCCACCTTCGTCGAAGCGATGCGCGCCGGTGCCGTGGGCGTGATCTCGGTCGCTTCCAACGTGGTGCCGGCCAGCATGGCGACCATCGCCGCCACGGCGGGCGAGGGCGCGTTCGGCGAGGCCGGAGCCCGCGACGCGCTGCTGGGGCCGCTCTACGATTTCCTCGGCTGCGCGCCGAACCCGATACCGCTGAAGGCCCTGCTCAAGGCCCAAGGCCTCGGTGCCGACCTGCGCCTGCCGTTGCTCCCGCTCGAGGCGCCGCACACTGCGTCGCTGGCGGCCATGCTGTCCCTCGTTGACCGCGTCGAAGCCGAAGCCTCGGCCGCGCGTCGCGCCGCCTGATTCCCTGGAGATGTCCATGCACCTGTCCACCCTGAAGCGCCCCCTGATCCTCGGCCTCCTCGCCACCTCGGCGGTCGTCGCCCTGTCCGGATGCTCGCTCTTCCGCGGCAAGGACGCCCCGTACCTCGAGAGCCGCGAGAGCCGTCCGCTCGAAGTGCCGCCGGATCTCGTCCTGCCGTCGTCGAGTGCGGCGCTGCAGATCCCGCCGGCCGCCGCCGGCGCGGCGTCGCCCGGCGAGGCGCCGCCCGCCGCCCTTGGCGTGGCCACCAGTTTCGAGATCAGCGATACGGCCGAGAACGCGTTCCGCCGCGTTGGGCTGGCGCTCGGCCGCGTCGATGGCGCCACGGCGACGCCCGTCGCCGCGCTGAGCAGCTACGAAGTCAGTTTCCGCGGCGAGAGCTTCCTCGTGCGGCTGGCCGCGCGCGGCGAGTCGGTGCGCGTCGATGCCATCAGCCCGGAGGGCGCGGCGATCAGTGGCGGCGCGGCCGGCGAATTGCTCGGCCTGCTGCAGTCGCGCCTGCAGTAACGCGCATCGAGGGGCGTCGCGCCCAAGGGCGCGCGCCGCTCAGCGCTGCAGCAGCGGGAGCTTGTCCGACTTGCCGTCCCATTCGGCGGCGTCGGGCAGCGGTTCCTTCCGCGTGGTGATCACCGGCCACTGCGCGGCCAGCTCCTTGTTCAGGGCAATCAGCCCTTCCTGGCCAGCCGGCACGTCGTCTTCCGGAAAGATCGCCTTGGCCGGGCACTCCGGCTCGCAGAGCGTGCAGTCGATGCACTCGTCCGGATCGATGACGAGGAAGTTCGGGCCTTCATGGAAGCAATCGACCGGGCAGACCTCGACACAGTCGGTGTACTTGCACTTGATGCAGTTCTCGGTAACGACGAAGGGCATGGCGTTGGCGACGTGAGGTAGGCGGTTAGGGTAGCGCCGCGGCGTGGCCGATGGCGTGGGCCCGGAAAAGACGAGGCCCGGCATTGCCGGGCCTCGTGGAATTGGCGCTCCCTACGGGATTCGAACCCGTGTTTTAGCCTTGAGAGGGCCACGTCCTAGGCCTCTAGACGAAGGGAGCATTGGTTGGTCGCTTCCTGCGAGTCCGGTAGGATAACGGAATCGTTCCACATTCTCTAGCCTCTTCGGCGCCATCCTGGATACCCACCACCCCATGTCCGAAACCGTCGCGCCCCTGGTGATTCCCCGCGAGGCCCATCCGATCTCGCGCAGGAACATCAGCTCTGCCGCCCTGAAGGTGCTTTACGGGCTCCGCGACGCCGGTTTCAAGGGCTATCTGGTGGGTGGTGCGGTCCGCGACCTGCTGGCCGGCCGCCAGCCGAAGGATTTCGACATCGCCACCGACGCCACGCCGGAACAGGTGCGCGAGGTGTTCCGCAACTGCCGCTTGATCGGCCGCCGGTTCCGCCTGGCGCATGTGGTCTATGGCCGCGAGATCATCGAGGTCGCGACGTTCCGCGCCAACGACGACGATGGCAGTGGCGACCGGGAAACGCAGGACGATGGCCGCGTGCTGCGCGACAACGTCTACGGCAGCATCGAAGACGACGCGGTGCGGCGCGACTTCACGGCGAACGCGCTCTATTACGCCATCGAGGATTTCTCGGTGCGCGACTACGTCGGTGGCTACGAGGACGTCCTCGCGCGCAAGCTCAAGTTGATCGGCGACCCCGAGAAGCGCTACCGCGAAGACCCGGTCCGGATGCTGCGAGCGGTCCGCCTCGCCGCGAAGCTCGAATTCACCATCGACGAGAGCGCCGCGGCGCCGATGCCCGCGCTGGCGCCCCTGCTCGCCGGTGCGGCGCCTGCGCGCTTGTTCGACGAATCCCTGAAGCTGTTCCTTGCCGGGCATGGCGAGGCGAGTTTCCTTGGCCTGGAGGCCCACCAGCTGTTGCCGGCCGTGTTGCCGGAAACGGCGGAGGCACTGCGCACCAACCGTAGCGGCCTGCTGCGCTCGATGGTGCTCGATGGCTTGCGCAATACCGACAAGCGGATCGCCGAGGACAAGCCGGTCACGCCCGCCTTCCTCTATGCCGTGCTGCTGTGGCCGGCCTACTGCCGCGAGCTGGCGCGCCTGCAGGCGCAGGGCCTCGAGCCGGCGGTGGCCCAGCAGCGTGCGGCCGACCGCGTGACGCTCCATCAGGCGCATCGCATCGTGCTGCCCCGGCGGTTCTCGCTGCCGATGCAGGAGATCTGGATGCTGCAGCCGCGCTTCGCGCTGCGGCAGAAGAAGCGCGTGTTCCGCACGCTGGCCCATCCGCGCTTCCGCGCTGCGTTCGATTTCCTCGAGCTCCGCGCCAAGGTGGCGCCGGAACTCGCCGCCGACCTGCTGTTCTGGCGCGATGCGCAGTTGCAGGCCCCGGCCGCGCTGTCCGAATCGCTGGACCAGGGAGGCCTGGGTCTCGACGAGGCGGGCGAGGGCGATGCGCTGGCCGAAGGCGCGACGGGTGAAGCCGGTCCGCGCCGTCGCCGCCGCCGCCGTCCTCGTCGTGGCGGCCCGGGAGCTGGCGCTCCGGCATGACTGTGCGGCGGGCTTGGGTGGGGCTGGGCGGCAATGTCGGCGACGTGTCCGCGTGCTTCACCTCCGCCCTGGCGATGCTGGGGGCGGCCAATGGCGTCGATGTCGTCCGCGTCTCGCGCCGCTACCGCACGCCGGCCTGGGGCGTGACCGAGCAGGCCGACTTCATCAATGCCGTGGCGGAACTCGCCACGACGCTGCCGCCCCTCGATGTGCTGGCCGCACTCCAGACCACCGAGCGTGCCCATGGTCGCGACCGGGCCCGCGAGCAGCGCTGGGGGCCACGCACCCTGGACCTCGACCTGCTGGCGATGGAGGGGGTCCACCTCGACACGCCGGCGCTGCAGTTGCCGCATCCGCGCTTCGCCGAGCGGGCCTTCGTGCTGGTGCCCTGGGCCGAGATCGCCGCCGAACTCGACGTGCCCGGCGTCGGACGCATCACGGATCTGGCCCTTGCGCTGGATCGCTCGGGTATCGAGGCGATACCTTAGGCGCCCAATCGCGACCGGCTTCCGCCCCCGCATGTACGCCTCCGACGCGCCCCCGCCGCGCCCGCCCGTCACCGTCCCCGAGCTGCGCCGGTTGAAGTCCGCCGGCACGCCGATCGTGGCGATGACCGCCTATGACGCCGGCTTTGCTGCGGTGCTGGACGCCGAGGGCGTGGATTTCGTGCTCGTGGGCGATTCGCTCGGCATGGTGGTGCAGGGCGAGGCCAGCACGCTGCCGGTCACCGTCGACCAGATCGTCTACCACTGCCGTGCCGTGGCGCGTGGCTTGCGCGGCGCGCTGCTCGTTGCCGACATGCCCTTCGGCGCCGATGCAACACCCGAGAGGGCGTTCGACGCTGGCGTGCGGATGCTCAAGGAGGGCAACGCCGGGATGGTGAAGATCGAGGGCGCGGGCGTGAAGCTCGACGCCATCCGCTTCCTCGTCGAGCGCGAGATCCCGGTCTGTGCCCATCTCGGCCTGACGCCGCAATCGGTGCTGCGCCTCGGTGGCTACAAGGTGCAGGGCCGCGAGGCCGCGGCCGCCGAACAGCTCAAGCGCGATGCGCGGGCGGTGGAAGCCGCAGGCGCCACGGCGCTGGTGCTCGAGTGCGTGCCCTCCGCTTTGGCCGAGAGCATCACCCGTGAGCTGTCGATTCCCACCATCGGCATCGGCGCAGGCGCGGGTTGCGACGGCCAGATCCTCGTGCTGCACGACCTGCTGGGCGTCAGTGGCGGCCACCGACCGCGCTTCGTGAAGAATTTCCTCGCCGACGGCGGCTCGGTGCAGGGCGCCGTCCGCGCCTATGCCGAGGCCGTGCGTTCGCGCACTTTCCCCGCGCCCGAGCACGCCTACGCATGATCCGCACCGTCCGCACCGTCGCCGAACTGCGCGCCCACCTCGCTGGCTGGCGCGACCAGGGGCATCGCATCGCGCTGGTGCCCACCATGGGCAACTTGCACGCCGGGCACCATTCGCTCATCGAATTGGCCAAGCAGAACGCCGACAAGGTCGTGGCCAGCGTGTTCGTGAATCCGACGCAGTTCGGGCCGAGCGAGGACTTCTCGCGCTATCCGCGCACGCCCGAGGCCGACGCCGAGGGGCTCGCGCAGGCCGGCTGCGACCTGCTGTTCCTGCCGTCGGTGGAAACCATGTATCCGCTGGGGGCCGAGGCCGCGGTGCGCATCCGCGTCCCCGGCGTGGCTGATGTGCTGGAAGGCGCCCACCGTCCGGGCCACTTCGACGGTGTCGCGACCGTCGTGGCTCGCCTGTTCAACATGGTGCACCCGGACGTCGCCATCTTCGGCCGCAAGGACTACCAGCAACTGCAGGTGATCCGGCACATGACGAAGGACCTCGCCTTCGCCTTCGCCATCGACATCGTGCCCGGCCCGACCGTGCGCGAGCCGGACGGCCTCGCCATGAGTTCGCGCAACCAGTACCTGTCGCCGGACGAGCGCCGCGTGGCGGTCGAGATCATCCGCAACTTGCGCACGCTGCGTGATCAGACCGCGCTGGGCCTGCCACCGGCGGGCCTGGAGCAGGAAGCCGTCGAGCGCCTGACGGCGGCGGGCTTCGACGTCGACTACGTGGCGATCCGCCGCGCCGACCTTTCCATTCCTGATGGCGGCAGCGAGCCGGGCCTTCTGGGGCTGGTCGCTGCGCGCCTTGGCCGCACGCGCCTGATCGACAACCTCGACTTCGACGGCGTCGACGCCCGCTGAACGCCGCTTCGGCGACGCTGTGCGCAAGGGTGGGTTCGATTGCGGGCTCCACCCCTCGCCCCTACACTCCGCGCCTTCACGCCTCCGGACCGCCCCCATGCAGCTCACCCTGCTGAAAGCCAAGATCCACCGCGCCTCCGTCACCCACGCCGAGCTTCACTATGAGGGCTCGTGCGCCATCGACGGCCGCCTGCTCGACGTGTCGGGCATCCGCGAGTACGAGCAGGTGCACATCTTCAACATCAACAACGGCGCGCGCTTCGTCACCTACGCCATCCGTGGCGAAGAGGGCAGCGGCGTGATCTCGGTGAACGGCGCCGCGGCGCACCTCGCCGGCCCGGGCGATCTGGTGATCATCTGCGCCTACGGCCAGCTCGACGAGGCGGAAGCGGCGAAGTTCAAGCCGACGCTGGTCTACGTCGACCGCCAGAACCGCCTCACCCATACCAACCACAGCATCCCGGCGCAGGCCGCCTGACCCCAGGACAACGAATGCACTCGATCGCGGCGCGTCTGGCACACCTGAAGTCCCACGGCGCTCGCCTCGCGGGCCATTCGTTGAAGCAGCTCATCGCGCGCGAGCCGGATCGTGCGGCGTGCATGGCCTTGAAGGTCGACGGCCTGTACGCGAACTTCGCGCGCCAGCATGTCGATGCCGAAGCCCTCGACGCCCTGCTGGCGGTGGCGCAGGCCAGCGGCATGGGCGCGGCGATCCGTGAACTCCTGCACGGTGCCTCGGTGAATCGCTCCGAAGGCCGTCCCGCCTTGCACAGCGCGCTGCGCACCGCGTTCGAGGCCCCGGTGGCCTCCGGCGCAGCCCTCGAAGCCCACGCCGCCCGCCAGCGCATGGCCGACATGGCACAAGCCCTTCGCGCCAGCGGCGTGACCGACATCATCAACGTCGGCATCGGCGGCTCCGACCTCGGTCCGCGCTTGGCGCTAGACGCGCTGAAGGACTTCGGCGACGGCCGCTTCACCATCCATTTCCTCAGCAACGTCGATGCCCATGCGGCGACGCGCCTGCTGGCGGGCCTCGATCCGGCGAAGACTGCCGCGATCCTCGTTTCGAAGAGCTTCGGCACGCAGGAAACCCTGCTCAACGGCCAACTCATCCGCGACTGGCTCGGCGGCGGTGAGCGCCTGTACGCGGTGAGTGCGAACGTGCCCAAGGCCGAGGCTTTCGGCATCGATCCTTCGCGCGTGCTGCCGATGTGGGATTGGGTCGGCGGCCGCTACTCGCTGTGGTCGGCGGTCGGTTTCTCGGTGCTGCTGGCGCTCGGCGAGGACGGTTTCGCCCAGATGCTCGCCGGCGCCGAGGCGATGGACCGGCATTTCCTCGAGGCGCCGGCGGAATCGAACCTGCCGTTGTGGCATGCGCTGTTCGCGGTGTGGAATCGCAACGCCGAGGGCCATGCCGCCCAGGCGGTGCTGCCCTATGACGAGCGCCTGCGCTTGCTGCCGGCCTACCTGCAGCAGCTGGTCATGGAATCGCTGGGCAAGCGCGTCGACCACGACGGCGCGGCCATCGAGCACGACACCGTGCCGGTGCTGTGGGGCGGGGCGGGTACCGACAGCCAGCACAGCTTCTTCCAGGCTCTGCATCAGGGCACGCAGGTGGTGCCGGCGGACTTCATTGGCGTCGTCCAGCCGGACCACGCGCATGCTGCGCAGCATCGCGTGCTGCTCTCGCATTTGCTGGCGCAGGTCGAAGCACTGGCGAACGGTGACGAGGGCGATCGTCCGCAGCGGCACTTCCCGGGCAATCGACCGAGCACCCTGATCCTGCTCGACCGCCTGACACCGCGCAGCTTCGGTGCGCTGATCGCGCTCTACGAGCACAGCGTCTATGCGCAGTCGGTGCTCTGGGGCATCAACGCCTTCGACCAGTTCGGCGTCGAGCTCGGCAAGACGCTGGCCGGCGGCCTGCTGCCGGTGCTGGAAGGCCAGGCGCACGCGCAGGACCCGATCAGCGCTGCCTTGGCTGCGGAGATCCTCGCTCGCGGTTAGGTTGGCGCTTTCGCAGCCTGTTCCGAGAGCGCCCACTCGACGTGCTCGCGCACGACCTCGGAGGGGTGCGACGCGCGTGAGCGCAGCGCCTCGATCACGGCGTCCGAATGCGGGGCGTTGCCCAGCGCGACGGCGATGTTCCGCAACCAGCCCTGGTGCCCGGTGCGGCGGATCGCAGAGCCTTCGGTGCGCTTGAGGAACGCGTCCTCGTCCCACGCGAACAATTCCACCAGCGAAGCGATGTCCAGCCCATGGCGCGGCTCGAAGTCGGGCAGGGCATGGCGCTGGGCGAACTTGTTCCACGGGCAGACCAGCTGGCAGTCGTCGCAGCCGAAGATGCGGTTGCCCATGGGGCGGCGGAACTCGAGCGGGATCGTCCCGGCGTTCTCGATCGTCAGGTAGCTGATGCAGCGCCGCGCGTCGAGCACGTTCGGCGCGACGATGGCCTGCGTGGGGCAGATGTCGATGCAGCGCGTGCAGGTGCCGCAGTGCTCGGTGGCGGGCTCGTCGACGGGTAGCGGAAGGTCGGTGTAGAGCTCGCCGAGGAAGAACCAACTGCCGGCCTTGGTATTGATCACGCAGGTGTTCTTGCCGATCCAGCCGAGGCCGGCGTCGCGGGCCAGTGCGCGTTCCAGCACGGGGGCGGAATCGACGAAGGCGCGGTAGCCGAACGGGCCGACCACCTCGGCGATGCGGTCCGCGAGCTTCTGCAGCCGCGCGCGCAGCACCTTGTGGTAATCGCGGCCCAGGGCGTAGCGCGCGACATAAGCGCGGGTGCCATCGGCCAGCGTGTCCCAGCAGGCCGCGTCGTCGTCGACGCCGTAATCCATGCGAACGCTGATGACGCGCACCGTGCCCGGCACCAGCTCGTCGGGGCGGCTGCGCTTCGTGCCATGCGTGGCCATCCAGTCCATCGAACCGTGGTGGCCTTCGGCGAGCCAGCGCGCGAGGTGCGCTTCGTCACTCGCCAGCGTGCCGGCGCTGATTCCGGCCTGCTGGAAGCCGAGCGCTTCGGCCCAGCGCTTGATGTCGGCGGCGAGCGCGGCCCAGTCGTGCATGGTGCGAAGTATAGAATCCGCGGCATGTCCCATGCCATGCCGCTGTACTGCGCCGATGCCGTGCGTGCCATTGAGCGCGCGGCCTTCGCGCGCGGCGTCGATGCCTTCGGGCTGATGACGCAGGCCGGCGAGGCCGCCGCAGCGCTGCTGCGCGAACGCTGGCCGCAGGTGCGGCGGGTCGGCGTGCTGTGCGGGACGGGCAACAACGGTGGCGACGGCTATGTCGCGGCCTTGGCCCTGCACCGCAGCGGGCTTCAGGTCGATGCGGTGGCCAGCGGCGAACCGCGCACCCCCGAGGCTCGGGCCGCCGCGGCCCGGTGGCGCGCGGCGGGGCACGACGTGCGTACCTTGGCGTCTGGCGTTCCCGACGCGGACGCGTGGATCGACGCCTTGTTCGGCATCGGGCTCTCCCGCGCCCCGGAAGCGCCCGTGGCGGCCCTGATGCAGGCGGTGGCCGCGCAGCGGCGTCCGGTGCTGGCGCTGGATGTGCCCTCGGGCATCGATGCCGACCGCGGTAGCGCCCCTGGCGCGTTCCTTCCCGCCGCGATGACCCTGTGCTTCGTCGCCGCGAAACGCGGCCTTTTCACCGCTCTGGGCCGCGAGGCTGCGGGTGAAGTGCACGTCGATCCGCTGGGCCTCGACGTCGATGCGCTGGCCGCCGCGGCCTCGGAGGGTGCGCCGTCAGCGTGGGCGGTCCGAGCGTCGGACTTGGCCGACGCTCTTCCCGTGCGGCGCCTCGACAGCCACAAAGGCCATCACGGTCGGGTGCTCTGCCTGGGCGGCGACCACGGCATGGCCGGGGCCCTCGTGCTCTGCGCGGAGGCCGCCGCCCGTGGCGGCGCCGGCTGGGTGGAGGCCCTCTCGCGCCCGGAGACGGTGTTTGCGCTGAATGTCCGTCGGCCGGAAGTGATGGCTGGTGTTGTACCCGCGGAGGACGCCCTCGCTTCGCGACTCGTCGCCGCCGGCGTCGTGGCAGTGGGCCCGGGTCTGGGGCAGGGCGAGTGGGGACGCGGCCTGTTCGAGGCGGCGTTGGCTTCGGGCCGCCCGCTCGTGCTGGATGCCGATGCCCTGAACCTGCTGGCCGAGGCGCCGCGCGCGCTGCCAGGCGCCGTGCTGACGCCCCATCCTGGCGAGGCGGCGCGTCTGCTCGGATGCCGTACCGAAGAGGTGCAGTCGGATCGTTTCGCCGCGCTCGACGCGCTGGTCGCGCGCTTCGGGGCGGCCGTGGTGCTCAAGGGGGCCGGCACTGTGGTGGCGGCGCCCGGCGAAACCCCGCGCCTGATCGATGCCGGGCATCCCGGCATGGCCTCGGCCGGCATGGGGGATGCGCTGACCGGGCTCGTCGCGGCCCTGCGGGCGCAGGGCCTGTCACCCTTTGACGCGGCGTGGGTCGGTGCGTTGGCGCATTCGGCCGCTGCCGATGCCGTGGGGCGCGGCCGTGGCCGTGGCCTGCTCGCCAACGACGTCATCGGGGCCTTCGGTCCGGTGTTGAACCCATGAGTGCGCCCTTTCTTCCCGACGCCGAGGCCACGGCGGCCTTGGGCGCCCGCCTCGCCGCAACCCGGCCCGCACGGGCCGTGGTCCACCTGCAGGGCGACTTGGGGGCCGGCAAGTCCACGCTAGCGCGAGCCCTGCTGCGGGCGCTGGGGGTGACGGGCACGATCCGCAGCCCGACCTACACGCTGATCGAGCGCTACGCGCTTCCCGACGGGGAGGCGGCGCACCTCGATCTTTACCGCCTCGGCGATGCGGGTGAGCTGGATTTCCTGGGCATGGACGAACTGCAGGATGCCGCCGCGTTGTGGCTGGTGGAGTGGCCGGAGCGCGGCGGGGCCACGCTGCCCGCGCCAGACCTGGTGGTCCGCCTCGCCCTGGAGGCCGAAGGGCGGCGCGCCATGCTCGAGCCGCGGAGCGACGCTGGCCGGGAGTGGATCCGACGGCTCGACGGCGCCTCCGACAGGGCTGCGACCGGCATTTCCGCCCCCACTTAGGGTCGGTTCATCAGGAAGATTCGCAGGAACAGGCTGCAGGCTACGGATTGCAAAGGAAAAAGTGCTTGCATTGCGCCGGGGGCGGTGCTTGAATCGCGCTCATGCCGCGCGCCTCCGCCCTCAACCTGACCCGCTGGTTGCACTTGGCCGTCCTGGTCGCGGGCTTGGCGTATGCCGCGTTTGCCCACGCCGAGGTCCAGCTGGGGCAGCTCCGTCTCAGCGCCGGCGAGGAAAGCACCCGCGCCGAGCTGCAGCTCGATGCCGCCCCGGGCGATTACCGTCTTTTCAGCCTCGCCAATCCTGACCGGCTCGTGCTCGATCTGCCGGGCGCTGCCTTGGCCGAGGGCTTCCGACCGCCGGCCCCGAATGGCCGCGTGATCGGCGTCCGCACGGGTTCGCCCGAGGCCGGCAAGCTCCGCATCGTGTTCGACCTCGCCGGGGCGGTGCGTCCGCGGACCCGCGTCGAGGGCAGCGGGCGCGCCTCGCGCCTCGTGCTTGAAATGTTCCGCGACGAGGCCGCCATGGCGGCGAACACCGCGCCCGCGGCCGCGCCGGCGGCGAATGCCGCGGCATCGTCCTCGACGGCAGCGCCAGCGCCGGTGTCCGGTGCGCGCGAGCTGCTGATCGCCATCGACGCCGGCCACGGTGGCCGCGATCCCGGCGCCATCGGCGGCGGCGGCACCTACGAGAAGACCGTCACGCTGAAGGTGGCGCGCGAGCTCGCCGCGGAGATCGACCGCCATCCCGGCATGCGCGCGCTCCTGATCCGCGACGGCGACGTGTTCATCCCGCTCGGTGACCGCTACCAGAAGGCGCGCGATGCGCAGGCCGACCTGTTCATCTCGATCCACGCCGATGCCGCGCAGAGCCGCCAGGCCAACGGCGCCTCGGTCTTCGTACTCTCGACGCGCGGCGCTTCCAGCGAAGCAGCGCGCTTCCTCGCCGACCGCGAGAACAATGCCGACCTCGTCGGCGGCGTGAGCCTCGAGGACAAGGACCGCAGCCTCGCCGCGGTGCTGCTCGATCTCTCGCAGAGCGCGACGATGCGCGTCTCCGACGAGGCCGCGAACCACGTGCTCGATGAGCTGCGCAGCGTCGGCAAGACGCACAAGCCGCAGGTCGAACGCGCCAATTTCTGGGTGCTGCGCTCGCCCGACGTCCCCTCCATGTTGGTGGAGACGGGTTTCATCACCAATGCCGCCGACGAGCGCAAGCTCAACGATGCGGGCTTCCGTCGCCGCCTCGCCGAAGTGGTCGCGCGCGGCGTGGGTGATTACTTCGGCTCGCAGCCGCCGCCGGGCACGTGGTTCGCCGCGAATCCCTCGCGCGGCAGCCGCCAGCACGTCGTTGCCCGCGGCGAAACCCTCGGCCTGATCGCTGCACGGCACGGCATTTCGCTGAGCCAGCTGCGCAACGCCAACGACAAGCGCGACGACGTCGTGCGCGTGGGCGAGCGCCTGCGCATCCCCGCGGCGCCGGAGTAATCCGCACGCGCGGCGCGGCGTGCCCGCCCGGTATCATCGCGGCCTGTCCCCGTGCGATGCCGGCATGCCGATCCAGCTGCTCCCCGAAGTCCTGATCAACCAGATCGCCGCCGGCGAAGTCGTCGAGCGGCCGGCGTCGGTCGTGAAGGAACTGGTCGAGAACGCCCTGGATGCCGGTGCGCAGCGCGTCGAGATCGATCTCGAGGAAGGCGGGGCTCGGCTCATCCGTATCCGCGACGACGGCGTCGGCATGGCGCCCACCGAATTGCCCATGGCGGTTTCGCGGCACGCCACCAGCAAGATCGCCAGCCTCGACGATCTCGAAGCCGTGGCGACCCTCGGTTTCCGCGGTGAGGCCCTGCCTTCGATCGCGTCGGTGAGCCGGTTCTCGATGGCCTCGCGCACGGCCACGCAGGAGCGCGGCGCGAAGCTCGATGTGGACGGTGGGCGGCTCGGCGAGGTCATCCCGCATCCGCACGCGCAAGGCACGACCGTCGAGGCGCGCGACCTGTTCTTCAACGTGCCGGCGCGACGCAAGTTCCTGAAGGCCGAACGCACGGAGCTCGGCCACGTCGAGGACTGGCTGCGCCAACTCGCGCTGGCCCGCCCGACGATCGAACTCAAGCTCAACCACAACGGGCGGCTGCTCCGGCATTACCGGCCCAACGGCGGTGACGCGCCGAAGCGCTTGGCCGAAGCGCTGGGGCCGGAGTTCCACGAACGTGCGCTCGGCCTTGACCACGCCCAGGCGGGGCTTCGCCTGCATGGCTGGATCGGCCTGCCCACGGCCTCGCGCAGCAGCGCCGACCAGCAGTTCTTCTACGTCAACGGCCGCGCCGTGCGCGATCGCATCGTCGCGCACGCCGTGCGGCAAGCCTATGCGGACGTGCTCTACCACGGCCGGCATCCGAGCTTCGTGCTGTTCCTCGAGCTCGACCCGCGCCGCGTCGACGTCAATGTCCATCCAGCCAAGCACGAAGTGCGTTTTCGCGACGGCCGGCTGGTGCACGACTTCATCTTCCGAACGCTGCACGAAGCGCTGGCCGACGCCCGACCCGCCGATGGCGCGGGCGCACCGTCGAGCCCGGTGGGCCCCACGCCGAGCCCGGTGGCGGGGCTTCCGCAGTGGGCACCGGCGGACCAGTCGCGGCTTGGGCTCTCGGTGGGCGACACCATGGCCGCCTACCGCACGCTGTATGCGGCGTCGGGTGGCCTCGAGGCCAGCACATCCGGCATGCCGGCTTCGATGGCGTCGATGCCGTTCCCCAGCGCCGGTGCCGTGCATCAGATGCCGGCGGCCGCGGTGCCGGCGGGGATCGACGACACCGTGGCCCCGCCGCTCGGCTTCGCGCTCGCGCAGCTGCATGGCGTCTACGTGCTGGCGCAGAACGCACAGGGCCTCGTCCTTGTCGACATGCATGCCGCGCACGAGCGCATCACCTACGAGCGCATGAAGGCCGCCTTCGCCGCGCAGGACCTGCGCGCGCAGCCGCTGCTGGTGCCCGAAGCTCTCGCGGTGAGCGAGCGCGAAGCGGACGCTGCCGAGCAGCACGCGGTGCTGCTGTCGTCGCTGGGTTTCGAGGTGCGCCGCACTGGGCCGCAGTCGCTGTCGCTGCGCAGCGTGCCCGCGCTGCTGGCCGACCTCGACGCCAAGCCCCTCCTGCTCGATGCCTTGGCCGAGCTGCGTGAACACGGCAACACGCGCAAGGTCGAAGAGGCCGTCCACGGGCTGATGGGGGGCTGGGCCTGCCGCAGCTCCGTGCGTGCCAACCGCCGGCTCACGGTGCCGGAAATGAACGCTCTGTTGCGCGACATGGAGGCGACGGAACGTGCGGCACAGTGCAACCATGGTCGCCCGACCTACGTACAGTTGGAGCTCGCGGAACTGGATCGACTGTTCCTCCGCGGCCGATGAAGGAGTCCCGCATGCGTCGCAACGCCTCTTCCCGAAACGACTCGCCTTGGCGCGTCGGCCTTCCCACCTTGCTTGCCGCGCTGCTTGCCGTGGGCTGCAGCGGTGATTCCGGCCCGTCGCAGGCGGAAATCGACGCCCAGGCGAAGCGCGAGGCAGCGGCCGCTGCCGCAGCGGCCGTCCACGCCCGCGGCGTCAACGAAGTGCGCGAGACGCGCCTGGCGAACCTGCAGAAGCCGGACGGCTGGCTGTCGCTCGTCGGCCTGCACTGGCTGAAGCCCGGCAACAGCTACGTCGGCAGCGGCGCCACCAAGGGCGTGCGTCTTGCCGCGGGGCCCGAGGAGGTCGGCATGATCCGGCTCGATCGCGATGGCACGGTCACGTTTCGGGCCACCCGCGGCGCGGGCGTCATGTACGACGGCCAGCCTGCGGATGGCGGCACGCGCCGGCTTGTCACCGATGCGGATGACGGCACGCCGACGGTCGTCGGCTTCAACCAGGGCGATGCCAGCTTCATCGTCATCAAGCGCGGCGAGAACTACGGGTTGCGCGTCCGCGATGCCTTGGCGCCGACGCGCACGCGTTTCCCCGGCCTCGACTATTTCGACATCGATTCGGCGTTCCGCTTCGACGCGCGTTTCGAAGCCCATCCGCCGGGCCAGACGATCTCCATCGTCAACGTCCTCGGCATCGAAGAAGCGATGGCCAACCCGGGCGTCGTGGTGTTCCAGAAGGACGGCGTCGAGTACCGGCTGGAGGCGGTGGACGAAGGCGACGGGCGCCTGTTCCTGATCTTCGCCGACCGCACCAGCGGGCACGAAAGCTACGCCGCGTCGCGCTTCCTCTATGCGGAGCAGCCGGCCGACGGCGGAACGACCGTGGTCGACTTCAACCGCGCGTACAACCCGCCCTGCGCATTCACCGAGTTCTCCACCTGCCCGATGCCGCCGCCGTCGAACCGACTCGACCTCCGCATCGAAGCCGGTGAGAAGAAGCCGCTTCCCTTGCTGGCGTCGCCCTGAGCATGGCGAATCGCGGCGGTTGGAGGGCGTTCGCGTTCGCCGCGGCGGTGGCGATGGCGTCGAGCGCGACAGCCGCCGCGGACAGCGCGCCCCCGCGGCCGCTGCTCTGGAAGGCCAGCGATGGCGACAACGTGGTGTACCTGCTGGGCACCTTCCACCTGCTGGAGGCCGGCGATTACCCGCTTGATCCGATGGTGTACGCCGCGCTCGATGACGCGGAGCAGGTGTTTTTCGAGCTTTCGCCGGAAGCCCTGGCCGACCCGAGCCTCGGTCTGAAGTTCGCGCAAGCGGGCATCCGTGCGGACGGCCGGACCCTGCAGCAGACGATGGATGCCCCGACCTGGGCGGCCACCGTGCAACTGGCGTCGGAGGCCGACCTCCCGCTCGACGCCCTGCAGCGGATGGAGCCGTGGTTCGCCGCGTTGACGCTCACGATGGCGGAAATGACCGCCGCCGGCCTCGATCCGGCGCTCGGGCTCGACAAGCACTTGGCGCAGCACGCGACGCGCGACGGCAAGCGCACGGCAGGGCTGGAGACGCCCGCGGACCAGATTCGCCTGTTCGATGGCATGAAGTACGGTGTGCAGGTCGCGCAGCTGCGCGACGTGGTCGAGCGCTCCGACGAGATCCGCAGCGAGACCGAGTGGCTGCACCGGCAATGGCGCGAGGGCGACGTGGATGCGCTGTACTGGGGCATGGCCGCGGCCATGAAGGCGCGGGACCCGGCGCTTTACGAGCGCATCAACACCCAGCGAAATGCAGCCTGGGTGTCACGCGTGAAGGCCCTGCTGGACGCGCCCGGCGAGGACGATGCGCTGGTCGCGGTCGGCACTCTGCACCTGCTCGGTGCGGAAGGCCTGGTGCAGCAGCTGGCCGCCGCGGGCTACACCGTCGAGCGGCTGTAGCGCGACGGCGGCGGCGCGGCGACGAGGTCGATGCAGTCGACCGGGCAGGGCGCGATGCAGAGTTCGCAGCCCGTGCAGAGGTCCTCGACGACCACATGCAGGAACTTCGGCGCGCCGATGATGGCATCGACCGGGCAAGCGGCGATGCACTTGAAGCAGCCGATGCATTCGTCCTCGCGGATGCGTGCAATCTGCGGTGGCTTCTCGACGCCGTGTTCGGTCGACAGCGGCTTCGGCTCGCGGCCGAGCAGCGTCGCCAGTGCGCGGATGCCGGCTTCGCCGCCGGGCGGGCACTGGTTCATGTCGGCTTCGCCCTTGGCGATGGCTTCGGCATAGGGCCGGCAGCCGGGGTACTTGCACTGCCCGCACTGCGTCTGCGGCAGCACGGCGTTGATCTGCTCGACGAGGGGATCGCCCTCGACCGCGAAGCGTTTCGCCGCCCAGCCGAGCAGCGCGCCGAGAGCGGCGCACAGCGCCACCAGCGCCAGCAGGGGAAGCCAGAGATCCGCCACGACGCGGCCTAGCGATCCATGCCGGTGAAGCCGGCGAAGGCCAGGGCCATCAAGCCAGCCGTCACCAGCGCGATCGGCGCGCCCTTGAACGCCGACGGCACCTCGGCCGATTCCAGGCGCTCGCGGAGGGCGGCGAACAGCACCAGCACCAGGCCGAAGCCCACGGCAGCGCCGAAGCCGTAGAGCACGGATTCGAGCAGCGAATGCTTCGCCTGCACGTTCAGCAGGGCCACGCCGAGCACCGCGCAGTTGGTGGTGATCAGCGGCAGGTAGAGTCCGAGTACCTGGTAAAGGCGCGGGCTCTGCCGGTGCAGCAGCAGCTCGGTGAACTGCACCGTGGCGGCGATGACGAGGATGAAGGCGGGCGTTCGCAAGTCGCCGATGCCGAGTGGATCCAGCAGCCAGTGCTGCAGCGCCCACGAGAGGCCCGCCGCCAGCGTCAGCACGAAGCCCGTCGCCAGCGCCATGCCGACGGCGGCATCGAGCTGCCTCGACACGCCCATGAACGGGCACAGGCCGAGGAACTTCACCAGCACGAAGTTGTTGACCAGCACCGCGCCGACGAGGATCAGCAGGATGTCGGTCACGGCGCGGAATCCGTGCTCAGCGCACCGGCATGCCGGGCAGGGCGCCGCTGTCGGCGTCCAGCAGGGCGAGCGCGCCGCCATCGAAGCCGGCGGAGAGGATCATCCCCTCGCTCATCCCGAAGCGCATCTTGCGCGGGGCGAGGTTGGCGATGAACACGACGTGGCGGCCGACCAGTTTCTCCGGCTCGCCGTAGCTGGCGCGGATGCCCGAGAAGATCTGCCGCTCGCCGAGCTCACCGGCATCCAGCTTGAAGCGCAGCAGCTTGTCCGAGCCCTCGACGAAGCCACACTCCAGCACCTTGCCGATGCGCAGGTCGAGCTTGGCGAAGTCCTCGATGCCGATGAAGGCCGACGCCGCCGTTTCGGTGGGGGCCGCGGCGGACGGCTTGGGCGTTTCCGATTTCGCGGGCTTCGCCGCTTTGTCGGCGGAAGCAGCGGCCTTGGCGGCTTCGGCCGCGGCGGCGAGGGAGTCCTTGGAGGCGTCGATCATGGTGTCGATCTGCTTTTGTTCGATGCGGGTGAGCAGGGGCTCGTAGGGGCGGATGGCGCGACCGAGCAGCGGCGTGGAGGCGTCGCCCCAGCCCTGCACCGGCGCGTCGAGGAAAGCTTCGGCGCGCGCGCACAGCGTCGGCAGGATCGGCTTCAGGCCGATGGCCAGCAGCCGGAACAGGTTGAGGCCCTGCGTGCAGACGCGCTGCAATTCGGCCTCGCGGCCGGCTTCCTTGGCGATGACCCAGGGCTTCTTCTCGTCGACATAGCGGTTGGCTTCGTCGGCCAGCGCCATCACCGCGCGCACGGCGGCGGCCGCGTCGTCGTCGAGGTAGTGGCCGCGCACCGCGTCCAATGCCTCGACGAAGCGGGCGACCATCGCCGGATCATCCAGCTCGGCGGCGAGCTGGCCACCGAAGCGCTTCTCGATGAAGCCGGCACAGCGGCTGGCGATGTTGACGAACTTGCCGACGAGGTCGGAGTTCACCCGCGCCATGAAGTCGGGCAGGTTGAGGTCGAGGTCGGTGACACCGCCCGAGCTCTTCAGCGCGTAGTAGTAGCGCAGCGCTTCCGGCGGCAGGCCGGCCTCGAGGTAGGTGCGGGCCTGGATGAAGGTGCCGCGCGACTTGCTCATCTTGTCGCCGTTCACGGTCAGGTAGCCGTTGACGTGCAGGCGCGTCGGCGTGCGGTGGCCCGAGCCGTGCAGCACCGCCGGCCAGAACAGGCCGTGGAAGTTGACGATGTCCTTGCCGAGGAAGTGGTGAAGTTCCGTTTCGCCCTTCGCGTTGCGGGCGGCGTCGAGGAAAGCGCCGAAGTCGAGGCCCTTCGCCTCGCACAGGGCCTTGAAGCTCGACAGATAGCCGATGGGCGCATCCAGCCAGACGTAGAAGTACTTGCCCGGCGCGCCGGGGATCTCGAAGCCGAAATAGGGCGCGTCGCGCGAGATGTCCCAGGCGCGCAAGCCCGAATCGACCCACTCCATCAGCTTGGCGCGCACGCCCGGATGGGCGACGTCGCTCGCCAGCCAGTCGCGCAGGAAGGTCTCGAAGCGGCCGAGCTCGAAGAAGTGGTGCTCGCTCTCTCGCAATTCCGGCGTGGCACCGGAGACGACCGAGCGCGGGTTCTTCAGTTCGGTGGGCGAGTAGGTCGCGCCACAGTTCTCGCAGTTGTCGCCGTACTGGTCGGCCGTGCCGCAGTTGGGGCATTCGCCCTTGATGTAGCGGTCGGGCAGGAACATTTCCCGCACCGGGTCGAACAACTGCTGGATCGGCCGTGCGCCGATGTGGCCGTTCGCCTTCAGCGCGAGGTAGATCGCTTCCGTCAGCGCGCGGTTGCCCGCGCTGTTGGTGGAATCGTAGTGGTCGAAGCCGACGAGGAAATCGGCGAAGTCGCGCTCGTGGCGGGCCTGCACGCCGGCCACGAAGGTTTCGGGCGTGGTGCTGGCCTTCTCGGCGGCCAGCATGATCGGCGTGCCGTGGGTGTCGTCGGCGCAGACGAAGTGGGTGATGCCGCCGGCCATGCGCCGCGCGCGCACACAGACGTCGGCCTGGATGTAGCCGACCAGGTGGCCGAGGTGGATCTCGCCATTGGCGTAGGGCAGGGCGGTGGTGACGAGGGCGGGCGCGGGACGCGCCGCAGGGGCAGCGGAGGTGGTCATCGGCATCGCGGTGAAGGCAGGCCGCGATTATCGCAGATGGCGTCCAACTGCCGGAGAAACGAAGCCCGGCGCGAGGCCGGGCTTCGTCCACAGTTTCCCCGACTGGGGTCAGTGTGTCGCGGCCGTGGCCGCTGCGCGGGAGGCGCCACCCGGCGCCATACGGCAGTCGTTCGCCAGGAAGTTCTCAATCAGCGCGAGACCGCGGGCCGCGTGGCGCGGGTACCACGGGAAGCTGTGGGGCTGGTCGGGGATCAACTCGAACCTCGCCGGCACCTTGTCCTTCACGGCGTTGTAGAAGTTCTCCGCATGCCACGACGGCGTGCGCACATCGCGGTCGCCCACGTACAAGAGCACCGGGATGTTGGCCTTCTCGGTGTTCTGCATCGGGTCCATGCCCTTGACGGTCACGCCCTGCACGATGCGCTGCAGGCGGTTTTCACTCCAGTTGTTGCCCAGCCGGGCTAGGTCGGTCACCGGCGCACCGGAAATCGCACAGGCGTAGGGGCTGTTCTCGCGGACCACCGCCGCGGCGGCCGCGAAACCACCGTAGGAGTAGCCGAAGATGGCCATGCGCTCAGGATCGGCGATGCCCTGCTGCACCAGCCAAGCGGCGCCGTCGTCCTTGTCGTCCTGCATCTTCTGGCCCCACTCTGCGTCGCCTGAGAGCCACAGCTTGCGACCGAGGCCCTCCGAACCGCGGTACTGCGGGCGCAGCACGGCGTAGCCGCGCGATGTCAGGAACGGCACCCAGCCCGACGCGTCCCAGCCGCCGAAATCACGCGACCAGGGGCCGCCATGCGGATGGATGATGGTCGGCAACGGGCCCTGTTCCGGGGTCCAGCCAGCGGGAAGGTCGAGGATGCCGGGGATCGTCATGCCGTCGCGGGCGGTCCAGGTCACCCAACGCTGGTCGCCGATGTCGTTCGGGTCGATGCCCGAGCGCTCCGCGCCGAGCGGCAGCACCTGCTTGCCGTCCACCAGAAGGTGGTAGCGCGTCGGGTGACGATGGCTCTCCGTGCTGAACATGATCTTCTTGCGATCGTCCGTGTAGTTCATCACGTTGACCAGCTGGCCCGGAAACGCCTGCTTCAGCCCCTCGTGAATGGCGGCGAGCTGGGGATCGACCCACGTGGTCTCCATGTTCATGCCGGCCACGGTGTAGCCAAGGACCTTGTTGAAGTCGCTGGGACGCGTGCCGAGGATGATGTTGGCGATCGAAAACTCCGGATGCGCAACCAGCGGTTCATCGTCGAACTTTCGCGTCTTCGGGTCGTACATGCGGGCCTGAACCAGATCCGAGAACAGGTCCGTCAGCACGTAAAACTTGCCGCTGGTTTCGTCGCGACCGACGAAATTGAACTCGAAACGGTCGTTGATACGGCGAGTCAGGTTGTCATGCACCTCGAACTCGCCCGTCTCGCCGTTCTTGATCAGCACGCGCTGCTCGAAGGAGCCATCCACCGGTTCCAACTGGGTGCGCGTGAGCAGATCGCCCGTGCGGGGATCGAACAGGCCCGGCGAGGTGCGGCCGCCCGCACGGAACAGGAGTTCCGTCTGCTTCGTGCGCAGGTTGTAGCGGTAGTAGCGGTCCTGGAAGGATGCCATGTCGGTCTGCGAGACGATGACGTTTTCCGGGTCTAGCGGTAGGCCGTTCACCAGCTGCGCGCTGCCCGCGATCTCTAGGCAGCGCTGGGTGGCTTCACCGACGCCCGTCGCGCGGACGTTGGCAGCAAATGCCTCCTCGAAATTCGACTGGTCGGCGTTGGTCAGGTATGCCTTGATCACGAAGGTCTTGGTGGAGCCGATCGATTTGCCTTCACCGCAGCCCGCAAGCGGGCCGGTGAATTCCTGGCGCCCAACCACAAAGATGTGGTCTGACTTCAGCGCCGACGCCTGGATGAATTTCATCTTGTCGCCCGACGCGGTGACCGTGGGACCTCGCTCGAGGTTCTCGAGGTCCCAGCTAGCCAGAGACGTTTCGAACTCTTCGGCGCCGGCCCTGCCGATCAGGGCGACGATTCGCTTGCCGTCGCTGCTCATCGAGATGGACTGGATCTCCTGCATGCGCGAGAGCGCATCGGCGGGAATCGGGTCGCGGGCATCGGCCACGCCACCACAGGCCAGTGCCGAGAGGGCGAGGCCGGAAAGTAGTATCGATCGCATAGGGGGCTCCCAGAAAAGTCTGAAGGATTGCTGAAGCGTTCCGCACGCGCGAGTTTGCCGCATGCGCGTGCAGAGGGAATGTGCACAAAGGCAGGGGGCGCCACAAAAAAACGGCCGGGCGAGGCGCCCGGCCGTTTTCGTCTGCAGCGAATGACGCTTAGAACTGGTAGCTGAAGCGCGCGAAGAGCTCGCGGCCGAACCAGTCGTACTGAGTGGCGAACGCCGGGACGTTGCCGTAGCGCGTCGCAGCAGCCGTCGAGACGGTCGGCGGCGCCTTGTCGAAGGCGTTGTTCACACCGACGACCAGGTTCCACGAGTCAGCGGCATAGCGCACCGAGAAGCTGTGGTACAGCACGTTCTCGGCGACGATGTCGTAGACCGCATTGGCCGTACCGCGGTACGGAGCAACCGGGTTGCCCGTGCCGTTGAAGAACAGCTCCTCGGTCTGGTCGACGTAGCGCATGCCCCAGGTGTAGGTGAAGTCACCCCGGTTCAGCGCCGTGCGGACGTTGCCGACCAGCTTCGGGTTGGAGATCGTGCCGAGCACGTCGTCCGTCGCGAAGCCGCTGGCTTCCGCCGTGTCAAACAGCAGGAAGGTCTGCTCGGTGGTGTAGGTCACCTGCGTCTCGACCTCGACAGTGCCGAACGTGAAGTCGCCGTCCCAACGCACGTTCAGATCGTAGCCACGGGTGATCTGACGGTTGATGTTGATGTACGGATCACGCAGCTGCGTGATGTTGTACGAGCCCGTCGGCAGGCCGCCCGGGTTGCGATCGAACAGGCTGCAGAAGTTGTTCGGGAACACCGGCAGGGCGTAGCAGCCCGCCACGGCGTTGGCACCCAACTGCGAGATCTGGTCGTTGACTTCGATCTGGAAGTAGTCGAGCGAGGCGCTGATGTTCGCGAACTCCGGCGTGAACACGAGGCCGGTGGTGAACGACTTCGACGTCTCGGGCTTCACAACGCCCGCACCGCCGCCGCTGACGACCTCAGCAGACGGGCCGTTGCCGTCGTAATCCGCCGGGATGCCCGCCGCCTGGCAGTTGCGGCGGATGTTCAGATCGGTCGCGTCGGTGCCCCAGTCGATGCACGGGTCAATCGCCAACTGGCCGAGGAAGCTGGTCTGGTTGCCCAGGAACAGCTCATACAGGCCCGGCGCGCGGTATGACGTGCCGTTGGTGGCGCGCAGGCGGATCGACGGGATGATCTGCCAGCCCATGCCGACCTTCCAGACGTAATCCGAATCGGCAATCGAGTCGTACTTGAAGGTACGCGCCGAGCCGTTGACGAGCAGCTGCTCGACACCCGGGAGGCCGGCCAGCAGCGGCACTTCCACTTCGCCGAACAGCTCGGAGATGTAGTCCTTGCCGACGGTGCCCGTCGCCGAGCTCTGGCCCCACAGGCCGCCCGTGCGCTCGATCTCGCTCGGGGTATCGTTGATGGAGATGCGGCGGAATTCCGTGCCGAACGCGGCGGCGGCGGTACCGGCCGGCGTCTCGAACAGGTCGCCGTTGATGGTGGCGTTCGCGACCATCTGCGTGTAGACCGTATTGCCCGTGTGGCGCACGCCGATGGCATCACGCAGGGCGTCCATGCCGATGCCGTTGAGCACGGCCGGGCTCAGGTAGTTGATCGGCGGCAGGCCGCCATTGCGGTCCGGGCTCGTCCCGATGTCGCCGGTCAGGTCGCGCGCGATGCTGTCGACCGTGTAGTCGCCGCTCGAACGCGAGTAGGTCGTGTCGACGCGCCAGCCCCAGCTGCTGTCGGCGCCGAAGCCGCCGTTGAAGCCCGAGGCGAGGTACCAGTAGTCGACGTTGATGTCGGCGTCGGAGCGGTACGGCATCAGCGGACGGACCAGGCCAGCGAAGCCGGCATAGCGGCCGTCGATGATCGGGAAGAACTGGCGGAAACCGCGCGACGAGGTCTCACGGCCCGTGTACAGCAGCTGGCCGTTCCAGTTGATGTCGCCGAAGGTGAAGTCGGCCGACGAGAACAGGCTGATGCGGTTGGCCGCCGCGATGACGTGGCGCTCCTGCAGGAACGGCGCGGCGAACTGCTGCTCGCGGAACGCCGGGGTGGTGGCCGTCGCCGGCACCACGCGGCCCAGCACGTAGCCCGGGATCGGGCCGCCGGTTAGGCCGGTCGGCGACTGCACGAAGCGGCGGTTCGAGGCCGGACGGCTCAGGTCGTCGACGGCGTTGAAGATGCCAAAGTTGTTGCAGCCTTCGAGCTCGGTGCCACGGGTGACCGAGCGGTCTTCGTACGGCAGGATGTTGCCGTTAGCGTCGCGCACGAGATCGTTCTGGCAGGCGAAGAAGTCGCGGTCGCCGAACTGCAGCGGCTGCTGTTCGAAGTACTGGAAGGCAGCGACAACGCTACCGTTGTCGAAGTTCCAGCCCGTCGCGCCGGACAGGTTGAAGCGGGAGCCGCCGGATTCGAACGGCAGGTTGGCGTCGACCGTCAAGGTCGGGCGGTCGACGGCCTTGCGGGTGATCAGGTTGGCCACGCCGGCGACGGCGTCCGAACCGTAGACCGAACCGCCACCGTCCTTCAGCAGCTCGACGCGCTGCAGGATGGCCGACGGGATGACGTTGAGGTCGAACGCACCGACTTGGCCGCGGGTACCGGCCGGGCCCGGACGACGGCCGTCGAGCAGGACGAGGGTGCGGTTCGCACCGAGGCCGCGCAGCGACAGGGTCTGGACGCCGTTACCACCCTCGACCACGAAGCCCGAGAACTGATTATTGATCTGGGTCGAGCCGGCGGCAACGTTCGTCGTTTGCAGGATCGAGGCGGTGTCGAGCTGGCCGAGGGTGATGCTGGTGTCGGCGGTGATGATCTGCACCGGCGAGACGCTGTCGAAGCCGAGGCGGCTGATCAGCGAGCCGGTGACGGTGACTTTTTCGAGCTGCTTGGGCTGCTCGCCGTCCTGCGTCGATTCTTCGGTGGTTTCGTCAGCCTGCTGGGCCTGTTGGGCGAACAGGTAGGGGCCGTAGAGGCTGGTCATGACGGCCAGGGCGAGCGGGAGGCGCGCGAGGCTCTTGTGACGCTTGGTGGACATGCGAGGAGTCTCCGGTTTGGGATTCGGCATCGGTTCAGACGCCTGAGCGATTTAGTAACACCGGATCGCGATTAATGCAAATGAAACAAATGCCCCGGAATGCAAATTCTTGATGCCCCGGACCGGGCCGGTGGCAAGATGCCGGCCGATTTCCCGCCGGCGTTTCCCCGTGATCCCGAACGAGCTCCTGACCGCGGCCCTGACCGCGATTCCCGACCCCCATACCGGGGAGACCCTGTCCCCCGCCGTCATCCGCTCGGTGGGCGAGGACGTCGGCCGGGTCATGGCTGTCCTCCAGCTGCCTTACGCCGCCGGGTCCTGGCACGACGAGCTGACCGCCCGGGCCGAAGCGGCCCTCCGGGCGGTGCCCGGGGTGGTTTCGGCCCAGGTCGAGGTCGGCGCCCGGGTGCTGGCCCACAAGGTCCAGAAGGACCTGACGCCACTACCGGGCGTGAAGAACGTCATCGCGGTCGCCTCGGGCAAGGGCGGGGTGGGCAAATCGACCACCGCGGTGAACCTGGCCCTGGCCCTGGCGGCCGAAGGGGTGCGGGTCGGGGTGCTGGATGCCGACATCCACGGTCCTTCGATCCCGATGATGCTCGGCCTGTCCGGCAAGCCGGACAGCCCCGACGGCCAGATGATCCTGCCCAAGCGCGCCCATGGCCTGCAGGCGATGTCGATCGGCTTCTTCCTCGGCGAGGACCAGCCGGCCATCTGGCGCGGCCCGATGACCACCCAGTACCTGCAGCAGCTGCTGACGGGCACGGCCTGGGAGGACCTCGACTACCTGGTGATCGACCTGCCGCCCGGCACGGGCGACATCCAGCTGACTCTCGCGCAGCGGGTTCCGGTCTCGGGGGCGGTGATCGTGACCACGCCGCAGGACATCGCGCTTCTGGACGCGAAGAAGGCCCTGAAGATGTTCGAGAAGGTCGAGGTGCCGGTGCTCGGCATCATCGAGAACATGGCCATGCACTGCTGTTCGAAGTGTGGCCACGTCGAGCACATCTTCGGCGAGGGCGGCGGGCAGGCGATGTCCGACCGGTACGGTGTGCCGCTGCTCGGTTCGCTGCCGCTGGACATCCGCATCCGCGAGCAGGCGGACGGGGGAGCGCCCACGGTCGTCGCCGAACCCGGTGGCGCGATCGCCCAGGCCTACCGCCTGATCGCCCGGAAGACCGCGGCGCGCTTGTCCATGCAGGCGAAGAACAAGCAGATCGCGTTCCCCAGCATCGTGATCCAGGACACCTGAGCCGACCGGGGTGCGCGGCCCGCCGCGGCTTCACGCTAAGCTTTCGCTCCCCTACACGCAGGCCGCGCATGAGCATCAAGAGCGACAAGTGGATCCGCCGGATGTCCGAAGTTCCGAACGGCATGATCGAGCCCTTCGAGCCCGGGCAGGTCAGGTTTTCCGGTGGGAGCGGCGGCGTCGACGGCCACCGCATCGTCAGCTACGGCACCAGCAGCTATGGCTACGACGTGCGCTGCGCGCGCGAGTTCAAGATCTTCACCAACATCAACTCGACGATCGTCGACCCGAAGGCCTTCGATCCCTCGAGCTTTGTCGACGTCGAGTCGGACGTCTGCATCATCCCGCCCAACAGCTTCGCGCTGGCGCGCACGGTCGAGTACTTCCGCATCCCGCGCGACGTGCTGGTGGTCTGCCTGGGCAAGAGCACCTACGCGCGCTGCGGGATCATCGTCAACGTGACGCCACTCGAGCCCGAGTGGGAGGGCCACGTGACCCTCGAGTTCAGCAACACGACGCCGCTGCCGGCCAAGATCTACGCGGGCGAAGGCGTGGCCCAGATGCTGTTCTTCCAGTCGGATGAAGTCTGCGCCACCAGCTACCGCGACCGCGGCGGCAAGTATCAGGGCCAGACCGGTGTGACGCTGCCGAAGACCTGATCCTCCGGGCTCAGCGCGGGCCCGGTAGCAACGCCCCGGGGAGGTCGTCGAAAGCGCGGGCGAGCTGCGCGGCCAAGTCTGGAGTGTCCGCGCCGTAGGTGCGCCGCGTTCCCGCGCCCCACACGGGGCCCGGCCACGCGGCATCGCCTTCGCGACGGCCGACGACGTGCACGTGCAGCTGCCGCACGATGTTGCCGAGCGCTCCGATGTTGAGCTTCTCGACCGGCGCGAAGTGCACCCGCAGCAGAGCGCCAGCCTGGTTGATCTCTGCCAGCAACAGGCGCTGCGAAGCGCCGTCCAGGTCGATCCACTCCGTCGCGCCCGGCACGCGTGGCACCAGCACGAGCCATGGGAAGCGGGCGTCGTCCATGAGTCGGAGTTGCGAGAGCGGACCGTCGGCGATGAAGACCGAATCAGCCTCGAGCCGGGGGTCGAGCGTGAAACTCATCGCAGCGTCCGGGTGAAGAAGGCGAGGGTGCGCTGCAGCGCCGCCTGCGCCGAGGGCTCGTGGTAGTCGGCGCGCTGATCGCAGTTGAAGCCGTGCCCCGCGGGCCAGACCTCGATATGGGCTTGCGGCAGGTGTTCGCGGTGCAGAGCCACGTGGTCCGGCGGGATGAGCGGGTCGGTTTCGCCGAAATGCATCAGCAAAGGCGCTTTGGGGTGTTCATGGCCGAGGAAGGGCACCGTGCGACCGCCGTAGTAGCTCACCGCGGGGAGGCCCAACCGGCAGTTGGCGAGGAAGGCCGCCGTGCCGCCCCAGCAGTAGCCGACGACGCCCACCTTGCCGCTGTCCGTGGTGGTCTCGATCTCCCGCGCTGCCGCCTCGATGTCGCCCATCACCCGGTCGAAGCCGACCTGCGCGGCCAACTCCCGTCCGCGGGCGACGCCGGCCTCGTCGTAGGCCAGTTCGACGTGCGATTCCACGTGGTCGAAGAAGGCCGGGGCGATGGCCACCCAGCCGTGGGCGGCGAAGCGGTCGACCACATGGCGGATGTGCGTGTTGACGCCGAAGATCTCCTGCACGACCACGATCGCGCCATGAGGCGGAATGGGCGGGTCGGCACGCCATGCGCTGATCCGCCCCGTGGGCGTCGAAAGCGAAACGGGATGGCCCATATGAACGTGTCCTCAGGGTCGGGGCGGGGTGCCCGGTATACTTGCCGCCTGTTCCCAGCCCGCGCAACCGGCCCCGTCGCCGGCGCCCCGCCATGTCCGCCAAGAACCCCAAAGTCGGTTTCGTCAGCCTCGGCTGCCCGAAGGCCCTCGTCGATTCCGAACGCATCCTCACCCAGTTGAAGGTCGAGGGCTACGACATCGTCGGCAGCTACGACAAGGCCGACGTGGTGGTGGTGAACACCTGCGGCTTCATCGAATCGGCGGTCAACGAGTCGCTGGATGCCATCGGTGAGGCCATCGCCGAAAACGGCAAGGTCATCGTCACCGGCTGCTTGGGCAAGCGCCCGGAGGAGATCCGCGCGGCCCATCCGGGCGTGCTCTCGATCAGCGGCCCGCAGGACTACACCAGCGTGATGAGCGCGGTGCACGCCGCCCTGCCACCGAAGCACGACCCCTTCACCGACCTGCTGCCGGCCCCGCGCAAGCGCGGCAAGAAGGACGACGGCATGATCGAAGGCGTCGGCTTGAAGCTGACGCCCAAGCACTACGCGTACCTGAAGATTTCCGAAGGCTGCAACCACCGCTGCAGCTTCTGCATCATCCCCTCGATGCGCGGCGATTTGGTGTCGCGTCCCGTCGACGAGGTGCTGCGCGAAGCCGAGAAGCTCGCGATGGGCGGCGTCAAGGAGCTGCTGGTGATCTCGCAGGACACCAGCGCCTACGGCGTCGACGTGAAGTACGCCGCCAAGACCTGGCGCGACCGCGAGTACCAGACCCGCATGACCGATCTTGCCCGCGGCTTGGGCGAACTCGGGCTGTGGACGCGCCTGCACTACGTCTACCCGTACCCGCACGTCGACGACGTCATCCCGCTGATGGCGGAAGGCAAGATCCTTCCCTACCTCGACGTGCCGCTGCAGCACGCCAGCCCGCGCATCTTGAAGCTGATGAAGCGCCCGGCCGCCGCCGAGAAGCAGCTCGAGCGGATCCTCCGCTGGCGCGAGATCTGCCCGGAGCTGACCATCCGCAGCACCTTCATCGTCGGTTTCCCCGGCGAAACCGAAGACGACTTCGAGCAGCTGCTGGACTTCATCGACGCCGCCGAACTCGACCGCGTCGGTGCCTTCCCGTATTCGCCGGTGACCGGCGCCAAGGCCAACGACCTGCCCGACGCGGTGCCCGAGGACGTGAAGCAGGAGCGCCTCGCGCGCTTCATGGAGCTGCAGGCGCAGATCAGCGCCGAGAAGCTCGAGCGCAAGGTCGGCACCGTGCAGCAGGTGATCATCGACGCCATCGATGGTGATCTGGCCATCGGCCGTTCGAAGGGCGACGCGCCCGAAATCGACGGCACGGTGCAGATCCAGGACGGCGCGGCCCACAAGCTGAAGCCCGGCCAGTTCGTCGATGTCCGCATCATGGGCGCCGACGAACACGACCTGTTCGGCCTGGTCGCCGGCAAGGACTGATCGCCGGGGCCGTCGGGCCTGCCCGGCCGAGACGGGACGCGACGGGACGCTACGGGGTGCTGCGGTATCCTCGGGCTTCCTTTCAGGAGCCCGCCGACATGACCGAGTCCACGAGCACCGCGCCGCTGTCACGCCACCCCGTCGTCACCGGAATCGTCGGCTTCTGCGCCGGCCTGGTCATCGCCTATGGCATCGGCCTGTGGCAGCGCAGCAATGCCCTGTCCACGCAGGCCGAGGCGAACGCCGCCGTGGTCGCCGCCAAGGACGCCGAGATCGCCGCCAGCGCGGAGCGCTTGGTCGAAGCCCAGCAGGCCGCCACCGCTGCCGAGAGCCGCAACGCCCTCAGCAAGACCCGATTGGCCATCTTCCAGGCGCTCAACGACCTCGACCAGCGCAACTTCGGGGTTGCTGGCGATCGCTTGCGCGATGCCGCCGCGCAGCTCGACGCGGTTGATGCCGCCAGCCTCGGCCTCGATCCGGCGCTGCTCTCGACCCTGAAGGCGGAGATCGCGGGCACCCAGGTGCTGGTCGCCACGGATTTCGAACAGCAGCGCCTGCAGCTTCTGGAACTGGCCGCCCGCATCGACGCGCAGACCGCTGCGGCCGGCGCCGCTGCGCCCTGAGCCAAGCCGGACGTCCTCTCCATCGCCGGGCGCGAGCATGACCTCGGCGACGGCTTCGTCGTCCGCCGCCTGTTGCCCGACGTGAAGCGGCGCTCCGTCGGCCCCTTCATCTTCCTCGACCACATGGGCCCGCACGCGTTCCCGCCGGGGCAGGGCATCGACGTCCGCCCACACCCGCACATCGGCCTGTCGACCCTGACCTGGCTGTGGGACGGCGCCTTGATGCATCGCGACAGCGTCGGTTCCGTGCAGGTGATCCGTCCCGGCGACGTGAACTGGATGACCGCGGGGCGAGGCATCGTGCATTCCGAGCGCACGCCGGACGCCGAGCGAGCGAGCGGACAACGCGTCGAAGGGCTGCAGACGTGGTTGGCGATGCCCGAGTCCGAGGCCGAAGCGGCACCGTCCTTCCAACACGTGCCCGCCTCCGATGTGCCGACCCAGAATCGAGAGGGTGTCGAGATCACCATCGTTGCCGGCCACGCCTTCGGCCAGCGCTCGCCGGTCCGCACCTGCGTCGACACGCTGTACGCCAGTGCCCGATTCGCGCCTGGCACGTTCCTCGATCTGGGCGACGAGCACGAAGAGCGCGCGGTGTACCCGTTGGAGGACGGGCTGGTGTTGGACGGCAAACCCCTCGCCGCGCATCAGTTGCACGTGCTGCCGGCCCATGGCTCGGTGCGTCTCGCATCGACGGCGGCCGTGCGCGCCATGCTGCTCGGCGGCGCGCCCGTGGGCCCGCGCGTGCTGTGGTGGAGTTTCGTCGCGACTTCGCGTGAGCGAATCGATCAGGCGAAGGCCGACTGGGCGGCGCAGGCGCTTGGCACCGTGCCGGGCGAATCCGAATTCATCCCGCTTCCGGAGCGTTGATCCGATGGTTGAATGGTGGACGAAGGTGGCCGGATGGCTTCCGTGGTGGGCTTGGGTCATCGCCAGTGGACTCGCGCTGATCGGGTTTACGCTGTCGTGGGCGTCGGCCTTGGCCGTGATCTCCGCCGCGGGCGCGAACCATGGCGTGCTGACGCCGCGCCAACGCCGAATGGCGCGATACGCCTCGATGGCGTCGCTGGCCGCCATCCCTCTGACGGCAGCGCTCGGGCTGTTCGCCATCCTCTCGGCCGCGTGGGCGCTCTTCACCTGATGCCGAAGTGAAAATCGGTGAGGCTGGGATCGTTTTCGTTGACCGTCCCGGCCTGCTGTGAAAGGCTGCGGCCAATTCGACAGTCAGCGCGCTCGCGGCGCGCGGGGGCAGTACGGTCGTCCATGGCAAAGACTGGATGGGGTTTCTTCTCGAAGCGTCGCCGCTGCCCCATGGGGCACGTGGCCCTGTCCCTGTCGATGGATCGTCTCGCGCTCGTTGTCCGACCGGCCGACGGTCGCCCGGTGCGGGCCTACGAGCGCGCCGCCGGCGCCGACGTTGGAGCCACCCTGCAATCGCTCGTGCGTGAAGCCGACGCGCTTGGCATGGCGTGCGAGTGGGTGCTCGAGCCCGGTGCCTACAGCCTGCAGCAGGTGGACAAGCCGGCGGTTCCGCCCGCCGAGTGGCTGCAGGCGCTGCGCTGGAAGGTGCGCGATCTGATCGGTTTCCCCATCGATGACGCGGTGATGGATGCCTTCGAGGTGCCCGGCCTCGACAGCCGCGGCCGCCCGCCGACCCTCTACCTCGCCGTCGCCCGCAAGGACGAATTGCGCCCCCGCATTGCCCAGATCGAGGCGTCAGGCCTGCAGCTTTCGAGCATCGGCATCAGCGACTTGGCGTGGGCCGAGGCAGTGCGGACGCTCTCGCCGGGCGACGACAGCCAGGCAGCACTGGTCATCGATGCCCGCGGCGGCTCCATGCTGGCGATGCGCGAGAACACGCTGTTCGTCGCCCGCCGTTTCGAGTTCGATGGCGACGAACAGCGCGTGCTGCTCGAGCCGCAAGCCGGGCGCACGGAGCGCCTGTTCGAGCGTATCGCCCTCGAACTGCAGCGCACGCTCGACTACTTCGACCGCACGCACCAGCGCCCGCCGCCGCGTCGCCTGCTGCTGCTGTCCGGCCTTGAGGGCCTTGAGGGCCTGGGAGCATCGTTGCGCAACAGCCTCGGGTTGGACGTGCAGAGCGTTTCGCCGGAATCCGCGTGGCCCGAATTGTCCGCGCTGCCCGAGGCCGCCCGCGTCCGCGTCGCTGCCCTGTCCGCCGTCGCCATGGGGGCGGGCCGCGCATGAGCACGCAGCGCATCGATCTCTACCGCGACGACCTCCGTCCGCTGGAGCCCAGCGAGGAGCTGCCGCGCAACCTCGCCCTGATTGGCCTCGCCGCGTTCGCGATGCTGGTTTGGGGCGGCGTCGCCCAATGGCGGGCTTCGGATTCGGCGGAGCGCCTCGCGGCGCTGAACACCGAACAGGCGTCGCTGCAGGCGCAGATGACCACCGCCTCGGAGCAGCTCGCTGCCCGCAAGCCCGATGCGGCACTCACCGTGGCCCTCGTCGAGGCGCAGTTCGGCGTCGATGGCCGCCGCTGGCTGGTCGACGAATTGGCCCGCGCCGGCGACGAGGTGGTGACGTTCAGCCACGTGCTCGAGGGCCTGGGGCGCCAGCGGCCCGCGCCGCTCTGGCTGACCCGCATCCGCGTGGCCCAAGCCGGCGCGGAGCTCGGTCTGGGTGGCCGCACCTTGGATGCGGACGCGGTCCCGGCCTTCCTGCAGGGGCTGTCCACGGAAGACGGCTTGAAGGATCGCGATTTCACGCACTTCGCCATCGAGCGGCCGAAGGACGCCGGTGAGCCGCTGCAGTTCGACATGGCCACCGATTGCGTCGCGCTGGCCGCGGGCTGCGCGACGAAGACGGAAGCGGAGGACGCCCGATGAGCCGGTTCGCCGCGCTCCATCAGCGCTTCGATGCCATGCAGCCGCGCGAACGCCTGCTGATCAGCCTCGCCGCCGGTGTGCTGCTCGTGCTCGGGCTCTACGTGCTGTGGATCGAGCCGGCCAGCAAGGCGGCCGCCTCGAACGCCACGCAGATCGAATCCCTGGCGCCGCAAGTGGAAAGCGCGCGGGCCGCGCTGGCCCTCGTGCAGGAGGAGCTGGCCCGGGACCCCGAGGCGGAGCGCCGCCTCGCGCTGGATCGCCTGAAGCAGGAATCCGGCGAACTGGATGCCCGGCTGCGCGCCGACGAGGCCGCCGTGATCCCGCCGGGCCGGATGCCCGCGGTGTTGCGAGATCTCCTGGGGCGCGATGCCCGGCTGACCGTGCTCGGCGTCCGTTCGTTGCCGCCCGAGGTGCTGCGCTGGTCGCCCGCGCCGGCCCCCGCGCCCCCCCCGGGCAGTGCCCCGCCCGCGCCCACCGCGGAGGCAACGGTGCCGTCCACCGAGGGCATTCCCGCGCTCTACCGCCACCGCGTGGTGCTGCGGTTCGAAGGCGATTACGCGGCCGCGCTGGACTACGTCCGCGCCGTCGAGGCCCTGCCATTCCGCGTGCGCCTGCACGACCTGAATGTCGATGCGGAGCGCTGGCCGGCCCTGACGATCACGCTGACGGTGGAAACCCTGGGCCTGCAGGAGGGCTGGATCGGTGTCTGAGCGCCTTCGCCTCCTGCTGGTCGCCGCCGCTCTGGGTGGGCTGGTCGGTGCCGGCGTTCCCGACCCGACGCGGCCGGCCATCGCGCCTCGCGTGGAGGCAAGCGCCGCCGCGCCCGCCGCGGCCTTGGTCCTGCAATCCACCCTGGTGTCGCCGAGCCAGCGCAGCGCCATCATCAACGGGCAGCGATACCGCCTCGGCGATGCCATCGGCGACGCCCGCCTGGAGGCCATCGGCCCCGGGTGGGTGCGCCTGCGCAGCCCCACGGGCAGCACCGAACTGCGTCTGTCCTTTTCGAACTCCACCCGACCGGTGAACCGCTGATGTTCCGACTCCTGCCGATCCCGCTGGCCCTGCTCCTGGTCGCGCCGCTGGCCGCCCAGACGCCGGCGCCCGCCACGCCCGCGCAGGCCGCGACGCCGCCGCCTGCCGTCACCCGCGCCCTCGTCGCGCCGCCGCCGCGCCCGGCCGCGGCGCCGCGCTTCAACGTCGACGTCGATGAAGTGCCGGCCCGCGCCTTCTTCATGAGCCTTGTGCAGGACACGGCCATCAACATGGTGGTGCACCCGGACGTGGCCGGGAACATCAGCCTGAGCCTGAAGAGCGTCACGGTGCCCGAGGTGCTCGAGGTGGTCCGCGAGGTCTACGGCTACGAGTACGAGCCGCGCGGCAACGGCTACATCGTGCTGCCGGCCCGGCTGCAGTCGCGCGTGTTCGAGGTTGATTACCTGCACCTGCAGCGCGTCGGCGAGTCGCGCACGCGCGTGAATGCCGGCGACCTGACCAGCAGCGAGAACAGCAACGGGCAGGCGACGAATGCCTCCGGGGGCGACGGCGGTGGCGAGGACGGCGAATCGGGGGGCGGTAGCAGCGGGCGCAGCGAGGCCTTCACCAGCCGCGTTCGCACGCGCAGCGAATCCGACTACTGGACGGAGCTGGACCGCGCCCTGCAGGCCATCGTCGGCGACGGCCCGGGCCGTTCGGTGATCGTCAGTCCGCAGTCGAGCACGGTGGTTGTCCGCGCCCTTCCGTCGGAGATGCGCGACGTGCAGCGCTACCTCGAGGCCGTGCAGGGCGCGGTGACGCGCCAGGTGATCCTCGAGGCACGGATCATCGAAGTGACGCTCAACGACAAGTTCCAGGCCGGCATCAACTGGGCGCAAGTGGTGGACAGCGGCGCCGGCATCATCGGCCAGACCGGTGGTGGCGCCATCTTCGGCCCCGATGGCCGTTCGGAAATCGGCGGCAACACCGGCAGCCTCGATCCCAACAACCCCTCGCTGCCGGACGGTACGGCGACCTCGGCCTTCGGCGGCGTGTTCACGATCGGTTGGCAGCGCGGCGATTTCAGCGCCTTCGTCGAACTGCTGAAGCAGCAGGGCGACGTCCGCGTGATGTCGAGCCCGCGGGTGTCGGCCACCAACAACCAGAAGGCCGTCATCAAGGTCGGCAGCGACGAGTTCTTCGTCACCGGCATCAGTGGTGCGCAGAACCAGAGCGTCGGCAACCAGACCCAGCAGACCGACCCGTCGTTGGAGCTGACCCCGTTCTTCTCCGGCATCTCGCTCGACGTGACCCCGCAGATCTCCGAGGACGGCAACGTGCTCCTGCACGTGCAGCCGACCATCTCGGAGGTCGAGGACCAGACCAAGCTCATCGTCGTGGGCGACCGCGACTACCGCCTGCCGCTGGCCGTCAGCGCCGTGCGACAGAGCGATTCCATCGTCCGCGCAGGCAACGGGCAGCTGATCGTGATCGGCGGCCTGATGCAGGACAGCGAGACGCGTCAGAACGCACGCACTCCCTTCCTCGGCGCCATCCCGGTGCTTGGCCACCTGTTCCGCCAGACGCGAAACACCGGCCGCAAGACGGAGCTGGTGATCCTGCTTCGCCCGACCGTGGTCGAAGGTAGTGAGACCTGGGACCGCGCCGCGCAGCCGCGCCTCGACGAGACGCGCGCGCTGCAGTCGGAAACCCCTTGACCGGTGGCCTGGCCACGGCGATGTACGAAGACCACTTCGGCCTCCGCCAGGCGCCGTTCTCGCTGACGCCGGACACCGGCTTCTTCTTTCGCAACGACGCGCATGTCGAAGCCTTGCAGGTGCTTCGGGTCGCTCTCGACGCTGGCGAAGGCTTCATCAAGGTCACCGGCGAAGTCGGCACCGGCAAGACGCTGCTCTGCCGCCTGCTGCTGAACAGCCTCGACGAGCAGTGGGTGACGGCCTGGGTGCCGAACCCCTACCTCGACCCGGACGCCTTGCGTCGCGCCATCGCCGACGAGCTCCGCGTGGCGCTCGGCCCGACGCCGCGGCAGCACACGCTGGTCAAGAAGCTGCAGGAGCGCCTGATCGAACTCGCCGCCAACGGCAAGCGCGTGGCCGTCATCATCGACGAGGCCCAGGCCCTCTCGGACGAAAGCCTCGAGGCGCTGCGGCTGCTGTCGAATCTCGAGACCGAGACCCGCAAGCTCCTGCATGTCGTTCTGTTCGGGCAGCCTGAACTCGACGAACGTCTCGCCCAGCCCCAGCTGCGGCAACTCCGGCAGCGGATCGGCTTCGGCTACCGCTTGCAGCCGCTCGACGCCGACGGCGTGGCGCTCTACCTGCAACACCGGCTCTCGGTGGCCGGATACAACGGGCGGTCGCTGTTCGCGCCGCGCGCCTTGCGCCGCCTGCACCGCGCCAGCGGCGGGATTCCACGATTGGTGAACGTGCTCGCGCACAAAGCCCTGCTGTTGGCTTACGGCCGCGGCCTGCGCGAGGTTTCGGAAGCTGAAGTGGCGCTGGCCGTGCGCGACACCGATGGTGCTGCGGCGCCCGCGCGCGCTGGTTGGGGCAAGGCCGCGGCGTGGTTTGCGGCCTTTGCCGCCGCGATCACCGGAGCCGCCGTGGCTTGGCGTTTCGCCGGGGGCGCGGCATGAGCGTGATCAACCAGATGCTGCGCGACCTCGATGCGCGCGGGCAGGGCGATGCCGCATCTCGCCGTGCCGCGATGGCTTCGGCGGGCCAGCCCGTGGGCCATCAGTTGTCGTCATGGCGCTCGCGACGTCGCTGGTGGTGGGTGGCGGCCTTGACCGTCGGGCTCGCGGTGACCGCGGTGCTGCTGGTGGCGAACCGGTGGCAGGCCATCGAGCGCGTTGCCGAGGCCGGAACCCCCAGTGATGCCCCGGCCCCGGCGCTGGCCGAACCTGTCGCCGAGATCGAGGCCGTGGTTGCAGCGGACGCCGTGGCTGTCGCTTCACCGGCGCCGCAGGCGGCGAACGTCGTCCCGGTACCAACTCCGGCCCCGGTTCCGGCCCCGCCTGTTGCCTCGCCGGAACGTCCGGCGGCGGTCGAAGCGGACCTGCAACCCGAGCCCTTGCCGCCGCCGGCACCAGCACCTGCCGCTCGCGCCACGATCGAGCGCGTCGCGACGGCGGTTGATCCGCTCGATGCCGCGCGAAGCGCGCTGGCCGAAGGCCGCGCCGAAGCGGCCCTCGCGGCGTTGGCTGCACAACCCGAGGCGGGTGCCGAACGCGACGCCCTCGAGGCTGCCGCGCTGCAGCAGCTCGGACGCCACGCCGAGGCCGAGCGGGCCTATCGACGCGCCCTGCAGGGCGAGCCCGATGTCGGGGCCTGGTGGGCGGGGCTGGGCATCTCGCTGGACGCGAGCGGACGCGGCGACGAAGCGCTGGCGGCGTTCCGCGAGGCCCAGCGTCGCGGCCCGCTCGATCCGGCTTTGGCAGACTATCTTGGCGAGCGGGTCGAGGCTCTCTCCGCCGGCGAACCATCGAGGTGACCATGTCCACGCTACCCAGTGCCGCTGTGAGGAAGATCCGCATCGGCGACCTGCTGGTCGAGAACGGCCTCATCACGGCCGAGCAGCTGCAGCACGCGCTTTCCGAGCAGCGGAAGCTCGGCTCGAAGCTCGGTCGCACGCTGATCGACCTCGGGATGGTCAGCGAGAACGACATGCTGCAGCTGCTCTCGCGGCAACTCGCCATTCCGCTGATCGACCTGCGCAGCTACCGCTTCGAGCCGGCCCTCGTGCGCAAGCTGCCGGAGACGCTCGCACGCCGCTTCCGCAGCATCGTGTTGAAGGAGGAGGGCGGTGGGTACGTCGTCGGCATGGCGGACCCCACGGACCTGTTCGCCTACGACGAGCTGGCGCGCGTGCTGGGCGGCAAGGAGATCCGCCTCGCGCTGGTGCGCGAAGACGATGTGTTGCGCACCTTCGACACGGTCTACCGGCGCACCGAGGAGATCAGCTCGCTCGCGCAGGAGCTCTCCGAGGAGGTCAGCAACGATGCCGCGCTCGACGTTTCGCAGCTGGGCCTCGGCGAGGACACGGCCGACGCGCCCGTGGTCAAGCTGCTGCAGTCGCTGTTCGTCGACGCCGTACAGGCGGGCGCCTCGGACATCCACATCGAACCCGACACCGATTGTCTCCGTCTGCGCCAGCGCGTCGACGGCGTACTGAACGAGCAGATCATCCGCGAGCGGCAGATCGCCTCGGCGCTGGTGTTGCGGCTGAAGCTGATGGCCGGCCTGAACATCTCCGAGAAGCGCATGCCGCAGGACGGCCGCTTCCAGATCAGCGTCCGCGGCAAAGGCATCGACGTGCGCGTCTCGACGATGCCGGTGCAGCACGGCGAGTCGGTGGTCATGCGTTTGCTCGACCAGAATGGCGCGATGCTCGACCTCGATTACCTCGGCATGCCGGCGCCGATGCTGGCGCGCTTCCGCAACGTGCTGCATTCGCCCAGCGGCATCATCCTCGTCACCGGCCCCACGGGCTCCGGCAAGACCACCTCGCTGTACGCCGCACTCAACTCGCTGAACCGGCCCGAGAAGAAGGTCATCACCGTCGAGGACCCGGTGGAATACCGGCTGCCTCGCATCAGCCAGGTGCAGGTCAACGCCAAGATCGGCCTCGACTTCGCTGCCGTGCTGCGCTCGGCCCTGCGCCAGGACCCGGACATCATCCTCGTCGGCGAGATGCGCGACCAGGAGACGGCCGAGATCGGCCTGCGCGCCGCCATGACCGGCCACCTCGTGCTCTCGACGCTGCACACCAACGACGCCGTGGGCACGGCCGACCGCCTGCTCGACATGGGGGCGCCGGGTTACCTGCTCGCCGCCTCGCTGCGCGTGATCATCGCCCAGCGCCTCGTTCGCCGCGTCTGCGAGAGCTGCGGCGAACGCTATCTCCCGGACGCGCACGACCAGGCCTGGTTGGCCGAGATGCGCCCCGGCACTCCCACCGATAACCTGCGCCGCGGTCGGGGCTGCCAGCACTGCAACGGCACGGGCTACCGCGGGCGCATCGGCGTCTACGAATACCTCGAGCCCACGCTCGACATGCTCAACGCGCTGCGACGCGGGCAGCACGACGGCTTCGTGAGCGCCGCCTCGCGCGCGCCGCTGTACCGCCCGCTGGCCCAGGCCGCGCTGGACTACGCGCTCGACGGCTTGAGCACCCTCGAAGAGGCGAAGCGCATCGGTGGCGAGATCTCGCCCTCGGGCGCGCACTGACGCATGCCCAACTTCAGGTACAAGGCGCGCGATGCCCAAGGCCGGCCGGTCAGTGGTTCGATCGATGGCCTGTCGAGCGATGCGGTCGCCCGCCAGCTGGGGAGCGGCGGCATGGTGCCGCTGGAGATCGTCGAGACCGGCAACCAGGAGCCGCTCGGCGAGCAATTCATGGCGTCGCTCGGCTTCAACCTGCCGAGCCGGGTCGATCTGATCCTCTTCACCCGGCAGATGTACGCGCTGGCCCGCGCCGGCGTGCCGATCACGCAGGCGCTGCGCCGACTGTCCACGACCTCGCGCAACGCCACGTTGGGGAAGGCGCTGCTGTCGATGCTCGAGGAGCTCGAGGCCGGTCGCGACATGGCGACGGCGATGTCCCGTCACCCGAAGATCTTCGGCCCGCTACTGACGGCCATTGTCCGCGTCGGCGAGGAGAGCGGCCGCATCGACGAGGCCTTCCTGCGCCTGAACCAGCACCTCGAGCGCGAGCAGAAAGTGGTGGAGCAGGTGAAGACCGCCGTCCGCTACCCGGTGATCGTTCTGGTTTTCGTGGCGCTCGCGGTGTTCGTGATCATGGCCTTCGTGATTCCGGAATTCGCCAAGTTGTACGGCTCCTTCAACGTCGAACTTCCGCTGCCGACGCGCATCATCATCGGCACGTCGAACTTCTTCGCGGCGTGGTGGTGGCTGGTGCTTGGTGGCATGGCGGGCGCGTCCTGGTGGCTGCGCCGCTACGTCCAGACCGACGAGGGGCGGCTGCGATGGCACGGGCTGCTGCTGAAGATGCCGATCATCGGCAACATCGTGCTGCGCGCCACGCTGGCCCGCTTCGCGCGGGCGTTCGCGATGGCCACGCGCTCCGGCGTGCCGGTGCTGCAGGCCTTGGCCGTGGTTTCGCTGGCCGTGGAGAACGATGTCATCGCCAAGCAGCTGCTCGGCATGCGTTCAGCGATCGAGCGTGGCGAAAGCCTGACGCGCGCGGCGGCGATGCAGCAGTGCTTCACGCCGCTCGTCCTGCAGATGCTCACCGTCGGCGAGGAGACCGGCCAGATCGACGAGATGCTCGTCGAGGTGGCGGACTTCTATGAGCGCGAAGTCGACTACGACGTGCGCAACCTGAACGACCTTCTGCAGCCGATCCTCACGGTGGTCGTCGCCGGCATCGTCTTCGTCCTCGCCCTCGGCGTGCTGCTGCCGATGTGGGACCTCGTCAAGCTGGCCCGGCAGTGAGGCGGATGGCGTGAAGCGCGCGGAATGGCCGGCCCTCGCCACGACCAACGCGGGCTGGCTGCGTCACGTGAACCGCGCCGTGAGCCTGCTGATCGTCGTGGTGCTGCTGACCCTGCTGTTCCGTGCCGGTCGCGACATCCTCGCCGAGGGCGAGCGCATGGCGCTCGACCTCGCGGAACAGAACCTCGAGAACCTCGTCTGGCTCGAGGGCAAGCGGGTGGTGGCCGAGGAGGGCATGGGCGGGCTGGAGCGCCGCGCTGGCAGCGATCCCCGCGGTTGGGCCCAGGACCGGCTCTCGGCGATACCGCTCGCGGATCGGCCGGGAGGGCCTCTGCCTGAGTGGGCGGACGATCGCTGGAGCTTCGACGGCGCGCGCGGCGAACTGGTGTATCGCGTCACCTGGCTGGAGGGCGGCGACCGGCGCTGGCGAGTCGAGGTCTACCGGGACAACGCCGGAAGTACGACGCCGGGGCTCGCCCGCGATTTGCTGCTGGTTCGCACGGCGCCGTCGGGGCCGCCCCCGTGAGCGGAGGGCGCGCGCTGGAATCGTTTACCGCAATTCACCGAACCTTGCATTCTTCCAAGCAAATCAAGGGCGTATAGTCCCTTTATGACGAAGCGTTCAGGCTGAGTCGTATCCCTCCACCAACGACAGGGTTCCGTCCATGCGTCGCCAGTCCGGCTTCACCCTCATCGAGCTCGTCATCGTCATCGTCGTGCTGGGCATCCTGGCGGCGTTGGCCGTGCCCCGCTTCATTTCGTTGCAGCGCGAGGCACGGATTGCCGTCATCGATTCCCTGTTCAACTCGGTGCGCTCGGGTTCGAACATCATCTACGCCAAGTCGGCGGCCATCGGTGAATCCGACAACGCGACCGATTCCGTGGATATCGACGGCACCGGCCCCGGCGGCGCCATCGACACCAATTTCGGTTACCCGCAGGCCGAACAGGCCGATCTCGGACTACTGTTCGACAACCTCTCGCTCCGCTACAACTTCACGGGTGGCGCCGCCGCGGGTGGGTCCACGGTGTCGATCCGCCTCGATGGCATCCCCACCTGTTCTGTGACGTACGTGTCTCCCAACGCGGCGGGTGTTTCGCCTACGATCACGCGTGACATCACCGGCTGTTGAGCCTGGAGCACCCCATGAAGAACCAGAGCGGCTTCACCCTGATTGAACTCGTCATCGTCATCGTGCTCCTCGGCGTGCTCGCGGCCATCGCGGTGCCGCGCTTCGTCAACCTCGAGGACGACGCGCAGGAGGCGGCCCTGACCGCTTCGGCGTCCGCGATCACCTCGGCGATGAACATCAACTACGCCGGCTGCGCGGTGAACAACCACAATGCGGCGGACGCGGACTGCGAGCCGGTGGACAGCTGCGGTGACGCCTCGCGGGTCATCAACGGCGGCCTCGGGAATTTCCAGGTGGTGGCGGATACCGCGATCGCGGCGAACAACGGCAGCACACTGACGACCTGCACGTTGCGTCGTACCGGCACCACCACGCCGACCCGCACGTTCACCGCGGTCCGCGCGGGCACCTGATCGCGTTCCGCCCCCGGCTGAACGCGTCCGAGCACGGGGGCGGCAGGGTAACCTGCCGCCCTTTGTCGTTCAGGGCCGAAGCCTGACCGCATGAAGCGCACCTTGCCCCCCCGCCCAAGCCAAGCTGGCTTCACGCTGGTGGAGCTGGTGATCGTCATCGTGATCCTCGGCGCTCTGGCTGTGGTGGTGCTGCCCCGCCTGGGCGAAGGCAGCTTCCGCAGCGCGGCGTTCGCGGAGCAGGTGGCGACCGCCTTTCGCTACGGGCAGCGGCTGGCCGTCGCGACGGGTTGCGAGATCCAGGTGGACGTCAGCAGCGCGACAAGCAGCTATGCGGTGCGTCGGCGCAGCGACGGGACGGACACGAGCTGCGGCACCGCGGGCGGCTTCTCGCTGGACGTGCCGAACCCCGGCGGCTCCGGCGCCTTCGGTGGCACGGCGACCGCGGGCGTCACCGTGACGCAAGGCCTGGTCATCACATTCAACGCGCAGGGACTGCCGAGTCCGAACGGCGGGACGGCGATCGTCGGTGGGCGCAGCATCATCGTGGAGGCGGACACCGGCCATGTGCGCTGATCGCCAACGCGGATTCACGCTGCTCGAACTGGTGGTGACCCTCGTCATCCTCGGCGTCGCGTTTGCCGCGATCGCCGGCCTCGTCGGCACGCTCGGCGGCGGCAGCGCGTCACCGGTGCTGCAGACACAGGCGCTCTACATCGCCGAGGGCTACCTCGAGGAAGCGATGCTGAAGGCGTATGCGGACCCGGACGGCGTCAACGAGGGCTGTGGCGCGAGCCGCGATCTGTGGGATGACATCGGGGATTACGCCTGCCTTGCCACCGAGGCATCGCCGACCGATTCCGCCGGCGTGGCCATTGCCGGGCTCTCGCGTTACCGGGTGACGATGAACGTCGGAAACGCCGCGACGGTGGGCGGTGCCACGACCCGGCGGGTGGAAGTGCGCGTCACGAACATCGATGGCGATTTCGACGTTCGCCTCGCGGCTCTGAAGGCACAGTACTGACATGCGGACCCGCCTCGCCGCCGGATTCAGCCTGATCGAACTGGTCGTCGTGATCGTGTTGATCGGCGTGCTCGCGACGGTGTCGGTGGCGCTGATCCGCCAACCCATCGATGCCAGCGCCGACGTGCAGCGTCGTGCACGGTTGGCCGATGCGGCCGACCAGGCCATGGCGCGCATCAGCCGCGATCTGCGGCTTGCCTTGCCGAACAGCATTCGCACCAGCGTCGACGGGCGGGCGATCGAGATGCTGGTCGCGCCGATGGCGGGACGATATCGCGGGACGCTCCGGGGCACGCCGACGGCCGAAGGCGTGGGCGACGTGCTCGATTTCGCCGCGGCGGACGCCTCCTTCGACCTGCTGGCGCCGCTGCCGGCGATACCCGCCGCGGGCCAGTGGGCGGTGGTCTACAACCTCACCGCCAACGGCACGCAGGCGAATGCCTGGGCCGGGGACAATCGCGCGACCATCGGCAGCGGCAGCACGGCGACGCGCATCAATCTCGCGGCGCCCTTCCAGTTTCCGTTCCCGTCGCCCTCGCAGCGCGTCTACGTGGTCGACCAAGCGGTGCAGTACCGCTGCGCCAGCGATGGGCAATTGCGCCGGCATGCCGGTTATGCGCCTGCGACGACCATGGTGGTCCCGCCGGTCGGCAGCTCGGCCCTGCTGGCCGAGGGCGTGAGCCTGTGCAGCTTCCGCTTCGAGGCGGGCAATGCCAGCCGACAGGGCCTCGCCGCGTTGTCCTTGGCCATCACCCGCGATGGCGAATCGGTGAGCCTCCTGAAGTCCGTCCACCTGCCGAACCTGCCATGAGAGCCGCACGCCACCAACGGGGCTTCAGCCTGGTCGCCGCGGTCTTCGTGATCGCGATCGCGCTGCTGATCGTGCTCGCGGCGGTGCTCACCCTGAGCGCGCGCAACCGCAGCACCGTGCAGGCGCTCGACGCGAGTCGCGCGCTGTTCGCGGCGCAGAGCGGCGTCGACATCGCCATCGCCCGAAGCCTCGGCGGCGGCTGCGGCGCATTTCCACTGACCGTCGAAATCGAAGGCTTCGCCGTCGCATTGAGCTGCACCGAGACGGACGTCGACGAAGCGCCCGACACCTACCGCATCTACACGCTGACGGCCGTCGCCCAGCGCGGCAGCTTCGCCTCGAACACCTTCATTTCCCGGCGCGTGCGCGCCACGGTGACGGAATGATCCGACGCTTCGTCCGAATCGCCCTGGTGGCCCTCGCGCTGTTGGCGAGCGTCCCGGCGTTCGCGCAGATTTCGACCCGGGCCACCTCGCAGGGGGGCGTCGCGACCGGCACGCTGAGCCTTCCCAAGCCCGCGGGCACCAATACCGGCGACGTGCTCGTCGCCGCCGTGACGGTGGTGCCGTCCACGGTGACCGTCAATACGCCGACGGGCTGGGTCCTTCAGTTCAGCGACAGCGCCAGCGCCAATGCGCGCCTTGCGCTGTTCACGCGCGTCGTGCCGGCAGGTGACAGCGCCGTCACCACCTACGCTTTCACTTTCAGTGGTGGCACCCACTCGGGCGCGGCGGGTGGCATCGTGGGCTTCATCGGCGTCGACAACACCGCGCCGGTCGATGTGTCGGCCCGCCAGGCCACGACGGCGGCTTTCGCCCACGCGGCACCGTCCGTGACCACGACGGCCCGCGGCGACGTGTTGGTGGCGGCCTTCGCCATGCCGGGCTCGACCGACAACTGGTTCCCGCCGAGTGGCATGGTCGAAGCCGTGGACGCGACGTCGAGCGCGGTGCAGCCTTCGGCGAGCGGCGTCTCGCTGACGATGGCGGTCGAATCGCGCCCGGTGCCCGGCGCGACCGGCACCCGCACCGCCATCGCCGACAGCAATGGCTTGTTGGCCGCGGCCGGCCGCACGGCGAGCATCGCGTTGCGTCCCGCGCTGGCACCGGCGAGCACGCACTACCGGCTCGATGGTGCCGTCGGTTCGCTTGCCGGCACGGCCGGCGAAGTGTTCGACAGCGGCGGCACCGGCTTGCACGGGTTCCGCAGCACCATCAATGCCCCGACCACGACCAACCTGGTTGCCCCGAACCCCACCATCCACAGCCAGTTTGCCGCGGTGAGCGGCCAGTTCTGCAACGCCGCGCAGTTCGATGGCCGCTCGGTGCTGCAGGTGCCGGCCAGTGCCTTGTTCGACTACACCAGCGAGTTCTCGGCCTCGGCGTGGATCTACCCGACGGCGGCGCCCGGTGGCAGTGGCCTTTACTCGGTGCTCTCGAACGACCAGAACTACGAGTTTCATCTGAATGCGAACCGGCGCCTCAACTGGTGGTGGGGCGGCGGTGCGCGGGCATTGACTTCGAACTCCGTGATTCCGCTCAACCAGTGGACCCACGTGGCCATCACCTTCCGCTCGGTGGCCGGCAGCGCGCGGCAGCGCATCTACATCAATGGCGTTCTCGATACCGCCACCAACAACTGGCAGGGCACCCTCAACGCCAATGGCTGCAACTTCTACATCGGCGGCGATGTCGCCACCGGTGCCGGCTGCGGCCTGATTGCCGACCGCGCATTCCGCGGCAGCATCGATGAGGTGAAGCTCTACAACTACGAGCTCACGCAGGCGGAGGTGCAGGGCGACATGACCATCGGCCGCAACTGCGCCACGGCGGTCTCGCGCTACCGCATCGAGCACGACGGCAACGCGAACTCCTGCGCGGCCGAGACGGTCACCATCCGGGCCTGCGCCACGGCCGACTGCAGTTCTCTGTCCAGTGCCGGGGCCACCGGCACGCTGTCCGCCGGCGGCAATTCGGTGCCCTTCAGCATCCCGGTGGGGCAGACCAGCACCTCGGTGTCGATGCTGGTGCCCACCACAAGCGGCCCTCCCGATCCGGAAGCCGTGCGCTTCGCGATCAGCGAGGTGTCGCCGGCCCCGGCGCTGGTGACCTCGTGTCGCAACGGCGTGGGGACGGTCGACAGCGCGGGCGCCTGCGACATCAGCGTGTCGGATTCGGGCTTCGTCATCAGCGTGCCCGACCATGTGTCGGACACCCCGCAGACAGCGACCATCAGCGCGGTGCAGCGCTCCAACAACAATGCCTGCACGCCGCTGTTCGCCAACGTGACGCGCAGCGTGGGCTTCTGGGCCACCTACCTCGACCCCGCCACCGGTACGCGCGGCGTCAACCTCGGCGGCAGCAATCTGGTGACCGCCTCGCCCGGCACGGCGCTGTCGCTCGCCTTCAACGCCAGCGGCGTGGCGACGACCAGCCTGCGCTACGCCGACGTCGGGCAGATGCAATTGCAGGCCCGCTATGTCGGCAGCAGCGCCACCGGGGATGCCGGCCTCACGGTCACGGGCGTCGGCAGCACGGGCACGTTCATCGCCAAGCCGGCGCGCTTCCTGCTGACGATCCCGGGCCACAACGCGAGCGTCGCGGTGCCCGGGGACGCTACGCGACCGGTGTTCGGCGTGGCGGGCGTGCCGTTCAACGTCTCGGTCGAAGCGCAGAACGCATCGAATGTCGCGACGCCGAACTTCGGCCGCGAGAGCACGGCAGAGGGCGTCACCTTCGACGCGATCCTGACTTCGCCGGTTGGCGGCGTCCTGCCTGCCCCTCCCGCGCCGTCAGTGACCATCGCGAGCGGCTTCAGCACATGGACGAACGGGGCTTCGAGCGGCACGGTGCGCTTCGACGAGGTGGGCGTCATCACGCTGCGGCCGCGGCTGGCCAGTCGGCCTTATCTCAACTACAGCCCGTCGTCCGATGACAACGTGGTGGGCGCCGATGTTGATCGGGTGGGGCGTTTCCGTCCCGCGCGCCTCGCCGTGGTGCCGAACACGCCGGTGCTGGCCAATGCCTGCGCGGCGGGAACCTTCGGCTATGTCGGGCAGGACCTCGGCTTCAGCACCCTGCCGGAGCTCACGGTGAGCGGCGTCAATGCGCTGGGCAACACCACCCGCAACTACGTCAATGGCGGCGGGGCGGCGAATGCGTTCTGGCGCTATGCCGGCACGCTGGCCAGCCGCAGCTACACCAGCACCGTTTCCCCCGCGACGGCGGCGACGCTCTCGCGGACCACGGATGGCGGTGCGGCCATTGTCAGCGACAACACGGCGGCGCCCTTCGATGGCACAGGCAGGGTCAGCATCAACGGCGATCGCCTCACCTGGGCCAAGCCCGCCGCCCCCGAGCGGCCGTTCACGCCGCAACTGTCGCTGGCGCTGACGGCGTCCGACCTGACGGACAGCGACGGCGTGTGCTTCGACACGGCGGCGGTCGATGGCTGCGACCCGCTGACGATCACGGGCATCACCGGTCTGATGGGCAGCCAACAGCGCTGGGGCCGCATCGCGGTGACCAATGCGTTTGGCCCCGAGGTGCTCGACCTGCAGGTGCCGATGCGCGCGGAGTTCTTCAACGGCACGGCCTTCGTGGCGAACACGGACGACGTCTGCACGGGCGTGACGCTGGCGCCGCTGGTGGATGCGAACGTGGGTGACACGCTGCTGCTGTCGGAAACCTGCGTGCAGGACAGCGGCAGTCCCGGGGCAAGCGGCCAAGGCTGCAGCGTGGCAGGGCCAGTGGATCGGCGCTACTCGCTGACACCGCCCACCGGCAACGGCGGCAACTTCACGCTGTGGCTTCGCGCGCCCGGCGCGGGCAACGTCGGCATCCTCGACCTGACGCCCACCGTGCCTGCATGGCTGCAGTTCAACTGGCGTGGTGCGGGCGCCACTGCGCCGACGGCGCGGGTGGGGTTCGGTGTCTACCAGGGCGATCGTCGCGCCATCCACAAGCGCGAGGTGTACTGATTCAAGGCGCGTAGCGGACGTCGACGACGATGAAGCGCGCGGGCCCTGCGGGCAGTGCGGCCTCGAATTCGTCGTCGATGCGCTTCTTCAACGCGGCCCGCGCCAGCGGGGAATCGATGCTGATCCAGCCCTTGGCCGCATCGATCTCGTCCGGGCCGACGATGCGATAGGTGCTTTCCGCGCCGCTGTCTTCGCGTTCCACCGTGAGCCACGCACCGAAGAACACCGCCCGCGGATCGGCGGGGTGGGCCTCGACAACCTTCAACACCTCGATCCGCTTCGACAGGTAACGCACCCGGCGATCGATCTCGCCGAGCTGCTTCTTGCGGTAGGTGTACTCCGCGTTCTCCGAGCGGTCGCCTTCGGCCGCGGCGGCGGCCAGGGCCTTGACCACCTCCGGCCGGCGGACCCGCCACAGCTCGTCGAGTTCGGCCTTGAGCCGCTCGAAGCCCTCGCGCGTGATCAGCGCGGTCGAGGGCCCCTGTGGTGGACGCCAGCGCGGCATCAGCCGCCGGTCGGTACGTAGACGAGGGGGGCGTTGGGCCCAAGCTCCCAGCCGAATCCGATCCAAAGCGCGAACAGCGCCGACCAGCCGATCAGGAAGGTGATCGAATAGGGGATCATCGTGGCGACCACGGTGCCGATGCCGGCCTTGGGCTCGTAGCGCTGCAGGAAGGCAATGACGATGGCGAAGTAGCTCATCATCGGCGAGATGATGTTGGTGACCGAATCGCCCACGCGGTAGGCCGTTTGCGTCACTTCCGGCGAGTAGCCCAGCAGCATGAACATCGGGATGAACACCGGCGCCATCAGGGCCCACTTGGCCGAGGCCGAGCCCATCGCCAGATTCACGGTCGCCGTGAGCAGGATGAAGCCGAGCAGCAGTGGGATCTTCGCTAGGCCCAGCGACTTCAGTGTCTCGGCGCCTTCCACCGCGAAAATCAGGCCGAGGTTCGTCCAGTTGAATAGGGCGACGAACTGCGCGGCGAAGAACACCAGCACGAGGTAGCTCGCCAAGGTGCCCATGGACGTCGACATGCCCTTGATGACGTCGGCATCGCTCTTGATGGTGCCTGCGCCGACGCCGTAGGCGATGCCGATCAGCGCGCCGCCGATGAAGATCAGCGCGACGATGCCGCCCAGGAACGGCGCGAGGGCCTTCAGCGTGTCGGGCTCGCCCGGGATGCGCAGCCAGCCCCCTTCGGGAACCGTCGCTGCGAGCAGTGCGGCAGTGAAAATCACCGTGGCGATGCCCGCCCACGCGAGGCCGCGCTTCTCGGCCCCGGAGATCGGCTCGATCTTCTCGTCGCCCTTGCCGTAGCTGCCGTCGGGGAAGCGGCGCGCGACGATTTTCTCGGTGACCCACCATCCGAGAAGCGTGATGACTGGCGTCGAGGCCTGCATGAAGTACATGTTCGCCGCGGCGCTGACCGTGTAGGTCGGATCGACGATGCGGGCGGCCTCCTGCGAGAGGCCGGAAAGCAGCGGGTCGATCGTGCCGAGCAGCAGGTTGGCGGAATAGCCGCCGGAGACGCCGGCGAAGGCCGCGGCGATGCCAAGGATCGGGTGGCGACCGGCGGCCACGTAGAGCAGGCCGGCCAGCGGCACCAGCAGCACGTAGCCGATCTCGCTGGCCATGTTCGACATCACGCCCGCGAACACCACGATCGGCGTGAGCAGGAAGCGCGGCGCGTTCAGCACGACGATGCGCAGGCAGGCCCCGATGAAGCCGCTGTGCTCGGCCACGCCGATGCCGATCAGGGCCACCAACACGGTGCCGAGCGGGGCGAAGCCGGTGAAGTTGGTAACCAACCCACCCATGATGCGCTGTAGGCCGTCGACGCTGAGCAGGTTGACGGGCACCACCGGTTCGCCGGTCTTCGGGTGGGCGACGCTGAGGTCGAACTGCGCGGCGATCGCACTGGCGATCACCACGAAGACCGTGAGCAGGAAGAACAGCGTGGCCGGGTGCGGCAGCAGGTTGCCGGCGCGCTCGACGATGGCGAGGAAGCGGTCGACGGCGGTGCGTGGCGCCGCGGCGGGAAGGGCGTCGGAGGCGGACATCGGAGAGGGTTTCAGGAGGAGGCGCCCGATTGTGCCGGAGGCCGGCCCAACTGTGCGCTGCGCGCGGCGTCCGCCAAGCGCTGGAGGCCGGCGCGCTCAGCGGCGGCGATGACCGGGGGCCAGTCGGTGGCCTCGAGTGGCTTGAAGGAAGGGTCAAGATCGAGGCATTCCTGCACGAGGGACAGTGCCCCCCGCGCATCGCCCTCGACGATCTTCTGGTGCAGCCATTGCCGGCCGTGCGCGAGTAGCGCGGGGGTGTCGCGGGCGTCGCGAATCAGCTGCCGGTACTGGCGATGCAGGGGCGTCGACACGGCGCGCTCGCGAAGTTCTTCCTCCAGCGCCTTCCTCGCCTCGGCGGTCTTCCCATCACGGAGCATCGCCGTGATGTGGTCCTCGAGACGATGGTCGCGGCTGAAGCGCAGCTTTTCCGGTTCTTCCGGACCCGATGGCGTGAAGCCCAAGGCATCGCGGTATTGGAACACCAGCCGGCCACACACGTGCGCGGCCATGAACAGCACCCACAGGGCGATGGCGGTGGAGACCATCGCACCGAAGAACGGGGGCAGCACGCGGTCGAGCCAGGCCGCCCCCTGCAATCCGAAGCCGAGCCCCAACCAGACCAGCGCGATCGCGCCGAGGTAGGGCAGGCCCACGCGCGCCAGCACCTCGGCCCAGTACACCGGGTTGATCGCACGGCTGATGTGCTCGTCGATGGCGAGCGACATCGCGATCAAGGGCAGCACCGTCGCCATCAGCAACCGCCACGCGGCGGGCCAGGGGCCGGGCGCGAAGATCGTCAGCGCGAGGTGCACGACGGCGAAGGCGAGGAGCAGTGCCAGGAACGCGAACACCGCGCTGTCGCCGACATCGAGGCCGAAGCGCGGAGGTTCGCGGTGGCCATGGGCGGAATCGCGCAGGACTTCCAACGCGTGCTTCGGCACCGCGAGGAGCAGGAACAGCGAGGCGAACGCGCCGATCACCGGCACGATCTGCACGCTGGCGATCATCGACAGCACGCCAATGACCATGCCATTGCTCCCCAGCCAGGGGTAGCGGATGACGCGCCCGGCATCCCGCCAGTACGGGGGCTGGTCGGCAATGCCGCGGTCGTGCAACTGCCCGCGGGTCCGCCAATCCGGGTTCACCGGCGCCCGCCCAAGAGGCCCCCAAGCAAGCCGCGAAGCAGCGAGCGGCCCAACTGGTTGCCGACCGTGCGTGCCGCGGACTTCGTCATGGCTTCGACGGCGCCTTGGCGACGGCCCGTGCCCCAGAGGAAGTCATTGAGGCGGCTGCTGGGTTTGGCCTCGGTCGCTGTGCCGGCGTTGCCGCGTGTCGGTGCCGGCGCACCGGTACGCCGGCCTGCGTCCGGTGCTGCCTGCGTCGCCCGGCGTTCGAGCATTTCCGAGGCCGAATCGCGATCCAACGGTGTGTCGTACTTGCCCGCCAGACCGCTCTGCGCACGCAGGGCCGCGCGTTCGTCCGAAGTGATCGCACCGAGCCGGCAGCCGGGCGGCGCCATCATCGTGCGTTCGACCATCGACGGCTGGCCACCGCCCTGCAGCGTCGACACGAGGGCCTCGCCGACACCGAGTTCCGAGATCGCGCGGGCGGTATCGAGGGCCGGATTCGGCACGAAGGTTTCTGCAGCGACGCGCACGGCTTTCTGGTCGCGCGGGGTGAAGGCGCGCAGCGCGTGTTGGATGCGATGGCCGAGCTGGGCCAGCACGACGTCCGGAATATCCGAGGGGCTCTGCGTGCAGAAGTACACGCCCACGCCCTTCGAGCGGATCAGGCGCACGACCTGCTCGATGCGTTGCTGCAGGGAGGGCGGGCAGTCGGCGAAGAGCAGGTGGGCCTCGTCGAACACGAACACCAGCTTCGGCTTGTCGAGATCACCCACCTCGGGAAGCGTCTCGAACAGCTCGGAGAGCAGCCAGAGCAGGAAGCTCGCGTACAGGCGCGGCTTCAGCACCAGGGCCTCGGCGGCGATCACGTTCACCGTGCCGCGGCCGTCGGGGGCCGTGCGCATCAGGTCGCCGAGCTGCAGGGCCGGTTCGCCGAGCAGGCTGCGTGCACCTTCCTGTTCGAACTTCAGCAACGCACGCTGCAGCGCGGCGAGGCTTTGCGGTGAGACGAGGCCATAGGTCTTCGAAACGACGTCGCGGTTCTCGCCGATGAAGCCCAGCAAGGCGCGCAGGTCGTCCATGTCGAGCAACAGCAAGCCTTCGGCATCCGCAAGGGCGAAAGCGATGTCGAGCACGCTGCCCTGCGCTTCGGACAGCTCGAGGATCCGCGAGAGCAGGGTCGGGCCGATCTCGCTCACCGTCGTGCGCAGCGGATGGCCGTTCACGCCGAACAGGTCCCAGAACGCGACGGGCAGCGCGGCGAAGCCGAAATCCGCGAGCTTCAGGGCGTCCAAGCGCGCCTGCAGTCTCGGGTTCATCGCGCCGGCCATGCCGAGCCCTGCGACGTCGCCCTTCACGTCGGCGATCACCACCGGCACGCCAGCCTTGCTGAAGCCTTCGACGAGGCGAAGCACCGAGACGGTCTTGCCCGTGCCCGTCGCGCCAGCGATCAGGCCGTGGCGATTGCCGAACTTCAGCGGCAGCGTGATGGGGCGGTCTTCGGCATGGCCGAGCAGGAGGGCATCGGGGGCTGGCGTCGTCACGGTTCCGTTCCGCATGGGGTCCGCGCGAGTGTAGCGGTCGTCGTTCCGCCGTCGGATTCCGGTTGAGCGGGGGGCGGGGCGCCGGTAGGCTGCGCACCTTGTTTTCGAGCGTTCCTGCGAGTGTCCATGCGTCGTTTGCTGCGTTGTGTCCCGGGGCTCCCGTCCGCGTTGGCGGTGGTGGCCTTGGCCTGTGTCCCCGCGGTGATGGCGGCGCCGTCGTCGGCGGATCCCGGCACGGAGGCCGAGCAGGAATCCTTGTACGTCGATTTTGAGGCGGCGGCGAAGGCCTACCGCGACGGTGTGGCGCAAGCGGCCGGCGGCGAGCGTCGCCCGGGCAAGCGCTCGGCGCAGCGCGCCATGGATCGGATGTTCGACCTGATGGAGCGCTGTCGGCGTACCGAGGGTTGCGAGGCCGAACGCCTGGTGTCCCGCTTCGACGCCTTGCTCGGCGCGCGCACGCGCGTAGCGGGCGAGGGCGATGACGAGGCGGAAGCGAGTCCGGCGGAGGCCACGGCCGCGAATCAGGCCGAGGGTTCGCCGGTTGTCGAGGCCTTCCCGAACGCCGCCGACACGCTGAACCAGCTCAACGGCCGCGACCTTCGCGAGTTGATCGTGCAGAACGAAGCCGTGCGCGCCGCGATGGCGGAATGGCTCACGGCGCTGCGCCCGCAGCTCATCAACGCCCATGAGCAGTACCAGTACCTGCGCTTCCTGATGTGGCCGGAGTACGAGCGCGCCGGCCTTCCGGAGGCCCTGCTGTTCGCCATCATGGCCCGTGAATCCGGCGGCCGCGTGCATGCGATTTCCCCCGCGGGTGCGGCGGGCCTGATGCAGTTCATGCCGGCAACCGGGCGGCGTTTCGGCCTCGGCTGGCAGGACGGCTACGACACCCGCTTCGAACCCCAGCTCGCCTCGCGGGCCAGTACGCAGTACCTCAACGAGCGCTTCGCCGAGCTGGGCCACAACCTCGAGCTGGCCCTCGCGGCCTACAACGGCGGCGAAGGCCGGGTGGGCCGGCTGGCGCGGCAGAACCCCGGCAGGTCGTTCTGGGACCCGGCGGTCTACAACGCGCTGCCGAAGGAAACCCGCGACTACGTGCCCTACATCCTTTCGGCGGCGTGGCTGTTCCTGCATCCCGAGGACTACGGTCTCGAGTTCCCGTCGGTGAACGGGGCGGCGACCGTGCTGGCCTTGAAGCAGCCCGCCTCGATCAACCAGCTCACCATCTGCATCGGCAACGGCGAATCGCGCTACGGCTACTTCCGCGCGCTGCGCAACCTCAACCCGCGCTGGCTGCCGGAAACCGTCTTGCCCGCCGGCACCGAACTCCGGGTGCCGGTCGTCGTGAGGCCGCTGTACGACGCCGGTTGCGTGCAAGGCACGCGCGCCGAGCGGGCGCTGGCCCTCGTGAATGCGCGCAAGCCGGACGCGGGGCCGGCGCCGCGTGAGGCCGTGGCCACGGGCTCGCGCTACACGGTGCGCCGTGGCGACACGCTCAGCGCCATCGCGCGCAGGCATGGCTGCAGCGCGCAAACCGTCGCCCGCGTGAACGGGCTGCGCTCGCCCTACGCGTTGCGTCCGGGCCAGCGCCTCAGCCTCTCCGGTTGCCGCGGCTGATGTCGTTGCGCCGCGCGCCGCTGCTCGTGCTGCTCGGCGCTGCGGCCTTCTCCGCCGCGATGCCGGTCAGCGCGCTGCGCTGCGGCTCGCGCGTGGTCGACCGTGGCGCTCTGGACGTGCAGGTCCTCTCGCGCTGTGGCGACCCCTACTGGCGCGCGCCACGCGGCGAATTCCTCATCCGCGGCGAGGGCGGCCTGATCGAGCAGCGCGTTGAGCGCCGCATCGAGGACTGGTACTACAACTTCGGCCCCAGTCGGCTCACGGTGCGCCTGCGTTTCGTCGACGGCGTGCTGGAGGCTGAGGAAACCCTCGGCTACGGCCAGCCCGGTGTGGGCGGACGCTGCACGGCCACGGCCTTGCAGCGCGGATTGAGCGAAGGGGAACTGGTGCTTCGCTGCGGTGCGCCGTTGCGCCGGCGGACGACCTATGCGGACCAAATCCTTCGAGATGGTTTCGGCCAAGCCCGCGTCCAGCCGAGGCCGCGCGAGGAATGGTGGTTCCGGCGCGATGATTCGCGCTTCCTCGCCCGCGTGATGCTCAGCGACGGCCGGGTGGAATCGGTCGAGTCGGTGCGCCCATGAGCGGCTGGCGCACCCTCGGTCTCTTCATCGGCGTGGCGGCCTGCCTCTACGCGGCCCTGGTCGCCCTGATGTACAGCAAGCAGCGCAGCCTGCTGTTCTATCCGCAATTGACGCGCAATCCGCCGCTGGCGCCGGAGTTCCAGTTCGAGGTCAACGGCGCGACGCTGCGCGGCTGGGTGGTGAACCCGGGCCAGCCGCGGGCCTTGCTGTACTTCGGAGGCAATGGCGAGGACATCTCCCTGAGCCGCGACGACGTCGCGACCTGGGCGCCCGACCACTCCGTCTATCTGGTGTCGTACCGGGGCTATGGGCACAGCAGCGGCGAACCCAGCGAGGCCGCATTGGCTGCCGATGCCATCGCGCTGTTCGACCATGTGGCGCGTTCGCATGCGGCGGTCGATGTGTTTGGTCGCAGCCTCGGCAGCGGCGTTGCCGTGCATGTGGCCGCGGTGCGCCCGGTGCGTCGGCTTGCCCTGGTCACGCCGTTCGACAGCGTTCTGCGCGTGGGGCAGGGGCATTACCCGTGGGTGCCCCTTGCGTGGCTGCTCAAGGATCCGTTCGAAAGTTGGCGCCGTGCGCCGAAGCTCGGCATGCCGACCTTCGTCGTCATCGCTGGACAGGACAACGTGACGCCGCCCGCCCATGCGGAGGCCCTGATCGGCGCGATGCCCCGTCCGCCGGAAGTGCTCCGCCTCGCCCAAGCGCAGCACAGCAATGTGCAGGTGTTCCCCGATTACGACGCGGCGTTGCGTCGCTTCTTCGCCGCGGATTGAAGCGATGGCCGCGTCGGCCCGGCGCCTCGCACGCGCGATTTCCGGCGTCGCCGGCGCGCTCTGGGCCCTGCCGCTGACCGTGCCGATGCTGGTGATGGCCCTCATGGCGTGGCCGTTCGGCGCGCGGTTCTCGACCCTCGGCCCCATGCTGGTGGTCACGCGGTTTCCGTTCGGCCCGATGGGCGCACTCGCGCTGGGGCAGGTGGTGCTCAGCCGCCTGCCGACGCTCGATCTCCGCGTGCCGAGCTACCGGGCCCGCGAGGCCGCGCGTCGCGATTCGCTGGCCCCGTTCCGGACCGAGCGCGTGCATCTCGGCCGCCACGAATTGGCGCATGTGCGGCAGGCGCTGGTGCTGGGTCCGCTGTTTCCCTTCGCTTACTTGATCTCGGGTGGCGTCAGCGCCCGCAACCGCTTCGAGCGCGCCGCCGATCGCTATGCGCGAAGCGGACGGGGCTGGTGGCCGGCATGGTGACGGCGTCTCGTAAACGGCATCGCGGTCGGGCTATGGTTCGACGCACACCGCTACGATCCGACGCCACATGCTGATCGCCCTCGCCGGTTTGCCCGGCGCCGGAAAATCCACGCTCGCGAAAGGCCTGCAGGCGCGCCTGCATGCCGAGATCGTCTCGCGCGACACGATCCGCATGGCCGAATTCCCGGAGTGGGACGATCGCGCTGCGAAACGGGCGGCCTTCGAGATCGTGCGTCTGGACGTGAGCCTGCTGCTGCGCACCGGGGCCAAGGTGGTCGTGGACGGTGCCACGCTGGCGACCCGTGCCGAGCGCCACGAGCTGCACGAATTGGCGGCGTCGCTCGGTGCGCTCTTCGTGCTGCTCTGGCTCGACCTGCCGCCCGACGTCGCGGCGAAACGAATCGCCACCGACCACCACGATGCGCCACGCGATCGCCAGCCCGGCCTGGCGCATGCCGTGGCGGGGCGATTCGACCCCCCCGTGGACGAGGACGGCGTGGTGCATCTCGATGCGACGGTGTCGGCGCCTGCGCTGCTCGAGGCGGCACTGCGCGCCATTCGCGGCGACGTCTGAGGCAGCTCGGCCGGAAAACGACGAACCCCGCGCGAGGCGGGGTTCGTTGTCGGATCTGGTGCCGGGCGTGGGACTCGAACTGAAGGCTGAAGCGCCCTTAGATCATGCCCAACAATCTCGGTACTACTCGGGCGATACCGCACCGTTACCCGCGCCGCAAAGGTTACACAGGAACTTGCTGCTGCGGAACAACGGAATGAAGAAGCCCCCGGGAGCGGTGGGCGCTACCGGGGGCCAGGTTACCGCGTGCTTCCACTCGCGGCGGCGTGTCCGCATTTCCCATGCGACCGGGGAGGAAACGGCAGGCGCGCGGCCTGCTAGCGCCAGACTCCGGGAGGCGCGGGGCCATGCCAGGCCCGCCGCCCATCGTCTGCCGGCGCCCCCCATGCCAAGGGCGCGCCGGGCTTTTCGGTTACGCGGCCCGGCTCACGGTCCGGTCGCGATCTGCAATGCCACGGCGCACCAGGGCGGCCACCGTCTGCGAAAGGCTCAGCTCGGCGCCGGCCTGCGTGGTGAGGCGTTCGCGCTCGGCCTCCAGCTCGCGCCACAGCGTCGGCGGCAGGCACACGGATAGCTTCCGGGCGCGGCGTTCGGTTCGGTCGGTCATGGTGCGGTCTCGGATCAGTAGTCGGCGACCCACGGGCGGGCCGGACGGTGGCCGAACCCCCGGGCGACCTGCGATGGCGTGGCATGCGTTCGGGTGGCGTTCTCGGCCAGCACTTCCAGCGCGCGAGCCGCGGCGGCGTATTCGGTGACGGCGAAGCCCGGTAGGGCCTGCGCGAGGCGCTTGGCGGTGGCCTCGCGGTCGCGCCACTGCCACATGCCGGCCGGCTCAGCGATCAACACCACGCGGGGCGGGGCGTCGTCGTGGCCGGGCTCGCGCACAGTCACGTGAGCGCCGTCGACCAACTCGCGCAGCGGCCGGGGCAACTCCGCGAGGCGCCGCGCGTGCTTTTCCTCTGCGCGGTTGGCGGCCTTGCCGGAGCGGCCGGTGAGCAACTCGATTGCCCGCGCGAGCATTACGAAGCCGTCCAGAAGTGAGCGGTGCCAGTCGGCACAAGCGGGGCCATCGCTGCCCAGGCGGTGACGCGCTGGCGGCCCGCCACGTCGCGGCGTTCGATGAGCACTTCGATTCGGTCGCGGATCAGCAGCGCGGAGCGATCGAAGGCGCCGACGATGGTTCCGGCAGCTTCGCCCGTCAGCTCGGCCGCGATGCCGTTGGCGCGGAGCTGGCCATCCTGCCCGACGGCGGCGCCGGCGCCCGACGTGCCAACCAGGGCGCGCAGCTCTTCGAAGCGGACGCGAGCCGCGGCAGCCTTCGCTAGGGTGAAAGCGGTCGGCGACGCGGCGGCGATCTGCGCGAGCAACAGGCGATCCGCGGCGTTTGCGAGGCCCAGCACAAGCGAGGTCAGGAGCTCGCCCACGAGGTCATCACCGCCCGGCTCGGTGTCTTTCAGGCGGCGACGCGGGATGACGACTTGGGCGCCGATGATCGGGGCCGTGCCCCAATTCGCGCGGGCGTCCTGAACCACGTTCGCCCACGGCGTCGCGGTGATGTCGGAATCGTCCGGGGTGATGGTGGCGAGCGGCATCGGGTTCACGATGCGATAGCCCGCGGTGTCCTGGTACATGGCCGGCGCGCCGTCGGCGGGCCCGTTGGGCACGGCCGCGGTGCGGTCCTCGGAAATCAGCAGGGCGGCGCCGGCCTGCACCACGCGCGAGGCCCGGGCAATGGCGGTGTCCAGGCGGATGCTGGATGCGCCGGCGACGGCTTCCGGGGTGCGGCGAAGGCGGCCGTTCGCGTCCAACAGCTCGGGCAGCATGGCGCGCAGCGACAGCCCGCCACCGGCCACCGGGTCGCGCTTCAGGATCGTTTGGAAGCGCTGCGAACCGTCGGAGTAGTCGGTGACTTTCACCAGGTCGCCGGGCGCGTTCTCGGCGGCCTCGATCAAGCGGGCCAGTTCAACGGCGGCGGAGAGAGGGCGCGCCGACAGGGCGGCGCCGCGGGTGCTTCGGGTCGGGATCGTGCTCAAGGGCAAGGCCTCGCTTTGCGTTGTGTGGGCGCATGGTTCCGCCCCGTCGCTGGGGCGTCCACTTGCGCGTTTTCCGCATTGTTCGGACTTGCTCCGCGTTCCGCCTCCTGCAGGTTTTCCAGCGTGGCGCGAGCTCGCTTCGCGGCGTCGAGGTCGCCGGCCTGCATGTAGAGCAGCGCGGCGCGGCGCAGCGAATTGGCAGCGCCCTCGAGCAACTCGTCGGCGCGCGCGCGGCGGGCGGCGATCTCAGGATCGTGGACCAGGTAGAGGCGGGCGCGGCGCATCGCGCGGCGGATGCCTTCGGGGTTGCTGTAATTGTGCAGGGGCGTGGTCATTCGTCGTCGCCCTCCTGGGCGATGTTGGTGAGGTCGAGGGGATCGTCGGCGGCGCCATCGCCGGCCCATGCGTCGATCGAATTGGCGCCAGACTCGAGGGCGGCGTGGATCTCCTCGCGGAGCACCGACTTGATCCGGCTTTCGTTCGTCTCGCCGACGATGCGCACGGCGGCCCGCTGGGCCACGCCCATCACGTTCACCTGAATCATCTTCGCGGCCCTCAGCCACGCGGCGGTCATGTGCGCTACTGGCGCAACGTCGCCCCGTTCCTTGGCGAGCTGAAGCTCGGACCGCGCCGCGTCGGCGTTCATCTTGCGGGTGCGCGCGGCCTCGAAGCCCTCGCCCCGGCCGGCCTCGCGGTCCATGTACCAGGCGAGGAACTCGTGAGCGGTGAACCGGGTCTCGTTGCCCTTGCCGCCTCGAACGCAGCCGGGCGGGTTGTCGCGGGCGATCCTGTCTAGGGCCGAAACGGACAGGTCGAGGGCGTCGGCCATCTCGATGCGGCTCAGGGTGAGGCGCTCGCGCCTCGGGGTCATCTTGGTGGCGGCGTTGGTCATGGGGTCACCTGGGGTAGAAGCGCGATCGGTTGCGGGCTCTGACACGTTGAAGGTTGCGGGCCTTATCCCCCGCGATGGGGAGGCCGGTCCGGAAGGACCCGCGATAGGGGGGGAGGGGGTCATGCGTTGGCGCCTCCACGCGTCGACCGGGACGCGATGCGTCGACGGTTCGCGCCCTGCAGCCAGCGTGCTGCCGTCGATCCGATCGCAGGAAGGGCAGCGAGCGCGGAGCCGATGACGGGCAGCGAGCGAACCCACAGCGACGACAGCGAACCCAGAAGCGACGGAACAGCGCGCACGGAGTGACGCGCTGCGTTCCTTCTTTCGGCCAAGGCAGCCGTGGTCTTCCAGCTCTCTGCCGTCAGCTCATAGGCGAGGTGGCGGGCCCGGGCGCCCACAGATGGGGTCATAACCTCTAACGGGTTATGGGGGCATCTGTGGGCAGAACGGAACTCGCGCCGACGGATCAGCAGGCCAAGGCGCTCGAACACCTCGGCGACCTCGCGCATGGGGTACTTCGCCGGGGGCGGATCGGATGCTCGGCCCCACTTCGCGGGCACGATGCCGAGAAAGGCCAACAGGTAGCGGCGGGCCTCGAAGCGCTCTAGGAGCCGTCGGGCGTCCGCATCGGTGAGGCGCATGCCGGCGCCCAGGACGAAACCGTCGAACAGCTGGCGATACGCCAGCACGCGGGCTCGCTGGAACCTCCGTTCGGACAGGTGGCCGGCTTCGGGCCGGTGATCCGCCTTTCCCAATGCCGCGGTGAAGCGATCCCAGCGCCTCGGCCCGCGTCCGTCATCCCATGCGTCCAATTCATCCCGGGTCAGGTCGACGTGGGCAATCCCTAGGTCAGTCACGATGCGATGGCGCAGCAGCGCGAAGGTGTCGGCCTCGCTTGGGTTCGGCCGGTCGCGAAGTCGGCGGGCCTCGTCGTCGTGCAGCTCGCGTGCGGCCAGGACGGCCACGATGCGACGTTCCCGCACCTCGGCGCGCGCCTTGGCGACCTCGCCGGCGATTCCATCGGCCTCGGGCTCGGCGTTCAAGCGCTCGAGCGCGAAACCTTGCGCCTCAAGCGTCCACCAGAAACCCGAAGCGAAGTCAGCGCGGGCGCGGGCGTCGTCGGCCTTGATCGAGGCCACGAAAGCATCGAAGTCGGAAACGGTGGCCTCCAACCCCTCCGACTCGGCGGCTTCCTCCATGCCGGCCAGCATGGCGTCGGCGTTGTCCAGGTCGTGGGCGTTGTTGGGGGTTACTGCCACCGTCCACGCGCGCAGGTATCGGACTCGGCCCAGCTGCTGCAGGGCATCGGCAGGCGTGACGGTTGCGCCGCTGCCAAGCCAGAACCCATGATCGAAGTGCGGCGCGCCGCGATGCTCGATGCTCAGGCCCGAGGAAATGATCGGGGACGCGATGACGGCATCGTATTGGCGGGCGACGCCTTCGGGGTCGCGCCAGAATGCGGCCGGGCCGGCGTTCTCGCGGTTGTCGGCCGTCAGCAGCAGCACGCGCCGGCCTGAGCCTGTGAGCACCTGGGCGGCAATCTCGGCCCCTCGCTTCTCGCCGCAGGCAATCCACAGCCTTTGCCCCTCTGCGAGCCGCGCCAAGGCTTCGCCGTAGGCGATAGCGAGCGCGTCCGGGCCGAACCCGAAGCGGACTCGGCGGCCGTCATCGGTCGGGGCCATGCGGATGATGCGCACGCGCTCTCCGGGCCTGCAGGACGCGAGGAATCGCAAGGTGCGGTCATCCGCGCAGGCGTCTGCGGCGATGACGCAGCGGGCAGCGGCTACGCGATCGCGCAGCTTTGCGAACACCTCGGGCCAGGTCTTGCGGTCGCCGACGGTGACGCCCACAGCGCCAATGCTGCGCAGCGTCTGGGCGATCTCGTCAACGAACAGGTATTCGGCGCGGTCGATGATTGGGGCATGGTCGGCCTTCACCAGCGACGGCAGGCAGGTGGCGAAACCGTGCACCCATGGCGCGGCCTCGGCCGGCGTCTCCTGGTAGTGCTCGCATCCCAGGCGTTGCGAAAGCTCGCGCACGAGGCTTTGCCGATGGGCCATTCCCACGAACGTGCCTTCGGACTGGGCCCAGCGCGCGAAGGGCGCCCCGACGTGCTGCGTCTTGCCGCTGCCCATCGGCGTGGCAAGGATGATCGCCCCGCGGTAGTCGACGGGCGCCAGGCCGGGCAGGTGGTCGACATTTTCCACGCGATGCCGTGCTAAGGCTGCGCGGCTCATGCCAGTGAAGCCCAGGGCGCGGCGGTGGCGGGCGTCGATGCGTCGGCCGATCGCCTCGCCGATCGCCGCGAGCGTCGCGGGATGCATCGTCCCGGGACGTGCTCCGGCGCGGAGCTGGGCCAGCAGGTCGCCTAGGTCAATGGAAACCGGCACGCGCAGCTGCAGGCGGCGCGCGATGGCCCATGCGATCCGCGCTGCCGTGGCCGCATCGGGCGCTGCCGAGAGCTTGTTCCACCACGTCGGGGCGTTGCCCTTCAATTCGAAGTCCGGGAGGGTCCAAGGCTCCGGCACCGGCTCGGCGTTGTCGTTCGCAACGTGCCTGGTGATCGCCTCCGGCCCCTCGCGCAGGAACACGTCGTTCCAGTCGTCGCCGATGCGCGCGGGCAGGTGGTAGGGCAGCCCGATGGCGAGGGCAGCGCGCTCGCCGGCCCCGCCTTTGTCGTGGTCCGCGGCGATCGCGTCGGCCTGCACGGTTTGGGCGACGTGCTGCAGGTTGCCGGCGCTGAAACAGACAATGACGCGCTCGCCGGTCGCGGCGTTCCAGCTTTCACCGGTCGCCCAGCCTTCCGCGAGGACGGTACGGCCCGCGCCCGGGATCTCTGCACGGCCGCCGACGACACGGCCGCCCAGGATGAACAGCTTCCGCCCCGTGGCGTCGATCCGCTGCAGGTTCAGCAGTTCGCCGGCAGCGTTTCGGATCGGAACCAACAGTTCGCCGGCGCGGACGGCTGCGCGATCCTGCCAGGCGCCTTCGTCGTCATTCCACAGGCGCGCCCGATGGTTGCCTGAGGCGATCCGTAGGCCTGCCCCGGCGATGCCCTTGCGCTGCAGGTAGGCGTGCCCCTCAGCAGGCGACGCAGCGGCCCACGCAGCGGCAGCCGCAACCGCGGCAGCTCGCTGCCCTTGGGCCTTAGTCGCGTCGCGCTCTGCAGCGCGCTGCGCGCGATCTGCGGCGGCTTTGGCGGCCTGCTCGGCTCGGGCCTGCTCGGCCGCGTTCTCGTTTGCGGCCGGGCCGAGGCCTCGATCGGCTCGGAAGGCCTTCCAGGCGCTAGCGCGAGGCGACCAGAACACGGTCGACCCACCGTGCCGGAAGGTGCCGAACGTGAGTGCAGGCCAGGCGATGCCGTCGCGGTCCGTTTGCACGCTGGCGCGGACGTACTGTCGGCGATCGCGCTTCCCTGCAAGGCTCGGCAGGTACTGCCGGCGCCCGTCGAGTGCCGGCGCGTCAGGAAGCGTCGCCTCGACGCTGGCGGCGACCACGGCGGCCTCGCTGAAAAAGAAGCTCAGCAGGGCTTCGGGGGTGGGCCAGCGGTCGGCGACGTATGCGCGAAAGGCGCGGCTCACACCACAGCCCGGCGGTGCTCAGCAGCAGCGGCACGCCATGCTGCCTTGCCGATCTCGACGGCTTCGAGGAAGGGGACGCGGCCCCGGTGGTTCACTGCGAACAGTTCGCAAGGAACGCGAGCCCAGCGGATCGGGAAACCGCGATGGGCGCAACCGTCGGCAATGGAGCGGGCGAGTTTGTAGAGGTCGCGGCGCGCGAGGGCGTCAGGGTGCGGGCGAGCGAATCGAGACGCCAAAGGCAGCGGCATAGCGCTACACTTCAACGGCGAGCCCTGCCCGGAATCGCCTTCCGCCCCGTTCAGCGTTGCCGCGCTGGCGGGGCGTTTCATTTCTGGCGTCATCGGTTCATGCCTCCGATTTCGCGAAGTGGAAGGCTCGCGCTAAGTGCATGCGGTCGGGCGCATTGGCTGCGGAAGCGTGGCCGCGCCGCCTGTCGAGCTGTTTCAGGGTCGGCAGGCGATTCATCGCGATGGCTCCTGCGCGTCGCGCCGAGCATCGCGCTCTGCGATTCGAGCCTGTGCCCAATCGTCGATCTCAGCTCGGACCCAGAGACTGGCGGCGCCGACCTTCACGGGCTGCGGAAACGCGCCAGCCCGTACCAGCTTGTAGATCGTCGGGCGCTGAAGATTCACGCGGCCGATAACGTCAGGGAGCCTGACGAACTGCGGCTCAGGGCCGCGGGTTGGTGTGGAGGCAGTCATGGTGTCGCCTTTCAATCGCGTTGCCCGGTCGCTGCTGCGGCGGGCGCTCCGATGCGAGAGCGACAATCAAGATATGCGTCTAGAAGTACCTGTAAAGCCACACACGGCTCCCCCTCGGGGAGCCGAATGCACGCGCGGTCATGCTCGATCACGGCGCTAAACGACGCATCACGCGCGATCACGAAGGCGATTCAGTCTCCGTTTAGCCCTCCCCCCGCTGAGGGGACTAGAGGCGGCACCTGAAGCTGACGAATGCGCAGGTGCCGCTGTGCTGCGGATGCTATGCCGTCAGCGCGTCGAGCCAATCGGCCCAACGCTGCACAGCTTCGCGACGCTCGTTGAAGAACTGCGCGCGATCGTAGGCCTTGGCAACGGCGTTGCCTTTGGAGTGAGCGAGCTGCGCCTCGAGAACGTCAGCGGCGATCCCAAGTCGCTCGCGGGCGAGCGTTCGGAACATGGCTCGGAACCCGTGGGTCGCATGTTCATCCTTGAGCCCCATCCGCCGTAGCGCGCCGCTCAGCGCGTCGCGATGAAGGTGGGGTGTCCGTTGCCTTGCCAGCGGTGGGAAGACGTACTCGCGGCCGGCAGTGAAGGGCAGCATGTCGCGCAGCGCCTCCACTGCTTGAAGCGAAAGCGGCACCAGGTGCGCGCGCCTGGTCTTCATTCGTTCGGCGGGGATCAGCCACTCGCCCGCCTCGAGGTTGAACTCGCACCAGCGCGCGGCGGCGACGTTTCCGGGCCGTTGTGCAGTGAGCATGCACAGCCGGAGCGCGGACCGTGTCACCGGCGAGTCGTAAGAGGTCACAGCGCGAGCGACTCGGCCCGCATCGTCGGGTGTGACTGCGGCCGGCACGTGCCCCTTCGGTCGCCGTGGAACTGCGCCCTTCAGCAGAAGGAGCCGGCCCTCCTCGCGAAGCCCAGCATGGATCGCAAACTCGACGATGCCCGCCAGGTAGCCGCGCGCTTTCTCCGCCAGCGCCGGAGCTCGGGCGGCTACCGCAGCGATGGCGCGGCGCGCATCGGGCGTCGACAACGTCGCAATGTCCAAGCCGCCCAGCGACTTCGACAGGTATTCGTCGACGACGTACCGCGCTTTTCGGGCCGTCGCTGGCGCCCAGCCTGTGCACTGCTGCGTGAGCCAGGCGGCGGCCGTCGCTTCAAAGGTCCGCAGTGCGGACAGCTCCGCGGCGCGCGCCCGTTCCCGGCGTTCCTCTGCGGGGCTCACGCCGTCGCGCAGGGATCGGCGGGCCGCGATGGTGCGGTCTCGGGCCTCTGCGAGCGACACTTCAGGCCATTGGCCGAGCGCCAGCATTCCTTCCCGCCCGCCGTGTCGAAAGCGGAACCGCCAGCATTTCGCGCCACTCGCTCGCACCTCGAGCGCTAGCCCTTGACCATCAGAGACGCGGTAAACGCGCCCCCGCGGCTTCAATGATTCGATCTTTTTCGCACTCAACTCGCCCATCGCTTCACCCTCCAAGGTTGGCGGACGGAGCGGAAGCTAGCGGACTTGCGTCGCCACTGTTACCCGCACCGTTACCGCAGAGTTACCCACGCCTTGCGGTAGCTACCGGCGAACGTCCGTAGACGCCAGTAAGCAAAAAGCCCCTGAATTCAGGGGCTTTGGTGCGATACATAGACTTCTGTAGCCTTCTGAAGTCTTCCGAATGGTGCCGGGCGTGGGACTCGAACCCACACGCTTTTAAGGGCGGCGGATTTTGAGTCCGCTGCGTCTACCGATTCCGCCAGCCCGGCAGGGCCCGGGGAGTATAGCCGCTCAGGCCTCGAGGAAGTCGCGTACCGCCGGCCCGAATCGCGCGAGGTCGACGAGGAAGGCGTCATGGCCCTGCGGCGAGGGCAGCGGCAGGAAACGGCTGTCGACCCCGCCGGCGCGGAAACCCTCGGCGATCTGCTCCTGCTGCTGCAGCGGGAACAGGATGTCCGTATGGACGCCGATGGCGAGGGCCTTCTCGAGCCTCACCGTCGCGAGGGCGGCGATGACCTTGGCATCTTCGTCGGCCCCGTCGCCACGCGAAGCGCCTGGCGCGTAGTCGGCGGCGTCGAACCAGTCCATCGAGCGCGAGAGGTAGAGGTAGGCGTTCGGGTCGAACTGGCGCACGAAGCGCTGGGCGTGGCCTTCGAGGTAACGCTCCACCTCGAACTCCGGGCCAAAGGGGTCGTCCTCGCGGCACTCGGCGTCGAACTTCACGCGGCCGAAGCGGCCGTCCCACTCCATCGCCGAGCGGTAGGTCACCACGCCAAGCTTGCGCGCCATGCGCATGCCGCTCTCGGGGTAGCTGGCTTCGGTGTACTGGCCGTCGGCCCAGCGTGGATCGAGGCGGATGGCCTCGCGCTGCAGCGAGCGGATCGCGATCGAGAACGGCAGCGAGCGGGCGCTGCCGCTGATGTTGACGTGGCGGCGCGCGATGCCCGGATGGCGCAGGAGCAGGGCCAGCGCGCTCATGCCGCCCATCGAGTTGCCGACCACGGTGTCGAGGCGCTCGATGTTCAGGGCGCGAACGAGGTGCGCCGCCGCATCGGCGCCGTCCTCGACGCTGAGGTCGGGAAAGCGCAGGCGGTACGGCTCGCCGTCGTCCGCATGCACCGAGGCCGCTCCCGTCGATCCCTTGCAACTGCCGAGCGGGTTCACGCAGATGACGAACCAGCGTGTCGTGTCGATGGCCTTGCCCGGGCCGAGCATGCCCTCCCACCATCCTTCCGCGGCGTTGCCGCCGTTGCTCGCGGCATGGGCGTTCGGTGACAGGCCCGGCAGGATCAGCACGGCGTTGTCGCGCTCGGCGTTCAATTCGCCCCAGGTCTCGAAGGCGAGCCGCGCACCGAGCAGCGCGCCGCCGCGCTTCATCGAGAAGGGCGAGGGCAGTGCGATGAATCGCGTGCCGGGGGGAATGAATTCGGTCATTCGGTAGAGGACGCGCCGGGGCCGGCCAGCTTACGGTCCGAAGGTCGGCGCGCGTGCGGCGTCGGTGGGGGCGTCGCTTGGCGCCAGCGCCAGCGAGATCGGCGCGGCCTCCGCCAGCTCGACCACGACGGGGGGGGCGACGAGATCGCCGGCCTCCGGTTGCACCGAGCCCGAGCGCGCGAAACGGGCCGAGACCTCGACGCGCGATGTGGCGGAAAGCGTCGCCGTCGGCATCAGCCGGTCGGCGTCGCTGAGCGTGATCGTGATCGGCAGGCGCGCGGCCGTCACGCGACGTGCCGCCACCGGCGGGCCGGCGGCGTCGGCGTTGCGGGCGAACACGAACAGCACGGCCTGTGGCGGCAGCGCCGCGAGGGCAGAAGCCTCGGCGCTGATCGTGACCGTGAGCGTGCCCGGCGTGCCCGGCGCTGGTTCGTTCGCCATTGGCGCAGCGGTCTGGGGGGCGTCCGCTGCCGCTGGCGCGCTGGCACGCGCGGCCGTGGCCGCGGCGATCAGGGCGGTGTCCATCGGCGGCAGGCCAGCGGCTTCGCGGGCGCCACCGATCTGCTCGACAAGCGCTTCGGCCGTCGCCGCATCCACCATCGGCAGCAGTGCCTCCCAGCGGGCCACGGCGCCGGCACCGTCACCGGCTTGCAGGGCGGCGATGCCGCGGAACCACAGGGCGCGCTGGTGGTTCGGCACCTTCGCCAGCGCCTCGTCGAGCAGGGACGTACCCTCGGGGCCAAAGGCGCGCTCGGCGTTCGACAGCGAGATCGCTTCCGCGGTTTCCACCAGCAGGTCGGGCTCGTGGGGCGCGAGGTCGCGCGCCTTGCGGAAGGCGGCGGCGGCGGCGGCGAAATGCGGCATGGCGGCGGCGAGATCGCCCGCCGACGCGGTCTCGCGGCCTTGGTTCTTGCGGGTGCGGCCGAGCAGCACCCAGCCCTCGAGACTCTCCGGCTCGCGCTCGAGGCGGCGTTCGAGTTGGACGACGGCCTGCTCGATCGATTCCGGCACCTCGCGGTTCGCCGGGTCGAGGGCGTCCGGCGTGCCGAATCCGGCGTACAGCGCCGCGGCACCCAGCGGCACCGCGACCAGCAGGGCGATGGCGCTGCGACGGGCGCCGTTCCACAGCGTCGGCAGCACGAAGGCAAGGGCGAGGGCGACGAGCGCGATGGCGCCCAGGACGAAAGCGAACATCAGCGGGTCACCATTCCTGGCGGTCTTCGGCCGGCGGTGCGGCCGGGGCATCGGTCTTCTGGCGGCGCACGATCGAGACCACCACGCCGGCGCCGACGAGAAGGAGCAGGGCCGGGCCGAACCACAGCGCCCAGGTCACCGGCTTCACTTCCGGGCGATAGAGGATGAAATCGCCGTAGCGCGCCTGGAAGAACGCGGTGATCTCCGCATCATTCTTGCCTTCGCGGATGAGCGTGAGCACTTGGCGGCGCATGTCGTCGGCGACGCCTGCCGGCGAATCGGCCAACGACTGGTTCTGGCACATCACGCAGCGCAGCTCTTTGGCGATCGCGCGATAGCGGGCTTCTTCCTCCGGGCTCTGGAAGTCCTTCGGATGGAGCGCAGCGACGGTGCCGGCGAGCAGCAGCGCGAGCGCGACAACGACGTGGCGTAGCGTGTTCATCCTTCGCTCTCCAGCGTGGTGAGCAGCGGCCACAGCTGCGTTTCGACCACCTCGGGCGTCACCGGCCCGACGTGCTTCCAGCGCACGATGCCCTTCGCATCCACCAGGAAGGTCTCGGGCGCGCCATAGATGCCCCAGTCGATCGCGGCGGCACCCTCGACGTCGGCGATGATCCGATGGAATGGATTGCCGAACTGCTGCAGCCAGCGCGCGGCGTCTTCCGGCGCGTCCTTGTAGTTGTAGCCGACCACATGCAGGCGACCGCTGTTCGCGATGTCGGTGATCACCGGATGCTCGACCCGGCAGCTCGCGCACCAGCTCGCCCAGATGTTGACGAGATACGGCTTGCCGAGCAGATCGGCCTTGCGGACCGTCGTCGACGGGTCGTTGAAATCCGGTAGCGCGAAGTCCGGCGCGGGCTGGCCGATCAACGGCGACTCGATGTCTGTCTGCGTTTTGCCGGCATTCATGAGGACGCCCGCACCCAGCAGCACGGCCAGCGCGAGGAACAGGCCCAGCGGCAGCCAGCGGCCCATCACAGCGCCTCGGCCGGTGCGGTGGCGGCCGGGGCGTTCACCGGTTTGCGGAAGCGACGGTCGAAGGCGACGACGAAGCCGCCGATGGCCATCATCAAGGCGCCGAACCAGATCCAGCGGATGTAGGGCTTCACGTACAGGCGCACGGCCCACTCGGTCTTCTGCGCATCGAGCGGATCACCGAGGGCCACGTACACGTCGCGGAACAAGCCGGCTTCGTAGTAGGCCTCCGTCATCATCTGGCCGGACACCGGGTAGAAGCGCTTCTCGGGGCGCAGTGTGGCGATGAACTCGCCGTCCTTGAACAGCCGCACCGTGCCCACGTCGGCTTCGAAGTTCGGGCCCTGCTGCGGAACGACCCCGTCGAAGGCGAAGGTGTATTCGCGCACTTCGAAGCTCATGCCCGGCTTGGCCGCCACGTCGCGCTCGATCATCGTGCTTTCCAGCACGAGCACGCCGATGACGAACACGCCGATGCCGGCATGCGCCAGCACCATGCCGGCCATTTCGGCGGTCAGCTTCTGTCGCTGGGTCTTCAGGCGTCGCCACAGGAACACCGCGGTGCCGGCGATCACCCACACACCGCCGCCGATGCCCGCCGCCGTCTTGAAGGTGCCTTCGGGCCAGGTGAAGAACACGAGGAACATGGCCGCGAGGCCCAGCACCAGCCAAGGGGCCATCATGCGTCCAACGGCACCGGCATCCTCCCGGCCCCAGCGCGTCACCGGGCCGAAGGGCACCAGCAGAACGACCGGCGCCATCAGCAGGGTGAACAGCAGGCCGAAGTACGGCGGGCCGACCGAGATCTGGCCGAGCTTCAGGGCATCGACGAGCAGCGGAAAGAGCGTGCCGAGCAGCACCATCGCTGCCGCGGCGGTGAGCAGCAGGTTGTTCACCAGCAGCAGCGTCTCGCGCGAACTGCCGGCGAATGCTTGTGCCGTTTCCGACTTCGGTGCGCGCTTCGCGTAGAGCGCGAGCGAGCCACCGACGACCACCAGCAGGAAGCCGAGGATGTAGAGGCCGCGCTCAGGATCGCTGGCGAAGGCGTGCACCGAGGTCAGCACGCCCGAGCGCACGAGGAAGGTGCCGAGCAAGGAGAGCGAGAAGGCGGCGATGGCGAGCAGCAGGGTCCAGCCATGGAAGCTGCCGCGCTTCTCCGAGACCGCCTGCGAGTGCAGCAGGGCCGTGCCCACCAGCCAAGGCATGAAGCTGGCGTTCTCGACCGGATCCCAGAACCACCAGCCGCCCCAGCCCAGTTCGTAGTACGCCCAGTAGCTGCCGAGGCCGATGCCCAGCGTCAGGAAGGCCCAGGCCACGTTCGTCCACGGTCGCGACCATCGCACCCACTGGGCGTCCAGACGCCCGTCCAGCAGCGCGGCGACCGCGAACGCGAAAGCCACCGCGAAGCCCACGTAGCCGACGTAGAGCAACGGCGGATGGAAGATCAGCCCAGGGTCCTGGAGCAGCGGGTTCAGGTCACGCCCTTCCGTCGCCGCCGGCAGCAGGCGTTCGAACGGGTTGGAGGTGAACGCCGTGAAACTCAGGAAGCCCACCGCGATCAGGCCCATCACGGCCAGCACGCGGGCGATCACCGGCAGCGGCAGCGAGCGGGAGAACCGTGCCACCGCGGCGATCCAGATCGCGAGGATCAGCACCCAGAGCAGCAGCGAGCCTTCATGCCCGCCCCAAACCGCGCTGATCTGGTAAAGCATCGGCAGCTTGATGTGCGAGTTGTTGGCGACGTAGGCCACCGAAAGATCGTGGTCGATGAAGGCCCATGTCAGCGCGGCGTAGGACACCGAGAGCAGCGCCAGTTGCCCGTAGGCGAGCGGGCGCGCGAGGTTCATCCAAGCGACGTTGCCCTTGTGGGCGCCGGCGAGCGGCAGCGTCGACATCGCCACCGCCAGCAGCAGGGCCAACAGCAGGGCGAGGTTGCCGAGTTCGGGGAGCATCAGTAGGTGCCGCCCGAGGTCGTCGCTTCAGCCGGCGGTGTCGCAGCGTCTGGCGGCGCATCGCCATAAGTGGGCGCATCGGCGGCGGCCTTGGCCTCGCCCTGTTCCTTCGCCGCGGCGATGGCGTCCGCCACTTCCTTCGGCATGTACTGCTCGTCGTGCTTGGCCAGCACCTCATCGGCCACCAGCTGCCCGTCGTGGATGCGGCCCGTGGCGATCACGCTGGTGCCCTCGCGGAACATGTCCGGGAGGATGCCGTCGTAGACCACCGGGTAGTTGTTGAAGCGGTCGGTCACTTCGAAGGCGACGCGCAGCGAACCCGGCTCGCGCTTCACGCTGCCCTCGAGCAGCACGCCACCCAGCCGGAAGCGTGCGTCCTCCGGGACTTGGCCATCACGAACGGCGGTCGGGGAGTGCAGGAAGGTGACGTTGCGCTGCAGGGCCCAGACGATGAGCCCGCCACCGACAGCGGCGGCAAGCAGGACCAGCAGGGCCATCCAGAGGCGGCGTTGGCGGGTGGGGTTCATGGGGACTCGTTCTTCGAAGCGGAGGCGCGGCGTTCGCGCAGCAGGATGCCGCGCAGCAGCGATTTGAACTTGATCCGTGGCAAGAAGGCGTCGGCGAGCAGGATCACCAGGGCGATCGCGTAGGCCGCGGCGACGAACCAGCCGTGAAGATGCTCCATCAGCGTGCCTCCATGGCCAGGGCCTTGGCCCAGGGCTGGGCGGACTCGTTCTCGAGGTTCAGCACGCGGGCCCGCTGCAGCAGGGAGCCGACGAACCAGAACTTCGTGGCCAGCGTGGTGAGGATCAGCGGCCACAGCATCGAGGTGTGCATCTGCGATTCGCCGCGCGTCAGGTTGATGGTGTCGCCCTGGTGCAGGCTGTTCCACCAGTCCACGGAGAAATGCACGATCGGCACGTTGATCACGCCGATGAGCGCAAGGAAGCACGCGGCGCGGGCCGCGGCCCGGCGGTCCTCGATGGCGTTGTGGAGTGCGATGACGCCGATGTAGAGGAAGAACATCACCAGCATCGAGGTGAGGCGCGGGTCCCACTCCCACCACGTGCCCCAGGTGGGGCGGCCCCAGATCGAGCCGGTGATGAGTGTGATGGCCGCGAAGGCGGCCCCGACGGGAGCGGCGGCCACGGCCAGGGTCTCGCAGGCCTTGATGCGCCAGACCAGCGCAATGAACGCCTGCACGGCCATCGCGACGAAGATGAACATCGCCGACCATGCCGCCGGCACGTGGATGTAGAGGATGCGGAAGCTGTCGCCCTGCTTGTAATCGGTCGGCACGGCGAACAGCGCGCCGTAGAGACCCGGCAGCAGCAGGATGACGGCCGCCGCGAAACACCACGGAACCCAGCGGGCGCAGAAGCGGTCGAAGTTGGGCGGCGAGCCGGTGCGATGGAACCAGAGCAGCAGGGCATTCATGTGTGCGCGATCCGAAGGGCCGCCGCCGCCGCGAGCGGCGCGAGAACGAGCGCCAGCACCAGCGCCCCGGCCAGAAGCAGCAGGGCGCCGAGCGCGTCGTAGCCCTCGGCCGCGGCCGCAACGCTGCCTGCGCCGAAGACGAGCACCGGCACATAGAGCGGCAGGGCGAGCAGAGGCAGCAGGATACCAGAGCGCTTCACCCCGACCGTGAGCGCCGCGACCACGGCACCGATCAGGCTGAGCAGGGGCGTGCCGAGCGCGAGCGAGGCCATCAGGATGGGCAGCAGCGACATCGGCAACTGCAGCATCGAGGCCAGCAGCGGCGCGACCACCAGCAAGGGCAGGGCGGTCGTCAGCCAGTGCACCAGCACGCGCACGCCGACCAACAGGGCCAGAGGCGCCGGCGAGAGCAGCATCTGCTCAAGCCCGCCATCCTCCGTGTCGGAGCGGAACAGCGCATCGAGCCCGAGCAGCCCGGACAGCAGTACGCAGACCCACAGCACGCCGGCGGCGAGCGGCGCGAGCTTCCCCGGCTCGGCGCCTAGGGCGAGCGGGAACAGGCTGGCGGTCATCAGGGCGAACAGCAGGGGTTGCAGGGCATCCCCGCGACGGGCCCAGACGAGGGTGAGGTCACGGCGGAGCTGGGCGCGGGCCACCGCGGCCCAGCTCACTGGGGATGCCGGGGGTGATCCGCCGCTCATGCCCGGCCGCCATGGAGTTCGATCACGCGCACCCGGCCCGGCGGGGCTGCGTAGGCCCCGTGGGTGGTGATGAAGGCCGCCCCGCCCGCCGCCGTGTGGGCGCCGACCATGCGGTCGACGAGGGCAATGCCGTCGAGGTCGAGGTTCGCGTAGGGCTCGTCCATCAGCCAGAGCTTGGCGGGATGCAAGGAGAGGCGCGCGAGCGCCAGCCGCTTGTTCTGGCCGGCGCTCATCCGCCCCGCAGGGGTGTCTTCGTAGCCGGCCAGGCCGACGGCGGCGAGTGCGGCTTCGAGATCGGCGTCGGTCCGCGGTCGGCCTTGCAGCGTCGCGGCGTAGCGCAGGTTGTCGAGGCCGCCGAGCTCGGCCTTGTGACCGAGCCGATGGCCGAGGTAGGCGCAATGGCGGGCGAGGTGGTCGGTATCGACAGGGGCACCCAGCAGGGTCGCGCTGCCGCCGGTGGCCTCCAGGAGGCCGGCGAGCACCTTGAGCAGGGTGGTTTTCCCGGCGCCATTGCCGCCCCGGACCAGCACGGCTTCCCCGGCGTCGACGTGAAGGTCGAGGGGCCCGAAGATCGGGTCCTGATTGCGGTGGTAGGTGAGGCCCCGCGCGACGAGCAGGGCCGCGGGCGCGGAGTCCATCGGCGCGGATGCTAGCGGCCGCCGCGGTCGGGTGTCCACGCGGCGCGTGTCATCCCGCCGGTCGCTGGCGCGTTTCCGCACTGTGACCCGCTTGGCGGTCGGCGATGACGCCGGGCGCAATGATGGATTCGTGTCAACCGGCCGGTACACTCGGACCGGCCTTCGCCCCAGCAACCTTCCCGCAGGACCCCCCAATGCGATTGCTCACCCTCGCCGCCGCGATCACTCTGGCGCTTCCCCTGGCCGCGCCCATCGACGCGCGCAGCGACCGCCCGACGGTTGCCGCCTCCGCCGCGACGGCCCACGTCCGCGGCTCGTACATCGTCAGTTTCGACGAGCCCGCCGCCCCGCTGTTCCGTGGCTTCCAGGCCAAGGACGGGCGTCGCCCGGCGCTGGCACCGGTCGCGATCGCGCTGACCGGCCAGTCCAAGTACGACCCGGAGCGTCCCGAAGCCGAGGCCTATCTGGCCTACATCGGCACCCTGCGCGAGCAGCGCCTCGACGCGGCCTCCGCCGCCTTCGGTCGAGAGCTCGTGCCGAAGTTCGTTTACGAGCACGCCCTCAACGGTGTCGCGCTCGACTTGACGCCGGCCGAGGCCGAGACTCTGGCGGGTATGCCCGGCATCCGCGCGGTCACGCCGGATTTCGAACGTCGTGCAATGACGGAACGGGGGCCGACTTGGATCAAGGCGCCGACGATCTGGACCGGCAGCGCCGGCGTCACCAGCCGCGGCGAGGGCGTGGTCGTCGGCGTCATCGATTCGGGCATCAATCCGACCCACGTTTCCTTCGCCGCCACGGCAGGTGGCTACACGCACACCAACCCGAAGGGCGCGCTGCTCGGCTGGTGCGCCACCCCGGCCAATGCCGGCGTCTGCAACAACAAGTTGATCGGCGTCTATGACTTCCTCGCCGGTGGCGCCAATGGCACTTCGGCCTTCGAGCCCGACCCGGATGGGCACGGCACCCATGTCGCCGCAACGGCAGCGGGCAACCCGATCACCAGTACGATCAATGGCGCGGTCGTCGACCTCAGTGGCGTTGCGCCGCGGGCCAACCTCATTTCCTACCGGGGCTGCGGCTCCACCCCGGACAACCGCTCCTGCGGTCCCAACTCCGGCAGCGCGCTCATCGCGTCCATCAATCGTGCCGTCGCCGACCAGGTGGACGTCATCAACTACTCGATCGGCGGCGGGCAGTCGGATCCGTGGCTGACTGTCGGCGGCGCGGTGAATTCCGACGAGGAGGCCTTCCTCGCGGCCCGCGAGGCCGGCATCGTGGTGGCGGTGTCGGCCGGCAACGACGGCCCCAACCCGGGCACCGTGGGTTCGCCGTCGAACTCGCCGTGGGTCATCAGCGTCGCCGCCGTGACCCATGATCGGAACGGCCTCGGCGATCGTCTCGCGACCTTCAGCAGTCGCGGCCCCGTGTCGCCGCTGGGCGTGCTGAAGCCGGACGTCGCGGCGCCGGGCGTCTCGATCCGCGCCGCCGGCCGCCTCGGCAACGAGATCACCACACTCAGCGGCACGTCGATGGCCTCGCCGCACGTCGCGGGTGCCGCGGCGCTGCTCGCCGGCGCGCGCCCCGCCTGGAACGCCGACCACATCGTCTCGGCGCTCTCCCTCACGGCGCGAGCCTCGAACATCGTGGAATTCGCCGACGGCCGTGCCACCACGCCGCATGATCGCGGCGCGGGCACCGTGGATCTCGAGCGGGCCGCCAATGCCTCTCTGGCCTTCAACCTGCCCGCGGGTGCCTTCCGGGGCGCCAGCCTGGGTGCGGCGTCCGCGCTGAACCTGCCCTCGCTCGCCTCGGGCGATTGCATTGAGACCTGCACGCTCCAGCGCACCGTCTCGCTGATGCCGGGGGCCGCCGGCGGGCAGTACCAGGTCATCGTTGATCTGCCGACCGGCCTGTCGCTGACGACCACGCCGAGCACGTTCACATTGACCGGCGGCGGTTCGCAGGCGCTGTCATTCCTCTTCAGCACGAACGCGCAGAGCGCCCTCAACACCTGGGCGTACGGGTCGGTGACGCTCCGTCGCGTTGGGGGCGGTACGCCGGACCTGACCTTGCCGGTGGCGATCTACCTGTCCTCGGGTACCGTGCCCCCGTTGCAGGCCCGCACGGTCAGCGGCGACCGCGGTTTCGTCGACTTCAACCTCGGCGAAATCATCAGCCTCGGCAATGCGCGCTTCGCCGCCACCGACCTGGTGGTGCCGGTGACGAAGCAGGAGGGGCTGCTGCAGGACAGCACCAACCGCGACCCCTACGACAACCTCACCGATGGCGTGTTCTTCCAGAACGTGCCGATCAACTTCAACGATGGCCGCACGCACACCGTGCAGGTCAACGTGACGCTGGCCCCGGCCTCGTCACCCGCCGCGCAGGACTTCGACCTGTTCGTTGGTGTGGATACCGACGCCGATGGCCGGCCGGACAGCGCCGAAGAGCGATGCAGCAGCGAGTCCTCCGGTGCGAGCGAGGCCTGCTCGATCACGGTGACCCATACCGGCAACAACGTGCCGATCACCGTCTGGGGACTGGCACAGAACTGGACCGCCAGCAGCGCCGGGGCGCGCAACGAGGCGCTGCTGGAAATGGCGGCCATCGACGCCGTCGCCTCGACGAGCCAGAGGGCCACGGGACCGGGCAACGTCCCCTCGAGAACGAACTTCGTCGCGCGCCTCGTCTACGACGATCCGACCTTCCTCAACGGCCAGTCGCGCTTCGGCTTTCTGATGGTTGATCGCGGCCCCGGCGTCAACGCGATCCGCGTGCCGTTCAAGCTCACGCGCAGTTCGGCCACGCCGTCGCCGTTCGCCCTGTCGGCGGGCGTCGATCGCCCGATGGTGCTGCCGGCCGGTGCCGCACAGGAGTACGCCTACATCGACGTTCCGGCCGGGGCGACCCAGCTCACCGTCACCACGACGAGCAGCGCGAACGTCGATCTCTACCTCGCCCGCGTCGCGCCGATCGTGCCGGCCGCGGCCATCCCGACGATCGCCGCGGCGCCGGCACGCAACACCGCCACGGCGAGCGCCACGACGACCAGCGGCAATGAAACGGTGACCGTGGCGAACCCGGCGGCGGGCCGCTGGTACCTGACCCCGGTGAATGCCTCGGGCACCACGGCCAGCCTCACGCTCCGCGCCACGATTGCCGGCACGGCGCCGAGCGTCCGTCCGGGCGGTTACTTCAACCCGGAACGCAGTGGCCACGGGTTCTTCCTGTACCCGGCGGGCAACCAGCTCGCGGGCCTCTGGTACACGTTCCTCGCCGATGGCACTCCGACCTGGTACTACCTGCAGGGCGCCGCGCCGGGAGCGAATGGCTTCTGGTCGGGGCAGCTGTTCCGCAGTGCGTGGAACGGCAGCGCGAACACGCTGGTGGAAGTGGGCAACGCGACCGTCAGCCCGACGGCCACGAACGAGTTCACCTTCTCGTACAACCTGGACGGCGAAACCGGTTCCGAGGCCTTCCGCAACTTCGGCGGCGGTTGCCCCGCGCTCTCCGGCAGCCCCCTGAACGTGAGCTCGCACTGGTTCAATCCGGCGACCGCGGGCTCCGGGTACAGCGTGCAGATGTTCCCGAACTACGAGTTCTACACGGTATTTGCCTACGACGGCCTGGGCATCCCGCGCTACCTGATCGCCGAGCGCACGAGCTTCGGTGGATCGACCGCGACGGCCAACCTCGAGCAGATCAACGGCTTCTGCCCGCTCTGCACCCGAACCGGCACGCCGACGCGCAGCACCATCGGCTCGTTCTCGCGCAGCTTCTCGGGCGGCACGTTCTCGAACATCACCCTGAACGGTTCGTTCGTGAACGGCGTGCAGGGCACTTGGACGGCGAACGAGCCGCTCAGCGCCCTCGGCAGCCTCCAGGGGTGCACGCCCTGAGGGCGAACCTTCGGCTTCGGGTTTTTCCCGACACCCCGGCTTTGGCCGGGGTGTTGTTTTTTGTGACGGACGCCGTGAACCGTTGACCAGCCGGAGAACGCGCTTGGTTAACATCGGACGGTCTGCGAAGGATGCCGCCCCCGTGATGCCCGTTCGTCGTTCCCTGCTCGCACTCTCCCTGTCCCTGGCGGTCGCCTCCGCCTCCGAAGCCCCGGCCGCTTCCAGTGCCGATGATGCGGCGCAACGCTCGATGTGGATCGTGCGTTTCGCCGAGCCGGCGCTGGCGTCCTACACCGGTGTCCAGGTGAAGCGGGGTGGCAAGACGCTCGCTGCGACCTCGCCTTCCGTGACCGGCGCGCCGCGCCTCGACATGGCCTCGAGCGCGGTGCAGTCCTACCGCCAGGAACTGGCGGATCGACGCGAAGCCCGCCTCGACGCCGCCGCCGCTCAGCTGGGGCGTCCGCTCGAGCCGGCCTTCGTCTACGACGCCGTGTTGAATGGCGTCGCGCTCCGGTTGAGTGCCGAGGAAGCCGCGGTGATGGCCACGCTGCCCGGCGTCGCCGGCGTCGAACGCGAACGGATCGAGCAGTTGCAAGATGACGTCTCGACGACGCTGGTCCGGGCTCCGGACGTCTGGACCGGCGTCGCCGGTATCGCCTCGCGGGGCGAGGGCGTGATCGTCGGCATCATCGATTCCGGCATCAACCCGACGCATCCGCAGTTCGCGGCGGTGTCGCCCGTCGACGGCTACACGCACGCGAACCCGAGGGGCACTTTCCTCGGCCTGTGCGCCACTGCCGCGGCGACTTGCAACAACAAGCTGATCGGCATCTACGACATGACGACGGGCAGCGGCGACGAGGAGGCCAATACCGGCTCGACCTCGACGGCCATGGCACCCACGTTGCGGGCACTGCTGTCGGCAACGCGGTGAAAATCGTCAAGAGTTACGCCAACGGCTCGCAGCTGAACTATCAGATCCGCGGCGTGGCCCCGCGCGCCAACCTCATCAGCTACAAGGCCTGCGAGGACGGCTGCGCTGGCAGTTGGACGTTGGCCGCGCTCAACCAAGCGGTGATCGATGGCGTCGACGTCATCAATTATTCGATCGGTGGCAGCAACGTGAGTCCCTGGTCGAACAGCGGTTCGCTGGCCATGCTCGACGCCCGCACTGCCGGCATCGTCGTCGCCGTTTCTGCCGGCAACAGCGGTCCGGACGTCGCCACGGTGCGCAGCCCCAGCGATTCGCCTTGGGTGCTTTCGGTGGCCAATACCACGCACGGCCGCCGTTACATCAACCGCTTGCGGCTCAGCGGCGGTGGCACGGCCGCGCCGAGCGGAGGCGTGATGGTCGGCCAAGGTCTCACGCTCGGCGTGGGTCCGGCGCCGTTGGTGCGCGATCCCGCGCACCCGCTGTGCAGCCAGGGCAGCGGCGACCTCAGCCTGCCGGTGAATGGCGCCAGCAACCCCTGGCCGGCCAACCGCTGGAACGGTCAGATCGTGGTCTGCAACCGCGGCGTGCAGGCCCGCGTGGCGAAGAGCAACAACGTCCGTCTGTCCGGCGGCGCGGGCACCGTCCTGCTCAATACCGCGGCGGAGGGTGAATCGACCATCGCTGACGAGCACAGCATCCCGACCACGCACCTTGGCTGGGCCGATGCGCAGGCCCTGCTGCAGTGGCTGGGCAATGGCGTCGGCCACACCGCACGCATCGACGGCGCGGAAATCGAAATCCTCGAGGCCAATGCCGATGTACTGAGCACGAGCAGCGCTCGCGGTCCGTCGCCCGTGCTGCCCGGGGTCATCAAGCCCGACATCGCGGCACCGGGTTCCAGCATCCTGTCGGCCTCCCACCAGGGCAATGGCGACGCCACGCTCTCCGGCACCTCGATGGCCTCGCCGCACGTCGCCGGCGCTGCAGCGCTGCTGCGCGGCGCGAAGCCCTCCTGGCGCGCCGACCAGATCATCTCCGCCCTGATGGGCACGGCCCGGACAACGGTGACGCGCCGCGCCGGCGGTGCCGCGGTGCCGGCCAATGAGCAGGGTGCCGGCCGCATCGATGTGGCTCGCGCGGTGCGCGCGCCGCTGGCCCTCGTGGTGCCGCCCGGGCAGTTCCTGTCGGGCAGTGGCGCCCAGGCCAACCTCAATCTTCCGTCGATGGTGTTTGGTGCGTGCAGTCCCACCTGTTCGCCACTCACGCGCACGGTGACCGACCTCATCGGCGGCGCCAGCTACCGGACGACCTTCACTGTGCCGGCGGGCGTCACGCTGACGCCGTCGGAGACGGACTTCACCGTCGGCTCGGGCGCCAGTCGGGCGCTGCAGTTCAGTGCCCGTATCGATGATCCCGGCCTCTATGGACGCTGGTTGTACGGCAGCGTCCGCATCGCTCGCGTGGGCGGCAGCGCCGACGAAGCCCTGACCCTGCCGGTGGCGCTGCGTGCCCCGGTGACGGGCCTGCCGGCCGCGCAGACGCGCAACGTCGACAGCGATCGCGGCTTCTTCGATCTGGCCGTGCCGGGCCTCAACCTGGCCTCGCCCAATGCCCGTTTCGCCGGCACGCGCCTGGTCGGCCTCACCACCACCCGCTACACGCTCACCGCCGATCCCACGCCGACCGACCGTTACGACAACTTGACCAATGGTGTCGGCTGGCACGCGATCAGCGTGCCTGCACCGGCTGGCAGCGAGCGCACGCGTGTTCGCATCGAGGTCGAACTGCAGGTGCCGGACGGCACGCAGACCTCGCTGATCGTCGGGAATGGCGGCAGCCCCGGTTCGCGCAACCAGATTTGCGAATCGGCCACCCGCTGCGTGCTCGACGTCGAGCACTATGGCGATCCGGGGTCTCAGGCTTACTGGGCGATGGTGTGGAACCGCTCGGGTACAGGTGATTTCGTGGTGCGCCACAGCGTGCTGCCGCTGAGCGCTGCGGCCACTGGCGAGAACGCCCGCCTCACCGCGACTGGCCCCGGCAATGCCTCGGTCGGGCAGGGCTCGACGGTGCGCGTTGGCTGGAACGATCCAACTTGGGCCGTGGGCGAAGTCCGCCGTGGCGCGGTGCTCGTGTCCGCGGCACCGGGCCAGCAGCCCATGGGCGTGATCCCCTACAGCCTGACGCGCGTCGCCGGCCCGCGCAGCGCGCTCTCGTTGGCGCATGCGCGCGCGGAAACCGTCGGCCTCGCGGCCGGGGAGGCACATGACGCGATGTTCATCGACGTGCCTACCGGTGCAACCCAGCTCACCGTCACCACGGCGAGCAGCGCGAACGTCGATGTCTACCTCGCGCGCCGCCCGCCCAACAGCGGCTCGGGCGTGCCGTCCATTCCCGTCGCCCCGGCGCGTGGCGAGGCCTCGCACGTGGGCAATGGTGCGACCGGCAACGAGTCGGTCACGGTGGCGTCCCCGGCCGCCGGCCGCTGGTACGTCACCCCGGTGAACGCCTCCGGCGCGGCGGCCAATACGACCGTCACGGCGTCGATCACCGCCACGCCGCCAACGGTCCGTCCGGGCGGCTACTTCAACGGCGACCGCTCCGGCCACGGCGTGTTCGTGTACCCCGCCGGGCCCGATTGGGCGGCGCTCTGGTACACCTACCTCGAGGACGGCACCAGCACCTGGTACTACCTGCAGGGGCCGCGCCCCGGCGCCAACGGCGTGTGGCGGGGCACGATGTTCCGCAGCGCCTGGAACGGAAGCGCCAACAGCCTGACCGCGGTGGGCGAGGCCACGGCCACGCCGACCGGGCCGGACGCCTTCACTTGGACCTGGACGCTGGACGGACAGACCGGTTCCGAGCCCCTGAGCGCTTTCGGTCGCGGCTGCCCGACCATCGGCGGCCAGCAGGTCAATGCCAGTGGACACTGGTTCGACCCGGCGCGGGCAGGCAGCGGCTACAGCGTGCAGCTGTTCCAGAACTACGAGTTCTATACGGTGTTCGGCTATGACGCGCGCGGTGTGCCGCGTTACCTGCTGGCCGAGCGCAACAGCGCCGGCGGCGCGACGGAGAGCCTGCCGCTCGGGCAGAACGCCGGTTTCTGCCCGCTCTGCGCCCGCAGTGGCAACCCCACCCGGACCCAGGTCGGCACGATCGAGCGGCGCTTTGCCAATGGCGCGCTCAGCGGCTTCACGTTGAACGCGAGCTACGTGGGCGGCGTGCCCGGCACGTGGGCGGCGAACGACAGCGTCAGCGCGCTCGGCGAGCGCCAGGGCTGCACGCCGTGAGCGGCGGCGCAAGGGTGCGCGGCGTCCTCCGGGGCGGCTTGGTCATCGCCGCAGCAGGGGTGCTGGCCCCCGCCGTCGCCCTGCCGGCCCAGGAGGATCTTGCGGGGCATTACCTCGTCGTGCGCCTCGACGCCGAAGGCCGACCCGAGACCGTCTTCCATCGGCGCGTGGCGCTGGAGGGTGATCGCGCGGTGGACAGCGCCGGTGCGCTGGCGCTGGCCCGCGCGAACCCCGACCAGCTCGTCGTCGAGGCCGAAGGTTGGCGCACCGTCGTCGAGGTGCCGCGCTTCATCCGCGGCGAGTTCGCCGCCAATGGTGTCGACGGCGCCATCGAAAGCCGCGTGGCGCCCGACGCCGAGCGCGCCTTCGTGGTGCGCGTCCCGGCGGGTGTCGGCGGCGAGCTGACGCTGTCGAATCTCGGCCGCGAGAGCACGCTCGATCTCGGCATCGTGGAGCGCGAAGCCGCCTCGCTGCCGATTCCTTCGGTGCCCGAGGCCCAGCCGCAGAGCGCCTCGGGCGGCGACCGCGGCACCGCCAGCGGCCCCTCGTCGAACCGCGTCGATGTGCTGGTGATGGGCGACGGCTACACCGCCGCCGAGGCGTCGACCTTCGCCACCGACGTCGAGAACATGCGCGTGTCGATGTTCGGCTTCTCGCCCTACCGCGAGTACGCGAGCTTCGTGAACTGGACCTCGCTGTTCACCGCCTCGGCGCAGAGCGGCGCCGACCATCCGCCTTACCAGGCCGGCTGCACGACCACGAGCTGCTGCGCCGAGACGGCCGCGCAGACCGACCCGCGCGCCAACACCTTCGTCGACACCGCCTTCGACGGGCGCTTTTGCACCAGCCAGATCCACCGCTTGGTCACGGTAAACAACAGCAAGGTGCTGGCGGCCGCCAGCGCCAGCCCGAACTGGGACGAGATCATCGTCCTGGTCAACGACCCGGTCTACGGCGGCGCGGGCGGCAGCATCTCGGTCACGACCACCAACACCAGCGCGCGGTTGATCGTGGTGCACGAGTATGGCCACACCTTCCATCGACTGGCCGACGAATACACCACCGCTTATCCCGGCTTCCCGGCCTGCAGCGATGTCAGCGGCACGCGCGCCTGCGAAGCGAACGTCACCGACCAGACCATTGCCGGAAGCATCAAGTGGGCCTCGTGGATCACGCCCGGCAACGCGATCCCCACGCCAGCTGGGACGCCGGGCATCGGACTGTTCGTCGGTGCGCGCTACCAGACCACCGGCATGCACCGACCCGCGAACAACTGCGCGATGCGCAGCCTCGGCGGGCAGTTCTGCTCCGTGTGCTCGCAGGAGTACGTGTTGCGCTTGTATCGCGGTGGCTGGGGCACGCCATCGGCCGGCATCGACCTTATCGAACCGGGCAGCGAAAGCCCGTCCACGGCGACCACCGTCAATGTCGCGACTGGTGGCTCCCAAGTGTTCTCCGCGAGCGTGCTGCGCCCGCAGCCCGATTCGGTGAGCCTTCAGTGGTACGTCGACGGCGTGGCCGTGAACGGCGCGAACGGAACCAGTTTCACCTTCCAGCCCGGCACCGGTGGCCCGGCGACGCGGCAGGTCGAATTGCGCGCCACTGACACGACGGCGCTCGTCCGTGCGGCGATGGCGGGTTCGGATCTCGTGCATCGGCGAATCTGGAACGTCAACGTGTCGAACAGCGGACTCGCGACGGCCAGCGTGGGTGATGCCAGCGTCACCGAAGGCAACAGCGGCACACGCAGCGTGGACGTGTCCCTGCAACTCTCCGCGCCCGCACCTGCCGGAGGGGTCTCGGTCACCCTGTCCACGGCCGACGACTCCGCCGCGCAGCCGGGGGACTACGTGGCGCGCACTGCGGCCGTCACCGTGCCCGCGGGGCAGACCTCGGCGGTGTTCACGGTGGTCGTCAACGGCGATTCGATGCCGGAATCCGATGAACGATTCCGCGTCGTCGCGAGCGCTCCAGTCAATGCATTGATCGGCGATGGCGAAGGCTTGGTGACCATCCTCGATGACGATGGCGGCATCCCGGCGTTCGCTGCCCGCGCCGATCGCGTTTCGATCGGCAGGGCCAGCACGCAGGCGACGGTGCAGGTCTTGGACAACGACGTGGTTACCGCTGCCCGCCTCGTCGGGGGAAGCCTCAGCGTGGTGGTTCCCCCAAGCCGAGGATCGGCCTCTGTGTCGACCAACGGCACTCCGCAGGACGTGTCGGATGATCGGGTGCTCTATACGCCGGGATCCACGCTGGGGGAGGACAACCTGCGCTATCGCCTTTGTGAGGTGGGCGGACGTTGCAGCGAGGCAAACGTGCAATTCCTCCGACTACCGGTGGAGGAGAACAATGTGTCGCTCTCGGTGAGCCGTGACCGTGGCCACCAGATCGTGTCGATGTCGGGACTTTCGGCGCTGCCTGCCGCCCGCTTCGACGCGCATGGTCTGGTGGCGCCGGTGGTGGTGTCGTCGTCGCTGACGGTGGATTCGACGCCGGAGACGCCCTTCGATGCGGGCGGTGCCGAGACGACACTGCGCACGTTCGCCGCCTCGACCTCGGCTCGCGCCTGGCGGGTGTTCGTCGACGCGCGTTCGGTGTCCGGCGGCGATGTCGACGTCTACCTCGGGCTGGACGCCAACAACAACGGCCAGGCCGACAGCAGCGAAGTCGCGTGCGCGGCAGCGATGTCGTCGGTGGCGGAGCGCTGCGAGCTGGTGGTGAACCAGGCGGCCAATGCGACGGCTCGCTATTGGGTGCGACTGCACTCGCGCAGCGGGGCTCAGAGCGCGCGGGCGGAACTGTTCGAGGTGCCGGTGGATCGTCCGCTGGCCCAGCGGCAGCTGGTTGCCACGGGCCCCGGTTCTGTGGCGGTCAATGCGGGGTTCCCGATGCGCCTGGTCTGGAACGACGCCACGCTGGCGCCGGGCCAGGTGCGCGGCGGCTGGCTGGAAGTGAGGTCGGACGCGAACACCTCGCTGGGCTGGGTGCCGGTGCGGATCGAGCGTTCGGCGGGCGCAGCGGTGCCCTTTGCCTTGCAGAGCGGCATCGACCACGCGATGGCCTTGGCCGGTTCGGCGGCGAACGAGGGGCTGTACATCGACGTTCCGCCGGGCTTGGCGCGCCTCGATGTCACCACGAGCAGCGCGGCGAACGTCGACCTGCACCTCGCGCGGGTGGACACCCTCGTGGCCAGCAGCGCGACGCCGACGGTGCCGAACGCGCCGGCCCGCAACCTTGCGACCGCGAGTGCCACCACGCCCTCGGGCAATGAATCGCTCACGGTCAACAATCCCGCCGCCGGACGCTGGTACGTGACGCCGGTGAACGCCACCGGCGCCACGGCTGACCTGACGGTGCGCGCGACGCTCACGGGCAACGGACCCGCGCTTCGCCCCGGTGGCTTTTTCAACCCGCAGCGCTCGGGCAACGGGCTGTTCCTGTACCCCGCGGGCAGCCAGTGGGCGGGCCTCTGGTACACCTACCTGCAGGACGGGACGACCACCTGGTACTACCTGCAGGGCGCGGCGCCAGGCGCCACCGGCCTCTGGCGCGGCACGATCTTCCGCAGCGCATGGAATGGCAGCAGCAACTTCTTGACGCCGGTGGGCGAAGCGACGGTGACGCCGCGTTCGACGAGTGCCTTCACCTTCAGTTACACGCTCGACGGTGAGACCGGCAGCGAGGCCTACGAGAACTTCGGTGGCGGTTGCCCGGCCTTCGCGGGGGCGCCACTGAATGCCAGCGGCCACTGGTTCGATCCGGCACGGGCGGGTTCGGGCTACAGCGTGCAGTTGTTCCCAAACTACGAGTTCTACACGGTGTTCGGCTACGACGCCCAGGGCGTGCCCCGCTACCTGATCGCGGAGCGGAGTGGCATTGGCGCGGCGACCGAGACGCTGACGCTGGCGCAGAACACCGGTGCCTGCCCGCTCTGCAACCGCACGGGCAACCCGGTGCGCAGCACGGTGGGCACGCTGACACGCACGGTGGGCAGCGGCACGCTGCAGCGCATCCAGCTCAGCGGCACCTACACGGCCGGCGTGCCGGGTACGTGGGTGGCGAACGACACGGTGACGCCGCTCGGTACTCTGCAGGGCTGCGCGGGGAACTGAAGGCGCGAGCCCGCGCAACGCGGGCTCAGTCGCCCTTCGCGGTCTCGAGGACCCAGGGCAGCATCGCCGTGGCCACCTCGCCGAGGGCGGCTTCGAACGCAGGCACCACCGAGGGAAGCTTCTCGCGCTCGGTGGACTGCTCCGCGCGGAACCGACGGCTGCCGATCACCTGGTGCGTTCGCTGGTCGACAAGCGTGGCCTGCAGCTCCACGACGACGGTCGGCGTCTTCGCGTCCTCGGCGTAGGCCGCCTCGAAGTGGCGCAGGTCGAGGCGCAGCAGCAGGTCGGCGCCCAGCCCGTCGGTGGGCCGCACCACGGCGCGGAAGTGCCCGTGGTCCGCGAAGCTGTCGACCAGCGCCGATTGCACGAGGTCGGGTGCGCTGTCGGCCCAGATCGCGCCGCCGTAGACCTGCAGCGTCGCCGGCTTGGGCCGCACGGCGATGCGGTTGCTATCGAGCAGGGTGCTCGCATTCGGCTCGGCGATCGCCAGCGTGCGGTCGAGCGTCGGCCACGATTCGTCCGGCACCACCGAAACCTGCGGGGCGTAGACCACGAGATCGGCTTTGTCGCCGATGGAGAGGCAGCCCGCGAGCGAGGCCGCGAGAGCGAGGGGCAGGGCGGTGCGGCGCAGGCTCACGGCGTGAACTCCTCGGGCGTGGAGCTGCCCAGCACGAGGCTGGACGGGCGTTCTTCGATCTTGGCTGCGGCGCGGTTCAACTGCCGCAGCACGCTACGCAATTCGGCAAGCGTCGGCCCGACCTGGGTGAGGCCGTCGCGGCTGAACTGCTGCACGGCGCCGCGGTTCTCGGCGACCAAGGCATTCGCGTTGCCCGACAGCGCCTCGAACTCGGTGAGCGTCCGGTCGAGCTTGGTGAGGATCTGCGGCAGGTCCTTGTCGAGCGCGGCGACGCTGCGGTCGAGCCCGCCCATCGTGCTTTCGGCGGTGGCCAGCACGCGATCGAGACGTTCGGCCGAGGAGCGTGCATCGCGCAGCAGCTGGGCGATCTCGCCGCGCTCGGCCGCGAGCGTCCCGGTGACCTGCTCGAGGTTGGCCATCGTCTTCGAGACGTTCTCCACCGTCTCGTCGTTCAACATCCGGTTGATGCGGATGAGCACGTCGCTGGCGGTCGTGGTGATGTCTTCGGAAGAGTTCAGCAGCTTCGCGAAGGCCGACTCCTGAGCGGCGATCCGCGGCAGGCCGTCCTCGCCCTCGCGAGCGTCCTTGAGCATCGGGCTCTGCGGGCTGCCGCCGCTGAGCTGGATCTGCACCAGGCCCGTCAGGCCGACGAAGGCGAGCTTCGCCGTCGTGTCGGTCTTTACCGGCGTGCCGGCGCCGACGCGGATGCGGGCGACCACCTTGCTCGGGTCGGCGGCGTCGAGTTTCAGTTCGGTGACGTCACCCACGGCGATGCCGTTGTACTGCACCACGCCGCCGCGCGTGAGGCCAGTGACGGCTTCGGTGAAGACGACTTCGTACTCGTCCCATTGGCGGTCGGAGACCGTTTTCGCCGCCCAGAGGGCGAACAGCATCGCCAGCACCGCCACCGCGAGGGTGAAGGCGCCGATCAACACGTGGTGGGCTTTGGTTTCCATGGTTCAGGCCTCGCGTCGCGCGGCGCGGCCGCGCGGTCCGTGGAAGTACTCCTGCACCCAGGGGTGCTCGAAGCGTTCGATCTCGGCGATCGGCGCACAGGCGACGACCTTGCGGTCGGCCAGCACGGCCACGCGGTCGCAGATGGCGTACAGCGTGTCGAGATCGTGGGTGATGAGGAACACCGTCAAGCCCAGCGAGCGCTTGAGGTTGAGGATGAGGTCGTCGAAGGCGGCGGCGCCGATGGGATCGAGGCCGGCGGTGGGTTCGTCGAGGAAGAGCAGGGGCGGGTCGAGGGCGAGCGCTCGTGCCAAGCCCGCGCGCTTCTTCATGCCGCCGGAGAGCTGGGCGGGGAGCTTCTCGGCCGCCGAGGAGGGTAGGCCGGCGAGGCGCATCTTCATCCAGCACAGCGCGTGCATCAGGTCGTCGGAGAGTTCGTGGTGCTCCTTGAGCGGCACCATGATGTTCTCGAGCACGCTCAGCGAGGAGAACAGCGCGCCGCCCTGGAACAGCACGCCGGTCTGCGTCTCGATGGCCAGTCGGCTGGCTTCGTCGTCGGCCAGCGCGTCGATGCCGAACACCCGCACCGAGCCGGCTTGTGGGCGCCGCAGACCGAGGATGGCGCGCATCAGTACCGACTTGCCCGAACCCGAACCGCCGACCACCCCGACGATCTCGCCACGGTTCACCGTCAGGTCGACGCCGTCGTGCACGACCTGCGAGCCGAAGGCGTTCACGAGGCCGCGCACTTCGATCGCCGGCGTGGAGAAATCGCAGGGGCGGGGCTTCACAGGGACCTTGGCGGCGCTCACCAGCCCATCTCCATGAACCACAGCGCGGCGAAGGCATCGATGACGATGACCAGCGAGATCGTCTGCACGACGCTGGAGGTCGTGCGTTCGCCCACCGACTGCGCGGTGCCCTGCACCTGCATGCCTTCGAGGCAGCCGATCAGGCCGATGACTAGGGCGAACACCGGGGCCTTCGCCATGCCGGTGAAGAAATGCCGGACTTCGATGGTTTCGTGCAGCCGGGCGATGAACATCTCCGGCGAGATGCCGAGCATCGTCGTTCCGATGGTCACGCCGCCGGCGATGCCCGCCATCATGGCGAGGAAGGTGAGCAGCGGCAGCATCAGCACAAGCGCGACGACGCGCGGCAAGACCAGCAGTTCCATCGGGTCGAGACCGAGGGTGCGGATGGCGTCGATTTCCTCGCCCGATTGCATCGCGCCGATCTGGGCAGTGAAGGCGCTCGCGGTTCGGCCGGCGAGCAGCACGGCGGTGAGCAGCACGCCGAACTCGCGGAGGAAGCTGATGCCGATCAGTTCGACGACGTAGATCTCGGCACCGAACTCCGCCAGCACCTCGGCGCCGAGGAAGGCCACGACGGCGCCGACCATGAAGCTGAGCAGCAGCACCAGTGGCACGGCATCCAGCCCGACCGACTCCATGTGGGCGATCGTCGAGGTGATGCGCCATCGCCGCGGGTTCCAGCCGATGCGCAGCGCCGTCAACAGCGCTTCGCCGCCAAAGGCGACCAGCGCGATCACCTCACGGGTGTAGTCCTCCACCGTCGCGCCGATGCGCGAGAGCATGGCGCGAACGCCGTAGTCCTTGACCACGGCGCGTGGTGGGTTCAGGCAGATGCCTTGCACCGCGGAGAACAGCGGGGCGTGCTCTTCGCGGAGTCGCAGCGCGTCCCCGCCGTCAAGCCCCGCGTCGCGCGAGAGCCGCCAAAGCAGCATCGCGCCGCTGGCATCCATCTGGCCGATGCCGCGGGCGTCGATCAGCGCGGTTTCGGGGCCGCCGCGAGGTGCAGGCAGGGCCTCCAGACGGGCCGCATGCGCCAGCGTCCAATCGCCGCCGGCACGCCAGCACCCGGTCTGATCGGGGTCTTCGCGCAGGTGCGGCGTCTCGGCCATTCGGCTCCTTCAGGCGGGCAGCAGCATGCAACTCACGCCGGCGACCGTGAGCGCCACGCCGGCGAGCGCGCGACGGCTCAGAGGTTCCTTCAGCCAGGCCCAAGCCAGCAGCAGGATGAAGACCGACGCGCTCTCGTTGAGGATAGCCGCCACCGAGGCCGAGGTGAACTTGTAGCCGCCGAGCCAGAAGACCATCGAAAGGAACTGCCCGACGAAGGCCGCGATCAGCAGTTTCCGCCACGGCACGCCGGCGAGCGGCGGCAAGGCCGGCCCGAGCCGACGGCGGAAGACAAGGGCCAGTACCCAGAGGCCGACCACGGCGCCGGTCATGCGCACCGCGGTCACCCACATCAGCGGCTGGGCTTCGAGCGTGCGCTTCACGAGGACGATGGCCACGGCCATCAGCAGGATGGCGCAGAAGCCGATCGCCAATCCCTTGAGCAGAGCCCGGCCGCCGCCCGCATCGTCGGGGCGTCGCTCGGCGACCAGATACACACCGAGGCTGACGAGGCCGAAGCCGATCATCTGCACGACGCTCAGGCGCTCGTCGAGGAAGACCACGCTGAGCAGGATCACCGCCGGGCTGTAGAAGTTGCCCAGCACGCCCATGCGTCCGGCGCCCAACTGGTTCAGGGCGCGGAAGTACAGGGTGTCGGCGATGGCGATGCCGATGAAGCCGCTCAGCAGGGCCAGCCCCAGCTGGCTCGCGCTGAAATCGGGCAAGGCGAAGCCGTGCACCAGTGGCAGGCTCACCAGCACCATGCCGAGCACCAGGCTGTTCTTCAGCAGGTTCAACTGCAGCGGCGGCAGCGTCGCGCCAAGCTGGCGGTACAGGATCACGCCCACGGCCCAGACGGCCGCGGACAGCAAGGAAAGCAGTTCACCGAGGCCCATGCGCGACATTGTCGTTGATGGGCATGGCTTTCTGCCATGCTTTCGCGCCATGAGTGCCGCCACCAGCCCCTTCCGCCAGCGCTGCAATTTCATCATCGACCTGGCGCGCCGTCTGCACGCCTGCGGGATGTCGACCGACCGCCTTGAAGGCGCGGTGCTGACGGTGTCGAAGCGCCTCGGCGTGCGGACCGAGATATGGTGTAACCCGACAGGCATCATCCTGTCGTTCTCGAGCCCGCAGAAGAACGATGGCGCCGAGATCACCCGCGTGCTCCGACTCGCGCCCGGGGATATCAACCTCAAGGCGCTGGCGATGGTGGACGACATCGCCGAGCGGGTCACCGACGGCCGCATGGAGGTGGACGAAGGCCTTCAGGCGCTCACGGCGCTCGACCGTCCGATGGGGCGGGAGAAGCTGGCGATCACCGTGCTGGCGTTCGGCTTGGCCTCGGGCTCGGTCGCGGCCCTGCTGCGCACCAGTTGGGCGGATGTCGCCGCGTCCGCGGTGATCGGGCTGATGATCGGCCTGCTCTGCGTGGCCTCGTCGAGCCGTCCGCGACTGCACGAGGCCTCCGACGCCATCGCCGCACTGCTCGCCACCCTGACGGCCTCGGCGATCGCTGCCTTCCTCACCCCGCTGTCGTTGCAGACGGTCGTCATCGCCTCGCTGATCGTGCTGATGCCCGGCCTGATGCTCACCACCGCGGTGGCCGAACTCAGCAGCCAGAACTGGGCCTCGGGCACGGCGCGCTTCGCCGGGGCCACGGTGGCCCTGTTGAAACTGACCTTCGGCACCATCGTCGCCACGCAAGTGGCGCATGCCCTCGGGTGGCAACCGCAGTTGATCAGTGCGCCCCAGCTCCCGGCTTGGGCCGAATGGGTAGGCTTGCTCGTCGGTTCGGCGGCCTTCGCCGTGCTGTTCGGCGCGGCGCGCCGGGATTTCCTCGTGGTGATGGCCGGGGCGTGGATCGGCTACGGGCTGACGCGCCTCGGCGGCCAGATTCCGGGCCTGTCGTCGGAAGCGTTCGCCGGTGGCGTGTTCCTTGCGGGGCTCGGCGTGGCGATGGTCTCGAACGCGTTCGGGCGGATCTTCCGCCGGCCGGGGGCGCTGCTGCGGGTGTCCGGCATCATCCTGCTGGTGCCGGGCAGCGTCGGTTTCCGCAGCCTGAACTTCGTGATGGAGCGTGACGTGGTGCTGGGGCTCGACACCGCCGTCGCGGTGTTGAGCGCCCTGATCGCCCTCGTCGCGGGCTTGCTGTTCGGCAACCTGCTGGTGCCGCCGCGCCGTTACCTCTGAAAACGGCGACGCCGGCGCGAGGCCGGCGTCGACGGGTGGAGCGGGCGAGGGGCCGCACTCAGATCGCGAAATCCTCGCGCTTGCGGCCCTTGGCGATCTCCTCGGTCATCCACTTCGGCAGGATGCCGCGGCCCGACCAGGTCTGGCCGGTTTCCGGATGGCGGTACTTCGCCGCGACCTTGGTGCCCTTCGTCGCCGACTTGCGCGATTTCGGTGCGGCGGCCGGCTTGGCGGCCTTCGCCACCTTGGGAGCACCCGTGCCGCGGCTGGCGCCGAAAAGCTCGGAAAGCGTCCAGCCGTGCTTCCGGGCCGTGGCCTCCAGCGCCTTGCTCACCTCGGCCTGCGAGGAGCGCTTCGCCAGCGTCTGCTTGCGCTGCTTGGCTTTCGAAATCAGGGCGTCCAGTTCCTTGGGCGACAGTCCATCCAGATCAACGGCCATTCGGGGCTCCTTGCGGGGTGTGGGTAGGGGTTATCCGGATTATCGGAACCGATAATCCGGAGGAATCCCGATGGTAATCAGCCGCGACGGAAATGAAAACGCCGCGACGGGCGCGGCGTTTTCGTGGAACGGTTTTCGAGGGGATTACAGGCCGAGGCGCTCGAACACCTGCTCGCGGCTGAGGTTCTCCGATTCAGCCGCCGAGCGGGCGCGGTACTCGAAGGTGCCCGCCGCCAGTCCGCGTTCGGACACGACGACGCGGTGCGGGAGGCCGATGAGTTCGATGTCGGCGAACATCTGGCCGGGGCGCAGGCCGCGATCGTCGAGCACCACCTCGACGCCGCGGGCGGCGAGGTCGTTGTACAGCGCCTCGGCGGCGGCGGTGACCGTCGCGTCGGCCTTCGGGTTGATCATGCAGACCGCGACGCGCCAGGGCGCCATCGCCTCCGGCCAGCGGATGCCGCTGGCGTCGAAGTTCTGCTCGATGCCCGCGGCGACGATGCGCGAGACGCCGATGCCGTAGCAGCCCATGTACATGACCTGGGCCTTGCCTTCGGCGTTCAACACCGTGGCCTTCATCGCCTCGGCGTACTTCTGGCCGAGCTGGAACACGTGGCCGACCTCGATGCCGCGGGCCAGCTTGATCGTGCCGTGGCCGTCCGGCGAAGGGTCGCCTTCGACCACGTTGCGGATGTCGGCGACGAGCGTCGGCTCGGTCAGGTCGCGGCCGAAGTTCACGCCGGCGAGGTGGAAGCCGTCCTCGTTGGCGCCGACCACGAAGTCGGCCATTGCGGCGACCGTGCGATCAGCGACGACGGTGATCGGCTGCTTCGGCGCGACCGGGCCCAGGAAGCCCGGCGAGGCGCCGAGGTGGGCGCGGATTTCCTCTTCGGTGGCCAGCCGGTGCTCGGCGAGACCGGCGATCTTCGACAGCTTGATCTCGTTGACGACGTGGTCGCCGCGGACGAGAGCCAGCACGAAGCCCGTGCCGCCCAGCACCTTCGCATCACCGACCACGGCCACCGACTTCACGGCGCGCGTCAGCGGCAGGCCCAGCAGCTCGGCCACAGCTTCGCAGGTCCTCTGCGTCGGCGTGGCCACCTTGGTCATGGTTTCCGAAGCGGCAGTGCGCGGCGCGGCGGGAGCCACCGCCTCAGCCAACTCCACGTTCGCGGCGTACTGCGAGGTGTCGGAGAACGCGATGGCGTCCTCGCCCGAATCAGCCAGAACATGGAACTCGTGCGAGGCCGAACCGCCGATGGCGCCGGTGTCGGCGTTCACGGCGCGGAACATCAAGCCCAGGCGCGTGAAGATGCGCGTGTAGGCGTCATACATGTTCTGGTACTCGCGCGCCATGCAGTCGGGCGTGACGTGGAACGAGTACGCGTCCTTCATCAGGAACTCGCGGGCGCGCATCACGCCGAAGCGCGGGCGGATCTCGTCGCGGAACTTGGTCTGGATCTGGAAGAAGTTCTTCGGCAGCTGCTTGTAGCTGGCCAGCTCCTGGCGCGCGAAGTCGGTGATGACTTCCTCGTGCGTCGGGCCGAAGCAGTATTCCTGCTGCTTGCGATCAGTGATCTTCAGCAGCTGGCCGCCGAACTTGGCCCAGCGGCCGGTTTCTTCCCACAGCTCCTTGGGCTGCACGGCCGGCATCAGCACTTCGATCGCGCCGGCGCGCTCCATTTCCTCGCGCACCACGGATTCCACTTTGCGCAGGGCGCGCAAGCCGAGCGGGGTCCAGGTGTAGAGACCGGCGCCGAGCTTCTTGATCATCCCCGCCCGCAGCATCAGCTGGTGGCTGATGACTTCGGCGTCGGCGGGGGTTTCCTTGGTGGTGCTGAGGTGGAACTGCGAAAGGCGCATGCGGGCTCGTTCTGAAGACGCAAAGCCCGCATTCTAGCGCCCGGCGCGAGCCTTGGCCCGCAGAACTCAGCCCTGCGGCGAGGCGGCCGGGGCGTCCTCTCCCTCGCGCGGGCAGTAGGCTGCGACGGCCTGCTCGCTCAGGCGACGCTGCTGGGCCTTCTCTTCCGGCGTCAGCGGCTCGGGCTTGCCGTCGCCGTCCTTGTCCATTTCCACGAGCGCCGAGCCACTGAGCTGCTGCAACGCCACCCGGGCGCGGTCGCAGGCGATCACTTCCTCGGTGGTGCGCGTCGGGGCCGCGGGAGCGCGCCCCGCTTCAGTGCCCACCGTCCGGTCGCGGATGCCACGGGTTTCGTACTGCACCCCGTCTGGCGGGGTCTGGGCGTAATGGCGCACGCCATTGGCGTCCACCCACGTGTACACCGGATCCTGGGCATTCAGGGCAGGGGTGGCAGCGAAAAGGGCGACGGTGATCAGGCCGGCAAGCAAACGCATGGGGACCGCTCCAACAGGACTCCCCGCATGGTAGCGCCATCGGGCCGGATGGGGCAGGGCAGGCGGCCCACCGGCTACACTCGCGCCATGGACCCCAAGCCCGACGATCTCGCCCCCGCCGCGCCGCCGCGACCGCGCAGCCGCCACATCTACCTGCTGCCCAACCTGCTGACCACGGCGAACATGTTCGCGGGCTTCTACGCGATCCTGGCCGCGGCAAATGGCCGCTTCGAGGCGGCGTGCATCGCGGTGATCGTCGCGGGCGTGTTCGACGGCCTCGACGGCCGCGTGGCGCGCATGACCGGCACGACCAGCGAGTTCGGCGTGCAGTACGACTCGCTGTCCGATCTGCTCAGCTTCGGCATGGCGCCCGCTCTGGTGATGTACCACTGGGCCCTGGCCCAGCTCGCGCTTGATGGCGGTGTCTGGGGCAAGGTGGGCTGGGCGGCGGCCTTCCTGTACGTGGCCTGCGCCGCGCTTCGCCTGGCCCGCTTCAACGTCTCGGCGGGCAGCACGGACAAGCGCTGGTTCATCGGCCTCGCCAGCCCGGCGTCGGCCGGCACGATGATCAGCGTGGTCTGGTGCTTCACCGAGCTGGGCTGGAGCGGCGACGAGATGCGCTGGGTGGCCCTGGCCGTCACGACCGCGTGCGCGCTGCTGATGGTGAGCCGGATCCGCTTCTTCAGCTTCAAGGGCTGGCCCGGCGACCGCGTGCCGTTCTGGTTCATGGTGCTGGTGGTCGCCGTGCTGGTGGCGCTGCTCATCGACGCGCCGAAGGTCATCTTCGCCGTCGCGATCGTCTACATCCTCAGTGGCCCGATCGGCTGGCTGTGGCAGCGTCGTCGCTCGGCAGCGGCCTCGGCGTGACCTGGTCGCCGCTGCAGCGCCGCGTGCTGGAGGCCTTGGGCCATGCGCCGGTGCAACGGCGCTCAGCCAGTGCCGGAATGGCCGAGCCCTTGGCCGCCATGGCGCTGCCGCCTCGCTTGCGCGGTGGGCTGGAGCGCTGGGTCGGCGCGCTGTGGGCCGAATGGCCGTCGCCGCAGGGCCGGCCCGGCGATGCCGCCTTCAAGCGCGCCCTCTGGCGGCGCGTGCGCGACTGGCGCCGCGGGGGCTGAGCCTTGGCGGCGCAGCTGCAGCAGGCGGTGCAATTCCGTCCGATGCGGCAGGTCGACGTGCCCCTGGTGGCGGCCATGGAGGAGCGGGCCTATGCCTTCCCCTGGACGGCCGGGATCTTCCGCGACTGCCTCGGCGCGGGCTATGCCTGCTGGGTGGCGGAATCGCCTGAGGGCCTCATGGGCTATGGCGTGCTCAGCGTCGGTGCCGATGAAGCGCATCTGCTGAACCTCTGCGTCGATCCAGCTTGGCAGGGGCATGGCCTCGGCCGTCGCCTGTTGCGGCGGATGATCGATCTCGCGCGTTGGCACATGGCCGACCGCGTGTTCCTCGAGGTGCGGCCTTCGAACCCGAATGCGATCGCGCTCTACGCGAGCGAGGGATTCCTGAAGATCGGGCAGCGGCCGCGCTACTACCCGGCGAAGGACGGTCGCGAGGACGCGATCGTCATGGCCTTGGAACTGGTGGCGCCGGGCTCGGCACCGCCGGCCTGAGCTCAGGCCCAGACCTGGGTGGCGACGGCGGCGAAGTGGAGTGCGCTGCCCGCCAGCACAAAGCCGTGCCAGATCGTGTGCGTGTAGCGGATGCGGCGGCTCATGTAGAACAGGGTTCCGAGCGTGTAGGCCACGCCGCCGGAGAAGATCCAGACCAGCGCCCAGGTGCTGAGCTGTTCGGTCATCGGCTTGATCGCCACGATGGCCAGCCAACCCATGGCGATGTAGATCAGCGTCGACAGCAGCTTGAAGCGGCCGCGAGTGAGAAGCTTGAACACCACGCCGCCGACCGCGAGCGTCCAGATCGCACCGAACAGCCACCAGCCGCCGTGCTCGCGCAGACCGACCAGCGAGATCGGGGTGTACGTGCCGGCGATCAGCAGGTAGATCGCGCAATGGTCGAGCACCTTCAGGCGCGCTTTCAGCGCCGTCTTGAAGGGAGCTGCGTGGTAGAACGCCGAGGCTGTGTAGAGCAGGATCAGCGTGACGCTGAAGACGATCGCGCTGGCGAGCTGCCAGCCGTCGCCCCAAAGCGCCGCCAACGTGATCAGTACGATGCCTCCGACCGCGCCGAGAACGGCGCCGGCGCCGTGCGTGATGGCGCTCCAGCGTTCGTCACGCAGGGCATGGGCGAGGCCGTGGAGGCTGAGGTCGGTCATGCGGCGCACCCTGCCCGAAAGCGGTGGAGCCTGCCAGTGCGCGGCAGGCGCCGGTTCACAGTCGGCTGCGGTTGGCCTTGAGGCCGTCCAGCATCGTCGTCCACTCGGCGAGGCGCTTGCGCTCCTGCTCGACGACCGCGGCCGGCGCGTTGGCCACGAAGGTCTCCGAGCCGAGCTTGGCGTTGCACTTGGCGATCTCGCCCTCGACGCGCTTGATCTCCTTGTCGAGACGGACGCGTTCGGCGTCGAGGTCGACGAGGCCGGCCAGCGGCACCAGCAGGGTGAGTTCGCCGAGCACCGCGGCCGCGGCGGCCGGCGGTTCGCCCTGCACCCAGTCGATTGACTCGAGCTTGGCGAGGAACTTCAGGCCACCGGCGTGGCGTTCGATCTGCGCGGCATCGCCCTTGCCGGCGAGCAGCAGGGGCACGGCCTTGCCCGGCGGCACGCCGAGCTGGCTTCGCACCGAGCGCAGTGCGGTGATCGCGGCCTTCAGCCACTCGATGTCGGCAGCGGCGCGGGCGTCGGTGAGTGCGGCATCGAACTGCGGATAGGCCTGCACGCTGATCGAGCCGCCGGCCAGACCGAGCTTCGGCGCGATGTGCGACCAGATCTCCTCGGTGACGAACGGGATCAGCGGGTGCAGCACGCGCAGGCTCTGCTCGATCACGTAGAGCAGGGTGTGGCGCGTGGACGCGATCGCAGCGTCGTCGCTGCCCTGCAAGGCCGGCTTGCTGAGTTCGAGGAACCAGTCGCAGACCTCGTTCCAGACGAACTCGTACATCGCCTGGGAGGCGAGATCGAAGCGGTAGGCGGCGAACTGCGTTTCGACTTCGCGCAGCAGCTGCTGGAGGCGGTCGAGGATCCAGCGCTCGGCGTCGGTCGTCGGCACCGGCACGCCCGAGGCGCTGAAGCCCTCGGTGTTCATCAGCACGAAGCGCGCGGCGTTCCACAGCTTGTTGCAGAAGTTCTTGTAGCCCTCGCAGCGGGCGAGGTCGAACTTGATGTCGCGGCCGTGCGTGGCCAGCGAGGCGAAGGTGAAGCGCAGCGCATCGGCACCGAAGGCCGGGATGCCTTCCGGGAATTCCTTGCGCGTGGCCTTCTCGATTTTCGGCGCGTCCGTGGGCTTCATCAGGCCGCTGGTGCGCTTGGCGACGAGCGCCTCGATGCTGATGCCGTCGATCAGGTCGATCGGATCGAGCACGTTGCCCTTCGACTTCGACATCTTTTGGCCGTCCTTGTCGCGGACGAGGCCGGTGATGTAGACGTCCTTGAAGGGGACGTCGCCGGTGAAGTGCTCGGTCATCATGATCATCCGGGCGACCCAGAAGAAGATGATGTCGAAGCCGGTGACCAGCACCGACGAGGGCAGGTAGCGGTCGAAGCCGCGCTCCGCCATCGCGTCCGCGTCCGGCCAGCCCATGGTCGAATGCGGCCAGATCGCCGAGCTGAACCACGTCTCCAGCACGTCGCTGTCCTGCCGCAGCGCGATGTCGGCGGCGAGGCCATGCGTGGCGCGCACCGCGGCCTCGTCGCGACCGACGTAGACCTTGCCCGAATCGTCGTACCACGCCGGGATGCGGTGGCCCCACCAGAGCTGGCGGCTGATGCACCAGTCCTGGATGTTCTCCAGCCAGTGCCGGTAGGTGTTGATCCAGTTCTCCGGCACGAAGCGCACGCGGCCGCTCTCGACGGCATCAAGGCCCTTCTTGGCGAACTCGTCCATCTTCACGAACCACTGGTCCGTGAGGTAGGGCTCGATGACCTGGCCGGTGCGGTCGCCGCGCGGCACCATCAGCTTGTGCGGCTTGGCTTCGACGAGAAGACCCTGGGTGTCGAGGTCTTCCACGACCAACTTGCGAGCATCGAAGCGATCCAAGCCCCAGTACTTCTCAGGGATGCCGATGTCGCCCGAAACATCGACGACGCCAGAAACTCGGTTGCGGTTCTCTGCCGGGTTGGTGGTGGTCTGGTTCATGTGCCAGTCGGCAGATGAATTGCTGACGATCTTCGCTTCTTTCGAAAGGATGTTGATCATCGGCAGGCCGTGGCGCTGGCCGACCGCGTAGTCGTTGAAGTCGTGCGCCGGGGTGACCTTCACCACGCCGGTGCCGAAGGCGCGGTCGACGTAGTCGTCGGCGATCACCGGGATCGTGCGGTCGCAGAGCGGCAGGCGCACCTGCTGGCCGACGAGGTGGGCGTAGCGTTCGTCCTCCGGGTGCACCATCACGGCGACGTCGCCGAGCAGGGTCTCCGGGCGGGTCGTAGCGACGACCAGGTAGTCGCGCGTTTCGCGCGTTTCCACGCCGTCGGCATCGGTTTCGACGTGCTCGTAGGTGGCGTCGACGAGCGGGTAGCGGATCGACCACAGGTGGCCGCTCTCTTCCTCGCTCACCACTTCGAGGTCGGAGATCGCGGTCTTCAGCACCGGGTCCCAGTTGACCAGCTTCTGGCCGCGGTAGATCAGGCCCTGCTCATACAGCTTCACGAAGGTCTCGACGACGGCCTTGGACGGCATCGGGTCCATGGTGAAGACGCTGCGCGACCAGTCGCCGGAGCTGCCCATGCGCCGCATCTGGCGCTCGATGGTGTCGCCGGATTCCTTCTTCCACTCCCAGACCTTTCCGACGAAGGCCTCGCGGCCGAGGCTGTCGCGGGTCTCGCCCTGGCCGGCCAGATGGAGGTTGCGCGAGACCACCATCTCGGTGGCGATGCCGGCGTGGTCGGTGCCGAGCTGCCACAGGGTGTCGAAGCCGCGCATGCGGTGGTAGCGCACCAGCGTGTCCATCAGCGTGTGCTGGAACGCGTGGCCCATGTGCAGCGTGCCGGTGACGTTCGGCGGCGGCAGCAGAATGCTGTAGGCCGGCTTGGCGGCGTCGCCCGAGGGCTTGAACAGGCCGGTGCCCTCCCAGTGGGCATACCAGCGGGATTCGAAGGTGCTCGGCTCGAAGCTCTTGTCCATGCGGCGCGCGACCGGCGTTTCGGGCCGGTCCAAAGGTCGAAAAAGGGCGCCAAGCCTAGCAAATTCAGGCGATTACGGCCTCGCGAACGGCGCGGCTCTCCGCGATCTGCGCAGCGCGCTCCAGCCCGCCGGCCAGATCCGCGCGCAAGTCGCGCACGTGCTCGATGCCGACCGAGAGCCGCAGTAGGCCGTCGCGGATGCCGGCGGCGGCGCGGGCTTCGGCGGTCATTGCCGCGTGGGTCATGGTCGGCGGGTGGGCAACGAGGCTTTCGACGCCGCCGAGCGATTCGGCCAGGGTGAAGCAGTCCAGCCCGTCGCAGAAGGCGCGGGCGGCCGCTTCGCCGCCGCGAAGCTCGAAGCTCAGCATCGCGCCGAAGCCCTTCTGCTGGCGCGCGGCCAGCGCATGGCCCGTGTGCGAGGCCAGCCCCGGGTAGTGCACCGCGGCAACGGCTTCATGGCCGACCAGCAGGTCGAGCAGTCCGTGGGCGTTCTCTTCGTGCACGCGCAGGCGGGCGTCGAGCGTGCGCAGGCCGCGCAGGGTCAGGAAGGCATCGAAGGGCGAGCCGGTGAGGCCCAGCGCGTTCGCCCACCAGGTGAGGCGCTCGTGCAGTTCGGGCGTCTTCGCGACGACGGCGCCGCCCACCACGTCGCTGTGGCCGTTGATGTACTTCGTCGTGGAATGCACGACGAGGTCGGCGCCGAAGTCGATCGGCGTCTGAAGGGCCGGGGAGAGGAAGGTGTTGTCGACCACGACGAGGGCGCCCACGCGCTTCGCGGCCTCGGCGACGAAGCGCAGGTCGGTGATGCGCAGCAGCGGGTTCGAGGGCGTCTCGATCCAGACGATGGCGGGTGCCGGGTCGAGCGCGGCAGCGAGCTGGCGCGGACAGGTGAAGTCGATGGTGACGAGTTCGAACGCGCCCTTCTTTGCCAGCGCGTTGAACAGGCGCCAGCTGCCGCCGTAGGCATCGTGCGGCACGACCAGGCGCTGGCCGGGCTCGAGCAGGCTCAGCACCAAAGTGATCGCCGCCATGCCGGTCGCCGTGACCACGCCGCCGGCGCCGCCCTCGAGCTCGGCGAGCGCCTCGCCCAGCAGGTCGCGCGTGGGGTTGCCGCTGCGCGTGTAGTCGTAACGGCGCTTCTTGCCGAAGCCCTCGAAGCTGAAGTTCGACGACAGCACGATCGGCGGCACGACGGCGCCGTGGGCGGTGTCGCGGTCGATGCCGGCGCGGACGGCGCGGGTGGCGGATTCGAAGCTGCTCATGCGTGGGCCTGCGGGGACGAAGCGATGGGAGAGGAAGCGGGAACGCGCGACGACGGGCCGGCCTCGGCTGTCGGCTCGAGCGCCAGCGCTAAGAGGCGGCCGATTTGCTCAGGCTCCTTCAGGAAGGCGTCGTGGCCATAGATGGAGCGGATCACCTTCAGGCGCGCCGTGCCGGCGAGCTGGCGGGACAGGCGGCGCAGGTCATCGAGCGGCACCAGGCGGTCCTGCTCGACGGCGATGACGGTGGTCGGCGTGGTGATGCGCGACGGATCGACGCGGTGCTGGTCGATTGACTCGGACAGCCGGCGGAAGGCGATGGGGCTGAACACCGCGGCGAAGCGTGAGCCGGCGGCGTCGAGGTAGTCCTGCGCGGCGCAGCGCAGGCGGTCGCCGTCCCAGGTCGGTTCGGCATCGAAGCGCGCCGCGAACTCCTCCGGGGTGCGGTAGCTGAGCATCGCGAACTGGCGGGCGAGGGCCACGGCCTCCGGGCCGTCGCGGCCGAGTTCCAGCACTCGGCGCTGCAGTGCGCGCCAGGCCGCCGCATACGGGTCGGCGCGATCCGCACCGCTGATCACGACAAGACGCTCGACCAGTGCCGGATAGCGTTCGGCGAAAGCGAGGCCCACCATGGCGCCATAGCTGCTGCCGACGATCGAGGCGAGGCGGGCGATGCCGAGGTGGTCGAGCAGCACGGCCAGCGCATCGGCCTGGTCGGCGCTGCTGATCGGCGCGTCGAGCGTGCCGTCGCGGCCGACCCAGTCGAAGCTCAGCACGCGGCAGCGCGAAGGATCGAAGCTCCGGCCCGGACCCACCTGTACTTGCCACCAGCCCTCGGGCTCGTCGGCGCGCAGCGCAGCGACATGGCGCGTCGCGGAAATGCCGCCCAGCACGGCGTGTACCGGGGTTCCCGCGGCGCCGACGAGGCGCCAGCGCAGGTTCACGCGCTGCAGTCCGGCGTGGCGCAGCGAAAGGGTGCTGGCGAGGACGCCGTCGGTAGCGGGCAGGGAAGCCGTGCGACAGAAGGGCTCGTCGCGGGCGGCGGATTCAGCGAGGGCGATGGCGGACATGGCGGGCTCCGGTGCCCATCCCCTGCGGCGGCCGGCGACGGCCGCTGGGAACGCCTGCTTGCAGGCTCCCTGACGACCCATCGACCGGCTTTGGCCCGAAGGCCTCGCCGCAGGCGTTGGCAGCGCGCCGCCGCGGGATGCGGTCGGTGCTTGCCCCGGCGTCTTCGGGCCTGTCCCTCAGCCGGTCTGGATGGTGTGTGACGCCATCTTGGACCGGCTTGCGGCGCTTGTCATCCCTTTATCGCGATGAAGAGATATGAATTTTCGGCATCACGCCGCGTCGAGCGAGGCCAGCCATTCGTCGTCGGAACCCTCGCTGACGCCCTCGAACAGGATCGTGCTGAGGTAGCGCTCGCCGGTGTCGGGCAGCATGGCGAGGATCACCGAGCCGGCCGGGGCCTCGTTCGCGACCTGCAGCGCCGCGGCCAGCGTGGCGCCGGCGGACAGACCGACGAACACCCCTTCCTCGGCCGCGAGGCGCCGAGCTGTGTCACGCGCGACGAGGTCCTCGATGGGCTTGATGTCGTCGACGACGCTGCGGTCGAGCACCGCGGGAATGAAGTCCGGGGTCCAGCCCTGGATCTTGTGCGGCTGCCATTCCTTGCCGCCGAGCAGCTGCGCGCCGGCCGGTTCGGTGCTGACGATCTTCACGTCGGGACGGGCGAGCTTGAGGGTCTGGCCAACGCCGGTGAGCGTGCCGCCGGTGCCCCAGCCGCTGACGAAGTAGTCGAGCTGCTTGCCGACGAAGTCCTGCAGGATTTCCGGGCCCGTGGTGTTGCGATGCCACGCGGGATTCGCCTCGTTCTCGAACTGGCGGGCGAGGAACCAGCCGTGCTTCTCCGCGAGTTCCTTCGCCTTGCGCACCATGCCGCTGCCGCGCTCGGCGGCCGGTGTGAGGATCACCTTGGCGCCGTAAGCGCGCATCAGCTTGCGGCGCTCGACCGAGAAGGTTTCCGTCATCACGGCGACGAACTTGTAGCCGCGCGCCGCGGCCACCATGGCCAGCGCGACGCCGGTGTTGCCCGAGGTGGCTTCCACGATGGTATCGCCGGGCTTCAGCAGTCCCTTCTTCTCGGCGTCGAGGACGATGGCGAGGGCGAGGCGGTCCTTCACCGACCCGCCGGGGTTGAAGGCTTCGACCTTGACGTAGAGCTCGACGTGCTTCGGCGCGATGCGCGAGAGCTTGACGATGGGCGTGCGGCCGATGGTGTCGAGGATGGAATCAAAAAGGGCCATGTCAGGATCCGTAGGAGGCTAAGCGGCGAGGGTGAGCGCGGCAGTTGTAGGGAAGGGTGAGGAAAGGGTTGCGGCGAGTGTCGGCGAAACCACCCCGATGGGTGGATCGCCGAACCAGTGCAGGTCGCTGGCAAGCGCCGCAACCTCGCCGAGGATCAGCAGGGCCGGCGAACGCACGTTTTCGGCGATGGCGCGTTCGGGCAGGTCGGCGAGCGTCCCGAGCACGACGCGCTGGTTCGCGCGGCTGCCGTTTTCGACCAATGCGAAGGGCGTGGTTGGCGCTCGGCCGTGGGCGATGAGGCGGTCGCGGATGGTGTCGAGGCCTTGCACACCCATGTAGACCGCCAGCGTCTGGCGCTCCTGTGCGAGCGCAGCCCAATCCAGCGTGTCGATGGAATTGCGGCAGTGTGCGGTGACGAGTCGAACCGACTGCGCGTGGTCGCGGTGCGTGAGCGGGATGCCGGCGTAGGCGCCGCAGGCGACGGCCGCGGTGATGCCCGGTACGACCTCGTACGGGATGCCTTCGGCGCGCAGCGCTTCCAGTTCTTCGCCGCCGCGTCCAAACACGAAGGGATCGCCGCCCTTGAGCCGGACGACCGTCTTGCCGGCCTTGGCGTGCTCGATGAGCAATTCGTGGATGCGCTGCTGGGTGGTGTGGTGCGTGCCGGCTTCCTTGGCAACCTCGATGGTCTCGGCATCGCGGCGGGCGAGGGCGAGGACGTCGGCGCTGACGAGCCGGTCGTGCAGGACCACATCGGCCTGGTTGAGCGCACGCAATCCGCGAAGTGTCAGCAGGCTGGGGTCTCCCGGGCCGGCGCCCACGAGGATCACGCGGCCGCGGGGTGTCGTCTTTTCCTCGAGCGCCGCCGCGAATGCGGCTTCGGCTTCGGCGAGATCACCGTTCCGCAGCGCGTCGGCGGCCGGGCCGCGGATCAGCGCTTCGATCACCTGGCGGCGGCGCGCGGTTTGCGGGAATCGTGAACGAAGGACCTCACGCTTCGATCCCAGCCACTCGGCGAGGTCGCCCAGCGCCGGATCCAATTCGGTTTCGAGGCGTTCCCGCAACCAACGTGCGAGCATGGGCGCTTCGCCGCGGCTGCTGATCGCGATCTGCAGCGGGCCGCGCTCGACGCGCGCGGGCACTTGGAAGCTGCAACGCGGCGCATCGTCGACGACGTTGACCCAGACGCGCCGGGCTTCGGCCTCGCGAGCCACGGCGGCATTGACCTCGGGATCGTCGGTGGCGGCGATGACCAGCCACGCACCCTCGAGCCAACCGGGATCGAAGGGGCCCGGGCGGTGGGCAAGGCGTCCCTCGGCCACCGCCCGGGCCAGCTCGGGCTCCAACTCAGGGGCGCCGACCACCACGTCGGCGCCGGCCTCCATCAGGGCCTCGGCCTTGCGCTTCGCGACCACGCCCCCGCCGACCAGCAGCACGCGGCGGCCGGCAAGGTCGAGGAAGACGGGGAACAGCGGGGAGGGCATGAGCAGAGGCGGTCGGTGGTGTCCGGTCTGGGCACGCTAGTCCGCACAGGCCGAGGGCTGGAAATGCCACTCGGCGCGGTGCATATGCCTTGCGGTTATCAGCCGGGACTGGACGTCTCGAAATATTTATCGTTTCATCGCGATGAATGGATGGACTACCGGCGCGACCACGCCGCCGGCCCCGCCCGATGCCTTTGCTCCCATGACCCTCACCCAGCTCCGCTACCTCATCGCCATCGTCGATGCCGGCCTGAACATCACCACGGCCGCCGACAAGGTGCATGCCACCCAGCCCGGCATCTCCAAGCAGCTCAAGCAGCTCGAGGACGAGCTCGGCTTCCTGCTGTTCCAGCGCAAGGGCCGCAGCCTCGAATCGATCACCGAGGCCGGGCAGGTGGTGTTGGCGCACGCGCGTCGCGCCGTCGCCGAGGCCGCGAACATCCGCGCTTTCGCCGCCAACCAGCGCGGCGAAGCGGCCGGAACGCTGCACATCGCCACGACCCACACGCAGGCCCGCTTCGTGCTGCCGGCCGCGATTGGCGCGCTGAATCGCGAATACCCCCAGGTGGGCGTGCAACTGCAGTCGCTGGCCGACAACGACGTGCTGCCGCATCTCGCCAAGGGCAATGCCGACATCGCCATTGTCAGCAGCGTCGGCAGCGTGCCGGCGGGCGGCCATGCGATCCCGCTGTATCGCTGGCGTCGCATCGTCGTGGTCCCGAAGGGCCACGCGCTGGCGAAGCTCGGCCGCGCGCCCACGCTCGAGGACCTCGCCGCGCATCCGCTCGTCAGTTACCACAGCACCAGCCAGCCCGAGAGCTCGCTACGCCGGGCCTTCAGCGATGTCGGCCTGAATCCGACCGTGGCGATGACCGCGCACGACGCCGACCTGATCAAGACCTATGTGCGCGCCGGGCTGGGTGTGGGCATCCTCGCCGAGATGGCCGTCAGCGCGATCGCCGACGGCGACCTCGCCGTGCTGCCGGCCCCCGCCGTGCTGCCGGAATGCACGGCCTGGGCCGTGGTGCCCAAGGAACGTGTGCTCCGGCGCTATGCCTTCGACCTGTTCCGGCACGTGGCCCCGCAACTGGACCGCCACGATCTGCAGCGCGTGCTCGGTGGGCACCAGGAATCCGTGTGGCCGACGCCGCCGAGTTGGGTGGAGCTGAGTCAGGCGATCACGAACTGAGTCTGCGGCCAGCGTTTATCATTCCGGGCCGGCTGATCGCCGGCCCTTTCATTTCAAGGCGTTGCGATGCGGATCGACACCAAGCTGCCGAAGGTCGGCACCACCATCTTCACTGTGATGAGCGTACTCGCGGCCGAGCACGGCGCGGTCAACCTCGGGCAGGGCTTCCCCGATTTCGAGGTGCCGGTGCCGCTGCGCGACGCGCTCGCCCGCGCCATGGCCGAGGGCAAGAATCAGTACGCGCACATGGCCGGCGTGCCGCCGCTGCGGAAGGCCATCGCCGACAAGACCCTGCGCTGCTACGGGCATCGCCCGGACCCGGAAACCGAGATCACGGTGACCTCCGGCGCCAGCGAGGCGATTTTCGATGCGATCGCCGCCGTGGTTCGACCGGGTGAGGAAGTGATCGTCCTCGACCCCTGCTACGACTGCTACGAACCGGCCATCGACCTCGCCGGTGGCCGTGCGGTGCACGTGCCGCTGGATCCCGCCACGTTCGCCGTCGACTGGGCAGCGGTGCGCGCCGCGGTGACGCTGAAGACGCGTCTCTTCATGTTCAACACGCCGCACAATCCGTCGGGCGCGATGTTCGGCGCGAGCGATATCGCTGAGCTGAAGCGCTTCGTGGCGGATTTCCCCCACGTGCTGCTGCTCTCGGACGAGGTGTATGAGCACATCGTGTTCGACGGCCGCGTCCATGAGAGCGTGCTGCGCTATCCGGAGCTGGCGGCGCGCGCGTTCGTCATCAGCAGCTTCGGCAAGACCTACCACTGCACCGGCTGGAAGGTGGGCTACTGCGTCGCGCCGGCTGCGCTCACTGCCGAGTTCCGCAAGGTCCACCAGTACAACACCTTCTGCACCTTCGCCCCGGCGCAGTGGGCGTTCGCCGAGATGATCGAGCAGCACCCCGAGCACTACGACGAGCTCGGCGCCTTCTACCAGGCCAAGCGCGACCGCTTCGCGGCGCAGCTCGCGACGACCAAGCTCAAGGCCCTGCCGGTGCCGGGCGGCTACTTCCAGCTCGTCGACTACTCCGCGGTGAGCGACCTCGACGACCTCGCGTTCTGCCGCTGGCTCACCATCGAGAAGGGCGTCACTGCGATTCCGCTTTCGCCGTTCTACGAGACGCCGCCGAAGGGCCAGCGCCTCGCGCGCCTGTGCTTCGCCAAGAACGAGGCCACGCTGGATGCCGCCATCGAGCGGCTGGCGAAGCTTTGAGGATTCGCGCATGAGCATCGGCCCTGATCGCGATCTCCGCGTCGCCCTCGTGCAGGGCGACACCCGCTGGCACGACCCGGCCGGCAACCGTGCCTACTACGGCGGGCTGATCGCGCCACTGGCGGGTCGCACTGACCTCGTTGTCCTACCGGAGACCTTCACCTCCGGCTTCAGCAACGAGGCGCTCGCCAGCGCCGAGGACATGCAGGGCCCGACGGTCGCGTGGATCATCGAGCAGGCGAGGGCGCTCGACGCCGCCGTCTGCGGCAGCGTGCAGCTGCGCGTTGAAGGCGCGCAGGCGGCATTGGAAGGCATCGCGCCGGGCGTCTACAACCGCCTGCTGTTCGCCACGCCCGACGGCGCGCTCGTGCACTACGACAAGCGACATCTGTTCCGGATGGCCAAGGAGCACGAGCGATACGCCGCGGGCGACAAGCGTGTGTTCGTCGAATGGCGCGGCTGGCGGATCTTCCTGCAGGTCTGCTACGACCTGCGCTTCCCCGTGTACATCCGCAACCGCTTCGACGCGACGCGCCCCGGCGCCTTCGACTACGAACTCGCCCTGTTCGTCGCCAACTGGCCTGCGGCCCGCGCCTACCCGTGGAAGACCCTGCTGCGCGCCCGCGCCATCGAGAACCTCGCGGGCGTGATCGGCGTGAACCGCGTGGGCACCGACGGCAATGGCATCGCCTACAGTGGTGATTCGGCCGCGCTCGACCCGCTCGGCCAGCCGCTGGTCGAAGGCGATGCCGAGGTCCGCGTTCTGGAAGCGACCTTCAGCGCCGAGCAGCTCCGGGGGCATCGCGAGCGCTTCCCGGCGCAGCTGGATGCGGATGCCTTCGACCTGGGGCCATGAGACGGCCCTTGCCGTAGCGGCATGTCAACGCCATGTGCCCCGCCGCGTTTCTCTTGTATTGCCATCGCTTTCCGGAGCCCATCTGATGCGATCCTTCCTTGCGATCGTGGTGACGTTCGCCCTAACCGCTGGGCTTCTCCTTCCCGCATCCGGCCGGGCGCAAGGCCGGCCGGCCTGGGTGACGCCCCCCGTCGTCTCGCCCTTGGTGGAGTACCGGCAGTTCGACAGCGCCTTGGCGGGCGGCCCGGTCAGCTACCACGTGTACCTGCCCGCCGCGTATGCGGCGCAACCAGAGCGCCTTTTCCCCGTCGTGTACTGGTTGCACGGCAGTGTGACACCGACGGAGGGCATCCCCACGGTGGCGTCGCGTTTCCACGAGGCCATCGCCGAGGGACGGATTCCCCCCCTCATCGTGGTGTTTCCGAACGGCTTGCCCTACGGGATGTGGTGCGATGCGAGGAGTGGGACGCAGCCCGTCGAATCCATCCTCGTCCATGAACTGGTCCCCGAGGTCGACGCCACCTTCCGGACCTTTCCAGAGCGTCGTGGGCGCCTGCTCGACGGTTTCAGCATGGGCGGATACGGCGCCGCTCGCTTGGGTGTCCGCTTTCAAGGCGTTTTCGCCGGCTTCTCGATGCTGGGTGCGGGGCCGCTCCAGCGCGATCTGCTCGAGGACCGGCCGGGCTTGCAACCGATCGAACTGCGCCGGCGCCTCCTCGAAGAGGTGTATGGCGGCGATCCCGCGTACTTCGAGGCGCAGAGCCCGTCTACGCTCGCCGCGGCCAGCGTGACGTCACTGGAGCGGCATCCACCACGCATCCGGCAAGTGATCGGGACCCAGGATTCCATCCTGCAGGGCAACCGGGACTTCCACGCGCGCCTCACCCAGCTCGGTATCGCCCACGAGTACATCGAGGTGCCGGGTGTCGGTCACGTCGTTCCCGGCCTGATGGATGCGCTCGGCGACCGGTTCTGGGCGTTCTACCGTGACGCTTTCCGGTCACTCGATCCGCAGGGTTTCGCGGGCCATGACTACAGCGGGAACTGGTACGCCCCGGCCAACAGCGGCTGGGGTTTGGCGATCCAGTCCTACGGCGACCAGGTGCTGGTGCTGGGCTTCGTCTACGACGGCGGCGATCCCACCTGGTTTTTCCTGCAGGAACGGTGGTCGGCCCCCGACGTGCTGCAGGGCGCTGCGTGGCGCCGCACGAATCCGGGGGGCTGGGGCACGCCGCAGTTCACTCCCGCCGACCAGCGCGATGCCTTGATCGGCACCCTGCGGCTCGAGTTCACCGCGAGGAACGCGCTTGAGATGTCCGGGACGGTCGGGGGGCGCCCGGTACGCGCTAGCCTTGTCCGTCTGGAGTGATCCTTCTCCGGCAGGCGTGGAGCCGCGCTACACCCAGGCCGCCAAGACCACGCGCTTGCCGTACTTCAGCTGCTCGTAGCCCCCTTCCGGTACGGGCAGTACCTCGATCTTCGAGAAGCCGACCTTGCGCAGGATGAAGTGCAGCGCCTCCAAGCTGGGGATCAGGCTGATGCCCAGCGTCGAGGCCTCCGGCCCATGCGTTTCGTCGGTCTCGTCGACGATGACGAAGCTGCCCTCGATGGGTTTCACGAAACGGTAGCTGCCGTAGTCGACGACACCGGTCTGGCCGGGGGCCACCTGCGTCTCGATCAGGCACAGGCGCTTGCACAGCGCCCGGGCTACTCGCAGCGCACCGACCGGGTTCTCGAGGTGGTAGAGCAGGCCGAAGCAGAGCACGAGGTCGTGCGTGCCGACGATCGCCGCCGACAGTCCATGGACATCGCCGCGCGAGAACGCCACGTGCTCCATTCCAGTAGCCGCAGCAATCAACCGCGCGTCCTCGACGTGCTGCTGCCTCGCGTCGATGCCGTGCACGGACCCGAAGCCGAACTCGCGAAGCTTGAGCGAGAACCAGCCCTGGTGGCAGGCGAGGTCGACCGCGCTGGCGCGTGCCGCGCCTTCGGGGAACGCGCCCTGCAAGGCCGCTTCGGCCATGGCCCAGCGCGTGTCGTGGATCGCGAGGATGTCGGGTGCGTGCGCGCTGCCGGTCACCGCGCCCGAGGGCAGGGTGAAGCGGTAGAACCAGTCACGCGCGAGGACGTCGGCCTCGAGGCCGCGGGGGTCGGAGGCCGTCGTCATGGATCAATCGATGTCGGGCGCGCCTTCGGGAATGCGCGGGCCGTGGCCACCGCGGCCGGGCTTGCGCTGGCCGCCGCGGGGCGCACCGCCACCGGGGCCGCTCGGACCGCGCGGGCCACCGCCGCCCGGACCACGCGGGCCGCGGGCGGGACCGCCCTCACCGCGCGGGCCACGGCTTGGGCCGCCACCTTCGGGGCGCGGGCCACGGGCAAAGCCGCCGTCACCGGCCGGCTTGCCGAACGGACGATCACCGCGCGGTTTGCGCGGCGGGGCCACCTTGGAGCCGGTCTCGACGCCTTCCGGCACGTACCAGCTGCGGAACGCGCCCGAAGCGCTGTCCACGCCGCCGGCCACGGCCTTCGGGCCGCGCGGCTTGCCTGCGTAGGGCTTGCTCTGGCTCGGCTTGGCCGGGCGGTCGCCCCAGGGCTTGCCGGCACCGGCCGCGCGCTCGCCGAAAGGCTTGGTGCCCGGGGCGTCATCCGGCTTCTTGCCGAACGGCTTCTTGCCGAACGGCTTGCCGGCCGGCCGCGGGCCGCGGCTCTCGACCGGGGCATCACTGCCCATCGGGCCGACGAAGGCCTTGGCGCCCCTCTTGCCGTACACCTTGCCGCCGGGCTTGCCGCGGCCACGGGCCGGGCGCTCCTCGCGGATATGGTCGAAGCGGCGCAGCTCGCGCTCTTCCTGGTCCAGTGCGCCGTTCACGTAGGACGGACCGCGCTGGTCGCGGCGCACTTCGATGGCCTGCTTGCTGGCGCGGCGCTGGCCGATGACCGGCTGCAGCGTGAGCACGGCGTTCTGGTTCTCGAGCTTGAACTCGCGGCGCAGGGCATCGACCTGGTCGGCCGACATTTCCGTGCTGTGGCCGCGTAGCAGCTCGCGCGGCAGCACGACGTTGCCGTAGCGCACGCGCTTCAGGCGGCTGACCTGGAAGCCCTGGCTGTCCCACAGGCGGCGCACTTCGCGGTTGCGGCCTTCCTTGATGACCACGCGGAACCACGCGTGCGAATCGCTGCTGCCGATGGCCTCGATCTCGTCGAACTTGGCCGGGCCGTCGTCCAGCTGCACGCCGCGCTTCAAGCGTTCGATGACCGCTTCCGGCACCTCGCCGTGGATGCGGCAGACGTACTCGCGCTCGACTTCGCTCGAGGGGTGCATCAAGGCATTGGCCAGCTCGCCGTCGGTGGTGAGCAGCAGCAGGCCGGTGGTGTTGATGTCGAGGCGGCCCACGGCGATCCAGCGGGCGCCCTTCAGGCGCGGCAGCGCTTCGAAGATCGTCGGGCGGCCTTCGGGGTCTTCGCGCGTCGTGACCTGGCCTTCGGGCTTGTTGTAGAGCAGCACGGCCGCGGGCTCGGTGAGCGCGGTGGCCATGAAGGTCTTGCCGTCGAGTTCAATGCGGTCGCCGCCCTTGACGATGCGGCCGAGCTCGGCCACTTCGCCGTTGACGCGGACTTCGCCGCGCGAGATGCGTTCTTCGAGCGAGCGGCGCGAGCCGAGTCCGGCCTGGGCCAGCACCTTGTGCAGGCGCTCTTCGATGGCGGGGGCGGCCGGGTCGGCCGCGGAGGCCTCGCGCTTCAGCGAGAGGGTCTTGCGTTGGGTGTCTTTGCTCATCGGGCTCAAGGCGTGCGGTCGGAAACCGCGTCGTCGCTCTCGTCAGGGGTGGGGTAGGACGTCGTCACGACGTCATCAATGGCGCCCGCGTCATCGGCGACGGGGGCGAGGTAATCCGCGGATTCCGCCGCGTCGGGCATCGCGGCCGCGAGGGCTTGCACGGGCAAGGGATCCTCGAAAGGCAGCTGCGGTTCGAGCTCGCCGAGGTCGCGGATTTCCGACAGCGGCGGCAGTTCATCCAGCGACTTCAGGTTGAAGTAGTCGAGGAAGCCCTTGGTGGTGCCGAACAGGGCGGGACGGCCCGGCACGTCACGGTGCCCGACTACGCGGATCCACTCGCGCTCCTCGAGCATCTTGATGATGTTCGCGTTCACCGCCACGCCGCGGATCGCCTCGATCTCGCCACGGGTGATCGGCTGGCGGTAGGCGATCAGGGCCAGCGTTTCGAGCGTCGCGCGCGTGTAGCGCTGCGGGCGCTCGGCGAACATGCGCGCGACCCAGGGCTGCACGTCGCGCTGGACTTGGAAGCGGAAGCCCGAGGCCACTTCGACCAGCATCACGCCGCGGGAGGCGCAGGCGGCCTGCAAGGCCTCGATGGCCTGCTCGATGCTGCCGCGCGGCGCGGGCTGGTCCTCGGGGAACAGCGCGTAGAGCTGCGCAACCGTCATCGGGTGCGTCGCGGCCAGCACGGCGGCCTCGACGATGCGCTCGACGAGGCGGTTGTCCGACAGCGGCGCCTCTTTGGGCGGCGACTGCAGTTCGAATTCGACCGGGGTGTCTTCGGTGCTCATCAGGATAGGAATGAGTGGCGGGATCAGGCCGGCTCGAGGCCGCTGTCGCCGTCGGTGGGCAGGGCGGAGGGGGATTCCACTCCGGCGTCGCTGCGGGGTTCGTTGTCGTCGGAGCTGCCGTCGCCGCCGCTGGCCGGGCCACCGTCCTTGTCGAGGCGCTCCGACATCGCCCGCACGTAGATGGCGGCGAGAGGGTCTTCCTGCACGATCTCGATCAGGCGTTCCTTGGCCAGTTCGAGGATGGCGAGGAAGTTCACCACCACGCCCAGCCGGCCTTCCTCGGCGACGAACAGGGTGCTGAATTCGGTGAACGTGGTGGCCGAGAGCTTGCCCAGCACCTCGCCCATCCGCTGGCGGACGCTGAGCGCCTCGCGCTTGATGGCGTGGTGGCTGAACAGCTCGGCGCGCTTCATCACGTCGCGCAGGGCCAGCAGCATCTCGCGCAGGTCCACCGAGGGCGGCTCGACGCGGGTCTGCTTCTCGCCCGGGTCGGCGTGCACCACCACGGTGTCGCGCTCGAGGCGGGGCAGGGTGTCGATGTCCTCGGCGGCCTTCTTGAAGCGCTCGTATTCCTGCAGGCGGCGCACCAGTTCGGCGCGCGGGTCGGATTCGACGCCTTCCTCGCTCGGCGGGCGCGGCAGCAGCATGCGCGACTTGATCTCGGCGAGGATCGCGGCCATCACCAGGTATTCGGCGGCGAGCTCGAAGCGAAGCTCCTGCATCACGTCGATGTAGCCGATGTACTGGCGGGTGATCTCGGCGACGGGGATGTCGAGGATGTCGAGGTTCTGGCGGCGGATCAGGTACAGCAGCAGGTCGAGCGGGCCCTCGAAGGCTTCGAGGATGACCTCGAGGGCGTCCGGCGGGATGTAGAGGTCCTGCGGCATCTGCAGGATCGGCTGGCCGTGCACGATCGCCAACGGCATTTCCTGCTGCTGCGGCGGGGTCGGGAAGACGCCCGGCGCGACAGTCGTCGCGTCGGCCAGCAGGTCTGCGCTGTGGCCCGGTGCCGGTGTGCCGGTCACGGGTTGGGTGCTGCGGTGTGGACCACGGAGTCTCCGGGGTGCGGTAACGGCGTCCGGTAGGACGTGGCCTCAGGCCAGGTCCACCGGTTGGAAGCCCTGACGCACCACGTCGGGGGCGGGCAGGGTGCAGTCGATGATGCTCGTGGGGCCGGGAGCGCAATGGCCCGCATCCAGCATCACATCGACCGCGTGCAGCCAGAGGTCGGCCACCTCGTCGGCCTCGTTGCCGAGGAAGGGCGCCTCGTCGGCGTCCATGTCGGGCGACCGCAGCGTGGTCGACAGCAGCACGTCGCCACAGGCTTCCAGCAGCGCTTGCGCCACCGGGTGCTCGGGGATACGAATGCCGATATCGCGCCGCTTGCTTCGGGCGCCCTGCTTCAAACGGTTCGGGAGCTGCCCGGAGGCCGGCAGGATGAACGTGACGGGTCCGGGGCTCAGGCGACGCAACAGGCGGAAGGCCGGGTCATCGAGCCGGGCAAAGCGGCTGGCGTCGCTGATTGAGCGGCAGAATAGGGTGAAGGGGTGCCGGCTGTCCAGTTGGCGGAGGCGTCGGACGCGTTCCTCGGCCCCGGTCCCGTTCAGACTCCAGACGAGGGCGTAGCCGGCATCCGTCGGGCACAGCGCGAGTCCGTCACGGTTGATCCGCTGTGCAGCGCGTTCCACGAGGCGGGCTTGGGGCGTCTCGGGATGGACATCCAGACGAACCGACTCGCCCGCGGCGATGCTCACTGCGACGAGCCCATCGGGCCGTAGGTCTGCTCAAGGGCGCTGCGTCCTCCACGCTCCGACCGCGCGAGCATCGCCCGATCGAAGTGCTGCGCCAGCAATCGGCCCGTCGGTGTATCCGCGAAAGCAATGAAGATCGGGTTCTCGACGCCCGCGTCGATCAACCGCACCGCGGGAAAGAAACCGCCCCGGTCGATCTCGTGGCGAAGCACGTGGCCGTTGTCGAGCACCGTGTCGATCCTCGCATCCACGAGCTTGCGGAGATTCGTCCATGTCGGGCGATCGCTCGAGAGCGTTTCCAGCGTGGGCCCGCCGCGTTCCCCGGGGAACAGCGCGCCGTCCAGCGTCGGCCCGAAGCGGTACCCGTCGGCCAGCCCGATACGACGGTCGGCGAGGACCTCGACGCCGGTGAAGGTCCAAGGGTCGTCGGCGCGAACCGCGAAGGCCGGGCGGTCGCTGGCGGCGGCGAGTTTCGGGTAAACCAGCGCGGCCGATTCGCCCCGCACCGCGCCGAGCACGCCATCGATGCGGCCGGTCTCGGCTTCACGGACGGCTCGTGCCCAGCTCATACGGCGGATTTCCACCGGGCGGGCCGGGGATTCGAAGACCTCGCGGGCCAGTTCCACCAGGTAACCGGGACGCGTGGATTCGAAACAGACGTAGGGGCACCACTCGTCGGAGGCGAAGACCAGCGACCGGCCCTCGGGCAGAGAGCCGGACGCCGTGTCGGCCAAAGCGGTGTCACGCCCCGAAACGGGCGCGGCGAGGGCCATCAGCAGAACGGCGAGTCGTCCGAACGCCCCGCGGCAGGGTCGCGTGGTCATCTGCATGGACGATCGCCGCTCAGCGACGTGCCGCCCTCGGCTTCGAAGCGAGTTCATCGACCATCGCGCCGAACTCGATCGGCGTCGGCGGGGCCAGCGACTTCACGCGATCGCGGGCTTCCAGGCGCGCGCCGCCCTGGATGGTCGCGATGCTGAACTGCTCTTGCACCTGGGCCACCTGGATCTCGCCTACTGGCGTTTCGGTCGAGCCGAGCGAGATGCCGGTGTCCGGGTCGATGAGGGCTTCGCCGGGACGGACCACGGCGAGGCGGTCGCCGGCGCTGACCACGCCGGCGCCGAGGTTGATGTAAGCCTGCGTGCCCTCGACCTTGACGACGGCACCGGTGGCAGGCTGAGCACCAATCTGCTTGGCGAGTTCATAGACGGCTTCGTTGATCGAAGCGAGCACCGCCTGGCCGATGGGCGTCCGCGAGTAGGCGCCGACGAAGCCGCCAAGTGCGCCGCTGCCGCCGATGCCGAGGCCCCCGAAATCGATGCCCGATTCCTTGATTTCGCGCTCGATCTGCCGGGTGAAGACGACTTCGCTGGTCGTCGCGTTGATCAGGCGGATGTTCATGCCTAGCGAAGACGACGACGAGTTGACGTTCACGCTGCCGGCCAAGGCGCCGAGGCCGCCGAGCCGTCCTCCGAGCGCGTTGGCGATGCCGCCGACGTTGGTCGACCTGGCGTTGGTGCCCGGGTCGTAGGAGGTGATGACGGCTTCGACGAGGTACTCGGCGCCGAGGATCTGGCCCATGCCGGCCGCCGAAGGCGTGGCTACTCGGCCGCTGGCGCCGAAGTCCTGCTCCTGCATCACGTTGCCGATGGCCTGGCGCTCGACCAGACGGAAGCGACCGCTCTGGTTCAGTGCATCGGTGATCATCGCCTCGATGCCGTTGACCGGCACCGTCTGGAAGGCCCACTCGACGTTGGTCGAGCCGTACTGGTCGTTGGCGGTATAGCTGGACACGCTGGAGGTGTTGTCGATCTTGCTCACCGCCACGCGCGCCTTGCGCCCGGCGTAGGGCGACCAGCGCATCTGCACGAGGCGCAGCGTGTTGACCGGAGTCAGGTCCTGCGGAAGGGCGATCTCGTTGCCTTCGGCGAGCGAGTAGGCGAGGGGCTCGGCGGCCACCGGCAGCGCGCTGGCGGCGGCGATGGCGAAGGCGGCGGTCAAGGCGCGGAACGGAAGCATGGCTTCTCCTGGGAAGCGGAAACGGGGGATTTCCATAGGCATTCCGCCCGAGGCGGGCGGCGCGTTCGAGTCTAGCCCAAGGCTCCGCACGGCTACACTGGGCGGATGACGAATCCGAATTCTCCGACCCGCTGGTACGTGATTCTCGGACACGATGCCGACGGTACCGGCCCGGCCCGCGCCGCGGCGCGACCGGCGCACCTAGCGCGCCTAGAGACGCTGGCCTCCGCTGGCCGATTGAAGCTCGCCGGCCCACTGCCGCGTCAGGATGGCGTGCCACCTGCCGATGGGGGTGTCTCCGGAAGCCTGATCGTTGCCGCCTTCGGCGATCTCGCCGCCGCACAAGCCTGGGCGGCCGACGATCCTTACGTCGCCGCCGGCGTCTATGCGCGCGTCGACGTACAGCCCTTCCTTCCGGTGCTGCCATGAGCGACCCCGCCATCGAGGGCGGTCTCCCCCGGGAGGCCCGTGGCGCCGAGATCGAAGCGCGGTTGAGGACGGCCCTGCAGCCGCAGTCCCTGGAGGTGGTCGACGACAGCCACAAGCACCGTGGCCATGCCGGCGCGGCTGATGGCCGCAGCCATTTCTCGGTTCGGGTCGTGGCGGAGGCCTTCGCCGGCCTCCGTCCGATCGCCCGTCATCGCCTCATCTACGAAGCGCTCGGGACCCTGATGGCGACCGACATCCATGCCTTGGCCATCGAGGCCCGTGCCCCGGGCGAGGCCGCCCCGTAGTCGTTACACTGGCAGGCCGCCCGGGGTGCAATTTCCTTCGAATCAAGGACTTGCATCGCCGAGCATCCCGAATTCAACGCTCCCGGAGCCGGTGCTTTCCCGCCCGCTTCGAGCCACCGGATCGCCCTGCGCATGCGTCTGTCCACCATCAAGCTCGCCGGCTTCAAGAGCTTCGTCGACCCGACCACCCTGCACCTGCCCACCAACATGACCGGTGTCGTCGGTCCGAACGGCTGCGGCAAGTCGAACATCATCGACGCGGTGCGCTGGGTGATGGGCGAGAGTTCGGCGAGCCGCCTGCGCGGTGATTCCTTCACCGACGTGATCTTCTCCGGTTCGTCGTCGCGCAAGCCGGTCTCGCAGGCCACGGTGGAACTGGTGTTTGACAACAGCGACCAGGCCATCGGTGGCGAATTCGCGAAGTACAACGAGATCTCGGTGAAGCGCCTGGTCTCGCGCGACGGGCAGAGCAGCTATTTCCTCAACGGCGCGCGCTGCCGCCGCCGCGACATCACTGACCTGTTCCTCGGCACCGGCCTCGGCCCGCGCAGCTACTCGATCATCGAGCAGGGCATGATCTCGCAGGTCATCGATTCCAAGCCCGAAGAGTTGCGCCTGTTCCTCGAGGAAGCCGCCGGCATCTCCAAGTACAAGGAGCGCCGCAAGGAGACCGAAAGCCGCATCAAGGGTACGCGCGACAACCTCGACCGCCTCAACGACCTGCGCGAGGAGATCGACAAGCAGCTCGAGCACCTCAGGCGCCAGGCCCGTGCCGCCGAGCAGTACCAGGCCCTGCAGGCCGAACACCGCGAAAAGGACGCCCAGCTCAAGGCGCTCGAGTACCGTCGCCTGCAGGCCCAGTCGGAAGCGCTGAATGCCGCGCTGTTGGACGACGAGACGAAGCTCCAGGAACTGCTCGCCGAGCAGCGCACCGCCGAAGAGCAGGGCGAATTGACCCGTGAGCAGCACGCCGAGGCCAGCCAGCACCTTGGCCGCGCGCAGGCCGAGAGCTACCGCATCGGCGGCGAGATCGCACGCATCGAACAGCAGATCCAGCACCAGCGGGAACTGAAGCGGCGCATCGAGACCGCCCGCGCCGAAGCCGACGAGGCGCTGGCCGAGGTGATGCACCACATCGAGGCCGATGCTGCCCAGCTGATGCAGCTGGAAGAACAGGTGGCCGAAGCCGAGCCGCGCCTCGAGACCCTGCGCGGCGGTGACGAGGATCGCCAGGACGCCCTGCGTGAGGCGGAAACCAAGCTCGCCGACTGGCAGCGCCGCTGGGACGACTATGCGCGTTCGTACGCCGAGTCCTCGCGGGCGGCCGAGGTGGAGCGCACCAAGATCGAATTCCTCGAACGCCAGTCGATGGAGGCCAACCGCCGCCGCGAGACGCTGGCCACCGAGCGGGCCGGCCTCGACCTCACAACGCTCAGCGAAGCGATGGAGACGTTGGCGCTCGAACACGAAACCAAGCGTGCCGGGCTCGATGCGCTGGCCGAGATTCTCGACGCCAAGAAGGCCGCACTGCTCGAGATCCAGGAGCAGCAGCGCCAGCAGCAGACCGAGCTTGCCGAAACGCGCAAGGCCACGCAGGCCGCCAAGGGCCGCATGGCCTCGCTCGAGGCCTTGCAGCACGCCGCGCTGGGACAGGAGAAGAGCGGCGCGCTCGAGTGGCTGAAGTCACAGGGTCTGGCTGAACTGCCGCGTCTCGGCGAGGTGCTGACGGTTGAGCCGGGCTGGGAAACCGCCGTCGAGACGGTGCTCGGCCACCTGCTCGAAGCGGTTGTCCACGACGACGCCGGCAGCGTGCGCGACGCGGTGGCCCGCCTGGCGCAGGGTCGGGTGGCCTTGGTCGACGGTGCGACGGGCGGCATCGACGTGCCGGCCAGCAGCCTCGCCGCCAAGGTGCAAGGGCCGCGGGCCATCCGCGCGCTGTTGGCGCCTATCCATGCCGTCGAGGCGCTGGCCTCCGGCGAAGCCGAGGCGCACCGGGCTGGCCTGCGCACGGGCGAGGCCATCATCGATCGCACCGGCGTCTGGGAAGGCCCGGGCTGGCTGCGCTTCAACAAGAGCGGCGAGGCGCAGCAGGGCGCCTTGGCCCGCGAGCGCGAGATCAACGAACTCAAGCAGCAGATCGTGGCCCTCGCGGCGCGCGAGCAGGCGCTGGTCGAAGGCCAGCACGCCCACCGCGATGCCTTGCTGGTGGCCGAGCAGGCCCGCGAAGACGCGCAGCGCACGCTGTACCTCGCGCATCGCAGCGTTTCCGAGATGGGCGGCCAGCTGCAGAGCCAGAAGGGCCGGCTGGAAACCGCGCAGGGCCGCATGGCCGCGTTGGATCGCGAGCTGGCGCAGATCGCCACGTCGATGGAATCGGCGCAGGTCGAAGTGCGCGAGGCCCGTGGGCGCCTCGAAGTCGCCACCGAGCGCATGGGCGACCTCGAGACGCAGCGAATCACGCTGGAGAACGAGCGCCGCCTCTTCACCGAGCAGCGCGAGATGGCGCGGATGTCGGCGCGTGAGGCCCGCGATTCGGCCCACCAGCTGGCGCTGGCGCTCGAGGCGCAGCGCACCCGTGTCAATGCACTCAACCAGTCGCTGTCGCGCCTGCGCGGCCAGCAAGCCCAGCTCGCCAGCCGCCGCGACGAGCTTGCGGCCCAGCTGCAGGACGGCGACAGCCCGATCCACACGCTCGATGGCGAGCGCCAACTGCTGCTCGAGCAGCGCGTGATCGCCGAGAAAGACCTCGCGACGGCGCGCGCGAACCTCGACGGCATCGAGCAGGAACTGCGCGGCTACGAGCACAAGCGCCAGCAACGCGACCAGGCCGCCATTGCGCAGCGCGAGCGCATCGCCCAGCGACGGATGGAAGCGCAGGCGCTGGAGATCAAGGCGCAGCAGCAGGTGGAAGCGATCGCCACCGCCGGCCTCGAACTCGAGGCGGTCGTGGCTGGCCTGCCGGAGCAGGCGGACGCGGCCAGTTGGGCGCGCAGCATCGGCGAGCTGGAAGGCAAGATGCGCCGGCTGGAGCCAGTCAACCTGGCGGCCATCCAGGAGTTCGCCGAGCAGAGCGAGCGCAAGGCCTACCTCGACACCCAGAACGCCGACCTCGTTGCCGCGCTGGAGCAGCTCGAAGACGCCATCCGCAAGATCGACCGCGAGACCCGCGGCCGATTCAAGGAAACCTTCGATCGCGTCAATGCCGGCGTGCAGGAACTCTTCCCGCGCCTGTTCGGTGGCGGCCACGCCTACCTCGAACTCACCGGCGAGGACCTTCTCGACACCGGCGTCGCCATCATGGCGCGCCCGCCGGGCAAGCGTGTCTCCAACATCAGCTTGCTGTCCGGCGGCGAGAAGGCGCTGACGGCGGTCTCGCTGGTGTTCGCGATCTTCCGTCTGAATCCCGCACCGTTCTGCCTGCTCGACGAGGTCGACGCACCGCTCGATGAGGCCAACGTCGGCCGCTTCTGCACGATGGTCAGCGAGATGAGCGAGAAGGTGCAGTTCCTCTTCGTCAGCCACAACAAGGCGACGATGGAGGCGGCCAAGCAGCTCGCCGGCGTCACCATGCGCGAGCCGGGCGTGTCGCGACTCGTCTCGGTCGATCTCGCCGAGGCCACGCGCCTCGCTGGTGCGGCATAATCGCGCGGTCTCAACCACGCCAAGACCGCGTCTGGAGCCTGTTGGATGGAATTGTCCGGCCTGAGTGAAGCCAACATCCTGCGGATCGCCATCGGCGCCGCAGTGGTGGTGCTGATGGTGGTGATCTGGTTGACCGGCCGGAAGAAGCCCGAGCAGGGCGTGCGTCGCGATAGCGCCGATACCGAGCGCCTTGCTGCTGCGTTCCCGAGTTTCGGCGCAGGCGGCCGCCGGGAGCCGACCTTGGGCGACGCGGTGGCCGAGACCGACAACGACGGCCCCGAACTCGATGCCGAGCGCGGCATCGCCGTGGACGATGCTGCCCCGGTGGCGCCCACGCGCTCCCAGCTGGGTGCCCGTCCGGACGCCAGCTTCGACCGCATCGTCACCCTTTACCTCGCGGCCCGCGCCGGCGAAGTGCTGCAGGGCCCCGATATCGTCGTCGCCTGCGAGAAGGCCGGCCTGGCCTACGGCCACATGGGCATCTTCCATCGCCTCGACGACAACCACCCCGAGCGCGGCCCCATCTTCAGCCTCGCGAACCTGGTGAGGCCGGGTTCCTTCGATATGGCCCGCCTCGGCGAGATTCGCACGCCCGGCGTCAGTCTGTTCATGACCCTTCCGGGCCCGCTGAACGCCCTGGACGCTTGGGAAACCCTGCTGCCCGCCGCTCAGCGCATGGCCGAGCTGCTCGATGCCGTGCTGCTCGACGAAGAGCGCAACGCGCTTGGCCGCCAGCGCATCGCGCACCTGCGCGAGGAAATGCGCGCCTACGACCGCAAGCGCGACGCGCAGAACGTCCGCTTCTGAGGCCACGGGCCGGCGCCGGTCGCCGGCCGCCACGCGACACCGACGCGAGGTCCGCATGAGCGCCCCCGATCGAATCGACGAACTCCGGCGGCTGATCGCCGACGCCGACCACGCCTATTACCAGCTCGACGCGCCGTCCGTCCCCGACGCCGAGTACGACCGCTGGATGCGCGAGCTTCGCGAGCTCGAGGCGACGCATCCGGAGTTCGTGACGACCGACTCGCCGACGCAGCGCGTGGCCGGGAAGCCCTCCTCGGCCTTCGCCGAAGTGCGCCATGCGGTGCCGATGCTCAGCCTCAACAACGCCTTCGCCGACGACGAGGTCGCCGATTTCGTGCGGCGCATCGTCGAGGCCACGGGCGAGAGCGAGCCGGCGTTCTCGGTCGAGCCGAAGATCGACGGCCTCGCGATCACGTTGCGCTACGAGCATGGCGTGCTCGTGCAGGGTGCGACGCGCGGCGACGGCACCACGGGCGAGGACGTGATCGCCAACCTGAGGACGATCCGTGCGATTCCTCTGGCACTCCGTGTTCCGGCCGGGTTGCCCGTTCCGGAAGTCCTCGAGGTGCGCGGCGAGGTCTACATGCCGAAGGCGGCCTTCGAGCGGTTCAACGAGCGCGCGCATGCGGCCGGCGAGAAGCCTTTGGCCAATCCGCGCAATGGTGCAGCGGGTTCGCTGCGCCAACTGGATTCGCGCATCACTGCCAAGCGTCCGCTGGCGTTCTTCGCCTATGGCATCGGTGAGGTGCAGGGCTTCGGGCTGCCGGCGACGCATTCGGTCTTGTTGAAGTCCCTCGCCGGATTCGGGCTTCCCTTGGCGCCGGAAGTCGACGTCGCGTCCGGTCTCGATGGCGTGCTGGCCTACTATCGACGCATCGGTGTTGCCCGCGAGACGCTGCCGTACGACATCGACGGCGTGGTCTACAAGCTCGACCGCCGCGACCTGCAGGAGCAGATGGGTTTCGTGGCTCGCGCTCCGCGCTGGGCCATCGCCCACAAGTTCCCGGCGCAGGAAGAAGTGACGTCGCTGGAAGGCATCGATGTGCAGGTGGGCCGCACCGGCGCGATCACACCGGTGGCACGGTTGAAGGCGGTCCGCGTGGCCGGTGTCGTCGTCACCAATGCCACGCTGCACAACGCCGACCAGATCGCCCGGCTGGACGTCCGCGTCGGCGACACCGTCGTCGTGCGGCGCGCCGGCGACGTGATTCCCGAGGTGGCTCGCATCGTCCCGGAGCGTCGGCCGCTCGCCGCCGACGGGTCGCCGCTGCATCCGGCCTTCGTCATGCCCACGACCTGCCCGGAGTGCGGCTCGGCGGTGGAACGCGCGGAGGGCGAGTCGGTGATGCGCTGCACCGGCGGCCTGTATTGCCCGGCGCAGCGCAAGCAGGCGCTGATCCACTTCGCCTCGCGCCGCGCGATGGACATCGAGGGCCTCGGCGAACGCTTCGTCGAGGATCTGGTCGATTTCGGCTACGTGCAGACCGTTGCCGACCTGTACCGATTGACGCTGGACGACCTGCTGGCCATGAAGCGCCGCGCCGACGCGCGTGACGGCGTGACGCCGGAGACGGTGAAGCAAGGGAAGATCGCGACGCGCTGGGCCGAGAACCTGCTGGGCGGTATCGACCAGAGCCGCAACACCGCGTTGGAGCGCCTGCTGTTCGCGCTGGGCATCCGTGATGTCGGCGAGGCCACGGCGAAGCAGCTCGCCCGCTGGTTCGGCGGGCTCGACGCACTCATCGCCGCCAGCGTGGACGAACTTCTCGCCGTGCCGGACGTCGGCCCCGTGGTGTCCGCACGCATCCACGGGTTCTTCGCCGAGGCCCACAACCGCGAGGTGATCGCGGCGCTGCGCGAGCGCGGCGTGCAGTGGCTGGAAGGCCCGCCGCAGCGCACTGCCGAAGGGCCGCTCGCCGGGAAGACCGTCGTGCTGACGGGCGGCCTCTCGGCCTTCAGTCGCGACGAGGCCGGCGCGCATCTGGAAGCGCTGGGCGCGAAGGTCGCGGGCAGCGTTTCGAAGAAGACGTCCCTCGTGGTCGCGGGTGAGGCGGCCGGCTCGAAGCTCGACAAGGCGCGAGAGCTCGGCATCGAGGTCTGGGACGAAGCGGGACTGCTCGACTTCCTCCGTGCCCAAGGTCGCATCGCGTGAACCCGCGCCACGAAGCCTTGCATCTCCGCGCCCGGCTGAACGCGCTGTTCCGCGACTTCTTCGCCACGCGCGGCGTGGTCGAGGTCGAGACCCCCGTGCTCAGCCGCGCCGGCAACACCGATCCGAACATCCGCAGCTTCACGCTGGAGTTCAGTGGCCCGGCCAGCGGTGGCCCCCGCCAGCGCTGGCTGCGCACCTCGCCCGAGTTCCCGCTGAAGCGGCTGCTCGCCGAGGGCTTCGGTGATTGCTACGAACTGGGGCGTGTGTTCCGCGACGGCGAAGCGGGTGGGCGGCACAACCCCGAATTCACGATGCTCGAGTGGTATCGCGTCGGTTGGGACCACCGTCGCCTCGCCGACGAGACCGTGGCCCTCGTCACCGCCGCGATGGCACTGGTGCAACGGCCGCCGGTCGCGTTGCGTTCGCTGGACTTCGCGACCTTGTATCGCGAAGCGTTCGGTCTGGACCCGCACACGGCCTCCATCGACGCCTTGAGGGCCGCGCTGGGTGAGATCCGCATCGATCCGGAAGGACTGACGCGGGAGGATTGGCTCGACCTGCTGATGACGCATCGGCTGCAGCCGTCCTTCGCCGCCGATGCGATCACCGTGGTCCACGATTGGCCGGCGACGCAGGCGGCTCTCGCACGACTCCGTCCCGGCGATGCGCCGGGTGAGCCCACCGTGGCCGAGCGCTTCGAGCTCTATCTCGGCCCACTTGAAGTGGCGAACGGCTACAACGAATTGAACGACGCGTCGGAGCAGCGCGGCCGCTTCCAGCGTGACCATGCCGTGCGTTCGGCGCGCGGTGATGCCTTGCCGCCGATCGATGACGCGCTGATCGCTGCGTTGCCGGCCATGCCGGACTGCGCCGGGGTGGCGCTGGGCGTCGACCGGCTGTTGATGGGGCTGGTCGGGACTACCCGGATCGCGGACGTGCTGGCCTACGACTTCGCGAGCGCCTGAACGGCCGGCATCGACGGCCGCGGTGTGGCGCACGTTTGCTGCGGAATTTCCCGGCCATTCATCGATCGCTGATGATGCTCATCGTCGCGATCCAGACCGAGGCCGCCCATGTCCGCACGCCACTCGTTCTTCGCCCTCGTCGCCCTCTTCGGGGCGTCGTCGTTCTCCATGCCTGCAGCCGCCCAGTACGGCTACGCGCCCGCCGAGCGCTTCCGTTGCGAAAGCCACGACGGCCGAACCAACCAATGCCGGGTTGACACCCGTGGCGGCGTTGTCCTGGTTCGCCAGCTGTCGCGTGGCGCCTGCATCGAAGGCCGCACCTGGGGTTGGGATCGGCGCGGTGTCTGGGTGAGTGAAGGCTGTCGCGCCGAGTTCGAGGTTGCCGGCGGCTACGCGGGCCATCCCGGAGGCGGCTATGGCGATGGCTACGGTGGTGGGTATGGCGGTGGGTGGGTGATCCGCTGCGAAAGCCACAATGGCCGGCAGAACTACTTTGATTTGGATGTCCGTGGCGGCGTGGTGCTGGTGCGCCAGCTGTCGCGCGGTGCCTGCATCGAAGGCCGCACTTGGGGCTGGGACCGTCGTGGCGTTTGGGTGGCCGAAGGCTGCCGCGGCGAATTCGCCAGCGGTGGCGGTGGCCGGCCGGGCGGTGGTGGCCGGCCGGGCGGAGGTGGGTGGGGCGGCGGTCCCGGGTATGGCCACGGCGGCGGGCGGACGATCCGCTGCGAATCGCAGAGCGGCCGCACCCAGTACTGCGACATCGGCTACGCGCGGGACGTGCGCCTCGAGCGCCAGCTGTCGCGTGGCGAGTGCACCGAGGGCTACACCTAGGGCTTCGACCAGCGCGGGCTGTGGGTCAGCCGGGGTTGCCGCGCCGAGTTTTCGGTGTGGTGACAGCGGCGCGTTTCCGTGGCGCCTTCGCCGAGCGCCCCGACGTCGACGGCTCCGACGGCTTTGTCGTGGGCTCGCGGGCGGCTCGGCCCGCAGCCTTCGCGATGCGGCCTGAGGCACGCAGCACCTGACCGCCCCAAGCCGCCGCCAATTTGAGCGGCGGCAGGGCCATCGTCAGCGCTTCGGCGCTGAAGTCTCGCAGCTTGGCGGGGGCGATCTCCAGCGCCTCGCCGAGCGGCGCCGGCAGCCAGTCCATGCCGGCCTTCCGCACGCGGCAGACGGCATCGGCATAGCGCCCGGCCGCCCAAGTGGTGGCCACGGCGCGGGTCGTTTCCGCCACCAGCGGTTCGACCGGTGTGAAGCGCAGGAGGGGTTGGATCAGCGGTGTTGGCAGCCACTCGCCGAGCAGGTCGCGCAGGCCGTCCTTGCGGGTGAGCGGGCTCAGCTTCGCCTGGGTCTCGGCCACGGCGAGCACGCTCTCGATCTCCCAGCGCGCCGGTTTCAATCCGTGCCGGGCGTAGATCGTCTTGACCAGGTCGCGGCGGACCGTGGCGGGCTTCAGCCGCTCGGCCGCGTCGAGCATCCGCTTCGGGATGAAGGGCCGCAGCAGGGGCAGGGTGTGCAGGGCCACGTCGATGGCGGCTCCGGCACCCGCCTGAACCGAGGCGGCGTGGAGTCGGGCTTCGGTGCCGGCGACGCTGGCCGGACGCTTCGGGCTCGTGGGCATGGCGGTTAGCATAGACGCATGAGCCTCGATTACGACCGTTACGACCGCATCCGACCCATCCAGTGGATGGACGACCACCTGTTGCTGCTCGACCAGCGCCGCCTGCCGTTCGAGACGGTGAGCCTCCGCTGCGACAGCGCGGCCGAGGTGGCCGTCGCCATCCGCGACCTCGCCGTCCGTGGTGCGCCGGCGATCGGCATTTCCGCCGCGTGGGGCGTGGTCCTGGCCGGGCAGGGCACGCAAGCGGCTGATGGCCTCGAGGCCGAGCGCCTCATGGCCGCGCAGCTCGACGCGCTCAACGCCTCGCGCCCCACCGCGGTGAACCTGATGTGGGCCATCCGCCGCATGCGCACGGCGCTTCGCGCCGCCGGGCCGGACTGGCTTGCGGCGATCACGTCCGAGGCCGAGGCCATCGCCCGAGAAGACCTCGCGGCGAACCGTCTCATGGGCCAGCTCGGTGCCGCGCTGATCGCGCCCGGCAGCGGCGTGCTGACGCACTGCAACACCGGATCGCTGGCGACGGCGGGCTTCGGCACGGCGCTTGGCGTGATCCGCGCCGGCGTGGCCGAGCGCCGCATCGCCAAGGTCTTTGCCGGCGAGACGCGGCCGTGGGGGCAGGGTGCCCGCCTGACCGCGTGGGAGCTGCAGCAGGACGGCATCCCGCCCACCCTCATCGCCGATTCGGCCGCCGCCCACCTGATGAAGACCGGGGCCGTGCAGTGGCTCATCGTCGGCGCCGACCGCATCTGCGCCAATGGCGACACGGCCAACAAGATCGGCACCTATGCCCATGCGATCTCGGCGAAGCACCATGGCGTCAAGGTGATGGTGGTGGCGCCTTCGTCCACGGTCGACATGGCCACGAAGCACGGTGACGACATCGAGATCGAACTCCGTGACGCGCGCGAATTGCTGTTCGCGGGTGGTCAGCGGGTGGTGGCCGAGGGCGTGGCCGCCTGGAACCCGGTCTTCGACGTGACGCCGGGTTCGCTGATCGACGTCATCGTGACCGAGAAGGGCGTGATCGAGCGGCCGGACGAGGCGGCGATGCGGGCGGTGTTCGGGGCAGGCTGAGGACGGCCTTGACGGTGTCCGCGCCCGAGGCATTCCAGAGCGCGCGCCAGAGCGCGCCCCGGGGATCGCGGGAGCTTGTAAGTCATTGATTTGTCCGGGGGAACGGATGTCGTGAGCAGCGTCGCTCTGGTACACTCGGGGCTTCCGAATCGCTGTTGAGTCCGATGTCCGATCTCGCCAAGGAAATCATCCCGGTCAACCTCGAAGACGAGATGCGCAAGAGCTACCTCGATTACGCCATGAGCGTGATCGTGGGCCGCGCACTCCCCGACGTCCGGGATGGCCTCAAACCGGTCCATCGCCGCGTGCTCTTCGCCATGGACGAACTCGGCGCGCACAGCAACAAGCCGTACTACAAGTCGGCGCGCATCGTCGGCGACGTCATCGGCAAGTACCACCCGCACGGCGACACCGCGGTGTACGACACGCTGGTGCGCATGGCGCAGCCCTTCTCGCTGCGCTACATGCTGGTCGACGGCCAGGGCAACTTCGGTTCGGTGGACGGCGACGCCCCGGCGGCCATGCGTTACACCGAGGCGCGAATGTCGCGCATCGCGCACCAGATGATGGCCGACATCGACAAGGACACCGTCGATTTCCAACCGAACTACGACGAGAAGGAACTCGAGCCGACGGTGATGCCGACGCGCTTCCCGAACCTGCTGGTCAATGGTTCGGCGGGCATCGCGGTGGGCATGGCGACGAACATCCCGCCGCATAACCTCGGTGAAGTGATCGACGCCACCATCGCGCTGATCAACGACCCGGAGGCGACCATCAGCGACCTGATGCAGCACATCCCGGGCCCGGATTTCCCGACCGGCGGCATCATCAACGGCGCGGTCGGCATCCACGCGGCCTACCACACCGGCCGTGGCCGGGCGCGCGTCCGCGCTCGCGCCGAGATCGAAGTCGCGGCGAACGACCGCGAGGCGATTGTTGTCTCCGAATTGCCCTACCAGGTGAACAAGGCGCGGCTGATCGAGAAGATCGCCGAGCTGGTGAAGGAGAAAAAGCTCGAGGGCATCTCCGAACTGCGCGACGAGTCCGACAAGGACGGCATGCGCATCTACATCGAGGTCAAGCGCGGCGAGTCGGCCGAGGTGGTGTTGAACAACCTCTACGCGCAGACGCAGATGGAGACCGTGTTCGGCATCAACATGGTCGCGCTGGTCGACGGGCGTCCGCAGATCCTGAACCTGAAGCAGTTCCTCGAGGCCTTCGTCCGCCACCGCCGCGAAGTGGTGACGCGCCGGACGATCTTCGACCTGCGCAAGGCCCGCGACCGCGCCCACATCCTCGAAGGCCTGACGGTCGCTCTTGCGAACATCGACGAGATGATCGAGCTCATCAAGACCTCGGAAAGCCCAGCGGTCGCGAAGGAGCGCATGCTCGGCCGCACGTGGCAGCCGGGCCTGGTCAGCGCGCTGCTGTCCGCCGCCGGCGCCGATGCCTCGCGCCCCGAGGACCTGCTGCCGGGCTACGGCCTGGTCGACGGCGGCTACCGCCTGTCGGAGGCGCAGGCCAAGGAAATCCTCGAGATGCGCCTCTCGAAGCTCACCGGCCTCGAGCACGAGAAGCTCACCGACGAGTACAAGACGCTGCTCGAGACGATCCGCGGCCTGATCGAGATCCTCGAGAACCCGGAAGTGCTGCTGCAGGTCATCCGCGACGAGCTGCTCGCGGTGAAGGACGAGTTCAACGACGCGCGCCGCACCGAGATCCGCGCCAGCGAGGAGGACCTCGACGTCCTCGACCTGATCACGCCGGAAGACGTGGTGGTCACGCTCTCGCACACCGGCTACATCAAGCGCCAGCCGGTCTCGGCGTACCGCGCCCAGAAGCGCGGCGGCAAGGGACGCTCGGCCACGGCGGTCAAGGACGAGGACTTCATCGAACGCCTCTGGGTGGTCAACACGCACGATACCCTGCTGACCTTCACCAGCGCCGGCCGCGTGTTCTGGCTCTCCGTCTACCAGCTGCCGGAGGCGGGCCCGAATGCCCGCGGCCGTCCGATCATCAACTGGATCGCGCTCGAGGACGGCGAGAAGGTGCAAGCCGTGCTGCCGGTGCACGAGTACAGCGAAGACCGCTTCGCCTTCTTCGCCACGCGCGATGGCACGGTCAAGAAGACGCCGCTCTCCGAATTCGCCTTCCGCCTCGCGCGCGGCAAGATCGCCATCAACCTCGACGAGGGCGATGCGCTGGTCGACGTGCAGATCACCGACGGCAATCGCGATGTGATGATGTTCGCCAGTGGCGGCAAGGCCGTGCGCTTTGCCGAGGACGAAGTGCGCGCCATGGGCCGCACCGCCACCGGCGTGCGCGGCATGAAGCTGGCCGAGGGCGAGCACGTCGTCAGCCTCGTTGTCATCGATGGCGACAGCGACATCCTCACCGCCTCGGCCAACGGCTTCGGCAAGCGCACCGAGGTCGGCGAATACCCGCGCAAGGGCCGCGGCACCATGGGCGTCATCGCGCTTCAGACCAGTGATCGCAACGGCGCGCTGGTCGGTGCGCTGCAGCTCTCGGAGCACCACGACCTGATGCTGATTTCCGATCAGGGGACGATGGTGCGCACGCGTGCGTCCGAGATCGCCCAGGTGGGTCGCAACACGCAGGGCGTCACGCTGATGCGTGTGGCGGCCGGCGAACGCCTGATCGCGCTCGAAGCCATCGAGGTCATCGAGGGCGAGACCACGGGCGACGACAGTGCGCCCGATTCCACCGACGAGGCTCCCGCGCCCAGCGCACCGAACTGACGCCCAAGGCGTCGAACAGGACGTCCCGATGCCTAACCGCCCCCCCCGTTTCTTCCTCGCCGCCATCCTCGCCGTTGCTGGCGCCGCCTTCGTCCCGTCCCCCGCGGCCTTCGCCGCGGGGCCGTCGGTGGAAGACCTGGCGCAGGCGCGCGAAGCGGTAATGCCCCACGTCGTCAGCATCCTCGTGGTGCGCGAGGATTTCGAGGCCGGCGAGCCCAAGCTCAGCGTCGGCAGCGGCAGCGGCACGGTGATCAGCGCCGAAGGCCACATCGCGACCAACGCCCACGTCACCGACAAGGGCCGCAGTTTCCGGGTGGTGTTCGGCGATGGCCGTGAGCGCGAGGCCCTCCTCGTCGGGCAGGACACCGCCGCCGATCTCGCCGTTCTGAAGGTACAGGGCGTCCCGACGCCGATGCCGTTCGCGCGCTTCGCCGAATCCGACGACCTCCGGCCCGGCGAAACCGTGCTGGCCATGGGTGCCCCTTGGGGGCTGTCGAATTCGCTGAGTGCCGGCGTCGTCAACAATCCGCGTCGCTTGCTGGTCTCGCTGTTCGAAGATGAGGCCGACTACGAGGACAGCCTCGATGCCGATGCACCGACCGGCCGCTACTACGCGTGGATCCAGCACGATGCCGCGATCGCGCCCGGCAACTCCGGCGGCCCGCTGGTCGATCTCGAGGGCCGCATCGTCGGCGTCAACACGCGCGGCATGCTGTTCGGCGGCGATCTCGCGTTCGCGATTCCCGCCGATGACGTCAAGGCGGTGGTCGCCGAACTGATTGCCAAGGGGCGCGTGCAACGCAGCACGCTGGGGCTTCGCCTCCGCTCGCTGCGTGGAAGCGGCGAGACGAAGGGCGTGATGGTCACCGCGGTCGAGCGTGCGGGGGCTGCCGCCAAGGCCGGGCTCGAGCCCGGCGATCGCCTGCTGTCGCTCGACGGCGTGGCGCTGGACGCCCCGCAGGCGGTCGATGTCCCGGCCATCCAGCGCCGTCTGGCCGAGCTTGTCGCCGGCCAAGCGATCGCGCTGCGCGTCGCCCGCGGTCCGGACGAGCGCACCGTGCGCGTCACACCTGAGGACACCGGGGAAACGCGCGGTGAGTCCGCTTCGTTCGCGCCCTTCGGCATCGCCGTTCAGGCGCTCACGCCGACGATGAGCGAGCGGCGTCGTCTCGATGTCGAACGCGGCCTGCTGGTGGCCAGCCTGCGAGCCGGCGGCCCGGCCGCGACGGCGCGTCCGCCATTGCCGGCCGGTGCCGTGCTGCTGAAGGTCGACGGCCAGCCGGTGGCGGCCGTGGCCGACCTGGCGCCGTGGTCGGCTGCTCGGCGGCCCGCCACGCCGGTGGTCCTCGAGTACCTCGCCGACGGGCAACGGCTCCTGTCGGCGCTCACGCCGGCCTGGGGCGACCGTTCGCGGCAGCCGCTTCCGGAGCTGCCGAAGGCCTGGGCGGGCGTCGAGGTCCAGCCCATCCCGACCTCGCTGGCGCAGACCATGGGCCTGCCGTCATCGGGTTTCCGCATCACCCGCCTGTACCCGGGTAGTGCGCTTGCCGCGGCCGGCGCGAAGGTCGGTGACCTCGTGACGGGGCTGGAGGGCCAGCCGCTGGAGGCCGTCAACGATTCCCGCGCCGAACTGTTCGCCCAGCGCGTTCGGGAGTTCGAGATCGGCGATCGCGTGGTGTTCGAGGGCCTGCGCGGCACGGAGCGCCAACGTTGGACGACCACCCTCGTGGCGTCGCCGGTGCCGGTCTCGGGATTGCGGACCATGGACGTCTCGAGCCTGCGTGCGCAGTTCCGTGAACTGGGCTTCCACGACCGCGTGGAACGCGATTTGCCGCTCGACCAATCCGGCGTGCTTCTTCAGGTCGTCGAAGGTGGCGGTGCGGCCGGCCTTGCGCACCTGAAGGCTGGCGATGTCGTGGTTCGCATCGCGGGCCAGACCGTCGACGGTCTGGATCGCCTCCGGCCAGCGTTGCAGGCTGCTTTGGCGGGAGAGGGCGAGCGCTTCGCGATTGACGTCCTCCGCCACGGCGAGGCGCGTATCGTGCAAGTCGAACGCCGTTGGATCCCGGAGACCCGCTGATGTCCATGATGTCCCCCCCGAACATGCTGTCCCGGTTCGCGATCCTGCTGATGGCGCTCTTCCTCGCGTTGCCGATGCTGGCGTTGGCGGCTGAGGAGGACTACACCGACGCCTACCGTCGACTCGTCGACCAGCGCTCGCCGAGTGTCGTTCCGGTCAAGTACGTCATCACGGTCGCCGCTGGCGGGCAGGAGCAACGCAACGAGGACCGGACGCAGGGCGTGCTCGTCGCCGCGGATGGCCTGGTGCTGGTGTCGGCGCGAGCGGTGAGCTTCGATCTCGGCAGCCTCAATCGCCAGGCGCCCAGCACCGGCGGCGCGATGGTGGCGAATTCCAGTGATTTCCGCGTTCGGCTGCCGGGCTCGGACGAATGGCGCACCGCCGATCTGGTCACGCGCGACACCGAGCTCGGCCTCGCCTGGCTGCGAGTGCGCGACGCCAGCGGCCAGCCCTTCGTCGATTTCGAACGCCTGTCGCAGCCGGCGCCCGGCCGCGTGTTCTACACGCTGTTGCGCACGTCCGACGAATGGGGTGCGGTGCCGCTGGTGCGGCCCGGCATGATCCTCGGTGAGACCCGCGTGCCGCGCAGTTCGCTGCTGGTCGACGGGATGCCGGGCCTCGCCTTTGATGCGGAAGGGCGCCCGATGGGCTACGTCGATCTCGACCTCGCCGCAATGAGCCGCTCGCAGGGCCGGGGCCTCGGCCTCGATATGGCCGACATGGTGATGCACATGCTGCCGGCCCGCCGCGTGGCCGCTGCGACGCGCCTCGCTTCGGCGCTGCCCGTGGTGCGTCGCGACGACGAGGCGGAGTGAGGCCCAGAGCACCGCGCCAATCGCGGTGCTCCCGTCACTGCGATTACTTCGGCAGGTGCTCGAGCACGTACTCGGCGGCCGAAACCTTGAACTCGCCCGGCGCCTCGACGTGCAGCTGCTTCACCACGCCGTCCTCGGCGTACAGCGCGAAGCGCTTGCTGCGCAGGCCCATGCCGAAGGCGGTGGCGTCGAGCTCGAGGCCGAGCGCCTTCGTCAGGTTGCCGTTGCCGTCGGCGAGCATCTGCAGGCCTTCCGGCACGCTCTGGTGCTTGGCCCAGGCATCCATCACGAAGGCGTCGTTGACCGCCACGCAGGCCACGTCGATGCCGCGGGCCTTGAACGCCTCGAGGTGCTCGACGTAGCCCGGAAGGTGCTTGGCCGAGCAGGTCGGGGTGAACGCGCCCGGCACGGCAAAAAGCACGAGCTTTCGGCCGGCGAAGACGTCCTTGGTGTCGACGGCCTGCACGCCGTCCTTCAGCGCACTGAAGGTGGTTTGCGGGATGTTGTCGCCGATCGCGATGGTCATGCGGGAGCTCCGTGGGGTAAAACCGGAAGTGTAGCGGCCACCCGTGACGGCGGCGTCCGGGGTCGGACCGGCTGCGCGCCGCGCGCTGCTTGCAGTAAGGTGCCGCGATGGAATTCAAGGACTACTACGCGGTGCTGGGCGTCGAACCCGGTTCCGGAGAGAGCGAGATCAAGCAGGCCTTTCGCCGGCTGGCGCGCAAGTACCACCCCGACGTCAGCAAGGAGAAGGGCGCCGAGGATCGCTTCAAGGCGATCAACGAGGCCTACGAAGTGCTGCGCGACAAGGAGAAGCGTACGCAGTACGACGCCCTGCGGGCCGGCGGATATCGCCCCGGGCAGGACTTCCGCCCGCCGCCGGGCTACGGCGGCCCCAGCGGTTTCGGCGACGGATTCGGTGGTGCCCCCGGTGGCGCCTTCAGCGATTTCTTCGAAGCCTTTTTCGGGGCCAAGGCGCGACAGCGTTCCGCCGGCGCCGGCCCGTCCTCGGGTGCGCGTTCCGGCGCCGGTGCGGGTGCTCGCCCGCCGAGGGAGGACCAACGGCTGGGCTTCGCGATCCCGCTCGAAACGGCGTATGCGGGTGGCACCGTGCGCATCGACGTCGATGGGCGGGAGTTCGAGGTCAAGGTGCCGGCGGGTATCCGCGTCGGGCAGGTGATCCGCTTGGCGGGCAAGGGCACCGGGGGTGGCGACTTGCTGCTGGAAGTCGACTTCGCACCGCATGCGCAGTTCGAGGTGGACGGCCGCAACGTGCTGTATGTGCTGCCACTCGCGCCTTGGGATGCCGTGCTCGGCACGACGGCCACGGTGCCCACGCTGGGCGGCGCGGTCGAGTTGAAGATCCCCAAGGACTCCGACGCTGGCCTTAAGCTTCGGCTGAAGGGGCGTGGCCTGCCGGGGGCGCCACCGGGCGACCAGATCGTCGAGATCGAGATCACCGCACCGAAGCCCGAGAACGAAGCACAGCGATCGCTGTATCGGCAGATGGCGCTGGCCTTCGGCGACAACGTCGGGCCATGAGGTCCAACACCTCTTGCCGTTGTCGGGTGTTGCTCGCCCTTGTCGCGATGGGACTCGTCGGCTGCGCTTCTGATCCGGAGTCCATCCCGGACCGCGCTGCCGATGCCGTCGTCCCTTCCGGCCGGTCCGCGGTGCAACCCTTCAACCCGGCCGCTGCGCAGGACATCGCCCGCGTGGTGCTGGAGAGCCACGAGAGCTTCCTCATGCCCGTCGGCGATCTCGCGAATCAGACGCCGATCTACCCGGAGGCGCGGCTGGCCGATCGCTTGCCGCGTCGTGAGGTCTGTCTCCGCCTCGCGGTGGCGGAAGATGGGAGGGTGTTCGCCGTGGAGGACGTGACAGGTGCGCCCAGCTGCGAGGTGCAGGGGGACGTCGAGGCCGAATTCGTGGACTCGGCGATGCACGCCGCTCGTGCCTGGCGTTTCGAGCCCGCTGTCCGATGCGTGTTCGCGACCGCCGAGGAGAAAGCTGCTGCAGCCAACACCGGATGTGCGGGTGCCCGGGAGATTCCGCAGGCCGTGAGCCTGCACTATCGCTTCGTTTTCGAGCAGGACGAGGGCCGCGGCACCGTCCGCCTCGCGCGATGAGGCGTTTCGTAATCCCGCAAACGTCGAAGCCCCGCAGTGCGGGGCTTCGTTCCTTCGGAGCGCTCGTGTGACGTGCGCGGTAGCGATGCGGCGATGAATCAGCCGCCCAGCGCACCCTGGATCGCTTCCGTCAGCTGCGCGTCCGTGAACGGCTTGGTGATGTAGGCCTTCGCACCCTGGCGCATGCCCCACACCTTGTCCGTCTCCTGGTCCTTCGTGGTGACAAGAATGATCGGGATGTGGCCGGTGTGCGGGTCCTTGGAAATGGCGCGCGTGGCCTGGAAGCCGTTGAGGTTCGGCATCACCACGTCCATCAGGATCAGGTCGGGACGCTGCGCCTTCGCGACTTCGACGCCGCTGGCGCCGTCCTCGGCGGTGATCGCTTCGTGGCCGAGCTTCTCGACGATGCGCTTCATGCTGACGAGCTGCGACGGCGAGTCGTCGACGATCAGGATACGTGCCATGGAAATCTCCGGTAAGACCCCGCGATTGTAAGCGCGGTTCGCCTCGCTTGGGCAAGACCGCGGTCACGAAGCCGCGGGGAGGCCGCGCCGCTGGGGTGGGCTGCCCCGGACTGTGTCAGAGGCGGACCAGCGTCCGGCCGCGGGAGCCACCGGCCAACATGTCGGCGAACACCGCCGGAAGGCCCTCGAGCGCCACTTCGCGGGTCGCGATTTCGCCCAGACAGGCGGGCTTCCAGTCCGACGAAAGGAGGCGCCAGACCTCGTCGCGGATATCCCGTGCGGTGCCGGCAGAGGCAACGCCGATCAGGGACACGCCACGGATGATGAAGGGCATGACCGTGGTCGCCAGATCGTGCGTTGCAGCAAGACCCGCCGTGGCGACATTACCGTAGGGCGCCGTGTGCGCCAGTAGGGCGTGCAGCATTGGCCCGCCGACGTTGTCGAGGCCGCCACCGAAGCGGGCGGAATCCATCGGCTTCGTCGTGGCCAGCGCCTCGCGGCCGAGCACCTCGGACGCGCCCAGCGAGCGCAGCCAATCGGCTTGGTCGGCTTTGCCACTGATGGCATGCACCGCGTAACCCGCCTTCGAGAAGATCGCGAGGGCGAGGCTACCGACGCCGCCGGTCGCGCCGGTCACGGCGAGTGGCCCGAGGTCGGGCGTCTGCCGGTTGTCCTGCATGCGCAGAAGGGCGAGGCCGGCGGTGAAGCCGGCGGTGCCGAGGATCATCGACTCGCGCAGGTCGAGCCCGCTGGGCAGAGGAATGGCCCACTTCGATTCCAGCCTGGCGTAGGCCGAGTAGCCGCCATCGCGCGTTTCGGACAACCCGCAGCCGGTGCACAGCACCGCGTCGCCCTCCTTGAAGGCAGGGTCGCGGCTATGCAGCACGTGGCCGGCGACATCGATGCCGCCGACCAGCGGGAACTGCCGGAGGATCTTCCCTTGGCCGGTGCCGGCCAGCGCGTCCTTGTAATTGACCGACGAGTAGGCGGTTTGGATGACGATTTCGCCGGGGGAAAGCGCGTCGAGCGCGACCTCCTCGATGCCGCTGCGGTAGCCGGCAGCGTCGCTGTGGATGCGGAAGGCGGGAAAGCGGGCGGGGAGGGGCATCGTGGGTTCCGGATGGTTGCGCGCGGGCGTGAGGTTCAGCCGGCAGCGCGGAGGAATGCGTCGACCAGCGCGTCGGGTGAGCGCCGAAGAAGGGTGGTGTTGATCTGCAGGGTGAAGGTGTTCTCGCCCTCGGGCGGCAGGCCGAGGCGGATGCCTTCGACCGCGAGCCGTTCGACCAAGCGCGCGGCATCGAGATCCAAGACGTTCATCAGCACGCGACTGGTGCCGCGCGGCGGCCGGGCGATGCGGAAGCGTCCCGTCGCCTCGAGCCGACGGAACAGCGCGTCCGCGATCGTCCAAGCGCGTGCGTAGTCGGCCTCGTAGGTCGGCAGGAACCGTGGCACCGGGGCCAGGCTCGGCCACGCGGCGGGCAGGGCACCGCCGAAGCGGCGGCGCTCATGGAACAGGCCTTCGAGGTGCTCGCGCGAGCCGGCGAGGATGGCCCCGGTGGCGGCGTTGAAGTGCTTCCACAGCGAGACGTACACGGTATCGAACAGCGCGGCGTGTTCGACCACGCTCCGGCCGGTGTGCTGCGGCAGGTTGAACATGCGCGCGCCATCGAGGTGCAGGCGGATGCCGTGGTCGCGTGCAAAGCGGCTGATCCTCGCCAGCTCGGCCGGGTCGACGAATTCGTGCCCATGCCGACGCACCGGATCTTCGATGACGATCACGCCGACGCGGTTTTCCACCCGCCCCGTGGCCGAGCGCTCCACCCAGGCTTCGATCTCGTCCAGCGTCAGCGTGGCACGACCCTCCCCGAGCGGAACGAGGTTCAGGCCGCTGAGGACTTCCGCGCAGTCGCCGCTGTCGTTGAACAGATGGCTGTCGGCCTGCACCAGCACCCGGCGATCGTCCCCGGCGAGGCGACGCACGGCGAGGTGATTGGCCAACGTTCCGGTCGGTACGAAGATGGCCACCTCCTTGCCGAGGCGCTTCGCGAAATCCGTTTCAAGGGCCTCGACGAAGCCCCCAAGCGAGTAGTAGTCCGGCGTCAGAGCGTCGCCCTGCACGGCCTCCTCGAGCAGGTGCGTGTACTCGTGCGGGTCGAGACCCAGTCCGTCGTGGTTGAAATCGACGCGGGTGAACAGGCGTGTGTTGGCCGATGCCGACGCGTTCGCTCCAGGGCTCGCTGACAGGGCGCCAGCGGCTGCGGCAAGGCTGCCAGCGGCGAGGAATGCACGACGATCCATGGATTCTCCTGCACGTGACTAGGGGGCGCCGGAAACAACGAGGGCGCCCGAAGGCGCCCCCGAAGTATCGCCGATGGATAGGCGTCAGTTGACCTTGTGGATCGCCCGCTTGTGCACGGCCATGGCGGCGTCGTGCACGGCCTCGCTCATCGACGGATGCGCGTGGCAGATGCGTGCGAGGTCGTCGGCGCTGCCCTTGAACTCCATCGTCAGCACGCCTTCGTGCACCAGCTCCGAGACGTTGGCACCGACGAGGTGCAGGCCGAGGACGGTGTCGGTTTCCTCGTGCGCGATCACCTTCACGAAGCCCGCCGGCTCGGCCATCGCCACCGCGCGGCCCACGGCCGCGAAGGGGAAGGTGCCGGTCTTGTAGGGCACGCCCTCGGCCTTGAGCTGCTCCTCGGTCTTGCCGACCCAGGCGATCTCCGGCTCGGTGTAGATGACCCACGGAATGGTGTCGAAGTTGACGTGGCCCGGCAGGCCGGCGATGAGTTCCGCCACCGCGATGCCTTCCTCGAAGCCCTTGTGCGCGAGCATCGGGCCGCGCACGCAGTCGCCGATCGCCCACACGCCTTCCACACCGGTGTGGCAGTGGTCGTCCACGACGATGCGACCGCGCTCGTCGAGCTGCACGCCGGTGCCTTCGGCCAGCAGGCCCTTGCTCGCGGCCTTGCGGCCGACGGCGACCAGCAGCTTGTCGAACACCAGGGTCTGCTCGCCATTGGCGTCGGTGTAGCTCAGATGCACCTCGCCCTTCTTCACTTCCGTCTTCGTGCACTTGGCGCCGAGGCGGATGTCGAGGCCCTGCTTGGTGAATTCCTTCTGCGCAACCTTGGCCACGTCGCGGTCGACCACGGCGAGGAAGTCCGGCAGGCCTTCGAGCACGGTGACCTTGGCGCCGAGGCGGCTCCACACGCTGCCGAGTTCGAGGCCGATCACGCCGGCGCCGATCACGCCGAGGCGCTTCGGCACTTCGGTGAAATCAAGCGCGCCGACGTTGTCGACGATGTGCGTGCCGTCGAACTTCGCGAACGGCAGTTCGATCGAATCCGAACCTGCGGCGAGGATGACGTGCTTGCCTTCCAGCGTGACTTCGGAACCGTCGTGCTGTTTCACCAGCACCTTCTTCCCCGCCTGCAGCTGGCCGAAGCCGTAGAAGGCCGACACCTTGTTGGCCTTGAACAGCGCGGCGATGCCGCCGGTGAACTGCTTCACGATCTTGTCCTTGCGACCGATCATGGTCGGGATGTCGATCGCGGCGTTCGGCGCGCTGATGCCGTGCTCGCTGAAGATATGGCCCATGTTCCACCACTGGCGGCTGGAATCCAGAAGGGCCTTGGACGGAATGCAGCCCACGCGCAGGCAGGTGCCGCCGAGGGCGGGCTTGCCGTCCTTGCCGAGCGCAGCGTCGATGCAGGCGGTCTTCAGGCCAAGCTGCGCGGCGCGGATGGCCGCGTGGTAGCCGGCCGGGCCGGCACCGACGACGACGACGTCGAACTGTTGGATCTCGCTCATGTCGGGCTCCTTACAGGCCGAGCAGCATGCGGTGCGGGTTTTCCAGCTGGTTCTTGATGTCGACCAGGAACTGCACCGCGTCCTTGCCGTCGATGATGCGGTGGTCGTAGCTCAGCGCGATGTACATCATCGGCGCGATCACGACCTGGCCGTTCTCGGCGATCGGGCGCTCCTTGATGGCGTGCATGCCGAGGATGGCGCTCTGCGGCGGGTTCACGATCGGCGTGCTCATCAGCGAACCGAAGGTGCCACCGTTGGTGATGGTGAAGGTGCCGCCCTGCAGGTCCTCGAGGCCCAGCTTGCCGTCGCGCGCCTTCTTGGCGTAACCGGCGATGGCGCCTTCGACGTCGGCGAAGCTCATGCGCTCGACGTTGCGCAGCACCGGCGTCACCAGGCCCTTGTCGGTGGCCACGGCGATCGAGATGTCGGCGTAGCCGTGGTAGATCACGTCATCGCCGTCGACCGAGGCGTTGATGATCGGGAAGCGCTGCAGCGCGTTGGCCGCGGCCTTGGCGAAGAAGCTCATGAAGCCGAGCTTGATGCCGTTCGCCTTCTCGAAGGCTTCGCCCTGCGCCTTGCGCATGGCCATCACTTCGCGAAGGTTCACTTCATTGAACGAGGTGAGCATGGCGATCGAGTTCTTCGATTCCATCATGCGCTCGGCGATGCGCTTGCGCATGCGGGTCATCGGAACGCGCTCTTCCGGACGCGCGCCGCCGCCCTTGGCGAAATTGACCAGGTCTTCCTTGGTCACCGCGCCGCGGCGGCCGGTGCCGGCGACCTCGGCCGGATTGATGCCGTTCTGCGCGGCGTAGAACGCAGCGCCCGGCGGAAGGCCGGTGTCGCTCTTCGCGGCGGGCGCCGGAGCGGCGGACTTCGCGGGCGCAGCAGCCGGGGCAGCCGCGGGCGCGGCAGCCGGTGCAGCGGCGGCAGGCGCCTGTGCGGCGGCCACGGCACCTTCCTCGACGATGATCAGCAGCTGGTCGGAATTCACCGTGTCGCCGACCTTGACCTTCAGTTCCTTGATCACGCCATCGACGGTCGAGGGCACTTCGAGAACGACCTTGTCGGTCTCGAGGTCGACCAGGTTCTCGTCGCGGCGGACGCTGTCGCCCACCTTCTTGTGCAGGGCGGCGATGACGGCGTCGGAGACGGACTCGGGGAGCGGCGGAACCTTGATTTCAGTGGCCATGTCGGGCGTTCTCGGTCGGGGTTCGATATCGGGAGGAGCGTGGGGCAGGGGCGCGCCCCTGCGGCATTCGTGGAGGGGGCGAGTCGCTTACTCGGCGACCGCCAGCACCTGCGGGCCGACCAGCGCGGCTTCGAGCAGTGCGGCCTGCTCGACGTTGTGCTGGCTGAGGTGGCCGCAGGCCGGCGCCGCGGAGCGGCCGCGACCGGCGTAGCTGAGGGTCTGGCCCTTGGCGAGGCAGGCTTCGATGTGGTGGCGGATCTGGTACCACGCGCCCTGGTTCTGCGGCTCTTCCTGGCACCAGATGACTTCGGCGGCCTTGCCGAAGCGCTTGAGCTCGGCGGTGAGCTCGGCGCGCGGGAAGGGATAGAGCTGCTCGATGCGCACGACGGCGACATCGGTGAGGCCGCGCTTCTCGGCGTCCTCGACGAGGTCGTAGTAGACCTTGCCGCCGCACACCACGACGCGGGTCGCCTTCTTGGCGTCCTTGGCCGTGCTGTCCGGGATCAGGGTCTGGAAGCTGCCCTTGGCGAGGTCCTCGAGCGTCGACACGGAAAGCTTGTGGCGCAGCATCGACTTCGGGGTCATGACGACCAGCGGCTTGCGCGTGCCGCGCAGCATCTGGCGGCGCAGCATATGGAAGCTCTGCGCCGGCGTCGTCGGCGTGACCACCGAGATGTTGTGGTGCGCGCAAAGCTGCAGGAAGCGCTCTAGGCGCGCCGAGCTGTGCTCGGGGCCCTGGCCCTCGTAGCCGTGAGGCAGGAACAGCACGAGGCCGCAGAGGCGGCCCCACTTGGCTTCACCCGAGGTGATGAACTGGTCGATGACGACCTGGGCACCGTTGGCGAAGTCGCCGAACTGGCCTTCCCAGATGTTCAGCGTGGTCGGCTCGGCCGTGCTGTAGCCGAACTCGAAGGCCATCACGGCTTCTTCAGAGAGCAGCGAGTCGATCACCACGACGTGTTCGGGGTTCGACACCAGTTCGCGCAGCGGCATGATCGCCTCGCCCGAGGCCTGGTCATGCTGCACGGCATGGCGGTGGAAGAAGGTGCCGCGGCCGGCGTCCTGGCCGACGAGGCGCAGCTTGAAGCCTTCCTTCAGCAGCGTCGCGTAGGCCAGGTTCTCGGCGAAGCCCCAGTCCATCGACAGCTCGCCGGCCGCCATCTTGCGGCGGTCCTCGTAGATCTTGGCGACGCGCGGGTGCAGCTTGCGGTCTTCGGGAACGGCATTGATCTGCTGTGCGAGCGCGTCGAGGGTCTTGCGGGCGACCGCGGTCTTGACCTCGTCGCTGAGCGAACCCTTGAAATAGGGCGACCAGTCGACGCTGACGCTGTCCTTCGCGGCCGTGGTGACGTCGGCCGTCACTTCGCCCTTGTCGAGGTTGGCGCGGTATCCGTCGACGAAGGCCTTCGCCTCGTCCGCGCTGATCACGTTGGCTTCGATCAGGCGGTTGGCATAGAGCTCCCGGGTGGTCTTGCGGGCGCGGATGTTCTGGTACATCAGCGGCTGCGTGGCTGCAGGCTCGTCGGCCTCGTTGTGGCCGTGACGGCGGTAGCAGACGAGGTCGATGACCACGTCGCTCTTGAACGTCTGGCGGAAGTCGAACGCGAGCTGCGCACAGAACGCCACCGCTTCCGGGTCATCGCCGTTCACGTGCAGCACCGGCGCGCCGACGATCTTGGCGGGGTCGGTGCAGTAGAGCGTGGAGCGGGTGTCGTCCGGGCGGCTGGTGGTGAAGCCGACCTGGTTGTTGATGACGATGTGCAGCGTGCCGCCGACCGCGAAGCCGCGGGCCTGCGACATCTGGAACAGCTCCATGATGACGCCCTGGCCGGCGAAGGCCGAGTCGCCGTGAATCAGCATGGGCAGCACCTGGCCGCGATCCTTGTCTTCACGACGCATCTGCCGCGCGCGCACCGAACCCGCGACCACCGGGTTCACGATTTCAAGGTGCGAGGGGTTGAAGGCCAGCGCGATGTGCACCGGGCCGCCGGGCGTGGCGATGTCGGCCGAGAAGCCCATGTGGTACTTCACGTCGCCCGAATGCGCCGGGTCGTCGTGGTGTTCGAAGCGGCCTTCGAACTCGGCGAACAGCTTGGACGGCGGCTTGCCGAGCGTGTTCACGAGGACGTTGAGGCGGCCGCGGTGGGCCATGCCGATGACCATGTCCTTGACGCCGTTGGCGCCGGCGCGGCGCACCAGCACGTCCATCGCCGGGATCAGCGCATCGCCGCCCTCGAGCGAGAAGCGCTTCTGGCCAACGTACTTCGTGTGCAGGTAGCGCTCGAGGCCTTCGGCCGCGGTGGTGCGCTCGAGGATGCGGGTCTGCTCATCTTTGCTGAAGCCGAAGCGGCCGGCGGCCTTCTCCAGGCGCTCCTGCATCCAGTGGCGCTGCTTCGCATCGCTGATGTGCATGAACTCCGCGCCGATGACGCTGGAGTAGGTGGTGCGCAGCTTGGCCAGCAAGTCCTTGAGCTTCAGGCGGTCAGCGCCGAAGTAGGTGTTGACCGGGAATTCGGTGTCGAGATCACCCTTGCCGAGGCCGTGGAACTCGAGCTCGAGGTCCGGGGCTTCCGGCTTGCCGGCCATGCCGAGCGGATCGAGCGAGGCGCCGAGGTGGCCGCGCGAGCGGTAGGCCGTCACCAGCTTGCTGACCGCCGCCTGCTTCTTCGCGGTGTCCTCGTCGACGCCACCGCCGAGGCCCTTGGCGGCCAACATGCCGGCGACCTGCACGCGGGCCATCGCATCGGAGTGCGGCACGTCGGCGCTGCCGCCGAAGCCGTCGAAGTAGGCCTTCCATTTCGCGTCGACCGAAGCCGGATCGCGGAGGTACTGCTCGTAAAGCTCTTCAATGAACGCGGCGTTGCCGCCGGAGAGCTGCGAGGACTGGGCGAAGGTCTTGAGAAGGCTGGCCACGGCGATCCTGTGCACGACCCCAGCGGGGTCAAGTGATTGTTTTTGAAGGACTTGACGCCGGCGCGGGACCCGGCGCGCCGCAATTATAGGCGCAACGAGCGCCAAGGGGGCTTGACGGCGGCTTGGTGTATTGGTTTATTGATACACATGGACGCAAGCCACTTCCTCATCAGCCCCGCCTCGGCCGACCCGATCTACCGCCAGATCGTGGAGCAGGTACGCCGCTTCGTCGCGGCGGGCCAGCTTCGCGTGGGCGAGGGATTGCCTTCGGTGCGCGAGATGGCCGAGCACCATGCCATCAATCCGATGACCGTGAGCCGCGCCTACAGCCAGCTCGAGGCGGACGGTGTGCTCGAGCGACGGCGCGGCGTTGGCATGGCGGTGGCCGAAGCCCGCGGCGTCGGCCTGACGGCGGATGCCCGGATGCGTCTTCTCGAGCCGCGGCTGCGCGATGTGATCCGTGAAGCCAGTGATCTCGGCCTGGCCGCCGGACCGGTCTGCGAGCGTCTGCACGCGTTGTTTCTCACCCCCGAAGTCGACGCCCCCCCGGCGGCGACGCCCCCTGTTGCGACTTCCCCGAAATCCCCAAGGACCTCCCGATGACCCCCGATGCCTTCATCCCGGAAGCCCCGCTGCGCTGCAGCGGCCTACGCAAGAGTTTCGACGGAAAGCCCGTCCTGCGCGATCTCACGCTGCAGGTCCCGGCGGGCGCGGTGCTTGGCCTGGTCGGTCGCAATGGCGCGGGTAAGTCGACCCTCATGAGGGCATTGCTTGGCCTCGTGCCGGTCGACGGTGGCGAAGCACGCCTCTTCGGTGAACCGGCGCGAGCCTTGTCCGATGCCGTGAAGCAGCGAATTGGCTACGTCGCTCAGCAGCCCGAATCGATGTCGTGGATGCGCGTCGATGACATGCTCGCCTTGATCGGTGGCTTCTACACGCGCTGGGACAAGGCTTGGGCCAAGGCCATGCTGGAGCGCTGGGCCCTCGACCCGAAGGCACTGGTCGGCAAGCTATCGCCGGGTGAGCGCCAGCGTCTTGCGCTGATCCGTGGCATGGCGCATTCGCCTGAGTTGCTGGTTCTGGATGAACCGGCGTCGGCGTTGGATCCGGTGGGGCGCAGGGAATTGATGCGCGAAATCGTCTTGCGGGCCGGTGAACTCGGCACCACTGTGGTGTTCTCGACGCACATCATCTCCGACCTCGAGCGTGTAGCCAGCGACATCGCCTTCCTTCACCGCGGCGAACTGCTGCTGTGCGCGCCGCAGGACGTGTTGAAGGAAAACATCGCCCGCCTGCACGTTCCAGCGAGCGCGGTCGACACGCTGAAGGGGCCCGTGCCCGGCGAGTTGGCGCGCCGACAGACGGTCGACGGTGGCCTGCGTCTGCTCGTGCAGCGTGGCCGCGAACGCTGGCCGGCACTCGCCGAGGCCCCCGGCGTTCGCGTCGACCATCTCTCACTCGAAGACCTGTTCATCGAGGTGGTGGAATGAGCGCCCTCAAGGTCCTCCGTGCCACCACGACTTGGGGCGATGCGGCTTGGGCTCTGTCGCTTGCCGGAATGGGAGCCCTGATCGGCTTCATCGGGGCATTGGCCAGCGATGACGCCACGCTCGGCGCGGTGAGTGCGAGGACGCTCCCCTTGGTCGGGCTGCCCTTGATGTTCCGATACCAGTTCAGCAGCGCGCGCTCCGTTTTGTTCTGGTTCGACGCGTCGCGCCAGGCCGTGCCGGGCGTCACGTCCTCGAGTCTCGTCGCCGAAGCGCTCCGCTTCTCGACCTTTCTTGCCGTTCTCTTCGGCGCGATGGGGATCGCGTCGTGGCTGGCCCCCGGCGTCGTGTCTTCCGTGGTGGTGGCCAAAACGCTGGCGGTCGCGATGGTCGCGTCATCGATCGGTGCGCTGGCGGCTGTCATGCCATACCGCTGGATGCCGGTGATGATGCTGCTACCCATCGGACTGGTGGTGGTCGTTTCCGCCGATTCGTTTTCGAGAATGGATGCGGACGCCTTGCAGGTGGCGGTTCCGATCGTCGGTCTGGCACTCGTGCTGATGTTCCGTCGTTTGCGCTCGCTGCGTCGGGCAGGTGTGGATCCGGCCGTGGGTGGCGACTACGCGTTCGTCTTCAGTTTCGGTCGCCACACGGGCAGCCCGTTCGACGCGCCGAACAGCGCGCCCTTGGCGGTGCTGCTGCAGGCGCGCCGACAGCGCGCCCGACCGGCGAACCCCACGCTGGATCGCCTGGATGCTGACGCCCGCGTGCGTGCGCTGCTCGGAGAACAGGCCTGGCGGCAAGTCGCCGATCCGGCTCGCCATTGGCTGAAATGGGCCGGAGTCATGCTGGGTTGGCCGATGCTGATGCTCGGGTTCTTCACCGTGATGTACACGCTGAGTCCGGGCAAGCGCACGCTTTCCGAAATGCTCGTGCTGCTTCTTGTAATGCTGCTGGTGCTGTGGGGCTTCGTGATGAACGGTGCGCTTCAGGCGGGTTATGCGCGGCGGCTTGCCTCGGAGCTTCGCGAAACGGGTGCATTGCATGCAGAAGTCCGACTGCTCCCGGGTGTAGCCGCCGGGTACGCCGCCTGGCGTCGGCGCTTGCGCCCGCTGTGGCTCCCGCAGAGTCTGGGGATGATGTTGTTGGTCCTGGGTACTGCGGCGTTTGCTGGCGTCGCCCCGCTCGGCTTGGGGATTCTTGCGGCCGTGGGCCTGCTGGAGGCGCTGCGCATGCGAACGTCCACGCATGGGCTGATGCTGGGTTCGAAGGCGGCGCAGCGCTTCTCGGATGCCGCAGGCGTGGCGACGGGTCTCGCCCTCGTCTACGGTCCGATGGTCTGGATGCAGGGCATCTCCTCCCATTTCGACAAGCTGTTCGGGCAGTTTTTGCACTTCATCCGCGTGGATCCGATCTTGCCCGTCATGGCGTTGCTGGCGTTGCTGGCGATCGCGGCGGTCCTGTTGGGGATCGCCGCCGTTCGACTGCACGGCGAACATGACAACGCGCTGATTCGTGGCCTGATGCCTCGTTCCGCGTGATTCGGAGGCAACGCGCTTGCGCTAGCGCTCCCGGTCGCCCGCGAACAAAGGATGGGAAATCGCGACCATGAATCCACGGAATCCGACACGGATTCCGTAACTCGTGTCGCGGAGTTCCGCCCACTTGGCGCGAGCCAGTCATCCGTGGTGCCATCCGTCGACCCGACCGCCATGCTTCCGAGAACCTCGATGCCATTGCCAACACCCGCTGAGCGCGCATCGGCCAAGCGCTTCCTCGTTCCACTGCTGGGGGCGTTGCTGGCCGGATGCACCGCCTTCGAACGCGGTGCCGATCAGGGCGATCCGCCCACCGATCCCGTCACCGGCTGCCCGGATCTCAGCGGCGGCTATGCCCTGCAGCCGCTGACCGCGGATGGCGATCCCGATCCGGGAGTCGATCCGGAGAAGCCCTCCCGACTCGACGACGTGTTCTCGCCGAGGGGCGGCCAGGGCTACGGCGCCGGCGACCTTGCGCAGTACGAGGGCGTGGTCGTGCACTCCGACGGTACCCATGCCATCGAGCTGCACTTCGTCCGTTCCTTCGGCAACGTGATGGCTGAACTCGAAACGATCCGAGAGCATCAGCGTCCGCGATACGCCGAGTGGTACGCGTTGATGCAGCCGACGAGCCGTGCGGCCTTCGTCGCCCGCAACGGCGAGCCGGTGCTGCAGGCACGGCTCCGTGACCTGGGCCCAGCGACGGGCACGGTGGTGCGTCTGGATCGGGGCCGGGATTTCACCTGCGAGGACGGCTGGGTGGTTTTGCCGCGCGAGCACCTCGCGCCGGTGCGGATGACGCTCGATGACGGTGGGCACCTGGTGTTCGAATCCAAGGAAAGGACCTATACCGCCATGGGCGGCTGGGGCGACCAGTCCTGGCGCGTGCCCACCGGCGCCTACTTGGGCACGGCGCGGTGGGCGCGCGACGCGTCGATACAGCTTTGGGACGCGGATCGTGTGTCTCTGGGGTACGTGTTCGCTCGCCCCGCAGATGTGATCGAGCAGGAGCAGGCCGTCGCTGCGGCCAGCGCTCGCCGCAGCGCCGAGCGGCGGTATGCCGATCCCGATGCGGTGCGCGATGCCTTGCGTCCGCTGCTTCCGGCGGGCGTCACCATCGAATCCGTCGAGATCGCGCAACTGCCGTTCATCGGGCACCGCGTCCGCGTGCATGCGGTGCCCAGTGACCCGCTGATGGAGGGGGAGGAACAGTGGCGCCGGCTGGAGTGGTTCCTTGCCGCCCTGAAGGAGGGCGATCCGGGGCACATCGAAGACCGCGAAGTGATCAAGCGGGTGATCTCGAGCGGTGGGAAGGTACGCCACGAGTTCGAAATCTTCCTCGACACCCATCCGGCGGTCCAACCGCCGAGCGAGCGCGTCCTGGTGAGCTTCACTCCGGCGCCGGGGAGTGATGCCTCCGCCACGGACGCGCCACAGACCGCATCGCCCAATCCGCCGTCGGATCCCTTGCCCCAGTCCGGCCCGATGCCGCCGGGGTTCGCCCCTTTGGCCGAAGTGGAAACGCGGATCCAGCCGTTGCTGTCGGCGGGTTGCCGCAGCACGTCGCTGCGCTACGCAGGAGACGCGGTGATCATCGCTGGCGAGGCGGACGAGATGCGTTGCGTGTCGAACACGCTGCGGGCGATCGATGGCGTCGTATCGCCCAGTGGCCCCCGCGTCGAACTGTTGCAGATCGCCGCCGATGCTGCGGGCCACTACCGCTTCGAGATCCGTCTACCGGCGTCCTCGCTGACCCAGGCCGGTTGATCCGCTACGCCGGCCTCAGAAGCCGAGCGCGCGCAGTTCGGTGAGTTCCCTCGCGCGTTCCCAGCGGCGATCGAACTCCTGGGCCAGTTGCCGCGCGCGGGCCGGACCGTCGAGGCAGCCGCTACCTTCGAAACGCGTCGCCAACGGGCGGAAGGCGTATGCGGTTTCGTCGACGACGAGGTAGCCCTCGGCGGCCTGGCGGTCCTCCGGATCGACCGGAGTGCGCAGGGCGAACACCGAGCTGAGTCGCTGGGCGAGCGGCAGCAGCGGATGGCTCTCGCCACGAAGTCGCTCGGGCTCGACGACGATGACGCGCACGCTCGGCCCACGCCCCGAGGTGGCGAAGGTCCGCAGGGCGTCGAGCAAGCCTGCGTGGCCGTACAGCGCCGGCTCGAGATCGCGGGTGAACACGCGGACCTCGCGGCGGGCGCGGCCGAGCAGCTCGATGCTGAGATCGCGCACTTCCGATTCACTGGTGAATTCGCGCAGCGCGGCGTCGCCTTGCGGTGCGGTGCGCGGGCGGCGGCCCGGATCGGGCGCGCCCAACGCCTTGCGCATCTTCCGGTGCGGGATGCCGGCTTCCATGAACTCGTCGCCGAAGGCCTCGAAGCCGTGGCGCGCGTAGAAGGGCATGGCATGCGTCTGCGAATTCAGGCTGACCTCCGGCCAGCCCAAGGCGCGGGCCTCGTCCATCAAGGCTTCCATCAGCGCGTCGCCGACGCCCTTCCCACGCCATTCGGCGAGCACGGCCATTCGGCCGATCTTGCGCTCCGGCGTGAGGCGTCCCGTGCCGATGGGGCGGTTCGACTCGTCGCGGGCGATCACGTGCCGGCACTGCGGATCGAGCTCGTCCCATTCCTCTTCGATCGGCACCTGCTGCTCGACCACGAACACCGGCTCGCGCACGGCGCGGAGATCGGCGAAATCGACGGTGTAGTCGGCGGGTTCGACGCGGAATCCGGCACTGATCATCGGGGCTTCCTGGGCGAGCGGGGCTTCTTCGGGGCGATGGCGCGATAGTGCCCGAGGGCGGCGAGCGCGACGACGGCTTCGCGGGCGTGCTCGTCGAGCAGGTCCCACGCCGCGGCGTTGAGCGTGTCCTCGCGGCAGAGCAGGGCGGCATCCTTCGCCCGCAGGCCTTCGATGTCGCTGCCGGTGACGAACCACATCGCCTTGCTCTTGCCTTCGCGCAGCCAGGCGACGCGCGAGAACGGATGGCGCTGCACCACGCCGCCGGCGGCGATCGCCGCGTCGAACTCGGCACGCGTCGAAGCCTTCTTGGGCGGCTGCAGGTTGCCGGAGGCGCGGTAGCGGGTGATGAAGCGGCCGAACCAGCGGCGCAGCACGGCCTCGTCCTCGGCGCCGTCGCCGGCCATGCCACCGAGGGTCTGCTTGACCCGGTCGAGGGCTGCAGCGTCGATCTCAAAGGCATCCGTCGGCACCGCGAGGTCCGGGTCGGCGTAGCGCTCGCGCTCGCCGGCGCGCGACGCCAATTCCAGCGCGAAGTCTTCGATCAGCTCGGCCTTGGCCGGTGCACGCATGCCCAGCGAGAAGGTCAGGCAGGGGTCGAGCGCGACGCCGTGGTGGCCGAGGCCGGGAGGCAGGTAGAGCATGTCACCGGGGCCGAGCGTCCATTCGTGGCTGGGCGTGAACGACTTCAGCAGCCTGATCGGCGCATCGTTACGGAAATCGACGGGCTGGTTCGGGTTCGCATCGATCTGCCAGTGGCGATGGCCCATGCCCTGAAGCAGGAAGACGTCGTACTGGTCGATGTGCGCCCCGACCGAGCCGCCTTCGACGGCGAAGCTGATCATCACGTCGTCGATCCGCCAGCGCGGCAAGAAGGGGAAGGCCTCGACCAGCTCGCGTACGTCGGCGTCCCACTTGTCGACGTCCTGCACCAGCAAGGTCCAGTCGCGCTCGGGCACGCGGTCGAAGCGGTCCTCGGGCAGCGGGCCGGTCTCGACGGTCCACTTGTCTTTTTTTCGATCCCAGACGATCAGGCGCGAGAGCGCGGTGGCCTCGAGCGACAGCGCGCCAAGATCGTCAGGACTGATCGGGGTCTCGAAGCCGGGAAAGGCGTTGCGGATCAGCAGGGGCCGCTTCTGCCAGTAGTCGCGCAGGAACACGTCGGCCGGCATGCCGAGCGGGCCTTTGCCGGTGGCGTCGATTTCGATCGGCAGGGTTTTCGAAGGAGCGCTGGTCTTGCGGTTCATGGGGTGGCCGGACGTTCGGTGGCGAGGCGGGCGTCGAGGCGGCGGGCGCCGGCCTCTGCGTAGCGGCGACAGGCAGTCGGATCGACCAGAGGCTCGCTCGGCGCCTCACCGAGGCGGTACCAGAGCCGGCTGGCCACGGGATGCGGGGAAACGAGGATGTCGCAGGGCAGGGCAGCGACGGTGGCGAAGGCTTGGCGCAGCAGGGGCACGAACGCAGGCGAATTCGCCGGATCGCTGAAGCGGTAGGTATCCGGGGCCACCGCGCTCAGCGAATCGGCGAACGCCATGGCGCGGCAGGTTTCGCCCTCGCAGCTCGTCCAGGTGAAGCTGGTGCCGCCGAGCGAGTGGCCCGGCGTGGCATGCGTCTGGATCGCGAGATCCCCGACGCGGACCTCGGCGTTGTCGGCCAGCGTCTCGATCACCGGGACAGGCGGAAAGCCCGGCATGCGGAACGGCAGCTGCGGGTCGCGCATGTCCATGTCGCCCTTGCGCAGCGCGATCAGGCCGGGCCGCCGCGCGCGCAGCGGTGCGCCGGTGGCCTGCTGGATCGCGGCGAGGCCGCCGGCATGGTCGATGTGCTCATGCGTGTTCAACAGCACGCGCACGTCCCGCGGGTCGAAGCCTAGCGTGCGGATGCTCTCGACGATCATCGGCCCGGCTTCGGGCGTGGCGCCGTCGATCAGCACGTGGCCGTCGTTGCCGGTGATGAGCAGCGCGCTGATGCCGCAGGTGCCCACGTACCACGTGTTGCCGAAGACCTTGCGCGGCGGCGTCGGGTCGCTCCAGCCGGCGTCGTCAGGGCAGGTGGGCGTGGGCTCGAGGCCGTCGGCCCTCGCCGTTCCCACGGCCAGAAGCAGCAGGGGCAGGCTGGCGAGGGCAAGGCGCATGGCGAGCCTGTCGCGGATCAGACGGACTTCGCCAGCGATTCGGCGCGGCCGGTGTAGGTGCCGGGCGTGAGTTCGAGCAAGGCACGCTTCGGCTCCTCGGGCAGGTCGAGGCCGGCGATGAACTCGCGGATCGAGGCCTGGGTGATGGCCTGGCCACGCGTGAGCGCCTTGAGCTGCTCGTAGGGGTTGGGAAGGCCGTAGCGGCGCATCACCGTCTGCACGGCTTCGGCCAGCACTTCCCAGCTGTTGTCGAGGTCCTCGGCGAGGCGCCCGGGGTTCACCTTCAGCTTGCCGATGCCGCGGTTCAGCGCGTCGTACGAGACCAGCGTGTGACCCCATGCGGTGCCCAGCGCGCGCAGCACGGTCGAGTCGGTGAGATCGCGCTGCCAGCGGCTGATCGGCAGCTTGGCGCCGAAGTGCTCGAACAGCGCATTAGCGATGCCGAAGTTGCCTTCCGCGTTCTCGAAGTCGATCGGGTTGACCTTGTGCGGCATGGTCGAGCTGCCGACCTCGCCGTCCTTCAGCGCCTGCTTGAAGTAGCCCAGCGAGATGTAGCCCCAGACGTCGCGGGCGAAGTCGATCAGGATGGTGTTGATGCGGCGCTGCACGTCGCCCAGCTCGGCGATGAAGTCGTGCGGCTCGATCTGCGTGGTGTAGGCGTTGAAGTTCAAGCCCAGCGACTCGACGAAACCCTGCGCGAGGCGCGGCCAGTCGACGTTCGGGTAGGCCGACAGGTGGGCGTTGTAGTTGCCAACGGCGCCATTGATCTTGCCGAGGATCTCGACCTGCGCCAGCTGCTGGCGCTGGCGCTTCAGGCGGGCGACGACATTGGCCAGCTCCTTGCCCAAGGTGGTCGGGCTGGCGGTCTGGCCGTGGGTGCGCGAGAGCATGGGCTCGTCGGCGTACTCGTAGGCCAGCTTCTTCAGCGTCTCGATCAGCGCGTCGAGCTGCGGCAGCAGCACCTCGTCGCGGGCCTGCTTCAGCATCAGCGCGTAGCTGAGGTTGTTGATGTCCTCGGAGGTGCAGGCGAAATGCACGAACTCCAGCGCGGCCTTGAGCTCGTCGCTCTCGGAGAGCTTCTCCTTGAGGAAATACTCGACCGCCTTGACGTCGTGGTTGGTGGTGCGCTCGATGGCCTTCACCCGCGCCGCGTCCTCCACCGAGAAGCCGTCGGCGAGGCGCTGCAGCATCGAGGCGGCCTGCTCCGAAAAGGGCGGCAGCTCGGGGATGCCTTCTTCCGCCGAAAGCGCCAGCAGCCACGCGATCTCCACGCACACGCGGGCGCGGATCAGGCCGTACTCGGAGAAGATCGGGCGCAGGGCGTCGACCTTTCCGGCGTAGCGGCCGTCGAGGGGGGAGAGGGCGGTCAGGGCGTGGGACATGGCGGGGCCGGGAAACGGGGCGGACGGGCCGCGGAAGCCCGCCATTCTACCGGGCTAAGCTGGGCCTGCCCCCACACCGAGGAGAGTTCCATGGCCGGCCCCACCCGCACCGAACGCGACAGCATGGGCGAGCTCGCCGTGCCGGCCGAGGCGCTCTGGGGCGCGCAGACGCAACGCGCGGTCGAGAACTTTCCGGTCTCCGGCTGGCGGATGCCCCGGGGCTTCCTGCGCGCCATCGGGCTGATCAAGGCCGCCGCGGCCGAGGCGAACGCGGGTCTCGGCCTGCTCGAGGCGAAGCGCGGCGACGCCATCCGCGACGCAGCGCTCAAGGTCGCCGCCGGCGAATTCGACGCCGAGTTCCCGGTGGACGTGTTCCAGACCGGCTCGGGCACCTCAAGCAACATGAACGCCAACGAGGTGATCGCGCACGTGGCGCACTCGCTCGGCGGCATGGCGGTGCACCCCAACGACCACGTCAACCTCGGCCAGAGCTCGAACGATGTGGTACCGACCGCGATCCAGGTCGGCGCGGTGCTGGCTTTGCGCGAGCGGCTGCTGCCGGCGCTCGACCATCTGCGCGAGGCGATTGGACGCCGCGCGCATGAGCATCTCGGCACGGTGAAGACCGGCCGCACGCACCTGATGGACGCGATGCCGCTCACCCTCGGGCAAGAGCTGTTCGCTTGGGCGAGCCAGGTCGGCCACGTCGAGGAGCGAATGAAGGAGGCCGAGCGTCGACTGCAGGCCCTGCCGCTTGGCGGTACGGCCATCGGCACCGGCATCAATGCACATCCGCGATTCGCCGAGCGCGCCTGCGCCGATCTCGCCCGCTTCAGCGGGGCGCCCTTCAAGCCGGCGGCCAATCCCTTCGAGGGCATCGCCGCGCAGGACGGCGCCGTGGAGCTCTCCGGCCAGCTCAATGGCCTCGCCGTGGTGCTGATGAAGGTCAGCAACGACCTGCGCTGGATGAACTCGGGCCCGTTGGCAGGCCTGGGCGAGATCGAATTGCCGGCGCTGCAGCCGGGCAGTTCGATCATGCCGGGCAAGGTGAACCCGGTGATCCCGGAAGCCGTCGCCATGGTCGCGGCGCAGGTGATGGGCATGCACGCCACGATCTCGGTGGCGGGGCAGAGCGGCAACTTCCAGCTCAATGTGATGTTGCCGGTGATCGCGCACAACCTACTCTGGGCCATCGAGCTCAGCGCCAACGCCGCGCGGCTGCTCGCCGACCGCGCGATCGCCGGATTCACGGTGCGCGAGGATCGGCTGCAGGAGGCCTTGGCCCGCAACCCGATCCTGGTGACGGCACTGAACCCGCTGATCGGCTACGAGAAGGCGGCAGCCATCGCCAAGAAGGCCTACGCGAGCGGTCGGCCGATCCTCGATGTCGCCGTGGAGGAGACCGGGCTGAATCGCGAGGTGCTGGCGAGGGTCTTGGACCCGTTGGCACTCACCAAGGGCGGAATCGTGGAGGGCTTGTCAGGCGGTGGGTGATTCCCGAGAGCGATCGGCCTCAGGGCTCCTGCTTCTCGTTTTCGTGAAGTAGCGTTCTCAGCCTCGCCAAAGCATCCGTCACGGTCTTTCCCAGCTCGGCGATGCTCGAGATGATCTGGTCGGGGGTGCGCTCATCAACTGTGGCAATCACGTTCGGGTTGATTGCCTTGAGGTCGTACACTGCGGCATCGATCGTTGCGGCTTCGGCTTCGAGCTCACGCACGGTTTTTTCCGCGTTACCAATCTGGGCTTCTACCGCTTGAATCGACGCGTGAGGCGCTTTCGCCTTCTTCAGTCGCTTTAGCTCGTCCTTCAAGTCGACGATTCGCGCCCTCTCTCGATCCGCGTTCTCCCGCAAGGGCTCAAGCGCTTCTCGGGCGTTGGCGCGGCGCTCTGCGAAATCTACGCTCCACGAGTAGCGGCTGGCGCCACGCGACGAGAGCATACGGGCATAGCTAGGAAAGGGCATTCCGGCGTTGCTATCGTCCGCACGCCAATCGGCGATCAGTGCGGCAGGCAGGTCGTCGTCGTTGAGCAGCTCACCGTTGCTGCCAAAACCGAAGTGGGCCAAGGTCATCGGCATTTTCTTGCCGACTTTCACCCACGACAGGTCGTAGTACCAGACGCGTTCGGTGCGCTTGCCTTTGGTGAAGAACAGCAGGTTTGTCTTGACTCCGGCACCAGCAGTCGAGAATACGCCGCCCGGCAAGCTGACGATGGCCCACAGTTCGCATTCGTCGAGCAGCTTGCGCTTGGTCTCGACGAAGGCGCTCTCGTTGGTGCGGAACAGCAGGCCTTCATCGAGCACCACGCCGCAGGTGCCGCCCGTTGCGAGTTCGGCAAGCATGCGCTGCATGAACAGTACCTGCGTGGCGCTCGTCTCGAACGCGAACTGTTTTTGCGCGTCCTTGCCTTCCTTCCCGCCAAAAGGCGGATTGGTCAGGATCACGTCGAACTGCGCCGGCGCGTGCTTGAACAGCGCGTCGTAGGTCGCGCGGCGGGTCAGCGCGTTGCCGTGCCACAGATTCGGCTGATCGATGCCGTGCAGCACAAGGTTCGCCAGCGCAATCGGCAGCACGAGGTTTTCCTTCTCTCGGCCAAAGAAGGTCTTGTGCTTGAGTCGCTCGATGTCGGTGCTGGCGGGTGAAGCGCCAAGGCCTCGTGCCATGTGCTCGTAGGCCACGGCGAGAAATCCGCCGGTGCCGCAGCAAGGGTCGTACACGGTCTGCCCGAGCGACGGGTTGACCGTGTGCACCATCGCGCGGATCACCTCGCGCGGGGTGAAGAACTGGCCGCCGTCCGAGTTCTTTTCGCCCATCTTCAGCAACAGATCTTCGTAGACTTGCGACAGTGTGAAGAAGTGCGTGTCGTCAATGTCATCGATGCTGATCTCGTGGACCTTGTCGAGGATGTCGCGCAGGTTGGCTTCATCGTCCACCCGAACGCGCTCAACGGCCGTCATGATCCGGCCGATGATGCGCTGCTTCGCGCTGGCGGCCGGGTTGGGCTGGCCGGTGCGAACGTCGATATCCAGCCCGTGAAGGTGCGGCAGCAGTTCGCGGTTGATGAACTCGAAGAGCTTGCCGTCCCCGGCGGCGAAAAGCGCCTGCCGCTTCCAGCCCTCGGCGTCGCCTTCCGGCGTCTTCGGATGATCGGTGTCGTCCGACCACGGCGCGGCCCAGTCCTTCCAGCGATAGGGCCTGCGCAGGGCCGGGGTGAACGTCGTGCCCAGCGCCTCGGCCTGCTCGGCTTCACGGGTTTCCTGCGCATCCAGAATCCGCAGGAAAAGAATCCACGTCAGCTCCGGCACGTATTGCAGTGCGCTCGCGCAGTTCGAGCGGCGCATCACATCACAGATGCTTTTCACGAAGGCCGACAGGGACTGCGCGCTGGCGATGCCTTTCGATGGCTTTTTCGTATTCTTTGCCACTTTGCTCACGTCACGATTTCCTTGATCTGTGCTTCGAAACCGGCCAAGCGACCCTGAACGGCGCGAACGCCGTAGTGGAAGGCCAGCGCCGCGGCGGGCCATTGGCGGATTTCGGCGCCGTCGATGGACTGCTGGCGCACCAAGGTGCGCGTCGTCGCCCACGCGGTGGGCAGGCGATTGGCGCGCACGAACTTCATCAGCCCTTTGGGGGCCTCCGGCCGTTCGGCGTACTTGTCGCTCCACTTGATCTCGAGTGCGGCCACCGGCTTGAGCGCCTGAGAACACTCGACCAGATCGACCTCGCTGTCGTCGCTGCCCCAGCGCGCGTAGTTCAGGCGCGCGTCCTCGTGGAAGCGCTGCGCAAACAGCGCGGTTTCGACCAGATGGCCGAACTCCGGGTCGTCCGCGGATTTGGCTCCGAACAGGCCGGTGTGCATCGCTGAATTGGTGAGATAGACCTTGAAGTTTCGCTCGCGCTGGTAGCGCTTGCCGTCCTGGTCGACGCGGAACACGCGCTTGATCAGGAAGGCCGCCTCGAGGTACTCGATGTACTTCTGGATGGTCTGCTTGCCCACGCCGCTGCGCTGCGAAAGCTGCTCGAACGACACTTCCTCGGCGGTGTTGAAGGCCAGCAGGGTGAACAGCGCGTTGAGCTCCTGGATGTCCTTGATGCCGTAGAGCTGGGGCAGGTCGCGCAGCAGCACCTTGTCGACGATGTCCGACTTGACGAAGCGCTCCGGATTGCCGCGCACCGCCGGCGACAGCGCCAGCTCCGGGTAGCCGCCGTAGTTGACGTACTCGACGAACTGCGCGTTCAGCCGAGCGATGTCTTCGAGCAGATACAGGCCCGGCGTCTCCTCGCGGATGGCCGGCGGCTCGGGCCGCAGATGCAGGTACTCGGAAAAGGTGAGCGGTGGCAGCAGAAAATCGGTGAAGCGCCCCGCGCCGGACTCTGTGCTCTGCCGCTTCAGCGCGGCCGCGGCCGAGCCCGAGACGAGGATACGCAGCTCAGGCCGGTGGTCGACGAGCGGCTTCAGGTGCTTCTCCCAGTCTTTGTGCGACTGGATCTCGTCGAAGAACAGATGCCGCGTGCCGTCGCCGCCGGTCGCGGCCTCCTCGATCTGCCGGATCAGCGCGTCCAGAGACTGCCCGTGCAGCAGCGGATGATCCATCTCAACGTAGGCGATGCGCGTTGCGGGTACTCCCCGCTGCAGTAGGTCAGCGATGAGGTGGCGGATCAGGATGGTCTTGCCCACTCGGCGCGGGCCGAGCAGCACCACGGCGCGACGCAGCCGCGGTTCGAGCAGCAGCTGGCGCACCGGGTCGAGGTAGGCCCGGGGGCGAAGCTCGAGCGTGGTCTGGTCCATCGCGCCGCTCTGCCACCACGGGTTCAGGCGCTTAAGATGCTCGGCAACCTGTTGATTGGAAACATCTTTCATGACGAAATAGAGTTAAGCACAGTTTTCTGTGCTTAACCTTAGCACGCGGGTCGGGCGGGGCAGAGCGGGGTAAATCGGATCAGCTAGCCTCGCCGAAGGCCCGGGCGAACAGGCGCTGCGGCAGGCGCTCGATCTCGGCGAGCTGCTCGGCAGCGGCCTTGGCGATGGCGTCGGCTTCGGCGAGCTGCTTCCTCAACCTGAGAGCAATGCGGCGCTGCTCATCGATCCCAACGTCGGGTACGCCTAGCTTCTCGAGTCTGACTTGAGGCAAGTGAGCGATGGTTGTCTTTGCATTCTGATCAACGAATGCGCCAGAAAAAGCTTGGTGTCTAATCCACGCGCACAGAAAATCGCTATCCGCCTTACCCTCAAAAGGTCGGACACGGTGCAACGCCTTCTGAAAATAGCAGTCGTCGATTTCACCTCTCCAGACTGCGCAACGCCCCGGCTCACCTCCCTCGCAAACAAGCAAGTCTCCGGAGCGAAGCGCGAACTTCGCTCGCTCGGCCGGAGAGAAATCCATCTGAGCAAGATCGGTAAGCTCGAACCGGTTCCATTGCACGTTCGTATTTCTGAGGTAGCGGTAGTAACTGCGTCCCGTCTTCGCCTTTGGGGAAAGCATTTTTTTCCCAACTGCACCGTAGCAACGCTTGAAAGTGGTACCAGCTTCATGCCCAAAACAACCTCATCTTCGCTTCTTGCATCACGTTCGCCGGATTCCCGATTGCCCGCAGTGCGCGAAGGCCACCGGCCTGCGCGATCTCCGGCACGTCGAAAAGGCTGTCGGTTTCCAGCGCGTCGGTTCCGCCCTTGGCGAACTGCGCGCCGAGGCCGCGCAGCACGATCGCGGCCTTCGGGTTCATGGCTGAGAACCAGCCCGCGTTGCCGCTGAGGTAGGCCTCGCCGCGCTGCGTTCGCTTTAGCGCGCGCGCATGGTAGCCGTGCTTGCCGAAGAAATCGTAGAGGTCGAATTCCTGCATGGCGTCGACCTCACGGATCACCTCCGGGCTCAGATGTTCGCCCAGCAGGTGGTTGATGAGCTGGCGGCGCTTCTGCGCGGTCACCCACAGGCGGCGAAACTCGTCGAGGCTGTGCGCCTCGGCCAGCACGCGATGGATCACCTCGCGGCGGTACTCGTCCACCGGGATCGGCGTGGCCTGCCCGTTGCGATTGGCCAGGATGAAGCGGCCCTGCGCGTTGACGACCACGCGCTCGCCTTCGCTCAAGCGCAGCGCCGGGATCGGCGTGACGGGATCGCCGTCGATGCCGCCGCCTTCGCCGTCGGTGCCGGCCCCACCCGAGCCATCGCCGCTGCCGGACGGCCGCGGCCGGGTGATGAACTCGGTGCCGAACAGATCGGTGACGCCGGTGTAGTCGTACAGCCAGAACTTGTATTTCTGCGTCTCTTCATGGATGCGCGTGCCGCGCCCGACCATCTGGTAGAACTTGATGGCCGACTGCAGGTAGCGGAAGAACACCACGGCGTTCAGGCGCTCGATGTCGACGCCAGCTTCCAGCAGATCGACGGTGCAGGCGATGAAGGCGCGCTCGCCGCTGCCGCGCATGATGTCGATCTTCTCGGCGCCGCCCTCGGCGGTGCACTTGAAGGCGTAGTCGTCCTTGCGCGTGCGCCCGTGTTCCTTACACCACTGGGCGTAGAGATTGTTCATCTGCTGCACCACGCGGTCGGCGTGCAGGTCTCGCGTGCAGAAAATGATGACCTTCTGCTCCGGGCCGCCGTGCTCGCACAGCAGCTTGAACAGGTCGGCGCACATCGCCGGTGTGCGCAGGTCGATGAACAGCTCGTCGTCGAAGTCATTGCCGGTGTAGCGGGCCTTGGAGAGGTCGTTGGCGGTCAACAGCCGCCCGGTTTTCAGGTCGCGCACCTTGGCCGCGAGGATCTCCTCGGCGGTGAAAACGCGCGCGTCGATGTCGGCTTTGCGCTTGACGATCTCGCAAGCGGCCAGGTAGCCGTCCTCCTGCGCCTGCGCAAGCGTGTACTCGTACACTGGCTCGCCGAAGTAGTGCACGTTGTGCGCGGTAAGGGCCTCATCGGCGGCGATCGCGTTATCGACTTCCGCGCTCGTCTTCGACCGCTTCGGCGGGGTGAGCTTGCGCGGCGTGGCGGTCAGGCCGATGTGGATGGCGTTCGGGTTGCGGGTGAGCACCTGCGACCACTTGCCCCACGCCGAGCGGTGGCACTCGTCGATGATGATGACGCTGAAGGCGTCTTCGCCGTAGTTGTCGGTGAGAAAGCTGCCGTCGCCGTCCTCGTCGATGCCCAAGGTCTGGTAGGTGGCGATGTGGATGCGGGCATTCGCGGCGGCGTTCTTGCCGCGCTCGGTGTGGACGATGCGCGCATTGCCTCCGAATGCCGCCTTGAGCTTCGAATAGGCCTGCTCGCGCAGTTCGTCGCGGTCGCATAGGAACAGCGCCGGCTTCGGCAGCAGGCCGGCCTGCGACATCCGCCAGAGTAGATTGGTCGCGATGATGGTTTTGCCGGCGCCCGTCGCCAGCGTGAGCAGGACGCGCGGCGCCGTGCCAGCCTGCGTCGCGAGGATGATCTTCTCGAACGCGGCGCGGATGGCGGCGTCCTGGTAGTAGCGGCTGATGGCCCACGCGGGGCTGTCGGCCTGGAAGAGCAGGGCAGCCTCGGGCGACGCAAGGTCGATGCCCTTGGCGTCGGCGTACCGCTGGCAGAGGTCTACGTGGGTGATGAAGTCGGCCAGTGGGTTCGGTCCGTGCTGAAGGCCGCTGGGTTTGTCGAACTCGCCGTAAAGGTGCCCGTTGGTCGCGAAGACGAACTGCACGTCAAAGCGCTTGCAGTCGGCGTAGTTCTTGGCCTGCTGCATGCCGGCGAGGGGGGCGGCGTTTTCGCGTTTTGCTTCCAGCACGGCCACGGGCAGGGGCTTGGGCATCGCACCGACCTGCACGCAGAGCAGGTAGTCCGTCCGGCCACCGCCGCTTCGGCGTCGGCCCTTGGGCCCCGTGGGCTCGACGGGCGCTGGGGTTTCCATGCGGATGCGTTGCGGGTCGTCGTAGCCCTACGCGCGCAGGATGGGGTCGATCAGGTGGTAGCGCGTCTCTTCTTCGTTGAGTGCCATGCTCCGGCCCTATCGTCCTGTCCTAGCGTCCGTTCGTTCTTCACGCGCTGCAAGTGTACGGTGGGCCGGGCCAGGCACTGAAGCATGCTGTTGGACCACCCCAGCGACGCCCTCGGGATGTCGATGGACTGAGCCCCGCGCTCGTCACACGTTCGTCAGGCGATTGCAGCGAGTTCCACCGTCAGAGTGAAACCTTGCCCGCGAACGGCGCTGCCCACGGCGTGCGTGTGGGTCTCCAGCGAATGCCTATACGCTGCCACCTAGGCATCGTCGTAGTAGGTGTTGAGATAGCGCTCTCCATCGTCGCAGATCAGCGTCACCACGGCGCCAGACTCGCCCTTGGCCTTCATCTCGGCCGGCGCCGACGAAGTTGGTGCCGGTGGAGCCACCGACCCGGCGCCCCCAATGGGCCGGCAAGCACGCACATCGTCGCTAGGCTCAGGGCGTCGGGCACCTTGATCATCCGGTCGATGGTGTCGGGCAGGACGCTGGCCTCGACGATCGGCCGGCCGGTGCCCTGGATGCGCGAACTGTGCGGCAGGCGGTGGCAGCGCTTGCGGTCCTTGTAGGCGTCGAAGAACACCGAGTGCTCGGGGTCGACCACGGCCAGCCGCGTGCAGGCGGTGCGCGTGGGCTGGTAGCGGATGTAGCGGCCCATCGTCGCGGCGGTGCCGCCGGTGCCGGCCGAGACCACGATCCAGCTCAGGCACGGGTATCGCTCGAGCTTGAGCTGCTCGAGGATCGACTCGGCGATGTCGTTGTTGACGCGCCAGTCGGTGGCCCGCTCGGCGTAGGTGAACTGGTCCATGAGGTGGTCGCCGATCGGCAGCAACGGCGCGTTCTGGTACGCCCGCGCGAGCTGGAGGTTCTGATCAGGACGCCGGCCCGGCGGCGGTACCCGCACCAGAAGCCCCGGCCGTCACGCGGCCGGGCGGTAGGATCGAGGGCCGACCCTTGGAGACCTGCCGATGCCTTTGCCGATCCGCTCCACCTTGTTCGCCGCCACCCTGCTGGCCCTCGTGCCAACGCTGTCCGCCGCCGCGGCCTCGACGACGACGCCTGCGCAGGGCCGGGTGATCGATTCCGCCGACGACTTCGCAGTGCTGGCGCCGCGGGCCCGAATTGAGCCCGAGAATCGCATGCTCACCGAGCGCATCGAGACCCTGCTGCCGAAGCTGATGGCCGAGGCCGAGCTCGATATGTGGCTGGTTTTGAACCGCGAGTACGCCGAAGATCCCGTGTACTTCACCTTGGTACCGCAGCCGAGCTTCGCGGCGCGACGCACGACGATGCTGGTGTTCCACCGCAAGCCCGACGGCACGGTCGAGCGGCTCGCGGTGAATCGCTACCCGCTCGGTGCGCCCTACGAGTCGGCGTGGTCGGGTGGCAACCTCGACGAACAGTGGGCGGCACTCGGTAAACTCATCGGAGAGAAGGGCCCGAAACGCATCGGCATCAACGTCTCGCGCCACTGGCCGGTTGCGGATGGCTTGACGGCTGGACTCGACAAGCGCCTGCGCGACGTGCTGCCGGACGGTTTCGAAGAACGCCTCGTACCCGCCGAAAATCTGGTCATCCGCTGGCTGGAAACGCGCTCGCCGGGTGAGCTCGAGGCCTATCCGCACATCATGGGCATCGCCCGTGGCGTGATCGCGGAAGCCTTCAGCGCGCGGGTGATCACGCCCGGCGTCACCACCACCGACGATGTGCGTTGGTACATCCGCGAACGCTTCGAGTCGATGGGTCTGCCGATCTGGTTCATGCCCGACGTCAACCTGCAGCGAAAAGGCCTGGCCTGCGACGCGGAGAACCCGTTCTGCGGCGAGAGCGGCGTGATCCGCCCGGGCGACGTGCTGCATACCGACGTCGGCATCTGCTACCTGAAGCTCTGCACCGACACGCAGGAAATGGCCTACGTGCCGAAGCCGGGCGAAACCGACGTGCCAGCGGGCCTCGTGCGCGCGCTCGCCACCGGCAACCGCTGGCAGGATCTGCTCACGACGCAGTTCGTCGCTGGCCGCACGGGCAACGACATCCTCCAGCGCACCCGCGACGCTGCGGCGAAGGCCGACATCATCAGCAACACCTACACGCATCCGCTGGGCTTCTTCGGCCATGCGCCGGGGCCGACCATCGGCATGTGGGATAACCCGGGCCTCAACGCGGACACCGGCGAGTGGCCGCTTCACGCGAACACCGTGTACGCCATCGAAGGCAACATCGCGCAGGCCGTGCCGGAGTGGGGCGGCCAGTGGGTGCGCATCAAGCTGGAGCAGGGCGCGCTGTTCGACGGCGAGCGGGTGATCTACCTCGCCGGCCGGCAGACGCAGTGGCACGTGGTGCGCTGAACCGCGCAGCGGGTGTGTGCAGCAAAAAAAAACGCCGCGAAAGCGGCGTTTTTTTGTCGGTGCCCGAGCGGTCCCGCTCAGAGCTTCACCAGTTCGACCCGGCGGTTCTTCGCGCGACCTGCCTCATCGACATTGTCGGCCAGCGGCTTGTCCGAACCGAAGCCATTTGCGCTCAGCCGCGAAGGCGCGATACCCAGACCCACCAGCGCATCCAACACGCTGCGCGCCCGTTCGCTGGAGAGCTGGCGATTGCGATCCGCGCTTCCGGTGTTGTCGGTATGGCCCTCGATCGACACGTTCAGATCCGCGTTCGAATCGAGCAGCGTCTTGATTTCGGCGATCACGGCCTGGCTGTCGGGCCGCAGCGTCGACTTGTCGGTATCGAAATTGATGTACAGCGCGACGCGGCCATCGGCGTCCAGTGCGGACTTCATCGCGGCGGCATCGAGAAAACCGAGCGATTGGGTCATCGCGGTCTTCTCGAGAACGACGATGTGCCCGGTCTTGCCTGCGGCCGACGTTCCGACGTGGATCCAGTACTCCTTGTCGGCAGTGCGGATCAGATAGCTGTGGTGCTCGTAGCCGCTCGTGGGCGGCGGGCTGTGCCAGAACTTGTTGACTTCGCGCAGGCCGCCGACTTCGTCGACGATGGGCCGGGTGAACTGCGTTTCGTTGATCTTCGCGCCGCCGAGAGCCTGAATCGCGTTCTCATAATTGCGATGGAATTCCAGAGGCGTGTACTCGCGGCTCTTGTCCTGCGAGATCAGACTCATGCTGTTGTGGTACAGCCGACCTTCGACCGGAATCAATTTCTTCCCGGCGAGAAAGAAATGGCGTCCGAAGTCAACGGTGCTGCTGTCGTCCTTGATCTTCGCGACCAGGCCATCGGGAATGTCGAAGAACGGAAACGGTGGCAGCGGTGCTGTCGAGATCGCCACCTTGTCCACGCTGAAACCGGTATCTGCGACTACAGCGGGTACGTCGACCACCTGTGCGACAGGGGCTGCTGCAGGCGCGGTGGGTGCCGCGACGGGTGCCGGCTCGTTGGCGGGCGCGTCGGGCGCTGCCGCCGGTTCCTTCTGACACGCAGCCAACATTAGTGCCAACGAGGCGCTGACGATCAGTAGATGGCTCTGACGCATAGTGATTTTCTCGCTGCAGCAGGGGGTCCCCGAGCATACCGGAGCATGTCCTCACTCCACCGGCATGTCCGAAGGGTGAGTCTCGAATTCCCCCCAGGCCAAATGGCCACGCAGGTGTCATCCCATGAGCCCCCCAAACGTAAATCGTGCCGCGCTGCATGTCGAAGACAGCGGCGGCAACGGCCGCCCGGTTGTACTGATCCATGGCTGGCCTCTTTCGGGCGAGGCTTGGGCGGACCAAGTCGGCCCGCTTCGCGACGCCGGCTATCGCGTCATCGCCTATGACCGCCGAGGTTTCGGCCGTTCGGAAAAGCCGGACTCCGGTTTCGACTACGACACGCTGGCGGCCGACTTGGCCGGCATTCTTGAAGACCTCGACTTGCACAACGTCAGCTTGATCGGCTTCTCAATGGGCGGCGGCGAAGTGGCTCGCTACATCGCCAACCATGGCGAAACGCGATTGCATAGCGTGGTGTTCGCGTCGGCGGTGCCGCCCTGCCTGATGAAAAGCACTGACAATCCCGACGGGCCGCTGACGCCCGAAGCTGCACAGGAAAAGGAAGCGGGCCTGAAGGCCGGCCGCGCCGCGTTCTTCGACAAATTCACCACCACGTTTTTCTCGGTCAAAGGCGAGTTGAAGGTGACCGAAGCACAGCGCCAGCAAGCAATCGCGATCTGCGAACAGTCGGACCAGACGGCGGCGCTGGGCTGCATGAAGGCCTTCGCCACCACCGACTTCCGATCAGATCTGGCCAAGGTGACGGTACCCACCCTAGTGCTGCATGGGGAAGGCGATGCCACGGTGCCGTTCCAGGGCTCGGGCGAACGCACGCACAAGGCGATCACCGGCAGCGAGCTGGTGCTGTTGGAGGGCGCTCCCCACGGCTGCAATGTGAGTCACGCCAAGGAATTCAACGCGGCGTTGTTGGCGTTCTTGGCCAAGTAGGTGCGATGCGCTGCTGCAGCCGTTAGTCGGGCGCGATAACGCGTCCGGCATCTCGTGGTAGCGGTGGTGCGCCGAGCATCGCCCGCCGTCAGCGGCCTGAGGCGCGCTTCCAGAGGTGCTTCAGGCCGGGGACGAGCCCCCGGTGCACGACGACGGAGATCGTGGCGAACGCGAAAGCGAAGATCGAGGGCAGGATGGCGCCGATCGCCACCATCGACCCGGCGAGGAAACCGAGGACGATCTCACCGCGCCAGACGGGGAACGCCAGCGAGAGCGCAAGCAGGCTGCCGAGGATCCACGTCCCGTCGATGTCGGGTCGGACGATCACGAAGGTGGCAATGGCAGCGCCGGCCGCGAGGCCGCCGATGAGCCCGGCGACGATGCCGGGACGCCAGCGCGGGCGAAGCCCGGCGCCGATGGCGCGCCGGCGGATGGAGGGCGCGTACAGGAATGCCAGCAAGGGCAGCCACAGCAGGCCCCACGCGTTCGAGATCGACGGCATCGAAGCGTCGGCAAGGAAGTGATGGCTGGCGATGCCGCCCTGCGACCACTCCCAGCCCAGGTGCAAGGCAACAAGGCCCGCCGCCAACGCGGCGAGCCTCAGACGCCAGCCACCGACGGAGAGCGCCATCGTCAGGAACTGACGGTGGCTTCGGCCTCGCCTTCCGCGGGTGCGGCGGGCTCGGCAGCGGTGTCGTCCGAAGCCGACTTGCAGTCCGTATCGACGTTGATGCTCTTGGCGTACGGGGCGAACTCGGGCACGAGGGCGGTCAGGCGCTCCTGCGCGACCTCGAGGCCTTCGACCTGGGTGCAGAGCGCGAGTGCGGCGGCCTCGATCTTCTTCGCTTCGGCCTCGATGCGGGCCTCGGCGCCCTCGGCGTTGCCACCGAAGATGCTCTCGATCGCGAGGGCGGCCGCTTCGCCGCCGATCGCGGCGCCCTAGCGCCCGATGGCCATGCCGGCCTCGGCCACGGCCAGCACTTCCTTGCGGTAGGCCAGGGCGGCTTCGCGCTGCTCGGGGGTGAAGGGCACGGCCGTACCGTTGATGAGCAGGTCGCCCTGCGGCGTCAGTTCGGCCTTCGGTCCGCCGCCGTCCACCTGCAGCGAGAGGTTTTCCTCCTGCAGCTTGCGGCTGGCTTCGGCCAGGGCCTTGTCGACTTCGCCGCCCGCGGCGGTGGCTTCGGCGACGCTCTTTCGGGTCTCGTCAGCGATCTGCTGGGCGGTGCTGCGCGCCTGCTCGCCGCAGGCCGTTCCGGCGAGTGCGAAGGTCAGGGCGAGGGCAATGGGGGACAGTCGCGAGAGGCGCATGGGGATTCCTCGGAATGGGAGTTGAAGGGTCAGCCGCCGATGACGACGCGACCGCGGATGCCGCGGGTGTCGATGTTCTCGAGGGTGTCGCGGTCGGCGACGACCACGTCGCCATCGACGTTCTCGACCTCGACATCGCCGGAGCCGACGCTGTCGATGCGCACGGCGCCGCGCACGCCGCGCAGGGCGATGTCACCGGAGCCGACGGAGGCGATGCGGGCATCGCCGCGCACGCCCTCGACGCTGATCGAGCCGCTGCCGGCAGACAGCGAGGCGATGGGGCCGACATCGAGCATGTCGACGTCACCGGAACCGACGCTGGCGCGCACATCACCCTGCACGCGCTTGAGTACGGCGTCTCCCGAGCCAACCTCCACGGCCACCGCGGTGGCACCGTCGACCACGAGGTCGCCGGAACCGACGTCGCCCTCGACGCGCCCGACCTGGCGCAGCGCCACGTCGCCCGAGCCGACATTGACATCAATGCGGGAAAGCCCCGTAAGTGCCGCATCGCCCGAACCGACGGCCAGCGACAGCGGCATATCGGCGGGCAGCGAAAGGCTGATCTCGCGCCAGGTGTAAACGTCGGTGCCGAACAGGCCGTAGATCGTGATCGAGCTGTTGCGACTCGCGATGTGCAAGGTGTCGCCACGCCGTTCGACGGTCATCCGGCTATCGGCCGCTCGCTCGGCGGTCGAGCCGCAGTGCTTGATGGACAGCGCCGGTGCACCCGGCGTCACGGTGAGCTCGTCTGCGCCGATCTCGACCACGACGCGGCTGACGCCGGTGAAATCCAGCGCAGGCGCTTCGGAACGGGAGTGCTCGCAACGGTCGGCGGCCATGGAGGGGAAGGCAAGGACGCAGGCCGTTGCGAGCAGCAAGGGGCGGAGCAGGGGGCGGGGGCTCTTGAAGGACATCGTTCGGACTCCGACTCGGGGGCTGGGTGCCCGGCCGAAGCCGGGCACCGGAGGGCATCAGGCGTCTTCGCGCCAGCGGCGCAGGCGGATGGCGACGGCAATGAGGGCGGCGGCGGCGGCCAGGCCGATCCACAGCGAGGGCGAGGTCAGGCTGGCATAGCTCATCGACACCAGTTCGAACACGCTCTGTTCGGTGGGCTGGAAGTCGTCCACGCGCTCCGCGTTCCCGGAGAACGCGAACCACATGCCGGGCAGGAAGCTGCCGAACAGCCGACCCACGATGTTCTCCCAGAACCAGTCGGCGCCGAGGTCGCGGTCGAACATCGCCTGCTGCCAGGAGAGCAGGATGCCCGCCAGCACCGGGGTGCCCACTGCCCACAGGAAGGGCGCGCGCTTGGCCCAGGCCGAGACGGCCATGCACCAGGCGATGCTCGGCAACACCCACAGCGCGTACACCGGGATCACCGCCAACACCGCGAGCGGCGCCAGGTAGAACTCGCCGGTGGTCAGCAGTTCCTGGAATACGCTGACGCCGAAGGCAGACAACGACAGTGCGGCCAATAGAGCCACCAACGTAGCGACCACGATACCCACAAGTGCGGTGATCAGTGGCGCTACCAGCGCCATCGAGACGAGTTTTGAGAGGACGGTGGCGGTGTTCGAGACCGGCATCGACTTCCAGAACAGCACGCTGCGGTCGCGGCGGTCGTCGAAGAGCGATCCCAGCGCGTAGAACAGCAGCACGAAGGCGAGTACGGCCGCCAGCGGCGCCATCGACGGGATAATCGCGAACGCCAAGCCTTCGGCCATCTGCGTCTGGGTCGCCTGCGAGATGTTGGCGCCGTCGATAACGATGTTCTCGCCATTGACATGGATGCCGCCCGTCTTGGCTGCGAGGCCGATGAACATGCTCGCAGCTCCTGCGCCGAGCATCAGCCCGCCGACCACCACGGGCGCCCAGAGCATGCCGCCCTTGTGCTCCCAGAATTCGCGCTTCAACAGGGTTGGGAAGGTGTTCATGCGTAGGTTCCTTTCATCGTGGCGACGAACAGGTCGGCGACGCCCGGGGTGCGGAGTTCGCCCAGCTCGGCCAGGCGGTCGCGCGGCTGGCCGTCGAACAGGAAGACGGTCTTGCCGAAGACGCTGCGCTCGTCGATGGGCTTGAGCGCGCGGGCGGCCTCGGCCTTGTCGCTGCCGACCATCACTTCGTGGAAGCGCTCGCCCACGTCGTCCATCGTCGCCTGCAGCACCAGCTTGCCGTCGCGGATGAACACGAGGTCGGTGAGGATGTGTTCGATCTCCTCCACCTGGTGGGTGGTGACGATGATCGTCTTCTCCTCGTCGAAGTAGCGCTCCAGCAGGTCCTTGTAGAACTGCTTGCGGTAGAGGATGTCGAGGCCGAGCGTCGGCTCGTCCAGCACCAGCAGCTTGGCGTCGATGGCCATGACCAGTGCCAGATGGAGCTGCACGATCATGCCCTTGGACATGGCCTTGACCTTCATTTTCGGGTCGAGCTTGGTGTGGGCGAGGAAGGCCTGGCATTTCTCGCGGTTGAAGCGCGGGTGCACGCCGGCGACGAAGTCGATGGCCTGCGCGACGCTGATCCAGCGCGGCAGTACGGCGACGTCGGCGATGAAGCACACGTCCTTCATCAGGGCGTCGCGCTGTGTGCGCGGGTCGTGGCCCAGCACCGTCATGTCGCCTTCGAAGTCGATCAGGCCGAGCATGGCCTTCAGCGTGGTGGTCTTGCCGGAGCCGTTCGGGCCGATGAGGCCGACGATGCGCCCCGGGGCGATGTCGAAATCGATGCGGTCGACGGCGATGGACTTGCCGTAGCGCTTGGCCAGGCCGCGGGCGGAGACAGTCATGGCGCTCATGCGTGGACTCCGTTGATCGGCTTGGCCGCGAGCAGCTGCTCGGGCTTCAGGCCGAGGCGCTCGATGCGGGCCAGCACCTGCGGCCATTCTTCCTTCAGGAAGCGCTCGCGCTCGGAGGCGAGCAGTTTTTCCCGAGCTCCATCGATGACGTACATCCCCAGTCCCCTTCGTTTTTCCACCAAGGCCTCGTCGGCCAGTTCCTGATAGGCGCGTGACACGGTGATCGGATTGAGCTGGTAGTCGGCGGCCACCTGGCGCACCGAGGGGAGGGCATCCCCTTCCTTCAGCTCACCGTCGAGCACCATGGCCACGACGCGCTCCTTGAGTTGCCGATAGATCGGCGTGCTGTCGCTCCAGGCGATGCTCATCACGGGGCTCCCGCGCTGGCGCGCTTTCCGAAGGAGAAGAAGGGCACCGCGTGCGGCGAACGGGCGCCGGCGCGAGCCGTGGTCTGGCCGGCCCGGGCGTCGACCTGCGCGATGGCGGCGACGGCCTGCTGGCTGGCATTGGCGGCCAGGCTGCCCGGGCGGGGCGGTTCACCCAGGGCGTAGCCGAGCGAGGTCACGCCGGCGGCGAGGACCAGGGCGCTCAGGCTGTTGCGGAGGCGGGTGTTCATGGCGGGACCTCAGTGAGGTGGGTGGGTGGTGGTGTAGGTAACTATAACACCAGTTTTCGGCCCGTCAACACCCCGAACACGGAGAATGAGCAAACTGATGGCATAGACCGGCAGCGGCCGGTTCCACCGAGGAGAAGGCAATGAAGGCTTGGATCGGCGCTCTGGCGCTGGTGGTCGGGATGGGCGCGGGCGCGTTTGCGGGTGGCGCGCAAGCCGGGGTGCTGAACCACGAGTTCCGACGTCTGGCCGGGGAAGATCGCGTCAACCTCGCGCAGGCCTATGCCGGGCAGGTGTTGCTGGTGGTGAACACGGCCAGCAAATGCGGCCTCACGCCGCAATACGAAGGCCTGGAGGCCCTGCACCAGAAGTATTCCGCGCAGGGCTTCGCGGTGCTCGGTTTCCCGTCGAACGACTTCATGGGCCAGGAGCCCGGCAGCGAGTCGGAGATCCAGGAATTCTGCACGCTGACCTACGGCGTGAAGTTCCCGATGTTCGAGAAGGTCGTCGTGCGCGGCGCCGAAGCCACGCCGTTCTATCGCGAGCTGGCCGCGGCAACCGGTGACCAGCCCGGTTGGAATTTCCACAAATATCTGATCGGCCGCGACGGCTCGGTGGTGGCCAGCTTCGGCAGCCGCACCAAGCCGGATGCGCCGGAGATCGTCGAGGCCATCGAAAAGGCGATCGCCGCGCCGAAGCCCTGAGGCCTCAGACGCGCTTCAAAACGGCTTCGATCATCCAACCCAGCACGGGGATGTGGCGGAAGAGTCCTTCCGCCGCATTCCAGTAGTCCTGGTGGTAGACGACGCGGCCGTCCGCGTCGAAGCGCAGGTGGGACAGGCCGATGCTCTCCGTGTCCTGGCCCTTCTTGAAGCGCTTGAAGCGGATCACCATGCGCCAGCGCAGCAGGTATTCGCCTTCCGGATTGCGCGTGCTGTCGATGATCTCGACGCGGCAGTGTTCAACGGCCTCGGCGCTCTCGCGCAGGTAGTGCGCGAGGGCCTCGCGGCCGACGACCGTCTTCAACGTGTCGTTGAACCAGATGTCCTCGGCATAGGTCGCGGGCAGCAGGCGTTCGATGCGGTCGGGCGCGAAGCTGGAGAAGAACGCTGCGAAGGCATCGAGGGCGCGGGCTTCCGCGTCGCTGCCGGCTGCGGGAGGATGCGAGTGGCGGCGTCGTGCCGCATCGAGGGCTTGGAAGGTATCCATGAGCGGATTGGAGCGCGAGGCACGTCGGGAGTACATGACGGTACAGGACCTCTACCAGCCGCCGCTGCCGAGTGCCGCGGTGTGGTTGACGTGGTCGGGCCTGCTGCCTTTCCTCGCGGCCCTGGTGGCCTGGGGCGCGGGTGGCCTGCTCGGCGAGCCGCGCCCTCTGGCGATCGGCAGCAAGGCCTTCCTCGTTTACTCGGCGGTGATCCTCAGCTTCCTCGGTGGGGTGCGCTGGGGTCGGGTGATGAGCGCGGGGGCCGGTGCCCAAGGTTACGTGCTCGCCGTGCTGCCCAGCCTGTGGGCCTTCCCGGCCCTGTTCCTGCCCGCCCTCTACGCCTTGGCCGCGCTCGCCGTCGGCTTCGGGCTGGCCCTGTGGTTCGACACCCGCGCCGACGCCTTGCCCGCGACGCCGGGCTTCCGCCAGCTGCGCCGGCGGATCTCCGCGGCGGTAATCGCCGCCCACGGGGTGGCCATGGGGCTGTGTTGGCACTTCGGCGGTGGGCTCGCGCCGGCCTGAGCCGCGCATTGCCGAAGCCCGCCTTCGAGGCCACAATCGGCGGCCCGCCGCGTCCGTGGCGGTTCCGACTGATGGAGTCCGTTCCCCCATGCTGAACACCCGTTCCCTGGCCGCCACCGCCCTGCTGGGCCTCTGCGTCTTCGCCGCGCCGGCCTTCGCCCAGAACCCGACCGCCGCCCCGGCCCCGGCGGAAGGCCCGGCCACGCTGCAGCTCCCGGCCGTTGAAGGCCTGCGGACCGACAACGAGAAGATCAGCTACATGATCGGCCTGCAGATGGCGAACAGCCTGCAGCAGGTGAAGGACTACGTGGATCCGGCCACGCTCGCCAAGGCCATCCAGGCCGGCCTCTCCGGTGAAGGCAAGCTCATGACCGACGCTCAGGCACAGGAAGTGGGCATGGCCTTCGGCCAGTTCATGCAGCGCAAGCAGGCGGCGCTGATCGCCGAGCAGGGCGCGAAGAACCTCGCCGAAGGCGAAGCCTTCCTGGCCTCGAACAAGGCCAAGGCCGGCGTCCGCACGACCGAGAGCGGCCTGCAGTACCAGGTGGTCCGCGCTGGCGCCGGCGCGCAGCCGACCGCCGCCGACACCGTGAAGGTGCACTACCGCGGCACGCTGCTCGACGGCAAGGAGTTCGACAGCTCCTACGCCCGCAACGAGCCGGCGACGTTCCCGCTGGCCGGCGTGATCCCGGGCTGGACGGAAGGCGTGCAGCTGATGCCGGTGGGCTCGAAGTACGTGTTCTGGATCCCGGCCGCGCTGGCCTACGGCCCGAACGGCGCCGGTCAGGACATTCCGCCGAACGCCACGCTGAAGTTCGAGGTCGAGCTGCTCGAGATCGTCAAGCAGGACGCCGCGACGCCGGCCCAGTAAACCGCTCGCCACGCTGTGATGGAAAGGCCGCGGTTCGCCGCGGCCTTTCTGTTTTCCGGGGCGACGTGGCTCAGTCGAGATCGTTGGCGTTGCAGCGTGGCGCGACGGCCATACCGGGCACCAGCGCCCAGGCGCGGCGGTTCGACAGCCCCACGGCGATCACCTGCGCGGCATCCACGCACTCCGGCACCGTGTCGGCGCGGGCGAGCACCCAGCGCGTGGCCGGCGCCTCGGCCAGCCAGATGGCCCCGGAGCGCCACTGCGCCTTGCCGGAGGCCTTGAAGCCAAAATCGGTCACGGGGCGGTCGGCCTGCAAGCGCATCTGTTCCGTCCACGCGACCAGCGCCAGCTCGGCATCCGCCGGAAGACGTTCCGCCACGGCCGCCATCACCGTGCGGCCCGAGCTGCTCGGGTCCAACGCAGGCCGCAATATGAGGCCGTAGGTGGTCCAGACGATGGCGGTGACGGCCAGCAGGCCCGGAACCACCCTTCGGGTGCGGGTCATGCCCATCGCCGCAAGGCCGAGCACCCCCGCAACAAGGAAGCCGGCGAACACGGTCTGGACGTCACCGTCGGCGATGCCGCGGGATTCGGCCAGCTTCGCCGACCAGGCCTCGGGCCCCACGAGCCCGGCCAAGCCGACCACGCCCATCAGCGACGCGAGGAACAGACCGTAGCCGAACAGGGTGCGCCGCACGCCGGCGCGTTCCAGCAGGGAGGCGAGCAGGGGAGCCGCGGCCACGCACAGCACCGGCAGCGCCGGGAAGATGTAGACGCCGCGCTTGCCCGGACTGGCCGAGAAGAACAGCAGCACCATGACCACCCACGCGAGCAGGGTGATCGTCGCCGGATCGCCTTCGCGAATTCGACGCCACCACGCAGGCACCAGCCAGGGCAGCAGCAATGCGCCCGGCATCCACAAGGAAGCGACCACTTCGCTGTAGTACCACCACGGCTTGATGTGGTGCCACGCGTTGACGTAGCGCTCGCCGGTCTGCTTGAAGAGCAACTCGGCGACGTAGGCCTTCAACTCCGGATTGGGGTTGCGCAGCACCTCCAGCGCGATCGGCGCCAGCCACACGGCCGTGCCGGCGAGGAAGGCCGGCAGCACCAGCGACCAGCGCACCCGCCACGGACCGCGCGAGGCGTCCGGCAGGGGCAGGGCGCCGCGACGTTCGAGGATGAAGGCCGGCAGCAGCATCAGCAGGGGCAGGAAGCCAACCCCCTTGGTGACCGTGCCGAGGCCGGCGAGGAAGGCGCCGAACCACATCCAGCGGGGCGAGTGGCCGAGGAACAGGTGCCGCCCCATAGCCCAGACCGCGCCCATGATCATGGCCACGACCACCATGTCGATCTGCGCGCGTTTCGCCTGCAATCCGAACTGCAGGCACAGCGCCAACGCTACCGATGCGGCCATGCCGGCTTGCGGCCCCCAGAGGCGCCGCGCGAGGTCGTAGACCAGCCACAGCGTCAGCACGCCGGCCAGCAGCGAGGGCAGCAGGAAGGCGATGCGGAGATCGCCGACCGCGGCGTAGGCGCTGGCTTGCATCCACATGAAGACCGGGGGCTTTTCGGCGTAGATCTCGCTGCCACGGTGGGGCACCAGCCAGTTGCCGGTGTCGACCATGTCCTGCGCCATCATCGCGAAGCGCGGTTCGTCGGGCGGGGTGGGTTCGCGCAGGCCGATGCCGGCGCCCAGCACCAGGAAGGCCGCGAGCAGCCAGAGCAGCAGCCGGCGCTCACGACGAAGCACGGGAATCCTCGCTGCTGGACGCGCCGGCCTTGTCCCAGCCGCGATGGCGGATGTCGAGCCACAGGCTGTAGCAGGCCGTGAAAGTGGGGAACAGGTTCTGCAGCACGCCGACGGAATCGCGCTTGTCGGAGAACAGGAAGTAGGACAGCACCATCAGGCTGCCGAGGATGCTCATGTACCAGAACAGGCGCGGAATGACCGGCTTGCCGGCGCGGCGGCTGGCGACGAACTGCACGAGCCAGCGTCCGCCGAACATCAGCGCGCCGAGGTAGCCGATCAGCTTCCACGGCGTGATGTGGATGCCGGTCCAATCGAGCCAGAGGATTTCCTGGTTCATGCGCGCTTCGACTCCGCAGCCGGGAATTCCTTGATCGCCGTGCGCTTGGCGCGGCGGATCAGCCAGATCACGCCGCGCAGGTCGGCAAAGGCCACGAGCAGACGGCCGAAGTTGGTGTACTTCGACGTGCCGGCGCCGCGCTCGCGGTGGTTCACCGGCACGCTCACCGTCTTCCAGCCGGCGCGCTGGAACAGCGCAGGCAGGTAGCGGTGCATGTGGTCGAAGTAGGGCAGGTCGAGGAAGGCCTCGCGTTCGAACAGCTTCAGGCCGCAGCCGGTGTCCGGTGTGGCGTCGCGCAGCAGGCGGGCGCGGACGGCGTTCGCGACGCGCGAGCTGATGCGCTTGCCGGCGTTGTCGCGCCGCGTGGTGCGCCAGCCGGCGAAGCACTTGGTGTCGGCGTCGGAGATGGTGCGCGTGGCGAGCAGCAGGCGGATGTCGGCCGGGTCGTTCTGCCCGTCGCCGTCGAGCGTGGCGATCCACTCGCCGCGCGCGGCCTTGATGCCGTTGCGGATCGCCGTGCTCTGGCCGCTCTGCTGCGCATGGGAGAGCACGCGGAGTTCCGGATGGCGCTGCTGGGCCTGCCGGAGCTCCTCCAACGTCCCGTCCCTCGAAGCGTCGTCGACGAACACCATCTCGAAGGCGAGCCGGCCGCGAAGGGCCTTAGCCACCTCGTCGACCAGCCGACCGACATTGCCTTGTTCGTTGAAAGCGGGGACGACGACGCTCAAGGGGAGGCGGTGGGCTTGCGGTTCACTCATGGGGCCAGCGGGATCAGGAACGTGGGCGCCAAGTCTAGGCCAGCCGGGGACTGGAATGCCTTAAGGAGACGGGCGATGAGACGCAATCGCGGTTGCCCCCCGGGTTGGCGCCCGGATTGCCCTTCGCGCGCGCTGCAAATCGACACCTTCGGCCGCTAGAGTGCAGCCTGCGTTCAGCCATTCGGAGCGGTGCATGCGCGTCAGCGTGTTTGGAACGGGGTATGTGGGGCTGGTGACCGGCGCCTGCCTCGCCGAGGTCGGTCACCAGGTGGTCTGCGTCGATGTCGACGCCGCGAAGATCGCCGGTCTCCGCGAGGGCCGCATCCCGATCTTCGAGCCTGGCCTCGACGAACTGGTGCGCAACAACCACCGGGCGGGCCGCCTCGACTTCACGACCGAGGCGGAAACCGCCATCGCCCACGCGCGGATCGTCTTCATCGCGGTCGGCACGCCCCCGGACGAGGACGGCAGCGCGGATCTGCGCCACGTGCTCGCGGTGGCGCGCACTCTGGGCCGGCACATCGCCCAGCCCACTGTCATCGTCAACAAGAGCACCGTGCCGGTAGGCACCGCCGATCGCGTCCGCGAGGTCGTGGCCGCCGAGCTGGCCGCCCGGGGGGCCGACGTCGAGTTCCACGTGGTCTCGAACCCCGAGTTCCTGAAGGAGGGCGCGGCCGTCGCCGACTGCCTGCGCCCCGACCGCATCATCCTGGGCAGCCGCGATACCGGCGCCATCGAGAAGATGAAGCGGCTCTACGCCCCGTTCAACCGCAACCACGAGCGCGTCATCGTCATGGACGAGCGTTCGGCCGAGCTGACCAAGTACGCCGCCAACGCCATGCTGGCGACGAAGATCAGCTTCATGAACGAGATGGCGAACATCGCCGAGCGCGTCGGGGCCGACATCGAAGCCGTGCGCCACGGCATCGGCAGCGACCCGCGCATCGGCTGGCACTTCATCTATCCCGGTGCCGGCTACGGCGGCAGCTGCTTTCCGAAGGATGTCCAGGCGCTGGAACGTACGGCAAGGCAGCACGGCTACGACGCGCGCATCCTCGAGGCGGTGGAGGGCGTCAACGACCGCCAGAAGGGCAAGCTGTTCGAGCTGATCGCGCGGCATTTCGGTGGCGACGTGCGTGGCCGCACCTTCGCGGTCTGGGGCCTCGCCTTCAAGCCCAACACCGATGACATGCGCGAAGCTTCCAGTCGCCTGCTGCTGCAACAGCTCTGGGACGCTGGCGCCCGCGTGCGGGCGCACGACCCCGAGGCGATGGACGAAGCCCGGCGGATCTTCGGTGAGCGCGGGGACCTGACGCTGTGCCCGACGCCCGAGGAGGCGCTCGCGGGGGCCGACGCGCTGGTCGTCGTCACCGAGTGGAAGGCCTTCTGGAGCCCGGACTTCGACGCTTTGAGGCACACTTTGCAGGCCGGCGTCGTCTTCGACGGCCGGAACGTCTACGACCCGAAGGAAGTGGAAGAAGCAGGCCTCGCGTACTACGGCATCGGCCGGGGGCGCAGCCTCCTTGCCCCGAAGCCGAATGCCCAGCCCTGACCGCGACACCACTGCCGACCGCCGGCTCACCGAACTCGAAACCCGCCTGGCCTTCCAGGAGCACGCGATGCAGGAGCTCTCCGAAGCCCTCGCCGATGCGCGCATCGAAGGCCAGAAAAACCGCGAGCTGCTCACCCGCGTGCTCGACGACCTCAAGCAACTGCGCCGTGCGCTGATGGCCGATCCGGCCAGCGAGCCGCCGCCGCCGCATTACTGATCCGCCATGAGTGACAGCCTGAAAGACCAGCTGCTCGGCCTCGGCTTCAAGGCCGCGCCGAAGCCCGAGCGCACCGAGCGCAAGCCCGAACCCAAGCGCGAGCATCGGCCGTCGGGCGGCGAACGCCCGCAAGCTGCGAAGCCCGGCGGTGGCAAGCCGGGCGCACCCCGCGACGGACGCGGCCCCCGTGGCCCGCGCCCGGACCAGCGTGGCGGTGGCAAGCCGCGCACGCAGGAGGAGATCGATCTCGCCAAGGCCTACGCGCTGCGCGCGGAGACCGAGAAGCGTGAGCGCATCGCCGCGGAACAGGCCAAGCAGGAGGCGGCGCGCGTCCGCCGCGAGGCGAAGGCCAAGCTGGATGCCTTCCTCGTGGGCAAGGCGCTCAACGATGCCGCTGCCGAACATGCGCGGCATTTCCCCTACGGCGGCAAGATCAAGCGCATCCACGTGACGCCCGACCAGCTGAAGGCCCTCAATGCCGGTGAGCTCGGCGTGGTGCAGAGCAACGGGCGCTACCTTCTGGTGACGGCGGCCGTGCTGGCCGAAGCGAAGGCGCTCTTTCCCGACGCGGTGGCGCTCGAGGTGGATCCCAACGCGCCGCCCGGCAGCGACGAGTACGCCGATCCGCAGTACCAGGTGCCCGACGACCTCGTCTGGTGAGCCGGATGCTTCGGGATCGTCAGTGGCGGGGATGGATCGCGGCGTCGGCCGTCCTCGCCATCGCGGGTGCCCTGTCGGCACCGGCCGGTCTCGGCCTGCACTACGTGTTCAAGCCGGTCACGACCCTGTTGCTCATCGCGTTCGCCTGGCGCTCGGAGGACCCCCATGGCCTCCGCCCCGGGGTGATCACCGGCCTGCTGCTCTCGCTGGTGGGCGACGTCGCGCTGATGCTGCCCATCGACGCGTTCGTGGTCGGACTCGGTGCCTTCCTGCTGGCGCACCTTGCCTACATCGTTGCGTTTTTTCGCCACGGCCGGCCCAAGGCGGTCGCGCTCGCATGGCTGGGCTATGGCCTGCTCGCGGCGGGCGTGCTCTCCCTGCTTCTGCCCCAGGTGCCGGGCCCCATGCAGGGAGCGGTGATCGCGTACGTCGTCGTGCTGACCGGCATGGCGGCGTTCGCCTTCGGTGCCCGCGAGCGCGGGGGAGCCGGCTTGGCGGTCGGTGGCGCGCTGTTCGTCCTCAGCGACGGCCTGCTCGCTTGGGACCGGTTCGCGTCCGCCGTGCCGTTGGCCTCGCTGTGGGTGCTCGCCACCTACTGGGCCGCCCAATGGTGCATCGCCCGCTCGATCGCGGCGGAGGCGCGCCATGGCTGAGGCCATCATGTTCTGGGCTATCCCGGCCTTTTTCCTGCTGATCGGCATCGAACTCGTTGCCGCCCGCGTGATGGGACGCGCCGTCTACCGCGTGAACGACGCCATCGCCAGCCTGTCGCTCGGCGTGATGTCGCAGGTGGCCGGCGTGTTCACCAAGGCGCTCACCATCGGCATCTACGCCGTGGCCGTGGAGCACGTCGCGCTGTTCGAACTCTCCGCCACCAGCCCCTGGGTGTGGATCGCCGGGCTGGTGCTCTACGACTTCTGCTACTACTGGCTGCACCGTGCCGGCCACGAGGTGAACCTGCTCTGGGCCGCGCACGTGGTGCACCACCAGAGCGAGCGCTACAACCTCACCACCGCGCTGCGGCAGACCAGCAGCGGCGCGCTGCTCGGCTGGGTGTTCTACCTGCCGATGGCCGTGCTCGGGTTTCCGCTCGAGGTGTTCGCGGTAGTGGCGGTGATCGACCTGCTGTACCAGTTCTGGATCCACACCGAGCTGGTGCCGAAGCTGGGCTGGTTCGACCGCGTCTTCGCCTCACCCTCGAACCATCGCGCCCACCACGCGATGAACGAGCGTTACCTCGACAAGAACTACGGCGGCCTGTTCATCCTGTGGGATCGGCTGTTCGGCACTTTCGTCGAGGAAGACGATACGGATCCGGTCGTCTACGGCACGCGCGCCCCGCTGCGCAGCTTCAATCCGCTCTGGGCCAATCTCGAGGTGTACGCGGCGCTCTGGCGCGACACCTGGCGCACGGCCCGCTGGCGCGACCGCCTGCGGCTCTGGTTCGGCAAGCCAGGCTGGCGTCCTGCAGACCTGCAGGCCATCGATCCGAAGCCGGCCTTCGAGATCGCTCGAGAGGAGTACGACCCGCCGGTATCGCGCGCATTGACGGCCTACGTGCTGGCGAACTTCGCGCTGCTGCTGGTACCGGCGGTGCATTTCCTTGTCAGCGCCGGTGCGATGCCGGCGTGGCAATCCGGCGGCTACGCCTTGGGCCTCGTGGCGAGCCTCGTGGTGCTGGGGGCGCTCATGGAACGCAAACCCTGGGCCAAACCGCTGGAAGCGCTGCGTTGGGTGCTGATGGCCATGGGGTTCATCGCGGCCCTGGCCTGAGGCCTCGCCAGCCTCAGGCCGAGAGCGCCGCGAGCAGTGTCTTCCCGGCTTCGCGGTAGCGACGCAGGCGGGTTTTCCGCCCCGGCTGCGGTTCGCGCAGCAGCTGCCATGCCGTGTGCGGGAGCTCGGCGCGGGCGATGTCGTGGGGCGTGAGGTTCTTGCCGTCGATGTGCGGGCGGAAGCGCAGGTCGATCGCCTCGAAGCAGTGCTGCACCATCGCCGAGCAGTAGAGGGCGCCTTCCGAGGCGAGAAGATTGCGGCGACGGCGGAGCGAGGCCGACGGCAGAGCGAACAGCGTGCCCAAGATCTCCTTGAGCGAGTAATGCGAGGCCCCGGCGACGAGGTCGAGGCCTTGGCACAGCACGCGCCGCGTGGCGTCGGCATCGAGGCCGAAGTCCAGCACGGCGAGGTTCGGGTAGGCCTCATCGTCGAAGTAGCGCTCCATCCGGTTCTCCTGCGCTCCGAGGCGGAGGTTGCGCGAACGCAGATCGAGGTCGGATTCGATCACCCAGTGATGGCCGTCGGCGCGCTCGCCCGTGAACAGGAACGCGTGCGACCACGGGCTGCGATGGCCGTCCTCGGTGACGAAACCCTGGGTTCGTATTGCCAGCCACTTGAACAGTTCTTGCCAGAACAACTGAGCGGCTTCGCCAAGAGAACTGCCCAGCGTTGGCAATCCAACTGCCCACAACCGACAAGAACGTGACCGGCCGAGGTCGACCTATTCCGTTGAAAAACTCTGTTTCCGGCGGCAGTTCTGGTCTGGCGAAGTCGCCGCAAAGTCGATTGTTTTGATCCGCGCTACAAAAAAGTGGGCGCGCAAGCGCCCCTGATCCTCAAAAGGCGGTCGCCATTGCC
>NZ_JAPZQK010000036.1 GCF_027530345.1 Silanimonas sp. | reverse complement strand
GCGGCTGCCCAGTCGGCGCGAAATGCCGGCCTGTTGCTTCACGGCTTTCCTGCGGCATCATCGCTTTCGCGCCGCCTGATCTGCCGGCATGGGCATCGTCGGTTCGCAGGCAGCAACCAGTTTCGAGGGCTGTCAGTTCGGGCCATGCAACATCCGGCGTGAGCGACAGCCTAACAACTCGCTCAAGCGGACAGTCCAATCGCTTCGCGATTGGAGCTGCCGCTTAGCTCGATCGTTAGGCCGCATTGGATGGAACTTCTCGCTCCACAAATTTTGCGTGCAGGTCGCGAGCTAATTGACCCGATCTTGCTGCCGTGCGGATTCTCGTGGGGATACGGTGCATCCGGCGCGAGCTCCGGCGGCAACTTCGCGTCCGGCTGTTATTCCCGCGACGACCGGGCCCTTGAGCTGCACTATCGTTTCTCCCTTGGTCTGGTGAGCTATCGCATGGGGGAACTGTGCATAGACCACGCTGAATACATGTCTGTTGTTGCGCAGCGCGGCCAGAGTCAGTACCCGGGCTTCTCGGACGATCCGCTAGATGGGTTCCGCCATCTGGCACACGACCTGGTTGCCTACTGCGCCGCCTTTCTGAGAGGGCCAGACGCTGAGTTCGCTCGTGTCGTAGAACTGGTAGCCGCCAAGCCCCAGGGTCGCCGCTTGCCGTTGCCGTGAGTTCTGCTAACATGCGGCCTAACTAATCATTCAAGCCGACGCCTTCGGCGCGGCTTAACTCAGGCGTTAGGTGCGCTATGAACGTTTATCTCTTCTGGTCGGCCTCATTCGTAAGCTTTGTCACGTTCTGTGTGCATACGTTCATCGGTGGGCCCCGCGTAGCTGGCCCGCTCCTGGCCTCTCATCACCTGCCTCCCGCCTCAAAATGGCTCAACTATTACTGCTGGCACATCGCCACCGTGCTTCTTCTTTCAATGAGCATCGGTTACGGCTATGTCGCTATGCATCCTGATCGCTCAGAACTGGCAGTCTTCCTCACAGGTTTAAGCGTTGTCCTTTCAGTCTTGAGTGCTGCCGTTGCCTTGAAAGGTAAGATCAATCCGCTTCGCTTCCCATCTACGTCACTTTTCTTGGCCATCTTCATACTGGGTAGCGCTGCCCTCATCAGCTAGCGCACCTAACAATTCATTCAACCCGATGCCGCTTCGCGGCACGGGTTAATTCAGGCGTTAGGCGGTCGGTTCTACGGTGGTCTGAGGCGATACCGGCCTCCGCAAGCCGAGACTCTCTCGCAGCGAGACATCCGGCTCGCCCGCGCTGTGTGAGTCCGCGTCGCAGGTCCGCCGGGCCGCAAAGTAGCCAGTGAGAGTTCCTGGCAGGCGCGGGCGCCAAGAAACCGCCTTCCGGGTTGCCTGCAAGTTCGGGCTCCGGCACATTCCGCCTAACTATTCGTTCAAGCGGACAGTCCAATCGCTTCGCGATTGGAGCTGCCGCTTAACTCAGACGTTAGGCGTCGCAAGTCGGCATGTTCATTGGTGTTTGTAGCGCCTCGCTCCGGGCCGGCCATCTGGGGAGCAAACGTCCGCGCTGCGGTGCGGCTGCCCAGTCGGCGCGAAATGCCGGTCTGTTACTTCACGGCGTTCCTGTTGCATCATCGCTTTCGCGCCGCCTGGTCTGCCGGCATGGGCATCGTCGGTTGGCAGGCAGCAACC
>NZ_JAPZQK010000022.1 GCF_027530345.1 Silanimonas sp. | reverse complement strand
CGGCTGAAGGGTTGGATCGCCCGATTCCATGGCGTGGCGACGTCCTATCTGCCGAACTATCTGGGCTGGTTCCGCGCCTTGGAGCGGAACGCCCAAACCGGCGCAGGAGCCGCATCATTGCTCAGGTTGGCCATGGCGTGAGCGAATCAACCACAATCAACGCGAACAGCGCCACGAAAAAGGGCCGCAGCGATGCGGCCCTTTCCTGTTTCCGTCGGATCCGGCCGGGGCGGCGCCGCCCCGGCCTTCGTGGATCAGAACTGGTAGCGGACGATCAGCTGCAGCGCGCGGCCGCCGGTCTCGGTCTCGAGCTCGTACTCGTCGTAGTCGCGGTTGATCTGCTCCTGGACGGTGTTGAACTTGTCGAACACCTCGTCCTTGCTCTGGTCGAGCAGGTTGATGCCGGTCAGGCGCACGGCCCACGACTTGCCGAAGCGCTTCTCGATGAAGGCCTCGAGGTCGCCGTCGTAGCTGGTGACGACTTCTTCGCCGACGACGCGGGTGTAGGCGTCGCCCTGCTTGCGGAAGGTCACGCCGAACGAGGCTTCCAGCGAGGGCAGCTCCTGGATGAAGCCGACGTTGTAGACGTAGTTCGACTGGTTGTTGAAGCGGCGCGTGCCGAAATCGTCCTCGATCTCGCTGTCCAGCCAGCTGTAATTGACGAACACACCGGTGTTGTCGAGGCCGATGAGCGAGAGCGGGGTCGAGAGGTCGAGCTCCGCGCCCCAGACCTGCCCATCGCCAGTGTTGCGCGGCTGGAAGATCCAGGCGCGGTTGGACGCGTCGTCCTCGCTGCCCGGCAGGCCGGTGTTGGCCAGCTCGACCAGGTCGGTGATGTCGCGGTAGAACAGGTTCATGCCGACGATGCCGCGCTCGCCGAGGCGACGCTCGAAGCCCACGTCGAGGCCCCAGGCGCTTTCCGGATCGAGCAGCGGGTTGCCGACCACGTCGTTGTCACCAGCTTCGGCTTCCAGCAGGGCCGGCGAGATGGCGTTGAAGTCCGGACGGCGCACGGTACGCGCGATCGACGCGGTGATGCGGTTGGCGTCGTCGAGGTTCCAGCGCACGTGGGCCGACGGCAGCAGGAAGCCGTAGTCGGTGTCGGTGCGGGCCAGGTTCGCCGCCACCGTGCGGTCATTGATCTCGGTGTCCGTCTGCTCGTAGCGCAGGCCGGCTTCCCACTCGAACGCATCGGCCGCACCGGTGAGCTTCACGAACGGCTCGATGCGGGTCTCTTCGATGGTGTTCAGGCCGCCGGCGATCGGGGCGAGCGACTGGGTCGGGCCCGGGATCGGCGGGCTGATGCCCGGCGCGTTCGGGATGGTGACGCGGTAGCGGGTGGCCTCGAAGATGCGGGTCTCGCGGTCCTTGAGCGTGGCCTGCAGGCCGAACTTCAGCTTGCCAAAGTCGGCGTCGCGCTCGTGCGTGATCTCGCCGGTGGTGTCGGTGTCTTCGATCAGCAGGTCGGTGACGTCGCGGGTGAAGCGGTCGGCTTCCGGGAACGGGTTGCTGTCGCGGAGGTACTCGGTCTCGTTCTCGAACTCGAACTGGCTGTCGGTGATGCCGGCGCGGTCGAGGCGGACCTCGGTTTCGCCGCCCGCCATGGCCCACTTCAGGCCGGCGCCGAGCGTGTAGTTGTCGGTCTGGATGTCGAGGTCGTTCTGGTTGATCGTCAGCAGGTTGGCGTTGTTGGCGAGGCCGCTGCGGTATTCGATCGAGTCCTCGTCCTGGAAGCGGTCGGTGCGGACGAACATGCCCGACAGATGCAGCTCGCCGGTCTCGCCCACGCCCACGCGGTAGTCGGCGTTGAAGGCGTAATCCTTGCCCGAGCGCACGTCGGTCTGCACTTCGGTGTTGTCGAGCGTGCCGCCCGGCGCGTCGAAGCGCTGGCTGAACTTGTCCTTCGGGTTGCGGCGGCCCTGCACGTTGGCGCCCACGAGCAGGTTTCCGCCGAGGGCTTCGCCGCCCCAGAACGCGCCGAAGGTCGGTTCAAACTCGTCGTCGTTGAAGCGCGTGGCGCCGGCCCGCAGGTAGCCGCCGTCGATCGAATAGCCGTCGCGCAGCACGATGTTCAGGGCACCGGCGACGGCGTCGCCGCTGCGGTCGGCCGAGGCGGAACGGACGATCTCGATGCGCTCGACGATCTCGGCCGGGATGCGGTCGACGAAGAAAGCGCGGTCGAGGCCGGCGCCGGGCACGCGCTTGCCGTTGATGAGGATCTGCGTGTAGCCCGAATCGAGGCCGCGCAGGCGCACGCCGTCGTACTCGAGCACGTCGGAGACGAAGGTGACCGACGGCACGCGCTTCAGCATGTCGCCGACGGTGAGCGGCTCGAAGCGCTGGAAGTAGGCGAGGTCGTAGCTCAGCACCGGCGCGGTGGCTTCGGTGCGGTCGCGGTAGATGATCTCGCCGACCACCTCGACGCGGTCGAGCTGGGCCGGCGACGGGGCGGCCGCGGCGACGGCGGCCTGCGAGTAAGCGACCGGGGCGACGAAGGCGGAGGCGAGGGCAACGGCGATGGCCGTCGTCAAGGGCTGGCGGGTCATGGAGCGTCCTGCGTTGGAAAAACGTTATTCCGAGGCCGCGCCGTTTCACCCCGATGACGGTATGGCGACAGCTGCAAGACACGCGGATTGACGCGGGGCCCGAGCACGCCGGCCGCAGCGGCCTTTAGGATGCGGAGGACGTCCTCCGTGACCGCCCCATGACCGCCACGCTCCGCCCCTGGATGCTCGTGTTCGGCTTCATCGCCCTCTATTGGGCAGGCGGCGTGTTGGGCAACCGCTTGGTGGTGGGCACCGATTCCGTCGTGCTGCTCTGGGCGCCGGGCGCCCTCAGCCTCGTGCTGCTCGTGTTCGAGGGCCGCCGCTGGTGGCCCCTCGTGGCGGCAGCGGACCTCGTGTTCTCGCTGACCGGTACCGACGTGCCGGCGGTCTTCATCCCCTTCACGATGGCCGCGAACGTGCTCGGCGCATGGGCTGGCGCCACGCTCGCGCGCCATCGCGGCCTGGGGCCGGGGCGGCGGATGGACCTCGCCAGCGGCGGCGACATCGCCCTTGCCGGTTTCGCATCCGCGCTGGCCAGCCTGCCCTTGGGCGTCGCGGGCCTCGTGGTGGCCGGCTTCGCGCCGCTGTCGGCGGCGCCGGACGCGGCCGTTAAGTGGCTGGTCGCCAACGTGTTCGGCGTGGCGGTGCTGGCCCCCGCGCTGTCGCTACTGTGGCCGCACAGCGGGGAATCGATGCTCGGCCAGGTGCTGCGCCGCGCCGGGGAGGGCTTGGCCTGGAGCGCCGCCCTCGCCGCCACCCTGCTGGTGGTGGCGACCGTCGACGGCGCCCGGGTGCGTAACGCGGAATCCCTCTTGGCCTTGCCGACGATCGTCCTGATCTGGGGCGCCATCCGCTTGCCGGCCCGCCTGGTGGCTGCCGGCACCCTCACCTGCGGACTGGTGTTGTCGCTGGTGGCCGCGTCGGACGATGGCGCGGTGCGGCGTCCCGAAACGACGCTCGAGACCCTCGTGCTGCTGCTCCTGCTGATCACGCTGACGGTCGCGCCGCTGATCCTGATGGCCGCTGCGGGCCGTGCTGCCGGGCGGCAGCCTTGTCGGCCGGCTGGCCGGCGACCAGTTCGTCCCGCTGCTGGACGACCGGGATCCGGCGGCGAACCCCGCGGTGCTCGACCACGTGCTGGCTGCGGTGCGCGACTACCGGCAGGGCAGCGGCGGGAACCTCGTGTCCGCGTCGGCCAGCATCGGCGCCATCCGCTTCTGCCGCGGGCAGGCCGACTACGCCGAACTGCTGTGCCTTGCGGACGCCGGCTGCGCCACCGCGAAGGACCAGGGCGACAACCGGCTGCGGCTCGCGGCTTTCGAATCGGCCGCCGACGCCGTGGCCGAGCACACGGCCGCGCTGCGCTGGGCCTTCCGGCTCGACGCCGCACTGCGCGATGGCCACTTCCGCCTCTACTGCCAAAGCATCACCGGCCTGCAGGGCATCGAGCACGGCGGTCGGCACCTCGAGATCCTGCTGCGCATGGTCGACCCGGACACCGGCGAGGTGCTGCCGCCGGGCCCGGTGGTCGCCGCGGCCGAGAAGTTCCACATGGGGCCGCGCCTCGATCGCCATGTGGTGGACAGCACGCTGGCCTGGTTCGAGCGCCACCCGCAGGCCCTGGCCCAGCTCGACGCCTGCGCCATCAACCTGTGCGCCGCGTCGGTGAACGACCCGGGATTTCCCGAGTTTCCTGCGCGAGCGCTTCGCGCGCAGCAGCGTGCCGCCCGGCAAGGTCTGCCTGGAGATCACCGAGACCTCGGCGGTGCGCGACCTCAACGACGCGCAGCAGTTCATCGCCGCGGCGAAGGCGCTCGGCCTGCAGCTGGCGCTGGACGACTTCGGTGCCGGGTTCTGCTCGTTCGCCTACCTCCGCAGGCTGGACGTGGACTACTTCAAGATCGACGGCAGCTTCGTGCGCGACCTCGAATCGTCGGCGCTGTCGCTGGCGATCGTCCGCTCGATCGCCGAGATCGCGCGCAGCATCGACAAGCGCACCATCGCCGAATTCGTCGAGAACGACGCCATCCGCGACCGACTGACGCAGCTGGGCGTGGATTTCGGGCAGGGCTACGGCATCGACCGCCCGCAGCCGATCGACCAGTACTTCCTGCGCCCCGCGGCGTCTATGCTTCGGCGCTGAACCGGAGTCCGCCATGCACCTGCCCTCGCCCTTACGCCCGGCCCTCGCGCTGGGCCTCGCCGTCCTCCTGCTGCCGGGTTGCGCCCTCTGGCGTGGCGCGAAAGAGCCGGACGAGCGCGCGAGCGACGAGCCCCGCCTTGGCGCCTCCGACATCGCCCACGAGGTCGTGGCCGAAGCCTTCATCACCCCCGCGAACCCGCCGGACGAGGTCGATTCACCCACGGCATGGCTGACGCCGGAGGGCGGCCGCTGGCTGATCAGCACCGGCAAGGAAACCCATCAGCTGTTGGTGCACGACGGCGAGACCGGTGCCCTGCTCCGCCGCGTCGGTGCCAAGGGCCCGGCACCGGGCCAGTTCAATCGGCCGAACGGCGTCTTCGCTTGGGGTGACCGACTGTTCGTCGTTGAACGCGACAACCGCCGCGTGCAGGTGCTGTCGCTGCCGGGATTCACCCCGCTCGCCACCTTCGGTGAGGGTGAGCTGCGTTCGCCCTATGGCCTGTGGCTGCACGAGCCGGAAGGCGGCCGCATCGAACTGTGGGTGACCGACAGCTTCATGGACGGCGACGACTACGACGTGGTCCCGCCGCTCGAGGCGCTGTCGGCGCGGATCAAGCGCTTCAGCGTGCTGATCGATGGCGACGCCGTGTCGGCCCGCTTCGACGGCGCCTCCGGCGACACCTCCGAGGCGGGCGCGCTGCGCGTGGTCGAGTCGATCGCTGGCGACGTCGCGAACAACCGCCTGCTGGTGGCCGAAGAGGACGTGCCCACGGGCACCGGCTACCGCGTCTACGGCTTCGACGGCGGCTACGCGGGGCGCGACATCGGCGTCGGCGAGTTCGGGGCGCAGGCCGAGGGCATCGCGCTCTGGGCCTGCCCGGACGGCAGCGGCTACTGGCTGGCCTCCGACCAGTTCAAGGACACCACGCTCTTCCGCGTCTATGACCGCAAGACCCTTGAAGCGAAAGGCCGCTTCGCCGGGCGTGACACCGGAATGACCGACGGCGTTTGGCTGTCGCAGGCGCCGAGCACACGCTTCCCGGCCGGTGTGTTCTACGCCTCGAACCGCGACGAGTCGCTGAGCGCGTTCGACTGGCGCGACCTCGCGTCGGCCCTGGGCCTGCGCGAACGCTGCGAGTGATGCGCGGGCGGGGGCTGCTCGCCCTGCTGGGCCTGCTGGCGGCACCGGTGCTGTCGGCCGCCATCACGGCACCGAGCACGGCGATGGCCGAGCTCTCCGTCGAACGTCGCGCCGATGGCACGCGGCAGGCGCTCGTCCGCAATCGCCTGGCTGGGCCGATCCACGTGCGCGTGCATGACGCCGCGCGGCCCAGCGAGTTCATCGAGGCCACGATCGGCCCCGGGGAAACGCGAGCGCTGGGCCGCTTCGATGGCGGGGGCGCCCCGGACCTGCGCCTCGGGGCCCAGCCGGGCGCGCCACAGTTGCTACCGCCGGGGCAACGCGGCGTTTATGCCTTCCCGCTGCCCGCCGGCAGCGCCTGGCGCCTGACGCAGGGCTTCGGCGGCCGGGCCAGCCACCGCGATGCGGCCAACTTCCACGCCCTCGACTTCGCCGCCGCCCAAGGCACGCCGGTGCTCGCGGCACGGGCGGGAACGGTGATGCAGGTCGTCGACACCTTCACCGAGGGCGGCACGGACGAGGCCCTGAAGGAGCGCATGAACCTCGTGCGCGTGCTGCATGCTGACGGCTCGATGGGGCTGTACGCGCACATCGCGACCGACAGCGCGCGCGTGCAGCCCGGCGACGGCGTGCAGCCCGGCGCGGTGCTGGCCGCCGTCGGCAGCGTGGGATGGAGCAGCGCGCCGCACCTGCATTTCAGCGTGCAGGCCAACGATGGCCGCGAATTGCTCTCCTTGCCCTTCCGGATGAGCGGGCCGGACGGCCGGGAACTCGACGCCACGCCCTGAACGCCGCCGGGCCCCGCCCCCGGAGCGCCGGGAGGCCCGGCGTATAATCGCGGCCCTTCCCGTTCTCCCGAGCCGCCGGCTGAAAGCCCGGCGCGGCCCGCATGTCCCAGCAGAGCACCGAAACCCGGCGTCGCCGCACCTTCGCCATCATTTCCCACCCCGACGCCGGCAAGACCACGCTGACGGAAAAGCTGCTGCTGTTCGGCGGTGCGATCCAGATGGCCGGCTCGGTGAAGGGCCGCAAGGCCGCGCGCCACGCCACCTCCGACTGGATGGCGCTCGAGAAAGAGCGCGGCATCTCGGTCACCTCGTCGGTGATGCAGTTCCCGTACGAAGGGAAGATCGTCAACCTGCTCGACACGCCGGGCCACGCCGACTTCGGCGAGGACACCTACCGCGTGCTGACGGCGGTGGACTCCGCCCTGATGGTCATCGACTGCGCCAAGGGCGTCGAAGAGCGCACGATCAAGCTGATGGAGGTGTGCCGCATGCGCGACACGCCGATCATGACGTTCATCAACAAGCTCGACCGCGAGGGCAAGGAGCCCATCGAGCTGCTCGATGAGGTCGAGACCGTGCTCGGCATCCAGTGCGCGCCGATCACCTGGCCGATCGGCATGGGCCAGCGCTTGAAGGGCGTGGTGCACCTCGTCGACAACGAAGTGCATCTGTTCGAGCCGGGCAAGAACTTCACCCGCCAGGATTCGACCATCCTCAAGCTCGACGACCCGGAGCTGGAGCGCCGCCTCGGCGCGCAGGCGCTGGCCGAGCTGCGCGACGAGCTCGAGCTCGTGCAGGGCGCCTCGAACCCCTTCGATGCCGAGAAGTACCAGCAGGGCAAGCAGACGCCGGTCTTCTTCGGTTCGGCCGTGAACAACTTCGGCGTGCAGCTGCTGCTCGACTTCTTCGTCGAGCACGCGCCCTCGCCGAAGACGCGCGCCACGACCAGCCGCGCCGTCGAGCCCGAGGAAGAGAAGCTCACCGGCTTCGTCTTCAAGATCCAGGCCAACATGGACCCGCAGCACCGCGACCGCGTGGCCTTCATGCGCATCTGCTCGGGCCACTTCACCGCCGGCATGAAGGTGTTCCACCCGCGCACCGGCAAGGAGCTCAAGCTCGCCAACGCGCTGACCTTCATGGCCAGCGACCGCGAGATCGCCGCCGAGGCCTGGCCGGGCGACGTCATCGGCATCCACAACCACGGCACCATCTCGATCGGCGACAGCTTCAGCGAAGGCGAGCCGATCAACTTCACCGGCATCCCGAACTTCGCGCCCGAGCTGTTCCGCCGCGCGCGCCTGCGCGACCCGCTGAAGCTCAAGCAGCTGCAGAAGGGCCTGGCCCAGCTGTCGGAAGAAGGCGCCACGCAGTTCTTCCGCCCGCTGATGAGCAACGACCTGATCCTCGGCGCGGTGGGCATGCTGCAGTTCGACGTGGTGGCCTACCGGCTGAAGGACGAGTACGGCGTGGATGCCAGCTTCGAGCCGGTGCAGGTGCAGACGGCGCGCTGGGTGTATGCGCCGGACGACAAGACGCTCGAGGCCTTCCGCGAGAAGAACGCCATGAACCTCGGCATCGATGCTGCCGGCCATCTCGTCTACCTCGCGCCTTCGCGCGTGAACCTGCAGCTGGCGCAGGAGCGGGCGAAGGACGTGCGCTTCGAGGCCACGCGCGAGCACGCCGCCTCGGTGGCGGTGGACTGAGCCGCGCGTGCCGGACACCGTGACGAACGCGCGCCCCGCGCCGGCCTTCTTCGAACTTCGCGACTGGCGCGAGGGCGGCGAGCGCGTCTCGACGCCGCTCGGCCGCCTGTTCGTGCGCCGGCAGGTCGAACCGCGCCTGCCGGTGCTGCTGCTGATCCACGGCTTTCCCTCGGCGAGCTGGGACTGGGCGCCGCTGTGGGAACCGCTGTCGCAGCATTTCTCGCTGCTGGCCGTGGATCTGCTGGGCTTCGGCGATTCCGCCAAGCCCAAGGGCCACCGCTACACCATCGCCGAACAGGCCGAGCTCTGCGAATGGCTGCTGCGCCGCGACGGCGCGTGGGACTACCACGTCCTGGCGCATGACTACGGCGACACCGTCGCGCAGGAGCTTCTCGCGCGGCAGCTCGACAAGCGCAAGCCGCGGCCGTCGATGCGCTCGGTGGTGTTCCTCAACGGCGGGCTGTTCCCCGAGATGCACCGCCCGCGAGCCATGCAGCGCCTTCTCGCCCTGCCCGGCCTCGGCCCGCTCATCGCCCGCGCCAGCAGCAAGGCGCGCTTCGCCGACAACCTGAAAGCGATCTTCGGCAAGCACACCCCGCCCGATCCGCGCGTGGTCGATGGGCTGTGGACCCTGCTGCGCCACGACGACGGCCACCTCGCGTTACCGCGCCTGCTGCGCTACATGTCGGAACGGAAGAAGCAGCGCGCCCGCTGGGTCGGCGCGATGGAGCGCGTGGCCATGCCGATGGCGCTGATCAACGGCAGCGCGGACCCGGTCTCGGGCGCGCATGCGGCCGCGCGCTGGCGCGAACTGCTGGGCGACGACGACCTGCACGAGCTGCCGGGCATCGGGCATTACCCGCAGCTGGAGGCCCCGGAGGCGGTGCTCGAGGCGGCGCTGGTGTTCTGGTCGCGGCACCGGCTTCTCGGGCCGGTGGATCCGCGGCCGAGCGTGTCGATCACGACGCGGTAGGGGCGCCCTTGCGCACCTGCCGCGCACGTCGTTGGGCCACGCGTCGCCAGAGCGACTATCGACGAGGGCCCGGCACGAGGCTTGCCCGCCCCACCCCCTCTTTCGCAAACGTTCCGGCGGTCGGCCCAAAGGGGGCGTCCTGCCCCTTGGGCCGATCGCTCATCCTGAGCGACCCCTTCGGGGCTTGCGCCTAAAGCGCGTGCCGGGGCTCCTGATTCGCCTCGCCCGGGCCTTCGCGATGGCGCCTTCGGCAACCCGTCGCGACGAGCGAAGCGCTCGATGAAGGGCCACGAGCGTGCGGCGAGCGGCCGGCGTCGCGCCAGGGCCGCGTCACAAGGCGAATCAGGAGCCCCAGCGCGCAAACCAGGCGACAGCCCGAAGGGCGGCTCATGGATGAGCCGCCGCTCGAGGTGCAGGGACGCACCCTTCGAGCGGGCCGCCGGGTTCAACTCGAAAGAGGCCACGGGGCGGGCCAGCCTTGTGGCGCGGCCCTGGCGCGAGTGTTCCGAATGCGGGCGAACACGCCACGCGTGACCCGAAGCCGAGTGATGCGGTCTCAACCCGCCCCAGCGATATCCACGTAGCCGCGCTCGATCGCGCGCTCCAAAGCGCTGAACGCCGCCTTCGCTTCCTCGAAGGCCTCGCGCCGAGCGCGCAGCGCGGTGTACTCGACCGCGTCGGTGCCCTGCGCCGCGGCGAGCGCCGCCTTCAGGTACTCGGCGCGCAGTTCCGCAACGCGCGTGGCGAAAGCAACGAAGCTGGCCTTGTCGAGTCGCGGGATGTGGGCCTGGATGATCTCGCGATTGGCATCGCTGATCGCGTGCTCCACGTCCTGCAGGAACTTCTGCTGCTTGCGGATGCGGGTGCTTTCCTCGTCGAACATGGCGGTCCTCCGGTCGGCTGTAGGTCAAGCGTAGCGCCGGTTGGGCCCCGGCGCGTGCCTTGGATCACGGTTCGCGGAAAACAGCGGTGCCGCGGCTGCCGTCGGGCTTCACCCAGCCGCGATACATGCCGCTGGTGTTGAAGGGCATGACGATGGTGCCGCGGGCGTCGAGGCCGATGGCGCCGCCGTCGCCGCCGAGGGCCGGGATGACGCGGTTGATCACGTCCTCGGCCGCGGCTTCGATCGGGTCGCCGCGCAGGGCCACCCGCGCGCAGATGTCGTGGGCGGCCACGGTGCGCAGGTAGAACTCGCCCCAACCGGTGGCGCTAATGCCGCACTGGTCATTGGCATAGGTGCCAGCGCCGATCACCGGCGCGTCGCCGATGCGGCCCCAGCGCTTGTTGGTCATTCCGCCGGTCGAGGTGGCCACGGCGATGTGGCCGTTCGCATCGAGGGCCACCGCCCCGACCGTGCCGAAGTAGGTGCCGGGCGGCAGGGGCAGGTTCTCACCGGCGGCCTGGCGCTGTTCGCGCTCGCGCGCGGCCTCGAGCTGCTGGCGACGTCGGTCGGTGTCGAACCAGCGATTCTCCACGCGCTCGAGATCCGGCCGCGTGTCGGCGAAGGCTTCGGCGCCGTCGGCGGCGAGGAAGACGTGCGGGGAATGCTCCATCACCGCGCGCGCCAGCAGCACCGGATGGCGCACCGTGCGGACGCCGGCCACCGCGCCGGCGCGACGGGTGTGGCCTTCCATCACCGCGGCGTCGAGCTCGTGCGTGCCGTCGGCGGTGAAAACCGCGCCCTTGCCGGCGTTGAACCAAGGCGAGTCCTCGAGCACCTGCACCGCCGAAGTCACGGCATCGAGTGCCGTGCCGCCGCGCTTCAGCACCGCGTCGCCGGCGTCCAGGGCCGCATCGAGGTCGGCGCGCAGCGCGGCTTCATCCGCTTCGGACAACTGGTCGCGGGTGATGACACCGGCACCGCCGTGGATCACCAGCGCCGTAGGCGCCGAGGGAGCGGCAACGGCCGAGCCGGCGGCGACGGCCATCGACAGGATGAGGGCGGACCAAGGGCGCATCAGGCACTCCGGCGAGCTTCGGAGTGCCGACTGTAGGTCGTCTGCGCCGATCAATCGAGCTTCGGCGGCTCGGCCTGCGGGAAGCTCACCGTGGCGATGGTGCCCTTGGCGGATTCGCTGGCGAGATGCACCGGCCAGCCGAAGCGGCTCGACAGGCGCTGCACGATCGACAGACCGATGCCCTGCCCGCCCACGCGCGCGGTGTCGGCGCGCCAGAACGGCTCGAACACGCGCTCCAGCTGTTCTGGCGACATGCCGATGCCGGTGTCCTCGATGCGGATCTCGCCGAAGCGCACGCGGATGCGAACGTGCCCGCTGTCGGTGTAGTAGCAGGCGTTGCGCACGAGGTTGCTGATCAGCACCGAGACCACGCGGCGCGGTGCGACCAGCTTGAAGTCGGCTTCGAGGTCGAGTTCGAGCGTGACCGGCTTGTTGGCGACCAGCGGCCGCGCCTTTTCCAGCTCGTCCTCGACGATCTCGGAGGCCAGCAGCGGCTCCGGAGGCAGGCCGGTGTCGCCATCGCGAGCCAGGATCAGGAAGGCTTCGATCAGCGTTTCCATGTCGCGCACGGCGCCTTGGATGCGGTTCAGCGCCTTCTGCTGCCGCGGCGAGCAGATCGGGTCGGTCTGCATCATCTCGCTGGCCATGCGGATCACCGCCAGCGGCGTGCGGAGCTCGTGCGAGGCGTCGCGGGTGAAGTTGCGCTCGCGGTGCACGAGTTCCTCGATGCGCATGCCGAAGTCGTGCAGCGAGGAGGCCAGAACGAGGCTCTCGCCTTCGACGTCCACCGGCAGGTTCTCGGGCTTCAGCGCACTGACTTCCGGATGCTTCGGGTCCCAGCGCTGCACCTGCGAGGCCAGCCAGATCACCGGCGACACCGCCCGCTTCGAGGCCCGGTAGGTGCTCCACGCGATCACATAGACGACCACCAGCACCAGCGCCAGCGGCACCACGCCGAACCAGAAGGCCAACGCGTCAACCTGCTCCTGCTTGAACAGCAGGTACAGGGTGCGGCCCTCGTGCTGTTCGACCAGCACCAGCGCGCCGCCCTGCGAACGCGGCAGGCTGTGGTAGCCCTCCGGCAGCCCGTGCAGCGGCTCAGGGAGATCGGCCTTCGGACCGTCGGCATCGACGACGAAGCCAGTCATGTTGAACGTATCTGGCACCGCAGCGGCCGGATTCGCCTCGCTGCGTTTCCAGAAATGCGAGGCCTCTTCGGTGAGCGCGCGCTGGATCAGCAGGTGCTTGAGCACCGCCGAGGCGCCGTACACGCCGAGGACCGCCGCGAAGCTGATCGCGGCGGCCTGCAGGATGAAGGCGATCCAGATTTTTCGGCGGAGGCCGGTGGTGTCGGTCATGAGCAATCCGTGCCGGCCGCCACTCAGGCGGCGGGCGCGGTGTCGAGGTCGGCGATACGGTAGCCGGCCGTCTGCACGGTGTGCAGCAGCTGCTTGTCGAACGGACGGTCGATGGCCTTGCGCAGGTTGTACAGGTGGCTGCGCAGGGTGTCGGAATCCGGCAGGCCGTCGCCCCAGATCTCGCGCTCGATGTCGCGGCGGGTCACCACGCGCGGCGATTCGCGCATCAGGATGGTGAGCAGGCGCAGGCCGATCGGCGAGAGCTGGATCTCCTTGCCGCCGCGAGTGACGCGCAACGAGGCGGTGTCGAGGATCAGGTCGGCCACCTTCAGCACCTCGGCGCTCACCTGCCGGCGGTCGCGGCGGATCAGGGCGCGCAGGCGGGCTTCGAGCTCTTGGATCGCGAACGGCTTGACGAGGTAGTCGTCGGCACCGGCGTCGAGGCCGATCACCTTGTCCTGCAGGGTGTCGCGCGCGGTCAGCATCAGCACCGGGGTGCTCTTCTTCGCCTCGTTGCGCAGCTTGCGGCAAAGCTCGATGCCATCCATCCGCGGCAGCATCAGGTCGAGGACGATGACGTCGTAGCTGTTGTCGACGGCGAGGCGGAAGCCGTCATGGCCGTCGCCGGCGTAGTCGACGCCGAAGCCACGGGCTTCGAGGTACTCGCCCATCATCTCGGAGAGGTTGCGGTTGTCCTCGACGACGAGGATCAGTCCGGCGGGGTCATCACGGCGCATGGCGGGCTCCTTCAGGGATGTGAAGATTTCGTATTCAGCTTTGTGAATTCACATCGCCATTGAGCGCCGGTGAGGGTGAGACGGGTGTGAACGCTGCGCCGGGACATGGCGCGCGGCCTCAGCCCGTCGCGTCGACCGTTGCCGGCGGCACCTTGGCACGGCTGAGCCGCAAGAAGCGCCAGACCAGCGCCACCGCCGCCAAGGCGAGGCCCACGCCGAAGCCGGCCCAGACGCCCGGCGCACCCCAGCCGAACCCGAAGCCGAACAGGGCCGACAACGGCAGCGCGATCAGCCAGTAAGCCACCAGCGAGACGCGTGTCGGGAAGTCGTTGTCGAGCATGCCGCGCAGGGCCCCGAGGCTCACCGACTGCACCCCGTCCATCAGCTGGGTGAAGCCGAAGACGAAAAAGATCGCCGCGGCCGCAGCGATGACGGCCGGGTCGTCGACGAACAGCCCGCCGATCCACGCGCCGGCGAACAGGAACAGCAGGGCGAAACCGCCCATCCAGCCGGTCACGACCAGCAGCCCGGCCTGCCCGATCGCCGCCACGCGTGGCCATTGGCCGGCACCGATCACCTGCGCGATGCGGATGGTGACCGCACCCGCGACACCGAGCGGCAGCATGTAGAGCGTGCTGCCGACGGAAAGCGCGATCTGGTTGCCGGCCAACGCGACCGCACCGAACAGGCCGATCAGCACGCCGGCCACCGCCATGGCCGCACCTTCGAGGAACAGTTGCACCGTCATGGGCCGGCCTTCATTCCACTGCCGCGCCAGTTCGGCCCGCTCGAAGCGGCGCGGCCCCCACCAGACGCGCAGCGATGGCAGGTGGCGCACCACGACCCAACCGACCGCCGCGCCGATCACCTGCGCCGCGAGGCTGGCGATGCCGGCGCCCGTCAGCCCGAGTCGCGGAAAGCCCCAGTGGCCGTAGATCAGCAGCCAGTTGAAGAACACGTTGAGCAACGCGGGCAGTACCGTCACCGCCACGCTGAGCCAAGGCCGGCCCGCCGCATCAAGCAGGTTCTTGACCACCATGGCGTGCGTAAAGGCGAGCATCGACGCACTGAGGCAGAGCCAGTAGGGGCCGATCACGGCCAGCACCTCATCCGGCTGCCCCGCGTACGGCAACGCGAACAGGCCCGCGGCCATCAGCAACGCCCCCACGAGGCCACCGATGCTGGCCAGCAGCGCACCGTGCCGCGCGATATGGCCGATGCCGCCCAGGTCGCCGCTGCCGAAGCAGCGGCCGGCGAACAGGCCCACCGGACCGGCGAAGCCGTACAGCCCGGCGTAGAAGATGATCGCCACCGAGGTGGTGAGCGAGACCGCCGCCAGCGGCGTAGCGCCCAGCGGCCCCAGCATCGCGGTGTCGACCAGCGTCACGCCCGTCGAGGCGACGAGGCCCGCCACCAGCGGCGCGGCGAGCGCGGCGAGCGGGCCGATCTCGGCGAGAGCGCGGCGCAGCGTGCTCATGCGCGGGCCGCCGGCTGCTGCTGCGCGAGCACGAGGCGAGCCGGCACCGTGGCGGCGGACAGGGACAACACGAAGTCGATGCTCCGGCAGACGTCGGCCAACGGGATCGGGCGCTGCGTGCCGAAGCGTCCTTCGGCGATGTCCGCCTCGACCTCGTCGGTCGCGACGTTGGCCGGGTCGATGACGGTGACGCCGATGCCGAAGCGCGCCAGCGACGCGTCCAGCGCGCGCGCGGCACCGTGGAGGCCCGCCTTCGATGCCGCGTTCGCGACCTCAGGATAGGCCCCCGGCGGATCCAACCACGCACCGAGCAGCACCACGCGCGGGGCTGGCGCACGCGACAGCGCCGGGGCGAGGGCTTGGGCCAGCAGGATCGGCGCGACGAGGTTGATGCCGATGACCGCCCGGGTCTCCGCGCGCGGCGAGGCCATGAAGTCGTAGTCGACGGTGAACGCTCCGTGCTCCCACGCGCCACCGAGGTACAGCAGCGCGTCAAGCGGCCCCTCGCCGACGGCGCGCACGACGGCCTCGAGGCCCGCGTCCTCGAGGAGATCGGCGGCCACCCACTCGCCCGCTGCGGCTCGTCCACGCGAGACGGCCAGCACGCGATGGCCCTGCCACTCGAGATAGGCAGCCACCGCCGCACCGATGCCCCGGCTGCCGCCCACCACCACGATCGTTTTTGTTCGCTCCACGACGACGCTCTCCGATTAACATACACATCGTATGCAACTACATGCATGGTGTATGTGAATGAGCCGCAACGCCGACCGCATCGCCCGGACCACCCGGGCCCTGCTCGACTCCGCCCGCCGCAGCTTCGCCACGCAGGGTTACGCGGCGACCTCGATGGAGGCGCTGTGCGCCGAAGTCGGCCTGACGCGCGGTGCGCTCTACCACCACTTCGGCGGCAAGGAAGGGCTGCTGGAGGCCGTGGTCCGGGAGATCGACGTCGAGACGAACGCCCGACTCGATGCGGCCTATGAGGCGGGGCCGGGCGGCTGGGCCGGCTTCCGCGAGTGCTGCCAGGCCTACCTCGACCTCGCCCTCGAGCCGGAGTACCAGCGGGTGATGCTGCGCGACGCACCGGCCGTGCTCGGGCAGCGCCATCGCGACATCGATGCCGCGGGCTCACTGCAGCCGATCATCGATGGCTTGGCCGAGCTGATGGACGAAGGCGCCCTGCGTCGGACCGACCCCGAGGCGCTGGCGCGGATGCTCAATGGCGCGATGATCGACGCTGCGCTTTGGATCGCGACCCACGACGACCCTCTCGCGGCTTGGCAACGGGCCCGCGAGGTGCTCGACCGCCTGCTCGACGGACTGCAGACCTGAGCGTTCGACTCAGAACGGGATCTTCCCCGTCAGCACGTCCTTGAACATCACCCAGTCGCCCATCAGCGAGTAGAACGGGTGCTTGAAGGTCGCGGGCCGGTTGTGCTCGAAGAAGAAGTGCCCCACCCAGGCAAAGCCGTAGCCACAGACCGGCACGGCGAACAGCCACCACGGCGAGAGCACCTGCGCCACGACGAGGCCGAGGATCACCAGCACGCCCGTCGAGCCGATCACGTGCAGCCGCCGCGACGTGCGGTTGCTGTGCTCGCCGAGGTAGAACGGGTAGAACTCGCGGAAGCTGGCGAAACCGGTCGTGGGCGTGGTCATGTCAGGTCTTGTCGGGAGGCGGCGCGCCGTCGAGGCTAAGCGTGGCGCGTCGAGGCGGCATGAATCAGCGCACTGCGTCGCCGTTCGACCATGGTGCACCGCGGTAGGTGGCGGTCGCCGCCAGGGCCAACATCGGCAGGTCTTCCACGGTGTCGCCATGCGCCTCGATGCGTTCTCGCGGCCAATCACCGACGAGGGCGCGAATGCGCTCCACCTTCGCCTCACCGGCGCACTGCGGTCCGTCGTAGCGGCCGGTCAAGCGTCCATCCCGGCATTCGAGCGCCGAGGCCAGAAGTTCGACGCCTTCGGCCTCGCACCATTCCCGAAGCAGCGCCTCGAAGTTTCCGGAAACGACGACGACGCGATCCCCAGCGGCCCGACGGGCCCGCAGCCTGGCAAGCACTTCCGGCCGGATCAGCGCCGGGAACCGCTCGGTGGCAAAGGTACGGGCGAGCGCGTCGAAGTGGTCACGTGCCATCCCGGAGAACGCGAGCCGCACGATGGCCGCGCGCATCACGACGCCGGACACCCAACCCGCACGGTAGGCGAGCACCATGGGCGCGAGCACCAGCCCCCCAAGGCGAACGCGCCATTGGGGTGCCGCGGAACGCACAAAGAGCGGGAAGGTCTCGACCGTGGTCAGCGTGCCGTCGAAGTCGAACAGCGCCAGGCGCGGTAGCGACCCCGTGTCGCCCTCGCTCATCCGCCGCGCTCGATGCGCTTGGCCTCGTTCCAGAGCGCACTCTGCTCGTCCAGCGGCAGCGCGGCGAACTCGCGCCCCTGCGCGCGCGCCAGCGCTTCCATCTGGCGGAAGCGGCGCTCGTACTTGGCATTCGCGCGGCGCAAGGCCGTGCCCGGATCGACCTTGGCCTTGCGCGCGAGGTTCATCGCCACGAACAGCAGATCGCCGATTTCATCCTCCAGCGCGTCCTGCCGCTCAGGCGAGGGCGGCATCGCCAGCGCCTCGCGCACTTCCTCGAGTTCTTCCTCGAGCTTGGCGATCACCGGCGTGGCATCGGGCCAGTCGTAGCCGACGTTGGCGCCGCGCTTCTGCAGCTTCAGTGCGCGATGCCACTCCGGCAGCGCCTTGGGCACGTCGTCGAGCGCCGAAGGCGGCGCATCCATGTCACGCCGTTTCGCGGCGCGCTCCGCGGCCTTCATTTTTTCCCAAGCCGCGGTCTGCGCATCGGCATCCTCGACCGAGGCCTCGCCGAACACGTGCGGGTGGCGGCGGATCATCTTGTCGTTGATGGCCGCGACGACCTCGGCGAAGCCAAAGGCGCCCTGCTCGTTCGCCATCTGGGCATGGAAGACCACCTGCAGCAGCAGGTCGCCGAGTTCGTCCTTGAGGTCACCGAGGTCGCCGCGATCGATGGCTTCCGCCACTTCGTAGGCTTCCTCGATGGTGTAGGTCGCGATGCTGGCGAAATCCTGCTTCACGTCCCAGGGGCAGCCGCGCTCGGGGTCGCGAAGCCGCGCCATCACCGCAAGCAGGGTCTCGATGCGCTCGCGCGGCGCGTCGCTCAGGTCACTCAAGCCAATCCCTCCACGCCAGCCGCGCATCGGCCACCGCGATGAAGTCGCCGTTCAACAGGGTGTCGCGCTGGTTGTAGCGCAGCGCGCGGCCCTCGAGGTCGAGCACGGCGCCCCCGACCGCTTCGACAAGGCACTGGCCGGCCGCGGTGTCCCATTCGGAGGTGGGGCCGAAGCGCGGGTAGAGGTCGAGCCGGCCTTCGGCCAGCAGGCCGAACTTCAGCGCCGAGCCCATGGGCACGCGCTCCGCCCCGGGCAGGCGATCCAGCAGGGCGGCGGTGCGCGGATCGAGATGGGAGCGGCTGGCGGCGACGCGCAGGCCCACGCCGGCCTGCGCTTCAGGCGACGGCACGCACGCGGCGAGCGCGATGTCGTCACCACCAACCTCCCGGAGCCACGCCCCCTGCCCCGCCAGCGCCGACCAGGTCACGCCGGTCACCGGCGCATGCACGAGGCCGAGCATCGGCACGCCGTGTTCGACGAGGGCGATGCAGACGCAGAACTCGCCGTTCTTCTTGACGAACTCGCGCGTGCCGTCGAGCGGATCGACCAGCCACAGCCGCGGCCAGGCACGGCGCTCGGCCGGGTCCAGCGCGGCGGATTCCTCCGACAATACCGGGATGTCCGGCGTCAGCGCTTCCAAGCCAGCGACCAGCAAGCGATGCGAGGCGAGATCCGCCTCGGTCAGCGGCGAGCGGTCGTCCTTGGCTTCAACGGCGAAATCCCGGGCATAGACGGCCATGATCGCGCGGCCCGCGGCCTCGGCCAGCGCGATGGCCGGAACACGCAGGGCGGCGTAGCGCACCGCTGCACCCGCTCCTGAGGCGGCACTCACGGCGTCGGCCTGCCGCGGGCCAGCCACTCGCGCACGAGGAACAGCGCGGCGATCGAGCGGCCTTCGGAGAACTCCTCGCGCAGCATCAGCTCGTGAAGGCGGTCGAAGCGCCAGGGCACCACTTCGAGGGGCTCGGGCTCGTCGCCGTCGAGCTTCTCGGGGAACAGCCCTTCCGCGACCACCAGCTGGATCTCGTGGCTCATGTAGGTGGGCGCCAACGTGATCGACTTCAGGTGCGTCAGCCGCTCGGCGCCGAAGCCGATCTCCTCGCGCATCTCGCGGGCGGCGGCCTCCAGGCCGGTCTCGCCGGCGTCGATCTTGCCCTTGGGCAGGCCGAGCTCGTAGCGGTGGGTGCCGGTCCCGTACTCACGGATCAACAGCACGGTCTCGGGGTCGGGCAGGGCCGCGATCATCACAGCGCCGTGACCCTTGCTCTTCAGGCGGTCGAAGCGGCGGCGCTCACCGTTGCTGAACTCGAGGTCGACGCGTTCCAGCCGGTAGGCGCCGACATCGACCTCCTCGCGGCCGTGGATGGTCGGCAGGGGGCGGCTCATGGCCGGCCCCGCGCATGGACAGACCGGCGGCGGCTCACCATCATTCGCGGCATGACGCAGAACATTTCCATCGCGCCGATGCTAGCAGAGGGCGATGTCGAGGCCTTCCTCACCCGCGACCTCGCCGTCGTGTGGCACCCCTGCACGCAGATGCGCGAGCATCGCGGCGAACTGCCGCTGCTGCCGATCCGCCGCGGCCGCGGCGCCTGGCTGGAGGGCCTCGACGGACGCCGCTACCTCGACGGCATCTCCAGCTGGTGGACCAACCTGTTCGGCCACGCGCATCCGCACATCGCGCAGGCCATCGGGGCACAGGCCGCCGAGCTCGAGCACGTGATCTACGCCGGCTTCGCCCACGAGCCCGGCCTGCGCCTCGCCGAGCGGCTGGTGGCGATCGCACCGCGCAGTGCCACGCATGCCCCGCTCTCCCGGGTGTTTTACGGCGAGAACGGCAGCGCGGCCATCGAGATCGCGCTGAAGATGAGCTTCCATGCGCACCAGAACCGCGGCGACGGCCAGCGCACGCGCTTCGTCGCGCTGCAGAACGGCTACCACGGCGAAACGCTCGGCGCGCTGGCCATGAGCGACATCCCGCTGTACCGGCGCATCTACGCGCCGCTGCTGCTCGAACCGGTGTTCGCGCCCTCGCCCGACGCCTACCACGCCGAACCCGGCGAGTCGGCCGAGGCCTGCGCCCGCCGCGCGGCCGCGGCCCTCGCGGTGTTGTTCGAGCGCGATGGGGCGACGATCAGCGCGCTGGTGCTGGAGCCGCTGGTGCAATGCGCCGGCGGCATGCGCATGCACCACCCGGCCTATCTGGCCGAGGCGCGCCGGCTCTGCGACGCCCACGGCGTGCACCTCATCGCGGACGAGATCGCGGTGGGCTTCGGCCGCACCGGCACGCTGTTCGCCTGCGAGCAGGCCGGCATCACCCCGGATTTCCTCTGCCTCTCCAAGGGCCTCTCCGGCGGCGCGCTGCCGCTCTCCGCCGTGCTCACCCACGACAGCATCTTCGAGGCCTTCTGGAGCGAGGACCGCACGCGCGCCTTCCTGCATTCGCACAGCTTCGCCGGCAACCCGGTGGCCTGCGCCGCCGCCAACGCCACGCTCGACCTGTTCGAGAGCACCGGCGCCATCGCCGCCAACCGCGGCACGGCCGCGAAGCTCGCCACTGCCGCCGCGCGCTTCGCCGACCACCCGGCCGTGGGCGACCTGCGCCAGACCGGGATGATCCTCGCCTTCGAGCTGGTCGAGGACCGCGCCACCCGCCGCGAATACACCGACCATCCGCGCCAGCGCGCACTGGCCGCCTACCGCGCCGGCCTCGACGCCGGCGCCGTGCTGCGCCCCTTGGGCAACGTGCTGTACTGGATGCCGCCTTACTGCATCGACGACGAGGCCATCGCCGTGCTCGACCGCGCCACCGCCGCCGCCATCGAGGCCTACGTCCGATGCGCGTGATCCGCTGCCACGTCGAGGCGCCGCTGGCGGCCGACGCCGTGCTGCGGCTGCCCGAAGAGAAGAGCCTGCACCTGCTGCGCGTGCTCCGGCTCCGCGAGGGCGATGCGGTGACGCTGTTCAACGGCGACGGCCACGACTACGCCGCACGCATCACCGGCAGCGAGAAGAAGGCGGTCGAGGTCACGGTCGGCGCGGTCGAGGCACGCCACAACGAATCGCCGCTGGCCATCACCCTGCTTCAGGGCGTGGCCCGCGGCGACAAGATGGACCTGATCCTGCAGAAGGCCACCGAACTCGGCGTTCAGGCCATCCAACCGGTGATGACCGAGCGCACCGAGGTGAAGCTCGATGCCGATCGCGCCGAACGCCGCATCGCGCATTGGCGGGGCGTCGTCGCCGCGGCCTGCGAGCAGAGCGGTCGCGCCCGGGTGCCGACGGTGGCCGAACCGCGCGCGCTGCACGAGGCGCTGGCCGACCTGCCCGCCGACGCGCGCAAGCTCATCCTCGATCCGCACCAGGGCCGCGCCCTGAAGGCCCTCGACCTTCAACCGACCCAACCCGTCGTGCTCGTCATCGGCCCGGAAGGCGGCCTCGGCGAGCGCGACCACCGTCTGCTGAAGAAGGGTGGCTTCGAGGGCGTGCAGCTCGGGCCGCGCGTGCTGCGCACGGAGACCGCCGGGCTGGCGGTGCTGGCGGCCCTGCAGGCCCTGTATGGCGATTGGGCCTGAGGCCTGACGGCCTCGGCCGGGCGATTGGGCCTGAGGCTCAGCCCAAGCGCGCGATCACGCCGCTGAATTCCTCGCGCCGCGAGAGCGCCTCGACGGCCGTCTCCAACTCGCTTCGCAGCGTCGCGCGATCGTCGGCGCGCAGCGTCGCGTGGCCAACCTTGCGGCCCTCGCGGGAGCTCTTGCCGTAGTCGTGCCAGTGCCCGGCCGGGCTGCGCAATACCGGCGCGGCCTCCGGCATGGCACCCACCCAGTTGAGCATCACGCTGTGGCCCACGGCCGCCGTGCTGCCCAGCGGCAGGCCGAGCACGGCGCGCAGGTGGTTCTCGAACTGCGAGGTCTCGGCACCTTCGATGGTCCAGTGACCGGAGTTGTGCACGCGCGGCGCCATCTCGTTGGCGAGCAGCTGCCCGTCGCGGACGAACAGTTCCAGCGCGAACACGCCCACGTAGTCGAGCGCCTCAGCGACCTTCCGCGCATAGGCCACCGCCTGCGGCTCCAGCGCAGCGCCGTCGGCGCAGGGCGCCATCGAGGCCGAGAGGATGCCGTCGCGGTGCCAGTTCTCGGTCAGCGGCAAGGCGCGAAACTCGCCATCGCGGCCGCGCACCGCCACCACCGAGACTTCGCGCTCGAAGGGCACGAAGGCTTCAAGGATCAGTCCCACTTTCGGCGCCTGCGGCCCCAGCGCGGACCATGCCGCATCGAGATCCGCCGCCGTCTTCAGGCGGAACTGGCCCTTGCCGTCATAGCCCAGCCGGCGCGTCTTGAGGATGCAGGGCAGGCCGATGCGCGCCACGGCCTCGTCGAGCCCGGCACGCGTGTCGACCGCGGCGAAAGCCGGCGTGCCGATACCCAGCTCGTTGAACAGGGTCTTTTCGGCGAGGCGATCCTGCGCGATGCGCAGCGCCCGCGGCGCCGGGAACACCGGGATGCGCGCAGCCAGCCACTCGGCGCTCTCGGCCGGCACGTTCTCGAAATCGAAGGTCGCGACATCGACGCGCGAGGCGAATTCCGCCAGCGCAGCCTCGTCGCGCCAATCGCCGACCACCATGGGCACGAACTGGCCGGCGCAGGCGTCGGCACTGGTGTCCATCGCGAGGAAGCGCAGGCCGAGCGGCGCGCCGGCCAGCGCCATCATCCGCGCCAGCTGGCCACCGCCCAAGATGCCGACCGTGGTCATGCGCGCGGGTCCGGCTTGGCCAGCACGGCCTCGGTCTGCTCGCGGCGGAAGCGTTCCAGCGCGGCCGCGACGTCGGCGTGGTCATGCGCGAGCATCGCCGCGGCGAACAGCGCGGCGTTCGCCGCACCGGCCTGGCCGATGGCGAAGGTGGCGACGGGAATGCCCGCCGGCATCTGCACGATCGACAGCAGGGAATCCAAGCCGTTCAGTGCCTTGCTCTGCACCGGCACGCCCAGTACCGGCACGGCGGTCTTTGCGGCGAGCATGCCCGGCAGGTGGGCCGCGCCACCGGCGCCGGCGATGATCGCGCGCAGGCCGCGCGCCGCGGCGGTTTCGGCGTACTGGAACAGCAGATCCGGGGTGCGGTGCGCACTCACCACCTGCACCTCGTGCGGCACGCCAAGGCGCATCAGGCGGTCGGCGGCGTGCTGCATCGTGTCCCAATCGGACGTCGAGCCCATCACGATGCCCACCTTCACGGCGGTTTCCCCCTGACCTTCACCCGTCGCCATGGCGAGCCTCTCCGGCAAAACCGTATTCTAGACGCATCTTCCGCAACCCTCAGCGCCCCGCCGCCCATGGATCGCAAGCTCCTCGACCTCCTGGTCTGCCCGGCCTCCCACCAGCCGCTGCATCGCCTCGATTCCCCACAGCGCGACGCGCTGAACGCCGCGATCACCCGCGGTGAACTGCTTCGCGGCGACGGCCGCACCGAAACGCGATCCCTCGCCGATGCCCTCGCCAGCCGCGATGGAAAGCAGGTCTACCGCATCGACGACGGCATCCCGGTGCTGCTGGTCGAGGAGGCGCTGCAGACCGCCGGCATCGACGGCCTCGCCGCGCGCTGATGGCGGCCGCTCTCGCGCTGCCGCCGCCGGAGGCCATCGAGGCCGCGGTGCGGGCCGCCCTCGCCGAAGACCTTGGCCCCGGCGACGCCACGGCGCAGCTGCTCGAGGACGTCCCGGCCACCGCCCATGTCGTCTGCAAGGAGGCCGCGGTCATCGCCGGCGGCCCGTGGTTCGATGCCTGCTTCCGCGCCCTCGATCGATCCATCCGCATCACGTGGCGGGTCAACGAGGGGCAGCACGTCGAGCCCGGCACGGTGCTCTGCACCCTCGAGGGCCGCTCGCGCGCCATCGTCAGCGCCGAGCGCAGCGCGCTGAACTTCCTCCAGACCCTCTCCGCGACGGCCACCACCACGGCGGCTTATGCGGCGGCGCTGGCGGGCACGCGCACGCGGGTGCTCGACACCCGCAAGACCCTGCCCGGCCTGCGTCTGGCGCAGAAGTACGCCGTGCGTGTCGGAGGCGGCGTGAACCACCGCATCGGGCTGTTCGACGCGGTGATGCTCAAGGAGAACCACATCGCCGCGGCGGGCTCGATCTCGGCGGCCGTCGAGCGCGCCCGTGCCCTGCATCCGGCGCTGCCCCTGATCGTCGAAGTGGAATCGCTGGACGAACTCGATCAGGCGCTCGCCACCGGCTGCACCCGCATCCTGATCGATGATTTCGACGACGCGATGATGCGCGAGGCCGTGCGCCGCGCCGCCGGCCGCATCCCGCTGGAGGTTTCCGGCAGCGTCTCGCTCGAGCGGCTGCCGGCCATCGCCGCGACCGGCGTGGATTACGTGTCGGTCGGGGCGCTCACGAAGCACGTGCGCGCCATCGACCTCTCGCTGCGGCTCAGCGCCCCAGCACCAGCCAAGCGATAACGGCCAGCGAAGCGACGATCACCACGCCGGCGATCGCCTTCATCAGCCCGGCATTGCCGCCGGACGACGCGACTTCCGCCGCGGGCGCCTTCTGCTGCATCTGCTGGATCTCCATGCCCGGCGCCACGAGGATCAGCCGCACCTGGTCGAGGCGCAGTTCGTCGCCCGGGTTCAACTGGCCGGCCTGAACCCGCTTGTTGTTGATGAAGGTGCCGTTCGACGAGCCGAGGTCCTCGACCTGCAGGCCCGAGGCATTCGGCTTCACCAGCGCATGGCGGCGCGAGATCTCCTCCACCGGAATCGCGATGTCGCACTCGGCGGAGCGGCCGATGGTCATCGGCCCGGTCACACCGTACATCTTGCCGAAGGTGTTGCCGGAGACGCCGCGCAGCACGAACTTGGGCGCGGCCGCGCGCACGCGCGTGGCACCGCTGTCTCCGTCGAGCGCCATCGCCTGTGCCGCCGCGACCACCGAAGGCGGCAACGGCGAGCTGCCGGCGACGGTCTTCGCGGGCTCGGTGGCGACGAACTTCGCCACCACCGCGCCGAAACCGACCTGGTCGCCGGTGCGCAGGGCCATCAGCTCCTTCACCGGCTTGCCGTTCACGGTGACGGCGCCTGCGCCTTCCGGCAGCTGCAGGTTGGCGCCGGTGCTGGTGATGTGGATCTCGAGATGCCGGGGCAGGATGCCCGGCCCGCCGATCACCACGGCGCCTTCCGGATCACTGCCGATGCGGTTCACGCCCGTCGCCAGCAAGGCCGTGGCGTGCTCGCCGTTAGGAAAAACCAGCTTCATCCCTCTCCCCCGTGATTGGCTGGGACCGTGAAGGCACGGTCGCGGCGGACAGTGTGCGCGAGCGGGAAGGGCTTCGTCACCCTCCCCCGCCGGTCCGCCTTGCGTCGCGGCCCGTCCACCACCACATTGCGCGGATGGACCTGCTCAGCTTCGCCTTCCTCCTCACCGTCGTCGCCCTGGCCTGGAACTGGTGGGCCGACCGCCGTGCCGCCGATGCCGCCACCCGCGTCGCCCAGCGCGCCTGCGAACAGGCCGGCGTGATCTGGCTCGACCAGAACGTCCAGCGGGTACGGAAGCGTCTCGCGCGGAACGACGAGGGGCGCCTGGGCTGGCAGCGCGACTTCGACTTCGAGTTCTCGGCGAGCGGCCAGGAGCGCCAGCTGGGCCGCGTGAGCCTGCTGGGCGAGCGTGTCGTCGGCCTGATCGGCCCGGAGCGTCCGCCCCTCGTCTACGTGGGGCCCGGCGGCGTCTGAGCCCGGAGGGGCCGTCGTCCTACTTGATGATCCGAAGGTGGCCGCCGCGCTTCGGCGGCTCCGGCGCCGGTCCGGACCCGTCCGTCGCGTCCTGCGGCGGCGCCACCTCGCCCTCATCGGGCGGGAGGCCCATGCCCTGGCCGGTCTCCTGAGCGTAGACGGCGAGTACCGCCGACACCGGCACGATGACCGAATGGCTCACGCCACCGAATCGCGCCATGAAGCTCACCTCGCGGTTGCCCAGCTGCAGGTGGGCCACGGCGCGGCCGGCGACGTTCAGCACGACGCGGCCGTCCTTCACTGCCGAGGGGGGCACCTGCAATCCGTCGTGCTGGGCATCCACCAGCAGGTAGGGCGTCATGCCGTTGTCGACGATCCACTCGTGCATCGCCCGCAGCAGGTAGGGGCGGTTCGAGGTCATCAAGGCCGGCGTGCCGCCCTCACTCATGCGGGGATCTCGCGCAGCGCCTTTTCTTCCGGCGTGAGGCTGCGGATGAAGCCGGGGTTCCGGAAGATGCGCTGGCCATAGTCATCGATCGGCTTGGCTTCCTTCGGCAGCACGATCCCGAGCGACGGAAGGCGCCAGATGATCGGGGCCATCGCGCAGTCGGCGAGGCTCATTTCCGGGTTCAGGAAGAACTTCGAGGCCTTGAACAGCGGCAGGGCGGCCAAGACGAGGTCGCGCAGCTGCTTGCGGGCGTTGTCGGCCTGCGCCTTGCTGCCAGCCTGCTGGGCCGCCTGCACGTGCGGCACCCATTCGTGCTCGAGGCGAAGCATGGCCAAGCGCAACCGGGCCCGCGACAGCGGATCGATCGGCATCAGCGGCGGGTGCGGGTAGCGCTCGTCCAAGTACTCGGTGACCACCGAGGCCGAATACAGCACCAGCTCGCGTTCCACCAGGGTGGGCACGGAGTGGTAAGGATTCAGGTCGATGAGATCCTCCGGCGGGTGCGCCGGATCGACCGGGACAAGGTCGTAATTGACCCCTTTCGCGGCCAGCACAAGGCGGACGCGGTGGCAGAGGACGCAATCCCTTGCGGAGAACAGGGTCAAGGTGTTGCGCAAACGCGGGCTTGCAGCCATCGGCACTTCCCTTCGACGCGGCCCTCGACCCCTCGCCGACGGCCCAACAATCCCTAACGTGCCGTAAATGGCCGGCGAACCGCAAGGGCCCGGGCCGCCCGGCCGCCCTGCAGCGTCCCCTGCCCCCGAAACGCGAAGGCCGCCCCGAGGGGCGGCCTTCACTCTGGCACCGGGCCGAGGACGCCATGGCGCGGCGGCCCCGGACGGGTGGGACGTCAGTGGATGTCCTTCCAGTATTCCTGCTTCAACAGGTAAGCCAACAGCGTGAAGAAGGACAGGAACAGGATGACCCACACCCCGAGGCTTTCGCGCTGCAGGCGCGCCGGCTCGCCGACGTAGGTCAGGAACGCGGTGATGTCGAGGATGGCGCGGTCGTAGTCGGCGTCGGAGAGGCGGCCGCGCTCGTGCTCCTGGATGACGAAGCCTTCCTCGGTCTTGCGCTGCTTGCCCTGCAGGTCCCAGAGGACGTTCGGCATGCTGGCGCCGGCCAGCACGGTGTTGTTCCAGCCCATCGGGCGGGACTCGTCGACGTAGAAGGACTTCAGGAAGGTGTAGATCCAGTCTTCTTGGCCGATTTTGCCGCGGGCGGTGGTCGAGAGGTCCGGCGGAGCCTTGCCGAACCAGGCCTGCCCGTCGCCCTTGGCGAGGCCGGTCTTCATCACTTCACCGATCTTGGCGTCACCCTTGATCAGGAACTGCTCGACCTGCTCCGGGGTCAGCTCGAGGTCCTCGGCCAGCCGCGAGTACCGCATGTACTGCAGCGAGTGGCAGGCGGCGCAGTAGTTCATGAACAGGCCGGCGCCGCGCTGCAGCGAGGCCTTGTCCTGCAGGTCGATCTGGGCGTCTTCGAGGTGGACCTCGCCAGCGGCCGACACGAAGGCCGGGGCCACGAGCAGGACGGCCGCCGCGAAGAGGGCGGAAATGCGCGACTTAAGCATGCGAGGTCACCCGCTCAGGAACCGGCTTGGTTTTGTCGATGGAGGTCCAGATCGGCATCGTCAGGAAGAAGCCGAAGTAGAACACCGTGCAGATGCGGGCGATCAGGGTCTGGATCTCCGAGCCCGACTGGAGGCCCAGCCAGCCCAGCACCACGAAGCAGATGCAGAACAGCGAGATCATCAGCTTGCTGATCCAGCCGCGGTAGCGCAGCGAGCGCACCTTGCTGCGGTCCAGCCAGGGCAGCAGGAAGAAGATCATCACTGCACCGCCCATGACGATCACGCCGAGCAGCTTGCCGGGAACGGCGCGCAGCATGGCGTAGTAGGGGGTGAAGTACCACACCGGCTTGATGTGGGCCGGCGTGACCAGCGGGTTCGCTTCGTTGAAGTTGTCGAACTCCAGGAAGAGGTCGCCGAAGGTCGGGGCGAAGAACAGGATGAAGCTGGCGATGATCAGGAAGACGCCGACGCCCACCAGGTCCTTCACCGTGTAGTACGGGTGGAAGGGGATGCCGTCGAGCGGCTTGCCGGTGGCCTTGTCCTTCACCTTCTTGATGTCGACGCCGTCCGGGTTGTTCGAGCCGACCTCGTGCAGGGCACCCAGGTGCAGCACGACCAGCAGCAGGATGACCAGCGGCAGGGCGATGACGTGGAGGGCGAAGAAGCGGTTCAGCGTCGAATCCGAGACGAGGAAGTCACCGCGGATGAACTCGGTGAGGTCGCCGCCGATCACCGGGATCGCCGAGAACAGGTTGATGATCACCTGCGCGCCCCAGTACGACATCTGGCCCCACGGCAGCACGTAGCCGAGGAAGGCTTCGGCCATCAGCGTGAGGAAGATGAACATGCCGAGCACCCAGACCAGCTCGCGCGGCTTCTGGTACGACCCGTAGATCAGCGCGCGGAACATGTGCAGGTAGACGACAACGAAGAACAGCGAGGCGCCGGTGCTGTGCATGTAGCGGATCAGCCAGCCCCACTCCACGTCGCGCATGATGTACTCGACGGAACCGAAGGCCTCGGCGGCGCTCGGCTTGTAGTGCATCGTCAGGAAGATGCCGGTGACGATCTGGTTGACCAGCACCAGCAGCGCCAGCGAACCGAAGAAGTACCAGAAGTTGAAGTTCTTCGGAGCGTAGTACTCCGACATGTGCTTCTTGTAGAACGGGATCAGGCCCGGGGTGCGCTGGTTGAACCAGTCCACCGCGCCGTTGACCGCATTTTCGATCTTGGCGTTCATCAGGCGGCTTCCTCCGGCGCGATACCGACCACGACGCGGTTCGCGTTGGCCTTGTCGAAATGGTACGGCGGCACTTCGAGGTTCGACGGCGCCGGCATCCCGCTGAAGACGCGGCCGGCAAGGTCGAAGCGCGAGTTGTGGCAGGGGCAGTAGAAGCCGCCCTTCCAATCGCTGTCGAAGGCCTGCGGCTGCAGCTCGGGCACGAACAGCGGCGAACAGCCGAGATGGGTGCAGATACCCACCAGCACGCCAATCTCGGGCTTGATGGCCCGCGTCTCGTTCTTGGCGAAGGCCGGGGTCTGGTCGACGTTGTCCGACTTCGGATCGGCCAAGCGATCGTCGAGCGTCGGAAGCGCGCCCAGTTGCTCACCGGTGCGCTTGAAGATCCAGACCGGCTTGCCACGCCATTGCACGATCATGCGGGCACCCGGCTCGAGGTCGAGCTTGCTGATGTCCACTTCGACCGGGGCACCGGCGCTTTGCGCGCGAGCGCTGGGCTTCCAGGTGCTGAGGAAGGCATAACCGCCGGCGGCGGCGCCTGCGGCACCGACCACGGCGGTGGTCGCGGTCAGGAACCGACGACGCCCGTTGTTGACCCCTTCGTTGGCCATTCGGCTCTCCGAACTTCGCTGTACGTGAGGATGCGACGGGCCCGAACGAGCCCTCGCAGCAAGGCCGAAGTGTAGCCGAACGCCCATTTGACCGACAACGCCGCCGGACGACGGCGCGAGGCCTAGGGGGCGCCTGCACCCGACATCGGAACCGCGACCGACCCGGCCGCCCCGAGGGCCTCGCGGTAGCGGGCGTGAAGGGTGGCTACGCGGCCCACGTAGCGCTGGGTTTCGTCGAAGGGCGGCACCCCGCCGTAGCGGTCGACATTGCCTTCACCGGCGTTGTAGCCGGCGGCGGCCAGCGTGATGTTGTCGTCGAAACGGTCGAGCAGCCAGGCCAGGTACTGCACCCCGCCAGCGATGTTCTGGGCCGGATTGAAGGGGTCGGCCACGTCGAAGCGGTCGGCCGTGGCCGGGATCAGCTGCATCAGGCCCTGCGCCCCCTTGTGGGAGACGGCGTTGGGGTTGAAGGCCGACTCGGCGTGGACGATGGCCCGCACCAGCGCTTCGTCGACACCGAAACGCGCCGCTGCGGCGCGGATTTCGGCGGCATAGGCCGCGGTATTCAGACGGACATTGGAGAAATCGACGCCCGGCAGGGTGCTGCAGGCGTAGCAGGTCTCGACGTAGGTGAAGAGCGTCCGCACGGCCGAGCCCGCGTTCTGCGGCCGGACGTTCGTGTAATGCGTGACGCCGTCCTTCATGTAGGTGTAGACGGCGCCGCGGGTGACCCGCGCGCCGCGGGTGCTGCCGGCCGTGGGCGCCGGTGCGGCCCCCGGGCTGGCCAGGAACTCGACGCGGCGGGCCGAGGTGGCCGCCGGGGAAGGCGCGGAATCGGCTGGGCTCGGCGCAGCGGCAGCGGCAGCGGGCGCCGGCGTGGGGGCGATGGCAGGACGGGGGTCCGGGCGGTAGCTGGCGGCCACCGTGCAGCTCATCCCGGACTGCCGGCGGCTGCCGTAATGCGAGATGCCATCCGCGCCGACGCAGCGGTAGAGCGTTCCGGCCTGTGCCTCCGAAGCCCCGCCCGGGCCGAAGGCCAACGCAAGCGCAACCCACCCGGCGAGGGCGGCGGGCGACGCGGGCTTCAGGGCGCGGAGGGGACGCATGGCGCGAAGTGTCCCCCAGCAGGGCCGGGCGTACAATCCGCGCCCCATCCACCGGAACGGAGTACGCACCGTATGCCCGGCAAGCTCTTCATCAAAACCCACGGCTGCCAGATGAACGAGTACGACTCGACCAAGATGGTCGACGTGCTCGCCGCCGAACACGGCCTCGAACTGACCGAGAACGAGGCGGAAGCCGACGTCATCCTGGTCAACACCTGCTCGATCCGCGAGAAAGCGCAGGAGAAGGTGTTCTCCCAGCTCGGCCGCTGGAAGGAGCTGAAAAAGAACAACCCGAACCTCGTGATCGGCGTCGGCGGCTGCGTGGCCTCGCAGGAAGGCGAGGCGATCATCAAGCGCGCGCCCTTCGTCGACGTGGTGTTCGGCCCGCAGACGCTCCATCGCCTGCCCGAACTCATCGACGCCAAGCGCGAGACCGGCAAGCCGCAGGTCGACATCTCGTTCCCGGAGATCGAGAAGTTCGACAAGCTGCCCGAACCGCGCGCGGAAGGGCCGACCGCCTTCGTCTCGATCATGGAAGGCTGCAGCAAGTACTGCGCCTTCTGCGTGGTGCCCTACACCCGCGGCGAGGAAGTGAGCCGGCCCTTCGAGGATGTGCTGGTGGAAGTGGCCCAGCTCGCCGACCAGGGCGTGCGCGAGGTCACCCTGCTCGGCCAGAACGTCAATGCCTACCGCGGCGCGACGGACGATGGCGGCACCGCCGACCTCGCCGACCTGATCCGCGCCATCGCCGAGTTCGAAGGCATCGGCCGCATCCGCTTCACCACCTCGCATCCGATGGAGTTCACCGACTCGCTGGTGGAGGCCTACCGCGACGTGCCGAAGCTGGCCTCCTTCCTGCACCTGCCGGTGCAGTCAGGCTCGGACCGCGTGCTGACCGCGATGAAGCGCAACCACACGGTGCTGGAGTTCAAGGCCAAGATCCGCAAGCTGCGCGAGGCGCGGCCGGACATCTGCCTGAGCTCGGACTTCATCGTCGGTTTCCCCGGCGAGACCGACCGCGACTTCGAGCAGACGATGAAGCTGATCGAGGACATCGGCTTCGACCAGAGCTTCAGCTTCATCTACTCCAAGCGCCCCGGCACGCCGGCGGCGAACCTGCCGGACGACACGAGCTCGGAAGTGAAAAGCGCGCGCCTGGCACGCCTTCAGGAAACGGTCACCGCGAACGCGCGGAAGATCTCGCAGGCCATGGTGGGCACGGTGCAGACCGTGCTGGTCGAGGGCCCCTCGAAGAAGAACCCGAATGAAGTGACGGGCCGCACCGAGAACATGCGCTTCGTGAACTTCGCTGGACCGCAGCGTTTGGTTGGTCAATTCGTGGACGTGGAAATCACCGAGGCGCTGAGCAACTCGCTGCGCGGCCGCATCGTCACCCGCGAGACGGCGGCCGCCTGATGGCCGACGCCGCCGCGCCGCGCGATTTCACGCTCGAGCCCGAGGACGGCGAGCGCCTGGCCAACCTCGCCGGCCCGCTCGACGCCCACTTGCGCCAGATCGAGCTGCGCCTCGGCGTGCAGATCGCGAACCGCGGCGGCGTGTTCCGCCTGTCGGGTCCGACGAAGGCGACGGCCTTGGCCGAACGCCTGCTGCGCCAGCTCTGGGCCGACACCGAGACCGAAGTGCTGACGCCGGAAGCCATCCACCTGCGCCTCGGCGCGGATGAGGAATCGGCCGTCGAGCGCGACCTCGGCTTCGCGCCGCAGGACGTCGCCATCAAGGTCAAGCGCGGGACGATCCGGGGCCGCGGCGCCAACCAAGCGGCCTACCTGCACGCCATCGCCACGCACGACATCAACTTCGGCATCGGCCCGGCCGGCACCGGCAAGACCTACCTCGCCGTGGCCAGCGCCGTGGAAGCGCTGAACGATTCGCGCGTGCAGCGCATCCTGCTGGTGCGCCCGGCGGTCGAGGCCGGCGAGAAGCTCGGCTTCCTGCCGGGTGATCTCTCGCAGAAGGTCGACCCCTACCTGCGGCCGCTCTACGACGCGCTCTACGAAATGCTCGGCACCGAGAAAGTGGCCAAGCTGATGGAGCGCAACGTCATCGAGGTGGCGCCGCTGGCCTACATGCGCGGCCGCACGCTCAACGACGCCTTCGTGATCCTCGACGAGGCGCAGAACACCACCGTCGAACAGATGAAGATGTTCCTGACCCGCATCGGCTTCGGCACGACCGCGGTGATCACCGGCGACCTCTCGCAGATCGACCTGCCCAAGCACCAGAAGAGCGGGCTGCGCGACGCGGTCGAGGTGCTGAAGGGCGTGGAGGGCATCAGCTTCCAGTTCTTCGAAGCGAAGGACGTGGTGCGCCATCCGTTGGTGGCGAAGATCGTGCGCGCTTACGACCGCCGCGACGCCGATGCCGCCGGCTGAGGTCGTCGTCTACGACTTCGACGGCACCCTCGTCGAAGGCGACATCGGCGCCGCCTTCATCCACCACCTGCTGCAAGGCTGGCGGCGTGCGCTGGTGCTGCCGTTCGCGCCTTTGGGCTTCGCGCTGATGAGATTCGAGGCGACGCGACGCGCCGGCGTGTCGATCTTCCTGTTCTTCGGGGCGCTGGGGCGCCGTATCGACGCCCTCGAAGCGATGGCCGAGCGCTTCGCCGAAACGCGATCGATGCGTCCCCGCGAGCGCGAACTCGCCTGGCTGCGCGCGGACGTGAAGGCCGGGCATCGCGTCGTCGTCGCGACAGGCGCCTTCGAGCCGCTCGCACGCGTGGCCCTGCGGCGCCTCGGCGTCTATCCCGGCGTGACCCTGGTCGCCTCGCGCCTGCGCCCCCGTTGGGGCGGCGCCGGCGTGGCGCGCCACTGCACCGGCGAGGCGAAGCTGCGCGCCCTCGCCGAGGAAGGCTTTCCGCCGCCCTACGTGCGGGCCGTCTCCGATGCGGCGATCGACCTGCCTCTGCTGCGCGCCGCCGACGAGGCCGTCCTGGTGAACGCCTCCGCCCGCTGCCGCTTGATCGTCCGTCAGGCGCTGGGAACGCGCCTCGTGGATGCCGACCTGCCGGTCTTGCCCCTTCTCTGAGTGCCCCCGGAACCGCCATGCCCATTCCGACCGTCCATGTCAGCTACGGACTCCCGCGCAAGGGCCTGCCCGCCGCCGCCAGTGTGCGCCGCTGGGTCGAGGCCGCGCTCGCCGGCCAGCGCCGCGCCATCGAACTGTCGGTGCGCTATGTCGATTCCGACGAGGGCCGCGCGCTGAACCGCGACTACCGCGGCAAGGACTACGCGACCAACGTGCTGAGCTTCCCGGTCGAATTGCCGCCGGGCGTCCGCTCGCCGCTGCTGGGCGACCTCGTCATCTGCGCCCCGGTGGTTGCACTGGAGACACTGGGGCAGGACAAGCCACTGGCCCACCACCATGCCCACCTCGTGGTGCATGGCGTGCTCCACCTGCTGGGCATGGACCACGAGCGTTCCGAAGCGGAAGCGGACGCCATGGAAGCCCGCGAGCGCACCATCCTCGCCCGCCTCGGAATCCCCGACCCCTACGCCGAGCGCTGAGGGCGCGGACGGCCCTCCACCGGGCCCGTCACGGCCATCGGCTACACTCCGTCGTTCGCGCCCCTCTTCGGGGGCAATGCACCGAAACGAATGTCCGAGGACGACTCTAGTCCCCTGCCCGAGAAGCGCTCCTGGCTCGAACGCCTGTCGCACGCCTTCTCGGGTGAACCCGAAACCCGCGAGGACCTCCTGGAGATCCTCCGCGACGCCCGCAGCAACCGGCTGATCGAAGGCGACACGCTGAGCATGCTGGAAGGCGCGCTCAGCGTTTCGACGATGACCGTGGCCGACGTGATGGTGCCGCGCGCCCAGATGGTCTCGCTGCCGGTCGACGGCAAGCTGCTCGACCTGATGAAACACGTCGTCGAGAGCGGCCATTCCCGCTTCCCGGTGCATGGCGAGGACCGCGACGAGATCCTCGGCATCCTGCTCGCCAAGGACCTGCTGCGTGGCATCGTCGCCGACAGCGCGGTGCAGGACGTCCGCGAACTGCTGCGCCCGGCCCTGCTGATCCCCGACAGCAAGCGGCTGAACGTGCTGCTGCGGGAGTTCCGCGCCTCGCGCAACCACATGGCCATCGTCGTCGATGAACATGGCGGCGTGGCGGGCCTGATCACCATCGAGGACGTGCTCGAGGAGATCGTCGGAGAGATCGACGACGAGCACGACGACGCGGCCGACGCCTCCACCAGCATCGCCGCCGAGTCGGACGGGCAGTTCGTCGTCGAGGCGCTGACGCCAATCGACGAGTTCAACGAGCGCTTCGGTGCCGAGTTCCCGGACGACGAGTTCGACACCATCGGCGGTCTCGTCGTCGCCGGCATCGGCCACCTGCCGGAGCCCGGCGAAGCCTTCGAGAGCGGCCGCTTCCACTTCACCGTGGTCGATGCCGACCAGCGCCGCGTGCACAGCCTGCGCGTGAGGCTCCATGACGCCATCCGCTGAGGCCGGCGCCGTGGCCACGCTGATCAGGTGGCGTTTGGCGGCTCGGGGCGTCGTGGCCTGGGCGCTCGTTGCGTTGGCCCTGTTCGCCGGTGCCGCCCTGGGCGCGCCGCGTGTCGGCGTGCTCACGATGGCGCCCGGCGAGGTGTTCTTCGAGCGCTTCGGCCACAACGCCATCGTCATCGACCCGCAGGACGGCCGCGAACCCACCAGCTACAACTTCGGCTACTTCGACCCCGGCGAACCCGATTTCCTCGCCCGCTTCGTCGCCGGCACGATGCGCTACCGCCTCGTCGCTCTGCCACTCGAGGCCGATCTCGCCCATTACCGCGCCAGCGGCCGCGGCGTCTCGGTGCAGTGGCTCGATCTCGACGCCAAGGAAGCCGGCGCGCTGGCAGCGATGCTCGAGGTGAACGCGCGCCCCGAGAACGCCGTCTACGACTACCGCTACTTCACCGACAACTGTTCGACCCGCGTGCGCGATGCGCTCGACGCCGCGCTTGGCGGCCTGCTGAAGCGCACGCTCACGGCCAGCTCCGAGGGCAACTCGCATCGCAGCGAGGCCGTGCGCCTCGCCTCGCCGGCGGTGTGGATGGGCACGGGCTTCCACCTCGGCCTCGCGGCGAAGGCCGACCGCCCGCTCTCGCGCTGGGACGAAGCCTTCATCCCGATGCGGCTCGCCGACAGCCTGCGCACGGTTGAGCGCGCGGATGGTCGCGCGATCGTCGCCTCGGAAGCCGAGGTTTTGCCGCATCGCCTCGCGCCCGAACCGGCGGAAATGCCGCAGCTGGGTTTCGAAGCGGCGGTGGCGGGGTTCGCGCTGGCCTTCGGCCTCCTTTGGCTCGGTCGTCGCGCGCCGCGTGCGGTGGCCGCCTTCGCCGGCGGCTTCTGGCTGCTCGCGGGGCTCGCCGGCACGACGATGCTCTTCCTGTGGTTCGGCAGCGGCCACGACTTCGCCTGGGGCAACGAGAACCTCTTCCTGCTCTCGCCGCTGGCCTGGCTGCTGCTGCCGGGCGCCTTCCGCGCGATGCGCGGCCGACCGCCGGGCCGGCTGTTCGGGGTGGTGATCGTGCTGGTGCTGGCGCTGGCCGCCGCGGGGGCCTTCCTGAAGTTGATGCCCTTCATGAAGCAGGCGAACGTCGAGTGGGTGGTGCTGCTGCTGCCGCTGCACTGGGCGCTGGCACGTCATTTCCGCCGGCTTGCCGCCACGACGACCGCGGACCGATGATGCGGGCATGAGCCCCGTCATCCCCGTTCATCCGCAAACGCGCGCCGACATGGTGCGCTCCTGCATCCACTACCTTGACGGTCGCAAGGTCGCCGACCTCGAGCTGGATGCGATCTCCGACGTACTGGCGGTCGACGACGGCAGCTTCGTCTGGGTGGGGCTCTACGAGCCGGACGAGGAACTGCTGCACAAGCTGCAGGAGGAGTTCAGCCTGCACCCGCTGGCGGTCGAGGATGCCCTGAAGGCGCACCAGCGTCCGAAGATCGAGCCCTACGGCGACGCGCTGTTCATCGTCATGCACACCGCGCAGGCGAGCGCGAATTGCGACATCGGCGTCGGCGAAACGCACGTGTTCTTCGGGCCGCGCTACCTGATCACGGTGCGCCACGGCGCCTCCCTGCCCTACGCCGCGGCGCGCGAACGCGCCGAGCAGAACCCGGAGCTGTTCCGCCTCGGGCCCGGCTACGGCCCGTATGCGGTGCTCGACTACGCCGTCGACAACTACTTCCCGATCGTCGAGCAGTACCGCCAGGAGCTGGAGACGATCGAGGCCGACATCTTCGACCAGCATTTCAAGCGCGACACCATCCGCCGACTCTATGACCTGAAGCGCGACCTCACGACGCTCCGGTTGGCCGTTTCGCCGCTGAACGACGTGCTGGCCCAGCTCACACGCTTCTACCCGCACCTGGTGCGCGACGAGCTGCAGGTTTACTTCCGCGACGTGCAGGATCACGTGGCCCGCGTGGCGGAAGCCACCGACACCATGCGGGAGATGCTCACCGCGGCGATGTCGGTGAACCTGTCGCTGGTGGCCGCTGAGCAAGGCGAAGTGGTGAAGCGCCTCGCGGGCTGGGCCGCGCTGCTGGCCGTACCTACCCTGGTCGCCAGCTGGTATGGAATGAACTTCGATTTCATGCCGGAGACGAAAGCGCGTTTTGGCTACCCGATCCTCGTCGGCGGCCTCGTCATCGCGGTGTTGGTGCTCTACCGCGTGCTGAAGAAGGCACGCTGGCTGTAGGCGGCGGTTCGAGCCACCCGCCGGCCGTGCGTCACAGCATCCCGGTTTCGAGCTTCGCGGCTTCCGACATCATCGACTGGTTCCACGGCGGATCGAACACGAGTTCGACATCGGCCTCGACCACCGTCGGGATGCGTTCGACCTTGCTGCGCACGTCGTCGACGAGGATGTCGCCCATGCCGCAGGCGGGCGCCGTCAGCGTCATGCGCACGTCGACCTTGCGTTCGCCGTCGTCGCGACGGCCGAGCTCCACCGTGTAGACGAGACCCAGTTCGACGATGTTCACCGGGATCTCGGGGTCGAAGCAGGTCCGCAGTTGCTCCCACACGAGCTTCTCGACCTCGTCGTCGCCCGCATCCTCGGACAGCGCGAGCGCTTCCGGGGCCTCCTTGCCGATCGCGTCGGCGTCTTCGCCGGCGATGCGGAACAGGTTGCCTTCGACGAACACGGTGAACGAGCCGCCGAGCGCTTGTGTGATGTAGCCGACGCTGCCTGCCGGCAACGTGACGCGCTCGCCCTGCGGCACCAGAACCACGGTGCAATCACGGGAGAAGCTGACGGGTTCGCTGGAGCGGCTGTACATCGGCGGGAATCAGGACCAAATCGGGGCTAATTCTACCGGGCTGGCGGGAATCGGCGCGAGGGCGTCGCGAAGACACGGCGCGGCCCGTGCCATGCCGCTACGCTGCGCAGCCCTGCCCTCTCCGGCCGTCCCGCTTGAACACTGCTGTCGCCAACCCGCCCATTCAGCCGCCCCGGCATCTCGGGGCCTGCCTCGCACTCGCGCTGGCCCTGCCGCTGATCGTGGCGCTGTGGGGCGCGGTGGCCCTGTGGTTCGACGCGCCCGCCGCCTGGATGGCCGTGATCGTGGCGGCGGATGCCAGCGTGCTGCTGTCCCTGCTGCGGGTGCCGGCCGGCCGGGGTCGCGCCGCCTGGGCGCTGGCCTTCCTCGGGCTCGCCACCGCCGCGAGCCTGTGGCTGATGGCCGCCGGCGTGGTCGGCCCGGCGTTCGGCCTGCTGCCCTGGGAGTCGGCATTGCGCTTGGGGCCGGTGCTGTTCGGCGTGATCGCCGAGCCCTGGCTGGGGCTCGGCAACCTCGCGTGGCTGGCTGCGGCCGTGGCGCTGACGCTGTGGTGGAACCGCTGATCGCGCGCGACGCGGCGGCTCAATGGCCGCCGTCGAGTTCCTTCATGCCGCCGATGAGCTTGGCGATCGCTCCGCTCGCATCGCCGTAAAGCATCCGCGCGTTGTCGGCGTAGAAGAGCGCGTTCTCGATGCCGGCGAAGCCGGTGCCCTTGCCGCGCTTCACGACGATCACGTTGCGCGCCAGCGAGACATCGAGGATCGGCATGCCGTAGATCGGCGAAGCCGGGTCGGTCTTGGCCACCGGGTTCACCACGTCGTTGGCCCCGATCACCAGGGCCACGTCGGTGATCGGGAACTCCGGGTTGATGTCGTCCATGTCGGCGATGATGTCGTAGGGCACGCCAGCCTCGGCGAGCAGCACGTTCATGTGGCCGGGCATGCGCCCCGCGACCGGATGGATGGCGAACTTCACCTGCACGCCGCGCTTCTGCAGCGCCTGGGTGAGCTCCCACACCTTGTGCTGGGCCTGCGCCACGGCCATGCCGTAGCCCGGAACGATCACCACGCGCTCGGCGTAGGCCATCATCGCGGCCACGTCGCTGGCCTCGATGGGCTTCTGCGAACCGCTGATCGCCTGCGCTTCGCCGGTGGCGCCGAAGCTGCCGAACAGCACGCTGGCGAGCGAGCGGTTCATCGCCTTCGCCATCAGCTGGGTGAGCAGCATGCCCGCCGCGCCGACCACCATGCCGGCGATCATCAACGCCTCGTTCTGCAGCACGTAGCCTTCGAAGGCCACCGCAAGGCCAGTCAGGGCGTTGTAGAGCGAGATCACCACCGGCATGTCGGCGCCGCCGATCGGCAGCGTCATCGCGATGCCGACGATCAGGGCGAGAGCGAAGAAGATCGCGATGACGAGGATCGCCGGCGTCGGCTGAAGCACGAGCAGCACGCCGCTCAGCACCGCGCCCGCCATCAGCGCGGCATTGACCATCTGCTGCGCCGGAAAGGTGTAGCGCTTGTCCATGCGGCCGTCGAGCTTGGCCCAGGCGATCACCGAGCCCGAGAACGAGATCGCGCCGATCAGCGCGCCAACGACCGCGAGCACCGTCATGGTCGGGCTCAGGCAGGCGTGGTCCGCCATCGACGTGGCGTCGCAGGTGCCGGTGTGGCCCGAGGCGCTCACCAGCGCCGCGGCGCCGATGGCCGCCGCGGAACCGCCGCCCATGCCGTTGAAGATGGCGACCATCTGCGGCATGTCGGTGAGCGGCACGCGCTTGCCCCACACCCAGAACACGGCGCTCAGCACCAGCGCCAGCAGCATCAGGCCGAGGTTGATCGGGTCGACGCCGTGCGAGCCCCAAGTGGTGGGCGCGACGAAGGTGACCAGCGTGGCGAGCACCATGCCGACGCCGGCCCACTGGATGCCGCGCCGCGCGGTCACCGGCGAAGACATGCGCTTGAGGCCGACGATGAACAGCACCGCGGCGACGAAGTAGCTGGCCTTGGCCAGCAGGTCGAGCAGGTTGTCCATTACGCGCCTCCCTTGCTCGACTTGAACATCTCGAGCATGCGCTCGGTCACCACGTAACCGCCGACGGCATTGCCGGCGCCGAGCAGCACGGCGAGAAAGCCGATCACGCGCTCGGTGGTGGTGTCGGCATGGGCCAGAGCGACCATGGCGCCGACGACGACGATGCCGTGGACGAAGTTCGATCCCGACATCAGCGGCGTGTGCAGGATCACCGGCACCCTCGAGATGATTTCATGGCCGCAAAACGCGGCCAGCATGACGATATACAGCGCGACGAACCCGTCCATCCGTTTCCCCATGTGGCGAGCCCGATGGGCTCCTGTCCCGGGCCCCATCTTAACCACGGGATGAACATCACCTGCGAGCGGTCAACGCGCGGGGATGGCATGGCGTTATGGCGGACACGGCAACCGCCGTCATCCCGGAGCCCCGCCATGCGCCATTCCGCCCTCTCCCGCGTCGCCCTCGCCACCGCCTTCCTCATCGCAGCGTCCGCCGCTTCCGCGCACGCGACCGGCCCCGTCGCCGACCGTTGGGAAGCCCGCGGCGATCGCGTCGACCACCGCCTCGACGCCCGCGGTGACCGCATCGACGGGCGCCTCGACCATCGCGCGGACGTGGCCGACGCCCGCGGCCACGAGCACCGCGCCGACCGCCTCGATGACCGCGGCGACCGCATCGATGGCCGGCTCGACGCCCGCGGCGACCGGCTCGAGCGCCGGGCCGACCGGATCGGCCAGCGCCGCCAGGGCCGTCGCGGCTGAGCTTTCCGTCCTCTCTCCCGTCAACCGAATGCGAACCGCTGCGTTATCGTCCCCATGGATGGCCACGGACCCGCACGCCCCTTGAGCCCGAACGCGGCCCCGCCGGAGATGGCGCTCGACGGCTTCCTCGCCAGCGTCGAGCGCCGCGCGTTCCGGATGGCCGAGCTGGCGCTCGGGCACCGCGAGGACGCGCTGGACGCCGTGCAGGACGCGATGATCGCCTTCCTCGGCTACCGCGACCGTCCGCAATCGGAATGGCCGGCGCTGTTCTTCAGCGTGCTGCGCAGCCGGATTACCGACCGGCACCGCCGCAACACCGTGCGCCGCCGCGTGCTCGCCGTCTTCGGCGTGCGCGACGAGGAGGAGGCCGAGGACCCGATGGCCCAGATCGCCGACACGGCGCCCGGCCCGGCCGAAGCCGACGAGCGGCAGCGCGCTTGGAAGGCGCTGGGCCAAGCCCTGCGCGCCCTGCCGCGGCGCCAGCGCGAGGCCTTCCTGCTGCGTGAGCTGCAGGGGCTCTCCGGCGGCGAGACCGCCGCCGCGATGGGCTGTACCGAGGGTTCGGTGAAAACCCACCTGTTCCGCGCGCAGGCCGCGCTGCGGACCCAACTGGACGATTGGCGATGAACACCCCCGACGACGGCCGCCTGCCTCAGGCCCGTGCCCTTTTCGATGCCCAGGTCGAGGCGCTCGACGGCGCCACGGCCACGGCACTGCGTGCCCGGCGTCGCGAGGCGATCACGACGATGCCGACGCGATCTCGGCGGGCTTGGTGGTGGCCGGCCAGCGGCGTCGCCACCGCGGCACTGGCCGTGGTGCTGTGGTTGCCGCGAACCGATGGGCCCGCCCCCGCGCTGCCGGCGGGCTCGGACGGCATGGCCGCCTCGACCCCGGCGACGGTGCCGCAGGCCGATCCCGGCGCGCCCATGGCCCTAGACGCCGGGGCCGCCGAGGCCGCGCGTTTCGCCGATACCGCCCTGGTGGAACTCGAGGACGACGCCGAGTTCTACGCTTGGCTCGCCACCGTGCCGGACGACGCGGCCAGCCCCAACGACCCCCTGGCCCCGCCCGCCGCAGGCCCGCATGAAGGACTCACGCTATGACCCGGACCCTCGCCCTAAGCTTCCTGATCCTCGCCGCCGGAACGGCGGCCGTCGCCTCGGCGCAGGCGCCCGCGGCGCGTTCGTGGGAGTCGCTCTCCGAGGCGGACCGGGCGGCACTCATCGAGCCGACACGGGAGCGCTGGGAGCGCGCCACGCCCGAACAGCAGCAGCGCTACCTCGATCGCGCCCGCTTCTGGGCCAGCCTGACACCGGAGCAGAAGCGCCTCGCGCGGGCCGGTGCCGAGCGCTTCCGCCAAGCCGATCCGGAACAACGTGTCCGCTTGCGGGAGGTCTGGCGGCGCTTCCAGTCCCTGCCGCCCGCCGAGCGGGACGCGGCCCGTCGCACCTGGGAATCGCTGAGCCCCGCGCAACGGCGGGCATGGCTGGAGGCCGGCGGCCCCGGCGTGGCGCCGCCGCCCGCCAACGACCCGCCGCGCTGAGCGACGGGCCGGAAACGCCGGTCAGGCCGTCGCGGCGGCCTCGGCGCGCACCCAGCAGCTCTTGTCGATCAGCTCGTCGTTCCAGTCGAGCGTGATCGCGCCGTCCTTGAGGAACAGGCTGACGAAGTTCAGCAGGTTGCGGGCGTACATCTCGCTGGCATGCACGGCGCCGCTGCTGGCGAGGTTGAGCGGGCCGGCGACGGTGACGCCGCCGTGCTGCACGTTCTCTCCCGGCGTCGTCAGCTCGCAGTTGCCACCGGTCTCGGCGGCGAGATCGACGACCACGCTGCCCGGCTTCATGCCGGCCACCATCGCGGCGGTGATGATCTTCGGTGCGGCGCGGCCCGGCACGGCGGCCGTGCACACCACCACGTCGATGCCCTTCAGGTGGTCGGCGAGGCGCTGCTGCTGCAGGGCGCGCTCCTCGGCGCTGAGCTCGCGCGCGTAGCCGCCGCTGCCCGCGGCGGACACGCCGAGGTCGAGGAACTTGCCGCCGAGCGATTCGATCTGCTCGCGCGTCTCCGGGCGCACGTCGAAACCCTCCACCTGCGCACCGAGCCGGCGCGCCGTGGCGATGGCCTGCAGTCCGGCGACGCCGGCGCCGACGACCAGCACCTTCGACGGACGGATCGTCCCGGCCGCGGTGCTGAGCATCGGGAAGAAGCGCGGCGCGAGCTGCGCGCCGAGCAGGACGGCCTTGTAGCCGGCCATGCCCGCCTGCGAGCTGAGCACGTCCATCGCCTGCGCGCGCGTGGTGCGGGGCAGCTTCTCCATGGCGAAGGCGATGGCGCCGCGCGCCTTCAGCGCGGCCTCGCGGTCGCCGGGGGCATGGGCGGCGAGCATGCCGACGACGACGGCCCCGGGCTTCAGCTTCGACAGGGTGGCGGCATCGGGCGACTGCACGCAGAGCAGCAGATCGGCCTCGGCCAACGCCGTGGCGCCATCCGCGCCACCGGCGGCCTCGTAGGCGGCATCGGGGAATCCAGCGTCAGCACCGGCATCGCGGGCGACGCGCACCTGCGCACCGAGGGCGGCGAGCTTCTTGGCCGTTTCGGGGGTGATCGCGACGCGGCGTTCGCCAGCGGCAGTTTCCTTCAGGCAGACCACGGTGACCGGCATCGGCGCGTCCTCGAATAGGGAGCCCCGATGCTAGCCCACGGTTCAGGCGCTGTCGTGCCTCAGGCGATGTCCTGCTTCAACCGGCCGACCATGCGCTGCAGGGCGTCCTCGAAGGCGCCGCCCTGCGCGTCGCGCAACTGGAGCTTCCCGAGCTTCTTCAAGGCGCCCAGTTCCTCGACCGAGGCGACCAGCATGCGGACGCCGCGGCGGTTCACGAACATCAGGCGGTTCGAGATGGGCGAGATCCAGGCCAGCTTGGCCGGGGCCAGCTTCTCGTCTTCGCCGGCCAGGCTGATCCAGTCGCCGACCTTGAGGTCGCGGAGCTGGGCGAGGTCGTCCGGATCGAAGTCCGGAACGGCATCGGTGCCGCCGACGATCTTCAGGCGCGGCTGGGGCGGCAGCGGCGGCGGCTCCGGGGCGACGCGGAGCACCGCGGCGGCCTGCTGCGCGGCCACGGCGTCGCCGCGGCGCTGGGCTTCGACGCCGTCAGCGATGGCCTTGATCACCGCATCGGCGGCATCACCGTGCACGCCCGAGCTGCCGAGCACGGCGACGAGATCGGCGCTCAAGCCCTGCATCGCCGTGGGAATGCTGATGCCCCCGGCCTTGCCGCCCGGCAGCAGGTCGAGCAGTTTGTCGGCCAGCGACAGGGCCGCCGACCAGGCGACCGACTCGGTGCCTTCGCGCAACGCGACGAGCGAAAGATGGTGCGACCAGCTGCGTGCGAGGAACTCCCGCAGCGCCGCCGGCACCTTGCGGCCGTCGACGCGGTTCGACACTTCGCCACCGGCCTGGACGCGGGCGTGCTCGAGGCGCTCCTGCCCGCGCTGCGCCTCGGCGGCACGCTTCTCGGCCAGCTCGACGCGCTTCTGGTGCTGCTCGAGGAAACCGCGCAGCTCGGATTCGAGCGTCTCGAAGATGGCGACGTCTTCGTTGAAATCCCCCACGAGGGTGTCGACGACCTGCTCCGCCTTGCCGAGCATCTCGCGCTCGTGCGCGCTCTGCCCGCCATTGCCCTCGCAGGCTTCGGTGACCGCGTTGAGCAGCCGGCGCGCCGGGTGCGTGCGGTACATGAACATCTGGCGGTCGAGCAGGGCCACCTTGACGTAGGGCACGACGAGGCGGCTGACGAGGTTGCGCGCGCGCTGCTCGAAATCGTGTTCGTCGAACAGCACGTCGAAGAGCATGCCGACGAGGTCGACCGCGTCTTCTTCGTCCGGGCTGATGCGCACCTGCTCCGGCGACAAGCCGATGCGGCGGGCGCTTTCGAGCAGGTCTCGCTTCAACAGGACGGAGAGCGAGGCCTCGTGGCGCTCCATGGTCTCGAGTACGGACGGCGGCACTTCGGTCTGCATCAGCGAGAGCACCGAGAGCATCTCGGTGGTCTGCAGGGCGCGACGTTCGGGCAGGCCGTGGCCCACGGCGCCACTGGCCGGGCCGCCGGACGGCTGCGGGCGCAGGGCGCGGAGCATCTCACGCAGCAGGCTGAAGACGTTGGCGTCTTCCTGCGACGTCGGCGCCGCATGGCCGTGGCCATGGCCGTAGCCGTGTCCATGACCGTGGCCTTGCGCATAGCCCCCGGCGTCGTGCTCGGAAGACGGCGTCGCAGCGCCGGAATTCGTCGGCGGCGGCGCACTGCCGGGGCGCGCCGCTCCACCGCCCGGACGCATCGAAGCGCCGGGACCGATGCCCTGGCGCGGCACGAGGCCCGCCGCCATGAAGCGCTGCATCAGCGGATCGAGCACTTCGTTGAAGCGGGCCAGCAGCTCGCGCTCGTAGTACTTGTAGAGCACCACCTGCAGCATGTTCGGCAGTTCGATGCCCTGCACCGCGCGGTGCAGCGCGTGGCCGAAATTCAGCGGGCTGAGCGGGTTCTGGCGCGGCGCGAGCGACTCGACGCCCATGATCTTCGCCAGTGCCTTGGCCAGCGCGTCCAGCGAGTGGCCGTGGGCCCGCTGCAGCGCCTCCACGATCAGGTCGGAGGCGAGCTGCTGCTCAAGCTCCTGCTCTTCCACCAGGCTGAGGCGAAGGCCATCGGCGGAGCCTTGCTTCGGTTCGATCAACTCGTCGAACAAGGCCTCGTACTGGCGGGCGAACTGGCGCTCGATGGTGGCGCGCGTGCTCCGCAGGGTGTTCATCGCCTCGAGGCGCGGCGAGCGCGCGAACGGATCGGCGCCTTCACCTTCCTTCTGAGCGAGGTCGAACATCCAGTCGTCCGCCTTACCCAGCACCGCGTGCACGAGCGACGACAGCTGCTCCACCACCGAGCGGCGGGTGTAGCGCAGCAGTTCGTCGTAGGTGGGCGGTCGGGAACTCACGGGCGTCATCGTCGGGAGGGCTTGGGGGGAATCTGTAGAGGATAGTGGGGGTGTTAACACTTGCAAACCGTGACGGTGCCTGCAGTTGGGCGCTGCCGGACGGGGCCTCGCTACAATCGGCGGATGGACCTTTTCACCGCCTTGATGCAGCGCCGTTCCGTCCCGAGCCGCCAGCTTGGCGCCCCCGGCCCCGACGCGACCCAGCGCCGCGCCCTGTTCGAGGCCGCCATGCGCGTGCCCGACCACGGCAAGCTCGCCCCCTGGCGCTTCCTGACCATCGAAGGCGACGCCCGGCACCGCCTTGGCGAACGCCTCGCCACCCGCGCGAAGGCGCTCGACCCCAACGCCCCGCAGGCCGCCATCGACAAGGACCGCGAGCGGTTCAGCTTCGCGCCGCTGATCGTCGCCGTCATCGGCACCCCGGTCGAAGGCCACAAAGTGCCCGTGGTCGAACAGCTCATGTCCGGCGGGGTCGTGTGCTTCGCCCTGCTGCAGGCCGCGCAGGGTCTCGGCTTTGGCGCGCAATGGTTGACCGGCTGGGCCGCCTACGACCGCGAGATCCTCGACGGGCTGGGGCTCGCGCCGCATGAACTGCTGCTGGGCTTCATCCATATCGGCACCGCGCAGGGCGAGGCGCCCGAGCGCCTTCGCCCGGCGCTAGACGCGAAACTGACGGAATGGTCGCCGTGACGCCTCCCGCGGCGAACGCCGTGCACCTCGTCGATTCGAGCCTATATGTGTTCCGCGCCTGGCACGGCACGCCGATCGACGCCAGCGACGAGGACGGCTGGCCGGTCAACGCCGTGCACGGTTTCGCGCGCTTCCTCTGCGAGCTGATCGAGCGCACGCGCGCGGAGCGCCTGGCGCTGGCCTTCGACGAAGCGCTGGATTCCTGCTTCCGCAACGCGATCTACCCGGCCTACAAGGCGCATCGCGATCCGGCGTCCGAGGAATTGAAGCGCCAGTTCGCGCACTGCAAGGCGCTCGGCGAGGCGATGGGCCTGCCTGTGCTCGCCCATGTGGAATACGAAGCCGACGACCTGATCGGCACAGCGGCTGCGCAGGCGCGTCGCGACGGCCATGCGGTGGTGATCGTCTCGGCGGACAAGGACATGGCGCAGCTGCTCGACGAGGGCGACTGGCAGTGGGATTTCGCCCGCAACGAGCGCTGGGACTGCGCCGGCGTGAAGCCACGCTACGGCATCCACGCCCATCAGGTGGCGGATTACCTCGGCCTCACCGGCGACGCCAGCGACAACATTCCGGGCGTGCCCGGCGTGGGGCCGAAGACCGCCGCCACACTGCTCGCGATCTATGGGTCGATGGACGCCCTGCTCGACAAGCTCGACGAAGTGCCGCTGCTCAAGCTGCGCGGTGCCGCCCAGCATGCGGTGCGTCTGCGCGAACACCGCGAATCGGCCCTGCTCTCGCGCCGGCTCGCCACCATCGTCCGCGATGCCCCGCTGCCCGGCGACTTCGACGCTGCGCGCCGCCGCGCACCGGACAGCGACGCCATCGACCGGCTGTGCGAGCGCCTGCGCATCGGCCCGATGACGCGCCGCCGCCTGCAGGACGCCGCGAGGATGCCGACTTGAAGGGAGCGCCATGAACCCGAAGCACGAAGGCCCGGCGCAGGTCGCCTGGGAAGGCCGCTGGCTGCGCATCCGCACGCGTGGCACGTGGGAATACGCCGAGCGCACGCACGCCGAGGGCAAGGCGGTGATCATCGTCGCCGTCACCCCGGAGCGGAAGCTGCTGTTCGTGGAGCAATACCGCGTACCGCTGCAGCAGCGCACCATCGAGATGCCCGCCGGCCTTGTCGGCGACAACCTCGGCGAGGACACGCTGGAATCGGCGGCGGCGCGCGAGCTGCTGGAGGAAACCGGCTGGCAGGCCAGCCACGTCGAGGTGCTGATGGAAGGCCCGACGAGCTCCGGCATGAGCAGCGAGATGATCGCCTTCTGCCGCGCCACCGGACTCACCCGCGTGCATGCGGGCGGCGGCGACGAGACCGAGGACATCACCGTGCACGAGGTGCCGGTCGACGAGGCCGCACGCTGGCTGACCGCGAAAATGGCCGAGGGCTATGCGATGGACCCGAAGCTCTGGGCCGGGCTGTGGTTCATCGAGCGCAATCCGGATGGCAGCCGCGCCGGCTGAGGGTCAGGAAACCGCGATCGCTTGGGCGCCCGCCGCGAAGCTAGGGCTCATCGATCAACGGGAGTCGCGGTGAATAGCTGAATTGGGCGTTCCTCACCGCGTGCTCGACGAGCGCAAGCTCGGCCACGATGCCCTCTTCGTGCTCCTGAGCTGCCGTCACGGTGTGGGTGAAGACGACAATGCGACAAACATTCTCAGGTAACGCAAGAGCGACGATCCAGCGATGGAGGCGAAGCGCCTCACCGCTCTCCACGGCGTCCTTCACCTCTTTCCTCAGGTATACGCCACGAGCCAAGGTATCGACGTCGCCTGGAAGGAGCGCGTTCTCCAGCATGCGATTACGGTCCGCTTCGTCCTTTCCTTCCCACTGGAACACGCTCACCCGCAGCGTCCCGGAGTCGGGAAGGTCCTCGTAGAACACCCCTTGCACGCCGCGCTGATCCTCGAACCGCCATGACGACGGGATCGAAAACGTCACGGCGTCGCGATAGGTCACTGCAGCCATCTCGTCGTCGCGCACTTGGTTCGGATCGGCGGCAAACGCCATGGACGTAAGGAGAAGAACGACGGCTGACCAGCGCCAATCGCGGCTTGATGCTCGCGCGATACGTTTATCGATACCCATTCGTCGCATCGACCAGCAGGCTGGCGATCTCCGGCTCGAAGGCCGAATGCCCCGAGGTCGGCGCGATGTGCAGCGTCGCTTCCGGCCAGGCTTTCTTCAGGTCCCACGCGTTCTGCACCGGGCACACCACGTCGTAGCGGCCGTGCACGATGGTGCCGGGGATGTGGCGGATGCGGTGCGCGTCGCGCAGCAGCTGGTCGTCGTGCTGGAAGAAGCCGCCGTTGACGAAGTAGTGCGACTCGATGCGGGCGAAGGCCAGCGCGAAGGCCTCTTCCTCGTGGCCGGACATGAAGTCCGGGTCCTGGCGCAGGAAGCTCGTCGCGGCCTCCCACACGCTCCAGCGCCGCGCCGCGGCGAGGCGAACGGCCGGATCCTCGTGGGTGAGGCGACGGTGGTAGGCCGAGATCAGGTCGCCGTGTTCGACCGCGGGGATGCCGTCGAGGTACTGCTGCCACGCATCGGGGAAGAGGCGCGAGGCGCCCTCCTGGTAGAACCACTCGAGCTCCCAGCGGCGCAGCATGAAGATGCCGCGCAACACGAGCTCGGTGACGCGCTCGGGATGGGTTTCCGCATAGGCCAGCGCCAGCGTCGAGCCCCAGCTGCCGCCGAAGGCCTGCCAGCGATCGATGCCCAGGTGGGCGCGTAGCGCTTCGATGTCGGCGACGAGGGCCGGCGTGGTGTTGTCGACGAGGTCGGCGTGCGGCGTGGAGCGACCGGCGCCGCGCTGGTCGAACAGGACGATGCGGTAGTGCTTCGGGTCGTGGAAGCGGCGCATCTTCGGGCCGCAGCCGGCACCGGGGCCGCCGTGCAGCATCACCACGGGCTTGCCCTTCGGGTTGCCGCACTGCTCGTAGTACAACCGATGCCGCGCGTCGACCTGCAACGTGCCGGTGTCGAAGGGTTCGATGTCGGGGTACAGGGCGGCCATGCGTCACTCCGGTGCGGGAGGGCAAGGATACGGGGCGAGACCCCGCCCGCGCGTGCTTGAACTGTCACGCAGGGCGCGTATGCTCAGGCCTCAATGGAGCCCGCTACGCCGCATCAGGCCGTCGTGCTGGCCAGGGTCGATAGCACCCCGGCACGGGGTTCTGCCCCCCAGCGTTTCCCGGCCGGCCCGGCCCCCCGCCTCCTCAGTCTCGACGCCCACGGCCGCATCCTGAACTGGATGACTTGGCAGGACGCCGCATGCCTGTACGCCCGCGGCGCGGTGGCCTGGACGCTGGGCGATCCCTGCCTGCAGGTGCGTGGCGGCGTGAACCGCTGGACCGGGCGGCAGAGCGTGCTCGACATCGCACCGATCATCGCCGCCAAGGGCCATGCCAGCGCCCGCGTGCCCGAACCCACCCCGGCGCTGACGAATACCGCGCTGTTCGCCCGCGACCAGTGGATCTGCCTGTACTGCGGCGGGGACGGCCGCCGGCTGCCGCTGACGCGCGACCATGTCATCCCGAGCTCGAAGGGCGGCAAGGACGTGTGGGAAAACGTCGTGGCCGCCTGCATCCACTGCAATTCGAAGAAGGGCGGCCGCACGCCGCAGCAAGCCGGCATGCCGCTGCTGGCCGTGCCGTTCCGGCCGAGCTGGGTCGAGCACCTGATCCTCTCGAACCGCCACATCCTGGCCGACCAGATGGCCTTCCTGACGGCGCACCTGCCGAAGCGGGCGCGGCCGCAGGGCTGATCAGTCCGCCGCGCGCTCGCGAGGCGTCCCGGTGATGGTCACTTCGACGCGGCGGTTCGGCTGCAGGCATTCCGTCAGCGCGCGGGTGGCGACGTCGCCGCCCGGGCACTCCTTCACCGGCTCTGCTTCGCCGCGACCAATGGCCGTGATGTCGGCCGCGATGCCCTTCCCCTGCAGGTAGGCCCTCACGGTGTCGGCGCGGGCCTGCGACAGTCGATCGTTGTAGGCCTCGCTGCCGAGGCGGTCGGTGTGGCCGACGAGGGTGATCGACTCGACGCTCGCATAGGCCTCGCCGAGCTTCGCCGCGAGGGCGTCGAGCTCCGCGCGGCCCTGCGGCAGCAGGTCGGCCTCGGCGCTGCGATCGAAACGGAACAGCGCGCTGGCGTTGAGCACGATGCGCTCCACCCGCACCGGCGCCGGCGGCGGCACGCAGGCCTCGGCGGCGGCCGTCGCTTCCCCGAGGTTTTCCTCGGCGATCTGCACGTAGGGCTTGGCGTGGCGCCACTGCTGCTGGTTGTACTCGTTGCCGGCATGCACCAGCTCGACTTCGCCGCAGGCGACGAGCTGCTGCGCGCAGCGGAAGCCCACGTGCTGCTTCAGGGCGCCGAAGCGCTCCCACAGGTCGGGGCGCAAACGCGCGGCGCCGTTGACGAGCGGCGTGTCCATCGGCAGCGGCTCGGCCTGGGCTTCCATCGCGGCGACGAGCTTCACCGACTCGTCGAGCGCGGCCTGGGTGAAGTCGCTGCGGTCGTTGCGCGTGTACTCGTGGAAGCTCACGTCGAGCCAGCACTGCGCCTTCGAGAGATGGTAATCGCGCACCGGGCGGCCGCCTTCGTTCAGCGCTTGGATGCGCTGCTGCACGCCGGCGTAGGCGCCGTGGTCGGCATGGATGGCGGCATCGCTGGTGCGCTCGCCTTCGGGGCGCAGCGCGACGTCGGCGGCGAAGGCGCTACCAGCGAGCGACAGCGCGGCGGCGATGGCGGTGGGGAGAGTGAGGCGCATCGTGGGGTCCTTGGTCAGTCGCGGTCCGACGCGTAGGGGTCGGCCATGAACAGGGTTTCGTCGAACTTGAAGCGCAGGCGGACGTAGAACCCGTCCTGCGTGTATTCGTAGCGGGCGAGGTCGGGGTCGCCTTCGAAGCCGGCCCAGTTGTAGCCGACGGACAGCCACAGGTTCTGCCGCAGCAGGCGGCCGACCTCGAGGCCATAGGCGTACTGGTTGGCGCCGTCGTCGCCACGGAAGGTGGCGCCGAGCAGGCCGAGGTCCCAGTTCTCGGTGACGTCGTAGACCACGCGGCCCGAGGCCAGCCAGGCGTTGAAGTCGTCATCGACGACGCGGCCGTCCGGGCTGGTGAAGCGGTCGTCCTGCCACTTCGCGGCCAAGCGGCCAGTCAGCCACCACGGGCGGCTCGGGTGCCAGTCGGCGTGGGTCGAGACGATGTGCGCGCGGCTGCGGACGCTGTCGCGCGTGGCGCCACCGAGCACCGGCGGGAGGCCGAGGCCGGTCGTCACGCCAAGGCCGCTGTCGTCGTCCTCGAGCTTGTACTCGTAGCGGGCCAGCGCGTTGACGCGGTTGGTGTCGGTGTCGCGGTAAGCGAGGCCGACCTGCGTGCGGTTCTGCAGCACATCGCCGCGCGCCGCGTAGTCGGTGCGCAGCAAGTAGTTGCGCGCCAGCAGGGTCCAGTCGCGGTCGATCTTGCGGCCGACGCTGAGCTGCCAGAGGCCGGTGTCGAAGGCCTCGTCGCCCGGCGTGCGCTCGCTGTCGTCGGTGCGACGCAGTTCGACGCGCGTCGCCGCGCGCCACAGCTCGCTGGCCGTCCAGTCGAGGCCGAACGACGCGCCCGTGGCATCGCCGGTGAGGCCGTCGATGACGTTGACGTGTTCGAACGCGGTGGTGAGGCGCAGGCCCTCGCGGATCTCCCACAGGTTGCGGATGCCGTTGGCGGCCTGCACATCGCGGCCGGCGATGGCGTCGCGCAGCCGGTACTCGTTGAACAGCTGGGTGTCGCGCAGCACGGTGGAGTCGACGCCGAACACGAAGGTGTCTGCGCGGCGGCCCGCGGTGCTCACGCCGTACAGGCCGGAAAGGCCCGTCTGCCGCTCGGCGCGGGCGTAGAGGCGCTGGCGCTCGCGCCACTGGTAGTCGACGCCGAGGGCCACGCGCTCGCGGTCCTCGCCGGCGACATCGGCTTCGACTTCGCCACCCACCATCAGGCGCTGGCTGGCCTGCCAGCCGGCACCGAGGCGCAGCGTGGTGCTGTCGAGCTGGGTGCCGATCGGGAGGTCGGAGAGCGGCGCCTGGCCGACGCCATTCCAGATCAAGGGCAGGCCGGTCTGCGGATCGAGCGGCTGCTGGCCGAAGCCCAGCGCGCCGCCGGCGCTGCCCGTGGCGATGCTGCCGCCGAGGCCGAAGCGGTCGCCGAAGGGCGCAGCCGTGCTCCACGGCGAATAGCGGCCGACGGTCTCGCGCAGCTTGCGCACGCCGAGGTCGAGGGTCAGGCGTTCGGTGGCCTGCCAGCGCGCGCCGAGGTTGGCCCCCTCGCGCTCGCCGCCTTCCGCGTTGCGGTCGGTGCTACGCAGGGCCTCGAGATACAGATCGACGCGCTCGCCCAGCGCGTAGCCGAGGTCGAGCGAGGCTTCGCCGCGGCCGCCGTACAGGGGCGAGGCCGGGTTGTTGAACTCGGGGTCCGACGCGCCGGCGAACAGGCGGGCGTCGAAGCGCTCGCCGTCGTGGTCGAGTTCGACGCGCCAGGCGTCGCCCTCGATCCGGCCACTCACGCCCTGAAGCGCGGGCGAAGCGAACTGGTTGATCGGATTGGTGTTGACCTCGCCGCGGCTGCGCGCGAACTCCGCCACGAGCCGCGTGTTCTCGCCGAGCTGCACGCCGGCGTTGAGGCTGCCGAGATCGCTTTCCGCGAACGGATTGCGGTCGTCGACGAGGCTGCCGCCGAGCTCGACGCGCTCGCCAAGCTTCACCTGCGCATCGGCGCCGGCCACCCAGAAGGCCTCGGTGCCCTGGTCCACTTCATAGGTGACGCGCAGCGACACCGGGTTGAGGTCGGTGTCGAACGCGGGCAGGAACTGGTTCAGGAGGATGCGGCCCGAGAACACCTCGAAGCTGTAGTCGACGAAGCGCAGCAGCGGACGCACGCTGAGGATGCGCGAGGGCTGGTTGCGGTCGCGCACCACCACCTCGACGCGCTCGCTGCCTTCGTAGACGGCGTTGTTGCGCAGGCCGTAGGGGCCGCTGCCTTGGCTCGGGAACTCCTCGATCACCTGACGCAGGTCGTCGTGCATGGCGAACACATTGCCGCGCACGCGCGGCGTGTCGACGTGCCAGTTCAGGCCGGTGGCGCTGCGGTTGTAGAGGCCGAGGCTGCGCTGCGCGAGCGGGCCCTGCCCGGCGCCCAGCGGCGCCATCGCGGGCTGGCCGTCGGTGGTCTGGAAATCACCATAGAGCAGGTAGCTGCGGCCCTTGTCGACGCGCAGGTAAAGGCGGTCGGCGCTGCGGGCGTCGAAGCCGAGCAGCGAACTGTCGCCGTAGACCGGGTAGTACTCGTCGGGGCGGATGTCGCGCAGCAGCCGGGCTTTCGTGTCCTTGTCGGAATCGAAGGCGGCGGTGAGCAGGTATTCGCCTTTCACCTTGCCTTTGAGGAAGAACGCGGTGCGCAGCGCGGCGTTCGCCTTGCCGCCGTTGAAGTCGCGCTCCCAGCGGCGGATCTCCCGCTCGAAGCCGTCGTCGCTGCGGGCCGGCTGCACCACGTTGGCGCCGTCGCGGAAGCTCACGACCGCATCGACGAAGCCGGTGGCGAGCATCTCGCGCATCTCGGGCACGTAGCTGACGACGCCCTGCGCCGTCGCCTTGCCGGCCGTCACGCGCAGCAGCACGTCCTGCGGGGCGTGCGGGGCGAGCAGCTGGAACTCGGCCACGCCATCGACCACCTTCAGCTGCACGCCGGGCGTGGCGCGGTCGGCATCGCGACGGCCGGGGCCGCCCTCGTACGTGCTCGCGCCTGCCAGCAGCACGCGGCCGCCGCTGTGTTCGATGGTGGCGAAACGTTCGCCACGCAGCGGCTGGCCATCGGCACCCAGCAGACGCACGCGCACCGTGGTCGCGGTCTGGCCGTCGGCCGGCAGGTCGTTGCCCGCCACCTCGACCACGAGGTTGTCGATGTCGCCCTGCGCGGCATCGATGGCGCGCGGCGGCGTCCCGGTGCTGGCCGGCGACTGCGGATAGAGGGCGGCGCCCTCGCCCAGCACCGGCGTGAAGCGCTGCGGCGCCGAGGCGGCCGTGGCTCCGCCGACGAGGGCCAGGGCGATGCCGAAGGCCAGCGCATGGCGCGCGCGGGGGAGTGTGGAAACCATCGTGTCGTTACCGGAAGAGTGCTGGCGGCGCATCAGCGGGCGCCTCCGTCGTTGCGGGCGCGCGGCTGTTCGGCCGGCTGGTTCGCGCCGTCGGTGGCCTGCTGGGGGGCGGCGGCGGGCTTGCTTTCGAAGCGCAGGCCGGGCTGTGCCGGCTCGCTCTCCGGGGCGCGCACCTCGCCGTTGCCGCGACGCGCGCGCACCTGCTCCAGCACGCGGTTCGAGCAGCTGCCTTCGATGAAGTCGGCGCGATGCAATTCGCCGTTCTTCAGGTCGAGGAACAGGCTGTTCGCATCGCCGAGGTTGCGGTTGCTGCTGGTCGTCAGCACGGCGCCGCGGGGCAGCGTCGAGCCGTCGACCTTCAGCGTGGCGCTGCGCGGCTCGATGCCGCAGTAGCTGTACTTGCCCTCGACGTCGGTGATCGCGAAGGTGCCGTCGCTGAAGTACAGGCGCACGCCCGGAATGCCGAGCTCCTCCTCGCCCTGCAGCGAATCGCGGTCGCAGTCGACGAAGACCTTGCCGAGCACGCAGGCCTCGCTGGCAAAGACACCGCCGGTGACGCGCACGCGGTACTGCGCTTCGTTCGAGACGATGCTGCCGCCCACCGGCACCAGCGTGCCGGGCACCAGGCAGCCGCCGGTGATGCCGCAGCCCACGGCGGTGGCGCGGTTCACGCCGTCGCCCTGCTGGCTGCCCACGCCGACGCGCACGCGGTAGGTGATGACGCGCTGGCCAGCCGCCGGGATCGAGCCAACCGTGAAGCCGAGGCGCGGGCCCGGGGCGCCGACCGGATCGCTGGCGGCCACGCCGTCGATGCGCGCCGTGCCGGCGATGTAGGTGAAGCCCGGCGGCAGCACGTCGAGCACCGAGAGCTGCGGCAGGGCCGAACCGGCCGTCTGGCGCACGGTGAGCGTGTACAGCACGGTGTCGCCGACCTCGGCGATCTGGCGGTCGCCGCTCTTGCTGATCGACAGGCCCGGTGCGACGCGCGGGTCGAGCGGGAGGTGGTTGTGCACGATGTTCGGTGCCGTCGAACCGCTCGAGACCACCAGCCAGTACTGCGTTCCCGTGCCCGGAACCACCGTCGGCGCGGTGGGCTGCGGCTGCACGCGGAAGGTGTCGGTCGGACCGCCCGGCGGATTGAGCGTGCCGGCCTGCGGCGGGATCAGCGTGGAGACGAAGGTGTGCGTCGCCGGCGGCGTGACCGTGAGCTGGAAGGTGCAGCGCGCGGGCGCCGTCGGGGCGAACAGGAACTGGTAGAGGCCGTCCGCACCCACCGTCATGGCGATGCTGCTGCCGCTGACGCGGTAGCCGCCGCCCGCGGCGTTGAGCACCTGCGTGCTCGGGTCGTAACCCGCACACGTGCCGACCGGCGCCAGCGTGACCACCGAGCCGGGCACCGGCTGGCGGGTCACCGCGTCGTAGACCACGCCGCTCGGATCGACGGGCAGGCTCTGCTCGACGAGCTCCTGGCCCGGCGCGAGCACGACCTCGATCTCGGTGATGCCGGCCTCGTTGCGACGCACGCAGGAACTGGCCGTGCCGTTGGCGATGGCGGCATCGCGGTCGCAGCGCGCCGGCGAATTCGGCGTGGTTTCGCCGTTCACCGGGAAGCCCCACAGCACGCCGCCCGGCTCGCGGAAGCGCACCACGTAGGGCAGGCCCGGCGTGAGGTCGGCGAAGCGGTAGCGGCCGTCGGGGCCGGTGGCCTGCGTGGCGATGACGCGGCCGGTGGCCGGGTCGACGAGCTCCACCGTCCAACCCTGCAGCGGACGATCACCGCCGTCGCGCAGCGCGATGCTGCTGCCGATGTCGTACCAGACCGAACCCGAGAGCGCGGCGGACTGCACGATCACCGTCGGCGTGCGGCAGGCGTTCTGCGTGATCGCCGGATCGCAGACCGGCAGTTGGCCCACATTGCCGTCGAAGGCATCGCGCTCGGCGGGCGTCGGGCCGCGGAAGTCCGGCTCCCCGCCACCGCTGACCAGCACGGCATTGTTGAGCGTGGTGCCGTTGACGATGCCTGCGGCCACGCGCACAGGCACGGTGATGGCGTTGGGGCTGGTGCTGCCCGCGCCGATCAAGCCATTGCTGCGGCATTCGAAGCGATCGTCGTTGGCGGCGCCGGAACAGACCCAGCCGGTGCCGGTCGGCATGGCCGTCAGGCGGATGCCGGCGGGCAGGCGGTCGCGGACGAGGATCTCGCCCACCGTCGGGCGCTGGCCCTGGTTGCGAACGCGGATGGTGTAGCTGCCCGCGGCGTTGCTGGCGAAGCGCGTCGGGGTCGCCGACTTGCTCACCACCACGTCCGGCGTGTCGCCGATTTCGCCGAAGTTATTGTCGATGGAGTCGACGCCCGGGCCGATGACGATGCCGCCAATGGCCGAAGGCACCGTGCTGACCGGCGTCGCCGTGCCGCCCGTGCTGCCCGGCGTGGTGAGGCCATTGCTGGTGTCGGCCGGCTGCGCGAGTTCGGTCACGGTGTAGGTGCCCGGACGCAGGCCGGTGAAGCGGTAGCGGCCATCGGCATCGGTGCTGAGCTCGATGCTCACGGCGTTGCCGAGGTCGTCGGTACCCGTGAGGCGCACCACGATGCCGGCATAGCCCGGCTCATCGGCGTCACGGACGCCGTCGTTGTCGCGGTCGTTGTAGACCGAGCCGGCGATCGACGACACCGGCACCTCGCCGAAGTTGTTGTCGATGGAGGCCTGGCTCGCACCGAGCAGAATCGCCGTGATCGCGCTCGGCGTGGTCGCCACCGTCGTCGCCGTGCCGCCGGTGCTGCCCGCGACCGTGCGGCCGTTGGCGGTGCCGCTCGGCTGCGCCGGTTCGGTGACGGTGTACGTGCCCGGCAGCAGGCCGTCGAACGCGTAGCGGCCGCTGCTGTCGGTCTGCACGGTGCGGTTCACCGCCGTACCGTTGACGTCGGTGCCGGTGAGCACGACGGACACCGAGGCGATGCCGTTCTCACCCGCATCGATGACGCCGTCGTTGTCGCGGTCCAACCAGACGCGGCCGGCGATCGAGGCGTTGTTCGGGATCTCGCCGAAGTGGTTGCCGGTCGAGCTGCCGCCCGGCGTGGTGAGGCTGATCGTGCTGATCGCACTCGGTGTCGTGGCCGGCGTGGTGGCCGTGCCGCCCGCCGTACCCGGCGTGGTGATGCCGTTCGCGGTGTTGGCCGGCTGGTTCGGCTGGGTGACGGTGTAGGTGCCCGGACGCAGCGACGGGGCGGTGTAGCTGCCGTCGGGCTGCGTGGTCACCTCGACCGTCACCGGCTGGCCGCGGTCGTCGGTGCCGGTGATGCGGATCGTCTGGCCGCCGATGCCCGCTTCGCCCCCGTCGATGACGCCATCGTTGTCGGCATCGCGATACACGCGGCCACTGATGGCCACCGGCAGGATCTCGGCGAAGTTGTTCGCGGTCGAGTCCGCGCCGGCCGGCAGCGTGATGGCACTGACTCGGCTCGGCGAGGTGCCGGTGGGTGAATCGGTGCCGCCGGTGCTGCCGGCATCGACATCGCCATCGAGCGTGGTCACCCCGACCACGACAGGCTGCGCGGTCTGCTGCGTCACCGTGTAGGTGCCGGCGACGAGATCGGCGAAGCGGTAGCTTCCGTCGGCCTGCGTGGTCACGGTGACCGGCACGATCGCGCCGCTCGGGCCGGTGCCGCTCAGCGTCATCTGCACGCCGGCGATCCCGTTCTCGCCGACGTCCTGCTGGCCGTTGTTGTTGGCGTCGAGGTAGACGACGCCCGCCAGGCTGCCCGCGATCTCGCCGAAGTTGTTGCCGGTCGAGCCGGTCACGGAGAGGTTGTTGATGGTGATGACGTTCGAGGGGTTCTCGAGGCCGTTGTTGTAGCCCGCCGGCTGCGTTTCGGTGACGGTGTAGTTCGCCCCCGCCACGAGACCGGTGAACGACCAGAAGCCGTTGGCGTCGGTGGTCGTGGTGATCGGGCCGCCCGGGCCGTTCAGGGTGATGGTGACGCCGGCGATGCCCGCGCCCGCCTCCACGCCGCCGGCCTCGAAGCTGCCGTTGTTGTTGCGGTCGACGTAGACGAAGCCGCTCAGGCTCGGGCCACCCGGCGCCGAGATGAGGTCTTCACCGAAGTTGAACTGCGTGCCGTCCAGTCCGCTGCCGAGGTTGATGCCGGTGATGCGGTCGGTGCTTGCGGCCGGTGTGTTCGGTGCCGCGGCGCAGCCGACGCAGGCGACCCCGCCCACGAGACCGGGATTCACGGCATTCGGACGGCTCTGGTAAGTGCCGGCCGGACCGGGCAGCGGCTCCTCGAGCACGTACGTGGCCGAGGGATCGAGGCCGAGGGCCGCGAAGTCGAACTGGTAGAGGCCGGCACCGTTGGTGGTGGCGGTGGCCAGCACCGTCGTGCCGGCGGCATCGAGCAGGCGCACCGTGGCACCACTGATCGTCGAGTCGGTGCCGGCGTTGAAGACGTCGTTGAAGTTGCCGTCGACGTACACGGTGCCGAAGAGCACCGGCTGGCGCAGCTCGGGGAAGTGGTAGCGGACGCCGGCTTCATTGGTGCCGACCACGACGCCGGTGTAGCTGGAATCGCCGCTGAGCGCCGGGCGCACGTAGGCCGGCGTGCCCGCGGTCAGCGACGGGCCATTGGCGGTGCCGAAGGCCGGCGGATCCACCGGGCCGTTCGCGAAGCCCGATGGCTGCGTCTGGGTGATGGTGTAGCCCGCCGCATTGGACGGCGCCAGGTTGCCGAAGCTGTAGTTGCCGCTCGCGTCGGTGGTGGCGGTAACGCCCGAGAGCACGTTGCCGTAGGTGTCGGTGCCGGTGAGCGTCAGCGTCACGCCGGCGATGCGTGGTTCGGGGCCGGCGGCCTGCGGCGTGCCGCCGTTCGCACCGGCGCGGTCGCGGTCCTGGAACACGGTGCCGGCGAGCGTCGCGCGGGTGACGTTGGTATCGAGCGTGGTGCCGTTGTTGCCCGGCGTGGGGTCGACCTGCTCGGTGGTGATTGCTGCGCCATTGGTGACCGTCGTGGTGGTGCCGGTTCCGGCCGGGGGATAGGCCACCCACTCGGCGGGAATGATCACGCGCACGCGGCCGGGGGTGCCGGTGAGGAAGGTCAAGTCGCCCACGTTGCAGGTGAGGGTCTGCGAGCCCGACACCACGGTGAAGGGAATGGCCGCCGGCGGCGCGCAGGTACCACTGCCGTTCGCATCCGGAAACGCGCCGGCCAGCGTGTCGCCGACCTTCTGCCAGGTGGCCGGGCCGGTGACGCGCAGGCCGATGGGCAGGCTGTCGGTGACGACGGTGCCGGTGCCGTTCAACGGGTTGGTGCCCGAGCGGTCGCGCGAGATCGACAGGCCCGGGCCGTTGTTGGTGCCTTCGACCACGTAGAAGAAGGGCTGGCGCAGCGTGACGCTCGGCGTGTTCGCCGGCAGCGCCACCGTCGGGTCGGCGTTCGGCGCCGTCAGCACCGCGAACTTCGCCACCGACAGGTCGGCGCGCGAACGGATGGTGGTGTCTTCGGAATCGGTGTTGTTGCTGAGGTCGGTGTCCGTCTCAGCGGCCGACGCCGTGGCGGTGTTCGCCAGCGTGTCGCCGCTGCCGCTCGGTGCCGTCTCGTACTGAAAGGCGAGGAAGAGCTCGGACACCTGGTTCACGCCGATGACGCCGTCGACGTTCGGCGCGAAGCCGACACCCGGCATCAGGCAGCTGAATTCCATCGCCGCGCCGAGGCTCGGGTTCACGCCGTTGGTCTGCGTGCAGCGGGCCGGCACGAACGGGCCCGACGAGGACGTCGATGCACCGAGGTAGCGCAGCGTCTTGCCGGCCAGCGGCGTGACGGTGTCGGTAATCACCACGCTGCTGGCCACGGACGGGCCGAGGTTGCGCACCGACACGCGGTAGGTGATGAGGTTGTTGGTGAAGTCGCTCGGATCGAAACCGATCGGGTCGACGAGGTCGGTCTTGTTGGTGAGCAGATTGATCTGGTCGGCGGTCAGCGTCAGCGTCTCGCTGCGCTCGTCGTCGCCCGCGTTCGCCACGCTGTTGTATTCCCAGGCGCCCTGCGCGTCGCTGCCGGTCGAGGTGTTGCCTGGGAAGGTGAAGCTGCCCACCGCGGTGTACGGGCCCGCCGCGCCGAAGTTCGGGCGCAGGGTGACCTGCAGGTTCTGCGCGTTCTGGTTCGCCATGTTCTGCGCGGCGCAGGTGATGACGATCTCGCTCGGGGCACCGCTGAGGTTCGCGTACGACGTGCCGCCGGCACCGGCGGCAGTGGTCACGCCCACGCCAGGCGTCACGACGCAGGCCACGCCCGCGCTGTTCACCACGTTGGTGAGCACGAAGCCGGTGTCATTGGCCGGAAGAGTGATCGTCGCGCGATGGATCACGTCACGGGCGACCGACGGCCCGGCGTTGAGGTAGTCGATGCGGAACGTCGAGTTCACGCCGACCTGGCCCGTGGCGCTCGGGCTGGCGACGTTGGCCGTCGTCCGCATGTTGGCGAAACGCTCGACGGTGACGTGGTCTTCCGCGGTGTTGTCGGAGAAATCGGCGTCGCCGACAGCACCGACAACGGTGCGATCGGTCGCGACGACCGCCGTGTTGCAGAAGGCGTTCGGCTGGGTGGCGCCGTTGCAGGTAGCGTTGTTGCCCGCGCTGTCGTTGAGCGGGCGCTGCACCGTGATGCCGATGGTCGCGCTGGCGGCCGGTGCCAGCGGCGTGAGGCCCGAACGGCAGGTCACCGTGCCGCTGGTGGTGCTGCAGGTCCAACCCACCGCACCCGTGAGGTCGAAGGTCGGCGCCGGCGTAGCGGGCGCACCGGTGCGGAAACCCGGCAGCGGATCGGTGATGACGATGCCGGTCGTCGCATCCGGGCCATTGTTGGTGACCGTCAGCGTGTAGGTGACGCTGCTCTCGCTGATCGAGACGATCTTGTCGCCGCCGGTCGGCGTCGACGTCGCCTTGGTCAGGGCCAGATCGGCGCTCTGCGTCGTGGCGGTGGTGCCGCTGCCCGGGCCGGCGCAGTCGTTGCTGGTGTTCGGGTCGAGGTCGGGGCCGGGGGTCACCGGCTCGGCGCTGCCGCCGCTGCCACCGACGCACGCGGTGTTGACGATGTCGGTGTCCGCGGCCACGGCTTCGGTGACGATCACCAGTGCATTGCCGCCGTCGAGCGTGGTGCCGACCAGTACCGGATAGGTGCCGGTGAAGGTGCAGGTGACGACCTGGGGCGCGCCGGCGGCGGCGCAGCTCCAGGGGCCGCTGGAGGAAACGAAGGTTTCGCTGGGCTCCAGCTCGTCGGTGACGACGAGGTTCGAGCTGACCACCTGCGGGCCGTTGTTGCGCACCACGATCGTGGAGCGGATCTCCGAGGCCGCGCCCGCACCGATGGTGACGATGCTGCGGTCACGCGACTTGCTGGTGATCTGCAGGTCGGCGCCGTCCGGCAGCACCGTGAGGTTCACGCTGCCGCTGTTGTTCGGCAGCGACGGGTCGGGCGTGGCCGAGCTCAGCACGCCGGTGTTGGTGAACACCTGGCCGGTGCCGGGCACGCCGGTCGCCGTCGTCGCCGTGAACACGATGTTGTCGGTGGCGCCCACGGGGAACGACGCGCGCGTGCACTCGAGGCCGGTGTTCCCGGCACCGGTGAAGGCGCAGGTCCAGTTGGGGCTCGAGGTGATGGCCACGCCGGCGAAGCCGGCCGGAAGCGCGTCCGTCACCACGGCAGTGCTGATGACGCTCGGGCCGGCGTTGCGCGGCCGAAGGGTGAACGTGACCGTGCTGCCCTCCACCACCGGCGTCGCCGACACCAGCTTGGTGATGCTGCCATCCGCACCGGGATTCACCGCGGTGTTCGCGATGGCGGTGTTGTTGTTCGGGTCGAAGTCGGGCGTCGCGCCGCCGCCAATGGTGTCGACCACCGCGCTGTTCGCCACGCTGCCCGAGCCCACGTTGACCGTGGCCTGGTAGGTGAACGAGGCCGACGCGCCATTCGCCAGCGTGGCGGCACGGGTGGCCGTCAGCACGCCGCTGACGTGCGAGAAGATCCAGCCGGCGCCGCTCGCGCTGCCGCCCACATAGGTCGTCGAACTCGAGAGCGTGTCGAGCACGCGGACGCCGACGGCGTCGTTCGGGCCGTTGTTGGTGACGTTGATGGTGTAGGTGATGCGGTCGCCACCGTTCACCGGGTCCGGACTATCCGTCTTGGTGATGGCGAGGTCGGCGCCGTTGGTCACCGTCGTCGCCTGCGAGCTGTTGTTGTTCGCGGTGTTGGTGTCGGTGCCGAAGAAGGGGTCGCCGCCCGCGAGCGGCAGGGCCGAGGCCGGCGGTACGCCCACGCCGATGGCGCCGCGGAGCGTGACGGTGCCGGCCACGGTGGTCTGGAAGCGCAGCTGGAAATCGACCGGGCTGCCCGGGGTGGGCGCGGCCAGCGTGCCCACCAGGGTCCCGTGGGTGCAGACCACCTGGGCCGGCAGGCCGGCGCGAAGGCTGCAGTTGCCCGGCAGCGACACCGGCGTCGTCCCCGCCGGCACGTCGAACACGGTCTGCACGTTGGCGATGCTGTCCCCCGCGCTGTTCTCGATCCGCACGTCGTAGACGATGGTGCCGCCGGCCGGCGTCGGGTCTGAACCGTTCGGAGCGGGGCTCTGGTCGTCGCGGATGAAGGCGAACTGCAGGTCGTAGGCGACGGCAGGCGAAGCGGCCAGAGCGCCAATCAGGACGAGAGACAGCGCACGAGCGACGCGGCCAAAGGCGGCCACGGGAGAGACGGGCATGGGGAACACCGGAGGATCAAGCAGGGTGAATGCGGGGGTGACGGCGCGGCGGAGTGTGGGGAGGGCCTCCCGCGAAGGCAATTAAATACCTGTGAACCGTCAATTCACCTGAAAAATCGACTGCCGTCACGGTTCATGGGCCTTTGGTTCGTTGCCCCTGAAGGGTCGGCCTCGGGATACTCCCGGGCAGATTCTTCACGGACACATCCATGCCCCGACTCAGCTTTTCCGGCTTCGACCGCGCCGACGAGGCCAATGCCCGCGCGCTGTTCGAGGGCCTGCACCTGGGCGACTGGGCACTCTCGGACGAAGCCGGCGCCGACGCCGTGCTGATCGATCTCGATTCGATGTACGGCCAGATGGCGTGGATGAAGGGCTTCGACGCCGGGAAGGTCGCCATCGGCCTCACCCAGGCCCTACGCGCCGACACCGCTTATCGGATCGACGCGCCGCTGGAGGCCGAGGCGCTGCGCGCCGTGCTGCTCGCCATCGCCGGCGGCCCTCCGGCCAGTGCGCCTGCCGTCGAAACCCCGATGCCCGAGGCGGCGGTCGTCGTCGCCCCCGCCGCCGTGTCGGCCCCGAGCCCGACCCGCACCACCCTCGAGGCGCCCGCCGTCGCGGCACCGGCGTCGGCGAACCGCTTGGCCGCGCGCCTTGCGCGCGCCACCGGCCCCTTCGCCGTGCAGTTCGGGGGCCTCCCGCGCCTCGTGGTCGACCCTGCTTCGCAGCAGTTCGCCCCGGGGAAATCGCTGAAGGCCCTGATCGACTACGGCCACGCCGATCTGCCGGCCGAATCGATCGAAACCCTCGATGGCGATGCCGCGACCGCGGCGCTTCGCGCGGCCGGCGACCCGCAACCGCTGTCGCGCCTGACCTGGCTGCTCGCCCTGGGCGGCGGCGCCGGACGGCTGCTGGACCACGCCCCCGGCACCCGCTTCCAACTGGGGAAATGGCCGCAGGCGGAACGCGAGTTCCCCAAGCACTTCCGCATCGCCACGGTGATGCTGAAGGCCCCGGCGACGCTCACTGAGATCGCCAGTGCCTCCGGGGCCAGCGAGGCCGACGTGGCCGATTACATCAACGCCGCCCTCGCTGTCGGCCACGCCAACGCGGCGTAAGCCGGGCCGACAACCAGCGCCGGGCGCCCTGACGGCGCCCCCACCGGCCTGAATCCCGCCCCATCGTCGGCTTGCCCCCCCTCCCCCCGCGGGCGGACAATTCGCGACCGAATTGTTGCCGATGCCTGCGATGGACCCCCAGCGCTACCCGCGCCTCTCCCGCATCACCCTGCCCGCCGACCTGCGCCAGTTCCCCGAATCGGAACTGCCCGCCGTCGCCGACGAGCTGCGCGCGTACCTCATTGAATCGGTCGGCCAGAGCGGCGGCCACTTCGGCGCCGGCCTCGGGGTGATCGAGCTCACCGTCGCCCTGCATTGGCTCTACGACACGCCCAACGACCGCCTCGTCTGGGACGTCGGCCACCAGACCTACCCGCACAAGATCCTGACCGGCCGCGGCGAGCGCATCACCAGCGTGAAGAAAAAGGGCGGCGTCGCTCCGTTCCCGAAGCGCAGCGAGAGCGAGTTCGACACCTTCGGCGTCGGCCACAGCAGCACCAGCATCTCCGCCGCGCTCGGCATGGCCACGGCCCTGCAGCGCGCCGGCGACCCGCGCAAGGTCGTCGCGGTGATCGGCGACGGCGCGATGACGGCCGGCATGGCCTATGAAGCGCTGAACCACGCCGGCGGCATGGACCCGGAACCCGACGTGCTGGTGGTGCTCAACGACAACCGGATGTCGATCTCCGAGAACGTCGGTGGCCTCACCAAGATGCTCGGCAAGTTCATGTCCTCGAACACGCTGAACGCGGTGCGCGAGGGCGGCAAGAAGATCCTCGGCGACAAGCGCAAGAGCCCGGCAGCGCGCTTCATGAAGCGTTGGGAAGAGCACGCCAAGGGCATGTTCGTGCCCTCGACGCTGTTCGAGGAGATGGGCTTCCACTACACCGGCCCGATCGACGGCCACGACCTTCCGGCGATGCTTCAGGCGATGAAGCTGCTGAAGGGCAAGAAGGGCCCACAGCTGCTCCACGTCATCACCACCAAGGGCAAGGGCTACGAGCGCGCCGAAGGCGACCAGATCGGCTACCACGCCGTCTCGCCCTTCGACCCGGACCTCGGCGTCATCAGCAAGGGCGGCGCGAAGAAGCCGACCTACACCGACATCTTCAGCGACTGGCTCTGCGATGCCGCGGCCGCCGAACCCAAGCTGCTCGGCATCACCCCGGCGATGCGCGAAGGTTCCGGCCTCGTGCGCTTCAGCAAGGAATTCCCGGAGCGCTACTTCGACGTCGCGATCGCCGAGCAGCATGCGGTCACTCTGGCGGCCGGCATGGCCTGCGAAGGCGCGAAGCCCGTCGTCGCCATCTATTCGACCTTCCTGCAGCGCGGCTACGACCAGCTGGTGCACGACGTCGCCACGCAGAAGCTCGACGTGCTGTTCGCCATCGACCGCGGCGGCGTGGTCGGCCCGGACGGCGCCACGCATGCCGGCAATCTCGACCTGAGCTTCCTGCGCTGCGTGCCGCACATGGTGGTGATGGCCCCGGCCGACGAGGCCGAATGCCGCGCAATGCTCACGACCGGCCTGAAGCACGAGGGCCCGGCCGCGGTGCGCTACCCCCGCGGCACCGGCCCCGGCGTGGCCGTGCCCACCACCCTCGACACGCTGCCGATCGGCAAGGCCGAAGTGCGCCGTCGCGGCAAGGGCGTCGCCCTCCTCGCTTTCGGTGCGCTGGTGCCGGCCGCCGAACAGGTCGGCGCCGAACTCGGCCTCACGGTAGTGAACATGCGCTTCGTGAAGCCGCTCGACCGCGAGCTGCTGCTCGAGCTCGCAGCCACGCACGACGGCTTCGTCACCCTCGAGGACAACGTGGTGATGGGTGGTGCAGGCTCGGCGGTGCTGGAGCTGTTCGCGCAGGAGGGCGTCATCAAGCCCACCCTGCTGCTCGGCCTGCCCGACCGCTTCCAGGACCACGCCGCGCGCGAGGAGCTGCTGGCCGAAGCCGGCCTCGACGCCGCCTCGATCCGCGCCAGCGTGCTGAAGCGCTGGCCGGCGCTGGCCACGCCCGAGCTCAAGGCCGCGGGCTGAGCCCCGCGCGAGGCCGCCGGGTCAGTGCCCGGCGGACTTCATCGATTCCGGAATGCCTGCGGCGCCGTAGCGCCGCCGCACCATCGGGATGGTCAGCATCGTGCTCGCCACCGCCATCAGCAGCAGCGCGGTGAAGGCGTCGGCGGAGATGATGCCTTTGTCCAGCAGGATGGTCGCGAAGATGATCTCGATCAGCGCCTTGGTCTGCAGCAGCCAGCCGATCAGGTAGGCCTCGCCGGGCTTCCAGCCGAGGATCTTCGCGGCGATGGTGATGCCGAGGCGTTTGCCCATCACCGAGGCCACCAGCAGCACGCCCGCAGCGATGAACACGGCGCTGCCGCCTGCATCCCATTCCGTGCGCAGCCCGGTGCTGAGGAAGAACACCGGCATCATGAAGACCAGCACGGTGTTGCGGACGAGGTCGAAGCGCTCCTCGGCGAACCAATGTCGGTCGATGATGACGCCGGCGAGGAAGGCGCCGACCATGAAGTGAAGGCCCGACGCGTCCGAACCCAGCGCGCATGCCAGCAGCCACATCAGGCCCAGCGCCCAGCGGTCGAACTCGCCCACGGCACGCAGCCGACGGCGCACGAAGGGCGCGAGTACGGCGAAGGCCACGAGGAAGCCCACCTGATGCAGAAGGCGGTCGCCATCGACGAGGATCAGCGCCAGCACGATCCAGATCGCGATGTCGTCGAGGCTGGCGTAACGCAGCACGCGCTGCCCGAGCGGCGTGCGCAGGATGCCGAGCTTTTCCATCAGCAGCATCAGGATCGGCAGCGCGGTCACCGCCGCGCCCATACCGAGTGCCGCGACGAACTGCAGCTCCGTGGCCTTGGGACCGAGTAGGCCGGGCATCCATTGCAGTAGGGCCCAGGCCGCGGCGGCACCGACCAGCAGCGGCATCACCATCGCCAGGCCGGCGGTGATGGCGGTCTCGCGACGGCCGGCCCAGGCGGAGCGCAGGTCGAGCTCGATGCCCGCCAGCCACAGGAAGATGATCACCGCCCACCAGGCGAGGCCGTTGAGGTTGGCCACCACCGTGGGTTGGAACAGCTGTTGGTGCACCTCGGGGAACACCGCCCCCGCCACGCCCGGCCCGAGCAGGATGCCCGCGACGATCTGCACCACCACCAGCGGCGCGATGTCCTCGGTGCGCGCCAGGCGCCAGACCAGCCACGGCAGGGCGAAGATGCCGAGCATCACGATCAGGTAGGCGGTCTTGGGCTGGATCAGCTCGGTCATGGCGCGGTGGAGGGTGCTTGAAGAGGCGTCATCCTAGGGCATGGCCGTGGGCCGGGGCAGCCGCGGCACACCAACGACTGACTTTCGTCAGTGACGCGCCGCCCCGGGACTTGGCACAGTGCCTTCATGCCGGGCGCCGCATGCTGCGATCGCCCTGAACCGAGGTGTTGAATGAGCCGTCCCGAAGACCACCTGCGCGACCTGCGCATCGACCGCCGTCCCGGCGCCGCGCGCCCGACCTCGAACCGCAAGTGGATCGTGCTCGGCGCGATCGTCACGGTGGTCGCCGTCGGCGCGGTGCTGATGTCTGGCCGGCCGACGCCCGTCGACACCTCGGTCGCGCGCAGCGCGGCCGACGCCGGCCCGCCCACCCTGCTCGACGCCTCCGGCTTCGTCACCGCCCGGCGCATCGCCACGGTCTCCTCGAAGGTCACCGGCCGCGTGGCCGAAGTGTTGATCGAGGAAGGCATGAAGGTTGAGGAAGGCCAGCTGCTGGCCCGCCTCGACGCCACCGACGCCAGCGCCCAGCTCGAGCTCGCCAGCGCGCAGCAGGCATCGAGCGAATCGCAGCTTGCCGAAGCGCGCACGCAGCTCGCCTTGGCCGAGACCACGCTGAAGCGCCAGCAGGAGCTGATCGGCCGCCAGCTGGTCGCGCAGTCGGCGTTCGACCAGGCCAAGGCCGACCGCGACGCCCGCGCGGCGCGCCTCGCCAGCCTGGAGAAAGCCGTCGAAGTTGCCCGCGACCAGCGGGCGCTCACCGCCATCGGCGTGGACAACACGCAGATCCGCGCCCCCTTCGCCGGCGTGATCGTGGCCAAGGCCGCGCAGCCGGGCGAGATGATCTCGCCGGTCTCGGCCGGCGGCGGCTTCACCCGCACCGGCATCGGCACGCTGGTCGACATGGATTCGCTGGAAGTGAACGTCGACGTCAACGAGGCCTACATCGGCCGCGTGCAGCCGAAGATGGTGGTGAACGCCGTGCTCAACGCCTACCCGGACTGGACGATCCCGGGCAGCGTGATCGCCATCGTGCCCACCGCCGACCGCACCAAGGCCACGGTGAAGGTGCGCATCGCGCTCGACAGCAAGGACCCGCGCATCGTCCCCGACATGGGCGTGCGCGTGAGCTTCCTCGCTCCGGTCGATGCCGATGCGCCGAAGCCCACCGGCGCCTTCGTGCCGGAGGCCGCCATCGTGCAGCCCGCGCCCGCCGCGGAAGGCGAGGAGCCCGGCCGTCCCGCCGTGTTCGTGGTCGAAGATGGCGTGGCGAAGCGCATCGAGGTGACGCTGGGCGAGGAAGCGAACGCCGAACGCCACGTCACTGCCGGCCTCAACGGTGGCGAGGCGGTGATCGTCGCGCCGCCGAAGGGCCTCGCCGACGGTGCGCGCGTGGTGGTCAACGCCGCCGCCGGCCGCTGAGCGATCCCGCCGCCATGAGCACGCCGTCGATGTTCCCTCTGGTCGAGATCCGCGACCTCACCAAGACCTACGTGCGCGGCAAGCAGCGCGTCGAAGTGCTGCACGGCATCCAGCTCGACATCCCCGAGGGCGATTTCGTCGCCCTGATGGGGCCGTCCGGCTCGGGCAAGACCACCCTGTTGAACCTGATCGGCGGCATCGACTCGCCGACTTCAGGCGTCCTGAAGGTCGGCGGCCAGCGCATCGACGATTACGGCGCCGACGAACTGGCGAAGTGGCGCGCCGAAACGGTGGGCTTCATCTTCCAGAGTTACAACCTGATGCCGGTGCTCAGCGCGCAGAAGAACGTCGAGCTGCCCCTGCTGCTGACCGAGATGGGCGCTTCCGAGCGGGCCAAGCGCGCACGCATCGCGCTGGACCTCGTCGGCATCGGCGATCGCGCCGGCCACAAGCCGAACGAACTCTCCGGTGGCCAGCAGCAGCGCGTGGCCATCGCCCGCGCCTTGGTCAGCGACCCCACCCTGCTGATCTGCGACGAGCCCACCGGCGACCTCGACCGCAAGACCGCCGACGAGGTGCTGCGCCTGCTGCAGCGCCTGAACTCGGAATTCGGCAAGACCATCATCATGGTCACCCACGACCCGAAGGCCGCCGAGTACGCCAAGCGCACCGTGCACCTCGACAAGGGCGCGTTGGTGAAGGAGGCCGCGCACTGAGCGCGGGCATCCCATGCTGAAGTACGTCGGGCTCGTGCTTTCGGGCCTCACCCGCAAGAAGCTGCGCACCACCCTCACCTTCCTCTCGCTGGCGGCGGCGTTCACGCTGCTGGGCCTGCTGCAGGCGGTGAACTCGCTGTTCTCCGGTGCCGCCGATTTCCTCGGCGCCAACCGGCTGATCACGCAGGCCAGCACCAGCTTCACGCAGGCGCTGCCGATGCGGCTGATGCCGCAGATCGAAGCCGTGCCCGGCGTCACGGCGGTCAGCCACTCGCAGTTCTTCGGCGGCCAGTACGGCGAAGGCCGCAGCTTCTTCCCGCAGTTCGCAGTGAATCCGCGGCGCCTGCGCGAGACCTACCCCGAGTGGGTGATGCCGGAAGACGCGTGGCGCAACTTCACCTCGACGCAGGACGGCGCAATCGCCGGACGCCTGCTCGCCGAGCAGAACGGCTGGAAGGTGGGCGACATCATCCCGCTCAACAGCTTCATCTGGACCAAGGCCGACGGTTCGCGGCTTTGGGAGTGGCGGCTCGTCGGCATCTTCGACGGCAAGGACGCCGAGTGGCAGAAGCGCGCCAACCTGATGTACCTGAACTACGGCCAGTTCGATGAAGGTCGGGTCCCCGGGGCACGGGGCCTCGCCGGCGTGTTCGTCGTCCAGGTGGCCGATCCGGGCGAGAGCGAGCGCATCGCCAGCACCATCGACGCGAAGTTCGCCAACTCCTCCGAAGAAACCAAGACGCAGAGCGAGCAGGAATTCCAGCTCGGCTTCATCCGCCAGCTCGGTGACATCGGCCTGATCGTCAACCTGATCACTGGCGCGGTGTTCTTCTCCATCCTGTTCCTCACGGGTGTGGCCATGTCGCAGGCCGTGCGCGAGCGCATCCCGGAACTCGCGGTGTTGAAGTGCCTCGGCTTCAAGGACAAGCAGGTGATGTGGCTGGTGCTGGCCGAGAGCTTCGCGCTGTGCCTGTTCGGCGCACTGGCCGGCATGCTGACGGCGAGCGTAGTGATGAAGGGCCTGCCCCCCGAATTCCCGATCACCGCCAACGCCTTCGTCTGGGGCGTGGCCGGCGTCAGCGTGCTGGTGCTCACCGTGCTCGTCGGCCTGCCGCCGGCGCTCACCGCCCAGCGCCTGAAGATCGTCGATGCGCTGGCCGGCCGCGCCGGGGATTCGCCGCTCGAACTCGCGCTGCGCAAGGCCATCGAATGGCCGGCCATGGGCTGGCGCTGGGTGATGGGCCGTCCGCTGCGCCCCGCGGAGGCCGACGCATGAGCACGTGGACGCAGGTGCGCGAGATCACGCTGATGAACCTGCGCTCGATCCCCGAGCGCCTCGGCCCCTCGCTGGTGATCGTGGTCGGCATCGCCGGCGTGGTCGGCGTGCTCGTGGCCCTGCTGTCGATGTCCTCGGGCCTCGACGAAACGTTGGGCAGCGGAGGGCGCACCGACCAGGTGGTGATCACCCGCGGCGGCAGCAACGGCGAGCTGGCGAGCTTCCTCGCCATCGGCTCGGCGACGCTGATCAAGCAGGACCCGGGCATCGCCCGCGCCGACGACGGCACGCCGCTGGCCAGCAGCGAGCTGATCGTCATCACCGAAGTGCCCCGCCCTGGGCAGCGCACCGGCGCCAACGTGACGCTGCGCGGCGTCGAACCGGTGGGTCTCACGCTTCGCGAAGGCTTCCGCATCACCCGCGGCCGGCTGTTCCGTCCCGGCGTGCAGGAGTTGATCGTCGGCAACGGCGCCGCCTCGCAGTTCAGCGGCCTCGAGGTCGGGCGGACCTTGCGCTTCCGCGGTTCGACGTGGACCGTCGTCGGCCACTTCGAGAGCGGCGGCAAGTACGACAGCGAGCTGTGGAGCGACATCGGCACCGTGCAGGGCGCCTGGCGGCGCAGTGGCGTGTCGTCGATCCTCGCGCAGCTCAAGACCCCAACGGTGCTGCCGGCGATGACCGCGCGCTTGAAGGAAGACCCCCAGCTCGACGTCGAAGCCAAGACCCAGCTCGATTTCTACCAGGGCCAGAGCGGCCAGCTCACCGCGACGATTGGGATTCTTGCGGGCATTGTCGCGCTGATCATGGCCTTCGGCGCCACCTTCGGCGCACTCAACACGATGTACTCCGCCGTTTCCGCCCGCACCCGCGAGATCGGCACGCTGCGCGCGCTCGGCTTCGGTGCCTCGCCGGTGGTGGCCTCGGTGATGGCGGAAGCCCTGCTGCTCAGCACCTCCGGCGGCGCACTCGGCGCGCTGTTCGCCTACCTCGTGTTCAACGGCTATGCCGTGAGCACGCTCGGCGGCGGATTCACGCAGGTGGCATTCCAGTTCGCGGTCACGCCGCAGCTCGTCGCAATCGGGCTGGGGCTGGCGATCGGCATCGGCTTCATCGGCGGGCTTGCGCCCGCGATCCGCGCGGCGCGGATTCCGGTGACGTCGGCGCTGCGGGAGTAGCGCCGGCGCCACCGGTGTACCACGGGGTCGCCGCCATGGCGCATCGGACCAGCAGGCGGACCGTTACGCTCCCGCACGCTGACCGCAGGTGCCGTTAGGCGACGGCAGCGACCTGCCGTGGCCGGAAAACCGCCTCACTCCCGATGATTGCACCAATGCCTTTCGCGCGAGGCGTCAGGAGACACGCTGGTAGTGCGAGATCCTCAGGAAGTCCAGATCAATCAGGGCGAACACCCCTGCCAACTCCGGCGCATCCTGGGACCTCCGCATCGCGCGCTCCGCCGCTTCGGCGTCCTCCCAAGCGACATGGTCGATCCACCATCCGTTGGCCTCGTCTCGGTACATGGAGCGTGACACATGGCCGGGCTGTGCCCTGATGAAGTCGCCGAGGGTTTCCATCCCTGCCCTCTGGTCAGCAGCGTCGACGCCACTGATGAACCGTAGCAGCGCGATCTCGTGCACCTGTTTGTCGTTCATTGGCTGATTTCTCCGTGTTGGACCGGCGTCATCGCCGGCGCTTGAAGAATCTCCATGGACATGCCAGAAAATGGCATGTTCACTCATGCCAAACGCCAATGAGATCAGAGACCGGCGAGCGTGCGCTCGGACTGCTGCGCTCCCGCGATGACTGGACAGCACCTTCGCTGGCGCACGAATTGGGAGTCAGCGTGCGCACCGTCCACCGGCTGCTCGCGGAATTCAGGGAGCGTGGTTTGCCGATCGAGGCCTCCCGCGGCGCCGGTGGCGGCATCCGACTGGGGTGGACCTACGGCCTCGACGGACTCCGGCTAGGGCACCGGGACACGCTGCAGGTGCTTCTTGCGCTGGCCGTTGCCGAGCGGGTCGGGGGGCCACTCATGACGGCGAGGCTCCCCGCGGTGCGGCAGCGGCTTGGCCTGGCGCTGCCCCAGCAACAGCGAAGCGCCGTTTCCCGACTCAGGCGTCGGGTCCTCGTGGGCGCGTCCGCCTCACCGGCCGTCGCGTCGAAGTACGGAAGCATCAAGCCAAGCATCGCGGTTCGAATCCAGGAGGCATTCCTTGCCCAGCGCGCCCTGCGCATCGCGTATCGGGATGGGTCGGGTGCCACCTCGGCCCGAAAGGTCGAGCCCCACTATCTGTTGTTCAATCCGCCCTGCTGGTACTTGCTGGCATGGGACTCCGGGAAGGATGCCGCCCGTCACTTTCGACTCGATCGCCTGACCGATGCCGGGGTCGCGGAGGAGCCGTTCACCTTGCGCCCGTCGAAACAACTGATGCCCGACGTCGACACGTTCTTCGATGGCCTCTAGGTGCTGCCGATTCCAACGCCAGGGCCTGTTTCGCGCAGTGACCGGAAGGCCGATCAACGCACTTGGAACGGGAGCCCCGAAACGGGGCCCCCGGATCCGATCAGGGCTCGACCACCGCCACCCGCTTGCGGTTGTCAGAAGGCACGCGGTCGATCAGCTTGTTGTAGGGGTCGAAACCCACCTCGTAGGGTGCTTCGTCGACCGTCACAGTGATCGTCGGCTCGGCCTCCGTGATCCGACGCCGCTCGAGGAACAGCACCCGCTCGTCCGCCTCGTCGGCGCCCGGCGCGCGCGCGAACACCGCCACCTCGACCTGGTCATCCATCGGCGCCGGCGTCTCCTTGCCCAGCCCGTCGCTGTAGATCTTTCCGGCCCTGAGCGAGAGAGTGACGTCCCAGCGACCGTCGGCGCGCTTCGTGGCCTTCGCATCGACCACCCGGTTGTCGTAGAAGGTGATCCTCTGGAACAGGTCGGTGATCAGGCTCTGCAGTTCGGGCGACGCCTCGGCGCGGATGTACTCGAGCAGCTCCGCGGAGGTCGTGTAGGGCGGCTGCTGGAAGCCCTTGTCCTGCAGGTAGCGGCGCAGCGCACGATTGAGGGCTTCCTCGCCCATCTCCTCGCGCAGACGATAGAAGACCAGCGAGCCCTTGTTGTAGTGGATGTACCCCTGGTTCTCGACGCGGTACAGCGGCAGTTCCTCCACCAGTTCGCCGCCGCGCCGGTCGAGGTAGTTGTCCAGCTCATACCTGAGGAACCGACGCATCTTGTCACGGCCGTACTTCTTCTCCATCACCATCAGCGCCGAGTACTGCGACAGCGACTCGCTGAGCATGACCGAGCCCTGCACGTCGGCACCGATCACCTGGTGCGCCCACCACTGATGCGCCACTTCGTGCGAAGTCACGTAGTAGACGTAGTCGATGGCGTCCTCGTCGCGCAGGTCGGCGATGAAGCCGATCGACTCCGAGAACGGGATGGTGTTGGCGAAGCTCTGCGCGAAGCGCTCATAACGCGGGAACTCGATGATCCGTACCTGCTTGTGCTGGTAGGGAGTGAAGTTCGCAGTGAAATAGTCGAGCGAGTCCTTCGTCGCCTCGATCATGCGATCGACGTTGTATGAATGGGCGGGGTGGTAGTAGACCTCGACCGGGATCCCGTTCCACGTGTCACGCTTCACCTCCCAGCGCGCCGAAAGCCAGGCGGCGAACGGCAGCATGGGGCGGTCCATCGCGTAGGCGAAGCAGCGACGGCCGTTCTCCTCCGTCTCGGCCTCGAGGTAACCCGGCGCCAGCGCGATCTGGTCGGGCGACGTGCAGACCTTGGTGCGGAAGTCGATCCAGTCGGCGTCGTCGCTGATGTAGGTGTTGGCGCGTGCCGCCTCGTCCTCCAGCTTCGCCATCCGCGGCACCTCGCCCAGCCCGCGCTCGCGGCGTTCGTTGCGGTCGACGATCTGCATCCCGGTGCTGTAGCCGAAAGTCGGCAGAACACCGGAGTTGAAGAACGTGCCGTTGCCGACCACCTGGGTCTGCAGCACGTTGTTGCCGAAGCCGCGCTCGGCGGCGCGCACCTCGAAGCGCAGGGTCATCTCGGCCCCCGGCGCCATCGGCTCGCGCAGGCGGTAGATGCGGTAGCCCAGGGGTTCGTCGAAGCGCTCGAGTTCGTGTGGCGCGAAGTCGATCGAGGCCAGCTCGATCCCACGCGTGGTCAGCACGTGGAAGGCCTCGATCGGGACCTTGTGCTGGTTCACCAGCCGGTAGCTGCCGCGGATCGTGACGCTGCGCGTCTCGGGACGGATGTCGACCTCGGTGTCGATGGCCTTGATGCGCGGCTGGGGCAGGCCGGCGTACTGCGCGTACTCCTTTTCGTAGCGGGCCTGAAGATCGAGCGCGGTGTCGCCGGACATGTAGTCGTTGACCACGTTGGTGTTCCAGAACACCCAGCCGCCGACCCCGGCCCAGGCTGCGACGGCGACGGCCAGTGCCGTGCCCAGCGGCCCACGCAGTCGTTGGGCCGCATGCCGCCGCCGCTCGCGGCCGGACGGCGCGGTGCCGCGTACCCAGAACGCAGCCGCCAGCAGCAGCAGCGAAACCACGAACATCAGCCAGTAGACCGAGAACCAGGCCCAGCCCGTCAGGTAGTGGCCGAAGCCATTCATGTCGGAATAGGTCGGCGTCGGCGCGCTCGCGAACTGCACCAGGTTGTGGTCGATATCCAACACGCCCAGCACGATCTGCGAGACATAGATGAGGATCACGGCCAGGTAGCCCGCGAACTTGTTGTTCGTGAAGACCTGCACGGCCACGCCGAGCAGGCCCATCAGCACGAAGGGCACCGCGGCGATCGCAAGCGACGCCGCATACACGCCGGGCTCGAAGTGGGTATAGCCGCGCATCAACTGGAAGCCCATGCCGGCCAGCACCCCGGCCGTGCTGAACACCGCCACCACCGCCAGCACCGCGCCGCACTTCGCGGCCAGCGGCACCCAGTCGGGGACCGGCAAGGCATCGGACACGTCGCTGATCTTCGCCTGCCGCTCCTTCCACACCAGCTCGCCGGCGTAGAACGTCACGACCAGGAACAGGAAAAGAGCCATGCTGCCCTGCAGCGCCTCCACCATCAGGTAGGACACTGGGAAGACCTTGGCGCCAAACATGGTGTCGATGAACTGCGCCGCACCAAAGAAGTTCACCACCGCGAACACCAGCATCACGAGGAAGGGCACGCTGCGCAGCACGCCCCAGGTGTCGAAGCGAAGCAGGCGCCAGAACTGGGAGAGCGCAGTACGCAGGGTGAAGGCGCGTGGCGGATGCGCAGCGATCGCGTGCGGCTTTGTGGTCGCTGCCGGCGTCGCCTGCGCGACGGACCCCTTGCGCTTCGAGGTACGCCCCGACCCCGTGCCGGCGCGCATCGGCTTGAACAGCGCATAGGTCGCACCCAGCAGCGACAGCGCCACCGTACCCCACAGCGCACGGTTGGCGATGAGGTATCCCGTCAGTTCCGGCAGGCGGGTGTTCTGCTCCTCGACCGACCAGTAGCGCACCGCGCGGCCCATCGCACGCAGCCCGAAGGGATCGATCAGCGCGGCGATCCAGGCGTTGTCGATGTCGCTGGTCAGGTTGCCGGCCACGATCCACAAGACGAAGAACGCAAGGATGCCCACATAGACCATCAGCAGGCTGCGCGTGACCGCGGCCAACAGCGCCAGCAGCGCACCGCCGAACAGCAGGTTCGGCAACACCAGCACCGCGAACGACCACAGGAAGGGATCGAGCGAGAAGGCGCCGAGGCGCTGGGGGTCGATCCAGGGCATGAACTGGCCGGCGATCATGCCGATCGCCACGGCGACGAAGATCGCGAGGCAAGCCACCAGTCCTGCAGCGAAACGCCCAAATAGATAGTCGGCCTTCCGCATCGGGGTGGCGAAGAACAGTTCGGCCGTTCCGAACTCATGGTCGCGCAGCAGGCCGTTGGCGATGAACAGCACGATCAGGAACAGCCCCAGCAGGCTGAACACGCCGAGCATGTTGGCGATCACGGTCGGCGCATTGCGATGCACATTGCCGATCGCACTGCCGACCTGGATCGCGTCGGACGACGTCGCGCCGAAGGCGAGCAGGCCGAAGACCACGGCCACCACCCACAGCAAGGGGGAGCTGAGCTGGTAGCGCAGCTCGAAGCGGAAGAATTCACCGAACATGGGTGCGCTCCCTCAGGCGGCCTGCGCATGCTGGCGCAGTCGCTGGAAGTAGACGTCCTCGAGGTCCGGCGCGATCTTCGTGAACCCGGCTTCCGGCTGGGACTCCGCGTAGACATGGATCACCGGCTGGCCACCGACCAGACGCGTGGAGAGCACGTCGAAGCGCGCCTGGTAGTCGGCCAGCGTGGACTTGTTCACGGTCGCCTTCCACACCCGGTCGTTGAGGGCCTCGATGGCCTCCTGCGGGCGGCCGGTCAGCAGCACCGTGCCTCGGCTGATGATCGCCATCCGTGGGCAGAGGTCGGTCACGTCCTCGACGATGTGGGTGGACAGGATCACCACCACCTGCTCACCGATCTCGCTGAGCAGGTTGAGGAAGCGATTGCGCTCCTCGGGGTCGAGGCCGGCGGTCGGCTCATCGACGATCACGAGGCGCGGGTTGCCGATCAGCGCCTGCGCGATGCCGAAACGCTGGCGCATGCCGCCGGAGTAGGTACCGAGCTTCCGTTTGCGGGCGTCCCACAGGTTGGTCTGGTGCAGCAGCGACTCGACCACCTCCCTTCGCTCCTTGCGCTGGCGGTAGCCCTTGAGCGCGGCGAAGTGGTCGAGCAGGTCTTCGGCGCTGACTTTCGGGTACACGCCGAAGTCCTGCGGCAGGTACCCCAGCGTGCGGCGCACGGCATCCTTGTCGCGCTGCACATCGATGCCATCGAAGGTGATCGTGCCCTCGTCGGGATCCTGCAGGGTGGCGATGGTCCGCATCAGGGACGATTTGCCGGCCCCGTTGGGTCCGAGCAGTCCGAACAGTCCTTTCGGAATGTCGAGCGTGACGTGGTTGATCGCGCGCACGCCGTTGGCGTAGGTCTTCGACAGATCGTGGATGGTCAGCATGGTCTTCCCCGGCAGGATGGGCCGGCGCATTCGGCGCCGTCATGGAACGGGATCATGCTGGTCCCGCTTGACGTCCACGGGCATGTGCGGCAGGTCATGGGGTGACTTTGGTCACGGAGAACGCCTGCGCCGCGGCATCGGGCGGCAAGAAGCGCAGCTCAGCCCCGCTTCGGCGCCCGCGTCACCAGCACGACGCTCGCGAGGATGACGCCCATCGCCACCCAGGTGTCGGCGTCGAATCGCTCGTGCAGCACCACGGTGCCGAGCAGCACCGCGATGGCCGGGTTCACGTAGGCGTACGAGGTCGCCAGCGCCGGGCGCACGTGGTGCAGCAGCCACACGTAGGCCGTGAAGCCCACGATCGAGCCGAACAGCGCTAGGTAGACGAGAGCCAGCGTCGAATCCAGCGGCGGCACGCCGGCGAAGCGCTCGCCGAGCAGTAGCGACGCGATGGCCATCAGCACGCCGCCCGCAAGCATCTGGCCGGCGGCGCTCATGAAGGGCGTGGGCAGGTCCTGGTCGCGGCTCCACACGGAGCCCCAGGCCCAGGACAGCGGCGCGACGATCAGGCAGACCATGCCGAGCCACGAACCGCGCAGCTCGCTGCCGAAGTTCAGCAGCGCGACGCCGCCGAGGCCGACGACAATCCCCGTCCACTCCAACGCACCGAGCTTGCGCCCACGCAGGGTGGAGAACACCGCGACGAACAGCGGCATCGAGGCCACCGCAATCGCGGCGAGGCCGCTGCTGACTTCGGTCTGCGCAAGGTTCACCAGCCCGTTGGCGAACAGCACCATGAACACGCCCATCGCCGCGAGGTTGCGCCACTGCGCGCGGGTGGGCGGCGCTACGCCGCGCCAGCGCAGCACGGCGTAGAACAGCGCGCCGGCGGCGAGCATGCGGATCGCGCCCATCGCGAAGGGCGGGTAGCCCTGCACGCCGATGGCGATGGCGAGGTAGGTCGAGCCCCAGACGAGGTAGACCGCCGCGAGCGCGGCGGCAACGGCGAGGCGCGACGGCGCGGCGGCGCTCAAGCGCGCCGCCACGAAAACGCGAGCGGGATCAATCCGCCCAGAGCGTGGCCTGGCGCGACTCCGGCAGCACCTGCGTCGCGAGGCGCTGGTTGCCGGCAAGCAGGCCGAGCGCGTCGGCCAGCACGTGGGCCGACTCGCGCAGCAGCGGGTCGATGTGGTTCTCAGCGGCCTTCTCCTCGGCCACCTGCTCGGCCACGTCACGCTCGTCGGCCTGCAGGCCGTCGTCGGCGCGGTTCGGCAGGCTGTCGTCGAGACCCAGGCGCTTGCGCTCGGCGGTGCGGGCGATGCGCTTCGCCTCGGCTTCTTCGCGCTCGGTGCGGCGGGTGGCCTCGTTGAGCGAGATCGTGCCCTCCTCGCGATCCTTGCGGAACTCGGCCACGTCGTCGCGCCACCAGCCGAACTCGACGTCCTTGGCAATGCGCGATTCATGCCGCTGCGCCAGCGGCAACAGCATCGGCGCGAAATTGCCGTAGGTGCGATGGGTGGCGGGCTGGATGCGGCTGGCCGGCAGGGCGTTGTCGTAGCTGCTCTCGCCGAACTCGCTGGCATCGAGCGTCACCGGGAAGGCCAGGTCCGGCACGACGCCGTTGAACTGTGTGGTGCCGCCATCGATGCGGAAGAACTGCGCAACGGTGAGCTTCAGCTGGCCGAAGCGCGGCTCGCGGGTGTTCTGGAAGCGGTCGAGGTCGATGAGGTTCTGCACCGTGCCCTTGCCGAAGGTGGTCTCGCCGATGATCAGGCCGCGGCCGTAATCCTGGATGGCGGCGGCGAAGATCTCAGAGGCCGAGGCGGAGCTGCGGTCGACCAGCACGGCCAGCGGGCCGTCCCAGGCCACCCCGGCGACGTCGTCGCTCTCGATGCTGATGCGGCCGCCCGCCTCTCGCACCTGCACGACCGGGCCGGTATCGACGAACAAACCGGTGAGCTCGACGGCTTCCGTGAGCGAGCCGCCGCCATTGCCGCGCAGGTCGACGACCACGCCATCGACCTTCTCGGCCTTCAGCTCGGCCAGCAGCTTGGCGACGTCGTTGGTGGCGGAACGCGCATCGGCGTCGCCGCGGCGCTTCGCTTCGAAATCGGCATAGAAGGTCGGCAGGCGGATGACACCGATGCGCTTGCCGTCGGCCTCGATGAGCTGGCGACGCGCGGCCTGCTCTTCCAGCTTCACGCGGTCGCGGACGATCTCGACGATGCGATGCGCGCCGTCGATGCCGTTCACCGCGGGGATGGTGTCGAGGCGAACCGTGGTGCCCTTGGCGCCGCGCACCAGCTGCACGACGTCGTCGATGCGCCAGCCCATCACGTCGACCATCGGGCCATTGCCCTGCGCCACCGCGACGATGCGATCACCGACGGTGAGCTGGCCGGTCTTCGCGGCCGGGCCGCCCGGCACGAGCGTGCGCACGACCACGTAGTCGTCCTGCGATTGCAGCACCGCGCCGATGCCCTCGAGCGAGAGGCGCATCGACATATTGAAGTTCTCGGCGCTGCGCGGGCTCATGTAGCCGGTGTGCGGATCGATCGACTCCGTGTAGGCGTTCATGAAGGTCTCGAACGCGTCCTCGGGCTTCAGCTGGTTCACTCGCGTGGCCATCTGCGCGTAGCGGCGGTCGAGCGTGCGACGGATCTCCTCCGGCGCGCGGCCAGCGAGCTTCAGGCGCAGCCAGTCGTTCTTGACGTACTTCTCCCACAGCGCGTCGAGCTCGGCGCTGTCCTTGGCCCAGGCGGCGTCCTCGCGCTCATAGCGCCACACCTCGTCGGCGCTGAAGTCGAACTCGCCCTTCAGGCGCTCGCGGGCGAAGGCCACGCGCTCGGAGACGCGCAGCATGTAGCGGGTGTAGAGGTCGAAGGCCGGCTGCAGGCTCTGGCCCTTGATGGCGTCGTCGAAGCGGCGCTCGTTCTTCTGGAAGGCATCGATGTCCGACTGCTTGAAGAACAGCTTCTGGCCGTCGAGGCTCTCAAGGTAGCGCGTGAAGATGGCGGTGCTCAGGGCATCGTCGAGCGGCTTCGGCGCGTACGCGTAGCGGCTGTCGGAGAGCACGCCGTAGACCATGCGGGCGGCGCCCTGCTGGTCGACGGTGGGGCGGAAGGCCGGAGTGGCAGTGGCGGCCGAAGCCGGGGCCGCGGCGGCACTGCCGGTGGCGACCTGCGGCGACAAGGCCGCGCCGGCGAGGGCCAGCGGCAGGGCGAGGGCGAGTACGAGGGGCAGCGGCTTCAGCATGGGATGTGGTCCGTCCGTTCGATGCAGCATGCCGCGATTGGGCGGCCGGTCAATGTGCCGGACGTCGCATCAGGCGATGACGCCGGCCTCGGCCGCCGAACGGTCGGCGTGGTAGGACGAGCGCACCATCGGCCCGGAAGCGACGTGGCTGAAGCCCAGACCGTAACCGAAGGCCTCGAGTTCCTTGAACTCTTCCGGCGTCCAGTAGCGCATCACGGGATGGTGATGCGCCGTGGGCTGGAGGTACTGGCCGATGGTGATCATGTCGACGTCGTGGGCGCGGAGGTGCTCGAGGCACTCCTTCACCTGGTCCATGGTCTCGCCGAGGCCGAGCATGATGCCGCTCTTGGTCGGCACCGACGGATGCTGGGCCTTGAAGCGCTGCAGCAGCTGCAGCGACCAGTCGTAGTCGGCACCCGGGCGTACGTTCGGGTACAGCGGGCGGACGGTCTCGAGGTTGTGGTTGAAGACGTCCGGCGGGTTCGTCGCGAGGATCTCGAGAGCGCGGTCCATCCGGCCCTTGCCGCGGAAATCCGGCGTGAGGATCTCGATCTTCAGCGCTGGCGACAGCGCGCGGGCCTCGCGGATGCAGTCGGCGAAATGCTGGGCGCCGCCGTCGCGCAGGTCGTCGCGGTCCACCGAGGTGATCACGACATACTTCAAGCGCATATCGGCGATCGTCTGCGCGAGCTTCAGCGGCTCCGAGGCATCCGGCGGCTTCGGCCGGCCGTGGGCCACGTCGCAGAAGCTGCAGCGGCGCGTGCAGACCTCGCCGAGGATCATGAAGGTGGCGGTGCCGTGGCTGAAGCACTCGTGGATGTTCGGGCAGCTCGCCTCTTCGCAGACGGTGACGAGCGCGTTCTCGCGCAGCTTCGACTTCAGCTGCTGCACGGCGTTGCCGGCCGGGATGCGCACGCGGATCCAGCTCGGCTTGCGCAGCTTGGGCGCCTCGTCGAACTGGACCGGGCTCTTGCCGATCTTGTCGCCACCGAGCTGCTTCTTGCCCGCTTCGAGCGCGTCGGGCGTGAGCACGGTGAGCGGGATGGTCTTGGTCGGCGTGGACATGGTTCGGTTCGCGTCGTCAGGGGCCGGCGGGCGCCGCGCCGAGGTCCGGCGGGTCGTCGCGCCACTCGGCGGCAAGGCCGAGCTGTCGGCAGAGATGGGGCACCAGCACGTCGGCCACAAGGCGCAGCTCACCGGGGCCACCGCAGTCTAGCAGCGTGGTCACGGGCTGCCCGGCGTAACCGCAGGGGTTGATGCGCTGGAAGGGTTCGAGGTCCATCGCGATGTTGAACGCCAGGCCGTGGAAGCTGCATCCACGCCGCACGCGCAGGCCCAGGGCCGCGATCTTCGCTCCATCCGACGTGTACACGCCGGGCGCACCGTCCTTGCGGAAGGCGGCGAAGCCGTAGGTGGCGCAGGTGTCGATGATGGCCTGCTCGATGCGCTCGACCAGCGCCTTCACGCCGATACCGAGCCGCCGCAGGTCGACCAGCGGATAGGCCACCAGCTGGCCGGGGCCGTGGTAGGTCACCTGGCCGCCGCGATCGACGGGAATCACCGGGATGTCGCCGGCCGCCAGCACGTGCTCGGGCTTGCCGGCCTGGCCGAGCGTGAAGACCGGGTCGTGTTCGACCAGCCAGAGTTCGTCGACCGTGTCGGCGCCGCGCTGGTCGGTGAGCGCCTGCATGGCGCGCCACACCGGCGCATAGGCCTGCCGGCCGAGCCAGCGGACGCGCACCGGCGTCAGAGCGTCCACTTCACTTCGGGCAGGGCGCGAAGGGTCTCGTGGGCTTTCTCGTAGTCGGCGCGCGTCGCGGCGTCGAAGGCGTAGGTGACGGACACCCAGTTGCCCTTGGCGGAAGGCCGGCTGCGCTGGCGCTCGCGATGCACGACGAAGCCGGCGGCCTCCAGCGCGTCAGCCATCTTCACGTCGAGCCCAGCGCCCGCCGCGCCCATCGCGCTGATCTCGAAGGTGCCCGGGAACTGCAGGCCGTGTTCGGGGTTGTCGGAGGTGATCGACATGCGCGCTCCGGCCGATTACTCGGCGTTCCACCACATCAGGAATTCATCGTACATGCGGCCGAGGAAGCCGGCTTCGGCCACCGGCTTCAGCGCCACCAGCGGCGCCGAGGCCACTTCCTTGCCGTCGAGCATCACGCGCACCGTGCCGATGGCCTGGCCCTGCGTGATGGGCGCGACGATCTGCTTCGGCACGTCGATCTGCGGCTTGAGGTCGCCGTAGCGGCCGCGCGGCAGCGTGACCAGCACCGGCGTGGTGACGCCGAGTTCGACGGTCTCCGTTTCGCCCTTGAACAGCGGCTGGGTCGCCAGCGCGGCGCTGCCGCCGAACAGTGCGTGGGTCTCGTAGAAGCGGAATCCCCAGTTCAGCAGCGCGAGGTTGTCGCCTTCGCGGATGCGGAAGGCATCGGCGCGCGAGTCGGTCTCGATGCCCATGACCACCGAGATCAGGCGCATGTCGCCGCGCTTGGCCGAAGCCGCGAGGTTGTAGCCGGCGCTGTTGGTGTGGCCGGTCTTGATGCCGTCGACGCTCGGATCCTTCCACAGCAGGCCGTTGCGGTTGTGCTGGGTGATGCCGTTCCAGGTGAATTCCTTCAGCGAGTGCAGCGCATACGCCTCGGGGAAGTCGCGGATCATCGCGCGGGCCAGCAGGGCCATGTCTCGCGCGCTCACCACCTGGCCTTCGGCGTCGAGGCCGTGGGCGTTGACGAAACGGCTGTTCGTCATGCCGATCTTCGCGGCATAGCTGTTCATCAAGTCGGCGAAGGCCTCCTGCGTGCCGGCCACGTGCTCGGCCATCGCGATCGAGGCGTCGTTGCCGCTCTGCACGACCATGCCGGTGAGCACGGCATCCAGCTGCGCACGGGTGTTCACGTCGAAACCGGAATAGCTGCCCGCGGTGCCGGCACCGCCTTCGCGCCAGGCGCGCTCGGAGATCAGCACCTGGTCGTCCTTCTTGATGCGGCCAGCGGCCAGCTCGGCAGCGACGACGTAGGCGGTCATCACCTTGGTCATCGAGGCCGGCGCGCGCGGGGTGTCGATGTTCTGGCCGGCGAGCACCTGGCCACTTGTCGCGTCCATCAGGATCCAGGCCGCGCCCTGCGATGCCGGCGCCGGCGGAATCGCCACGGGGACAGCGGCCGGAACCGGCGCGCTCGGCTGCGGCACCGGGGCGGCCGCGGGCTGGGGCACCGGCTGCGGCGTGGGCGTCTGGGCGACGGCGAACGTGGCAGCGACGATCAGGGGAAGCGCGAGCAGGGACGGGCGACGCATGGGACGACGGGACTCCGGAGTGCTGGGCGCGCGGTGGCCGCGCGTGGAAAGAGTGGAAGGTTACGGCGCAGCGGCTGAATCGCGGGCCGGAATGCGGCGGAAGAGCGGCAGTTTCAAGGCTCCGCGCCGAACAGCCGTGGCGTGGCCAAGCCGCTGTCGAGGATGCGGGCCGCCAGCGCCTGCGCCGCCTCCACGGCCTGCGCCGGGAAGCGCACGCGCCAGACGCTGCGCTCGCCGACGATGGCGTGGTCGAGTTCGGCGCCGGCGAGGCCGGCCTCGGCGAGGCGCTGCACCAGCCGTTCGGCATTCATGCGGTCGCCGAAGCTGCCCACCTGCACGACCTGCGGGCCGATGCCCATCGGGGTGGGCGGCGCGAGCGGGCGGTCCGCGGCCGGGGGCACCGGGCCGCGCCAGCGGTTGGCCGGCACGGGCGCGGCGGCACGCGGCGGCGGGGCGGGTCGTGCCGGCGTGGGCGGCACGGCATCGGCGAAGCGGGTGTCGTCCGGGCCCATCAGCGCCTCGACTTCAACGCGGGCGGTGCCGGAGCGCTTCATGTCGAGGCGCGTGGCCGCGGCGTAGCTCATGTCGATGATGCGCCCGGCATGGAAGGGGCCGCGATCGTTGACGCGGACGACGACGCTGCGGCCGTTGTCGAGGTTGGTGACTCGCACGTAGCTCGGCAACGGCAGCGTCTTGTGCGCGGCCGTGAACGCGCACATGTCGTAGCGCTCGCGGCTGGAGGTGTGGCGGCCGTGGAACTTGTAGCCGTACCAGCTGGCGATCCCGCGCTCCTTGTAGCCTTCCGCCGAATCCATCACGCGGTAGGTGCGGCCGAGCACGCTGTAGGTCTCGCGGTTGCCGTAGCGCGACTTCGGCTCGCGGCGCGGCACCGGCTCGGGGATGTTCGACACGTCGATGGCCACGGGCGGCGCGCTGTCGGCCACGCCCGGCGCGTACAGGCCACCGGCGGTGTACAGCGATTCGTCGTGCTCGCGCGGCGGCACGCAGTTCGGCGCCGGCGGCAGCGCATCGACGCTGGCGGCGCCGCGATCAGGTAGCGGACGCACGCGGCTTCCCGCCTCCCCGGCATACGGGTCGGGGCGCGGCTTCGGGGCACTGCCGCAGGCCGCGAGCAGCAGCGAGGCGACGACGAGGCCGGCGACGCGCGACATCACGGGGCGGCGTCGCCCGCGATGATTTCGTCGGCCAGCTGGTGCACGGCCAAGGCGTACATCGGCGAACGGTTGTAGCGGGTGATCACGTAGAAGTTGCGGAAGCCCAGCCAGTGCTCCGTGCCTTCCGCGCCCTCCAGCGTCACCAGCGTGGCCGGCGCGTCATGGCCCTGTGCCTCGGCCGGGCGGAAGCCCTTCTCGCCGAGTTCGGCGAGGCCGTAGCGCGGCTCGAGGTCGGGCGGCGCGAAGGCCGCGCCCTCGTTCGCGGTGGCGCGCGCGACGACGGGGCTGCCCTTCTCCCAGCCGTGCGCGATGAAGTAGTTGGCGATCGAGGCGAACACGTCCGGCAGCGAGCCGAAGAGATCGCGCTTGCCATCGCCGTCGCCGTCCTTCGCGTAGGCGCGGTAGCTGGACGGCATGAACTGGCCCCAGCCCATCGCGCCGGCATAGCTGCCCTTCTGCGCCGGGATGTCGATGCCTTCCTCGCGCGCGAGCAGCAGCGACTGCGCCAGCTCGTCGCGGAAGAACGCGCCGCGCATGGCCTCGCGCTCCGGGTTGCCGAGCTTCGGGTAGTGGAAGCCCAGCGTGTACAGCGCATCCAGCACCTCGAAGCTGCCGGTGATGCGGCCGTAGGCGGTCTCGACGCCGATGATCGCGACGATGTACTGCTTCGGCACGCCGGTCTCGTCCTCGACCTTCTGCAGCGCCTCGCGGTGCTCGGCGAGGAAGCGCTGGCCGCCGGCAATGCGGGCGTCGGTGATGAAGATCGGCCGGTAGTCCTTCCACGGCCTCACGCGCTCGGCCGGACGCGACATCGCATTGACGATGCTCTGCTGGTAGGTGGCCTTCGCCAGCCAGCCCTCGATCTCGGCGTCGGTGAGCCCGTACTTGGCAGTGGCTTCGGCGATGAAGGCCGCCTTCGCCGCAGGGTCGGTCTCGGCGGCCGAAGCCGGGAGGGCGAGGGCCGCGAGCAGCGCGGCGGACAGCAGGGCGAAACGCATCGGGATCAGGCCGGGACATCCGCGCGACGAAGGTCGCGCTGTGTTGCGGAATTTACCATGCAGCCGCATGCGAGCCGCGCGAGGAAAGCCCGCAGAGTCCACGCGCAAAGCCAGCGGCGCGAGGCTGGCCCGCCCCATGACCTTCTCGGCGAGATTTCCGGCGGTCGGCCCAAAGGGGGCTCCTGCCCCTTGAGCCGATCGCGCATCCCTGCGCGACCCCTTCGGGGCTTGCCCCTCAACAGCGCGCCGGGGCTCCTGATTCGCCGCACGCGGGCCGCTCCGCGCAAGGTCGCGAGTTCTCCGCAAGTTTGAAGGCTTGCGACACGTCAGCCATCTCGCGAGTTGCTTGCACGTGCTAGGGGTCGCGGAGTGGGTGGTGGAGCGCCGCGCCAGCGCCACGACCGGCATGCGAGGCGAATAAGGAGCCCCGACGCGGTGCCCAGGCGATAGCCCGGAGGGCGGCGCATGGATGCGCCGCCGCTCGAGGTACACGGACGTACCCTTCGAGCGGGCCGCCGGGCAGACCATCGGGAAGGTGACGGGGCGGGCCAGCCTCGCATGCCGGCCGTGGCACCGTGCGCGAGCGCTCGCAGCGGCTCTGCTCAGCCGCCCCACGTCCGCCGGTGCGCACCCGCCGCCATCACCATGCCGAAGCCGGCCAACAGCGATACCGCCGACGTGCCGCCGTAGCTCAGCAACGGCATCGGCACGCCCACGACCGGCAGGAAGCCCGCCACCATGCCGGCATTCACGATCACGTAGACGGAGAAGGTCAGCGCCAACGCGCCGGCCAGCAGGCGGCCGTAGGTGTCGCGGGCCTGCGAGGCCAGCCACAGGGAGCGCGCCACGACGAAGAAGTACAGCGCCAGCAGCACCAGCACGCCGAGCCAGCCGAATTCCTCCGAGAACACGGAGAACACGAAATCCGTGGTGTGCTCGGGCAGGAAATCGAGGTGGGCTTGGGTGCCCTGCCCCCAGCCCTTGCCCGTCGCGCCGCCGGAGCCGATGGCGATCTTCGACTGGATGATGTTCCAGCCGGTGCCGAGCGGGTCGGATTCCGGGTCAAGGAAGGTGAGGATGCGGTCGCGCTGGTAGGGCATCAGGAACTGCCAGCCCACCGGCAGCGCGGCGAGGCCAAGGCCGGCGAACAGCCCGATACGCCACCAGGCGATGCCGGCGAGGAAGACGGCGAACACGCCCGAGGCCCCGACCAGCAGGCCCGTACCGAAGTCGGGCTGCAGGATGGTGAGGCCGACCGGCAAGCCGATGATCACGGCGGTGATGCCCAGCGTGCGCCACTGCGGCGGCAGGTGGGCCTGGTGGAGGAACCAGGCCACCATCATCGGCACGCTGAGTTTCAGCAGTTCGCCGGGCTGCAGATAGAACACCTTGAGGTCGATCCACAGGTTCGCGCTGCGGCCCGTGCCGACGGCGAACACCAGGCCCAGCAGCACGAGGCTGGCGAGGTAGGCCAACGGCGTCCATTGCCGCAGGGTGGACGGCGCGAGGCGCGACAGCATCAGCAGGGCACCGAGGCCGACGGCGAAGCGCGCGGCCTGCTTCACGACCGAATCGACGTCGCCGCCCGCACTGGCCTGCACGACGAGGCTGATGGCCATGATGGCGCAGAGCCCGAGCAGCAGCGGCAGATCCACCTTGTCGAGCCAACGCCAGGCGAAGGCGCTGAAGACGCGCACGAGTACGTTCATTCGCGCGACTCCGGGGCGGCGGGCGGGAGCACGGCGGGTTCGGCGGGCGTCGGCGCCGCCGTCGCCCCGGGAGCCTCCGCTGGCAACGTCGGTGGGGCCGCCGGCGGCGGGCCGATCCAGGCATCGAAGATGCGTCGGGCCACCGGCGCAGCCGCCAGCGAGCCCGATCCGCCGTGTTCAACGACCAAGGCCACGGCGATGGTGGGCGCCTCGGCGGGCGCATATCCGACGAACAGGGCCTGGTGGCGAAGGTGATAGGGCAGCTTGTTGGGGTCGAGGCGCTCGGTGCCCTGCCGGCTCACCCGCTGGGCCGTGCCGGTCTTGCCCGCCATCAGGTAATGCGCGCCGACGGCGGCACGAGCGCCCGAACCGGTCGGCCCGTGCATGGTGGCGACGAGGCCGTCGCGGACCGCTGCGAGGTGCGCCGGATCGTGGACCACCGGCAGCGGCGCCGGCTGCGGCTCGGGCAGACGGGGTGCGCCGAAGCCGGCCTGCGTCGCTCGGACGAGGTGTGGGCGTCGCAGTTGTCCGTCGCCGGCCAGCATCGCCGTGCCTTGCGCCAGTTGCAGCGGCGTCACCACCCAGTAGCCCTGCCCGATGCCGGCGATCACCGTCTCGCCGGGGTACCAGACCTGCCTGAAGCGGCGCTGCTTCCACTCGCGGCTGGGCAATACCCCTGAGGCTTCGCCGGTGAGGTCGATGCCCGTCGGCTTGCCGAAGCCCATGCGATCGAAATCGGTGCTGATCCGGTCGATGCCCAGCTTCATGGCCAGGTCGAAGTAGTAGGTGTTGACCGACTGCGCCAGCGACTCGCGCAGGTTGATCGTGCCGTGGCCGCCCGGGCGCCAATCGCGGTACTCGCGCGCCTGGCCCGGCAACCGGTAGGCGCCACTGGAGAACACGGTGGTCTCTGGGGTGATCAAGCCTTCGTCCAAGCCCGCCAGCGCCATGAAGGGCTTCAGCGTCGAGCCCGGCGGAAAACCGCCAAGGACATTGCGGTTGAAAAGCGGACGGGCCACGTCCTCGTTGAGCCGACGGTAGTCGTCGAAGGAAATGCCGCCGACGAACAGGTTCGGGTCGTAGCTCGGCAGGCTGACCATGGCGAGGATCTCGCCGGTCTTGGGATCGATCGCGATCGCCGCGCCATGCTTGCCCTCGAAAGCTTCGACCATGGCCTTCTGCAGGGCGATATCGATGCTCAGGTGCAGGTCGGCGCCGGGCTTCGCGTCGTGCCGGCGCAGCACGCGCAGCGGGCGGTTCTCGACATTCGTCTCGACCTCCTGGTAGCCGACGTCGCCGCGCAGCCGGCTCTCGTAGTAGCGCTCCAGGCCGGTCTTGCCGATGTGCGGCAGCGCCGCGAAGCGCGACTCACCGCGCGCCTCCAAGGCATCGACGTCATCCTGGTCGATGCGCCCGACGTAGCCGACGATGTGCGCCGTGAGTTCGCCGAAGGGGTAGCGCCGCGTCAGGTAGGGCACCACCTCGACGCCGGGGAAGCGGTGACGGTCGACGGCGAGCCGAGCGATCTCTTCTTCGGAGAGGCGCAGCTTCAAGGCGATTGGCTTGAAGCGCCGCGAGCCCTTGCGGGCGTTATCGAAGCGGCGGAGTTCATCCTCGGACAGCGCGACGCGCTCGCGCAGCGCGGCCAGCAGCTGTGGCATGTCCTCGACGCGCTCGGGAACGATGTCGAGCCGGTAGGCGGGCGCGTTGTCGGCCAGCAGCACGCCGTTGCGGTCGTAGACGAGGCCACGCGCCGGCACGATGGGATCGAGCCGGATGCGGTTTTCCTCGGAGCGCGTGGCGTACTCCTCGTGCTGCTGGATCTGCAGCCGGCCGTAGCCCAGCGCGAGGGCGCCGAGGGCCGAGGCGACACCGACAGCCGCGAGCAGGGCGCGGCGGCGGAACTGCTCGCCTTCGGCCGCGGCATTGCGGACGGGACGGGCGCGCCACCGCCTCATCGGCCGCCGGCCCGCTCGCGATGCCGCAGGCGCAGCGAATCCAGCAGCAGGAAGCCCCAGGGCCACACCACCAGCCCGACCAGCGGCGCCAGCGCCGGCCCCCAGCCGGGCAGGCCGGCCCCGGCGATCAGACGGATCGAGGCCATCAGGGCGAAGTCGTTGACCAGCAGCAGGCCCACCGCCGCCGACTGCTGCCACAGCGGGAAGAAGCGCAACTGCGCGCGGAAGCGCTGCACCAGGAACACCAGCACGGCCATGCGCAGCGCCTGCTCGCCCAGCAGCGTGCCGGCCACCACGTCGGCCAACAGGCCGGCGACCCAGGCCAGCGCCATGCCGCCGCGGCCCGGCGACTCCAGCGCCCAATACACCAGCGCCAGCGCCAGCAGGTGCGGACGCAGCGTGTCGAAGGGCGCTGGCAGCGGCAGTACGAGGAACAGCAGGCCGAAGGCGAGGCTGCCCAGCCGGAGCCAGACGGGCGTGTCGCGATTCATTCGCGCGCCTCCGGTGCCGTTGGCGCTGGCGCCGGGGCGTCAGCCGACGGCGTGGACGGGATCACCGGCGCCGCGGGAGGCGTCTCCGACGCGCCCGGTTCGGGATCACGGTAGCCCTCCGGGATCGGCGGCCCCACGTCGATGTCGATCTCGCCCCGCATCACCAGCAGGACTTCGAGGCCGCGATCGAGCTGGGCGGCGGGCGTCACTTCAGCCACGAGGAACAGACGGGTGTCTTCCGGTCCCACGGCCCGCACCGTGCCCACCGCGAAACCGGCGGGAAAGCGACCGCCGATGCCCGACGTGACCAACAGGTCGCCCGCGCGGATGTCGGCCGACTGCGGAATGTTCGGCACGCGCAGGCTGTCGCTTCGACCGGTGCCGACGGCGACGAGGCGCAAGCCGGTGCGCACCACCTGCACCGGCACCGAATGGCTGGCGTCGGTGAGCAGCAGGGCCGTCGCGCCATGCTCGGACACCTGCACCACCTGCCCCAGCATGCCGCCGGCGTCGATCACGGCCTGGCCCACCTCGACGCCCTCGGCACTGCCGCGGTCGAGCCGGACGCGCTGGCGCCATGGGTCGAGGTCCACGTCGACGATGCCGGCCATCTGTACGGCCAGGCGGAAATCGCCGGTGCCCCCGAGCAAGGCGCGCAGGCGCTGGTTTTCGCGGGCGACCGCCTCGAGGCGTGCCAGTTGCGCATCGCGCAGCTGCAGCTCGCGGCGCAGGGTGATGGTCTCGTCGGCCAGCACCTGCTGGCGGCTCAGCGCCGTGTCGGCCCACCGCCACAGCGCGGCCGGCAGGGCGGCGAAACGCCAGACCGGCTCGACCGCCGTGGACAGCGCGGCGCGCACCTTCGGCGAAAGGTCACCGCGATGGTCGGCCACCATCAGCACGGCGGAGAGGGTGATGCAGGCCAACAGCGGCAGCGTGCCGGCGGCCGCTTCCGAAAGTTTCGGCGATGGCGAGCCGGAGTGGATCACGGGTGCCGGGCGGTCGTCGGCGTGCCGGGGTTCACTCCGGCGAGAAGAACTCGTTGCCGGTCATGTCGACCAGCTCGAGCGCACGGCCACCACCGCGGGCGACGCAGGTGAGCGGGTCGTCGGCCACGTGCACCGAGAGGCCGGTCTCTTCGGACAGCAGCTTGTCGAGGTCCTTCAGCAGCGCACCGCCGCCGGTGAGCACGATGCCGCGCTCGGCCACGTCGGCGCAGAGTTCCGGCGGGGTCTGCTCCAGCGCCTGCTTCACCGCGGTGACGATGCCGGACAGCGGCTCGTGCAGGGCTTCCAGCACTTCGGCCGAGGTGATGGTGATGTTGCGCGGCACGCCCTCGGCGAGGTTGCGTCCGGAGACCTCCATCGAGCGGGCCTCCTTCTGCGGGTAGGCGCAGCCGATCTCCAGCTTGATGCGCTCGGCCGTGGCTTCGCCGATCAGCGTGCCGTGGTTGCGGCGCACGTAGTTGATGATGCCCTCGTCGAAGCGGTCGCCGCCGATGCGCACCGACTGCGCGTAGACGATGCCGTTGAGGGAGATCACCGCCACTTCGGTGGTGCCGCCGCCGACGTCGATGACCATCGAACCCGAGGCCTCGCCCACCGGGATGCCGGCGCCGATCGCGGCGGCCATGGGCTCTTCGATAAGGAAGACATCGCGGGCGCCGGCCTCGAGGGCCGACTCCTTGATGGCGCGGCGCTCGACCTGGGTCGAGCCGCAGGGCACGCAGATCAGCACGCGCGGGCTGGGGCGCAGCAGGCGGCTGGTGTGCACCTTGCGGATGAAGTGCTTGAGCATTTCTTCCGTATAGGTGAAGTCGGCGATCACGCCGTCCTTCATCGGCCGGATGGTCATGATGTTGCCCGGCGTGCGGCCCAGCATGCGCTTGGCCTCGGCGCCGACGGCCGCCACCGACTTGGCCGAGCCCACGCCGCGGTCCTGGCGGACGGCGACGACGGAGGGCTCGTTGAGGACGATGCCCTGCCCGCGGACGTAGATCAGGGTATTGGCCGTGCCGAGGTCGATCGACAGGTCGTTGGAGAACAGACCGCGGAGCTTCTTGAACATCGGGGATCGGGCCGGAAAGTCGCTGGAAACAAGCGGACAAGGGTAGCAACCGCGCACCCTGCCCCACAAGGAAAAAGCCCGTTAATGCGGGTATCCTTCGCGGCCCGCCCGGCCGCCACCGGGCACCGCGCGGCACCCGTCATCCGGCCGGGGCGCGCTTACGACGACCCCTGAGGACCGATCCGATGACTGCTGCCCTGATCTGCGGCTCGCTGGCCTACGACACCATCATGGTGTTCCAGGACCAGTTCAAGAACCACATCCTGCCGGACAAGGTGCACATCCTGAATGTGTCGTTCCTCGTCCCGCGGATGCGCCGCGAGTTCGGCGGCTGCGCCGGCAACATCGCCTACAACCTGCATCTGCTCGGCGGCAAACCGCTGCCCATGGCCACCGTGGGCGCCGATTTCGCCCCCTACCGGGCCCACTTCAGCGATCTGGGCATCCCCCTGACCCATGTGAAGGAGATCGCCGACCTCTATACGGCACAGGCCTTCATCACCACCGATCTCGACGACAACCAGATCACCGCCTTCCATCCCGGGGCCATGATGCGCAGCTACGAGAACCACGTGCGCGACGTGCCGGGCGTGGGTTTCGGCATCGTCGGGCCGGATGGCTACGAGGCCATGCTGCAGAACTGCACCGAGTTCGCCGAGTGCGGCATCCCCTTCATCTTCGACCCCGGCCAGGCCATGCCGCTCTACAACGGCGAGGAACTGCGCCGGATGATCGACCAGGCGACCTACGTGACGGTCAACGACTACGAGTCGAGCCTGTTGCAGGAGCGCACCGGGTGGTCGGCCGAGGTCATCGCCAGCAAGGTGAAGGCCTACTTCATCACCCGCGGCCCGAAGGGCTCCGAGGTCCACACCCCGGACGGCATGATCCACATCCCCTCGGCCACCGCCATGCGGGTCGTGGACCCCACCGGCTGCGGCGACGCCTACCGGGCCGGCCTGATCTTCGGCTTCATGAACGGCCTGGACCTGGCCACCACCGGCCGCATCGCCAGCCTGATGGGCGCCCTGAAGATCGAGCACCTGGGCCCGCAGAACCAGCGCTTCGACTACGCCCAGTTCGCCGAGCAGTTCCGCCAGCAGTTCGGCTACGCGCTCTGACGGCCCGCTGCCGCCGCGCGAGCGGCCGGTACGCGCCCCCTTGACAAGCCCGTCGACACCCGCCTTCCCCGGCGGGTGTTTTCTTTTCAATCAACCACTTGGCACGCGGCGCGAGCATCGCGGGCGCTCCTCGCGGGGCGGCACTGGACTTGAAGTGAAGGAAGTATTAAACGTTGTCGCTGGTCACACGGCCCGCACAGCCTTTTGACCGGGCGTCGACGCGGCAGCGTCTCGTCAGCCAGCCTCCTTCATGATCGACCAGCAAGGACTACAACCCCATGACGCAACGTAATCCGCTCGCCGCAAGCGTTCAGCGCGCGTTGGTGCTCGGCATCGCCAGCACCGCCGCCATCGGCGCCCCGACCTTCGCGCAGACCGCCCCCGCCGGCGAAGAAGCCCAGACCCTCGACGCCGTCGTCGTGACCGGTAGCCGCATCCGCCGCGTCGACGCCGAGACCGCGACTCCGGTCTTCACCATCGACGCCGCTGCCATCGACCGCACCGGTGCGGCGACGATCGGCGACTTCCTGCAGGACATCCCCGCCATCTCGGGCGCGGCGACCAACCCCTCCGTGAACAACGGCGGCGGCACCGGCGAGGCCACCGTCTCGCTGCGCGGCATCGGTGACGAGCGCACGCTGACGCTGCTCAACGGCCGTCGGATGGTCTACAACGACATCAACTCGATCCCGATGGCCGCCATCGCGCGCGTCGAAGTCCTGAAGGGCGGCGCCTCGGCCATCTACGGCACCGACGCCATCGGCGGCGTCGTCAACTTCATCCTGAAGCGCGATTTCGACGGCGGCGAGCTGTCGGTCGGCTACGGCCAGTCGAGCGAAGGTGACGCCGAGCGCACGACCGGCAACGTGACCTACGGCTGGTCCGGCGAGCGCGGCAACGTGCTGCTCAACCTGAACTACAACGACCAGCGCGAGGTTCTGGCCGCCGACCGCGAGTACTCGCGCAACGCCCTGACCCTGTACTCCGGCACGGTCACCGTCGGCGGCTCGAGCCGCACCACCACGGGCCGCTATTCGGTGCCTCGCACCAACGCCGCCGCGAACGGCATCAACTGCGCCGGCACCGGCGCCACCGTCGCGCTGACCCGCATCGCCGGCCGCCCCGGCACGCAGTGGTCCGACTTCCGTTGCTTCAACAACGCCACCGACCTGTTCAACTACCAGGCCGTCGGCAACCTGCAGCTGACGCCGCAGGAGCGCGCCGGCGCGTTCTTCTCCGGCCGCTTCAACATCAATGACAACGTCACGGCCTACGCCGAGCTCTACAACCAGAGCACCCGCGCCTACGGCCAGATCGCCCCGCTGCCGTTCGACGCCCGCCCGGGCCAGGACGAAGTGACGATCTCCCCGAACAGCGTGTTCTGGCCCTTCGCGGGCCTGACCGGCGGGCTCGTCGGCAACGACCTGCGCCTGCGCCTGTCGGCCATCGGCAACCGCCGCTTCTCCTTCAACACGGACGTGACGCAGATCTCGACCGGCTTCGAAGGCGCGATCGGCGACAGCTCGTGGTCGTACGACGTCGGCATGACCTACGGCAAGCTCGAGCAGAGCGGCCTGTCGACCGGCTACCTGTTCACCCCGGCGCTGGCCAGCGCGCTCGGCCCGTCTTTCCGCGATGCGGGCGGCGTGATCCGCTGCGGTACCCCGGCGGCCCCGATCGCGAACTGCACTCCCGTCAACTTCTTCGGCGACCTGTCGTCGCCGGCCGACCAGGCGGCGCTGGCGCGCATTTCGTCGCCGTCGATCAACAAGACCGACGCGACGCTGAAGAACTTCTACGCCAACGCCTCGGGTGACCTGTTCGAGCTGCCGGCCGGCGTCGTCGGTGGTGCTTTCGGCGTCGAGTACCGCAAGGAATCCTCGGCGTTCGAACCGAGCTTCCTCGCCGTCGTCGACCCCACCAACTACACCTGCCTCATCTCGTCGGAAGCCTGCACCACGCGCGCCGTCGGCGAGTTCGACGTGACGGAGGTCTACGGCGAAGTGCTGTTCCCGCTGCTCGCCGACGCCCCGCTGGCGCAGAGCCTGAACGCCATCGCCGGTGCCCGCTGGTCGGATTACTCGACCTTCGGCAGCACGACCAACTGGAAGGTCGGCCTCGAGTGGCGTCCGATCGACGGCCTGCTCGTCCGCGGCACCGTCGACAAGGTGTTCCGCGCCCCGACGATCGACGACCTGTTCCAGGGTGATTCGGCTTCGTCGGACAGCTTCTCCGACCCCTGCAACCGCTGGCGCGGTGCGCCGGTCGGCAGCCCGCAGCGCCTCGCTTGCGCGAACGTCCCGACCGACGGCACGTTCAACCAGACCGACACGCAGCTCTCGGCGATCAAGGGCGGCAACTCGACCCTGCAGCCGGAAGAAGGCAAGGTGTTCACGTACGGCGTGATCTACGATCCGAGCTGGCTGGAGGGTGCGTCGGTCTCGGTCGACCTGTGGCGCATCTATCTGAACGACACGATCGGCACGGTCGGTACGCAGACCATCCTGAACAACTGCTTCAACAACGGGCAGTTCTGCAACCTGTTCTCGCGCAACGCGTCGGGCGAGATCCTCCGCCTGTTCGACCGCAACGCCAACGTCGGCCGCACCGACACGAAGGGCGTGGACTTCGGCCTGAAGTACCGCCTCGAGGACACCGCGTTCGGCAGCTTCCAGTTCTCGCTGGACACGACCTACACCGCGCAGTTCGACGTCAAGACGATCGTCCTCGGCCAGGTGGTCGCGCAGCAGTACCTCGCCGGCACCTTCCTGTCCTCGGCCAACGGCGGCCTCGGCAACTACAGCCGCGTCCGTTCGCTGGGCTCGCTGGGGTGGTCGATGGGTGACTGGGACGCGCAGTGGACCTCGCGTTACGTGAGCGGCTTCAGCGTCGGCGCGATCTTCCCGAACACCCGCACCAACGTCTGCGCCGACCTTGGCCTTGCCATCGTCGCGGGCGGCACGCCGGGCTGCCAGTTCGATCGCGGTTCGCAGACCTACCACAACCTGCAGGTCGGCTATAACCTCGAGTCGTGGAAGACGAAGTTCCAGATCGGCGTCGACAACGTGTTCGACAAGCAGCCGCCGATCATTTACCAGAACAACTCGCTCAACGGTAATACCGATGAGCGCACGTTCGACACCGTGGGCCGCTACTACTGGGCGACGGCGACCGTGAAGTTCTGATCGACGATCAGTCGTAGTGAAAGAAGACCGCGCGGGGCGACCCGCGCGGTTTTTCTTTGCGCGATGTCCCGTCGTGGGACGGACGCCGCGGCGTCGTCAGTCGAGCGAATAACCGAAACGTTCGACCCAGGGCGCGAGCAGCTCCAGCGTCTCGCTATCGAACCACGGCCGCCAGGCCTGCCAGCGACCGACCGCGCGGCGGTTCACCGGCTGCACGACCTGCGTGTAGCTCGGCGTGCTGATGACGCCGCGCGACTTCGCCCGCTCGGTGAAGCCAAGCAGCTCATCGCGCCAGTCGAGGCCGAGGAAGGCGAACAGCCGGCGGCCTTCCCCCGCCACGTCGGCGACGAGGTCTTCGTAGCGCAGCACGTGGGTGGGCACGCCGATGGCGTCGCGGAAATCGAAATACGTGCGGAACACGCGGTCGTACATCCGCGCCGTGCTCTTCAGCGTCTCGAAAGTCACCGCGAAGGCGGGCGCGCGGAAGTTCTGCATCCAGCAGGAGACGACGACGTCGCAGGGGTGGCGCAGCGCCAGCACGGCCTGAGCGTCGGGGAACAGCGCCGCCACCAGCGGCAGGCGGACGAGGTAGAGGGGATTCTTGTCGACCGGGCGCCGAGCCGCGAGATCCGGCCGCTGCCTCTGCACGTCCGCGAAGTACTGGGCGCGGAAGTCGCGGCGATGCGCGGCGGGGAGGTCGACCAGGCCGCCCGGGTAGCCGGCTGGCGAAGCGTTCATGCGGGTCACGAGGCGCTGCAGGAAGGGCTGCTCGTCGAAGGAGGCGAGGCCGGGGTGCGCGTCCAGCAGCTGCTCGAGAAGCGTCGTGCCCGAGCGCGGGAAACCCACGACGAACAGCGGATCCCGGTGGCCGTCGTCGGCTCCCTCGCGAACGCCGGTGCGGAACGCCGGCACGGCGCGATCCAAGGCGGCGAGCAGCCCGTCCTCGCGCATCAGATTCGGATGCGCGGCATTGACGTGCGCGAGGCGCTCCGCGTGGCCCAGGGAGAAGGCCGAAAAAGCCGCGGCGTGGTCGCGCATCTCCACGCAGGCCTTGCCGAGTTCGAAACGGAGGTTGGTGCGCAGCGCGGGATCACGCGGCGGATCGACGAGCACGGCTTCGAACAGCGCGCGGGCGACCTCGGGGCGGCCGCGGCGGGCGGCCAGCCGCGCGTCGAGCTGCGCCAGCGCGCTTCCGACGTCCGGCACGGCGCGCGCGCGCGCCTCGTCCACCCGGGCGCGTACCGCCTCGGCCTCGTCCAGCCGGTTGTGGCGCTCATGACAGGTCGAAAGCCCGATCAGTGCGCCGGGATGCCCCGGGTCTTCCACCAGCAGGGCCTCGAAGGCGCGCTGCGCGTCCGCGTAATTCGCGAGGTTCAGCTGGATTTCGGCGGCCTCGACGCGAAGGTCGAAGGGCAGGGCCGGCGAGCGCAGCGATGCCAAGGTCGCGGCCGCCTGGTCGGTTTCGTCCATCGCGAACAGCACGCGCGCGCGGAACAGAAGGAATTCCGGGTCGAGCGCTTCGAGCGCAAGGGCGCGGTCGATGCAGGTCAAGGCCGGCAGCGGCCGGCCGTTCGCCAGCTCCGCACGCGCCAGCGCATAGAAAAGCGCAGCACTGCGGTCGCCCCGCTGGAAAGCCTGCTGCAGCGGCGGCAGCGCGTCGGCCTCGCGGCCGAGCTCGCACAGCGCGTTACCGAGATTCGACCAGTGCTCGGGCACCTGCGGCTGCCGCGCCACCAGTGCCTCGAACAGCGGCAAGGCTTCGGCGGCGCGGCGCTGCTGGGCCAAGGCCAGCGCAAGGACGACCACGGCATCCACGGACGCCGTCAGGGGGTCGCTCGCTCCGGCGATCGCGAGGACACGGCGGGCCCACGACTCGGCTCCGGTCGCATCGCCCTGTCCGAGCGCTTCGAAGGCCGCCTGGAGCGCCGCTTCCGCGGTCTGCGCCTCGTTGCTCTGGCCTGCGGCCATCCGGGCTCCTTGTCTATGATTCGCCTGCGGCGGCGCGCCGCATCGTAAAGGATTCCCGTGACACCGGCTTCCGATCCGCGTGACCGCCTGTCGCGCTTCGTGCAGGTCTTCGACGACGCCCTGCCCCGGCCCGTGTGCCAACAGCTGGTGCGGGGTTTCGAAGCCCTCGGCGAGCAGCAGGTGGCCAATGGCCGCCACCGTCGCGATTGGCTGTCAGGCAGCGCCTGGACCGAACTCGACATCGGCCCGCTGTCCGACGCCGCCTTCCGCCAGTCGCTGCTCGACGGCATGCACCATTTCCTGGCGCGCTACAACGCCGCGCTCGGGCTGACGCTGCCGGTGCCGGCGACGACCAAGACCAGCGAGTGGATCCTGAAGCGCTACCGGAACGACGGCGACGAACGCTTCCAGCCGCATTTCGATTCGGTGGGGCCGGTCGCGAATCGCTACCTCGTGTTCCTCTGGTACTTGAACGACGTGGCGGACGGCGGCGAAACCGCCTTCGTCGACCTCGATCTTGCGGTCAGGCCGAAGGCGGGGCGCCTCGTCGTCTTCCCGCCGTACTGGATGTTCCAGCACGAGGGCCGCCCGCCGATCAGCGGCGACAAGTACATTCTCTCCACCTACCTGCTGTTCTGAAGGCCGCGTCGCGATGAGCCACCCCACCCTCGCCGCGCTCGCGCGTGCCGTCTACGAGCTGTCCGGCGACCTCCGCGCCTTCGGCCCCGAGGCGGACGCGGTGCTGGGCGGCAGCGGAGCGGCGGATGCGCGCGTGCGCGATCTGCTCGCGCAGGTGCACGACCTGCGACAAGCGCTGTCGGCGACGCGGCCGGCTTGGCTCGCCGCGCAGCGCGCGCGACTGGGCCTCGATGCCAACGCCCGCGGCCTGAAGCTGCACATCGGCTGCGGCGCCCACGCGCTGCCCGGCTGGGTGAACCTCGACGTGCATCCGGCCCCGCTGTGCTGGAACGTCCAGTGGGGCCTGCCGTTCGCCGACGAGTCAGCCAGCCACGTGTTTGTCTCGCACCTGTTCGAACACCTGTTCTTCCCGCACGACGCGATGGCCTTCCTCGCCGAGCTGAAGCGCGTGCTCGCGCCGGGCGGCCGCGTGCGCCTCGTGGTGCCCGACGTGCGCCAGCTGATTGACGCCTACCAGCGCGGCGACCGGGCCTTCTTCGCGAAACGGGCCGCGCATTGGGCGAACGCCCACGGCGAGGGTCCGCTGCTGGCCCAGTTCCTCAACTACGCCGGCGCCGGCCCGGATCCGGGCTACCTCTTCGAGGCGCACAAGTTCGGCTACGACTTCGAAACGCTGTCGCACCTGCTGCGCGAAGCCGGCTTCGAAAGCGTGGTGCGCAGTGGCTACATGGCCAGCGACGACCCGGCGCTCCGCCTCGACGACCAGAGCGCCGTGGCCGGTGCCACGCACGAGGGCGGCCACTACTCGCTGTTCGTCGAAGCGCTCGCGCCGGCCGCTCCCGCCATCCCGATGCCGACGCCGGCGCACGAGGCCCGCCGCCGCGGCGTGGTGCTGAGGGCGGAACGACGCCTCGAGGAGGCCGAAGCCGCGTTCCGCGAAGCCATCCGCCTTGATGCCCAGATGCCGGCCGCGCACCTTCAGCTCGGCCAGCTGCTGGAATCCAGCGGTCGAGCCACCGAGGCGGTCGGCGCCTACTTCAGGGCGCTGATGATCGCGCAGGGGCGCGGCCTCTGGCTCGATGAAGCGAGCACGCCGCCCGGTCTCCGCGCCGACGTCCTCCATGCGATGGCCGTCGTGCGGGAGCAGCGGGTTCCGGTGCTGATGGGTCTGATGGACCCCCTCGAAGCCCGCTTCGGACGCGAGGCGATGGCGCGCGTCCGCGCCGGTCTCGCCCACCACCTGGGCGCCGAGGCGCATCCGCCGCAGGACGCACGCCAAGCGCCGCGCTTCCTCCACATCCCGGGCCTGCCCGCCACGCCCTGGTTCGACCGGGGGCTGTTTCCGTGGCTGCCCGCACTTGAAGCCGCATTTCCAGCGATGCGCGAGGAAGCGATGGCAGTGCTCGCCCAACGCGACGGCGTGCGGCCGTTCCTGCAGGCACCGGACGGCACCTCGCTCGAACCGTACCTGGGCGGCGATCAAGCGCGTTGGGACGCGTACTTCTTCTACCGCGACGGCCAGCACCATGCCGATGCCGCGCAGCAGGCCCCGCGGACGGCCGCGGCGCTCGAAACGCTGCCGCTGGTGCGGATCCATGAACACGCCCCGGAGATCTGCTTCTCGATCCTCGCGCCCGGGACCCACATCAAGCCGCACTACGGCGTCACCAACGCGCGCGTGGTGGTGCACCTGCCGCTGGTGGTGCCGGACGGCTGCACGTTGACGGTGGGCGGCGACGAGCGGCACTGGCGCGAAGGCGAGGCTTGGGCGTTCGACGACACCTTCCTGCACGAGGCGCGCAATGCGAGCGGCGACACCCGCGTGATCCTGCTCATGGATGCGTGGAACCCGCACTTGACCGACGCCGAGCGCGTCGCGATCAAGGCCATCGTCGAGGGCATCGGCGACTTCAACCGCGGCTGATCGCCCCCTCGCCGGGGTCAGCTGCCCAGCAGCGCGCGCTCCGCCGCGGTGAGCATCCGCCACGTTCCGGGGTCCAGCCGCAGCGCGTCGAGCGTGAGCCCGCCGATCGCCTCGCGATGCAGGGTGGCCACGGCATTGCCGGTGGCGGCGAACATCCGCCGCACCTGGTGGTAGCGACCCTCGTGCAGCGTGAGCCGCGCCTCGCGCGGGCCCAGCACGTCGAACTCCGCTGGCAGCAGCGGCTTGTGTTCGCCCTCCAGCATCAAGGTGCCGGCGGCGAACAGCGCGGCTTCGTTGCCGCGCAGGTCTTCGGCCAACGTGGCGCGATACACCTTGGGCTGGTGGTACTTCGGGCTGGTGAGGCGGTGCAGCAACTGGCCGTCGTCGGTGAACAGCAGCAGTCCCGAGGTGTCCTTGTCGAGCCGCCCCACCGGCGAAACGATCGGATCACGCGCCTTCCAGCGCGGCGGCAGCAGGTCGTAGACGAGGCGGCCGGGATCCTTCGTCGAGCAGGTGACCCCCACCGGCTTGTGCAGCACCGCCAACAAGCCCGGCGGCGCGTCGAGCGCCTCGCCATCGAAGCGGATGGCCGCGTGCGGCAGCCGGTGGCCGCCGCGCGACGGCGCGCCTTCGCCGACTTCGTCATCCACGTACAGCGCTTCGCCTTCCGCACCGGTGATGCGGCCCTCGGCGATCAGCGCCTCCACCTCGCGACGCGTGCCGTAGCCCAGCGACTGCAGGTACTGCCGCAGCTTCACGGCCTTGCCGCTCATGGCTTGGGCTCCCACGCGCGGTAGACCTTGAAGCCGCCCTGTTCCGCGAGCAGCTCGCCGCGGCCGAAGACCGTTCGCAGTTCGTCCTCGTAGGGCAGGTGCCGGTTGGCGACCATCAGGAGCTGGCCATCGCGCTTGAGCGCGCGGGCGGCGGCGGCAATGAAGGCGCGGCCGAGCGCCGGCACGCTGCGGCTGCCCACGTGGAACGGCGGATTGCAGACAACGGCGTCGAAGCGCGCGCGGCCGTCCGAAAGCACGCCGGCCGACACGTCATGCCAGTGGATGCCGACCGGCACGCGCGCGCCGGCGAGGTTGCGCCGGGCGAGATCGACGGCGCGGGCCTCGGCTTCAAACAGCTCGAGCGCGGCCACCGCCGGACAGCGCTCAAGCACCGCCAGCGAGAGCAGCCCGCTGCCGGCGCCGAGGTCGGCGACGCGGCCGCGCAGGTCCTTCGGCAGGTGTTCGATCAGCAGGGCCGAGCCGGCATCGAGGCGACCTTCGTTGAAGACGCCGGGACGTTGCCAGAGGCCGGTGGTCGCATCGCGGCGCGGCGCGTCGGCGGCGAGCCATGCCTCGGCCAAGGCTTTGTCGAACGCACCGGCGCCGGGCGCCATCCGCACCCAGAATGCGCGGCCGTGGTGCTTGCTCAGGCTGCCGGAGAGCGGCACCAGGAGCGCGAGGTCCTTCTCGAAACTTCGCGCGCCCTCGTCGTTATGCGCCGCGGCCAGCAGCAGGCCGCCGCCGGCTTCAAGCCGAGCCACGCCTCGCGCAAGCAAGCCGCGGCCGACTTCGCGGCTGCGCGGCAGCAGCACCAGGATGACGGTCGGCGAAGGCGCGGCGGGAAAGCCCGCGCCAATGCCCTCGACGCCGCTCTGCGCCGACCAGTCGCGCGCCGACAGCGCATCGACGTCCGGGCGGAAGCCCTGTTCGCAGCGCGACGGCGCTTGCGGCAGCGTGGCCGCCGCGTCGGCGCTCCAGAACTCAAGCTCGCCGGAGGGAAGGGGAAGCAGCCGCCCGAGGGCGGCTTCCATGGTGCGCAGGGCGGGATGGGACGGCATGCCCGCCAGTGTAACGAGCGCCGCTCAGGTGCCGGGACCCCGGAGGGTCTCATGCAGCCGCACCGGCTCGGCACTCACCTTGCGGTAGCGGATGTTGAGCAGCTCGACGAACACGGCGAAGGCCATCGCGAAGTACAGGTAGCCCTTCGGCACCGCCTCGCCCATGCCGTCGGCGATCAGCACCACGCCGATGAGCAGCAGGAAGGCCAGCGCGAGGATCTTTACCGTCGGGTGGCGCTGCACGAACTCGTGGATCGCCTTCGCGAGGAACACCATCACCGCGGTCGCCACGAGGATGGCGATCACCATGATGCTGACGTGCTCGGTCATGCCCACGGCGGTGAGGATCGAATCGAGCGCGAACACCATGTCGAGCACGACGATCTGCAGCATCACGACGGCGAAGGTTGCTTGCACGGCTTGGCCCGCGCTGCCGTCGGGGCCTTCGAGCTTGCCGTGCATCTCGTTGACGGCCTTGCCGATCAGGAACACGCCACCGCCGATCAGGATGAGGTCGCGCCAGGAGAATTCGTTGCCCCACAGGGTGAACACCGGGGCGGTCAGCGAGACGATCCAGGCGATGGCGAAGAGCAGGCCCAGCCGACTGACCGCGGCGACGGCGATGCCGACCTGCCGCGCCGTCGCGCGCTGGTGCTCGGGCAGCTTGCCCGCGAGGATGCTGATGAAGATGATGTTGTCGACGCCGAGCACGACCTCGAGCGCGATCAGGGTGCCGAGCGCCATCCACGCTTCGGGGGACGCCAACCACTCGAACATCTGGATCTCCTCGCTGCCGATATCCCGCCGAGATTAGCGCAGGCCGATGGCGCCCGCGCGACGGGCGGCAATGAAGGACTTCACCATGAGCGCGAGCAGCGTGGCCGACAGCACCAGCATGCCGAGGTTGACGCCCAGCGCCAGCGGGCTCATGCGCGCGGCGCGGATCACCAGCGCCGCGGCCGGTGCCAAGGCCCCAAGCAGCGCGACCAGCGCGGCCACGTGCATCAGGTGCTTGCGGGCGCCCTCGAAGGCCAGCGAAAGACCGGCCAGCAGGGCCAGCGCGGCACCGACGTAGGCCGGCATCAGGGCGGTGCGGCTCGGAGAACCGTCACCAGACGAGATCGCGAAAGCACCGACGCCCAGGGCGATCAGCAGGGCGGCGAGGATCAGCGTGGTCTTGGGCATGGAAGCGGTCCGGATCAGGGCGTCGGGAGGCGCAGCCTGAGGGGCAGGCCGTCACCGTGGCGTCGTCAGGCGAGGACGACGCGGTTCTTGCCCTCGGCCTTGGCCTGGTAGAGCGCTTCGTCGGCGCGACGATACAGGGCTGGAAACTCGGCCGGGCCGCGGGCCGCCACGAGCCCGATGCTCGCGGTCAAGCCGCTTGGCGCGAACGCGAGGCCCGCCAACTCCGCCGCGACGGCCAGCCGCAGGCGCTCGGCGAACCGCTTCGCCCCCTCGGCGTCGGTCAGCGGCATCAGCACGACGAATTCCTCGCCGCCGAAACGGGCCACGACGTCCTCGGCCCGCGACTCCGCGAGCAGGCGGGCCCCGACCCGGGCGATGGCGTGGTCGCCCAGGCTGTGCCCCCCTTCGTCGTTGAGCCGGCGGAAGTCATCGAGGTCGATCACGGCCAGCGCCACCGGGGCGTCGCGCCGCGCTGACAGCGCAAGCAGCGGGTCGGCGAGCTCATGGAAACCACGACGGTTCAGCAGCCCGCTCAGCGGATCGCGCGAGGCCATGCTGTGGAGGTCGCGACGCACCCGGTCCGTGGCGAGCAGGATGAAAGCGACGGTGATGCAGGTCAGCGCCAGCATGGTGGAGACCAGCAGCACGGGCACAACCAGCCCGCCGACGAGGAAACGCACGGCGTCCGCGCCTTCGAACAGCACGGTCGCCGCGCGCCAGCTCTGCACGAGGGCGAGCATCACCAGGCCTACCGCCATCAGCAGGGGGCCGAGGCCGGCCAGACGCGGATGCGCCCGCAACAAGGCGTGCAGGCCCACGACCAGGCAGGCCACGTGCAGCGACGCGAGCACCACCAGGCGGAACTCCGCCCATCCGGCGAGCACGGTAGCCATCGCGGCCACGCCATAGGTGCACAGGGCGATGGCGGCGAACACCCGCTCCCGGCCCGGAAAGCCAAAGAAGCGCCGAATGGCGATGGCGGTGAGCACCATCGACGGGACCCACAGCGCGTTCTGCACGAGGATGGCTTCCGTGCTCTGCGAGAAACCCATGGCCAGCAGGGCGGCTGGCGCGGCCACGCAGACCAGCGAGGCCGTCCAGGTGCCGAGGCCGCGCGCGTTCTCGCCGAGGCCGACACGCAGCGACAGGGCCACCACGGCGAGCAGGCCCTGCAACAGGGCCAGCACGAACAGCAGGGTCGGTTGGTCGAGCATCGGCCTTCCCCCTCGCCTTCGACCGTCAGACGCCGATCGGGTTGGCCTTCTCGGCGTCGATGTTGAACACCTTGATCGCGCGGGCCACGTCCTTGGCGTTCATCTTGCCCTCGGCCGCGAGCGCGGCGATGGCGGCGTGCGCGATGTAGTAGCGGTCGACCTCGAAGTGGCGACGCAGGTTGGCGCGGGTGTCCGAACGACCGAAACCGTCGGTGCCGAGTACCGTGTACTTCATCGGTACGAAGGCGCGGATCTGGTCGGCGAACTGGCGCACGTAGTCGGTGGCGGCGATGGCCGGGCCCTGGCGGCCTTCCAGCAGCTCGGTGACGTAGGCCTTGCGCGGCGTCTTCGCTTCCGGATGCAGGCGGTTCCAGCGCTCGGCGTCGAAGCCGTCGCGACGCAGCTCGGTGAAGCTCGGGCAGCTCCAGATGTCGGACGACACGCCGAACTCCTTGTCGAGCAGCTCCGCCGCGAAGATCGCCTCGCGCAGGATCGTGCCCGAGCCCATCAGCTGAACGCGCAGCTCGCCCTTCTTCGGCTTGCCGGCGTCCTTCAGCAGGTACATGCCCTTGATGATCCCCTCCGCGGCGCCTTCCGGCATCTCCGGGTGGGTGTAGTTCTCGTTCATCAGGGTCAGGTAGTAATACTCGTCCACCTGCTCCGCCATCATCCGCTGCATGCCGTACTGCAGCACCACGGCCACTTCGTAGGCGAAGGTCGGGTCGTACGGACGGCAATTCGGGATGTTGCCGGCCAGCAGCTGCGAGTGGCCGTCTTCGTGCTGCAGGCCTTCGCCGTTCAACGTCGTGCGGCCGGCGGTGGCGCCAAGCAGGAAGCCGCGGGCGCGCATGTCGGCAGCCTGCCAGGCCGAATCACCAATACGCTGGAAGCCGAACATCGAGTAGAAGATGTAGAACGGCAGCATCGGCACGTCGTTGGTGCTGTAGCTGGTGGCCGCGGCCATCCAGCTCGAGAAGCTTCCCGCTTCGTTGATGCCTTCCTGCAGCACCTGGCCGGCCGTGTCCTCGCGATAGAACATCAGCTGGTCGGCATCGACCGGCTTGTACTTCTGGCCGAACGGCGAGTAGATGCCGATCTGGCGGAACAGGCCTTCCATGCCGAAGGTGCGCGCTTCGTCGCAGATGATCGGCACGGTGCGCGGGCCGATCGCCTTGTCGCGCAGGATCACGTTGAGGGCCTGCACGAAGGCCATCGTGGTGCTGATCTCGCGGTCGCCGCTGTCCTTGAGCAGGCGGTCGAACACGGCCAGCTCCGGCACCGGCAGCGATTCGCTGGCCTTGACGCGGCGCTGCGGCAGCGAGCCGCCGAGCGCGGCGCGGCGCTCCTTCAAGTACTTCACTTCCGGCGCATCGGGGCCCGGGTGGTAGAAGGGCACCGAGGGCAGCTGCTCGTCGCTGACCGGGATGTTGAAACGGTCGCGGAAGGCCTTCACCGCCGCGTCGTCCAGCTTCTTCTGCTGGTGGGTGATGTTGATCGACTCACCGGCCTTGCCCATGCCGTAGCCCTTCACCGTCTTGGCGAGGATCACGGTGGGCTGGCCCTTGTGCGCCGTGGCGGTGGCATAGGCCGCGTAGACCTTGTGCGGGTCGTGGCCGCCGCGATTCAGGCGCCAGATGTCCTCGTCGGACAGCGAGGCGACCATCTGCTTGGTCTCTTCGTACTTGCCGAAGAAGTTCTCGCGCGTGTACGCGCCGCCGAAGGCCTTGCAGTTCTGGTACTCGCCGTCGACGGTCTCCATCATCAGCTTCTTGAGGACGCCGTTGGTGTCCTTGGCAAGGAGCGGATCCCAGTAGCTGCCCCAGACCACCTTGAGCGCGTTCCAGCCGGCGCCACGGAAGACGCCTTCCAGCTCCTGGATGATCTTGCCGTTGCCGCGCACCGGGCCGTCGAGACGCTGCAGGTTGCAGTTGATGACGAACACGAGGTTGTCGAGGCCCTCGCGACCGGCCAGCGAGATCGCACCGAGGCTCTCGGGCTCGTCGCACTCGCCGTCGCCCATGAAGCACCACACCTTGCGGTCGCTCACCGGCATCAGGCCGCGGGCTTCGAGGTACTTCCAGAAGCGCGCCTGGTAGATCGCGGCGATGGGCCCCAGGCCCATCGACACGGTGGGCGTCTGCCAGAAGTCGGGCATCAGCCACGGGTGCGGGTAGCTCGAGATGCCCTTGCCGTCGACTTCCATGCGGAAGTGGTTGAGCTGGTCTTCCGTCAGGCGGTCTTCGAGGAAGGCGCGGGCGTAGACGCCCGGCGAGCTGTGGCCTTGGATGAAGAGCAGGTCACCCGGATGCGATTCGTTCGGCGCGCGCCAGAAATGGTTGAAGCCCACGTCGTACAGCGTGGCCGCCGACGCGAAGCTGGCGATGTGGCCACCGAGCTCACCGGGCTTGCGGTTGGCCCGCACCACCATGGCCAGCGCGTTCCAGCGGATCAGCGAACGGAGCTTCCACTCCATCTGCGCATCGCCTGGCATCTTCGCTTCGAGATGCGCCGGGATGGTGTTGATGTACTCGGTGGTGGGCACGAAGGGCAGGTGCGCACCGGCGCGGCGCGTGAGCTCCACCATCCGCTCGAGGATGTGGTGCGCGCGCTCCGGGCCGTCGGCATCGATGACCGCTTTGATCGACTCCAGCCACTCCTGGGTCTCGGTGGGGTCGATGTCGTTTGCCAAAACGTCCTGCAGCCAGTTCATGCCTTCCCGCTCCGCGTGGAAACTAGAGCTGGAAGTCTAACAGTGGCCGGCGCGACGCCGGCGGGGCTGCATACGAATACGCGGGCGTACGGCAGGCGTCAGCGCACCACGAGCACGGGCGTGCGGCAGCCCGCGAGCACCTTGCTGACCGTGCTGCCGAGCAGCAGGCCGGCCAAGGCGCCGTGGCCGTGCGATCCCATCACGACCGCGTCGTACCCGCCGGCTTCAGCCTCCTCGGCCACCAAGCTTCCCGGATGGCCCACCTTCACGACTTCCCGAGCCGTGCGCCCCGCCGCCGCCAGTCGCCCGCGCGCTTCACGGAGCGCGTCGTCATGCTCATGGGTGTACTGCGCCGCCACGATCTCGGCACCCACGGCGGCCGCAGCGCGCGGCGGCAGCGGCTGTGCAACATGGATCAGCGTAAGCGCCGCCTGCCCGAACATGGCGGGCCGGGCGAGCACGTAGTCGAGGGCTTTGGTGCCAAAGGCGCTGCCGTCGACAGCGATCAGGACGTTCATGGTGGTGCTCCTCGTCGTTGGAAGGGGTGGTCACCAGAATGCCCCGGGGCGACGACCCTCCATTTGGCGTCGATCAATTCCGGAACCGGCGTGCTGCAATCGCCGTCGCGGGGCAGTCCGGCAGGCCCCACGGAGTGCGCGATCGATGCGTTTCGGCGATCATGGCCGCACCCCAGCCGCTCCCCGCCCGCCCACGTGCCCTCCCCGCTCGTTTCCGTCGCGCTGTGCACCTGCAACGGCGAGGCCTACATCGAAGCCCAGCTGGCCTCGGTACTCGCGCAGACCCACCGCGAGCTGGAGCTGGTGGTGGTCGACGACGCCTCCAACGACCGCACCGTCGAGATCGTCGAGGAGGCCGCGCGCCGCGACCACCGCATCCAGTTGCATCGGAACCCCCGGCGCCTGGGCGTCAACGCCAACTTCGCGCGAGCCTTTTCCCTGTGCCGCGGCGACTTCATCGCGCCCTGCGACCAGGACGACGTGTGGTCCGCCCGCAAGCTCAAAACCCTCATGGCGGCGATCGGCGACGCCGACCTCGCCTACGGCGATTCCGCCGTCGTCGATTCGACGGGCCGCCCCACCGGAAACACCCTCGGCGGGCAGCGGCGCATGGTGCGGGGCCGCGGCAATGTCGCCCTCGCTTTCGAGAACAGCGTGTCCGGCCATGCCGCGCTGTTCCGGAACACCCTCCTTCCGCAGGCCCTGCCCTTCCCCGAAGGCGTCTGGTACGACGGCTGGCTGGCCTTCGCCGCATCGCAGCGCGCGGGCGTGGTCTACGTCGACGAAGTGATGGTGGATTTCCGCCGCCACGCCGACGCCCAGACCCGCATCGGCCATGCCCCGCGCGGCGGCGCTCCGGACCGACACCAGCGTCGCGCGCGCGAGGCCCAGCAATGGCTGTCCACCTGCGCGGCGGCACTCGACGCCGCGGCGGCGCGTCCATGGCCCTGCCGGGAGGCGGCCGGCGCACTCTCGAGCGCCTTGGCCGATACCACCAGCGGGCGGCGGGCCACTCCGCTGTGGCGGGCCCTGTGGCGCTACCGGCAGATGCTGTACGGCAATCAGGGGCCGGCGCTGCTGTTGGCGATGCGCCTCGGCGGCCGGATTCTCAGCCGCATCCGACGGGCGCGGTCGAACGCCTGAGCGTCAGAGCTTCAGGAATCGCCGCGGCACCGCCAGCTTCAAGAGGCGCTCGAAGGATTTGCGCCGCAGCCCGGGATGGCGGAATCCCGCCACGATGTGCGGCCACCAGTCGCGCTTGCGGCCCTCCAGCATGGCGCGACGGGCGTTGGCCTCGATGCGGTACATCGCGGCGAGCTGCAGGCCCAGCGCGCGCCGAGGCTCCGGCACGGCCGCCGTGCGAGCGCAGCGCTCGGCGTCGTCGGCGATCTCGGCGTACATCCGCAGCGTGCGCTCGTAGCGCTGGCGCTTCGCGTCCGGGCCACCCCCGTGGGCGAACACCCAGCCATGCAGGTTCCCCGCGTGGATGCGGTAATCGAGCCAGGGTTCGTCGAGGCAGTGCACCTCGCCGAACAGGGCCGCGCGCAACGTGATCATGTTGTCCTCGACCATGCCCTGCAGGGGTGGCAGGTCATCGAGGACGAACCGGCGCATCGCCATGGAGGCGCCGAGCAGGCAGACGAAGCTGCCGCGCTCGAGCAGCCACCGCTGGTCGGCGCGACGGAAGCCGGGGTCGCGGGCGCGACGCGCGATCACCGCCCCTTGGGCATCGATTTCGTCGACCGTCGTACCGACGAGGGCGACGTCGGGATGGGCGTCGAAGAACGCCAGCGCGCGGGCGACACGATCGGGATGGGAGCGGTCGTCGCCCGCTTGGAACAGCAGGATGGCGCCGGTCGCCTCGGCCGCGACCACGTTGATGTGGGCACACAGGCCGAGGTTGCGCTCGTTGCGCCGGACCACCAGCCGGTGCGGGCCGCGGTACTCGCGGGCGAAGGCCTCGGCGATGGCGAAACCGTCGTCGGGCTCGGGCGAGGCATCGTCAGAGACGATGATCTCGCAGGGCACGGTCTGCGCCACGGCGCTCTCGAGGGCCTCGCGGATGGTGCCGCCCATCCGGTAGGCGAGCAGCAGGATGGTGGCGCGCGGGGCCGCGGCCTCGCCCGCCTCGGCAGTGGTGACCGCGCCCACCATCCCGACGCGGATCAGACCGCGCGCTCCGCGCGGATCAGTGCATCCACCGCCGCGACGGCCGTCATGTTGACGATGCGGCGGATGGTGGCCGAGGGCGTCAACACGTGGGCCGACTTCGAGAGCCCCATCAGGATCGGGCCGAGGCCGACGCCGTCAGTCATCGCCCGGGTGATGTTGTAGGCCGCGTTGGCGGCGTCGATGTTGGCGAACACCAGCAGGTTGGCGCGGCCCTTCAGGCGCGAATTCGGGAACACGCGCTCGCGGAGCTCCTCGTTGAAGGCGAGGTCGGCGTGCATCTCGCCCTCCACCTCGAGCTTCGGCGCCCGCTCGTGCAGGATCGCCAGCGCGTCGCGCAGCTTCTGCGCGCTCGGGGCCTCGGAGCTGCCGAAGTTCGAATGGCCGATCAGCGCCACCTTCGGCGCCACGCCGAACAGGCGCAGTCGGAACGCGGCCTGCTGCACGCAGTCGGCGATCTGCTCGGCGCTTGGATCGACCTGAACGTGCGTATCGGCGAAGAAGAACACGCCCTTGTCGTTGAGCACGGCCGAGAGCGCCGAGAGGCCCTTGCTGCCGTCATCGAGGCCCAGCACTTCGCGCACGTAGCGCAGTTTGCGGGCGTAGCGGCCGACGATGCCGCAGAGCATCGCGTCGGCCTCGCCACGTCGCACCATCAGCGCAGCGATCACCGTGTCGCGGCCGCGCACGATCGCCTTGGCGGCCGAGGGCGTGACGCCCTTGCGCTGCATGATCTGGTGGTAGAGCTGCCAGTACTCGTTGAAGCGCGGGTCGTCGTCGATGTTGGTGATCTGCACGTCGACGCCGGGACGGATGCGCAGGCCGAGGCGCTGGATGCGGCGCTCGATGACCGCCGGGCGGCCGACGAGGATCGGGAAGGCCAGGCCTTCGTCCACCACCGTCTGCACGGCGCGCAGGACGTTCTCCTCCTCGCCTTCCGCGTACACCACGCGCTGGCGGTTGACGCGGGCACGGTCGAACACCGGCTTCATCATCAGGCCAGTGCGGAACACCCACTGGCTCAGGCGATCGCGGTACTGCGCGATATCGACCGGGCGCGTGGCCACGCCGGAGCGCATCGCGGCCTCGGCCACGGCCGGGGCCAGCGACACCAGCAGGCGCGGGTCGAAGGGCCGCGGGATCAGCGATTCGGCGCCGAACTGCACCGGCTCGCCGCCGTAGGCGCTGCCGAGGTCGGTGGCCTCGCGGCGGGCCAGCTCGGCGATGGCGATGACGCAGGCGCGCTTCATCTCCTCGTTGATCGTCGTCGCGCCGACGTCGAGTGCGCCGCGGAAGATGTACGGGAAGCAGAGCGCGTTGTTGACCTGGTTCGGGTAGTCGCTGCGGCCGGTGGCGATGATCGCGTCCGGGCGCGCGGCCTTGGCGTCGGCCGGGTGGATCTCGGGGTTGGGATTCGCCAGCGCGAAGATGATCGGGCGCGGCGCCATCGTCGCCACCATCTCCGGCTTCAGCACGCCGCCGGCGGAGAGGCCGAGGAAGACGTCGGCGCCGTTGACGATCTCGGCGAGGCTGCGGAACGGCGTCTCGCGGGCGTAGCGCACCGTGCCTTCGTTGAGGTCGGTGCGGCCGGTATGCAGAACGCCATCCTTGTCGACGACGAGGATGTTCTCGCGGCGCATGCCGAGCGTCACCAGCATGTCGAGGCAGGCGATGCCCGCCGCACCGGCGCCGCTGACCGCCAGCTTCACCTCGTGGATCGGCTTGCCGACGACGTGCAGGGCGTTGGTCATCGCCGCGCCGACGATGATCGCCGTGCCGTGCTGGTCGTCGTGGAACACGGGGATGTTCATCCGCTCGCGGAGCTTGCGCTCGACGATGAAGCACTCCGGCGCCTTGATGTCCTCGAGGTTGATGCCGCCGAAGGTCGGCTCCAGCGAGGCGATGATGTCGACGAGCTTGTCCGGGTCCTTCTCGGCCACTTCGAGGTCGAACACGTCGATGCCGGCGAACTTCTGGAACAACACGCCCTTGCCTTCCATCACCGGCTTGCCGGCCAGCGGACCGATGTCGCCGAGGCCGAGCACCGCGGTGCCGTTGGAGATGACCGCCACGAGGTTGCCGCGCGCGGTGTAGTCGCTGGCGGTGGCCGGGTCGGCGACGATCGCCTCGCAGGCCGCGGCGACGCCGGGCGAATAGGCGAGGGAGAGATCGCGCTGGGTGACCAGCGCCTTGGTCGGCATGACCTTGATCTTCCCGGCCGGGGCCTGGCGGTGGTAGTCGAGGGCGGCCTGTTTGAACGCGTCGTGTTCGGACATCACTGGGGTCTTTCGAAGGCGAATCCGCATTCTAGCCACGGCTTCGTGACGGCAGCGGACGGCGGCGTATGGGCGCATGGCGGCTCATCGCAAGGCCAGCTCCGGTGCCGGGATGGACTACAGCACCCAACGCGCTTCGCCCCAAGGGATTGGAAGCGAGGCTGGCCCGCCCCGTCACCTCTCTCTCGAGGTTGCCGGCGGTCGATCCGAAGGGGGCATCCATGCCCCTCGGATCGATCGCTCATCCTGAGCGACCCCTTCGGGGCTTGCGCCTCAACAGCGCGCCGGGGCTCCTTATTCGCCTCGCTCACAATCCCTTGCGGCTGGTGCGCGAGCTCGCTTGCAACAACCCGCAGTACAGCGCGAACACGCGGACGGAACTGGCTCACACGCCCACCTCGCGGCTTCAGTCAGGGCGGAGCCTCGCTACGTGAGGCACCCATGGCGCTGTGCCGCGAACTTGCAGGGAACGCGCCCAGCCAGTGCCAAGCCCGGGGTGCGAGGCGAATAAGGAGCCCCGACGCGCCAACCAGGCGCCCGCCGCGAAGCGGTGGCGCAGGGATGCGCCATCCGGCCGAGGGTCAGGATGACCCCTTCGGCCGGACAGCCGGGTTTCTTGCTGTGATGGCGACGGGGCGGACCAGCCTCGCACCCCGGGCTTGGCACTGGCTGGGCGAGGCTCGCCAACGTCCGCTACCGCCCCGCCTCCCGCGGCTCCGACGCCGCCGCGCCGAACAGCCGCGGCACCGCATCGAGGTTCTCGATGTCGACCTTGTCGAGCCGGATCGTGTTCGCGAACAGCGAAAAGGCGAGGATCCCGGCCAGCCCGTTGGCGCGCTTCGCCCAGGGCGGCAGGTAGTGCGGCGGGGCGATGGCCCCGCTCTCGAAGGCCGGCGCGAGGTCGAACACGTCCTCGAGGGTCATCTTCCCGGCGAACAGCCGGTGCGTCAGGGCCAGCTTCTTCTGCCGCAGGCACCAGCGGAAGAAGGTGTGCACGCGCACGAGCCCGGCGAGGTAGACGCCATCCTTGGTGAAGGCCGCGCCGCCCGTCACCGGCACGCCGCGGAACACGCGGGCCGCGGACGAGAAGCTCTCCGGTTCGCGCTGGCCGGCGTCGAGGAAGAAGCGGAACACGTCGATGAAATCGGCGCCGCGCAGGGCCATGTCGATGGCGAGGATGCGCAGGCTGATGCGCTTCATGCGCTCGATATCGATATGCCCGGTGATCAGCTCGGCGAAGGTCGCCAGGCCTTCCTGCGTGGCGATGATCCGCGGCGAGGTGCGCGAAAGCGAGGCGAAATGCGGCTGCTCCCGGCCGTTGAGGGCCGTCAGCGTGTGCACGAAGGCCTCGTGCTCGCGGAGCTGGTGGATGTCGTACTCGCTGAAGGCCGCCCCGGTGCGCAGGCGGATGCGCGTGGGGCCGGCCGCGGCCTTGGCGATGAGGTCGGCGTCCAGTTCGACGCTGACCTTGCCGGGCCCGAAGAAGCCGTCCATGTCCTGCTGCAGGCGCTCGCGGACGACCGGCGCCTCCACGGCATCGTCGTCGGTGTCGACGGCCCGCAACTCGGCATCGAGCTCGTCGGCGATGCGGATGAAGTGCATGGCCGCGTCAACGCCGGACACGGTGCCACCCGGCAGCGCGTCGCCCGGACGGCCGAACAGGCGGATGGAATGGTCGGTGACCGCCGCGGTGCCGACCGATTCGAGCAACAGGGCGGCGGTGTGCCAGCTGTCGGCCGTGCGGCGGATGTACAGCCCCAAGGGCTGGTGTGGGTCGCAGGCCTGGGCGATCGCGCGCAGCTCGGCGCGGACCTCTGCGTGGTCCTCGGCCACGTAGTCGGGCTCGGGAAGCCGGTGCACGCCGCGGCGCCAGCGGTCGAGGAACTCGCGCTGCACCCGCTGTTTCCAGCTCACCGCCTGCAACAGGCGCAGGCGGCGCGTCGCCCGCACCATCCGGGCGTCCAGTTCGGCCAGGCTCTGCAGCGCGGTGCCGTCGGGCATCGGCAGCCCTCCTCGGAAGTGCGACGGTCAGCATACCCCCGGCATCCCCCCCGTTGACCGCCACCGCCGCGCGCCGCAGCCTTGGCCCATGGCCGCCTCCGCCCTCGCTTCGTCCGCCCGCCCCTCCTGGCGCCACAGCCTGCGGACGCGCATCGCGCTGTGGTTCGGCGTGCTGGCCGCCGCCGTCGCGACCGCGGGTGGACTGGCCATCCATGCGGTCGCCGAGCGTCGCGCCCTCGAGGATGCCGAAGCCTCGGCACTTCGCGAGCTGCGTCGCGCCTCGGCGGAACTCCAGGCGCTGCTGCAGGCGGTCGAAGTCAGCGCGGGCACGCTGGCCCGCAGCGAGGCCGCGGCCGGCGGTGATGCCACGCGTCTGCGCGCCCTGCTCGATGCCACCGTGCTGAGCGAGCCGAATACCGCGGGCGGCTTGGTGGCGCTTGCGCCGGCGGCCTCGCCCACGCCGGGCGCGGTCTGGGCCCGCTACGTCGGCAAGCAGGGCCGGGGGCTGGCGGAAACCGACCTCACGGCGCGCGGCCTCGACGTGGAAGCGCAGCCCTGGTTCCGCGACACGCTGGCGGCGGACCAGGCGCGCTGGTCGGCGCCCTACTTCAACGACACCGCCGGCGGTCGTTGGATGATCACGTTGAACCAGCCGTTGCCGCCCGGCCCCGCCGGCGAGCGCCGCGGCATGGTCAGCCTCGACGTGCCCATCGACCGCTTCAACCAGGCGCTGGCGCCGTTCCGCAACGACAAGCGGTTCCGCGCGGTGCTGCACAAGGGCCCGTTGTGGATCGGCGATTCCGACTGGCTCTCCATCGGCACACCGCCGCCCACTGCCACCGCGCTCGACGAGCATCGCGGTGCCCTCCAGGGCGTGGACGCGGGCGTCGCCCTTCGCCCGCTCGGCCCGGGGCTGCGCGGCGTCCATGAAGCCCTCGGCGATGGCTGGGGCTTGATGGTGCTGATGGACGAGGACACCGTGCTGGCGCCCCTGCGCGAGACGGCGTGGCGCTTCGTCGGCGCGACGATGGTGGTGATCGCGCTGCTCGCCTTGCTCAGCAATGCGCTGGCCCGCAGCGTCACCCGGCCGATGGTGCAGTTGGGCCACGCGGCGCAGCGGCTGGCGCAAGACGGCTTCGAGATGCCGACGCTCCTGCTGGTGCGGAAGGACGAGGTCGGCCAGCTGGCCCGCGTGCTGGACAGCGCCGATTCCGCGTTGCGCCAGCAGATGGCGCATTCCCAGCGCATGGCGCAGGAGCAGCAGAAGCTCGACAGCGAACTGCGCCTCGCCCACGACCTGCAACAGTCGATGCTGCCGCCGGCCACCGCGGTCGACGTGCACGAAGGCCATCTCGACATCCACGCCGTGCTGAAGCCGGCGAAGAGCGTGGGCGGCGACTTCTACGCTTTCCACCCGCGCGACGACGGGATGCTGTGGTTCGGCATCGGCGACATCAGCGACAAGGGCGTGCCCGCCGCGCTCTTCATGGCGCGCACGGTCGCGGTGCTGGAGGCCACGGCCCGCAGCACCGACTCCCCGGCCCTGATGCTGGCACGGGCCGCGCCGCGGCTGGCCGAAGGCAACGACAGCTGCATGTTCGCGACGGCCCTGTGCGGGCTCGTCGACCCCCACACCGGCATGTTCGAGCTGGCGAGTTCCGGCCACGAGCTGCCCTTCATCGTTCGCGCCGACGGCCGCATCGAGCTGTTCGAGATGGAAACCGGCGCCCCGCTCGGCATCGACCCCGACGCCTACGGCGAGGGCTATGCCGGCATGCTGGCGCCGGGCGACGTGCTGTTCTGTTTCACCGACGGCGTCACCGAGGCGCGCAGCCGCAGTGGCGAGCTCTTCGGCGAAGCGCGACTGCGCGACGCGCTGAAGCCCGGTCGGAGCGCCGAGCAGGTGGTGGCCGACGTGGTCGCCGCCGTCGAGGCCTTCGCGGCCGGTGCCGAGCCCGCCGACGACATCACCGTGCTGGCGGTCGGGCTGGTCGCCCCCGAGAAGCCCGCCAACGACCCCCTGCACTTCTCGATCTGGCCGTCCGGCCTGCGGGCGATGAATCGCGCCATCGACGAATGCCTGGGCAGCCACGGCATCGACACCGAGGGGCAGTCGGACGTCCGCCTGGTACTGGAGGAACTCGTCGCCAACGCCATCGACCATGGCGGGGCCGCCGAATGCACGGTCGACCTGTCGTTCACCGAGCGCACGATGACGCTCCGGATCATCGACGATGGCAGCGCCTTCAATCCGCTCGACGCCCCGGACCTCGAGCTGGACCCCGACGACCTCGACCGCCCGATCGGCGGCCTCGGCCTGCACCTGATCAAGACCATGAGCCTCGATGCGGTTTACGCGCGCGAGGATGACCGCAACCGACTCACCCTCGTCCTGCCAAGGAATCCGCCGAAATGACCGACGACCTCCGCATCGCCATCGAGGGCAGCGGCCCGAAGCGCACTTGCCGCCTCGCCGGCCACCTGGACACCCACACCTACCAGAGCGCCGACAGCGAACTGGAACCGGTGCTGGCCGACGCCTCGGTCAACCTGCTGGTGCTCGACCTGTCGGACCTCGAGTACATCAGCTCCGCCGGCCTGCGCACGGTGTTCCGCGCCCGCAAGAGTCTCGGTAGCCGCGGCGGCAAGGTGCTGGTGGCAAACCCCCAGCCGCAGATCCGCAAGGTCTTCGACCTGGTGAAGGCCGTGCCGTTCTCGGAGATCTTCAGCTCCACCGCCGAGGCCGACGCCTACCTCGACGCCATGCAGAAGCGCGTGCTTTCCGGCGACGACGACTGAGAGCCCACAGGGCCCCGGGGCCGCCTACGGGGGGGCAGGGGCGTGTGCGTGGCGTGAGGAACACGCGTCGGCAGGCTCCAGGGGCTTGTCGCAGGCGCCGGCGCCGCGCATCTTCCGTCACGGAACTTCCATATTCCCGATGGGAATCCCGCTCCGTCTTGCCGCGCCGAACCGCCAGCCCAAGGATGTCGCCATGAACCGACCCGCCCTGCTTGCTCTTGCCATCGCCTCGGCCCTGTCCGCCGGCGCCACCCATGCCCAGTCGAACGCCGCCGTCAGCACCGAGGCCGCCGACGACACCCAGACCCTCGACGCCATCGTCGTCACCGGCACGCGCGTTGCCGGCCGTTCGCGCAACGACACCGCCGCGCCGGTCGACGCCATCGGCGTCCAGCAACTCGAACGCACCGGCTCGCCCGAGATCAACCAGGCGCTGTCGGTCGCGCTGCCCTCCTTCAACTTCCCGCGCCCGGGCCTCACCGACGGCACCGACACCGTGCGACCGGCCCAGCTTCGCGGCCTTGCCCCCGACCAGACCCTCGTGCTGGTGAACAGCAAGCGCCGCCACTCGGCCTCGCTGGTGAACGTCAACGGCTCCGCCGGCCGCGGCTCCGCCGCCGTCGACCTGAACACCATCCCCACCGCTGCGGTGCGCACCGTCGAAGTACTGCGCGACGGCGCCTCGGCGCAGTACGGCTCCGACGCCATTGCCGGCGTGATCAACGTGCTGCTGCGCGAGGACGACACGGGCGGCGGCATCACCGTCAGCTACGGCCAGCGCGATAGCGACTACGAGGTGATCACCGGAACGGCCCCGGCCAATGCCACGTGGCCGTCGCCCGGCCGCATCTCGCGCAGCGTCACCGACGGCGAGACCACGACCATCTCCGCGTGGAAGGGCCTCTCCCTCGGCGGCGCCGGTTTCCTCACCATCGCGGCCGAGTTGAAGGACCAGGAGCGCACCGAGCGCGGCGGCTACGACGTGCGCCAGCAGTACCCGCTGGTGGGCGGCGCCTTCGATCCGCGCGAGCGCACCTTCAACCGCTTCAACGCCTGGTACGGCGAACCCGAGCTCGACCAGAAGACGCTGTTCGCCAACGCCGGTATCGACTTCGAGAACGGCACCCGCCTGTACGGCTGGGCCAGTCGGCAGGACCGCGACGCGCGTTCCGCCGGCTTCTACCGCCCGGCGCAGGACGCCCGCAACATCACTTCGATCTACCCCGACGGCTTCCTGCCGATCATCGCGCCGACCGTGATCGATTCGAGCGCGGCCGGCGGCGTGAAGTGGAACTGGGGCGAGTGGTCCATGGACAGCTCCGTGGTCTGGGGCCGCAACGAGATGGACTTCACCATCGAGAACACGCTGAACCGCTCGATCGGCCCGTCCAGCCAGCGCACCTTCCAGGCCGGCGGCTTCGACTACACGCAGGCGACGTTCAACTTCGGCGGCACGCGCAGCTTCGCGCTGGACGCCTTCGCTTCCGACCTCTATCTGAGCGCCGGCCTCGAAGCGCGCGAGGAGACCTACCGCATCTTCGCCGGCGAGCCGAACTCTTACATCAACGGCGGCGCCCTGCTGAACGGCGCGCCCACCGCCTCTGGCGCCCAGGTATTCCCGGGCTTCCGGCCGTCGAACGAAGTGGACGAATCGCGCAACGCCGTCGGCCTGTACGTCGACCTCGAGGCCAACCTCACCGACCAGCTGCTCGGCTCGGTGGCGATCCGCGGCGAGGACTACTCCGACTTCGGCAGCAACCTGAGCGGCAAGGTGGCGATGCGCTACGACTTCAGCGAGGCCTTCGCGCTGCGCGGCTCGCTGCAGAACGGCTTCCGCGCCCCCTCGCCGCAGCAGCAGTTCTTCACCGCCACGTCGACCAACTTCATCAACGGCGTGCCCTTCGAGATCACCACCTTCCCGGCCACGAGCCCGGTGGCGGCGGCCCTCGGCGCGCGCCCGCTGGAGGCCGAGGAGTCGGTGAACGTCTCGTTTGGCGCGGTGTTCAACTTCGGCGAGGCCACGCTGACGATCGACGCCTACCGCATCGACATCGACAACCGCATCGTGCTGTCGGAGAACCTCACGCAGGTGAGCGTCCGCAACTTCCTGACCGCGCAGGGCTTCGTCGGCATCGGCGGCGGCCGCTTCTTCATCAACGGCGTCGATACCGAGACGCAGGGCGTGGACGTGGTGTTCACCGTGCCGTTCGAGACCGCCACGGCCGGCCGCTTCGACGTGACGCTGCTCGCCAACTGGAACAACACTGACGTCACCCGCGTGCCGACCACGGCGCCGATCGCCGCCATCGACCCGACCATCCGCCTGTTCGACCGCGTCAACGTCCTCACCTTCGAGGAAGGCTCGCCGAAGGACAAGTACGGCGCCAACCTCAGCTGGTCGCTCGACCGCTTCGGCGCGACGCTGCGGGCGACGCGTTACGGCGAAGTGCTCGCCCCGGGCACCACGGCGGCCAACGACTTCGTGCTCAGCCCGAAGGTGCTGGTCGACCTCGAGGGCCGGGTGAGGCTGTGGGAAGGTCTGGAGCTGGCGATCGGCGTCGAGAATCTGGCGGACGAGTACCCGGACCCGCTGCCGGCCAGCCTCAACACCACCGGCAACACGCCGTTCTCGAACTTCTCGCCGTTCGGCCGCTCGGGCCGCTTCCTCTACGGCCGCATCAACTACAGCTTCTGATCGCCCGCCGAATCGGCCTCAGTCGAACAAGCTGCCCTGCGTCGCCCCGTGCGGCGCAGGGCTTTCTTTTTTCCGGCCCTCCAGTCGCGGCCTCGTCTGCTTCATCCGGCTGCCATGCTTCCGCAGCACGCCGCGCGCCAGCTCGCGCATGCCCGGGTGCTCGCGCCACAACGTCGTGAGCTTTGCCTTCGCTTCGCGCGCGGCCTGCTCGTGGTCTCGGACCGGTTCGGGGTAGTCGCGGCCCAACACCACGCCGTGCTTCGCGAGCTGGGCCGGCGGCAGTTGCCACGGCAGGTGGATCCAAGGCGCCGGCAACGCGGCGAGTTCAGGCACCCAGCGGCGCACGAAGGTGCCCTCGGGGTCCTGGTCGAGCCCCTGTTTCACCGGGTTGTAGATGCGCGGGATGTTGATGCCGGTGACGCCGCTCTGCATCTGCACCTGCGGCCAATGGATGCCGGGCTCGTAGTCGGTGAACTGCCGCGCGAGGTGCAGGCCGGTCTCGCGCCAGTGCAGCCACAGGTGGTAACTGGCCACCGCCACGAGCATCGCGCGCATGCGGAAGTTGATCCATCCGGTCGCGGCCAGCATGCGCAGGCACGCGTCCACGAACGGCCAGCCGGTGGTCCCCGTGCGCCATGCCTCGAAGGCCGACGGGTCGAATTCGCCTTCGCGCAGGCCGTCGAAGCCGCGGTGCGTGTTGCGGAATTCGATCGCCGGTTCACTTTCGAGCTTCTGCATGAAGTGGCCCTGCCAGTGCAGGCGTGATTCGAAGCTCTGCAGGGCCCTCGCCGGCGTGCCGCGCCCGGCCCACTGCGCGGCGCGCGAGGCGGCCACGGCCTCGCGGATCGACAGCGTGCCGGTGGCGAAATGCACCGACAGCCGCGAACACACCTTCGGCGCGCTGATCGGGCTGCTCATGCCGCGCGAGTAGGTCGCACCACGGCCGTCGACGAAACTGCCGAGCAGGCGCAGCGCCGAAGCCCGACCGCCGGGCTGGCGGCCGGGGCAGGGGTCGCTGGGGAGGCCGAGGTCGCGGGCGTCGGGCAAAGCCTCGCAGCGGAGGTCGGCGAGGGCAGGCCCGGAGGCGTGATCGATCGTGTTCAGCGGGCGAGCCGGCATCAGCGCGACAGGCGCCGGCAGCGGCGCCTCGCCGTTGTGGCCTTCCCAGTGCCGCGCCCAGCCATCGCGGCGGCGCAAACGGCGCACCGTGCTGCCGTTCTGATGTTCGATGAAGGGAATGCCGGCCTCGCGCAGCCACGCACCCACGCGGCGGTCGCGGGCGAAGGTCCAGGCGTTGCCGGTTTCCTCATGGGCATGGACTTCGACGAGGCCGAAGGCGCGATGCAATGCGTCGAAGGCTTCGACGGTATCGCCGCGAAGCACGAGCAACGGCGTGCCGCACGCGGCAAGGGCGGCACGCAATTCGTCGAGGGCCTCACGCACCACCGCCCACTGCCGCGCGCTGGCGTCGTCCTGCCGCCAAAGGTCTGGCTCGATGACGTACACCGGCAGCACCGGCCGCCCGCTGGCCGCGGCAGCGAGCAGGGGCGCGTGATCGACGGTGCGCAGGTCGCGCTTGAACCAGACGAGGGCATGGGGCATGGCGCGATGCTGCCGAAGCCGCGCTGCAGCCCGGGTGAAACGGCCGCAAGGTGGCGCGCTCGGCTAGTCTGGCGGCCTCTGATTCCCGCGCGGCCCGTCGCCGCAAGGCCCTAGCGATGACCGATGCCCCCACCCTCCTGCTCGACGCCGCCGAAGCCCGCGTGCTCGGCTGCCTCGTCGAGAAGGAAGCCACCACGCCCGAGCAGTACCCGCTGACCGAGAACGGGGCCCTTCAAGCAGCCAACCAGAAGACCAGCCGTGAACCGGTGATGGCGCTGGAGACCGGGGAGGTGGCGCGCGCGCTGCGCGGACTGGAAGCAAAGGGCCTCGCGCGGCGCGTCGACGGTGCCCGCGCCTTGCGCTTCGAGCACAGCGCTGCGCGCACGCTGGAGCTCACCCGTGGCCAGCTCGTGGCGCTGGCCCTGCTGATGCTGCGCGGCCCGCAGACCGCGGCCGAACTGCTCTCGCGCAGCGAGCGCCTGCATCGCTACGCGGACGCTGACGACCTCGCCCATGCGCTGGAGCGTCTCGCGGCCCGCGGCTTCGCCGTGGCCTTGCCGCGTGCCGCCGGGCAGCGCGAGGGCCGCTGGGCGCACCTCCTCTGCGGGCCGATCGATTTCAGCGCCCTGGCCCTCGACACCGGCGCCGCGCCCGCGCGCGAACCGGCCTCGCGGAGCGACGATGCGCTGCTCGCTCGCATCGAGGCGCTCGAGGCCCGGCTGGGTGCCTTGGAAGCCCGGCTCGCCGCCGGCGAGCGCCCCGGGGACTGAGCCGCATGGCGCCGGCTCGGCCGCCGATGGCCCTGCCTCCTCGTCGCCCCATCGACGAGGCGCCCACGTCGGCGTCGCCCTGCATCCGCCAGTGCTGCCTCGACGATGCCGACGAATGCGTCGGCTGCGGGCGGACGCTGGAGGAGATCAAGGCCTGGCATGCGGCGACGGACGAGGAACGGTCGCGGATCCTGGGAGCCGCCGCCGCCCGGCGCGACGCTCGCGCCCGCCGTTTCCCCGACGCCCGCTGAGCGAACCCTGCGCTTCGGCACAGGCCGGGCCACGCCACTGCCGCTACGCTCGGAGGCTCGCCCCAGGGGAACCCACGCATGCGCCACACCCGACTCGCGATCGCCGCCGCGCTCGCCCTCGCCGCCTCCGCCCCGTTCGCCGCCGACAGCCCGGCTTGGGACGTCAATGGCGAACACGGTCCGACGAAGACCGTGCGCTTCACGACGGACGAAGGCACCTGGCTCGACCTCGACGTCGCGCCCGATGGCCGGGCGATGGTGTTCTCGATGCTCGGCGACCTCTACCGCCTGCCGATCGCCGGCGGCCGCGCCACGCGCCTCACCTCGGGGCCGGCCTGGGACGTGCAGCCGCGCTACTCGCCCGATGGCCGCGAAATCGCGTACACCTCCGACCGCGACGGCGGCAACAACCTCTGGCGCATGCAGGCCGATGGCACGCGCCCGGTGCAGGTGACGAAGGAGCGCTTCCGCCTGCTCAACAACCCGGCCTGGACGCCGGACGGCCAGTACCTCGTCGGCCGCAAGCACTTCACCGGCATGCGCTCGCTCGGCGCCGGTGAGCTGTGGCTCTACCACCGCGACGGCGGCGACGGCCTGCAGCTGACGACGCAGAAGAACGACCAGCAGGACCTCGGCGAACCCGCCGTGTCGCCGGACGGCCGCTACGTCTACTTCAGCGAGGACGTCAGCGAAGGCCCGTCCTTCCAGTACAACAAGAACCCGCACGGCCTGATCTACGCCATCAAGCGCCTCGACCGCCAGACCGGCGAGATCGAGACGATGGTGAGCAGCCCCGGCGGCGCCGTGCGCCCGCAGCCCTCGCCGGACGGCAAGACGCTCGCCTTCGTGAAGCGCGTGCGCGAGAAGTCCGTGCTCCACCTGATGGACCTCGAATCGGGCCAGGTGCGGCCGCTGTGGGACGGCCTCGAGCGCGACCAGCAAGAGGGCTGGGCGATCTTCGGGCCCTACGCCAATTTCGACTGGACGCCGGACGGCGCCGCGCTCGTGGTCTGGGGCAAGGACGGCAAGTTCTGGCGGGTCGACGCGGGCAGCGGCGAGGCGACGAACATCCCGTTCAGCGCCGAGGTCGAGCAGCGCGTCACCGAGGCGCCGCGCCAACAGAAGACCCTGCCGACCGGCACGTTCGCGCCGCGGATGGTCCGCGACGTCGCCACGTCGAATGACGGCCGCCGCGTGGCTTTCCACGCGGTCGGCCGCCTGTGGCTGCGCGAGGGCAATGGCACGCCGCGCGCACTCACCGACCACGACGACCGCTTCGAGTACCAGCCGGCGTTCTCGCCGGATGGTCGCAAGCTGCTGTTCACCACGTGGAACGACGAGGCGCGTGGCCAGATCGTCGAGCGCGATATCGCCAGCGGCACCGAGCGCGTGCTGACGACCGTGCGCGGCGTCTACTACGGCCCTCGCTATTCGCCGGACGGCCGCAACATCGTCTTCGTTCGCGATCGCGGCAACTCGGTGATCGGCAGCGCTTGGGGCCGCGACGCCGGGGTGTTCGTCATGCCCGCCGCAGGCGGGGAGCCGCGCAAGCTGGCGGACGATGGCCGCGAGCCGCAATTCAACGCCGACGGCACGCGCGTGCTGTTCCTGACCGGCGGTGGGCTGTCGAAGAAGCTCGCGTCGGTGGGAATGCACGGCGAGGACCGCCGCGACGTGCTCGACCTGAAGTACGTCGACGCGGTCAGCGTCTCGCCCGACGGCCTGCGCGTCGCCTTCACCGAGCTCTACAACGCTTACGTGGCGCCGCTGCCGCAGACCGGCGCGGCCGTGGCGCTGTCGAAGGACACCAAGGCGGTGCCGGTCACCGCGCTCTCGACCGATGTCGGTGCCTACCTGCACTGGTCGGACGCCGACACCCTGCACTGGCTGGTCGGCGAGCGCTACGTGAGCCGCGACGTCGCCGCGTCGAAGGACGACGGCGGCAGGGCGCTCGGCCTGCGCGTTCCGGTCGACACGCCCACCGACGTCGTCGCCATCACCGGCGGCCGCGTGGTGACGATGCGCAACGCGCAGAGCGAGCAGGAGGTGATCGAGGACGGCGTGGTCCTACTGCGCGGCGACCGCATCGTCGCCGTCGGCCGGGCCGGCGAAGTCGACGTCCCGCAGGGCGCTCGCGTGGTCGACGCGAGCGGCAAGACCGTGCTGCCCGGCTACATCGACGTGCATGCGCACGCCAGCCACTTCTTCAGCGGCGTGATCCCGCAGGCGAACTGGAGCTACGCGGCCAACCTCGCCTTCGGCGTCACCACGATGTTCGATCCATCGGCCAACACCGAGACCGTGTTCTCGCAGGCCGAGCTGGTGGAGGCCGGGCGACTGCTCGGCCCGCGCGTGTTCTCGACCGGCACCATCCTTTATGGCGCCGACGGCGATTTCAAGGCGGTGGTGAACTCGATCGACGATGCCCGCGCGCACCTGCGCCGACTGCGCGCCAACGGCGTGTTCGCTGTGAAGAGCTACAACCAGCCGCGCCGCGACCAGCGCCAGCAGATCAACCAGGCCGCCCGCGAGCTGGGGATGATGACCGTCGAGGAAGGCGGCAGCACCTTCCAGCACAACCTGACGATGATCGTCGACGGCAGCAGCAACATCGAGCACAACCTGCCCGTGGCGCCGCTGCGCCGCGACGTGATCGAGCTGTGGCGGCAGACCGACGTGCGCAACACGCCGACGCTCAACGTCAGCTTCGGCGGACTCTCCGGCGAATACTGGTGGTACGCCCGCGACAACGTCTGGCAGAACGAGCGCCTGCTGCGCTTCTTCCCGCGCGAGACGCTCGAGGCCCGCGCCATCCGCCGCGAGACCGGCCCGGACTGGGATTACTGGCACATCACCGTCGCCGAATCGCTCAAGACACTCCGCGATGCCGGCGTGCGCGTGCACGTGGGGGGCCACGGCCAGCTGCAGGGCCTCGGCTCGCACTGGGAGATGTGGTCGCTGGCGCAGGGCGGCTTCACGAACTTCGAGGCGCTGCGGGCATTCACCATCGACGGCGCGGACCATCTCGGCTACAGCGCCGACCTCGGCTCGATCGAAGCCGGCAAGAAGGCCGACCTCGTCATCGTCGACGGCAATCCGCTCGAGAACCTGCACGACAGTGCCAAGACCACGCACGTCATGGTCAACGGTCGCCTGTTCGACGCCACCACCCTCGCCGAGATCGGCGGGCGTGAAGCCCCGGCCCCGACGTTCTACTGGCAGCGCCTCGGCAACGGCCTGATGCGCGGCGCCGAGTGGGGCCCCACCGCGCCCTGCCACTGCCCGAAGGGCCACCGAGCGCCGATGCCCTGGGAGTACGGCGGGTCCTGGGCCGGCCGCGTGAACGCCAGCCGGGTGGAGGACGCTGGCAGGAATTGACGTGCGAATGGGCGCAAAGTCGCCCAAGAAATCGATAGGCTCGCGGCCATGCGACGTCTCCTGCTGATCCTCGCGATGCTTCCGGGCGTGGCCTTGTCCCGCCCGGCGCCTCCGTCCACCGCGCCGGCGGACGACGCGCCCCGGACCCTCGTGCTGTGCTTCGAGGACAGCGACGTGTTGCCGTGGCGCACGCGGGGCAAGGTCGGCCTGAACTTCGTCATGCTCGACGCCGTTGCCGCCCGCACCGGCGTGCGCTTCGAGTACCAGGGACGGCCCTGGCGCCGTTGCCACGACGACCTACGCGCCGGCCGCGTCGATGGCACCTTCGGCATCAGCGTCACGCCGGAGCGGCAGGATTTCGCAGCGTTTCCCGGCGGCGAAGCGCCCGATGCGGCGCAGCGCATGTTCGAGGGCGGCTACGTGCTGGTGCGGCGGCGCGGCACGCCGCTCGGCTTCGACGGCGAGCGCATCACCGGCCTGGTCGGCACCATCGGGGCCGAACCCGCCACGTCGATCGCGCAGGACCTGCGCCGGCGCGGCTACGCGGTGGATGACGCCGCGCCGAGCCCGCAGGCGCTGTTGCGCAAGCTCGCGGCCGGACGGATCGGCGCCGCTGCCGTGGGCACCGACCAGATGCACCAGCTCCGCCAGCAGCGACACCCGTGGCTCATGGAGCTCGAGGTGGTCGAGCGCCCGCTGGTGGAGAAGCCGTACTTCCTCGCGTTGTCGAAGCCACTGGTGGCCCGGCACCCGGAACTCGCCCGTCGCGTCTGGCAGGCCGTGGCCGAAGTGCGCGAGAGCGAGGCCTACCAGGGCGAGCTCGCCCGCGCCCGCGGCGCCTCGGATGGCGGGAGCCCACGATGAGGCCCTGCGGCTTCTGCACCACGACCGGCCTCGCGATCGCGGTCTGGTTCGGTGCCGAAAACGTCGTGGCCAAGCCGGTCCGTCCGGCTGCCGCCGCCGAGCCGACGACGCTCGATCTCTGCTTCGAGGAAACCCCGGCGGTGCCCTGGCGCAGCCGGCAGAAGCAGGGGCTCTACTTCGAGCTGCTCGATGAGGTGGCGCGACGCCTCGGGCTGCACGTCGAGTACCACCCGCAACCCTGGCCCTTCTGCCTCGCCGAAGTGGGCGGCGGCCGGATGGACGGCGCCTTCGCGGTCGCGTTCTCGCCGGAGCGGCGGCCGGTGTTCGCCTTCCCGCCGGGCGCGCCTGATGTCGACGCAGATGCCCTGCGCGAGGACGCCATTGTCCTCGTCCGCCGTCGCGGCACCCCCGTCGACGTTGTCGATGGCCAGCTGGTGGGCTCCACGCGGCCGGTGGGCGTGCAGCCGGGCTATGCCATCGCGGACGACCTGAAGCGGGCCGGATGGGCCGTGGAGATGTCGTCGCGGGACCATCTGGTCCAGCTGTCGCGGCTGTCCCGGGGCGAGCTCGACGCGATCGCGCTCAGTGCCTTCCGCTGGGCGCAGTTGCAGGCGGCCGGCGGCGTCGCGCTGGATGACCTTGAAGCCCTGCCGCGACCGATCCTCACCAAGCGCTACTTCCTCGGCCTGTCGCACGCCTTCGTCGCGGCCCACCCCGCGCTGGCTGAACGGCTCTGGGCCGCCACGCGCGAGGTCCGCAACAGCGCCACGTTCCGCCGCCGCGTGGAGGCGGCGACCGCCGAGGCCCTGACGCCGCGCAGCTCGCCCTAGCGCACCGCCGGCCTGACACAGCCGGCGACGTTTCGCCAGCCTGTCCCGAGCCGTCGGCCGGGGGGACAATCGCCGGCCGTTCCACCCTGCCGTCGAGTCCCGATGTCCGCTCCTGCTGCGCCCGCCCCTGAAACCGCCGGCCTCGCCGCGCCCGTCCGTCCTGCCGCTGCCATCGCGGCCACCATCGCCCAGCGGATTGCCCACGAGATCAGCGCACAACCCGCGCAGGTGCGTGCGGCCGTCGAGCTGCTGGACGAAGGCGCGACCGTCCCCTTCATCGCCCGCTACCGCAAGGAAGTGACCGGCGGCCTCGACGACACCCAACTGCGCAACCTCGAGCAGCAGCTCGGCTACCTGCGCGAAATGGAAGACCGCCGCGACGCCATCCTCGCTTCCATCGCCGAGCAGGGAAAACTGACGAAGGCGCTGCTCGACGACGTGCTGGCCGCCGACAGCAAGTCGCGCCTCGAAGACCTCTACCTGCCCTACAAACCCAAGCGCCGCACCAAGGCGCAGATCGCCCGCGAGGCCGGGCTGGAGCCGCTGGCCGACGCGATCCTCGCGGATCCGAACGTCGCCCCCGAGGAACGCGCTGCCGGCTTCGTCGATGCCGAGAAGGGCGTGGCCGATGTCGCCGCCGCACTCGACGGCGCGCGCGCCATCCTGATCGAGCGCATCGGCGAGAACGCGGCTCTGGTGGGTGAACTGCGCGAGTGGCTGCAGGCCAAGGGCGTGCTGCGCTCGAAGGTGATGCCGGGCAAGGAAAACGAAGGCGCGAAGTACCGCGACTACTTCGAGCACGTCGAACCGATCAGCGCGATCCCGTCGCACCGCATGCTCGCCCTGCTGCGCGGCCGCCGCGAGGAAATGCTCAGCGTCGACCTCGAGCCGACCGCCGATATCGAGGCCGGCCACGCCTATGCCGAAGGCCGCGTGGCCCTCGCCGCCGGCATTGCGCCGAAGGGCCGCCCGGCCGACGCCTGGCTGCTGATGACCGCCCGCCTCGCCTGGCGCGCGCGCCTGCTGATGCACCTGTCGGTCGATCTCGTCGGCGCCGCGCGCGAGAAGGCCGAGGCCGAAGCCATCACCGTGTTCGGCGACAACCTCAAGGACCTGCTGCTGGCCGCGCCCGCCGGCATGCGCCCGGTGCTGGGGCTCGACCCCGGCCTGCGCACCGGCGTGAAGGTGGCCGTGGTCGACGCCACCGGCAAGCTGGTCGCTTACGACACCATCTACCCGCACGAGCCGAAGCGGCAGTGGGATTCGTCCATCGCGCGCCTGAAGCAGCTCTGCGCGGCGCATGCCGTCGAACTCATCGCCATCGGCAACGGCACGGCCAGCCGCGAGACCGACAAGCTGGCCGGCGAGCTGATGGCCAAGCATCCCGAGTTGAAGCTCACGAAGATCGTCGTCAGCGAGGCCGGCGCCTCCGTGTATTCCGCGTCGGAACTCGCGGCCCGCGAATTCCCCGACCTCGACGTCAGCATCCGCGGCGCGGTCTCCATCGCCCGCCGACTGCAGGACCCGCTGGCCGAGCTGGTGAAGATCGAACCGAAGGCGATCGGCGTGGGCCAGTACCAGCACGACGTCAACCAGTTCGCGATGGCGCGCGCGCTCGACGCCCGCGTCGAGGACTGCGTGAACGCCGTCGGCGTCTACGTGAACACCGCCTCCGCGCCGCTGCTGGCGCGCGTGTCGGGCCTGACGACCACGGTGGCGGAGAACATTGTTCGTTATCGCGATGAACACGGCGCCTTCAAGTCGCGCCGCGAGCTGCTGAAGGTGCCGCGCCTCGGCGACAAGACCTTCGAGCAGTGCGCCGGCTTCCTGCGCATCGCCGGTGGCGACGAGCCGCTCGACGCGTCGGCCGTGCACCCCGAGGCCTACCCGGTGGTGGAGAAGATCGTGAAGGCCTGCGGTCGCCCGATCGGCCAGCTGATCGGCGACGCCGCCAGCCTGCGCGGCCTGAAGCTCGAGCCGTTCACCGACGAGCGTTTCGGCCTGCCGACGGTGAAGGACATCGTCAAGGAACTCGAGAAGCCCGGCCGCGACCCGCGCCCGGAGTTCAAGGCCGCGCGCTTCGCCGACGGCGTCGAGGACCTGAAGGACCTCAAGCCCGGCATGGTGCTGGAAGGCGTGGTCACCAATGTCGCGGCCTTCGGCGCCTTCGTCGACATCGGCGTGCACCAGGACGGCTTGGTCCACATCAGCGCGCTCTCCGACAAGTTCATCAAGGACCCGCGCGAAGCGGTGAAGGTCGGCGACGTGGTCAAGGTGAAGGTGCTGGAGGTCGACGTGCCGCGGAAGCGCATCGCCCTCACCCGGCGCCTCGACGACGTGCCGGGCGAGGCCCGGGGCGGCAAACGCGACGACCGCCCCACCTCGAACGAGCGGGGCAGCCGGGAGCCGCGCGGCCCCCGTCCGGACGGCGGACGCCCCGCCGGCCGCGGCACCCCGGGCACCGGCCCCGCCCCGGCCAACAGCGCCATGGCGGACGCCCTGAGGGCCCTGAAACGCTGAACCGGGGCGACTCCGACAGGAATTGACGCGGCGCGCATTGCCGGGAGCCGGGAGCCGGGAGTGACGCACAATGGGGGCGGACTATCCCCGGACGGATCACGACCATCGCCACGGCGCGCGCACTGCTGTTCTGGCTGCTGGTGTCCGTCTCCATGCCGGTCGCCGCCGGCCCGTGGTGGCTGTTCGGCCCGGCCGCGGACAACGCCGGCGCCGAGCTGACGGTCTACGAGGCCGCCGAGGTGGTCTGGTGGCCCACGAGCCAGGTCCAGGTGGACCGCTGGTCGACGAGCCAGCAGCGCCTGCGCCACGTCGATTTCCGGGGCGGCACCTTCTGGCTGCGCCACCGGTTCCGCAGCACGGGCGACGGCGGTCGGTACGTGGTGATGCCCGGGAACACCTTCTTCCACACGGCGGAAGTCCGCGTGTACGGGCCCGACGGGGTGCAGGCGGGCACCGTCGGCATCGGCCAGCCCTCCTCGCACGTCATGCACCAGGGCGTGGCCGTCGTGCTGAGGCCCGACACCGACTACGACGTGCTGGTGCGGATGAAGACCCCGCTCTTCACCTCGCTGCCGCGGGTCGACATCTACGGCGCGGAGGCCTTCACCCAGCGCGTCCGCAACGAGACCCTGCTGTTCGGACTGGCCCTCGGCGGCCTGCTCGCCCTGGGCGTGTACAACCTGCTGATTGGCGCATGGACCCGCTCGTCGGCCTACGTCTACTACGGCGGCCAATCCCTTTGCCTCGTGCTGGGCTGGGCGTTCTATTTCGGCCTGCCCTACCAGTGGTTCGGTTGGCGCGACCTCACGATCAACTACTCGGTCTTCTTCATCGCATTGACGGCGCTGCACGCGGGCTTCTGCCGGAGCTTCCTGCAACTTCCCAAGCTCGACCCGAAACTGGCCCACATGGCGGACGGGCTGATGGTGCTGTCGGCGATCGGCCTGCTCGGCGCCTTGACGATGCCGGGCACCGCGCACCTGTGGGCCACCGTCCTCGTCGGCCTCGCGATCGCGTTCGCCGTGGGCTCCAGCGTCTGGGCGCTGCTCAATGGCGTCACCCAGGCGCGCTTCATGCTCGCCGGCTACCTCGCCATCCTGATTCCCGGCATCGTCATCCTCCCGGCCAACCTCGGGATGATGGAAGACATCATCGACAACGCCGACCTGCTCGTGCTGATCGGCAACGCCGTCGAGGCGATGCTGCTCGCGGTCGCGCTGGCCGACCGCGTTAAATCCGTGGAGGCCTCCCGCGAAACCTTCCGCGTGGGCATGCAGGCCGCGCTGCGCCAAGCCAGCACCGACCCGCTCACCGGGCTGCAGAACCGCTACGCCTTCAACCTTCGCTTCGAGGAGATCCTCGACTCCGACAAGGCCCTGCTGGCGAACGGCATCCTCGTCGCGATGATCGACCTCGACGGGCTGAAGACCATCAACGACCTGGAAGGCCACGCCCGCGGCGATGCCCTGCTCTGCGCCGTCGCGCAGGGGCTGCGCGACATCGCGACGCCGAACGCCGAGGTCTACCGGCTCGGTGGCGACGAGTACGCCGTGTTGCTGCTGGCCGGCGACCAGCTCTCCACGCAGCGCCTTAGCCGCGAACTGCAACGCGTCGAGATGGAAGTGCGGGCGACGGGGTTCCCGCAGGCCGGCCTGAGCTTCGGCATCGCCACCTCCGACCGCGCCCTGCCGACCAGCCGGCATCTGGCCCAGCTGCTCGAAGTCGCGGACCAGCGGATGTACGAGAACAAGGCCACGCGCAAGGCGATCCGCACCGGCCACCGCTCGGCCTAGTCCGGCGCACCACCACACGCAGCACCCACAGGGGAATTCCATGGCGACATCGGCGACATCGCGGCCCGGCAGCTGTGCGACACGAACCCTCGTCGGCGCCATCGCGCTCGGATTGGCCGGCAGCGTGCTCGGCAGCGGCTTCACCGTGCAGTCGCAGAGCGCGGCCGCGATCGCGAACGGACACGGTGGCGTGGCGCGGGCCGACGACGCCTCGGTGGCCCTGTTGAATCCCGCCCTCGCCACGCGCTTCGACACGCCGCAGACCAGTCTCGCACTGGGCGGCATCGCGCTGACGGCGGACTTCGACAACCGCCAGAGCCTCTCCGCCGTCGGCACGCCGGCCCTCGGCCCGGCCAGCTCCAGCGCCGATGGCGCGGCGCCGCTGCTCAGCGTGTTCCACACGCGGCCGCTGACGGCGCGCAGCGCGTTCACCGTCGCGCTGTACACGCCCTTCGGCCTGTCCACCGACTACGACCCGGACTGGGTCGGGCGCTACCAGGTGCAGACCGCCCAGCTGAAGACGTTGGCGGTGAGCCCGGCGCTGGCCTTCGAACTCGGCGAGCGCTGGTCGGCCAGCGTCGGCCTCACGGCCGTCCGCGGCCAAACCAAGCTGATCAGCGCGGTGGACTTCGGCACCGTCTGCTTCGCGGCGATCGGCCCGGCGGCCTGCGTGCCGGCGAACATCCTGCCGCAGGGCCGCGATGGCACGGCGCGCATCGACGCCGAGGGCAACGGCTTCGGCTGGACGGCCTCGCTGGCGTGGCAGGCCTCGGAGCACCTGCGCTTCGGTGCCCACCTGCGTTCGAAGATCGATCTCGACGTCGACGGCGAGACCTCGTTCCGCAACCCGGTGCTGCCCGGCCCGTTCGCCGCGCTGACGCAGACGCCCGCCACCAGCAACGGCGGCGTGGCCTCGACCCTGGTGTTGCCGGAAATCGCCAGCGTCGGCCTCGCCTACGACCTCGGGGACAGCACGCAGCTGGTCGCCGACGTGATCTGGACGCGCTGGAGCCGCCTGCAGGACATCCGCCTGCGCTACACCAATGGCGCCGCCGACAGCGTCATCCCCTTCGCTTGGCAGAACACCCGCAAGTTCGGCCTCGGCCTGAACCATCGCAGCAGCGCGCGCATGCAATGGAAGGGCGGCGTCGAATGGGAATCGAGCGCGGTCAGCGATGCCAACCGCAATGCCATCGTCCCGGACAGTGATCGCGTCTTCGTCGGTGGCGGCTTCCGCTACACGCTGGCCGACCGGCGCAGCGTGGACGTCGCGCTCGGAGCCATCCGCTTCGCCCGCAGCACGATCGACCGGGACATCGTTGGCGCTGGCCGCCTGCGCGGCGACTACGCGCTCGATTCGCTGCACCTCGGCGTGCAATACAACTGGCACTGAGGCCCTGACGGCGCGGCGTCGCGGCAGCCTCGCGACGTCCGCTTGAGCCCGAGGGGCGCGAACGACGACACTCCGGGGCTCCTCGACCCGGATCGCGCCATGCCCAACCCCACGCAGCGCCCGCCGTTCCTCTATCCCCCCGGCTCGGTGCTGATGCACTCGCCGCTCGATCTGAAGAACGCCCAGATGTTCGGCTTCTGGGTGGAGGGCACGCTGGCCGCCCTGCAGGCCAGCGTCGACCAGACGCTCAACGTCTGCACACAGGGCAAGATGCAGTTCAAGGTGCTGACGCCCTTCGTCATGCTCACCTTCACCAACGTGGCGCACGCGAACAGCCAGTTCCCCGCGGATGCCGCAAAGGGCTGGGGCCAGGAGACCGACATCATCACCTGGGTGATGGTGGGCCAGGTGCCGGCCGGCAGCACCGAGATCGAGCACGTCTACTTCTACCCGATGCACATCTGGGTGAACGACGCGATGGCGCTGATCAACGGGCGCGAGCTGTTCGGTTATCCGAAGTACGAGTGCACGTACACGATGCCCGCGACGGTCGGCGACCCGCTGGCGTTCACGTTGGCGGCCAAGGGCTTCCAGCCCTTCTCGCCGGGCACCGAACTGGCGCTGCATCCGCTGCTCGAGGTGAACGGCACGGCCGCACCGCGGCCGATCGCCGGCTGGGTGCAGTGGCTCACCGAGATGCTCACCTTCCTGCGCTCGCTGCCGGGCTTCTGGCAGTTCGGCGAAGGCGCTTGGGCGCAGCTGCTCGGCATGCTCACCTCGCCGCGCGTCGACCAGCTGTTCCTGAAGCAGTTCCCCGATTCCGCCGGCGAACGCGCGGTGTACCAGGCCATCGTCACCGCGCCGGCCGCCGTGCAGAAGGTGCACAGCGTGCACCTGTTCGACGACTCGGCCACGCTGAACCTGCACGCCTTCGACAGTTTCCCGCTTAAGGAATCGCTGGGCTGGACACTCGGCACGCAGCCGGCGCTGATGCCCTTCGCCGTGAACTTCGATTTCGTGGTGAGCGCGGGCGAGGAACTCGTCGACAACTCGGTGGTGCAGAAGAAGAAGATCGCCATCCTCGGCGGCGGCGTCGGCGCGATGACGGCGGCGTTCTGGCTGACGAACCAGCCGGACTGGACCAACCGCTTCGAGATCGACGTCTATCAGATGGGTTGGCGCCTCGGCGGCAAGGGCGCGAGCGGGCGCAACGCCGAGGTGGGCGAGCGCATCGAGGAGCACGGCCTGCACATCTGGTTCGGCTTCTACGACAACGCCTTCGACGTGATGCAGCAGACCTATGCCGCGCTGGGCCGACCGGCCGGCACGCCGCTGGCCACGTGGCAGGACGCGTTCAAGCCGCAGCAGTTCATCAGCCTCGCCGAATCGCTCGGCCCGCCGGGCCCGGACACGCGCAGCGGCCCGTGGTCGATGTGGAACATCGACGTGCCGCTGAAACCGGGGCAGCCGGGCCACCATTCGGAGGCCATCAGCCTGTGGTCGGCGCTCACAACGCTGCTGGCGTGGATCCGCCAGGGCCTGTCCGACATTCGCGCGCAGCACGTGGCCGACGCCAACCAGCACGGCTTCACCGCCGACGCCAACGGCGCCCACGCCTCGTGGCTGCATCGGCTTGCCGGCGCGGTGGAGGCCGACGTGGAACACCTCGCGGCCGACGTGCACCACGCGCTCGCCGCGTTCGAGCAGTTCATCGCCGCGCTGCCCGAGGCCATCGAGCAACACGACGCCGACGACCATGCGCTGCTGCGCGACGCCCTGCGCGGCCTGCGCGCGTGGCTGGGCGGCCTGGTTTCGGAGGCGATGGCGACGAACGACACGCTGCGCCGCCTCTTCATCATGGTCGACCTGGGCGCCACCTGCAGCATCGGCATGCTCGAGGACGGCGTGCTGAAGAACGGCTTCGAGGCGATCAACGACATCGACTTCTACGCGTGGCTGAAGAAGCACGGCGCCAACGAACGCTGGACCGTGTACAGCGCGCCGGTGCGAGGCTTCTACGACCTCGTCTTCGCCTACGAGAACGGTGATTTCAGCCGCCCCAACATCGAGGCCGGCACCATGCTGCGCGGCATGATGAAGGTGGCCATGTGCTACCACGGCGGCATCATGTTCAAGATGCAGGCCGGCATGGGCGACACCGTGTTCGGGCCGATCTACGAAGTGTTGAAGCGCCGCGGCGTGCGCTTCCACTTCTTCCACAAGGTGCTGGGCCTGACGCCGGGCACGGCCGATGGGGCGAAGGTCGTGGATCGCATCGAACTGCAGCAGCAGCTCCCCGGCACGGCGGACTACGTGCCCCTGCGCCCGGTGCAGGGCCTCGATTGCTGGCCCTCGACGCCGAAGTACGAGCTGCTTGATCCACGCGAAGCGGCCCTGCTGCAGGCGAACAACATCAACCTTGAAAGCCACTGGTCGCCGTGGCCGCAGGTGTACGAAGCCCACTTCGGCACGCCGCTGCCGCAGCGCACGCTGCAGCGCGGCGTCGATTTCGACCTCGTGGTGTACGGGCTGTCGGTCGCCAGCCTCGCCGACGTCGCCGCGCCCCTGCTGCCACTCAGCCCCGGCCTTGCGGCATGCAGCAATGCGGTGCAGGCGGTGGCGACGCAGGCTTACCAGGTGTGGTGCAACCAGGACATCGCGCAGCTCGGCTGGACGACGCTCTCACCCAGCGGGCAGGAGCCGGTGCTCTCGGCCTTCAGCGAGCCGTATGACACCTGGGCGCCGATGGACCAGCTGCTGGTGCGCGAGCAGTGGCCCGCCGGGCAGCAGCCGCGCAACGTCTCGTACTTCTGCTCCGCGATGCCAGTCGCCTCGTACCCGCCGAGCAGCGATGCCGGCTTCCCCGCTGCCATCGCGGCGCAGGCGAAGCAGAACGCCATCGCCCAGCTGGAGCAACGCATCGGCACCCTGTGGCCGAACGCCGTGACGCCGGCCGGTTTCGACTGGTCGTTGCTCGTCGATTTGAACAACGGAAACGGCGTCGCGCGCTTCGACGGCCAGTACTGGCGCGGCAATGTCGATCCCTCCGAGCGCTACGTGCTCAGCGTGGTGAACAGCAGCCGGTACCGCCTGCACGCCGACCAGTCCGGCTTCGGCAACCTGTTCCTCGCTGGCGACTGGCTGAAGACCGGCCTCGACGCCGGCTGCGTGGAAGCCGCGACGATGGGCGGCATGCAGGCGGCGCGCGCGATCGGCGGCTACCCCGCGGTGATCCGCGGCGAAGGCGGTTTCTAGGTGCTGCTGACCGCACTCGCCGGCGCCTGCACGGCCTTCGCCGCCTTGCTGGCGGTGGCCCTGGTCACCGCCCCCTCGCGGATGGTGATGCCTTGGAGCGCACGCGTGGGTGGCGCGGTGATGCTGGCCGGCCTGACGCTGACGGCGTGGCAGCACGTCGGCCTCGCCGCTCTCGGCGCGACCGACGCCCCGCCCTGGTCCTATGGGGCGGGGCTGTTCGCGCAAAGCTGGGGCTTCTATGCGCTGCTTTCCGGCGTGCTGCAGCCAGCCGATCGGCGGCGCGGGCTGGTGATCGCGGGTGGGGCACTCAGCGCTGCGCTGGCCGTGCTGGTACCACCCATCTGGGCCATCCCGGTGTCCCTCACCCTCGGCACCGCCTACGCGCTGCACCTTGGGGCCTTGGTCTACCGGCTGCGCGCGACCCGGCGCTGGTTCCGTGTCGAGCTGCCGGTGGTGCTCGCCTTCGCGGTGATGGGCCTCGGGGTCGGCGTGGCCGGTGCACTCACCCCGCGAGCCATCCCTTGGGACCTGTTCGCCCTCGCCTACTCGGTGCAGATGGCCGCGGGCTTCCTGCTGGTCTCGGCCCTGCTGCTGCTCGTGCCCGACCTCGCCACCAAGACGCAGGAGGCCGTGAGCACCAGCTACGCGCAGAGCTCGCTGGGCCGGGTGGACGTGGCGCAGGCGACGGAGCGCCTGAGGCGGCTGTTCGAGGACGAGCACCTATACCGCGACGAGGACCTCGGCCTCGCCAAGCTGGCCCGTCGGGTCGACCTCAGCCCGCACCAGCTTTCCGAGCTGCTCAACGTCCGCTTCGGCGAGAGCTTCTCGAAGTTCGTCCGCCGGCACCGCGTGGCGGCGGCCAGCCGGATGCTGATCGACGAACCGCGGGCCTCGGTGCTGTCGGTCGGGCTATCGGTCGGTTTCGGCTCGCAATCGACGTTCTACGCCGCGTTCAAGGAGGAAACCGGCCTCGTGCCGGGCGAGTTCCGGCGCCGGAATCTCCCGTCCGATCATTCCGGAAACGTGCAAGTGGTTGATTGAAAAGGAACGGGTCGGCGACCTGTTCCGCGGCGATCATTCCGGAAGCGGGCCTCGCGGGCCGACGCCATCGTGGCGTCGAACCCACTGCGGAGACCCGCCATGTACGCCCCGACCCCTGCCCTGACCCCCAACGACTTCGTCGTCGTCCACGCCGCCTACGCCATCTACCTGCTCGTCTCGATCGCACTGACGGTCTGGGTGGCGCGGGTGCTCTCCAGCACCGGCGAAACCTTCCTCGTGCGCTGCTTCGGCCACGACGAAGACCTGGCCCGCTCCACCAACCGGCTGCTGGTGATCGGCTTCTACCTCGTCAATCTCGGCTTCATCAGCCTGCGGCTCGGGAATTGGACCCCCGGCTACGACAACCTGATCGGCGAGCTTGGCGTGCGCATCGGCGTGACCCTGCTGGTGCTCGGCGGGATGCACTTCTTCAACATGCTGATGATCGCCCGCATGGGCCGCACGATCCGCGGCTGGATCGCCGACTACGGCCCCGAAGCGAACGAGCCGCCGGCAATGCCGCGCTGAGGGGGCAGCCATGAACTTCGCCCTCGCAACGCTCGCCGCGATCGCCGTGCAGCCGCTGTGGTTGTTCGCTTGGCTGAGCGTGCCCAGCCTGATGGGGGGCGGCTCCGCGCCGCCCCTCTCCGACTTCGCCGGGATCGCCCTGTTGACCGCCCTCGTCGCGACACCGTTCGTCCTGCTGATCGGGCTTCCGTCGGGACTGATCCTCAGGAACACGCGTCGACGGGGGCTCTGGCTGGCGATGATCGGCTTCGCGGCCGCGGCCTTGCCGGCCAGCGGCGACGTGCTGTGGAACGGCGGGCAGTCGCTGCGCGAACTCGAGGCCCTGCTGCCGATGCTCGTCCTCGGCTCGCATGGCCTCGCCGGGGCGCTCGCCTTCAACGCCGTCTTGCGCGGGTTCGAGCGTGACGCGGGTGAAGCTCAGAACGCCTCGTCGAAGGCCACCTCGCCCTCCACGCCCACCTGGTAGGCGCTGACCCGGCGCTCGAAGAAGTTGGTCAGCTCCTGCACGTCCTGCAGGTCCATGAAAGGGAACGGGTTGCGCGCCCCGGTCTTGGCCTTCAGACCGAGCTGCACGCGGCGCTGGTCGGCGACGTAGTCGAGGTACTCGCGCATGTCCTTCAACGAGAGCCCGGCCATGCCGCCGGCCAGTACGTCCTCGGCGAAGGCCAGCTCGACCGCGACGGCTTCGTCGAGCATGCGGTCGACGTCGGCGGCCCACTCGGCATCGCACAGCGCCGGTTCTTCCTCGCGCGCCGTCTCCAGCACCGCCATGGCGAAGGCCATGTGGGCGCTCTCGTCGCGGAACACCCAGTTGGTGCCCGAGGCGAGGCCGTGCAGCAGGCCGCGCGAGCGCAGGTAGTAGACGTAGGCGAAGGCCGCGAAGAAAAACAGCCCTTCGATGCAGGCGGCGAAGCAGGCGAGGTTGAGCAGGAAGCGCCGGCGGTCGGCCGGCGTGTCGAGGCGTTCCAGCGACTGGATCGAATCGATCCAGCGGAAGCAGAACGCCGCCTTGGCCTGGATGCTCGGGATGCTCTCCACGGCCGCGAAGGCCTTCGCGCGCTCCGCCGGATCGGGCAGGTAGGCGTCGAGCAGCGTCAGGTAGAACTGCACGTGCAGCGCTTCCTCGTAGAGCTGGCGCGAGAGGTACATGCGCGCTTCCGGCGCGTTGATGTGCTTGTAGAGGTTCAGCACCAGGTTGTTCGCCACGATCGAATCGCCGGTGGCGAAGAAAGCCACCAGCCGCTGGATCAGGTGGCGCTCCGCCGGCCCAAGCTTGGTGGCGAGGTCCTGCACGTCGGGCGCGAAGTCGACCTCCTCCACCGTCCAGGTGTTGCGGATGGCGTCGCGGTACATCGCGAAGAACTGCGGGTAGCGCATCGGCCGCAGGGTCAGGTCGAAGCCCGGGTCGAGGAGTTTCGGGGTCATGGCGGCGCTCACTGGCAGGCCTCGCAGCTTCCGGGGTTCTCGAGCGAGCACACGACGGCCGCGGTGTCGTCGGGTGCGGCGGCGGCGCGGGCCGCGACGGTGGTCTTGGCGATCTTCGTGGCCGGGCGCGAGCGCAGGTAGTAGGTCGTCTTGAGGCCCTGCTTCCACGCGTACATGTACATCGAGCTCAGGGCGCCGATGCTCGGGCTCTCGATGAACAGGTTCAGCGAGGCGCTCTGGTCGATGTACGGGCCACGCGCGGCCTGCAGGTCGATCAGCGCGCGCATCGGCAGCTCCCAAGCGGTACGGTAGATGTGCCGAAGCGTTTCGGGGATCTCGCTGATGCCGGCGATCGAGCCTTCCGCCTGCTTGATGCGATCGCGCACCTCGGGCGTCCACAGGCCGAGGCGCTTGAGCTCCTCGACGAGATGGCGGTTCACCTGCAGGAAATCGCCGGACAGCGTCTCGCGCTTGAACAGGTTGCTGACCTGCGGCTCGATGCACTCGTAGCAACCGGCGATCGAGGCGATCGTCGCCGTCGGCGCGATGGCCACCAGCAGCGAGTTGCGCAGGCCGTGGCGGGCGATGCGCGCCTTCAGGGCCTCCCAGCGTGGCTCGTCCGGGGGCGTCACGCCCCAGAGGTCGAACTGCAGGCGGCCGTCGGCGGCATGCGTCTCGGCGAACGCGGGATGCGCGCCCTGCGCTTCGGCGAGCTCGCAGCTGGCCGACAGCGCATGGAAGTAGATCTCGGCGCTGATCCGCGTCGACAGCGCCTTTGCCTCTGCGCTGTCGAAGGGCAGGCGCAAGGCGAAGAACACGTCCTGCAGGCCCATCAGCCCGAGGCCCACCGGGCGCCAACGCGCGTTCGAGGCTGCGGCCTCGGGGATCGGGTAGAAGTTGAGGTCGATGACGCGATCGAGCTGCCGCACCGCGGCACGCGCGGTCTCGCCGAGGCGCTCGAAGTCGACACCACCCTCGCTGAGGTGCTGGGCGAGGTTGATCGAGCCGAGGTTGCACACCGCGGTGTGCTGCGCGGACGTCACCTCGAGGATCTCGGTGCACAGGTTGGAGAGATGCACCACGTTGCCCGCACGCGCCGCCTGGTTGCAGGTGGCATTGGCGCGATCCTTGAAGTTCATCCAGCCGTTCCCGGTCTGGGCCAGCGTTCGCGTCATCCGCGCGTAGAGGTCGCGGGCGCGCACCTGCTTGCGGGCCAGCCCACGCGCCTCGGCGCCCGCATAGGCACGCTCGAAGTCGGCACCGTGCAGATCGGCGAGTTCCGACACGTCGCTCGGGTTGAACAGCGACCATGCCGCATCGGCCTCGACACGACGCATGAAGAGATCGGGCACCCAATGCGCGAGGTTGAGGTTGTGCGTGCGCCGGGCCTCGTCGCCGGTGTTGTCGCGGAGTTCGAGGAATTCCTCGATGTCGGCGTGCCAAGTCTCGAGGTACACACAAGCCGCGCCCTTGCGCTTGCCGCCCTGATTCACCGCCGCCACCGAGGCGTCCAGTGTCTTCAGCCAGGCGACGATGCCGTTCGAGAGGCCATTGGTACCGCGGATCAGCGCGCCGCGCGAGCGGATGCGCGTGAACGAGAGCCCGATGCCGCCGGCGAACTTCGACAGCCGCGCGACGTCGGTGTAGGCCTTGTAGATGCCTTCCAGTGAATCTTCCGGCGAGTCGAGCAGGAAGCAGCTCGACAGCTGCTCGTGGCGCGTGCCGCTGTTGAACAGCGTGGGCGAACTGGGCAGGTATTCGAGGCGCGCCATGCGCTCGTAGAGCTCGATCGCCTCGGCCACCGAGGCCGACAGTGCGACCGCGATACGCAGGAAGAAGTGCTGCGGCGTCTCGATGACGAGCCGCGTCTCCGGGTGCCGCAGCAGGTAGCGGTCGTAGACCGTGCGCAGGCCGAAGTAGTCGAAGCGGGCGTCGTGCCCGCGGTCGGCGGCGTCGTTCAGCTTCCGTGCGTTGGCCTGCACGAAGCCCAACAGGCGCTCGTTGACGAGGCCGAGCTCGGCGCCGCGCTGCACGCTCTGCGAGAAGGCGTGGATGCCCTGCCCACCCACCTCCTTCTCGACCACTGCCGCGAGCAGGCGCGCGGCAAGGCGGCCGTACTCGGGCTCTTCGGCCGTCAGCAGCGCGGCCGTTCGGATCGACAGTTCGTCGAGCTCGCGGGTGCTGGCGCCGTCGTAGAGGCCCGAGATCGTTCGGGTCGCGACGCGCATCGGATCGACGGCGTGCAAGCCCTCGGCACAGCGCTGGATGGCGCGGACGATCTTGGTGAGGTCGACCGGCTCGCGGCGTCCGTCGCGCTTGGTGACGGTCATGGCCGGCGCGTGGTGGGGCGGGCGAAGGTCGAAGGTTTCGGCGGCGCGCAGGCGCTCGCCATCGACGGCGTGGGCCGTCGCGGTGGAGGTGCTCATCGGTGGTTCTCCGTGGTGGAGCACGGGCCGCCACGCCTCCCTCGGGCGCGACGCGCAGGCACGACGACGGCGAACGGCACGGCGTGGCTTCGCCGTGGAGCTGGCCGGCGTCGCCCCCGCGGGCGACAGGCCCATCGCCGGGCCCGGATCACCGCACGCCACGCGTTGTGCTTCGCGCGGCGGGTCGGCAGGTCTTCGGGCTCGCGGACACGGACGGGGCCACCGTCCACCTACTGGCCGTCGCTTCCCGGGCGATGAGTCCCCCAGTGCATTGACGGCGGTCGTTTCCACATACCGCTGCGGGGCAGCCCCGGAATCGCACCGGGTTCCCTTTTCATCCCGGGCGCGAACCCGGGAACCGACGACCGCAGCCTATGGGGGTCGATCCGATCCGTCAACACAAGATCTTGTGCGACGCTCGCGCCGGGGCGAGTCGACGCGCGGGATCAGCGCCTCGCGAGGAAGGCCTGCAGCGCCGCCACGGTGCGCGCCGGATCCTCTTCCTGCGGCACGTGGCCGAGGTCGTCGAACACCACGAGCTCGCTGCCCGGGAGCGCGGCGTGGAAACGCTCGCCCGCCGCGAGCGGGATCAGCCGGTCGCGCGCGCCCCAGAGGATCAGCGTGGGCTGCGTGATGGCCGACACCGGCTGCGTGCTGGCGGGCTCGCGACGACCGCCGAAGCGCGACATCAGGGCCGCGCGATTGCCTTCGCGCGTGGCGAGGTCGAAGTAGCGGTCGACGAGTTCGGGCGTCACCTTCGATGGATCGCCGTAGACGTTGCGGAGGCTGGATTCGATCACCGACCGCGGCAGCACGCGTTCCAGCACCGGGGCCGCCCAGGACATCCGCGCCAGGCGGAAACCGATCGGCACCGAGCGCGGCGCAGTGGCGGCCGAGGCCGCCGTGTCGGGGGCCGGCGCGCCCGAGGCATCCACCAGCACGAGGCCGACGACGCGCTCCGGGTGCGCCAGCGCGGCCTGCCAGGCGATGCCGCCGCCGTAGGAATTGCCGCCCACGATCGCGCGCTCGACGCCAAGACGATCGAGCACGGCCAGCAGCACATCGACCTGCCGCTTCATCGAGTAATCGTGGTCCGGGTCCGGGCCCGTCAGGCCGAAGCCGGGCAGGTCGTAGCGGATCACGCGGCGCGTCGGTACGAGCGCCTCGGTCCAACCTTGCCAGGTGTGCAGCGAATCGCCGGTGCCGTGCAGCAGCACGATCGGCGTCGGATCGTCGCGCGGGCCCTCGTCACGCAGGTGCAGCGGCAGGCCGAGGATCGGCTCGATGCGCGAGGGCGGCGCGCCCCATCGCGCCATCAGCGCCTCGGCCGGTTGATCAGGCGCCCAAGCCCAGGCCACGAGGCCACCCGCAGCGACCAGCACCACGAGCGCGAGCACGGCGAATCCCTTCAGCAGGCGGCGCAGCCATCGACGAAGCATCGTGAACCTCGGCAAGGGGGCAATCTCGCCACTCTAGCGAGGGCCTCCCTCAGCCGCGTGGCCAGGGCGCGAAGTTCCGCGGTGCTTCGGCGGGGGAGTTGATGCCGTGCACATGGCCATGGTCGAGGCCCGCGCGCGTTTCCGCGACGGCGAGGCCGGCCATCGCGCCCACGCCCATGGCCACCGGCAGCGCGCGCAGACGCCACCAGCGCGCCCCTTGGGCGGGATGGCGGCGCAGCCCGGGCAACAGGGCGAACAGGGCGAGGTAGAGGAAACCACCGGCCGCGACGGGCGACAGCCATTGCAACGCGGGCTCCGCCGCCGGTCCGGCCACGAGGCCGGCCAAGGCGCCGACGAACACGCTGGCCGCGCTGCCGAGGTTCGCCCCCGCGGCCTCGCGCGGGCTGTAACCGGCATCCACCAGGATCGCGTAGTCGCCGAGTTCCTGTGGAAGCTCATGGGCGAGGATGGCTACCACGGTGGCGATGCCGAGTACCGGCGAGGTTGCGAACGCCAGCGCGATCAGCAAGCCATCGCCGAGGTTGTGAAGCGCATCGCCACCGAGCGACACCGCGGCCGTGCCCGCTGGACGAACGGCCGAAGGAAGCAGGCGGCGCAGCGTCGCGAACAGCCCAAAGCCGGCTGCGGCGAGCATCACCGTGGGCGCCAGTCCCATCGCATCGACGGCATGCGGCACCAGGTGCAGCAGCGCGTCGCCGGCGAGCACCCCGATGGCGAGGGCGATCAGGGGCGGGATCCAGCGCTGCCGTTGCACCGCGGTGCGCAGCAACAGCGGCCCGACCAGCGCCATCGAAGCCACGAGGGCACAGCCGACGAGCGTCGCCCCCCACCATCCCCAACCCTCGAGTCCGGCGTTCATCCGTCGATGGCGGCCAGGAGTCGTGGGCCGGCCGGATCGCGCGGCGGCGAGCGGTGGAACTGCGCGGGCCCATCGCCGAGCGTCCCTCGCATAAGCAGCACCCATCCCGCCTCGCAACGCCAGACGGCGTCCGGTTCGAGCACGTGATCATTGCTGCCGTCCGCCGGCCGCTGCGGGTCGATTGCCGAGGCGGGAAGGCACTCCGTTCCCGGCCCGGCGTACGTGCAAAGCAAGCGGGAGGTGACGTGGTCGGCATGGAAGCGCCGGCAGCCATCATCGACGAGGCGCTCGATGCGCAGGCGGCGTCCCACGCCGGGATGCAGTAGCGCGTGCAAAGCCAACAGTTGCCGGAGATCGCGCGCGAGCGCCTGCGGGAATGGATGCGCCCAACCGTCGAGGGCGGCCAGAACGGCCACATCGGTGCGAAGGTCGTCGACCGGCACCACCACGCGGACCAGCGGCCCCGGGCGAAGCGCTTGCACCTCGGCGTCCACATCGGGTGCGAGAGCGCGACGCCAGACCGCCGAGGCAATCGGCTCCGACGAAAAACGGCGAAGCACCGCGGCGCTATCGCCGAACGCCACTTCCGCGGTCCGCCCGCCGTCAGCGGGCATCGCGTTCCGCCCGTTCGAACCACTCCAGAACCCGAACGTGGTGCGCGCCACCGTAATGGCGAACGAACTGCTGGGTGTGGTGCGACGCCGGATCGCGCAAGTCGGCGAGCCGCGCCGCGATGAAGTCGCGGGTCAACGGAAGGCCGCAATCGTGCTCGATGCAGCGGCGCCAGTCGGCATAGGTGCTGGGGATCATGGGGGCTCTCGGTCGAATGGGCATCGGGGCACGGCCCCGAAGGCATGGTAGAATGTTACTTTATAACATCGCATACCTGCCCATGGACCCTCGCCTCCCCGTCACCGTGCTGTCCGGCTTCCTCGGCGCCGGCAAGACCACCCTGCTGAACCACGTGCTCCGCAACCGCGAGGGCAAGCGCGTCGCCGTGATCGTCAACGACATGAGCGAGGTGAACATCGATGCCCAGCTGGTCCGCGACGGCGGCGCCGAGCTGTCGCGCACCGAAGAGAAGCTGGTCGAGTTCAGCAACGGCTGCATCTGCTGCACGCTGCGCGACGACCTGCGCGACGAAGTGAAGCGCCTCGCCGCCGAGAACCGCTTCGACTACCTGCTGATCGAATCCACGGGAATCGGCGAACCGATGCCGGTCGCGGCCACCTTCGCGGTGCGCGGCGAAGACGGCTTCTCGCTCTCGGACGTGGCGCGCCTCGACACCATGGTGACCGTGGTCGACGCCGAGACCTTCACCCGCGACTTCTGCTCGCCGGACCGCCTCGCCGACCGCGGCATGGTCGCCGGCCCCGACGACCAGCGCGGGCTCGTGAACCTCCTGGCCGAACAGGTCGAGTTCGCCGACGTCATCCTCGTCAACAAGACCGACCGCGCCGGCGCCGAGACGACGCAGCAGGTGAAGCAGGTGATCCGCGCGCTGAACCGCGACGCCGAGATCGTCGAGACCACGCACAGCGCCGTGACCCTCGACCGCGTGCTCGGCACCGGCCGCTTCGACTTCGTGAAGGCCCAGCTGGCCCCCGGCTGGATGAAGGAACTTCGCGGCGAGCACACGCCGGAGACCGAGGAATACGGCATCACCAGCTTCGTCTACCGCGCGCGCCGGCCCTTCCACCCGCAGCGCTTCTTCCGCCTGATCAACGAGGGCTTGGGCGGCGTGATCCGCAGCAAGGGCTTCTTCTGGCTGGCGACACGGATGGACTGGGTGGGAGAACTCTCCACCGTCGGCGGCGCGACGCAGCACGAGGCCGCCGGCTTCTGGTTCGCCGCCCGCGATCGCGTCGACCAGCGTCGCGTCGGTGAACGCCTGCGCACGGGCGAGCGCGTCACCGCCCCGCTGCCGGAAGCGCACCTCGTCCACGACGAGAACGAATACGCCGCGATGAAGCGGCTGTGGGACCCGGCTTGGGGCGACCGTCGCCAGGAGCTCGCCGTCATCGGCGTCGGCCTCGACGAAAAGCGCGTCCGCGAAGAGCTCGACGCCTGCCTGCTCACCGACCGCGAAATGCGCCTCGGCCCCGCCGGTTGGCAGGGACTGCCCGACCCCTTCCCGCGCTGGCGGATGGGCGGCGCGGAGGACTGAGCGCGTCGCGCGCCCTCCGCTCATCGCCTATCTCTCTTTCTCCGCCTTCTTCTCCTTCTCCTCGCTCTATTTCCCCATGCCAAACATGCCCACGCCCCGCCTTACCCAGCTCGCCGCCGCTCTCGCGCTCGCCCTGTCGTCGACCGCCCTCGCCAACCCCGCCGACGAAGCGCGCCGCCTCGACACCGTCGTCGTCATCGGTGAAGCCACCGAGACGCCCGAACTCGATCTGCAGGGCTCGCTCGACGTCATCGGTCGCAGCGAGATCGGCTACGAGAACGTCAACGACACCAGCGCGCTGTTCAACAAGATCCCGGGCCTGTACATCGCCCGCTACAACCAGGGCCTGGTGAACTCGGACATCGCCATCCGCGGCTTCTCCGGCGATGGCGAAACCCCGCACGTGAAGCTGCTCATCGACGGCGTGCCGATGAACCTGCACAACGGCTTCGGCGAGATGGACCAGCTGTTCCCGACCGGCATCGAGTCGATCACGGTGTTCAAGGGCACCAGCGACCCCACGGTGGGCCTGCTCGCCATTGCCGGGAACGTGCGCATCCAGACCCGCGAAGATGTGGCGCGCGAACTGCGTCTGGCCTACGGCAGCTTTGGTGCCCGCGAGCTGCAGGCCTACGCCGGATTCGAGGACGGCCCGGTGACCCACAGCTACACGATCGGCTGGCGGCAGACGGAGGGCTATCGCGACAGTATGGACCTCGACAAGCGAGCCTTTGGCGGGCGTTGGGCACTCGCCATCAATGACGACACCACGCTGCGCGCCATCGTCCGCACGGCGCGCTACGACGGCGACTCGCCGGGCTACCTCACGCTCGCGGAATCGCGGGCGAATCCGCGCCAGTCGGCGAGCTATGCCAACCAGGACGGCGGCGACAAGCACGTGCAGCACGGCAGCCTGCACTTCGACCAGCGCATCAACGACGCCTTGAGCTGGTCGGCCAAGGCCTACATCAACCATTTCGAGCGCGAACGCTGGGTGCGATTCTCCGCGGCGCAGGCGCTGCAGAACCGCTTCGACGACCAGGACCAGCAGGGCCTGCTCGTGTCGGCGCGCTGGGCCATCGACCCGAACTGGACGCTGGATGGCGGCGTGGACGCGGAGACGCAGGACGTCATCGAACAGCGCTTCGGCACCCTTGGCCAGCGGCGCGTCCGCGACAGCGCCGCCGTGCTGCGCAACCGGGATTTCACCTTCAGCCACTGGGGCGCGTGGACGCGGATCGGCTTCCGCGACGACGACCGCTGGGGCGCGAACGTCGCGCTGCGCGCCGACCGCATCGGCGGCGACTACCTGCAGTTCAACGCGGCCGGTGTGCCGTCGGCGCGCGACATCCTCGACTTCGGGACGATCGTGCAGCCGAAGTTCAATGCCTTCGTGGCGCTGGGCGAGGACGCCCAGCTCTTTGCCAATGCCGGGCGCAGCTTCCAGCACCCGCTGTTCGCCGATGCGTTCACGGCGGGCAATCGCCGGGCCCGCGATGTCTCGATCAACGACGGCTGGGAAATCGGCGGCACGTGGCAACCCGCGGCGGGCGCGCAGCTGCGCCTGTCGTACTGGGAGCAGACCGCGAAGGACGAGTTCGTGCTCGTCGACGGCACGGCACAGAACGTTGGCGAGACCGCCCGCAAGGGCTGGGACCTCGCCGCCGACTGGCGCATCGACGAGCGCTGGTCGCTGTGGGGCAACCTCACCACCGTCGACAGCGCCATCGTCCGCCCGGCCTCGAACCGTCGCGCCTTCATCGGCAACGAACTGCGCGGCATCCCAGACCGCACCGCCTCGCTGGGCCTGAGCCTGCGCGCCACCGACACGCTGACCGCACGCGTGCACCTCGACCACCAGGGCGACTACGTCGTCAACGAAGCCAACCTCGGCGGCCAGTTCGGTGGCTTCACCCTGCTGCATGCCAGCGTCGAGCAGCGCTTCGGCTGGGGCGTGCTCGCCCTGCAGCTCAACAACCTGACCGATCGCTTCCACGAGTACGTGTTCGACTTCAGCGAAGACGGCAGCAACACCATCCACTCGCCGGGCGACGGCCGCAACGCCACGCTCTCGGCCACCATCGAGTTCTGAGCATGGCGGTGATCGACCTGATGCCTCGCCCACCGGCCCTCGACGTGCGTGGCCTCGTCGCCGGCTACGGCGGCGAGCCCGTCCTGCAGGACGTGTCCTTGCGCCTGCAGGCGGGCGAACTGCTGGCCGTGCTCGGCGGCAATGGCGCCGGCAAGTCGACCCTGCTGAAGGTGTTGCTGGGCCTGCTGCCCCCGCAGTCGGGCCAGGTCAGCGTGTTCGGCCTTGCCCCGTCGGTCGATCCGGTGGCCGCCCGCGCGATGCTCGCCTACGTGCCGGAGAACGTCGCGGTCTACCCGCACCTCGACGGGTTGGAGAACCTCCGTTACCTGCTCGGTCTCGCCGGCCGGCGCCCCGACGAGGCGGGGCTCGCCCTCGCCCTGCGGGAGGTCGATCTGCCGGAAGCGGCGTGGCGCAAGCGCGCGGCGCTCTACTCGAAAGGCATGCGGCAGAAGCTACTGATCGCGCTGGCCCTGCTGCGCGAAGCGCCGCTGCTGCTGCTCGACGAACCGGCCTCCGGCCTGGACCCGGAAGCCACCGACCAACTGGCCGCCCTGCTCTCGCGGCTTCGGGATGCGGGGCGGGCGATCCTGATGGTGAGCCATGACCTCGAAGCCACGAGCGCCATCGCCGATCGCTACGTCTTCCTCGCGAAAGGGCGGGTGCTGCGCGAGGGCTCGGACCTTGCCGCACTCGGCGCCGACGCGGCGGCCCTGCGCACGCTCTACGCGCGCCGGGCGGACCTCGCCCCATGAGTGCGCCGCACCGCACGGCGTCGATCGCCGGCAACGAGCTGCGCCGGCTGCTGCGCGAACGGCTGGCGCGCACGCTGGGCCTGCTCGGCGCGTGCCTGATGCTGCTGTCGCTGGGGCTCGGGCTGGTGCGCGAAGGGCAGACCGCGGAGCGGCAGGGCGACTACGCCGCCCGCGCGGATCAAGACTGGAACGCGCAGCCTGATCGCCATCCGCATCGCGTGGTGCACGCCGGCGATTTCGTGTTCAAGACACCGGGGCCGCTGGCGCGCATCGACTGGGGCATCGAATCGCAGGTCGGGCGCAGCGTGTTCCTCGAGGGGCATCGGCAGAACACGGCGAACTTCAGCGATGCGGCGCTCTCCGGCGGCCTGCTGCGTCTGGGCGACCTCTCGCCCTCGCTGGTGGTGCAGCAGTGGCTGCCGCTGCTGGTGCTTCTGGCCGGTGCGGCGTCACTGGCCGGCGAACGGCAGAGCGGCGTGCTCGCCACCAGCCTGATCGGCGGCGCGCGCGGCACGGAACTGCTGTTCGGCAAGGCCGCCGCGCTGTGGGGCTTCGGCCTGCTGATGGCGGTGCCCGCCTTCCTCGCGCTCCTGTGGGCGGCTGCCACGCAGCCGGCACTGGCCGCGCGAGCGGCCGGCCTCGGTGCCGGCTTCGCGGCCATCTTGGGCCTGGCGGCCATCGGCACGGTGCTCGTTTCGAGCCTCGCACGCAGCGTGCTCGGCGCCCTGCTGGCCGGCGTCGTCGCGTGGTTCGCGCTGGTAGCCGTCGCGCCGCGCGCGGTCGCGAGCTGGGCCGAGCTCAGCCTGCCCGCACCGACGCAGGCCGAGGTCGAGCAGCGCATCGCCGTGGCACTCGCAAAGGTCGGCGACGCGCACGACCCCAACAGCGCGCACTTCGCCGCGTTCCGCCAGCGCGTGCTCGACAAGTACGGCGCTTCCCGCGTGGAGGACTTGCCGGTGAACTTCGGCGGCCTGGTGATGCTCGAAGGCGAGCGCCTGACGACGGCAGCCATTGCCGCAGAGGTCGACCGCCAGCGCGATGCGTGGCAGGCCCAAGTCGACCGCGCGACGGCCTTCAGCTGGGCCCTCCCGACGCTCGCGATCCGCCATGCGGCCCAGGCCTTCGCCGGCACCGACCTCGCGCATCATCGTGATTTCCTCGACCAGGCCGAGCGCCGCCGCTTCGCCACGGTGCAGGCCCTGAACCAGCTGCATGCCACCCGCATCGCCGCATTGAACGATCGCGACCAGAAGCTCGACGCCTCGCAATGGGCCGACATCCCACGCGCCGAAATCGCGCTCCCCTCGCTGCGCTCGACGGCGCCGGCGCTCGCCGCGAGCGTGGCGCCGGTCGGCGTGTGGCTGCTGCTCGGCCTGCTCGCCTTGGCGTGGCTTGGTCGTCGACTGGAGCGCCGCGCATGAACCTGGAATTGCGACTGCTGCTGCGTTCGCCCCTGCTCATCGCCGCGGCCCTCGCCGCGGCCCTGGTCACCACGCTGGCGCTGCTGGCCGGCATCGCGCAGGTCCGCCACGTCGATGCGGCGATGCACGACGCCGTGGCCTTCGATGCCCGAGCACTGGACGATGCCCGCGCAAGGGCGCACGACGCGCCGCTTGATGCAGGCATGTTCGGCTACGGAACCCTGTTCGCCGTGCCGCACCCGCCGGCCTCCGGCGCCTGGTTCAACCTCGGCGACACGCTCGCCCAACCTGCCGTGCAGCGCCTCCGCCTGCTGGGCCTGCAAGGCCAAGTGCACGATGGCACCGGCGGCAATCCTGCCGCGCGAGCCGCCGGCACCTTCGACGCCGCCTTCGTCGTGGCCGTGCTGTTGCCCTTGCTCGCGGTGGCGGTGTTCGCGCCCTTGGCCGCGGAAGAACGCGAAGCACGGCGCGACGGGCTGCTTGCGGCGCTCGTCGCGTCACCCCGTTCCTTCTGGTTGAAGCGCGTCGTCGCGCGCAGTCTGGTCGTGCTGGTGCCGGTTCTGGGACCGATCCTCGTCGCGCTGCTGGCGATGGATGCCTCACTGGCCCTCAGCCTCGGCGTGATGGGCGGTGCCACGCTCTACGCGCTCGGCTGGATCGGCCTCTGCGCCACGCTCGCGCTGCGCCTGAGCGGTGGCAGCGACGCCGTGGCGACGCGCCTCGTCGCGCTGTGGGCACTCGCTGCCCTCGTGCTGCCCGCGCTCGGCGGCCTCGCGCTCGATCGAATGGCGCCGGCGGTACCCGGCAGCGCCATCGCCCTCGCCCACCGCGACGCGGTCAACGGGGCCTGGGACCGGCCGAAGGACGAGACCTTCGAGGCCTTCTTCGCCCATCACCCCGAGTGGCGCGGCACGCCACCGGTGACCGGACGTTTCCATTGGAAGTGGTACTTCGCCTTCCATTCGGTGGCCGATTGGCGCGTCGAGCCCTTGCTCATCGAAGCAAGGGCCGCGAAGCGCGATCGCCAGCGCGCGCGCGATGCGCTCGGATGGCTGCTGCCGACGGTCGCCCTGCAGAACCTGTTCGACGGCCTCAGCGACCAGGGCATCGAAGGCGACGCGGCGCGACAAAGGGCGGCACGCCGCTTCCACGACGAACTGCGCGTCGCGTTCTATCCCTTCGTGTTCGAAGAGCGGCTGATCGGCGCGTCGGACATCGCGGCGCTGCCGACGCCCGCGCCCAGCGTGCGCGAACTACGGCACCGACCCGCCGCTTGGGGGGCGCTGGCCCTATTCGCCTTGCTTGGGCTCGGCGCCCTGTGGCGAAGCGCTCGGCGGATCGGCTGAAGGCGATGCCCCCCGCGGCACCCATGCGGCCGGCGCCTCGGCCGCGCCGGGTGCCTTGGGCTTCGCCTTGGCCCACGCCACGAAACTGCGCGGCGGCGTGGGCGGCGGAGACGAGGCGTCGGCATTGGCCGTTGCCTCGTCCGCGGGCTCCGGCGGCGGCTCGGGCGGCGATTCCTCGTCCTCAAGGCCATTGAGGCTCTGGTAGCGGTGCGCGCCGGCGAAGAGCGCGGACATCGGCCCGTAGCCGTGGGACAGTCCGTCGAGCTCACAAGCGGTCGCCGGAGGGGCCGCGCCGATCAGCAGGACCATGGCCAGCAGACGGAGCCCACGGGGCGCGAGGCGCGAACGAGGCATCGGAGTCATGGCAGGTCCCCTTCGAGGGCGGCGCCCTGTTGCAAGGCGGTCTCCCGCCGGATGTGCGGCGTTTCGCGCTGCCGCGCCGCTTCGTTCCAGAGCTGCTCGACGAGAATCGGCTCGCGTTGCGCGAACGACGCAGAGAACACGAGGAAGTAGCCGCGAGGCTGGAGCACCGATGGCGCGGCCTCCAGGCCGTCGAGCGCGCCCGCCTGTTGGCGCAACGAGGCGTACTGCGGTTCGGCGACCAGCGCGCCGCCCAAGCGGCCGTTGCGCAGCTTGGCCAGCATCGCCGTCACGTCGGGGTGGTTGTCGTCGGTGTCGGCACCACCGGCCCGCGCGAACGAGGCCGAACTGTGGCCGCGCTCGACACCGATCGGGCCCACGAGCTCGACGAAGCGCTGGCCGTCGATGTCCACGGCGTCGCCGCGTCGCCGCAACAGGCGGTAGCCCTGGCCGAACAGACGTCGCGAGTCGTCCGGACGGCCCTGCGCATCGCGGGGATAGACGAGATCCAGCGCGCGCTCGGGCGTGAAGCTGGCCCCGAGGATCGCGTCGGCTTCGCCGCGCGAGGCGAGGATGAGGCAACGCACCCACGGCAGCGGCTGCAGTTCGAAGCGCAAGGCCGGCTTGGCCGCCACGATGGCCCTCATCAGTTGCAGGGAGAAATGCCCGCCGTCCGGCGGGCCCAGCTGGTCGTTGTAGCAGACGCGAACAAGGGGCCCGGGCATCGCGCCACCGCTCGTCGCCGGGGCGGTGGCTCCCGCAGCGGCCGCCAGCCCGAAGGCAAGCACCGCGAAGAGGCGGACCGCCACCCTCATCCCATTACTCCTCGATCAGCTCGAGGCGATCGAGTTCCAGCGCATAGGCCGACGTCGCCATCGCGTTCTCGACCAGCGAGGCGCGCACCGTGCCGTGCACCCAGTAGGCGTCCCACAGGTTGCCGAGCTCCACGGGGTTCTTCGGCTTGATGTAGATGAGCTGGTTCGGCGGCGGCGGGGGCACGTGCACGCAGGCGCCGAAGTACGGCACGAGGAACATCTCGGTGACGCGCTGCTGGTCGTCGAAGGCGATCGGCACGAGGTAGCCCGGCACCTTGCCCTTCACCCCATCCATCGCCGCGACCGTCTTCGTGCTGCTCATCGCCTGCGGCATCTGCATCTGGCCCTCGTGGTCGACCTCGGGCATCTCCTCGAGGGCCTTCAGGTCTTCGGGCGGCAGGAGTTCCAACCAATCGATCTCGCGGGCGTCGCTCTTCGGCAGGCCGTCGGTGGCCGGGCGAGCGCCGATCTCGGGCTCCTGCGCGGCGACGAAGGCGGGCGCAACCAGCGCGGCACACAGGGCGGCGGCGGCGAAAAGGCGGGAGAAACGCATCGACATCGGCAACACCTCGGAAGTCATCGGTCGACGGCCACGCCGTCCTGCAGGGAGCGCAGGTAGGCCACGGCCGCCGGGAACAGGCCCAGAAGGATACCGCCCGCCCAGATGCCGCCGAGCACGACGGCTTCACGGACCGAGGGCAGGCCGGGGGAGAGGAACACGCCGAAGCGCGCTTCCAGCCACGGCCCCAGCAGCCACAGGGCCCCTTCCAGCAGGATCACACCCAGCGCGAGGCCGGCCCCCGTCAGCAGGGCGGCCTCGGCCAGCAACAGGCCGAAGACGTGCCGAGGCCCGGCGCCGACGGCGCGCAGCAGGGCCATCTCGCGGCGGCGCTCGTTGAGCGTGGCCAGGATCGTCGTGAGCAGCACCATCAGGGCGGCCAGCACGGCGGCACCGGCGGCGACGAGCAGCGCGCGCTCCACGCCGCCCATCAGCGCCCACAGCTGCGTCAGGGCCACGCCCGGCAGGATCGCCGTCAGCGGCTCGGCGCGGTACTCGTTCACCACGCGCTGCACCTGGAAGGTGGCGGTGCGCGATTCCAACCCGACGAAGGCGGCCGTGATGCTCTTCGGCTGCAGGCGCTCCATCGGGATGGCCGTGGCGTCGACGCGCGCGCGGCCGATCGGCATACCGCCGCGCCAGTTGAGGTGGATGGCCTCGATCGCCTCCAGCGAGACGAACACGCCCTGGTCGATGGCCGTGCCGGTGCGCGCCAGCACGCCGACGACGGTGAAGGGCTGGTCGTCATGGGCCTGCGTGGCCACCCGCGCGGTGCCATGCGCCAGCACGATGGACGTGCCCGAGGCGTAGCCGAGCGTGTCGGCCACGTCGGCCCCGATCACCGCGTCGTGCAGGGCCTCGAAGGGTCGGCCCTCGCGGAATTCGAGACCTCGCCGCTCGCCGAAGCCCATGCGCGCGAAGTACTCGCCCGTCGTGCCGACCACGCGGTAGCCGCGATGCGAATCGCCGAGGCTGATCGGCACCGTCCACGCCACGGGCGGCAGCGCCTTGAGCTTCTCGTAGGTGTCCCACTGCAGGTTCGCGGTGGGCTCGCCGAGGCGGAACACCGAATACAGCAGCAGCTGCACCGGATGCGCGCGGGCGCCGACGATCAGATCCGTGCCGGCGACGGAGCGCAGGAAGGCGTCGCGGGCCTCGTGCCGGATGCGCTCGATGCCCAGAAGCAGAAGCACGGAGAGGCCGAGCGTCAGGACGGTCAACAGGACCGTGGCGCGCCGGTTTTTCAGGCTGGCCCACGCCAGGCCGAGCAAGCCGCTCATGCCAAGGCCTCCGGGGATTCGACGGCGGACGCCGTGAGTTCGCCCAAGGCCTGCTGGCGCGGGAACCGTGCGGCCAGCGAGAGATCGTGGCTGACGAACAGCAGGGCCGTTCCCGCGGCCTCGCATTCGGCGAACAGCAGGTCGATGAACTGATCGCGGTTGCGGGTGTCGAGCGCCGAGGTCGGCTCATCGCAAAGCACCAGGCTCGGCCCGCCGATCAGCGCGCGCGCCGCCGCGACCCGCTGCTGCTGGCCCACCGAGAGTTCGATGACGCGACGCGAGGCCTGCGCCGCGTCGCCAAGCCCGAGCGCCGCGAGGTAGTGGCGTGCGGCGACCTCGAGGCTGCCGAAGCGCTGCAGCGTGCGTTCGCGGCGGCGCGTCGAGAAGCGGCACGGGAGCGTGACGTTGTCGACCATCGACAGGAAGGGCAGCAGGTTGAACTGCTGGAACACGATGCCGAGGTGGTCGGCGCGCAGCCGGTCCCGCGCGGGACCGGAGCGCTTCGCCACGTCCTCGCCGGCCACGCGCACGGCGCCGGCCTGCGGCAGCAGCGTGCCGGCGATCAGGTTCAGCAGCGTGCTCTTGCCGGTGCCGCTCGGGCCATGCAGGAACACGCGATCGCCCGTCTCGAGCACCAGTGACGGCACGTCCAAGGTCCACGGACTGCGGGGCCACGCGAAGCGCAGGCCCTCGATGCGGAGGACCTCGCTCATTGCGCCAGCGCGAGGCGATTCGCCGAGGCGGTCAGCGTCTCTTCGCGCGCACCGGTCGCGTCGAGCACCTGCACGGTCGCCGACTGCAACGAGGGGAACACCGCGAACATCCCGCTGTCGATCGCACGCAGGGCCTCGGGCGCCGCGCAACGGAAGCGGTAACGCACCGTCCAGTCCGAATGCGCGACGTGATCGTGATCGTGATCGTGATCGTGATCGTGGTCGTGGTCGTGGTCGTGGCTGTGGTCGTGGTCGTGCGCCTCGCCGGCCCCCGGCACCTCCAGCACCGGCCCTTCGGCCACGCAGCGGGCCGCCGCGTTGAACTGCCACAGGCGCGCATGGTCGAGGACGGCCTTGCGCGCAGCGAGGACCTGGGCCTCTTCCTCGGGCGTCGCCGCGTCGCGCTCGAAACCGACGAGGTCCTGGGCGGTCGCACGCAGGTTGATCTCGACAACGCCCGCGTCCACCGCCACGTCGACGAAGGCCTGCCCGTGGACGTGGGCATGCTGGGCCTGCGCGGCCACGAACGACGGAACGGCAAGCGCGGCGAACAGCGCGATACAGAGCGGACGAACGGTCATGGCAGGCTCCGGAGCAAGGGGGTTACACAATAACGTTCCCGCTTCAGCGCCGGATGAATCCGCCGCCGCTGCCATACTCCGCGGCCTCCCGACACCGGCGAAACCATGAGTCCCCGCGATCTCGCCCTGCTCGTCCTGCTGGCCGGCCTCTGGGGCAGCTCCTTCCTGTTCATGCGCATCGCCGGGCCGGAACTCGGCGCCGCGCCGCTGGCGTGGATGCGGGTGACGGTGGCGGCCGTTTTCCTGGGTGCACTGCTGGCCGTGCGCCGGGAGTCGCCGCCGCTGTCCGGTCGCTGGGGCGCGATGACGCTGATGGCGTTCACCAACACCGCCGCGCCCTTCCTGCTGCTCACCTGGGCGACGATCCACCTGAGCGCCGGTTACGGTGCCTTGCTGAATGCCACGACGCCCCTGTGGGGGGCGGTGATCGGGACCCTGTTCTTCGGCCTCGCCGCCGGGCGGCAGCTGTGGGCGGGTCTCGCGCTCGGCTTCGTCGGTGTCGGCGTGCTCGTCGCCGGGAAGTTGAACGACATCGGCAGCGCGGCCCTGCTGCCGATCCTCGCCGGGCTCGCCGCGACCGCCTGCTACGGCCACGCCGCGCATTACGCGCGGACCGGCTTCGCTGGCGTCACGCCGCTCGGCCTCGCCTTCGGCAGCCAGTTGCTGGCCAGCCTGTGGCTGCTCGGTCCGGCGCTGGCCGAATGGCCCGCCGCGTTCCCGTCGTGGACGGCGCTGGCCTGCGTGGTGTTCCTCGGCGTGGCCTGTACGGGCATCGCCTACCTGATCTATTTCGGCCTGATCGCCCGCATCGGCTCGACCAAGGCGACGATGGTCACCTACATCGCGCCGGTCTTCGGCGTGGCCTGGGGCGCGCTGTTGCTGAAGGAGGCGATCACGCCGGCGATGCTGGCCGGCGGCGCGGTGATCCTCATCGGCGTGGCCGTGGCCGGACGCGCGCGGAAGTCCTGAGGCTGGGTTACGCCGGCTCCGGGCCCACCACCCGGTTGCGGCCCGCCTGTTTCGCCCGATACATCGCGGCATCGGCGCGGGACAGCAACGCCGCCGCACCGGCCGTGCCGCCCGGATCGTCCGGCTGCAGCACGCCCACGCCGAAACTGGCGGTCACCGCAAGCGGGCCGTTGCGTGTCTCGACCGGCGAATCGGCGATGGCGCGGCGCAATCGCTCGCCGAGCCCCATGGCTTGCACGGCCGACGCGCCGGCCAGCATCAGGACGAACTCCTCGCCGCCGTGCCTCGAAGCCAGATCGCCACCGCGAAGCATCGAGGAGAGCCTGCGTGCCACCTCGGCGAGGACCTCGTCGCCCACGGCGTGGCCCAGCGAATCGTTGATGGACTTGAAGCGATCGAATCGACGAAAACCACGGCGATGGAACGGCCCTGGGCCTTCGCCTCGTCGATGCGTCGCGGAAGCGTCGCCGCCATCGCACGGCGGTTGGGGAGGTTCGTCAGCGGGTCCCGCTCGGCCAGCACCTGGAGTCGGTCGCGCTGGCGTCGCAGGGCGCCCATGCGCAGCGACATGGCGATCGTCATGGCCACCGTGTACCAGGCCTGGCTCAGCAGCAGGCTTTCAGGGCTCCAAGCCGGCAGCATCTGAACCATCAGCATGGCGTAGACCACGAGGACAGGCGTGACCGCGACGAGCAGTGCCTTGCCCCCGGCCTGGCCGCGGGCCCACGTCATCGCACCGATGACCGCAGCCGCGGCGAAGATCGCCACGCTGGCAGGACGCCATAGATCGAACACCGTGGATCCCGGGAGCGGCAGCAGGATCCAGACCGTCAGCAGGGCACCAATGAGGAAACCCCAGTGCCGTGTGCGGTGGATGGCGGGCAGGACGCGATCGCAGCGCGTGTAGACCACCGCGACGTACCACGTCCCACCGGCGACGACCGCAGGCAGCACTTCGATCGCCAGCTGGGAAAGCTCCGGATTCGGAAGCCAGGGCCGCGGCCAGGCCGCCAAGCCGCTTCGCAACGCCGCCAACAGGGAGAACGACGCCGTCGAGAGCGCGAAAAGCGCGGCGACGCGATCGCGGGCGTTGGCGGCGATCAGCAGCGAGGACAACAGCATGGCAAGGAGGATGGCGACGCCACCCACCCGAATGGCGAAGCGCAAGGTGTCCTCGCGCTGCAGGGGCGCCGGATCGCCGTAGCGGACGGTGATCGGCCAACCAAAGCCGCCGGTGGGCGGCGCGGTCACGATGATGGGTTCGCGCGAGCCGGGTGCGGGTGCCAGCGTCGCGCCGACGCCGGAACGGAACCGGGTGTCGCTGCTGCGGGTGTCGAAGCTCAGTCCACAGCGCGCCTGGCCCCCGCGCTGGATCGTCACGAGCCCCGGCGGTGTTTCGAGCACGAGCACCGACTGCGACCACGCTGGCCAACCCTCGGCCGGGGGATCGATGCGGACGACCTGCGCATCCGGCGGGGGCGGGCGGCGGCAGTTGAGATTGATGTCGAAGGGCCTGCCCTGCAGGCGCTCCACGCTCGGCCCGGAGGCCGCGGCCTGCGCGACAGCGATGCCGCCCGCCAAGGCCCATGCCAGCACCAGCATCATCGCGACCGCGATCGCCCTCCAGCCTCGCGTCATGCTGCGGCCCCCTCCCGACTAGCCCGTATTCTGCACCCCGGCAGCGATGCCGTTCACCGTGGCCGCCAGCGCGCGGAAACGGGCGTCGTCGGGCCGTCCCGCGGCGCGCCAGTCGCGCAACAGTTCGACCTGCAGCAGGCTGATCGGGTCCACGTACGGATTCCGCAGCCGGATCGAGCGCGCCAGCCGCGCGTCGCCGGCCAGCAGGGCCGCGCCGCGAAGGGCTTCGACGCCCTGTACTGTGCGCTCGAATTCGGCGTCGATATCGGCGAAGTAGCGCGCGTGGCGCTCACCCGCCAGCTGCGAGTAGGCCTCGAAGATGCCCAGCTCGGTCTTGGCGAGGATCATCTCGAGGTCATCGAGCACGGTGTCGAAGAACGGCCAGTCGCGCGCCATCTCGACCAGCGCCGCGTCGCCGAAGCGCTCGCGCGCGGACTGCAGGGCGCGACCGACGCCGTACCACGCAGTGAGGTTGCTGCGGTTCTGGCTCCAGCCGAACACCCACGGGATGGCGCGCAGGCCATCGAGCCCCGCACCGCGCTTGCTCGGACGCGAACCGATGTTCAGGCGCTCGATCACGTCGATGGGCGTGGCGTCGCGGAAGTAGTCGACGAAGTCGGGGCGTTCGTAGACCAGCTCACGGTAGGCGGCGCGCGAAACCTCGGACAGGTGGTCGGCGATCTCGCGCCACGCGGCCTCGCGAGGCTCCGGCGCGCGCGGCGCCAGGGTGGCGCGCAGCACGGCGGCGGTGGCCTGCTCGAGGTTGCGCAGCGCGAGCGCGCGCAGCCCGTACTTTCGGTGGATCACCTCACCCTGCTCGGTGAGGCGCAACACGCCGCCCACCGAGCCGCGCGGGCCGGCGATCACGGCGCGCTCCGTACGCGTCCCACCGCGCGAGACGGAGCCGCCGCGGCCGTGGAAGAAGCGCAGCTTCACGCCGAACTCGGCGGCCACCTCGCCCAGGCGCACCTGCGCCCGCTGCAGCGCCCAGCGTGCCGCCATCAGGCCGCCGTCCTTCGCGCTGTCGCTGTAGCCCAGCATCACCCACTGCAGGTCGCCGCGGGCCCTCAGGTGGGCGCGCCAGCGCGGGTCGGCGAGCAGGTCGCGCAGCGTGTCCGGCGCGGCGGCAAGGTCGTCGACGGTTTCGAACAGCGGCGCCACGTCGAGCGGCACGCGGCCGCGCGTATCCACCAGCCCCGACCAGCGCGCCAGCGCCAGCACCGCCAGCGCGTCCTCGGCGCTGCGGCTCATGCTGACGATGTACAGGCCGAAGGCGCTCGCACCGTAGCGTGCGCGACCTTCGATCACCGCGCGGAACACATGGCGCATGCGCAGCGCGGCCGGTGCCTCCTTCGGCAGCGCGCGGGCGGGCAGCGGTTGGCCGGGCTCGACCACCGGCAGCGCTTCATCCAGCGCCGCGTGCAGGCGATCGACGCGGGCGGCGCGGTCGCGGTCGACGAAGCCGGGCTCGCCGAGCCATTCGGCGATGGCTTGCCGGTGCACGTCGGCGTGCTGGCGGAGATCGAGCGCAGCGAGGTGGAAGCCCAAGGCGGCCACGCGACGGCGCACGCGACGCAGCGCGAACACACCGGCGTGCTCGCCGCGGCTGCCGAGCAGGCTGTCCTCCACGAGAGCGAGGTCGGCATCGAGGGCGGCGGCGTCGGGATAACCAGTGAGGCGGTCCTCGCGCGTGGCGGTCAGGCGCGCCTGCACGAGGCCAAGGAAGGCGCGGTAGGGCGTGTCCTCGTACTGCAGGGCCTGCGGCCAGCGCGCCGCGTACTCCTCGAGCCGCGCCTCGAAGCCGGCGCTGAAGGCCACGCGGGTGCGCGACTGCGTCAGCATCGCCTTCAAATGCTCGATGTCGCCCACGTAGGCCGACAGCACGCGCTGGCGCTGCTGGTGCTGGGTCGTGGCGATGGTCTCGGCGCCCACCGCCGGGTTGCCGTCCATGTCGCCGCCCACCCAGGTGGCGAATCGCAGCAGGGCCGGCAGCTCCGGCACGCGGCCGTACACCGCTTCGAACGCCACTTCGAAGGCCTCGAAGAACACGGGCAGCACGCGGTACAGCGGGTCGCCAAGGTAGTAGCCGACCTGGGCCGACTCGTCGGCCACCGTGGGCTTCTCCGGCGCCGCGCTTTCGGTCTGCCAGCCGGCGGTGAGCGCGGTGCGGATCACCTCGCGATCGGCGCGGGCTTCCGCCGGCGTGCGCGTGCCGTCGATATCGGCGATCAGTGCCTGCGCAATGACGGCCTCTTTATCGAGCAGCGCACGGCGCACGGCCTCGGTCGGATGCGCCGTGAGCACCGGCTCGATGCGCAGCGCCGGCAGCAGGGCCAGCACCTCGTCCAGCCCGATGCCTTCGTCTTTCAGGCGCTGCAAGGCGTCCTGCAGCCCGCCGGGCTGCGCGCCCCCGCCGTGGCGCTGGTAGTCGCGCCGACGACGGATGCGGTGCACGCGCTCGGCCAGGTTCACCGCCGAGAAATACAGGGCGAAGGCGCGCACCAGGTCGGCGTGCTGCTCGGGCGGCAGGGCGCCCAGCTCGGCCTGCAGGTCGGCCAGCGGGGCGGCGTCCTCGCGGCGGCGGATGGCCGCGCGGCGCACGCGTTCGACGCGTTCGAGGAAGCCCTCGCCCCCCTGCTCGGCGAGGATCTCGCCCACCAGGCTGCCGAGGCGGCCCACGTCCTCGCGCAGGCGGGCGTCGGTGGGCGGAAAATCGATGTCGCGGAGGCGGGGGGCGGTCGCGCCGGCGGTGCGGGGATCAGGGCTGTTCATGTCCGGAATCTACCGCGTGAAGGCGTCGTTTGCGCCCGTGAATACGTGTGCAGCGGGGCCCGCCTCATCGCCGGTCGGCATGAGCTGAGGCATGACCAACGGGCTACGGGCCCGGGACACCCCACCGGTATCCTCGCCGTCCCTGTCCGTTCCACCGAGCCAGAATCCGTGAAGACCCGCCTTGCCCCGAGCCGACTCGCCATGATCGTCGCCGCCGCCCTCGCCGCCACCGCCTGCAACAAGCCCGCCGAAGCGCCGGCCGCCGAGGCCGCACCGGCCGAAGCCGCTGCGGTGAACGCCGCGAACCCCTTCTTCCAGCCCAGCGCCCTGCAGTACCTCGCGCCGGATTTCGCCGCCATCAAGGACGAGCACTACGGCCCGGCCTTCGAGGAGGGCATGAAGCAGCACACGGCCGAGATCCGCGCCATCGCCGACAACGCCGAGCCCGCGACCTTCGAGAACACCATCGTCGCGATGGAGAAGAGCGGCGCGGTGCTGCAGCGCGTGGCCGCGGTGTTCTTCGGGCTGTCGTCGGCCCACACCAACGAGACCATCCAGGCCGTGCAGGTCGAGATGGCGCCGAAGCTGGCCGCGCACGAGGACGGCATCTACCTCGACGGGCCGCTGTTCGCCCGAGTGAAGTCGCTGCATGACGCCCGCGACACGCTCGGCCTCGACGCCGAGTCGGCCCGTCTGCTCGAGCGTTCGTACAAGGCCTTCGTGCGCGCTGGCGCCGAACTCGACGAGGCCGGCAAGGCCCGCCTGCGCGAGATCAACGCGCGCGAAAGCAGCCTGACGACCGAGTTCAGCAACAAGCTGCTGGCCGCCACCAATGCCAATGCCGTCGTGGTCGACAGCGCCGAGGCCCTGAAGGGCTTCTCCGAAGGCGAGATCGCCGCCGCTGCGGCCGCCGCCAAGGCGATGGGCCAGGACGGCAAGTGGGCCATCACCCTGCAGAACACCACGCGCCAGCCGGCGCTGGTGAGCCTCGAGGACCGCGCCCTGCGCGAGCGCGTGTGGCGCGCTTCGGCCGAACGCGGCACGCAGGCCGAGAACGACACCCGCCCCATCGTGCTCGAACTGGCCAAGCTGCGCGCCGAGAAGGCCGCCCTGCTCGGCTTCCCGAACTGGGCCGCCTACGTGCTCGACGACCAGATGGCGAAGACGCCGGAAGCGGCCTACAAGATCCTGACCGATCTGGTGCCGAAGGTCGTCGCCAATGCCCAGGCCGAGGAAGCCGAGATCGCCAAGGTGATGGCGGCCGATGGCGTCGAGGGCCCGGTGCAGCCCTGGGACTGGGAGTACTACGCCGAGAAGGTCCGCGCCGCGCGCTATGCGCTGGATGCCGCCGAAGTGGCGCCCTACTTCGAGCTCGACCGCGTCTTCAACGATGCGATGGGCTATTCGATGAACCAGCTGTTCGGCGTCACCTTCAAGCCGCGCCCCGATCTGCCGGTCTACCACCCGGACGTCAAGGCGTACGAAGTGTTCGACGCCGACGGCAGCTCGATCGGCCTGTTCTACGCCGACTACTTCGCCCGCCCGAGCAAGCGTGGCGGCGCGTGGATGGGCAGCTACGTGGCGCAGAGCACCCTGCTCGGCCAGAAGCCGGTGGTCGTCAACGTGATGAACATCACCAAGGGCGCCGACGGCCAGCCGACCCTGCTGAGCTTCAGCGAGGTCACCACCCTGCTGCACGAAGTCGGCCACGCGCTGCACGGCCTATTCGCCAACACCAAGTACCCGAGCCTCTCGGGCACGGCCGTGTCGCGCGATTACGTCGAGTTCCCCTCGCAGTTCCTCGAGGACATCGCGCTCGATCCGGCGGTGCTCGCCAACTACGCCAAGCACCACCAGACCGGCGAGCCGATCCCGGCCGAGCTGATGCAGAAGGTGATCGACGCCGGCGACTTCAACCAGGGCTTCGATTCGGCCGAGTACATCGCCTCGGCCCTGATCGACCTCGACTGGCACACCCTGCCCGCCGACCAGATCCCGACCGACGTCGAGGCCTTCGAGAAGGCCTCGCTGGAGCGCCACGGCCTGGCCATCAACGCCATCCCGCCGCGCTACAAGAGCACCTACTTCGCGCACACCTTCGCCGGCGGCTACTCGGCCGGCTACTACGCCTACCTGTGGGCGGAGGTGCTGGCGGCCGACGCGTATTCGGTGCTGCAGCAGCGCGGTGGCCTGACCCGCGAGAACGGCGACGCCGTGCGCCGCGAGGTGTTCTCGGTGGGCAACACCCGCGAGCCGATGGAGAGCTACCGCGCCTTCGCCGGCCGCGACCCGGAAGTCGAAGCCCTGCTGAAGCGTCGCGGGCTGCAGTAAGCACCGGGGCGGGGCCGGCGCTTACGGTCCCGCCACGAACCGCAGGAAAGCGAAGGGCCCGCGCGAGCGGGCCCTTTCGTTGCCACTCGGCGAAAGCGCCGACTCAGCCCTTGCCGTGGCAGGCCTTGTACTTCTTGCCCGAACCGCAGGCGCAGGGGTCGTTGCGCCCCGGCGTCGCGTCCTTGCGGACGGGCTGCTTCGGCGTCTTGCGCTCGAGCCCACCGGCGTACAGGTCGTGCAGCACGGCCGGCAGCTGGCCAACGATCGCCAGACGGCCCTCGTGGCCCGGCTCTTGAATGTCTTCCCCGCCGGACAGCGACTGGATCAGGTCGAGCGCCTCGGTCACCCACTCGTCCTTGGCCTCCCACTCGCCCCACTCGAACTCGTGGAAGCCCACGGCCTCGAGGAAGCCGTCCGCCCATTCCGCGCCGACCGGGATGTCATCCGCTGGCGGCGCTTCGCCGTCCTCCGGCACCCAGATGAAGGGCATGTCCTGGTCGGTGAAGTCCTCTTCGCCCAGCTTCACCCGGCGCTCGACCGCGGCCTTGAGGTGCAGGATCGGCGCGTAGTGTTCGTCGCGATCGCGCGCGCCTTCCCAGCGCGGCTCCTTGCCCCACACGCGCGGCATCCAGTCGGCCTGCGCGATGGCTTCCGGCGACACCGTGACGCCGGAGAGGAAACCATCCAGCTGCTCGAGGCTCATGCCACCGAAGGGGATGGCGCGCTTCTCCAGCATCTGCGCCAGGGATTCGGCATCGGCATCGGTGAACACGTTCGACATGGTGGTGGCTTGGCAGTGCGGCAATGGGGCGACAGTATGCGCCCACCGCCCCTCGAGCGCGCCGCAAGGCGCCCGCCATGCACCTCCTCGCCCTCCTGCACTTCGCCATCGCGATCTACTTCGCGATCCACGCCGTCCGCACCGGGCAGGGCCTCTACTGGGTGCTCATCCTGCTGATGTTCCCGCTGCTCGGCAGCCTCGTGTACTGCGTTGCGATCTGGATGCCGGAGATGTCGCAATCGCGCGGGGCGCGGCAGGCCGTCCGCACGGTGAAGCAGGCGCTGCAGCCCACCCGCGAACTGCAGGACGCCAAGCTCGCGCTGGACCAGGCCGACACACTGCGCAACCGGCTCGCGCTCGGCGATGCCCTGGTGGCGCAGAAGCAGTGGACGGCGGCGCTGGAGCAGTTCGACGCGGCCCTCGCGCGCGACCCCGAGGCCCCGGACGTGCAGGCTCGCGTCGCCGAGGCCAGCCTGTGGACCGGGGCCGCTGCCCGCGCACTCGACATCACCAACGCCCTGCTCGCCCGCACTCCGCCGTTCCGCCAGAACGACGTGCCGCTGAGCCACGCCCGCGCGCTGGCCGCGCTGGACCGCCGCGACGAGGCGCGCAGCGCCTTCATCGCCCTGCTCGACGAGACCGAAAGCCTCGAAGTCGCCGCCCACTACGCCGAGTGGCTGAAGGTCTGGGGCGACTTCACCGCCGCGCGTGAACTGCGCGACGAAGCCCTGCGGCGCTACGAGCGGCTGCCGAAGCACAGCAGGGAGCTGCACCGCGAAGCGATCGCGCGGATCAAGGCGGCGAGCTGAACCCGCCGCGGCCGCGCGCGGCCGGGCTCAGTAGGCGAATTCCTTGAACAAGGGATCAATGCTGCCGTTCCATTCGCCGTGGAACAGTTCGAGCTTGCGCTCGGCGGCCGTCTGGTTCGCCAGCGCCATCTCGATCAGCGGCTCGAGGTACACCGCTTCGCTCGCGCCGCTGCGGTTCAGGCGCGAACGGCGCTTCAATCCGGCTTCGCTGATCTTCAGCGACTCCATCGCCAATTCGCGCATCGTCGCGCCGCGGAAGGGCAGCTTGAAGCCGTGGCGCGGCACGCCGTCGCGCAAGGCATGGCGCTCTTCCAGCGTGAAGTCCTTGACGAGGTCCCACGCGGCATCGAGCGACGCATCGTCATACAGCAGGCCCACCCAGTAGGCGGACAGCGCGCAGATGCGATTCCACGGCCCACCGTCGGCGCCGCGCATCTCGAGGTACTTCTTCAGCCGAACCTCGGGGAAGGCGGTGGTGAGGTGGTCGCTGAAGTCGCGCATCGACGGGCGCTCGCCCGGCATCACGTCGAGCTTGCCGTCCATGAAGGCGCGGAAGCTCTTGCCCGAGGCATCGATGTACTGGCCGTCGCGGTAGACGAAGTACATCGGCACGTCGAGCAGGTAATCGACGTAGCGCTCGAACGAGAAGCCGTCCTCGAATACGAAATCCAGCAGGCCGGTGCGGTCCGCGTCGGTGTCGGTCCAGACGTTGCTGCGGAAGCTCATGAAGCCGTTCGGCTTCCCTTCCGTGAACGGCGAATCGGCGAACAGCGCCGTGGCCACCGGCTGCAGCGCCAGCGAGACGCGGAACTTCTTCACCATGTCCGCCTCGCTCGAGAAATCGAGGTTGGTCTGGATGGTGCAGGTGCGCGTCATCATGTCGAGCCCGAGCGAGCCGACCTTCGGCATGTACTCGCGCATGATCTTGTAGCGGCCCTTGGGCATCCACGGCATCTCGTCGCGGCGCCATTTCGGCTGGAAGCCCATGCCGAGGAAGCCGAGGCGCAGCGGGTCGGCGGCGGCCTTCACTTCATAGAGGTGCTGCGCGGTCTCGCGGCAGGTGTCGTGGATGGTCTCCAGCGGTGCGCCGGAAAGCTCGAGCTGGCCCGCCGGCTCCAGGGTCACCGAGGCCTTGTCCTGCACCAGCGCGATCAGGTGCCCGTTCTCCTCGACGCGCTCCCAGCCGAACTTGGCGATGCCTTCGAGCAGCGCGCGGATGCCGCGCTCACCCTCGTAGGGAATCGGTTTCAGGTCCTCGTGGCGGAAACCGAACTTCTCGTGCTCGGTGCCAATGCGCCAATCGGCGGGCGGCTTGTTGCCGGACGCCAGGTACTCGATCAGCTGCGCACGGCCCTCGATGGGCGTGGTCTTCTCGACGCTCGGTCCGGACATTCGTGAAACCTTGGCAAGGGAACCCGATGACGATGGGGGCGGTACGTGACGACCGCAAGGCGAACCGTCACTCCGCCTTCGCGAGTCCCAGCCAGCCGCTGACCACCGCACGGGCCTCCTCGACGCCGAGCTTGTCCGGCGACGAGAACAGCTGCGCCGAAGCCACGCCGCCCAGTTCCTTGCGCACTTTCGCCAGGGTCTGCGCCTGCGCGCTGCGCGAGAGCTTGTCGGCCTTGGTCAGCAGCACGTGGCAATTGAGGTTGCGACGAAAGGCGAAGTCCACCATCTGGCGGTCGTAATCCTTGAGCGGGTGGCGGCTGTCCATCACCACCACCAGGCCCGTCAGCGCCTTCCGGCTCTGGAAGTAGCCCTCGATGAAAGCCTTCCAATGCTCGCGCAGATGCAGCGGCACCTCGGCATAACCGTAGCCCGGCAGGTCGACGAGGTAGTGCTCCGGACGGACCTGGAAGTACACCAGCTGCTGGGTGCGCCCCGGGGTCTTGGAGGTCCGCGCCAGTCCGTTGCGCTGGCAGATCGCGTTCAGCGCGCTCGATTTGCCGGCATTCGACCGGCCGGCGAACGCCACCTCCTGCCCGGTGTCGTCCGGCAACTGGTGCGGCAGGTGCGCCGCCTTCAGGTACTCGGCGTTCTGCAGGTGGTTGGTGGCCATCGGGTGTCCTTGCACGTTCGGCCGCAGAGTGTGGGGGTTGGCGGGCCACCCCGGAAGCCCGGCCGCCGACGGGCCTGCCCCGGGGCCACCCGGCCTTCGTTGACCCGCCGCCGAGCCGGCTGGGATAATCCAACGTCCTGCCGCGGCTTCGCCGCCCCGGCCCAGTTCCGTCTCACCTGCCTTGAACACCGGAGTGTCCGCATGACGCTGAAGCGCATCCTTGCCGTTGGAGCCGCCGTGGGTACGGCGCTCGCCCTGGCCGGCGTCGCGATCGCCCAGTCGACCGAAGCCCCGGCCGCTGCACCCGCCGCGGCGGAAGCGCCGGCCGCGGAAACGCCCGCTGCCGTGACGCCCGCCGAGGAGGCCCCCGTCGCGGTCGCTGCCGAACTGCCGGCCGACGGCCCGGCCAATCCGGGCGATGCCACCGCCGGCGAAGCCAAGGCTGCCGCCTGTGCCGCCTGCCACGGCGCCGACGGCAATGCCGCCGACCCGCAGTACCCCAACCTCGCCGGCCAGCACGAGCACTACATCGCCCGCCAGCTGGCGCTGTACAAGAGCGGCGAGCGTGACAACGCGATCATGCTCGGCTTCGCCGCCACGCTGTCCTCGCAGGACATGCGCGACATCGGCGCCTACTTCGCCAAGCAAGCCCCGCGCCCGGGCGTCGCCGACGAGACCGTGATCGCCGAAGGCCCGAACGCCGGTCGCAAGTTCTATCAGGTCGGCCAGAAGCTCTACCGCTCCGGTGACCCGGCGCGCGGCATTCCGTCCTGCGCCGCCTGCCACGGCCCGACGGGCGCCGGCGTGCCCGGTCCCAGCTGGCCGGCCCTCCATGCCCAGCACGCGCAGTACACCGCCGTGCAGTTGCGCGCCTTCCGCGACGGCGCGGTCTGGGGCAAGGACGGCAACGCCAACGCCATCATGTCGGCCGTCGCCCGCAACCTGACCGACGAAGAGATCGACTCGCTGGCCAGCTACCTGCAGGGCCTGCACGACGTCCGCGACGCCGCGCCGGTCGACGCCACGGCCGCCCGCTGATCGGCGGCGGGAACTTTCCGCCCGCCCCGCGTTCTGAACTCCCGAGCCGGCGGTCTCCCGCCGGCTTTTCTTTTCCGACCCGAGGATTCCCGATGCTCCGCTCGCTCGCCCTGCTTGCCGCCCTTGTCGTTCCCGGCCTCAGCGTCGCCCAGGCCGCAGCTGGCGCGCCGCGCCTCGGCACCGACTACGAAGTGATCTCCCCGGCCCAGCCGACCTTCGGCCCGCCCGGCAAGATCGAGATCGCCGAGATCTTCAGTTACCACTGTCCTGCCTGCGCCGGCTTCCAACCGGTCTTCGCGCGCTGGAAGGCGCAGCAACGCCCCGATGTACGCGTGACCTACGTCCATGCAGCCTTCGGTGCCGCCATTGACAACCTCGCCCGCGGCTTCTTCGCCGCCGAGGCCTTGGGCGCGACGGAGCGCACGCACGATGGCATGTTCAAGGCCTTCCACATCGAGCGGAAGATCAAGACCGGCTCGCTTGATGAAATCGCCGACGCCTATGCCGGTCTCGGCCTGAACCGCCAAGAAATGCTCGACACGATGAACAGCTTCGGCGTCTCGTCGAGGGTCAACCGCTCCAAGCAGTTCGCCCAACGAACCGGCGCCATCGGCACCCCCACCATCATCGTCAACGGCAAGTACAGGGTGATGCTGACGCCGGAAGGCGGCTTCGAGGGCATGCTGCGAACGCTCGACCACGTGCTGGCCATGGAGCGCGCCGCCGCACCGGCCCGTCCGGCGGCTGCGCCCGCCGCCGCGCCGAAGCCCGCTCCGGCCCGCTAAAGGCCTCGCCGCTGCGCCTGCTGAGCGCCAACATCCAGGCCGGCCACAGCACCCGCGCCTACCGCGATTACGTGGTGCGGGGCTGGGGGCACGTGTTGCCGAACGGCAAGCAGCGCAACCTCGACGCCCTCGCGGAACTGGCCCGGCCTTTCGACATCGTCGGCCTGCAGGAAAGCGACCCCGGCAGCCTGCGCTCCGGGTTCACCAACCAGACCCAAGCCCTCGCCGAACGCGGGGGCTTTCCGTTCTGGAGCCACCAGCCGAACCGCCGCGTCAGCCGCATTGCCAGCAGCGCCAACGGCCTGCTGTCGCGCATCGCGCCCGCCACGGTGTTGGATTACGCCCTGCCCGGCCGACTGGGCGGCCGCGGCGTGATGCTCGCCCGCTTCGGCGAAGGCGAAGCCGCGTGGACGCTGGCGGTCACCCACCTCTCGCTAGGCGTCGCCTCGCGTCAGCAGCAGCTGGATTTCCTCGGCGAGTTGCTCGCCGATGAGACGCGCCTCGTGCTGATGGGTGATTTCAACTGCCCGGCCACGTCGCGCGAGTTCGAAGGCCTGTACCGGCGCACCGCGCTGATGCCGCCGCCCGAGCCGATCGCGACCTTCCCGAGCTGGGGCCCGACGCGCTCGCTCGACCACGTCTTCACCGCGGGCTTCCGGGTCGGCGAGTACCGCGCCCTGCCGGCGGCAGGCTCGGATCACATGGCGGTGGCAGTGACGCTGGAACCGCTCGGAAACGTCTCGCCCTCCGCGGCCTGAAGCCGCGTCAGGGCCAGAGCAAGGCCACGCCCACCGAAGCCAGCGCGACGGCGAAGACCCGCGCCAGCGCCACGCCGCTCAGCCGATGCGCGAGGCGCACGCCGTAGGGCGCCGCGAACCACGCCCCGAGGCCGATGCCGACCGCGGCCGGCACGTGCACGTGGCCGACCATCCCGAAGGCTTTCGTCGCCTCGACCGCAGCCGACGGAGCCGTCGCACCCATCGACGGCACCAACGCATAGGTCGCGGCACTGGCCGCCGCGATCACCACGCCGCAGGCGGAGGAGGTGCCGACGGCGCGCACCGTCGCGACGCCGCGCGACACCAGCAGCGGCACCGTGAGGCTGCCGCCACCGATGCCCACCACCGCCGACACCGCACCGATGACGCCGCCGGCCACGCCCAACCACGGCCCGCGGGGCACAGCGGCGATGATCGAATCGCCCGGCGCAGCGGGCGCTGCGGGACGTGCTGGCCACGCCATGCGCGCTGCCATGAGCAAGCAGAACGCGCCGACCAAGGTAGCCAGAGTCGCCCCGTCGACGCCGATCGCCCACACGCTGCCGGCCATTCCGCCCAGCACCAGTCCCGGCGCCAACCACACCACCGTCGGCCACAGCACGCTGCCGCGCTTGCGGTGCGCGTTCGCCGAGGCGCTGGCGGTGACGATGATCGACGCCAGCGAGGTGGCCAGCGCCACGTGCATCACCGCGTCGGACGGCACTCCGAACAGCGGCAACAGAGCAACAAGGGCCGCGACCAGCACGATGCCGCCACCGATGCCCAACAACCCGGCGAGCACGCCGGCGACGCTGCCGAGCAGCGGGAATACGGCCCAGGTGAACTCAGGCATCACGCGGGGGCTCCGTTACACTGGCCGGCATGCGAAACCTCTTCTTTTCCGTCGCCCTCATCGGCGGCATTGTCGCGGCAAGCGCGGCTCAGGGCGAGTCGCCCTCCGTGCGGCGCGCCGAAGTGCAGGCCGCCTTCGAAGCGGCTGACCGCGGCCAACTCAAGCTGGCCGACGTCGCCCGCCTGCAGTCGCACCCCTTGTCCGGCTGGCTCGAAGTGCTGGTGCGCGAGCGCGAACTCCACCACATCAACCGCGAAACGCTCGGCGAACTGCTCGAAGACCTCGGCCCGCAGCCTGCCGCCACGCGACTTCGCCAAGCCTGGCTGCGGCGGGCGGCCGCCGAAGGCCGCTGGTCGGACTTCCTTGCCCACGACCGGCCCGGCGGCGACGTCACGCTGCAATGCTTCACGCTGCAGGCGACGCTCGCCACCAACGCCGTCGACGCCGCCTGGGTGCAGGCCGCCACCGGCCTCTGGCTCAGCGCCGATTCCCAGCCCGCCGCCTGCGACCCGGTATTCACCGCGCTGGCCCAGCGCGGCGACCTCACGCCCGCGCTGCGCTGGCAGCGCATCGAACTCGCCGCGCGCGCCGGCAACACCGGGCTGATGCGCGCCGCGGCGCGCAACCTCCCCGAGGCCGAGCTGGCGCTGATCCGCGACTACGCCGCCTTCATCGATGTGCCGCATGCCCGCGCCGGGCAGTGGCCGAAGGACACCCGCAGCCGCGCGATGGGCGAGATCGGCCTGTCGCGCCTCGCGCGCCGCGATCCCGGTGCCGCCGAGCGCGCCTTGGCCTCCAACGCCTCGCTGCTGCCCGCCGGAAGCCGCGAGCACGGCGCCGTGCGCGCCGCCATCGCGCTGTGGACCGCCGCCAGCTACGGCGCAGAGTCGGCCCGCCGGCTCGCCGCCGTGCCCGACGCGGCCTTCGACGAAGCCCTGCACGGCTGGGCCGTGCGCGAGGCGCTGGCGCGCGACGACCGCGCCGGGGCGCTGAAGGCCATCGAACGCATGCCCGGCGCGCTTCGCGCCACCGCGCAGTGGCAGTACTTCGAAGCGCGACTGCGCGAGGACCTCGGCGATGCCGCGGCCGCCGCGCCGCTGTTCGCCGCCGCCGCGAAAAGCCCGACCTTCCACGGCTTCCTCGCCGCCGATCGCGCCGGAACGCCCTACGCGCTGTGCCCGCGCGATCCGTCCGACGACCGTCGCATCGGCCGCGACGTCGAGCGCAACGCCGCCCTGGCCCGCGCCATCGAGCTGTTCCGCATCAAGCGCCCCGCGCTGGCCGCGCTGGAGTGGCAGGCGGCGGTCGAGCGCATGGACGACACGCGCCGCGTGCTCGCCGTGCGGAAAGCGATGCAGGCGCGCTGGTACGACCGCGCCCTGTTCGGCATGCCGGCGAATCCGCAGGCGCTGCAGTACTACACGTTGCGCTTCCCGCTGCACCACGAGACGCTGATCCGTCGCGAGTCCCGCAAGAACGGCCTCGAGCCCTCGCTGGTGGCGGCACTCACCCGCGCCGAGAGCGCCTTCATGCCGGACGCGCGCTCGCCCGCCAACGCGCGCGGCCTGATGCAACTCCTCCCATCGACGGCGGAAGGCGTGTCGCGGCGCCTCGGCCTGCCGTGGCAGGGCGCCGACAGCCTGTTCCGCCCCGAATTGAACGTGCCCTTGGGCACCGCCTACCTCGCCCAGCGCATCGGCGACAACGGCGGCCTCGCCTACCGCGCCATCGCGGCCTACAACGCCGGCCAGGGCGCCGTGCAGCGTTGGATGGCCGCGCGCCCGGCGCTGCCCGCCGATTACTGGATCGAGACCATCCCGTTCAAGGAAACCCGCGAGTACGTGCCGCGCGTGCTGGCTTTCAGCGTGATCTACGACTGGCGCCTCGACGGTCGCACCCGCTCGCTCACCGATCGCCTCGAAGGCAGCGACGAACACGTGCCACGGCAGTTCGCCTGCACCACCGTGCCCGACGCCACCGCGCCCACGGCCACTCCCACCGCCCGCTGAAGGTCCGACCATGAAGATCACCCTGCTCGGCGCCACCGGTTTCGTCGGCCGCGTCCTCCTCGCCCGCCTCGCCCAGGAAGGCCACCAGCTCACGGTGCTTTCGCGCAATCCGCACGCCCACCTCGTGCGCCTGCTGCCGCCCGGCACGCGCGTGGTCACCGGCGACGTCTACGACCCCGAACTGCTGAAGGCGAACTTCGCCGGTGCCGACGCGGTGATCAACCTCGTCGGCATCCTCAACGAAGCCGGTGACAACGGCCGCGGCTTCCATCGCGCGCACGTGGCGCTGACCAAGCTCGTCGTCGCCGCCTGCCAGCTCGCGGGCACGAAGCGGCTGCTGCAAATGAGTTCGCTCAACGCCGGTCGCGGCGACAGCTTCTATTTGAAGACGCGCGGTGAAGCGGAAGCCGCGGTGAAAGCCAGTGGGCTGGATTGGACGATCTTCGAGCCCTCGGTGGTCTTCGGCATCGGCGACGGGTTCTTCTGCCGCTTCGCCGAACTGCTGAAGCTCAGCCCCGTGCTGCCGCTGGCGAAAGCCGGCACGCGGTTTGCCCCGGTGTACGTCGGCGACGTGGTCGAGGCCATGCGCCGCGCCCTGCATTCGCGCAGCACCATCGGGCAGGTCTACGAACTCTACGGCGCCGACGTGATGACGCTCGGCGACCTCGTGCGCCTGACAGCGCGGCAGCTCGGGCTGAAGCGGGTGGTGGTGCCGCTGCCCGATGCGCTGGCGCGCCTGCAGGCCTTCGCCTTCGACTTCGTGCCCGGCAAGCCGTTCTCCTCCGACAACTACCGCTCGCTGAAGCTCGATTCCGTCGGCGCCATCGACGGCCTGCACCAGCTGGGCATCGAGCCGACGCGCATCGGCCAGCAGCTCGCCACAATCCTGGGCTCGCCGGCCGAAAAGCAGCCGCGCTATGACCGCTACCGCAGCGTTGCCCGCTGAGGCCACGGTCTACCTCGTGGGCGGCGCCGTGCGCGACGCCCTGCTGGGCCGTGCGCCCGGCGATCGCGATTGGGTGGTGGTCGGCACCGACGCCGAAGCCATGCGCGCGGCGGGCTTCAAGACCGTTGGCGCCGATTTCCCGGTCTTCCTGCATCCGGCCACGGGCGAGGAATACGCCCTGGCCCGCACCGAGCGCAAATCCGGGCGCGGATACACCGGCTTCGTCGTCCACGCCGATCGCACGGTGACGCTCGAAGACGACCTGCGCCGCCGCGACTTCACCATCAATGCGATCGCGCAAGCGGACGACGGCACGCTGGTCGATCCGCTGGGGGGCCGCGCCGACCTCGAAGCGCGCGTGCTGCGCCACTGCAGCCCGGCCTTTGCGGAAGACCCGCTACGCGTACTGCGCGCGGCACGCTTCATGGCGCGCTTCGCGCCGCTCGGATTCCGCGTGCACGACGACACGCTCGCCCTGATGCGCGGCATGGTCGAGGCTGGCGAGCTCGCCCACCTCGTGCCCGAGCGCGTCTGGCAGGAGCTCAAGCGCGCGCTCGGGGAAGCGCGGCCGTCCGCCTTCCTGCAAACCCTGCGCGCCTGCGGCGCGCTGGCCGTCGTCCTGCCCGAGGTCGACGCGCTCTACGGCGTGCCGCAGCGCGCCGAGTACCACCCGGAAGTCGACACAGGCGTACACGTCGAGATGGTCGTCGACATGGCCGCGCGCCTCGCGGCCGGCGACACGGCCATCGGCTTCGCCGCGCTCACGCACGATCTCGGCAAGGCGCTGACGCCGGCCGACGTGCTGCCCCGGCATCCGATGCACGAACACGCCGACCTGAAGCCGCTGGCGGCCCTGTGTGCGCGGCTCAAGGTGCCGAACGCGGAGAGCCAGCTCGCCACCGACGCCTGCCGCGAACACCTCAACGTGCACCGCTTCGACGAACTGCGCGATGCCACCGTCCACGAACTGATCGAACGCTGCGGCGGCCTGCGCCAAGGCTCGCGCATCGACGCGCTCGCCCTCGTCTGCGAGGCCGACAAGCGCGGGCGTCTCGGCCACGCCGAATCCGACTACCCGCAGGGCCGCGCGCTGCGCGCCTGCCGTGACGCCGCCCTCGCCCTGCAGGCGAAGGACGTGATGCGCGAAGGCCTCGCGGGGCCCGCCATCGGCGAGGCCTTGAAGAAGGCACGCATCGCGGCAATCGGCGCCGCGCGTCGCAGCCTCAGCGGCGGAACCGCGCCTCCAGCCACGCCGGCAGGTTGAGCGCGAGCCCGAGCGCGGTCCCTTCGGTTATCTGGAGCTAAAGTCATACTATTTATTGCATTGGCTGGTTCTTAGATAGATTTCCATTTAGTGGATGCACTAAAGAGCCCTGGCGTGTCCGGGGCTCTTTCTTGCCTGTCTGGCGCCAAGATCCAGGGACGTTGCCCCCCGGGTTCGTCCCGGGGCCGTCTGTCCATCAGGGACAGATCCGGGGTGGTGCGCAGCGCCGCGTATGGACGGCCGCATCAGGGACAGATCCGGGGTGGTCCAAACCGAGCGACGTTGCCCGAGATGTTTGCGGAACGCCCAAGCACATAAGGTCCTCATCTTCAGGGCGTTTCCGTTGCCCACAGGTGTCGCGCTGGCGATGGGGCGTTGTCGTAATCAGGGACAGATCCGGGGCAGCGCTCCGGGGCCTATGTGGATGGCCGCATCAGGGACAGATCCGGGGTGGTGCGCAGCGCCGCGTATGGACGGCCGCATCAGGGACAGATCCGGGGTGGTTCAACTGTCGTCGCCCCCGACGTCCTGTCGACGCTCTGCAACATGGCGGAGTCGGAGTGCACAACGCAGGTGCGGCGGGAGCGCTGCCGCCCAGCGCCCGAGCGGCACAGGAAGCGACCTTTCGAATTGCTGCAGCGGTTGATGCTGCGTATTGCCAGCCATCTGACCGGTCCTTGCCAATCAGAATGCCCAGCTTCGCCAGGCAACCTGACCGGAGGTGGCAAGGTAGCTGCACAGTGCCAGCAAGACACTGACCGGCAACTCTCGACCCGAAAGCGACATTCCAAGTTTCCACATCTGGGCCGAGGCGCTACCCAGAATCGGGGGGATGTCAGCGGGTTGGTGAGATGGACGGAGGCTTTCGGTTGAACGGCCTACGGCTCGTCATGGCAGGGCCAGCAGCATTCTCACGCCTGTCCAGCACAACCATGCGCCAAGACCAGCGGCAAACAGCGGCAGCACGCGTCCGAAAGTCCAGTCGATCGCACACTGCACAGACGCGAAAATGCCACCCGTGCGCGCGGCGCAGAACGCCCGCAAGGCGACGAGGGCCACCATCGGCGCGACATAGATCAGGCAGTAAAGCAGCAGCCAGGCCACCTGCGCAGGCGCCGAGCCGCCCTCGCCGGCGATCATGCCCGCAGCGGCGAAATAGGGAAGCGCCGTGGGCACGTCGGTAGCCGTGGCGAGCACCGCGAATGCAACCGTGGCACCAATGCCGAGCGATTTGGGCGACGCCAGCGGTGTGCCACGGCGGGCCGACCGCCACAGCCAGGCAGCGCCGCCGAGGCATGCCAGCCCGCTCCCAAGCGCCGCCGCAGCGACCAGCACATCGGGCAGCAGCGGGCGCAAGTCGATCAGGAATGCCGAGGCGCCCGCCACAAGCAGCACGCCGGCGACGAGGTAGGTGGCCAAGGTGGTAACCAGGAACGCAATCGATCGCGGCATCGGCTTCGGCGTGCCGAGCAGATAGGCCTGCGCCGCGATGGTGAACGGGTTGAGCGCATCGACCAACGCCAGCGCCACCACCGTAGCGAAAAAGGTCGCTTCCATGGTCAGTCTTCCGCACCGCGCTCGGCGACATCGAGGCCGCTGTCGCGCCAGCCGGCGCCCAAAGCGAGATGGGCGTTGACCCAGGCGTGCGTGGTCGACACACCACGTTCGAACGCGTCTGCCTCGGCGAGCAAACGCTCGACCTCCGCACGACTCACATCAAGTGGGCTGGCCAGCCCGCGCGCGAGACGGGTGTGAGCCGCTGCAGCTGCGCGCTCTGACGCGGCCGCGGCACTCGCTGCGCTGGCCAAGGCGGTGCGCTCGGCCGTCCAGCCGTCGATCGCGGCGTCGGCTTCTTCGAGGGCCCTCAGGGTGGCGTGCTCCCACTCCGCCAACGCGGCTTCGGCGCCAGCCTCGCTGGCAGCGATCCGGGCGCGCGTGCGCGCGAGGTCGAAAATGCCCCACTCCAGCCTGGGACCGGCGGCGAACCGGATGGCGCCCTTGTCATCCAGCCCGCCCGGGGGGGCGGCCACGCCCGCCTCGCCGAGCAGGACAATCCGCGGATACAGCGCGGCGGTCGCAACGCCGGTTCGCGCCACCGCGGCCTGCAACCGCCGTTCCGCGGCGCCGACATCGGGGCGCTGGCGCAGCAGACCTGCGGGATCGCCAACGTTGAGCGTCGGCGGCGCGATCACGGCGGCACGCTTCCAATCCGCCATCAACTGCAGGCCGTGCTGCGGCGTCCTGCCGGTGAGCACCGCCAGCCGCCGCGCCGCGTTGCGCGCTTCCACCTCGAGCAGCGGAAGCCCAGCGCGCTGGCCCTCAAGGGCGGCAACAGCTTGCTCGACTTCATCGCGCGCAAGCCCACCGATTGCTTGCGCACGCTGCAGGCGATCGGCGATCGCGACCAAGGTCTCGATGCGTTCACGTTGACGCGCCTGCCGACCTGACGAAGCCTGCAGATCGACATAGGCGCGAACTGTCTCGGCGACCACGGCCGCCTCGGCGTGGCGCCGCAGCCACCAGGTCGCTTCGGCGTCGGCGCGGGCCGCAGTTTCGTTTGCCGCAAGCGCACCGAAAACATCGATCTCCCACGCCAGCGCCAGCCCGGCATCGACAATCCGCTGGGTGTCGAACAGCAAGGGCGCGCCCTCCATCGGCGGCTGCGACAAGGCAGACTGCCGCAGGCGCAGCCGGCTGCCGGTGACGCCGCCACCGGGTGCGCGCTGCGCGCCGCCCTCGGCGTGTAGCGCGTGCGCGGCCCGCAGGTTGGCGGTCGCCGCTGCCAGTTCGCGGTTGTACGCGAGCGCGTCGGTAACCAGCGCGTCGAGCAAGGGATCGTCGAATTGTTTCCACCAGTCAAGGCGTGCAGGCACCGGCGCGGTGCCGTCGGCCGGCGTGAAGGCCGCCGGCATGTCGATCGTGTTGTGCGGCAGTTGGCCGCTGGTGGCGCAGGCGCAGAGCGTCAGAGTGGCGAGGGCCATCGCCAGAAACCGAAGGGTTTTCATGGGTGCGAATCCAGCAAGGGTGCATTCGAGTTGGCCGGCGCCGTGGCTCGGCCCCGGAACAGCAGCGCGTAGAGCGCCGGGATCAGCACGAGCGTGATCAGGGTGCCCAGCGCAAGGCCACCGATCATCGCCGCGGCCATCGGGCGCCAGAGGTCGCCGCCGAACACGAATAGCGGCAGCAGTCCCACCACGCAGGTGAGCTTGGTCATAACGATCGGGCGCAGACGCACCGCGGCGGCCGCGGCAATCGCCTCGGCTTGCGGCTTGCCTGCGGCCTGCTCCTCGACGATGCGCTCTAGCAGCAGTACGGCGTTGTTGACGATGATGCCGGCGAGGGCCAGTAGGCCTAGCGTGGCGGTGTAGCTCATCGGCTGAGCGGTCACCGCGAGGCCCAGCGTGGCGCCGATCAGTACAAAGGGCATTGAGGCAAGAATGATGAAGGTCTTGCGCAGGCTGCCGAACTGCCAGAGGAACAAGGCGGCCATTCCCAGTATGGCGAGCGGAAAGTAGGTCACCAGGCCGGCGTTGGCTTCTACACCCTCTTCGATCTCGCCGCCCAGCTGCAGGGAATGCGCAGCGGGCAGGCCGAGCCCGGCGATGACGGGGCCCATCGCGTCGACGATCGCCTGCGCGGTCATCTCTGGATGGCGCGCGGAGACGGTGATCACTGGGCTCTGGTTGCGGCGGATCAGCACGCTCGGCTGGTCGGCTATCTGCACCCGGGCGATCTGGCCCAGCGGTACAGCCCCCGCGGCGCCGACCACGGGCATCGCCTGCAGTCGCTCGGGTGCATGGCGCTCTCCCGCGGGCGCCCGCAGCAGCACAGGCACCAGGATGTCGTCCTGGCGCAGGGCCGTTGCCAGGGCACCGCCATAGGCTGCATCGAGCGAACGCGAGATGTCGGCCGTGGTCACCCCGGCCGCGTTTGCGCGGATCGGGTCGACCTCGAGCGCAAGGCGCACGATGCGACCTTCGGCGTCGTCCTTGACGTCGAGCATGCCCGGCACGGCACCCAAGGCCTCGCGCAGCCGCGCGGATGCCTGCTGCAGCGCCGCACGATCAGGCCCGGCAAGGCGGAACACCGCGGTGCCGGCCTCGGACACGCCCAGGGAGAACCGCTTCGGCTCGATCCGCGCACCGGGAAACTCACCCGACAGGTCGCCGCGCAGGTGCTCGACGGTGGCGTCGAGGTCGGCGTCATCGTCGAGGTTGACCACCGCGTAAGCTCGGTGCGCGGCCGGCGTCGGCGGGTTGAGGCCGAGGATGAAACGCGGCCCGCCGTCGCCCACGTAGACCACGTTGCCGCGCAGCTGGGGGTGGACCGCACGGTCGGCTAGCCGCGCCGACAGGCGCTGCGCGAGCGCCAGAGTCTCGCGGGAAGACGCACCGGGCGGAAGCTCCACCGGAATCTGCAGCTGCTTGCGCGCCGAGGGCGACAGCAGCTCGGTCGGCAGCAGCTCGGAAGCCACGATCGCCGCGCCGAGCAGCACGAACATCGCCGTGGCGACCGCAGCCGGGTAGCGCAGGATGCTGCGCACCTTGACGACGTACCAGTCGCGCACCCTGGCGATCGGGCCATGGTCCTCGTGCCCGGGATCGGCCTTTCCGACGAACATCCGCGCCGTCACCGCGGTGAAGGTCAATGCAAGGAACAGCGAAAGCAACAGGGTCACCGCCAGCACGATGGCAAGGCTGCGCATGTACTCGGCCGTTTCGCTGGCGCCGGCGACCAGTGGCGCGAAGGCGAAGATGATCGCCAGCGACGACACTAGCAGCGGCCCGGCCATGGTCTCGCCGGCAGCGCGCGCGGCGGCATCGGGCTCGTCACCTTCGCCGAGCCGACGCTGGTAGTCCTCGACCACCACGATCGCGTTGTCGACGAACAGGCCCAGCGAAATGATGATGGCGCCGATCGACACGGTATGCAGTTCGATACCGGCCACGCGCATGAACACCAGCGTGCCCAGCACCGTCAGCGGCACGATCAGACCAGTCACCATCCCTGCGCGCCAGCCCAGGAACACCACGACCACCAGCATCACGATGACGATGGTCTCGATGAAGATCTGGCCGACCTTGGTGAGGTCACCGGCGACGACTTCGCTCTGGTCGGTGACGGTGTCCAGCCGCATGCCAGCCGGCAAGTCGGCCTGCATCGCGGTGGCGGCTTCACGCAAGGTGGCAACGAACTGGTTGACGTTGAGCCCTGCGCGCATCGATGCACCGAGCACAACGGCTGGTTTGCCGTCGTAGATGGCAGCGAACAGCGGCGGGTCCTGGGCCTGCTGGCGGATCTCGCCGAGCGCAGCGAGCGCGATCACCCCACCGTCTGGCAGCGGAATCTGGACCGTTGCCAGAGCCGCCGTATCGGGCAGGTCACCGCTGGGTTCGAGCGCGAGCACGCGCCCGCCGGCGTCGAGCTCGCCGGAAGGCGCGATCACGTTGCGGTTGGCGAGGGTGGTCGCCACGGCCTCGATCGACAGCCCATGGGCTGCCAGCTGGGCCGGCGAAAGCTCGACATAGACGCGTTCCTCGCGCACTCCGTGGAGCGAAATCTGCTCAACCCCCGGAAGGCTCTGCAGGCGGCCGCGCACCTTTCGCGCCCAGTCTTGCAGCTGTCCGGCCGAGTAGCCTTGGCCGGTCAAGGCGAGCGTCAGTACCGAAACCCGGCCGAACTCGTCATTGACGATCGGGCCGATGGTGCCCTCAGGCAGCACCTCGGCGGCATCGCTGGCCTTTGCGCGCAGGCGCTGCCACACGGAAGGCAAGCGATCTGGGCTGGTCTCCGGGTGCAGCGAGACATAAATGTACGTGGCGCCTGGCCGGACCACGGTATCGATAGTCTTGACCTCGGCGATCTCGCGAACGCGCTCTTCAATCGGGCGTGCGACGAGTTGCTCAACCCGCGCGGAGGACGCGCCGGGGAAGTAGGCTTCGACCGTGGCGATGCGGGTCGGCACAGTCGGCTCCTCGGTGGCGGGAAAGCCGAACAGGCTGACGACGCCCGCGATCATGAGCCCGGCCGCGGCGGCCAGAGTGAATCGCGCGCGTTTGAGTGCGGTCGCAGTGATGGACATGACGGATCTCCCAATACGAGGGGGCGGCAATTCAGCGCTGGACCGCGACGGCGCGCACACGCGTGCCCACGGCGAGGAACTCGCCACCGGCAGCCACCACCCGGTCGCCCGGGCGGGTAGGTCCGCTGACCAGTGCACCTGCGTCCGTCACGGCGAGCAGTTCCACCGCGGCCTCTTGCAGAACCCCTTCGGCGTCCACCTGCAACACCCGCCGCGCTCCATCGCGGCCGCTGAGCACCGCGGCGAGGGGCACGATCGCCGCCGCCGTCGGGCTCGAACTGCCGCTGAAAGCCACCTCAACTGGCGTGCCCGCGAGCGGTGCGTCTGAAAGGATTTCCAGCCGGGCGGTGCGCGCACCCGCGCTGCCCGCCCGCGCGCTGACTCCGAGCAGGCGCGCCTCGCCTGCGCCACCATCGAACCAGAATCGGGCGTGGGCACCGGGCTCCAATGTGGCCGTGGCCGGTGCCATGAGCACGATGTCGCGCCGACCGGGACCGTCGATGTCGAACAGCGCCTCGCCAGCAGCGACCGCCTGCGACAGCTCCACGCGCCGCGCCGCGACCACACCGTCGAGCGGAGCACGCACCTCTGCTTCCCGCACGGCGCGCCGGCTGAGCTCGGCGCTGGCCCGGGCAGCCTCCAGCATCTTGCGGGCGCTGTCGGCGTCGACCGCAAGCGCGTCGTAATCGGCCTGGCTGGCGACACCGGCCTCCACCAGGCCGCGCGTGCGGGCCAGCGCTGCCTCGCGCTCCGCCGCGACAGCCGCCGCGCGGGCGACCTCGGCCTCGGCGACGACCAGCTGCAGACGCAGCGGTTCCCCCTCGATGGTGGCCAGCAGCTGACCGCGGCGCACGTGCGCGCCCACATCAGCATGTACGCCGACGATACGGCCGGCCGCCTCAGAGGTGACGACGTGGGCGTGGCGGCCACGCACCAGCCCGGTCGCACGTAGCGCCGGGTCGATAGGCGCTGCCGCGGTCGCCACCAAGGCAACCGGCTCGGCCGCTGGCGCAACGGTGGTCGGCTCGCTGGAACAGCCAGTCAACCCCACCGCCAAGATCCCGCAGAGAGCAGCTGCGAGGGGGCCGGGGTTACATATAAAAAGTGAGGCCTTACTCATAAAATAGTCACTCCATGTTTCGCGAGCACTTGGCCCGCTGGTCGTTGGGTTGGATCAGCTTTTGGCGCTAAGCGCGCGGCGAATGAGTTCGATCGAACCGCGGACAAAGGCTTCCGGGTCGGTGATCGGCAGCGTCAGGCGACTGAACGCGCCGTCGAGAAACGCGTTGATGTGCTCTGCAACCGCCATCGGGTCGAGGTCGCGGTCGATGCTGCCCTGTTCCTGGCCCTTGCGGATCACCCGCGAGAGGGCACGATTGATGCGCCGCTCGGCGGCGAGGAACACCTTTGCGGTTCCCGCATCGCGGGCCGCCTCGGCGAGGATCTCCAGACGCAGGTGGGCAGCCTGTGGGGTTCTGGAGTCACGCACTACCGCCATCGCAACCTGTTGCAACCCCTCCAGCAGATCGGCAGCGCGGTCGAGCTGCTGGATCAGGGCGAGGTCTGCCTCGAGCTCGTGCTGGATCAGGGCCGTGACAAGATCCTGCTTGGTGGGAAAGTACTGATACAGCCCGGCTACGCTGATGCCGGCTTCACTGCTGATCTCCGCCGTGCTCGAGGCATGGAACCCGCGGCGCACGAAACAGCGGTGTGCAGCATCAAGGATCTGCTGCCGGCGTTCAGCGCGCGCTTCGGCGTTCACGGGCCGGCCACGGCGGAGGGAGGGAGAGGCTTTAGTTCTGTTCATGCTTGATATTAGTAAGCCCTCGCTTACATATTGTCAAGCCCCTAGTGATTGATCGCTCAACGCAACCGTTCCACCGCCCCGCGCGAACTGCGCCGCAACCTTCGTCGTCAAGACCATCAGCGGCATCGTCAAGCTCCGCGCCTTCAAGGCCCCGCGCAACCTCCCCTGTTGCCGCTCGCTGAAAATTGACCAGCGAAACGGGGATCTGCGCATCGAAAGTTGACCAGGGTGTTCAACCTGACCTGCCCGACCAGACGAAGGGCAGGACGACGAGGTGCACACCATGGCGATGTACGCGAAGGTCCGGCGGCTTCGGCTGCGGGAGGGGCTCTCGATCAGCGAGATTGCCCGGCGGACGAG
>NZ_JAPZQK010000044.1 GCF_027530345.1 Silanimonas sp. | reverse complement strand
CACTGCGACGAATACTCGGACTGGTGCTCCAGCACCATCCGAACCGAACGCTCACGCACCTCGGGTGCGTACCTCGCCAATCTGTTCATGCTCCAATCCTCTCAAGGTTCGGAGCCTCCGAGAAAGCCGGGGCGGTTCAGGGGGAGTTGCAAACCTTGCTGGACTTCGAGGACGCCCCGTCGTCCTTCGGACGCCCTTCCGGGCCGGAGGACCCGCGATCCGAAGCGGCACTGAACGCCGTGAACCAGCGCGCGAACGCGGCCGCGCGGCACTGCGACGGGCTGTCGCCAGAGCGCGCGTTCGCATCCCTCGCCCTGCTGCGCGCGGCGGCCCTCGCCGGCCAGCCGGACGCGCAAGCCGTCTACGCCGCCGGAGAAGGCTGGTTCCTCTCCATCCCTGGCGGCATGGGGCGGCCGGAGTTCGAGCAGTGGCGTCGCGAGGCCCCGATGGTGATCGCGCGCATGCTCGACGCGGGCCATCCGGAAGCGCCGGGCCTGCTCGCCGGCGCCTACAGCGGCCAGACCTGGCTCAGCGGGCTTTATGACACCGACCTCGAACGCGCCACGGCTTACCTGCTCCTCAACGCCCGACTGATGGGGAGGCCCGAGACCGCGGAGCGGCAGCTCGCCAAGGTCCCCGCCGAGATCACAGCCCGCGCGCGCCAGCAGGCGGAAGCGCTGTACGCGAGGCACTACGAAGGCCGCGCCGTGGGCAAGGCGACCTTCTACCTCGGTGCCGGGGTCAGGATGCTGCAATCGGACATTTTCGACGGCGAAACCAAGCCCGCCCCCTGCACGCCTCGGCCGGCGGCGCCACCCGCGGTCGACAGCCCGGTAGACGGGCGTTAGCATTCGCCACCCTTCGGGGAGTAGCCCTGCCAATCCATCGGCACCGCGCGTCAACATGCTTGGCCTGCACCGGCCATGGCGCGCGACCTCCACCACGGCCACGCCGTGCGGCAGCGGGCAAGACCGGAGACCCTGCGGGCGCCTGTGACCGGGCCGCCTGCACGGTCTTCGTTGTCTTCCACCCTGTTGCCCGGTCGAATGGAGCCCCGATGGACGCCCTTCTCGTTTCCACTGCCGCCGTCGCGATCGCCGAGATCGGCGACAAGACCATGCTGCTCGCGCTGATCCTTGCGGCGCGCTACCGCCAGCCTTGGGCGATCGTCGCCGGCATCGCCGTCGCCACGCTCGCCAACCACGCGCTGGCCGGCTGGGCCGGGGCCTGGGTGGCCTCGATGGTCTCGCCCGAGGTGTTGAAGTGGGGCGTGGTCGCCTGCTTCGCCGCCGTGGCCGCGTGGACGCTGATCCCCGACAAGATGGACGACGACGAAGCGCCGAAGCCCTCGCGCTTCGGCGCCTTCCTCGCCACCACGGTCGCTTTCTTCATCGTCGAGATCGGCGACAAGACGCAGATCGCCACCGTCGTGCTGGCCGCCAAGTACCACCCGCTCTGGCAGGTCGTGGCCGGCACCAGCCTCGGCATGCTGCTGGCCAACGGCCCGGTGGTGCTGCTCGGCCATCGCTACTCGGATCGCCTGCCGCTGACGGCCGCGCGCTACGCGGCGGCGGCGCTGTTCGCGGTGCTGGCGGTGTGGGTGGCGGTGAAGGGACTGGGCGGCTGAGGCCGGCGCCCGACTTCGCGCTTGACCCTAGCGCGCCGCGCAGTGGTCGCTTAGCGTTCGGAGGGGTCCTCCCATCGACGGAACGATGAACCGCGCTCGCCTTTGGATTTCGCTCGCCTTGCTGGTCGCGCTCCTCGTGAGCGCCGTCGTGATGTGGTCGGGCGTTGCATCTGAAGAAGCGCCACCGCACGCACCTCCGGCGCAGTCACAAACCACGCCAATGCCGGTGGACGTGACCTCGAGCGAATCCGTCGACGATGCCGCCGACCAGCAATCGGCGCGTGGCGAGGCCCGAGGGGCGACCTACTTTCCGCTTGGCGCCGATCCCGCAAACGTGATCGCCGAACTGACTCCACTCGCCAAGGCCGGCGACATGGCAGCCGCTTGCCGAGTCGCTTTGGAGCGGCTGGCTTGCGAGCAGGTGGGCCGTCACGGCGAAGCGATGCTGGAGCAGTTGCGCAGGGACGAACAACAAGCGCTCGCTCGCGCTCCCAACGCTGGAACGCCCGAATTGAGCGGGCTTCTGGAACAACGAGCGGATCGCCTGGCCACCCTCCAGATCCAACTCATCGAGCGCCAAGGCGCGTGTTCAAAGCTACCGGCCAGCCTCCAGTCGGACAGCACCGACTGGCTTCGAAGCTCGGCTCTCGCCGGGCACCCGGAATCCGTCCTCCGGTACGTCTTGGGCCAGTCTCTCGGCATCATCGAGGGATTCGAGGCCGAGGAACCACGACGCTTCGATTTCATGGGGCATCCGGGGTTCGCTGCTTGGCAACGTGAGGCCCCGTCGCTCTTGAACCAGTTGCTCGACAATGGGCGGCCCGAGGCGGCGTTCCTTCTCTTTCTGGCCTACAGCGACGACGCTACGCCCCTAAACGGACTGATCCGCGACGATCCGGTCGAAGCGGCGGCAATGCGCCTAGTGCTCAATGATTTCAGACCGGGACCGTCGTCCTCCGACCCCTTGCGCGGCTTGGACGGGCGTCAGCGGCAGAAGGCCACCGCCCGGCACGCGGCTCTCAGGGCGACCATGGCCGGACGTGCGATGGATCGGCGGCTCCTCAACCAAGGCACCGAGACCCCGTGGCTCGTCTTGTTGCCGGACGCTCGCAACACCGCGCCGCCCTGCCGGAACTAGGCATCTAGGCCAGGGCTGCTGCACCGCCCATTGCCCGCCCCGCCCCGACCCCCTACCCTGCCGCGGTTCCCTTTCCGGTCATCCCGATGTCACAGATCCTGTTCGGCCTCTTCGGCCTGTTCGTCCTCGTCGGCCTCGCCTGGCTGTTCTCCAGCCACAAGAAACAGGTCGACTGGCGGCTCGTCGGTACCGGCATGGTCATCCAGGTGCTGTTCGCGGCCTTCGTGCTGCTGACGCCCTTCGGCGAAGCGATCTTCGGCACCGCAGCGCACGCCTTCGTGAAGCTCTCGGGCTACACCACCGAGGGCGCGAAGATGATCTTCGGCGACCTCGCGACGGCGGACAAATTCGGCTTCATCTTCGTGTTCCAGGTGCTGCCGACGGTGATCTTCTTCGCCGCCATCACCGCCATCCTCTACCACCTCGGCATCCTGCAGCTCGTGGTGAAGGGCATGGCCTGGGCCATCACAAAGGTGATGAAGCTCTCGGGCGCGGAGACCACCTCGGTCTGCGCCAGCGTCTTCATCGGCCAGACCGAAGCCCCGCTCACGGTGCGCCCCTACATCGGCCGCATGACCGACTCCGAGCTGCTCACGATGATGATCGGCGGCATGGCGCATATCGCCGGCGGCGTGATGGCGACCTACGTGGCGATGCTGGGCGGCACCGACCCGGAGCTGCAGGCGATGTACGCCAAGCACTTCCTCGCCGCCTCGATCATGGCCGCGCCGGCCACCTTCCTGGTGGCGAAGATCCTGATCCCGGAGACGCAGGAGCCGCTCACCCGCGGCAGCGTCAAGGTGGAAGTGGAGAAGACCTCGGCCAATGTGATCGACGCCGCCGCGGCGGGTGCTGCCGACGGCGTGAAGCTGGCCATCAACATCGCCGCGATGCTGCTGGCCTTCGTCGCCCTGATCGCCCTGATCAACGCGATGATCGGCGGCGCCTCGAACGCCGTCGGCCTCACCGCCTGGCTCAACAGCGGCAACGACCCGCGCTGCGTCAGCGACGCCGCCTTCGCTGCCGTGGGCGGCAACGGCTGCGTGCAGGTGAACCTCGGCACGATCCTCGGCACCGTCCTCGCCCCGATCGCCTGGGTGATCGGCATTCCGTGGGACGACGCCGCCATCGCCGGTGGCCTGATCGGCCAGAAGATCGTCCTCAACGAATTCATCGCCTACCTGCAGCTCTCGCAGCTGCCGGTCGGTGCCGGCGTCGGCGCCATCAGCGAGGAAAGCCGCATCATCCTCACCTACGCGCTGTGCGGCTTCGCCAACTTCGCCTCGATCGCCATCCAGATCGGCGGCATCGGCTCGCTGGCCCCGGAGCGTCGGGCCGACCTCGCCCGCTTCGGCCTGCGCGCCGTGCTCGGCGGCTCGATCGCCACGCTGATGACGGCGACCATCGCCGGCGTGATGCTCAACTGGCACTGAGGCCGGACATGGCCGGCCGCGTCCTCGTCGTCGGCAGCTACAACCAGGACCTCGTGTGGGAGGTCGATGCGCTGCCGGCGCCGGGCGAGACCCGCGCCGGCCTCGCCTTCCGCTCGGGCCCGGGCGGCAAGGGCTTCAACCAGGCGGTCGCCGCGGCCCGCGCCGGGGCCGCCACCACCTTCATCGGCGCGCTCGGCGATGACACGCTGGCCGAAGGCGCCCGCGCGCTGGCGCGGGCCGAAGGCATCGACGCGCGCTTCGAGACCATTGCCGGCATCGCCACCGGCACGGCCGGCATCCTCGTCGATGCGCAGGGCTGCAACAGCATCGTCGTGGCGCTGGGCGCGAACGCGCGCCTGACCGTCGCGCATGTCGACGCGCAGGCCGAGGCCTTCAGCAACGCCGCCGTGGTGCTGGCGCCCCTTGAATCGCCGCTCGAGGCGGTGCGCGCAGCGATGCGGCTGGGCCGGGCCGCCGGTGCCCGCACGATCCTCAATCCGGCACCGATGCATGCCGATCTCGACGCGGCGGCGTTGGCCGATGTCGACCTGCTCACGCCCAACGAGACAGAAATGGCCGAGCTGCTCGCGCGCTTTGGCGCCGGGCACGTCGAGGCGAAGACCCTGCGCGATCGCACGGATGCGGAGCTCGCCGCCCTCTGCGCCCGACTGCCCGTCCGCACGGTGGTGATCACCCTTGGCGATGCCGGCGCCGTCCTCGCCCCCGGTGCGCGGCCCGGGGATGACGCACCTGTGACGATCGCCCGCGTGCCTGCCGCCGTCGTGCGGGCCATCGACACCACCGGGGCCGGCGATGCCTTCAACGGCGCGCTCGCGGCCGCCTGGGCGGCCTGTCCGGACGCCGACCCGGCCACCCTCCTGCCCTTCGCCATCCGCTTCGCCGGGCTCTCCACCGAGCGCCCCGGCGCGGCGGCGGCCATGCCCACCCGGGCGGAACTGGAAACCCGGTTCGCGTCCTGAAGCGGCCTTCGGCTAGCATGGCCGTTCGCTGAGGCTTACGACCCTGGAGGGAACCCGTGTTCGTCCTGATCGGTTACGTGATCATCCTCGTCTGCGTGTTCGGCGGCTTCGTGTTTGCCGGCGGCAACATCATGGTCATCGTCAAGGCGGCTGTGGTCGAAACAACGATCATCGGCGGCGGTGCGCTCGGGGCTTTCGTCGCCGGCAACACGATGAAGAACATGAAGGCCAGCATCAGCGGCGCGCTCGGCCTGCTCAAGGGGCCGAAGTTCGGCAAGGCCGACTACATCGAGCTGCTGAAGCTGCTCTATGAGCTGCTGATGAAGATCCGCAAGGAAGGCCTGATGGCGGTCGAGTCTCACGTGGAAAACCCCGAGGCGAGCGCGATCTTCCAGAAGTACCCGAAGGTGCTGGCCGACCACCACCTGCTCGACTTCATCACCGACTGCCTGCGCCTGATGATCGGCGGCAACATGAACCCGCACGAGCTCGAAGCCGTGCTCGAAGCCGAACTCGACGCCCATCACAAGGAAGCGCACGCCCCCTCGCATTCGATCCAGACGGTGGCCGACGGTCTCCCGGCCTTCGGCATCGTCGCCGCCGTGCTTGGTATCGTGAAAGTGATGGAGTACGTCGGCAATGCGCCGCCCGAGGTGATCGGCCAGAAGGTGGCCTCGGCGCTGGTGGGCACCTTCCTCGGCATCCTGCTGGGTTACGGCTTCGTGGGCCCCGTCGCGTCGGCGATGGGCACGCGTGCGGAAGAAGACAGCAAGCCCTTCGAACTGGTGAAGATCGCCCTGCTCGCGTCGGTGCGTGGCTACCCGCCGCCGGTGGCGATCGAATTCGCGCGCAAGCAGCTGTTCTCCGACATCCGCCCGAGCTTCGCGGACCTCGAAACCGAACTCAAGGGCGCGAAGTAAGCGCGCTCCGGCGGAGGCACGACCATGGCCGGCAAAGAAGAACAGCCGATCATCATCGTCAAGAAGAAGATCAACGCGGGCGGCCACCATGGCGGCGCGTGGAAGGTGGCCTACGCCGACTTCGTCACCGCGATGATGGCCTTCTTCATGGTGATGTGGCTCTCGGCGACGCTGCCGCAGGAGCAGCTCGGCGGCATGGCCGAGTACTTCAAGAATCCTTCGGTGCTGGAGGGCCTGTCGGTCGCCACGGTGCCCGGGTCGATGGGCCCGGGCGGCGCCGGTGATGCGCCAGTGCAGGTCTTCGACGCAATGAAGCCGCCGGACGGCGACCCGGGCGACGGCGAGACGGAGGACCCCGCCGAAGGCGGCGCGGCGCCGATGACCGACGAGGAGATCGAAGCCCAGGCCAAGGAAATCGAGAAGGCGCGGCTCGAAGACCTGAAGAAACAGCTCGAGGAAGCCATCGACCAGAGCGCGTCGCTGGCGGCCTTCAAGGAGCAGCTGCTTCTCGACATCACGCCGGAAGGCCTGCGCATCCAGATCGTCGACCAGCAGAACCGGCCGATGTTCGATTCGGGCAGCTTCCGCCTGCAGAGCTACACCATCAACATCCTCAACGAGCTGGCGCCCTACCTGCAGGGGGTGCCGAACCGCCTGAGCATCACCGGCCACACCGACACCACGCCCTTCGGCGGCGGGGACACCGGCTACACGAACTGGGAGCTCTCCGCCGACCGCGCCAACGCCGCGCGCCGCGCGCTCGTGAGCGGTGGCGTGTCGATGGAGAAGATGGCCCGCGTGGTCGGCGTCTCCGACTCCGTGCTGTTCGACAAAGAGAACCCCACCAACCCGATCAACCGCCGCATCAGCATCATCGTGATGAACAAAGCGACGGAAGACGCGGCGCTGGGCCGCAACGACGATCCGGCGGATGCCGACGCCGAGGCCGGGGAAGCGCCAGCCGAAGCCGCCGCCGAAACCCCGCCGGCCGGCTGAGCCGCGCCGGGTCGGAGGACGCTTCAGCCCAGCTCGCGCCCCGCGGCCGGCTCGCCGCGCTCGATGGCCTGCAGGTTCATCACGGTGGTCGCGGCAATCTGCGTTAGCGCCTCGCGGGTCAGGAACCCCTGGTGGGCGGTGACCACGACATTCGGGAACGTGAGCAGGCGCGCGAACACGTCGTCGTCGATGCCGCGCTCCGAGAGGTCACGGTCGAACAGGCCGGCCTCCTCCTCGTAGACATCCAGCCCCACCGCGCCGAGATGGCGTCGCTTCAACGCGGCGATCAGCGCCTTGGTGTCGACGAGGCCGCCCCGGCTGGTGTTGATGAGCATGGCCCCGGGCTTCATCGCCGCGAGCCGGCGGGCATCGACGAGGTGCTTGGTGGCCGCCGTCAGCGGGCAATGCAAGCTGACGATGTCGGCCTGGGGCAGGGCCTCGTCGAGCGGCACGAACACGCCGCCCAGCGCCTCGACGCGAGCCCGCAGGGCCGGATCGGGCTGCGGGTCGACGGCCAACACCCGGCAGCCGAGCCCCGCGAGGATCCGCACGAGCGCCGTGCCGATCCGGCCCGCGCCCACGACCGCGACGGTCTTGTGCTCGAGATCGAAGCCCACCAGCCCGTCGAGGGCCAGATTGCCCTCGCGCACCCTCTGGTAGGCCCGATGCGTCTTGCGGTTCAGGGTGAGCATCAGCGCGAGCGCGTGCTCGGCCACCGCGGCGGGGGAATACGCGGGTACGCGCAGCACCCGCAGCCCCAGCCGGCGCGCGGCGTAGAGGTCAACGTTGTTGAAGCCGGCGCAGCGCAGGGCGATTCCGCGCACGCCGCCTGCCGCGAGGGCCTCGAGCACGGGCGCGGAAAGGTCGTCGTTCACGAAAGCACAGACGGCCTCCGTCCCGGCCGCGAGCGCGGCAGTGCGCACGTCCAGCCGGGATTCGAGCGCCAGTGCGTCGATCCCCGCTTCGCGCAGGGCGCGGTCCAACGTATCGGCCTCGTAAGCACGGTGCGAGTACACGGCGATGCGCATGGGTCGGTTCCCTTTCCGTCGATGCCCCATCCTGACGCGGGACCGCCCCCCGGCGTTTGACCACGGTCAGCCCAGGTTCCTGCGCCGAACGAGCCGGCCTGCGAGAATGCGCCCATGCAGATCGGCCCCTACCGCATCGACCCGCCGGTGGTGCTGGCCCCCATGGCCGGCGTCACCGACAAGCCGTTCCGGATGCTGTGCAAGCGTCTGGGCGCGGGCCTGTGCGTCTCGGAAATGACCACCAGCGACCCGCGCTTCTGGAACACGCCGAAGTCGCTGCGACGCATGGACCACGTCGGCGAACCGGAACCCGTCTCGGTGCAGATCGCCGGCACCGAGCCCAGCCAGCTCGCCGAGGCCGCGCGCTACAACGCCGCGCATGGCGCCGAACTCATCGACATCAACATGGGCTGCCCGGCGAAGAAGGTCTGCAACGTCGCAGCGGGCTCGGCCCTGCTTCGCGACGAGGCGCTGGTGGCGCGAATCCTCGAGGCGGTGGTCGGCGCGGTGGACGTGCCGGTGACGCTGAAGATCCGCACCGGCTGGTGCCGCGAGACGCGCAATGCGCTCACCATCGCGCGCATCGCGGAACAAAGTGGCATCGCCGCGCTGACCATCCACGGCCGCACGCGCAACGACTTCTACGAGGGCGAGGCCGAATACGCCACCATCGCGGCGGTGAAGTCCGCCGTTCGCATCCCGGTGATCGCCAACGGCGACGTCACCTCCCCGCGCAAGGCGAAAGCGGTGCTCGAGGCCACTGGCGCCGATGCGGTGATGGTGGGCCGCGCGGCGCAGGGCCGTCCGTGGATCTTCCGCGAGATCACGCATTACCTCGCCACCGGCACCGAGCTACCGCCGGTGACGCTGGCCGAGGTGCGCGACGTGCTGATCGGCCACCTCGAGCACCTGCACGCGTTCTACGGCGCGCCGCAGGGCGTGCGCATCGCCCGCAAGCACCTCGGCTGGTACGCGAAGGACCATCCCGAGCAGGCCGCCTTCCGCACGGTGGTGAATGCCGCCGAGACCGGCGAGCGGCAGATCGCCCTGACGCGCGACTACTTCGACGCGCTGGTCGCCGGCGTCGCGCCGGACTTCGCCTCCGCGGCCTGAGCCGCCGCCGCGACGCGCTCAGCGAAGGGCGTGCCGGGGATGGGCTCGCCGAGCCATACACGGCGCCAAAGGCCGACCAATTGGCCCTCGCGAACCCGCGGCTGTTCGATCTGGCGGTTGTCCGCTGGCACCCACGCTCCGGCCTCGCGACGCCCCACTGCATGGGTGAAGAAAAACGTGGGGTGCTGGCCCATGCGCAGGTCGCCGAGGCGCAGTTCGCCATCGACGACGTCGGCACGCTGGAAGCCTTGCGAGAACCAGAGCAGGCGCTGCACGGCCCACAGGTCGCCCGCCTCCTCCAACAGGCGTCGATCGAAGCGATGGGCGATGAAATCGATCGGCCCGCGATCGGCCACCAGCGAGCGCTCGCCTTCGAGGTAGCCCTCCGGGGTGAGCACCACGATGCGCCACGCCAGCGTGGTGAACGGCATCGCGACGACCAGGCGCGGTGCGTCCGCATGCGGCGTGCCGCGCAGGCTCTCGGCGGCGATCGCATCGACGCGCTGCTGGGCCACGAGGCTCCAAGCCGCGTAGCCCGTGCTCAGCGCCAGACCGAGCGCCACGGCCGTCCCGCCGCGACGCGCTTCACCGGCGATGGCGGCGACGAGGACGGCCACCAGCAACGGCACGGTATAGAGCGGGTCGATGATGAACAGGCTGCCGCCCATCACCGGCGGCGTCGTGAGCGGCCAGAACAGCTGCGTCCCGTAAACGGTGAGGGCATCGAGCAAGGGGTGCGTGACCAGCGGCAAGAGGATCGCCCAGCCCCAAGACCGGGGCGCTTCGCGCACGGGAGGCCAGAACCGGCGCAACACGGCCCACAGCAGCAGCGCAACGATCGGCAGCACGAACAGCGAGTGGCTGAAGCCGCGGTGGAAGGTCATGTTGCTGACCGCATCGCCGTAGTCGATCAGCACGTCGAGGTCGGGCAGCGTGCCGAGGGCCGCACCGACGAGGAGCGCCTTGCGGCGATGGCGGGCGGGCACGCAGGCCGCGGCGACGGCGGCGCCGAGGACGAGTTGGCTCAAGGAATCCATGCGACAAGCGTAGGCACGATCCGTGGGCGCGGGGTGAGCGCTGCCACGTTTGGTTCAGCCAGCGGCGTTCCTCGACCGGTTCAGGCGGCTTCGTGGAGCGGCTCGGGCGCAGCCGCGCGGGCAGGCACCTCGCGGCGCTCGTCGATCCAGCAGACCTTGGGCCCGAGGCGCTTCAGCGTTTCGCCACGGTGGTCGAGCAGGCGCAGCGTGCCGTCGCGGTCTTCCACCAGCGCCGTGAGGCTCTCCACCCAGTCGCCGTCGTTGGCGTAGACGAGGCCATCGCGCTCGAACAGCGCCGGGCGATGGATGTGGCCACAAACGATGCCGTCGAGGCCGCGGCGACGCACGTCATCGAGCCCTGCCTCGATGAACCGCGCGATGTAGCGCTCGGCCGCGCCGCTCTGGCGCTTCAGGAAATCCGCCAGCGACCAGTAGCGCAGCCCCAAGCAGCGACGCAGCGCGTTGGCGATGCGGTTGCCGGTGAGGATGCGCTCGTACAGCCAGTCGCCGAGTTCCTCCTGGAACCCGCCGAACTGCGTGGCGCTGTCGTAGTCGTCGCCATGCACCACCAGCAGGCGGCGGCCGTCGGCCGTGGTGTGGATCACGCGGCGACGCACGCTCATGCGCGGCAACATCAAGCCACAGAAGCGACGGATCGGCCGGTCGTGGTTGCCGGGCACGTAGATGAGCTCGGTGCCTGCGGCGCGCAGCCGATGCAGGGCTTCGACCACGTGGTTCTGCCCGTGGCCCCAGGCCGCGCGTTTGGCCGACATCCACCACAGGTCGACGATGTCGCCGACGAGGTAGAGGCGCTCGACGTCCAGCGTGCCCAGGAAGGCCGCCAGCTCTTCGGCGTGGCAGTGCTTCGAACCGAGGTGCACGTCGGAGACGAACGCGGCGCGGCGGCGGGTCATGCGGTGATCTCCCCGGCGATGTAGCGCTGGAACTTCTTTGGCTTGATGCGCTGCAGGTCGACCTCGATCAGGCCGTCCACGCAGTTGGCGAAGTCCGGATCGACCCCGAAGGCGAGGAAGCGCGCGCCGCCCGGCTCGCACAGCTCCGTGTACTGCTTGTAGAGCACCGGCACCTTGGCCCCGAGGGCGTCGAGGTTGGCGCGCAGCACCCGGAAGCTCTGTTCGGCGTCCAGCCCGCGGTAGCAAGGGGCGTCGGCGAGGAACTGGAAGGGCCGCCGAGCACGCGCGGGCGGCGCGGCCTCGACCGGGGCCAGCACGCCCGGTGCGCCGTAATGCTGGCCGTAGTAGGCCACCAGCTGCTCGCGCGCCGCGATCGGCAGCTCGGCGCTGATCGACACCGGGCCGAACAGATAGCGCACGTCCGGGTGCGCGCGCAGGTAGGCGCCGATGCCGATCCACAGGTAGTCGAGGCTGCGCGAGCCCCAGTAGGCCGGCGCCACGAAGCTGCGGCCGAGCTCCATGCCTTGGGCGACATGCGCCTGCGCCTCCGGCCCGAAGTCGAACAGGCTGGCGGTGTACAGGCCCTTCAGCCCGCGCGTGGCAAGCATGTCCGCACCGCGGCAGACGCGGTAGGCGCCGGCGATCTGCAGTGCGTCGGCGTCCCACAGCACGATGTGCTCGTACCAGGTGTCGTAGGCATCGACATCGATGGCTCGGCCCGTGCCCTCGCCCACCGCACGGAAGCTTTGCTCGCGCAGGCGGCCCAGCTCGCGCAGCAGCAGGCTGTCGGCGCGCAGGCGACCGACGCGGATCTGCTTGCCGTCCGGAGTGCGGCCGAGCTCGCGCATGGCGAGGATCTCGGCCCGCAGCGCACCGCGATCGACCGCGTGCGCCAGCGGCATCGGACCGGGCGGCGCCGTCTCCTTGCGGGTGCCGATGGCCTGGAGGGCTTGCCGCATCGACGCCAGCGCCTTGGCGGTGTCGAGGCTTCCGCCTTCGATGGCCTCCGCATCGATGTGCCGCGGCAGGCCGATGCGCAGGTCGATGCGCAGGCCGCGCGCCTTGAAGATCTCGCGCGGCAGCAAGGCCGTGCCGACCGGCTTGTACAGGCTGGAAAGGCCGTAGAACAGCGCGGAGTTCTTCGCCTTGATGCGCACCGGCAGCACCGGCGCGCCGCTCTCGCGCGCGAACTTCACGAAGCCGGCGCGCCAGCGGCCATCCTGCACGCCGCGCCAACCGAAGCGCGCCACCTCGCCGGCCGGGAAGACGATGACCGCCTGCTCCGCCTCGAGCGCGGCCGTAACGGCTTTCAGGCTCTCCGCGCTCGGCTTGCCCCCGAGGATGCGCAGCGGCAGGAGCAGCTCGCGGAGGCCTTCGAATTCCATCAGGAAATCGTTGGCGAGGATGCGCACGTCGCGGCGGACCGTGCCGACCAGATGCAGCAGCGCCAGCGAATCCAGTGCCCCCAGCGGGTGGTTGGCGACGATGATCAGCCGGCCCGTCTGCGGGATGCGACCGCGCTCGACCTGGTCGACCGTGTAGCGCGTGCCGAAGTGGTCGAGGACGCCTTCGACGAAATCGAAGCCGGTGCGGTGGCCATTCGCCGCCAGCCAAGCGTTGATGTCGTCGAGCTTGCCGAACTGCGCGATCGAGCGCGCAAGGCCCTGCGCAAGGACCGCCTTGGGCCCCTCGAACCAGTGGGGGTAACGTTCAACGAGGCGCTGTTCGAGCTGGATCACCCTGGGGGGCTCCGCGGTGGTTTGCGCAATGCTGGCGACCCTTCGCGACGTCCTCGTTTCCTTGCGGTTTCATCCGCGTGACTCGATCCCGGCGAACCACGGCGCACCGAGGCCGACGCGTCGCACCCGCTTAACCATCGGCAACGCGTCCGGGACCAAGATGCACCCCGGGGCGCGGGGGTGTATCATCCGCCGCCCATCTTTCCATCCGAATCAAGGGATATAAGACGAAATGAGCAGCTACCTCTTCACCTCGGAGTCGGTGTCGGAAGGCCATCCGGACAAGATCGCCGACCAGATCTCCGATGCCGTGCTCGACGCGATCATCGCGCAGGACCCGCGCGCCCGCGTCGCCTGCGAAACGATGGTGAAGACCGGTGCGGCCATCGTCGCCGGTGAAGTCACCACCTCCGCGTGGGTCGACATCGAGGCGCTCGCGCGCAACGTCATCAATGGCATCGGCTACAACAATTCCGAAGTCGGCTTCGACGGCCACACCTGCGCGATCATCAACATGCTCGGCAAGCAGTCGCCGGACATCAACCAGGGCGTCGACCGCAAGAAGCCGGAAGAACAGGGCGCGGGCGACCAGGGCCTGATGTTCGGCTACGCCTGCGACGAAGCCCCGGAGTTCATGCCGGCGCCGATCTACTACTCGCACCGCCTGGTCGAGCAGCAGGCCAAGGTCCGCAAGAGCGGCAAGCTGAAGTGGCTGCGTCCGGACGCGAAGTCGCAGGTCACCCTGCGCTACGACGGCAACACCATCCTCGGCCTCGACGCCGTGGTGCTGTCGACGCAGCACGACGAGGGCGTGAAGCAGAAGGACATCATCGAAGGCGTCATCGAGCACATCTTCAAGCCGGTGCTGCCGAAGGAGTGGCTCGCGAAGCTGCCGAAGTCGAAGATGCACATCAACCCGACCGGCAAGTTCGTCATCGGCGGCCCGGTGGGCGACTGCGGCCTGACTGGCCGCAAGATTATTGTTGATTCCTACGGTGGCATGGCGAGGCACGGCGGTGGTGCGTTCTCGGGCAAGGACCCGTCGAAGGTCGACCGTTCGGCCGCCTACGCGGCGCGCTACGTCGCCAAGAACATCGTCGCCGCCGGCCTCGCCCGCAAGTGCGAAGTGCAGGTCTCGTACGCCATCGGCGTGGCCGAGCCGACCTCGATCTCGGTGACGACGTTCGGCACCGGCGTGGTCGATGACGCCGTCATCGAGAAGCTGATCCGCGCCAACTTCGACCTGCGCCCGTACGGCATCACCAAGATGCTGGACCTCGAGCACCCGATCTACCAGGCCACCGCCAGCTACGGCCACTTCGGCCGCAAGCCGAAGGAAGTGACCTACACGGGCGCCGACGGCAAGAAGAAGACCGCCACCGCCTTCTCGTGGGAGAAGACCGACCGCGCGGAAGCGCTGAAGGACGCGGCGGGCCTCAACAAGGCCGGCAAGGCGAAGTCGAAGAAGAAGTAAGGCCGGCGCGGCGAACGCCGCCCTGCCCCGCAAGACCCGACGGCCCGCGCAAGCGGGCCGTCTGCTATTCGGCCGCCGCCCGCGCCAAGCCCGAAACGACCCCCAACGACGCTTCACCCGCCACCTGCGGCACACCGGCAAACACCTCGCTCGCCAACGCGCGCAGCAAGGGCGAGCGCGACATGCCGCCAGTCAGCACGACGGCATCGGGTGCGCCGCGCTCGTCGCGGATCTGTTCCAACAGCGCGCGCATGCGACGCAGCGGCGCTTCGGCGGCTTCGGCCAACTGCTCTCGAGTGGCCTCCACACCGAGACCGGTCTCGATCCAATCCAGAGCGAAGGCTGCCGCACCGGCGTCACTCAGCCGCACCTTCAAGCCCTCGATGTCGCGATGCAGGCGCGTGGGTGCACCCTCGGCCTGCAGGGCCATCAATCGCGAGCGGAAGGGCTCGGGCGCTTCGTCGTAATCGTGTTTGCGAAAACTGCGCTGGCGCGGAAGGTCCTGCACCATCGCGGCTTCGACGAAATGATGGTTGGGCACGCGGCTCAAGCCGCGACCGAACAGCGGCATGGCGCGATCCAAGCTCAGGGCCAGATCGAAATCGGTGCCGCCCAAGCCCACGCCCCAGCTGCCCAGAATCCTTGGCGCTTCGGCGCCGCCCAACTCGCCCCAGGCGATATCCGTCGTGCCACCGCCGATATCGAAAACCAGGGCCGTGTGTCGCTTCGCGCTCGCCGCATGGTGCTGGAGCGCGGCCGCCACGGGTTCTTCCAGAAACGCCACGGCCTCGAAACCGGCCACCGCCGCAGCCTCCCGCAGCAAGGCCAAGGCCTGCACTTCGCCGGCCTCGCCCATGGAGCTGCGGAAGTGCACCGGCCGGCCCAACACTGCTTCGCGCACCTCGGTGCCGAACTGTGCGCTCGCTTGCTCGCGGATATGCCCGAGAATGCGCGCGCAAATCGCCGCGATGGTGTCCTTGGCCCTCGGATGCAACTGGTAGCCCAGCATGGACTTCGGCGATTCGACCAAGTGGCCGTCGCCTTCCAGCAGATAGGCCTCAATCGCCTCGTCGCCAAACAGCGCCTCGGCCACTTGGCTTGCCGTGGCCACCGAGCCGTCGCGGTGTCGCCGCACGCTGTCGCCATCGGGCATGTGCTCGGGGAAGTACACGGCCGTGCGGAACTGCTGCGCATCGCCGAAGCGCACAGGCCGGAGCTTGCCTTCAATGCATGCCGCCGCAGCGGAATAGCTGGTGCCAAAATCAATGCCGATCCGCATCCGGGAAGTGTAGCGGGCCTCAAGGGCTGGCAGGCCGGGCTTCATGCGACCGTCGCCGAGTGGCGGTAAACTGCGCCCGCTCCCGCCAAGGGGCGCTGCATGCCAGGCGCAAGGCCCGGCTCAGGCTTGGCGGATGTTCCCGACCGGAACAGGCCTAACGAAAACCGCGCCCGATTTGCCACCACCGCACCGCGCACCGCGCGGACGCAAATCCCGGAGAACCCAATGAACGCTGTCGTGAACCTCCCCGTCGACTACAAGGTCGCCGACATTTCGCTGGCCGATTGGGGCCGCAAGGAAATCGACATCGCCGAGCAGGAAATGCCCGGCCTGATGTCGATCCGCCACAAGTACGCCTCGGCCAAGCCGCTGAAGGGCGTGCGCGTGACCGGCTCGTTGCACATGACGATCCAGACCGCCGTGCTGATCGAGACGCTGAAGGACCTTGGCGCCGACGTGCGCTGGGCCTCGTGCAACATCTTCTCGACCCAGGACCATGCCGCCGCCGCCATCGCCAAGTCGGGCACGCCCGTCTTCGCGTGGAAGGGCGAGACGCTCGAGGAGTACTGGGACTGCACGCTGGACGCCATCACCTTCCCGGGCGGCAAGGGCCCGGAGCTGGTCGTCGATGACGGCGGCGACGTCACCCTGCTGATCCACAAGGGTTACGAGCTCGAGAAGGGCGACACCACGTGGGTCAACTCGCCCTCGGGCTCGCACGAGGAGCAGGTGATCAAGGACCTGCTGAAGCGCGTCGCCAAGGAGCGTCCGGGCTTCTGGACCACGGTGGTCAAGGACTGGAAGGGCGTCTCGGAAGAGACCACCACCGGCGTGCACCGCCTGTATCAGATGCTCGAGGCCGGCAAGCTGCTGGTCCCGGCCATCAACGTCAACGACTCGGTCACCAAGTCGAAGTTCGACAACCTCTACGGCTGCCGCGAGTCGCTGGCCGATGGCCTGAAGCGTGCGATGGACGTGATGCTGGCCGGCAAGGTCGCGGTCGTCTGCGGCTACGGCGACGTCGGCAAGGGCTCGGCCCACTCGCTGCGCGCCTACGGCTGCCGCGTGGTGGTCACCGAGATCGATCCGATCAACGCCCTGCAGGCCGCGATGGAAGGCTTCGAGGTCAACACGGTCGAGAACACCCTCGGCCGCGGCGACATCTACGTGACGACGACGGGCAACAAGGACGTCATCACGCTCGAGCACATGCAGCAGATGAAGGACCAGGCCATCGTCTGCAACATCGGCCACTTCGACAACGAGATCCAGATCGACCGCCTGAACAGCTCGGGTGCCGTCCGCCTGAACATCAAGCCGCAGGTCGACAAGTACACCTTCGCCAAGGGCAACGCGATCTTCATGCTGGCCGAAGGCCGCCTGGTGAACCTCGGCTGCGCCACCGGCCACCCGAGCTTCGTCATGTCGAACTCGTTCTCGAACCAGACCCTCGCGCAGATCGACCTGTGGGCCAACAAGGACACTTACGAGAAGAAGGTCTACATCCTGCCGAAGAAGCTGGACGAGGAAGTGGCCCGCCTGCACCTCGAGAAGATCGGCGTGAAGCTGACCACGCTGACCGCCGAGCAGGCCGCGTACCTCGGCGTCGACGTCGAAGGCCCGTACAAGCCCGAGCACTACCGCTACTGATCGCGCGCCCCGGTTCGCCGGGGCTTGCCTTCGATGCACGCGACGGCGCCTTCGGGCGCCGTCGTCACGTCCCGCCCCATCCACCGTCTTCCGGAAGCCTCCTGACGCCATGAATGAGTCCGACTGGAACCGCGAACTCTTCCAACAGTCTGGCCTGGTGCCGAACAAGACGCAGCCCCCGTTCGTCCGGACGATGCCGCCACGGCATCCGGAAACCGACGAAGGAGGCGACTACGACCAGCGCAGACTGGCCTGCTACGAGGCTGCGCTTGGCCCAGCGGATGTCTCGCTGCGAGCCACGTCCGGCATGCCAGCCATCGACGTGCATCGCTTCCCGCCGACCGAAGCCCGGCCGTATTGGGTTTGGATCACCAGCGGCATGTCCGACTTCCCGCAGGACACCGAGCAAGGCCCGATACGGACGGAGCTGGTGACGTTCTCGCTCCGACCTGAGGAGCAGACAGCTCGCTTGCTGGCCGACCTTGCGTTGTTTCCGTTCCGGGCCGGCACCCACCTCGGCGTGTTCCACACACTGGCCCTGGCCGACGGCATGCTGCCGCCAGGCTTCAACGGTGTGCTGTTTCTGCCGCCCTTGCATCTCCAGTCGATCGACGGGTTGAGCTTCGCTGCAGCGGAACGGGCGTCCCTCCTGCATGTCCTGCCCGTCACCGGCGAGGAACTCACGAGACTTCGCGCGCAGGACGATGCGGCGATCCGCTTTGGGAAGGCGCTGGGGCCCGGCACCGACACTTGGCTTTTCGATCGCGTCGCCTCTGGTCAGCCTTCGAGCTGATGCCGAGCGGCCGCACTTCTTCGCCAATCCAGTACCAGCGGCTGCTCAGCTGATCGCCACAACGCGATTCCGCCCCGCCGCCTTCGCTTTGTAAAGCGCCGAATCCACTTCGCGGTACAGGGCATCGCCGTCGCGATGCTTCTTCGGGTCGAGGGCGCCGATGCCGATGCTGGCGGTCACGTTGAAATCGCTGCCGTCGGGCAGCGAGAAGCGCAGGGCGTTGATGCGACGGCGAAGGTCTTCCGCCACGGCGAGCGCCTGCGCGGCGTCGATGTCGCGCAGGACCGCGCCGAACTCCTCGCCGCCCAAACGGGCCGGCACGCCGCGGACGGCTTCGACGGCGCCCCGCAACGCCTCGGCGACGCCGATGATCACGCGATCGCCGGCCACGTGGCCGAAACGGTCGTTCACCTGCTTGAAGCGGTCGACGTCGAGCACCAGCAGCACTACGCCGGCCTCGCGGCTGGCGGTGGCGGCATCGAACACGGTCTGGAAATGGCCGCGGTTGGCGAGGCCGCTCAGTGCATCGACGCGGCTCAACCGCACGTAGCGATCGCGCTCGGTGCGCAGCTCGATCTCGAGGTCGAGCTTGGCCTCGTACTCGCGGTTCGAACGGATGATCACCGCGACCAGGAAGAGCAGGTTCACCGACATCATCAGCAGCAGGCCGTTGTATCCGCCCTCAAGGGCGATCGCCGCCATCGTCGGCAGCATCATCAGCGCGACGCCGGTGAAGGCCTGTGCCCGACGCACCGCATAGAGCTGGGAATAGGCGGTCGCGAGGGACACCACGCCGAGCGCCGTGATCATCCGTGACGCCGCGAAGGCCGGGTCGATCCACGCCCAGCAGCACAAGGCGCCCCAGAGGCCGGCCATGCTCAGCAGGAGCGCCCACAGGCGATGCTGCACGCGGTCGGCGGCCTCGGTATCGGGGAGCGTCGGACTCGGCAGGAAGCGCAGCGCGCCCAGCAGGCCGAGGGCGAGACCGCCCGCCAGCACCCAGGGCAGCCGCAGGGTCAGCGCTTCGCTGTACAGGACGATCAGCGTCCACGAGAACACGTAGAACACGCCCCCGAGGAGGGAGCGCTCGCGCAGGTCGGCCACGCGCTGTCGCGCCGAGGCAAGCGTCGCCGCCCGCCGGAGTGCGGTGATCGTGGTCATGCGGGGGGGATTCATCGGCGGATTATCCGGCCTTTGCGGCCCCCCGTCCCCGAGAGGACGCGCATCCATCGCGGGCCGACACAGGAATTTCCAGACATCCTTTCATCGCGACAAAGCGATACACTTCGTGTCGACCCCGAACACCGCCCAGGACCGCCCTCCCGATGGCCGTTTCCTTCGAATTCTTCCCGCCCAAGACCGACGAACAGCGCCTTCAGCTCGACCGAACGGTCGAGAAGCTCAAGGCGTTCTCGCCGCGTTTCGTGTCCGTGACCTTCGGCGCGGGCGGCTCGACGCTGAGCTACACGCCCGAGACGATCCGCCACCTGCGCGAGCACCACGGCCTCGACGCCGCCCCGCACCTGTCCTGCGTCGGCGGCACGCGCGCTGAGATCATCGAGCTGCTGCGGCGCTACCAGGCCATGGGCTGCACGCGTCTCGTCGCGCTGCGCGGCGACCTGCCCTCGGGCATGGGGTCGCTCGGCGAGTTGCGCTATGCCGAAGATCTCGTGCGCCTGATCCGCGCCGAATTCGGCGAGGCCTTCCACATCGAAGTGGGCGCCTACCCGGAAGTGCACCCGCAGGCCGACGACGCGCTCGCCGACCTCAAGCACTTCGCCAGCAAGATGGCCGCCGGCGCCGACAGCGCGATCACCCAGTACTTCTACAACGCCGACGCCTATTTCCGCTTCGTCGACGCTGCGCGCTCAGCCGGGGTCACCCAGCCGATCCTGCCCGGCATCATGCCGATCTCGAACTACACGCAGCTCAAGCGCTTCTCCGAAGGCTGCGGCGCAGAGATCCCGCGCTGGTTCGGCAAGCGCCTCGCCGCCTTCGGCGACGACGTCGAAGGCCTGCGCAGCTACGCCGCGGACGTGGTGGCCGAGCTCTGCCGTCGCCTGCTGGCCGGCGGCGCACCCGAGCTGCACTTCTACACGCTGAACCTCGCAAAGCCGACGCTGGCCGTGCTGGAGCGCCTGCGCTAGCGTTCACGGGCCATGCCCGCCGCGCGCGCCCCGCTCCTCGCCAGCCTCCTGCTGCTCGCCCTCGGGCCCGACCCCACGCGGGCGCAGGCCGATCCCGGCGCGTTGAACCGCTGCGTCGACGCCGAGGGCAACGCCGTCTACACCGATCGCGCCTGCGAGGCGCTCGACGCCCGCCCGGCGCGCACGGCTCCGCCCAACCCCGACACCCTGCCCGCCGATGCGCCGGTGGCACGTGACTGCGCGCGCACCCCGGCGGCCCTGGTCATCGCCGTCGAAGAGGCGCTCGCCGCGGCCGACGGCAACCGGCTCGCCGCGCTCTACGACTGGCGAGGCCGCTCCGACGCCGCCGCGAACGTGGTGATGCCGCGCCTCGAAGCCATTGCGGCCTCGCGCTTCATCGAGGCCAGCACCGCCCACAGCGCCCAAGGCAGCGACGACGCCGAACTCGCGGCGGAAGCGGCGGAAGCACCGCCCGACCGGCTGCGCATCGTGCATTCGCCCGACGGCCTTGGCACCGGCGAAACCGCGGAATTCCGGCTGGTGCGCGCCGCGGGCTGCTGGTGGTTCGCCGACTGAGCCGGGCCTCGGAGCCACCCCCGCTACAATGTGGGTCCGATTCGCCCCGATGCGACTCGTTCCCTCTCCACTTTCCCGTTTCCCGAGGTCTCCGCGATGAGCCAGCAGTACCCGCCCTTCATCTGGCAGAACGGCGCCATCAAGCCCTGGGCCGAAGCCACCGTCCACGTGATGGCGCACGGCCTGCACTACGGCTCGTCGGTGTTCGAAGGCATCCGCAGCTACGCCACGCCGAACGGCCAGGCGATCTTCCGCCTCACCGAGCACCTGCAGCGCCTGTACGCCTCGGCGAAGATCTACGACATGCCGATGCCCTACGACGTGCCGACGCTGGCCCAAGCCTGCCGCGACGTCATCAAGGCGAACGGCCTCGAGAAGGCCTATCTGCGCCCGATCGCCTACCGCGGCCTCGGCGGCTTCGGCCTGTCGGCCGACACGCCCACCGACATGGCGATCGCTGCATGGCACATGGGCCCGTATCTCGGTGCCGACGTGCTCGAAGCGGGCATCGACGCCTGCGTGTCCTCGTGGCAGCGCTTCGCCCCGAACACCATCCCGGCCGGCGCCAAGGCCGGCGGCAACTACCTGTCGGGCCAGCTGATCGCGCGCGAAGCCCGCCGCCTCGGCTTCGGCGAAGGCATCGCCCTGGCCAGCACCGGCCTGCTCAGCGAAGGCGCCGGCGAGAACCTCTTCCTGGTGATGAACGGCGAGCTGCACACCACGCCGGTGTCGGCGGCGCTGCTCAACGGCATCACGCGCAACACGCTGATCACGCTGGCGCAGGACGCCGGCATGAAGGTGGTCGAACGCGACATCCCGCGCGAGTACCTCTACCTCTGCGACGAGCTCTTCATGTGCGGCACGGCCGCCGAAGTGACGCCGATCCGCAGCGTCGATGGCCGCCAGGTCGGCGCCGGCAAGCCCGGCCCGGTGACGCGCCGCATCCAGGACCTGTTCTTCGGCCTGTTCGATGGCCGCACGAAGGACACCCGCGGCTGGCTCGAGTACGTCTGATCCCCGTGACAACGCAGCGCGCCCCTCGCGGGCGCGCTGGACTCAGCCTTCGCTCTGGCCGTAGACCAGGGTCGCCACTGCACCGCCTTCGGGCCGCGGCGCGACGCCCACGTCCCAGCCGTACAGGTCGCACAGGCGGCTGACGATGGACAGGCCGATGCCGCCACCACTGGTGCCCCCCGCACTGCTGCCGCGGTAGCCGCGTTCGAACAGGCGCGCGGCATCTTCCGCGGAGAGTCCCGGGCCGGTGTCGAACACCCGCACCTGCTCCGCCGACACCTCGATCCGCACCTCGCCCTGCTGGGTGTACTTGCAGGCATTGCCGACGAGGTTGCCCAGCGCCACCGCCAGCACGGCTTCCGGTGCATCGACGTAAACGTCTTCCAATCCTTCCACCCGGATCTCGACCGGCTTGCCGGTGAGCTGCGCCCGATTGGCTTCGGCGAGCTGTCCCGCGAGCTTGCGCATGTCGGTGTGGCCGCGGCCGCGCTCGTTGCGCGACAGCATGAGCAGGGCGACGGTGAGGTCGGTGCACTGCTGCGCCGCGCGATCGATGCGCTGCAAGCGCGTGCGGGTCTTCTCGTCGAGCTCGGGCTTGGCGAGCAGCAGCTCCGCCGCGCCACGGATCACCGCGAGCGGCGTGCGCAGCTCGTGGCTGACATCGGCGTTGAACTCGCGATCGCGGCGGTTGGATTGGCTCAGGCGGTCGGCGTAATCGTCGAAGGCCGCAGCGAGCTGGCCGACTTCGTCATCGGCGAAGCGCTCGGCGAGGCGCTTGCGATCGCGGCTGTCGCGCAGGTCGCCGATGCGTCGCGCCAGTTCCGAGACCGGCTTCATCACGCGGCGCGACGACCACAGGCCGAGCACCAGCGACAGGAAGGAGAACACCAGCACCGCGCCCACCAGCGCATAGGCCAGCTGACGCTGGCTCAGCGCCTCCTGCTGGTAGCTGTAGCGCATGAAGGCAACGAACTCGCCGTCGCGCTGAACGGCCAGCTTGTAGTGGCGCGTGCCGCCGCGCGCGGTCGGCTCGACGAGGTCGTGCACGCCATCCGGCAGGTTGCGCCAGGTGGGTGGCGTGTTCGGGCCATCGGGGCGCCGGTAGTAGATCTCGATCTTGTTGTCCGAGAGCTGGTACTGCGCGTCGGGCTGCGGGTAGTCGCGCTTGAACTGCACGAAGGCGGCGACTTCCTGCGTGAGGAAATCGCCGATCAGCTGGTTCTCGAGGCGCTCGCGCAGGTACAGGGTGGCGAGCGCGAAGGTGGCCGTCAGGGCGAAGCCGAGCAGGCCGAAGGAAACGATCAGCCGGCTTCGCAGACGGCGCCGGTAGCGCATCGCCAAGGGCTCAGCCCGCCGCCGCTTCCGGGTCGGCGATGCGGTAGCCGATACCGTGGCGCGTCTGGATCAGCGGCTTGTCGAAAGGCTTGTCGATGGCCGCGCGCAACCCGTGGATGTGCACGCGCAGCGAGTCGGAATCCGGCAACTCCTCGCCCCAGACGCGGGTTTCGAGGTCCTGGCGCGGCACGACCGCCGGGGACGCTTCCATCAGGCCCTGCAGGATCTTCAGTGCCGTCGGGTTGAGCTGCAGCAGCTTGCCCTGGCGGCGAACTTCCAGCGTGTCGAGATTGAACTCGAGGTCGGCCACGTGCAGCACGCGCGGCTGCGCGGCCTTGCCGCGGCGCGCGAGCACCTGCAGTCGGGCTTCGACTTCCTGCAGCGCGAAGGGCTTGACGAGGTAGTCGTCGGCGCCGGCGTCGAAACCGGTGAGCTTGTGGTCGAGCGAGTCGCGCGCGGTGAGCATCAGCACCGGCGTCTGCTTGCGCGCGTCCTGGCGGAGACGGCGGCAGAGCTCGAGGCCGTCCATGCCCGGCAGGTTGAGGTCGAGCACCAGCGCGTCGAAGTCGTTGACCACGGCGAGGTGCAGGCCGGTGACGCCATCAGCGGCGAAGTCGACGGTGTGGCCGCGGTCCTCGAGGTAGTCGCCGAGGTTCGAGGCGATGTCGCGGTTGTCTTCGATGACGAGTACGCGCACGGGAATGTCCTACGACGGATGACTACGGAGGAATATCAGCAGTTGACTGAAGAACGGCTGAGTTTGGCGACAGTAGGGCCCAAGTTGCAGGCAAAAAGAAAGGCCCGGCCGGCACAGGTCATGTGCCGGCACGGGCCAAACAAGCTACTGCCCCGATTACCGTAATCCGCCTCAAGCGCCTGGGCGCTGACGGGAGTGACGGTCGGGGATAAGCCTAGGCCCGGCAAGGTTAAGTGTCCGTTAATCCGCTGGCCACGAAGGGTTAAGTTTTTCGAACTGCTCGCCGCCGGTTCGTTCTCATCGGCACCAGCGACAGCACGTGGTCGAGGATGGCACCCCCGATATCGACGCCGGAGGCCGCCTCGATCCCCTCCAGCCCCGGAGACGAGTTCACCTCCAATAGCAGCGGACCGCGGCGTGATCGCAGCAGATCGACGCCAGCCACACCCAGTCCAAGGTGCTGGGCGGCCTTCACGGCGACGGTTTCCTCCGCCTCGGTGAGGCGCACCAGGGCCGCCTTGCCGCCGCGGTGCAGGTTGGCCCGGAAGTCCCCCGGGGCGGCGTGGCGCTGCATGGCGGCCACCACCCGGTCGCCCACCACGAAGCAGCGCAGGTCGGCGCCTTTCGCCTCGCCGATGAACTCCTGCACGAGGAAGCTCGCGTAGAGGCCGCGGAAGGCTTCGATGACACTGCGCGACGCCGACTCGTTCTGCGCCAGCACCACGCCGCTGCCCTGCGTGCCTTCGTTGAGCTTCACCACATGCGGCGCCGGGCCGACCATGTCGAGCAGCGCCGACGTGTCGTCGGGGCTGTCGCCGAAGGCGGTCACCGGCAGGTCGATGCCCACGGCGGCAAGGGTCTGGTGGCAGCGCAGCTTGTCGCGCGCACGAAGGATGGCGTCGGCGCTGCTCGGCGTGGCCACGCCCATCAGTTCGAACTGGCGCAGTACCGCCGTGCCATGGAACGTCACCGAGTGGCCGATGCGCGGGATGACCGCGTCGAACTTCGGCAGCACGGCGCCCTTGTAGCGCACCTCGAAGGCGCCGGGCGCCACGCGCAGCGCGCAGCGCAGCGGGTCGAGCACACGCACTGTGCAGCCACGCTCGCGGGCGGCTTCGACCAGCCGCTGCGTGGAGTACAGCGCGGGATTACGCGACAGGAGGGCGATCTTGGTCGGCATCGGGTTCACCCAGGACGAAGGAGCGCTGCGGATCGACGAGGAAGCGTCCCGCCATCGCGGTACGGCCCAGCAGCATCGGGAACAGCATGTTCCGCCGCTGCGACAGGTTGATTTCGATCGGCCACGCCTCGCCCGCGAGGTGCAGCGTGGTGTGGATGAAGATGCGTTCGGTGCGGTGGCCACCGGAGTCGGTGACCATCCGGCGATCGAGCACGGGCGCTTCAGCCCATTCACCGTCGAGGGCGGAGTCGAACACGCCATCGCTGCCGAGGTGGAAGCGCACCCATTCGACATCGCCGCGGAAGGCCGTCTCGATGGCATCGACATGCAGGGCCGAGCTGCGCGCCCCGGTGTCCACCTTCGCGCGGATCGCGCGGATGCCAAGGTCGGGAAGGGCGAGCCATTCGCGCCAGCCGAGCACCACGGAGGTCGCAGGATCGGGCATGGGCGGGTTCGGGGGCGAGGTGGAGCGGGTGATGGGAATCGAACCCACGTTCACAGCTTGGGAAGCTGTTGTCTTACCATTAGACGACACCCGCGACGGAGCCGATTATGGGCACTGGCGCGCTCGCACTGCAACGCAGGCCCATCGATGCAGATCCATCTCAACGGCGAATCCCGCACGGTCGATCCGGCCATGACGCTCGCAGCGCTGCTGGAGCAGGCCGGCCTCGCGGGCCGCCGCGTTGCGGTCGAGGTCAACAGCGCCATCGTCCCCCGCGGCCGCCACGCCGAACACCGGCTCAACGACGGCGACCGCATCGAGATCGTGCACGCCCTCGGCGGCGGTTGACGCGCCATAATGGCGCGATGACGACCCCCGCCCCGCACGCCGCCCGCCGCGACGACCCGTTGGTCATCGCCGGCACGACCTACCGCTCGCGCCTGCTCACCGGCACGGGCAAGTTCACCGACCTCGACGAGACCCGCCGCGCCACCGAGGCCGCCGGCGCCGAGATCGTCACCGTCGCGATCCGCCGCACGAACATCGGGCAGAACGCCAACGAGCCGAACTTGCTCGACGTGCTGCCGCCGGACCGCTACACGATCCTGCCGAACACCGCCGGTTGCTACAGCGCCGACGACGCGGTGCGCACCTGCCGCCTCGCCCGCGAACTGCTCGACGGCCACAAGCTGGTGAAGCTCGAGGTGCTGGGCGACCCGAAGACGCTGTACCCGCACATGCCGGAGACGCTGAAGGCCGCCGAGATCCTCGTCGCCGACGGCTTCGACGTGATGGTGTACTGCACCGACGATCCGATCCAGGCCAAGCGCCTCGAGGAGATCGGCTGCGTCGCGGTGATGCCGCTGGCCGCGCCGATCGGCTCGGGATTGGGCATCCAGAACAAGTGGAGCCTGCTCGAGATCGTCGACAACGCGAAGGTACCGATCCTCGTCGATGCCGGCGTGGGTACGGCTTCGGATGCGGCCGTGGCGATGGAGCTGGGTTGCGACGGCGTGCTGATGAACACCGCGATCGCCGGAGCGCGCGACCCCGTGCTGATGGCCTCGGCGATGCGCAAAGCCGTCGAAGCCGGCCGCGAGGCCTTCCTCGCCGGCCGCATCCCGCGCAAGCGCTACGCCTCGGCCTCCTCGCCCACCGACGGCCTGTTCTTCTGATCGCCGTGGAGCCGAAGACGCTCAAGAAGCCGTTCACCGAAGTGCCGGGGCAGCGCCAGGTGCGCAGCTTCGTGCTGCGCCAGGGCCGGCTCACCCAGGGCCAGGAGCGCGCGTTGGAAGACCAGTGGCCGCGCTTCGGGCTCGACTACATCGGCACCGTGCGCGATTTCGACGCCGCTTTCGGGCGCGCGGCGCCGCTGGTGCTGGAGATCGGTTTCGGCAACGGCGAGCAGCTGCTGTTCGCCGCGCAGAACGAGCCGGCGAAGAACCTCGTCGGCCTCGAAGTGCACGCGCCCGGGGTCGGCCGCCTGCTGCAGGGCGCGGCGGAGCTCGGCGTGACCAACCTCAAGGCCTACTGCCACGACGCCGTGGAAGTGCTGCACCACGAAGTCGCCGACGGCAGCCTCGACGAAGTCCGCATCTACTTCCCCGACCCCTGGCACAAGAAGCGCCACCACAAGCGGCGCCTCGTACAGCCGGAGTTCGTCGCGCTGCTGGCGCGCAAGTTGAAGCCCGGCGGCCTGCTGCACCTCGCGACCGACTGGGAGGACTACGCCCACCAGATGCTCGAGGTCTGCGGGGCGGAACCGGCGCTGCGCAACCGAGCAGGGGTCGGCAGCACGATCGAGCGCCCGCAATGGCGGCGGCAGACGCACTTCGAGACCCGCGGCCTGAAGCTCGGGCACGGCGTCTGGGACCTGCTCTTCGAGCGCATCGGCTGAGGACGGCAACGCATGGAGAACTCCGCCCTCGCCCTGAGCACCGACATGGTCGTCGTGCTGGGCTTGGTCGGGTTCACCATGGCGATGTTCATGCTCGAGCGCATCCGCGCCGACGCGACGGCCCTCGTGGTGCTGGTGGCCCTCGGTCTCTTCGGCATCGTGCCGGCCAGCCGCCTGTTCGACGGATTCTCGGGCAACGCGGTGATCAGCCTGATGGCCACCATGGTGCTCGGCGCCGGCCTCGACCGCACCGGCGTGCTGAATCGCGTGGCGGTCAACCTGCTGCGCTGGTCGAAAGGGATGGAATCCCGACTGCTACTGCTGGGCTCGGGCTTCGCGGCCCTGCTCTCGGCCTTCATGCAGAACCCCGCCGTGACCGCGCTCATGCTGCCGGTGGCGTCGCGGCTCGCCGGCCGCACCGGCATCGCGCTGTCGCGGATGCTGCTGCCAATCGCCGCAGCGGTGATCATGGGCGGCACGCTGACGATGGTCGGCAACTCGCCGCTGATCCTGCTCAACGACCTTTTGGCTTCCGCCAACCGCAACCTGCCGCCGGGCGTCGCCGCACTCGACCCGCTGCCGATGTTCGCGCCCTTGCCGATCGGCCTGTTGCTGGTGGCAACCGCCCTCGCCTACTGGCATTTCGGTGCGAAACGCTGGCTGCCGGATGACGCACTGAAGGGCGTCGCGCCCGCACGAACCGACAGCTATTTCGCGCAGACCTACGGCATCGCCGGCGAGCTGTACGAACTGACGCTCACCGCCGACAGCCCACTGGTCGGAATGTCGGTCGGCGACGCCGAACAGCAGCGCGACGCGCCGCTCTTCCTCGCGCTGGTCACCGGCAACGAAACGCGCCTCGCCCCGCCGGCCGACGAACGCCTGTGGGTGGGCAGCGTCATCGGCGTGATGGGCGACAAACAGGCCATCCACGACTATGCGCAGAAGAATCTGTTGCGCGTCTCGCACCGTCTCCGGCATTTCGCCGACCTGTTCAACCCCGCGCGTGCCGGCATCTCCGAGGCCGTGATCCCCCCCACGTCCACCTTCGTGGGACGCCGTCCGGACGAGCTGCGCCTGCGCAAGCGCGCGGGCATCAGCCTGCTCGCCATCAACCGCGAAAACCAGGTGTGGCGGGAGGACATCCGCCGCATCCCGCTGCGCGCCGGCGACCTGCTGGTGTTCCACAGCGTCTGGACCGACCTCGCCCAGGCCGCGGAGTCGCGGGATTTCGTCGTCGTCACCGACTACCCCACGGCCGAGCAGCGGCCCCACAAGCTGTGGTGGGCGGTGGGCATCTTCATCACCACGATGTTCTTCGCCTTCAGCACCCTGGTGCCCGTGCCGCTCGCGCTGATGGCGGGCGCCGCCGCGCTGCTCGTCACCGGCGTGCTCGACATGGACGAGGCCTACCAGGCGATCAGCTGGAAGACCGTGTTCCTGATGGCCTGCCTGATCCCGCTGGGTTGGGCCATGGACTCGACCGGCGCCGCGAACTGGATCGCGCAACACACGCTGGCGCGGCTCGGCGAGGGCACCCCGGTGTGGGCGCTGGAGTTGGCGCTGGGCCTGCTGACCGCCCTGTTCGGCCTGGTCGTGGGCAATGTCGGCGCCACCGTCATCATGGTGCCGATGGCCATCAACCTGGCCCTCGCAGCCAACGGCAACCCGGCCGCCTTCGCCCTGATCGCCGCCCTGTCAGCCTCGAACAACTTCCTGTCCGCGTCCAACCCGGTGCTGGCGATGGTGGCCGGCCCCGCCGGCTACACGGCCCGCGACTACCTGCGCACCGGCCTGCCCCTGATGCTCGCCTACCTGCTGATCACGGTCGGGGCCGTGAACCTGCTCATCCCCGTGTTGTCCTGAAGGTAACGACGCGGGCGTTCTCCATGATATGGTCGTGAAACCGACGTGAAGTCGTCAGACCGGAGGGCGGCCGTGGTGCGCAAGCTCAGCGATCGATTGCGACGTGCCGAAGTGCTGCTCCTGGGCGGTGGCGCCGCCGCAGCCAGCGTGCTGCTTCTGGCGAACGCCGGGGACGACCTGCGCCACCTCATCGCCGGCCCGACATTGGGCCCTCATGCCGCGATCTATGGGCTGAAGCTGATGCTGATGGAGGCCGCCCTGCTGGCGCCGTTCATCGTCCTCGCCCTGCTCAGCCGCTCGCTGCTGCGCGAAACCACGCGCCATCGCTATCGCTGGGCCGGCATGGGCATCTCCTTGGCCGCCAGCGTCGGCGTCGTGGCCATGCTGGTCTCCGGGCTGATCCCGGTGGAACTGGAAGAAGCGATGGACACCCTGCTCGGCAACGTGGTGCCGGCCCTGGTGTTCCTCAGTGTCTGCGCCCTGCTCTACGGCGGATTGATCTGGCTGGCCCAGCACAGCCGGCTGGAGGCCTTCATGACGCCGCCTGACGCACCTTCCAACCGTTCGCCGCAGGACTGACCTCAAGCGGAGCCAGTCGCCCGCCGCGTCCCGGGCCGTCGACGCAGGCTCCGTCGTCCAGCGAGAACTGGGCCCCGTGGGCGGCACAGACCAGCCGTCCGCCGTGCATCAGGAATTTCCCGGGCGCATAGTCGAGCCGCCGGCCGGCATGCGGGCAGACGTTGTGCCAGACCTGCAAAGCCTCGCCGCGACGCAGCGCCAGCGCGGACACGGGCTCCCCGCCGATCTCGAGCTCCAAGGACACCAGGACGCCTTCCGGCACCGTCGCCGGCTCGATTAACGCTTCGCTTACGTCCTGACCCATCCCTGCCTCCATACTCGGCGCCCCGCCCAGTGTCGCATTTCGGACATGCCCGGAATTTTCGCTCGATTGCACCGCCTCCGTCCCACGCGTCCCCGCAACCCGCTGCTGCGCATCGGCTTCGCCCTGCTGGGCGTGGCCTTCCTGCTCGTCCTGCTGGTGGGCGGCGTTTTCGTCGGCCTCGGCATGCTGGCCTTCCGTGCCGCCCAGCGCCTGATGCGCGCCCGCAAGGCCAAGGCCCCGGGCGACGTGCTCGAGGCCGAGTACCGCGTGGTCGCCCCGCGCGCCGTGCCGCAGGCCCGATGAGGGCCGACCTGTTCCCGGCACCGCCGGTGCCGCGCGTCCCCTTCGCCGGGCGCGACCAGGATTTCCCCGTCCACCGGATCTACTGCGTCGGTCGCAACTTCGCCGACCACGCCAAGGAAATGGGCGCCCCGGTGGAGCGCGGCACGCCGGTGATCTTCATGAAGCCCGCCGACGCGGTGCACCTGCACCCGCGCCTGCCCTTTCCGTCCGGCACCCAAGACCTGCACCACGAGGTCGAAATGGTGGTGGCCCTGGGCCGCGACGCCGACGGCCCGTTGGCGCCCGGCCAAGGCCTTGGGCTCGTCTGCGGCTACGGCGTGGGGCTCGACCTGACGCGCCGCGACCTGCAGGCCATCGCCAAGGACAAGCGCCTGCCCTGGGATGTCTCGAAGGGCTTCGACGCCTCCGCGCCGGTCTCGGCGCTGCGCCACGTGGACGACATCGGCCATCCCGCGCCGGACACCGCCCTGTGGCTCGAGATCAACGGCGAGCGCCGCCAGGCCTCGACGCTGGGCGAGATGATCTTTGGCGTGGACGATGTGCTGGTGCACCTCTCGACGCTGTTCCGCCTGCGCGCGGGCGATCTCCTCTTCATGGGCACGCCGGCCGGCGTGGCCGCGCTGCATCCCGGCGACCGCTATCGCGCGGTGCTCGAAGGCATCGCGGACCTGGGCGGCGAAATCGTTTGACCCGCCGCCCCCCGACGTAGCATCAAGCCGCTGCCCCGGCAGCCCCACCTTCACTCCTGCGGAGCATTCGTCATGGGCATGGTGTCCGAGTTCAAGGAATTCGCGATGCGCGGCAACGTCGTCGACCTCGCGGTCGGCGTCGTGATCGGCGGCGCGTTCGGCAAGATCGTCTCCAGCCTCGTCAGCGACGTGATCATGCCGCCCATCGGCTGGCTGATCGGCGGCGTCGATTTCTCCGCACTCAAGTGGGTGCTCGTGGAGCCGATCGCGGCGACCGCCACGGCGCCGGAAATCAAGGAAGTGGCCATCAACTACGGCCTTTTCATCAATTCGGTCGTGCAGTTCACCATCGTCGCCTTTGCGATCTTCATGGTGGTCAAGGCAATCAACCGCCTGCGCGCCCCGGCGCCGGCCCCGGAACCCGCCGGGCCGAGCGACGAAGTGAAGCTGCTGACCGAAATCCGCGATGCGCTGAAGTCGCGTTGACGGCAGAATCGATTCGCCCGATCGACCCTCGACGCCGGCCCCGTGCCGGCGTCGCCTTTTCCGGAGTGCCCATGCGCCAGTCCCTGCTTGCCCGCCGCACGCTGTCCCCGTCGCCCCCGCCGCGCGCCGCACTGCTGCCTTTGGCCTTCGCGCTGTCGCTGGCGCTCGCCGGCACCGTGGCCGCGCAGCAGGCCGACGGCGCGACCGGCCTCGACGCCGACGACCTGCGCACCGCGGAGACGCTGCGCGATGCGGCGCTGGGCGGCAGCCCGGCCTTCGACATCGTCGATGAGCTCACCACCACGATCGGCCCGCGCCTCGCCGGCACCGAGGCCGACCACCGCGGCGTCGCCTGGGCGGAAGCGAAGATGAAGGCGCTGGGCTTCGACAAGGTGTGGCGCCAGCCGGTGAGCTTCCCCTACTGGCTGCGCGGGCACGAATCCGGCGCGATCGTCGGCGCGCATGCGCAGCCGCTCGAAGTGACCACGCTCGGCGGCTCGGTGGGCACGAACGGTGCGCCGCTCGAAGCCGAGGTCGTGGCCTTCCCGGACCTGGCCGCGCTGCAGTCCGCGCCGGACGGCAGCCTCGAGGGCAAGATCGCCTTCGTCGCCTACCGCATGGGCCGCGCTCGCGACGGCTCCGGCTACGGGCCGGCGGTGGGCGCACGCAGTGGTGGTGCCGCCATCGCCGCGCGCAAGGGTGCCTCGGCGCTCCTGATCCGCTCCATCGGCACCAGCTCGCAGCGCTTCGCGCACACGGGCCAGATGCGCTATGCGGAGGACGCGCCGAAGATCCCGGCCGCCGCGCTCTCCAGCCCTGACGCCGACCAGATCAGCCGCCTGATCGCGCGCGGCGAAACCGTGCGCGTGCGCCTCGACCTCGCGGCGGTCACCGCCGGCATCGGCCAGAGCTGGAACGTCATCGGCGACGTCACCGGCCGCGAGACACCAGAGGAATTCGTCGTCATCGGCGGCCACCTCGATTCCTGGGACCAGGGCACGGGCGCGCTCGACGACGGCGCCGGCGTGGCGATCACCATGGCCGCGGGCGCGGCGATCGCTTCGCTGCCGGAAGCGCCGCGTCGCAGCGTGCGCGTGATTGCGTGGGCTGCTGAAGAGAACGGCCTGCTCGGCGCGCGCGAACACGCGAAGCAGGTCGGTGCCGACTGGCCCCGTTACCAGATTGCGGCGGAAAGCGACTTCGGCGCCGGGCGCATCTACGCGCTGCGTTCGAGCACGTCGCCGGAAGCGAAGCCAGTGATCGACGCGATCGGCCGCGTACTCGCACCGCTCGGCATCGCCACCGAATACGGCGTGGGCGGCCCGGGCCCTGACGTCGGGCCGCTGGTGATGCTCGGCGTGCCGTGGGGGCAGCTGGCGCAGGACGGCACGGATTACTTCGACTACCACCACACGCCGGACGACACGCTCGACAAGATCGACCCGAAGGCGCTGGACCAGCAAGTGGCGGCCTATGCGGCCTTCGCCTACCTCGCCGCGGAAACGACGGTGGACTTCGGCGAAGCGCAGAAACCGGCGACGCCGCCGCCGGCGGACGCGCGACGGGATGGCGCCGCGCGCTGAATGAAGCGCGCGGCATCAGCGCCGCGCGCGGATCACCCAGAGGCCGAACAGGGCCTCACCTGGCGCATCGACGCGGCACAGCTGCGCCTCGCGGAAGCCGGCCGCGCGCAGGCGGCCCAGCACGGCCCAGCCGAAGCGATGGAAGCACGGCACCCGCCCGCCTAGCGGGTCGGCGTGCCACTCCTCGGGGCCCGACCACTCGAGGACATCGCCCTCGCGCAGCGTCGCGAGGCGGCGGTCGGTCTCGGTGTTCTCGTCGAATGGCGCAGTCGCCACCAATACGCCACCGGGTCGCAGCACGCGCGCGCACTCGGCGAATGCCGCGTCGACCTCGTGGATGTGTTCGAACACATCGAGGCAGACCACGGCATCCCACGATGCGCTGCAAAACGACAGGGCGAGAAGGTCCTCGTGCGCCGCGGCGCCATGGCGGATCCACTGGCGCAGGCGTCGCAACCGCGGACGGCGTTCGGGATGGAACTCACTGGTTGCCACGTGCCGGGCTCGCTGGCGCAAACGCGGAATCAGCGGCGTGCCGTGCTCCGTCGCGTAGACGGCGGCCTCGAGCCCCAGTCCCTCGTGGTCGAGGACGGCCAGAGCGGCACGATTCCGCCCGGGCAGCCGGCAGCTCGGGCAAACGAGCCTTTCGCGATGGGTTTCGTCATCGACCTTCACCATCGGATCGATGCGGAACCGTCCGACACGACCACAGGCGCTGCAGCGCGCCTCGAAGCCCCCTTCGCGCGCCTTCCTCACCGCGGCCAAGCGCGTCCGGTAGGCCTCGTTGAAGCGTTCGTCCTCCGCGGTCCGAGTCGCCTGCCACGCGCCCCAACCGTCCCAGGCCTCGAAGGCGACCGAGGGGGCCATGCCCGGTGTCAGCGCAACAGCGGCGTGTCGAGCACGCGCGACGAACGGCCCATCACGTCCTCGACCGCGGCCGCGAGGTCTTCGCGCGACACCTCGCGGACATCGACAAGCTGGTGCATGACGTCGTCGAGCGATTTCTCATCGTTCGTCGTTCGACGGATCTCGCGGTCGAGCTCACGGAACAGGCCGACGGCGCGCGCGGTCTGCGGGCCCCAGCTGCGCACACCGGTCAGCGTGCGGACGTTGCGGCCGTGGTTCTGCATCCACTCGAAGGCGCGGTCGCGGCGCTGGTCGCTGAGCAGGCCCGCGCGATTGAGCAGGGTGATCGAGTAGAACTCGGCGCTGCCTTCGGCGATCCAGTCGTCCCCCTCGACGCCGCGGATGCGGGTGACGAGATGGACAAGCTCATGCACCAGCGTGGAGGTGCCGTTCTCGCTGATGAGCGGACGGTCGGCATGCAGGTAGAGCGAACGCGGGCCGGAAAGACCGCCACGCCACATCGGATCGCCGGCGCTGACGATCAGGATCTTCGACGGCAGGTCGCCGAACGCGGCGCGCATCTCCGGCGCGACGAGGTTGAGGAAGGCCAGCGCGTCGTTGCGGCGCACGGGGTCGCCCACCGGGCCGGCGATGCTCACCTCCATCCCGTCGATGAACTCGCGTCGCGTGCCGACGGAGCCGGCGATCATCCAGCCCACCGGACGGTCGAAGCGGCGCTCCGCATTCACCACCACGAAGCCCTTGCGGTCGCGCGTGTGCACGAAGGGCGTGTCGACATTGGTCCAGCCCGGAGGCAGGTCGAAGAACAGACGCGCCGAGGAATCGGAACCGGCCGTAGTCCGCACCGACATCGAGGGGACGAGGTCGTCGCCGCGGACGATGACCCAGTCGCGCGTCATGCGGGCGTCATAGCCCCCGCCGCGGCGCTGGTGGTCCACCTTGTAGCGCCAGCGCAGCGTCGAGGCACGGCGCGGGTCGGGCTCCCAGGTCCAGCGGTCGCCGGTGTTCCTCAAGATGCCGCCCTGGGCGCGCACCTGCGAGTAGCGCGACGGGTCGAAACGCACTTCGAGGTGGGTGGTGCGGCCGCTACCCGGGGTGTGCGTCATCGCGACGTCGGCCACGCCCTGCGCTGGCACGAAGGCCACCCGGTAGTCGATGTCGTAACGCGTGCGCTCGGCGGCATGGAGGGACGACGCGAGCAGCAGGCACAGCAGGACGAGGCGGATCAGGGCGGTCATGGGTGCGGGGCCAAGGCCGTGGACGGCGAACGGCCCGCAGTATGCCCAAGCCTCAACGCCGCTGGCGGCACCATTCGGCCAGCAGCACGGACGTCGCCGAGGCCACGTTCAGGCTTTCCACGCGGCCGCTGCCGGGAATGCCCACCGTGCGTGAACAGGCGGCCGCAACAGCGAGGTCCAGGCCTTCGCCTTCGGCACCCAGCACCCACACGCAGCGCGGCGGCAGCGGCAAGGCGTACAGATCGTCGCCACCGCGGACCACGGTCGCCAGCAGCTGGAAGCCCAAGCCCTGAAGCTGCGTGGCGGAGTTGTCGCTACGCCCGAGCCGCACCAGAGGCACCGCCTCGGCGCCGCCTTCGGCCACGCGCACCGCGGCGCCGGAAAGGGCCAGCGGCGAGTCCTTGGGCAGCAGCACCGCGGCGACGCCGAAATGCGCGGCCGAGCGCAGGATCGCGCCGAAGTTGTGCGGATTGCCCACGCCGTCGAGCCACAGCAACTGGCAGGGGCCGGCGGGCAGGTCGCGCAAGAAGGCCGAAAGCCCAAGTTCGTCCGGGCGGCGCATCGCCATCACCACGCCCTCGTGGTGCTGCGTGCCCGCGACCTTGGCCAGTTCGTCGGCATCGACCACCGTGTAGCCGCGGCGATTCGCCACGCACCACGCCATCACGTCGCGCATCTCGCCCATGCGCTCGGCGAGCAGCCAAAGCTTGCGAAGGTCACCGGGGCGCGCGGCGAACGCGGCCCGCACGGCGTTCAAACCGAACAGCCGGACCTCATCGTCGTTCCGCGGCGGACGCGGGCGCGCGGCCTCCTCGGGGCGATCAGCACGCTCCGTCCGCCCGGGTGGCGAACGGCGACCCGGCCACGGCGTGCGCGGCGGGCCGCTCATGCCTTGGCCTCGCCATCGACGTCGACGTGCAGGGTTTCGAGGCGGTCGAGTTCACGGCCACGGGCTTCGGGTGCCTTGGTGCAGGGCGCCACGCGCTGGTAGAGCGCCGGGATCACGTAAAGCGTGAGGAAGGTCGACAACGCGACGCCGAACACGATGACGATGCCGATGGCGTTGCGCGACGCGGAGCCCGCACCGCCACCGAACATCAGCGGCAAGGCACCGGCGACGGTCGCGATCGAGGTCATCAGGATCGGGCGCAGGCGGATCGACGAAGCCTCGATCACGGCGTCGCGCACGCTGCGTCCCTCGTCGCGCAGCTGGTTCGCGAACTCGACGATGAGGATGCCGTTCTTGGCCGCAAGGCCGACCAGCATGATCAGGCCGATCTGGCTGAACAGGTTGATGCTCGCCCCGGGGCCCCAGAGCCCGGCCAAGGACAGCAGGTGCATGCTCCAGAGCCCGAACAGCGCGCCGAGCACCGCCAGCGGCACGGTGAGCATGATCACGAACGGGTGCGCGAAGCTTTCGAATTGCGCCGCCAGCACGAGGTAGACGATGAGCAAGGCCATCGCGAAAGCGAACAGGATGGCCGCGCTGCTCTGCTGCGCCTCGCGCGCCTCGCCCTTCCAGCCGAGCTGGGCGTTCGGCGGCAACACGCGGGCGGCGGCGTCCTCCACCCAGGCGGTCGCTTCGCCCAGCGTGTAGCCAGGGGCGAGCGAGGCGGAGATGGTGATGGCGCGCAGGCGGTTGAAGCGATTCAGGCTGCCGGGTTCGGCGAGTTCGCGGAAGGTCACCAGCGAGGCCATCGGGATCAGCTGCCCAGCCGAGGAACGGACATACAGGCCATCGAGATCCCGTGGCGTGGCACGGTCATCGGCCTCGGCCTGGAGGATGACGTCGTACTCCTCCCCGCCATCGACGTAGGTGCCGACGCGGCGCGAACCCATCATCGTCTCCAGCGTGCGGCCCACGTCCTGCACCGAGACCCCCAGGGCCGCCGCGCGTTCGCGATTGATGTCGATGCGCAACTGCGGGCGCGTTTCCTTGTAGTCCGAGTCGGCGCCGAACATCTGCCGGTTCGACTCCATCTCCTTCAGGAGCGCGTCGCGCCACTGCGCCAGCTCGCCGTAGTCGGGTCCGCCGAGGACGACCTGGAACTGCTGGCCGCCGCGCGAACGCGTCAGGCCCGAGCGGGCGATCGGCCGCGCGACGACGCCCGGCACCGCGGCCAACTGGCCCCGGAGGTCGTTGACCACGTCGTTCGTGGTCACGTCGCGCTCGTCCCAGAGCTTCATCAGCACGATCGCATTGCCGGTGTGCATGTCCTGCTGACCGCCGCCGAAGCCGCCCGGCACGCGGGCGATCACACGATGGACCGCGCCGTCCTCCTTGGCGTTGTCGAGCAGGATCGCTTCCACCTGCTGCATCTGCTTCACGGTGTAGTCGAAACCTGCGCCTTCGGGGCCGGCCACCGAGACGAAGAACGAACCGCGGTCCTCCGGCGGCGCCAGTTCGGTGGGAACGATGCGGAACAGCACGACGCTGAGCACCATCGCACCGACGGAAATCGCCGCAAAGACCCCGGTGCGCCCGACATGCCGCTCCAGTGAACGCCTGTAGGCGGCGGTGATCCGACCGAGCACGCCATCGACCTTCGCCGCGAAGCTGCCCGACTCGGGGCGGTGCGGCTCGAGCAGCAGCGAGCACATCATCGGCGTCAGGGTGAGGGCGACGAAGGCCGAAATCGCGATGGCACCGGCCAGCGCGACCGCCAGTTCGCGGAACAGGCGTCCGTTGTTGCCTTCGAGGAACGCGACCGGGACGAAGACGGCGACCAACACGGCGGTCGTCGCGATGACCGCGAAGGCCACCTGACGCGTTCCGCGGCGCGCGGCGACAAGTCGCGGTTCGCCGAGGTCGACGCGGCGCTGGCAGTTCTCCAGAACCACGATGGCGTCGTCGACCACGAGGCCGATCGACAGCACGATCGCCAGCAGGGTGAGCAGGTTGATCGAGAAGCCGAAGGCCCACAATGCGATGAAGGCCGCAGTGAGGCAGACCGGCAGAGTCACGGCCGGGACGAGGGCCGCGCGCACGCTGCCGAGGAACAGCCAGATCACGATCAGCACCAGCACCAGGGCCTCGCCGAGCGTCTTCCACACCTGGAACACCGACACCTCGATGAACTGCGTCGAGTCGAAGGCGACGCCCATCGAGATGTCGGGCGGCAGCGTCGCGCTGATCGCGTCGAGCTCCGCGCGGACGGCGCGGGCCACGTCGATCGAGTTGGCGGTCGACGTCTTGATGATCTGGAAGCCGACCTGCGGCTCGCCGTTTCCGCGGAACCACGCCCGGCGTTCGGCGGCCTCGCGGTCGACGCGCGCGACATCGCCGAGGCGAACGACGGTGCCTTCGCGGCCATTGGCCAGCACCAGGGCCGAAAAGTCCTCGGGGGTCTGGTAGGCGCGCGACATGCGCAGGACGAAGTCGCGGGTCGAGGATTCCAGTTGGCCGGCAGGCAGCTCGACGTTCTCCCGCCGCAGGGCACTCTCGACGTCGTTGACGGTCAAGCCGCGGGCCGCAAGGGCCGTGCGGTCCAGCCACACCCGCATCGCGTAGCGCTGGCCGCCGCCAAGGCGTGCGCTGGCCACGCCGGAGATGCTGGAAAAGCGATCGAGCAGGTAGCGCTCGGCATAGTCGGTCAGGCCGAGGATGTCGCGCTCGGCCGAGGCGACGTAAAGGAACATGATCGGCTCTGCGTCGGCCGAAACCTTCGCGACCTGCGGTGGGTCGGCCTCTTCCGGGAGGCGGTCGATGACACGGCTGACGGCGTCACGCACGTCGTTCGCGGCGGATTCGATGTCACGGCTCAGCGTGAATTCGAGGCTGACGTCGGAGCGGCCGTTGCGCGACGAGCTCTCGATCAGGTCGACGCCTTCGATGCCGGCGACCGCATCCTCGAGCACCTGGGTGATGCGGCTTTCGACGACCGCCGCGGACGCGCCAGGGTAGTCGACCTGCACCGAGACGACCGGCGGGTCGATGTCGGGCAACTCGCGCAGGGTGAGCTGGGAGAACGCGATCAGTCCGATGACGATCAGCAGCAGGCTCATCACCGTCGCCAACACCGGGCGGCGGATCGAAAGATCGGAGAGCACCATGGTCGGACTCCTCAGCCGCGCGCCGGCGGCGCGCCGGCGGTGTCGGCCGGGCCGTCGCCCGTCCCGCCCACGGCGGCCTCGACGATCTTTTGGCCCGGTCGCAGCTTTACGGTGCCGTCGACCACCACGCGGTCACCGGCTTCAAGGCCTTCCAGCACCTCGACGCGGCCGGCTTCGCGGGCGCCGAGCTTGACCGGCGCCATCTGCGCAACGCCCTCAGCATCGACGCGATAGACGAAACTGAGGCTGCCGTTCTGCTGCACCGAGATTTCCGGCACCACCAGCGCCTCGCGCTCGGTCTGAAGCACCGACAGGGTGAGCAGCATGCCAGGCAGCAGCTTGCCGTCGGTGTTGTCGACGGCGGCGCGGACGATGACCGAGCGCGTCGCGATGTCGATGCGCGAATCAACGCTGAGGATGCGCCCGAAGAACACCTCGCCGCGCCACGCGTCGCTGCGCGCCTCGACGACGAGGCCGTCCTTCAGCTTCGCGAGGTGCACTTCCGGCACCGAGAAATCGACCTGCATCGTGTCGATGGCGTCGAGCGTGGTGATGGTCGTGCCCGGGCCGAGGAGTTGGCCGGTGCTGACTTCCCGCAGGCCGAGCACGCCGGCGAACGGCGCCACGATCGCGCGGTCGGAGACGCGCGCCATCGCCTGCTGCACTTGGGCCTGCGCGGCATCGCGCGCGGCGCGCTGGGCGTCGAGCTGGCTGGTGGGGATGAGCTTCTGCTCGGCCAGCTGGCGCTGGCGGTCGTACTGGCGCTGCGCTTCGCGGTAGGCGGTGCGCGCCGCATCGAGGTCCGCCACATCGCCCCCCACGTCGAGGTCGACGAGCACCTGGCCCGCCTCCACGCGCTGCCCACTCTCGAACCGAACGCGTTCGACGCGCTCCGAGAGCTTCGAGGTGATGGCGATCGACTCGCTGGCGCGCGCCGTGCCGATGGCATCGAGTCGGTCGGTCCAGGTCGTCGTGGCCGCGGGCTGCGTCGTCACCACCGCCGGCGGGCCGCCAGGGCCGCCAGGGCCGCCCCCGACATTGCCGCCGCAGGCCACGAGGCCGAGCAGGCCGATCATCAAAAGAGGGGACCGCAGGTTCATTCGCATTCCTTGGTTTGCAGCCCGGGCCGACGGGGCATCAGGGGGCGAAGAATGCACGAAGAAGCGTCAGGGTCGCATCGAAGCCCGTAGCTCTCCTGCAACAGTGCATTGCAGCAACGTACTCGCCAGTGGGAAAAAGGCGGATGCAGCGACGGATCGAATGACGCAGCGTTGCGGCACGAACAAAGGCGCCGGCCCGAGGGCCGGCGTCTCAGAAACCTGATGCGAAGCGGCGGTCATGCCGCCCGCGGAGGGTTGGGGAGCCGATCAGCCTTCCCACTCGCCCAGCGCAGCCAGGCCGTTTTCCTTGGCGCGGGCGTAGACGACCTTCTGGGCTTCCGCGACGTTGTTCGCCGGATCCTTGCCCCAGATCTTCAGCGCGGCGGCCTGCATGGCGCGGCCGTAGCTGAAGCTCAGCGGCCAGGGGTTGCCCTCGAGCTGGTTCATCTCATTGAGGTGGCGAGTGGCCTGCTCGTCGCTCTGGCCGCCGGAGAGGAACACGATGCCCGGCAGGTTGGCCGGCACGGTGGCCTTGAGGCAGTGGACGGTCTGCGCGGCCACTTCCTCGGCGTCGGCCTGCTCTTCGCAAGCCTTGCCCGAGATGACCATGCTGGCCTTCAGGATCGTGCCCTCAAGCATCACGTTGTGCTCGTAGAGCGCCGAGAACAGGCTGCGCAGCACGGCTTCGGTGACGTCGTAGCAGGTGTCGATGTCGTGGTCGCCGTCGATCAGCACTTCCGGCTCGACCATCGGCACGATGCCCGCTTCCTGGCACAGGGCGGCGTAGCGGGCCAGCGCGTGGGCGTTCGACTCGATGCAGGTGCCGGTCGGGATGTCCTCGCCGATCGAGATGACGGCGCGCCACTTGGCGAACTTGGCGCCGAGCTTGGCGTACTCCTGCAGGCGCTCGCGCAGGCCGTCGAGGCCTTCGGTCACGGTCTCGCCCGGGCAGCCGGCCAGCGCCTTCGCGCCGGTATCGACCTTGATGCCCGGAAGGATGCCGGCGTCCATCATCACCTTGGCGAACGGCACGCCGTCCTTGGTGCTCTGGCGCAGGGTCTCGTCGAACAGGATGGCGCCCGAGATGTAGTCGGACAGGTTCGGCGTGGTGAGCAGCATCTCGCGGTAGGCGCGACGGTTCTCTTCCGTGTTGGCGATGCCGACCGAGTCGAATCGCTTGCCAATGGTGGCGGTGGATTCGTCGATGGCGATGATGCCCTTGCCGGGGGCGACCATGGCCTGGGCGATGTCAGCGAGTTCTTCGATGCTCATTAGCGGGGGCTCGGCGGGTGGGAAAGACCCCAGATTATAGCCGAGCGCCCCGAGGCGCCGTTCCAATCGATTTCAATACCCCCACGCCCCGGGCACGGTGGGGGCTAGAGCTCGCCGAGCCCCTCGACATGCCCGCCCACGCCGATCTCGAGCAGGCGCAGGGTGTTCGTGGCGCCCCGACGCTCCATCGAGTCGCCGTTGGTGACGATGATGCGGTCGCCGGCGTCGAGCAGGCCGAGGTCGTGCAGCTGCTTGGCCGCGGAACGGGCCGCCACGCCCGGCGACAGGCCGCGGGTGTCGAAGTGGATCGGGAAGACATCGCGCATCAGCGACATCTTCCGCCGGGCCTCGTCGAAGCGGCTCAGCGCGAACACCGGAACCTGCGAACGGAAACGCGACAGGTGCCGCGCCGTGCCGCCGGATTCCGTCAGCGCGACGATGCCCTTCAGCTCGATGTGCTCGGTGAGGAACATCGTCGCCATGGCGATGGCTTCGTCGGCGCGCGTCAGGCCGCGGCGAGCGGCTTCGAAATCGGTGTCATGTCGGAACTGGCGCTCGGCGCCGAGGCAGATGCTGGCCATGGCCTCGACCGACTTGACCGGGTAGAGGCCGCTGGCCGTCTCGGCCGAAAGCATCACCGTATCGGTGCCGTCGATGACGGAGTTGGCGACGTCGAGCACTTCGGCGCGGGTCGGGATCGGGTTGTCGACCATCGACTGCAGCATCTGCGTCGCGGTGATGACGATGCGATTGCGCGCCACCGACTCGCGGATGATCTTCTTCTGCAGGCCGGGCAGCTCGGCGTAGCCGATCTCCACGCCGAGGTCGCCGCGCGCGACCATGACCACTTCCGCGGCCTCGACGATCTCGACGAGGTTTTCGATCGCTTCCGCGCGTTCGATCTTGGCGACGATCTGCGCATCGGAACCGGCGGCACGCGCCAGCTCGCGGGCCAGCTCGATGTCGGCCGCCGAGCGGCAGAAGGAGACGGCGATGAAATCCGCGCCCAGCTTGGCGGCGGTGGCGATGTGGCCGCGGTCCTCGTCGGTGAGCGCCCCAAGGCTGAGGCCGCCGCCGAGGCGATTCAGGCCCTTGCGGTTCGAGAGCGCGCCGTCGGTCATCACCTCGGTGTGGACGACGTCGCCGGCGACCTTCTCGACACGCAGGCTGATCAGGCCGTCGTCGAGCAGCAGGGTGTCACCGGGCCCAACGTCGCGCGGCAGGCCGAGGTAGCTGCAGCCCACCTGCGTGGCATCCCCGGGCGGCGCGTCGGCGCGGCAGACGAGGGCGAAAGCCTGGCCAGCCTTGAGCAGCACCTTGCCTTCGGCGAACTTCTCGATGCGGATCTTCGGGCCCGGCAAGTCGGCCAGCACGCCGATCTCGCGACCCGTGCGGGACGCGACGGCGCGGACCGCGGCGATGCGCTGTGCATGGTGCTCTGCGGTGCCGTGGGAGAAGTTCAGGCGCACGGCGTTCAAGCCAGCGGCCAGCAGCGCGTCGATGACGCCCGGCGCATCGGTGGCCGGACCCAGGGTGGCAAGGATTTTGGTGCGGCGCAGCGGCTGGCTCATGGTCACGCGGCATGGAAGGGAGTGCCGTCTAACCTATCAGCATTCCCGGACGCCCAATCATGCTTACGTTTGCATTCCCTCCGGCGCGACGCCGACGACGCCTCGCCTTAGCCGGCGCGCTGTTCCTCGCCTTCGATGCGCTACTGATGGGCGTGGCCATCGCCTGGATCACCCGTGGCGAACAAATCGGACTCGCCGTGGCGCTCGCCGGTGCAGGGGCCGGTGTGTCCTGCCTGCTGGCCTGGGTGCTGTCGCGTCCGCCGCTGGCGACGCTCATCGACGGCACGTTGCGGATCGAGGCCGCGCACCGGACGTTCGTTCTGGACCGCGACGCGCTGCGGGCTGCGCGGATCGACGAACTCGACCTCGCCGCCCTGCCCCGCGAGGCCCTGCCCAAGCCGCTGCAGGGCACGTCGCGCTGGTCCACCGGCGATGCGATGGGCTGGCAGTCCGACGGCAACGGCAGGCCGGTGTTCTGCGCCATCACCCGCCTCGGGCCCGCGCTGCGGATCGATGCCGGCGAGGCCGGGGTCCTTCTCTGGACCCCGACCGAACCGGACGCGGCGCGACGGGCGATCGCCGACGCCACCGTGGGCTGACTCAGCCGCCCCGCGCTTCCAACGCCGCTGCCGCCGGCAGGGTCTTGCCTTCGAGGAACTCGAGGAAGGCACCGCCGCCGGTCGAGATGTAGCTGACGTCCGCCTCGACGCCGTACTTGTCGATGGCGGCCAGCGTGTCGCCGCCGCCGGCGATCGAGAAGGCCTTCGAGGCCGCAATCGCGCGCGCCAGCGCCTCGGTGCCCTTGCCGAAAGCGTCGAACTCGAACACGCCCACCGGGCCGTTCCACACCACGGTGCCGGCCTTGGCGATCAGCTCGGCGTAGCGGGCGGCGGTCTTCGGGCCGATGTCGAGGATCATGTCGCCGTCCTGCACGGCGTCCACTGCGCGCACCGTGGCCGGGGCATCAGCGGCGAAGGCCGGGGCCACGACCACGTCGTCCGGCAGCGGGATCGAGGCGCCGCGCGTCTTGGCCTTCTCGACGATGGCGCGGGCGGTGTCGAGCAGGTCCATTTCCACCAGCGACTTGCCGACCTTGTGGCCGGCCGCGGCGATGAAGGTGTTGGCGATGCCGCCGCCAACGATCAGCTGGTCGACCTTGTCGACGAGGCTGCCGAGCAGTTCGAGCTTGGTGCTCACCTTTGAGCCAGCGACGATGGCCAGCAGCGGGCGCGCCGGGTGGGCCAGCGCCTTGGCCAGCGCGTCGAGCTCGGCCATCAGCAGCGGGCCACCGGCGGCGACCTTGGCCGCGCGGATGACGCCATGCGTCGAGGCCTGCGCGCGGTGCGCGGTGCCGAAGGCGTCCATGACGAACACATCGCAAAGCGCGGCGTACTTGGCCGACAGCGCGGCATCGTCCTTGCCCTCGCCGACGTTCATGCGGCAGTTCTCGAGCAGCACCACCTCACCGGGCTGCACGGCCACGCCATCCACCCAGTCGCGCACCAGCGGCACCGGGCGGCCGAGGTGGGCGGAGAGGCGCTCAGCCACCGGCGCCAGCGAGTCCTCGGCGGTCCACTGGCCTTCCTTCGGGCGGCCGAGGTGCGAGGTCACCATCACCGCGGCGCCCTTCTCGAGGGCGAGGCGGATCGTCGGCAGCGATGCCGTGATGCGCTGCTCCGACGTCACCTTGCCGTCGTCGATCGGCACGTTGAGGTCCTGGCGGATCAGGACGCGCTTGCCGGCGAGATCGAGGTCGGTCATGCGGAGGATGGCCATGGGGGCTCCGGGGCAGTGGGAAGAAAGACGCGCATTGTCGCATCGTCGGCGGCGCGGCTAGCATGGCCGCATGGACGGAAAAGCCCTGCGCGCTGCGACCCTCGACGACGCCCTCGCGGCCCTGCGCCGCGGCGAGCCGATCGGCCTCCCCACCGAGACGGTGTACGGCCTTGCCGCCGACGCCCACGACCCGGCGGCCATCCGACGCATCTACGAACTGAAGGGTCGGCCCTCCGACCACCCGCTGATCGTCCACGTGGCCGACGCCGTCACGGCCTCGCGCTGGGCCGGCGACTGGCCAGACGCCGCCGAAGCGCTGGCCGAAGCCTTCTGGCCGGGGCCGCTCACCCTGATCCTGCCGCGCGCGGCGAACGTGCCCGACGAAGTCACCGGTGGTCAGGACACCGTCGGCCTGCGCGTGCCGGCGCATCCGGTGGCGCAGGCCCTGCTGCGCGCCTTCGAGGGCGGCGTGGCCGCGCCTTCGGCCAACCGCTTCGGCCGGCTGTCGCCAACGACCGCAGCGCATGTGCGCGAGGAGTTCGGCGATGCCGTGCCGATCGTGCTCGATGGCGGCGAATGCGAGATCGGGCTGGAAAGCACGATCGTCGATCTCTCGACGGACACGCCGCGCATCCTGCGCCCGGGCAAGATCAGCCGCCCGGAGATCGAGGAAGTGATCGGCCCCGTGGCGGAAGGCAAGGACGGCGACAGCCCGCGCGCCTCGGGCACGCTGGCCTCGCACTACGCGCCGCGCGCCAGCGTCGAGGTGCTCGCGCGCGCACCGCTGGTCGCCCGATTCCACGAGCTCGCCAAGCGCGGGCAGAAGGTCGCCGCCCTGCTGCGCGGCCAGCCCTTCAAGGACATCGACGGCGAAGTGCTGCCCAGTGACCTCGCCGGCTACGGCCATGCGCTCTACGCGGCGCTGCGCCGGCTCGACGCCCGCGGCTTCGACGTGCTGCTCGCCGAGCTGCCGCCGCACACTGCGGCCTGGGCGGCAGTGAACGACCGGCTGAAGCGCGCCGCGGCGCCGCGCGACGCCGATGGCACCTGAGCGCCCGCGCGTCCTGATCCTCGGTGGCGGCTTCGGCGGCCTCGCCGCCGCCAAGGCCCTGAAGGGCGCCGCGGTCGACGTCACGCTCGTCGACCGTACCAACCACCACCTGTTCCAGCCCCTGCTCTACCAGGTCGCCACGGCCGGGCTGGCGGCCCCGTCGATCGCCGCACCCATCCGCCACATCCTGCGCGGCCAGCGCAACGTCACGGTGCTGATGGGCGAGGTGGTCGACATCGACCTCGCGGCGCGCTCGGTGACGCTTGCGGAAGGCGGCGTCCTCGGCTTCGACCATCTGGTCGTTGCGACCGGCGCCACGCATTCCTACTTCGGCCGCGACGACTGGGCCACGCATGCGCCGGGCTTGAAGACGCTGGCGGACGCGCAGGGCATCCGCGCGCGCCTGCTCGAGGCTTTCGAGCATGCCGAGCGCAGCACAGATGCCGCCGAGCGCTCTGCGCTGCTGCGCTTCGTGGTGATCGGCGGCGGGCCGACCGGCGTCGAAATGGCCGGCACGCTGGCCGAGATCGCGCGCCACACGCTGCAAGGCGAGTTCCGCGGCATCGACCCCGCGACCGCGGAAATCCTGCTGCTGGAAGGCGGCGCTCGGATCCTCGCCGCCTATCCCGAAGCGCTCTCCGCCAGCGCGAAGCGCCAGCTCGAAAGCCTCGGCGTGCGCGTCCGGCTGGGCGCGAAGGTCGTCGGCATCGATGCCGAGGGCGTCGACGTCGAACGCGAGGGCGTCCGCGAACGCCTGCCAACGCGAAACGTGGTGTGGGGTGCCGGCGTCAAGGCGTCGCCGCTGGGCGCGCTGCTGGCGAAAGCGGCTGGGATCGATCCCGACCGTGCCGGACGCGTGCCGGTAACGTCCGACCTCTCGCTAGTCGGGCATCCCGAAGTGCAGGTGATCGGCGACCTCGCCGCGCTCAGCATCGATGGGCAAGCAGTCCCCGGCATCGCGCCGGCGGCCAAGCAGATGGGCCAACACGCGGCCCGGAACGTCATCGCCCACCTTCGCGGACGTGCGACGACGCCCTTCCGTTACCGCGAATACGGCTCGATGGCCACCATCGGCCGGCACCGCGCCATCGGCGTCATCGGCGGGATGCGCTTCACCGGCCTGCTCGCCTGGTGGCTGTGGCTGTTCGCGCACATCGTTTTCCTGATCGGCTACCGCAACCGGCTGGTCGTACTGATGGACTGGGCCTCGCAGTACTGGACCATGCAGCGTCATGCGCGGGTGTTTTCGCCCCGCGACGAGGCGCCCTGACGCCGTTCAGCCCTCAACCAGCCGCACTTCGGCCGTCGCCAGCCGCTTGAGCGCGGATCGCCGCTGCCGGTGCTCCCACGTGTCGAACAGCACCCACTCGACCGGCCGCCACAGCGCGACCCAGCCGAGGATCAGCAGGCCCTCGCGCAGCACCTCGGCGATGCCGCCGCCTTCCGCGAAAAGCCCGCGAAGGCCGAGCGCGGCGAGCAGCACGACGACCCCCAGCAGCATCGCGAAGCGGTGCATGCGCGCACGCGCGGCGCGGCGCTTGTCGGCGCGCGCCCACAGCCAGCCGAAATGCGTGTGCACGGCCTCGGCCACTTCGGATTCGCGCGCCACCAGAGCCGGGGGCACGCAGACACGGAGCCGCAAAGGCTCGTCGCCCGGCGCGTCCTCCGCACACTCCAGCAGGTAGGCCTCGGCGGCGCGATCCAGCGCCTTGTCGCGGAACGGCGCCGGGTCGAGCAGGTCGTAGAGCTGCTCGAGGCGTTCGAGGCGGATCTCGATGTCGGCCATGGCCCCCTGCTGGGGAGGCTTACTTCGCCGCCATCAGCGCCAGCGTGGTGTCCAGCATGCGGTTGCTGAAGCCCCACTCGTTGTCGTACCAGCTGAGCACCTTCACCAGCGTGCCGCCCATGACGCGGGTCTGCGTGCTGTCGTAGATCGAGCTGCGCGGGTCGTGGTTGAAGTCGACCGACACCAAGGGCTTCGTATTGATACCGAGAATCCCCTTCAGAGCGCCGTTCGAGGCTTCGAGCACGGCGGCGTCGATCTCTTCCTTGGTCGTGGCGCGGGCGGCCACGAACGAGAGGTCGACCACCGAGACGTTGATCGTCGGCACGCGCATGGCGAAGCCGTCGAGCTTGCCGTTGAGCTCCGGCAGCACCAGGCCAACCGCGGCGGCGGCGCCGGTCTTGGTCGGGATCTGGCTCATCGTGGCCGAACGGGCGCGGCGCAGGTCGGAGTGGTAGACGTCCGTCAGCACCTGGTCGTTGGTGTAGGCGTGGATGGTCGTCATCAGGCCGTGGACGATGCCCACCTTCTCGTGCAGCACCTTGGCGAGCGGCGCGAGGCAGTTGGTGGTGCAGCTGGCGTTGGAGATGACGGTGTCCGAGGCCTTCAGCACGGCGTGGTTCACGCCGTAGACGACGGTGGCGTCGACATCGGCGGCGCCCGGAGCGGAGATCACGACCTTCTTGGCGCCACCGGCGAGATGCGCACCGGCCTTGGCCTTCGAGGTGAAGATGCCGGTGCACTCCAGCACCACGTCGACGCCGTTCGCGCCCCACGGCAGCTTAGCCGGATCGCGTTCCGCGAACACCTTGATGCGGTCGCCATTGATGACGAGATCGCCGCCGTCCACAGCGACGGTACCCGGGAACTTGCCGTGGGCCGTGTCGTACTGCGTCAGGTGGGCATTGGTCTCGGCGTCGCCGAGGTCGTTGATCGCGACGATCTGGATCTCACCGTTCCGCTGCGACTCGTACAGCGCGCGGAGGACGTTGCGACCGATGCGGCCGTAACCGTTGATGCCGACCTTGATGGCCATGGAGCGCTCCTGTGGGCGTTGAGGGGGAAAGCGCGCTAGTTTACCCGCCCTTCCCGCGGCCCGCCCCACCCTCTCTCCGCTATGCCCGCCCCTGCACGCCCCTTCGCCCGCCGATCCACCGCCCTGCTGGCGGCCGGCCTCGCCCTGATGTCGCTGCTGCCCCACACGGCGGCGGCCTGGGGCTTCGACGGGCACCGCGTAGTCGGGACGCTGGCGGAGTCGGAGCTGAGCCCGGCCGCTCGCGCCGAAGTGGCCCGCCTGCTGGCCGGCGAGCTGGAGCCGACTCTGGCGGGTGTCTCCACCTGGGCCGACACCGTCCGGGACGACCCGGCGATGCGCCACACCGGCCGCTGGCATTGGGTGAACCTGCCGCGCACCAACCCCTGCACCTACGACGCCGCGCGCGACTGCCCCGGCGGTGACTGCGTGGTCGGCGCCATCGCCGCCCAGCGCGCGATCCTCGCCGACCGCTCCCGCAGCGACGCCGAGCGCCGCGACGCACTGAAGTTCCTCGTGCATTTCGTCGGCGACGTGCACCAGCCCTTCCACGCGGGCTTCGGCTTCGACCGTGGCGGCAACCAGACGCAGCTGCGCTTCGACCGGCAGGGCTGGAACCTGCACAGCCTCTGGGACAGTGCGATGGTGAAGCACGCGGGCCTCGAACCCGCCGCGTACGCGCGGCAGCTGCGCGGCGGCCCGGCCCTGCCCGCGGATGCCACGCTGGCCCTCGCCCATCCGGAGGAACGCTGGGCGTTGGAGAGCTGCCAGGCCATCCACGACGACGGGCTTTATCCGGCCCGGCGGACGGTGGGTCGGGGCTACCTCGACCGACATCGGCCGCTCGCGGAAACGCGCCTTCGACAGGCAGGAGCGCGGCTCGCCGCAGTGCTCGACGCGGCGCTGGCGCCCGCTGATTGACGTCGATCAAACGCGCCGTTGATCGACATCAACGGGGCCTCGAGGCACTCGTCGCAGGATGGCCGGGACCGCACAACGGCCTTGTCCACAGGAGTCCTGAGATGAACCGCTTCCGCCTTCCGCTGATCGCCGCCCTCGCCCTCGCCGCGGGCTCCGCCCATGCCGCCGACGACTGGTTCGTCCGCGCCGGCGCCACCAATGTGAACCCGACCTCGGGCAACGGCACGCTCGCCGGCACGCTCGCGCTCGACATCGACGCGCAGACGACGCTGGGCTTCACCGTCGGCCGCTACTTGAACGACAACTGGGCGGTTGAGCTGCTGGCCGCGGCACCGTTTAGTCACACCGCAACGCTCAACGGCGCCCGCTCGGTCGACTTCAAGCACCTGCCGCCGACGGTGAGCCTGCAGTACTACTTCGGCGGCCGCGAGGCGACGGTGCGTCCGTTCGTCGGTGCCGGCCTGAACTACACGTGGGTGTACGACGAGCAGGAGCGCGGCCCGGTCGCCGGTACGCGCGTCGATCTCGACAACAGCTGGGGCCTCGCTGCCCAGGCCGGCCTGCTGTGGAACATCAGCGACGCTTGGCACGCCACCGCCGACGTGCGCTGGATCGACATCGATGCCGACGCACGCCTCAACGGCACCAGCATCGGCACGGCGAACGTCGATCCGCTGGTCGTCAGCCTGATGCTCGGCACCACGTTCTGATCGACGGCTCGCGGCACGCCGGCACGGGATACGCTGTGTCCTTCCCGGGACGACGCCACCGCGAGCCATGAGCGACCCTTTGTTGCACCGGGCCTCCCGCGCCTCCCCCGCGGGATCGCCCACTCCCGATGCGGCGCTCGATGGCGCCATCGATCGCATGCTCACGCACGCCGGCCACCACTTGGTGGTCGGCGCGCCTTTGGGCCTCGGCAAGCCGCACCGCGTGCTCAACGCGCTGTGTTCGCGTATCGCCGCCGACGCCAGCCGACGCCTCACGATCCTCAGCGCCCTGTCGCTGTCTCGGCCACGAGCGAAGGCCGGGCTGGAGCGGCGCTTCCTCGCCCCCTTCGTCGATCGGCATTTCGGCGCCGATTTCGAGGACCCGGCGTGGTTCCTCGCGCAGCAGCGCGACGCCCTGCCGCCCAACATCGAGGTGCAGGAGTTCTACCTGCCTTCCGGCGCCTTGCTGGGCTCGAAGCAGGCGCAGCAGCACTACGCCAGCCTCAACTACACGCACGCGGCGCGCGGCATCGCAGCGCGCGGCTGCAACATCGTCGTGCAGTCGGTGGCGCGCGGCCCCGACGGACGGCTCTCGCTGTCCTGCAACCCCGACCTCACCTTCGATCTGATCGATGCGCTGGCGGCGCGCGGCCTGCCGCGCCCGCTGATGGTGGCCGAGGTGCACCCCGACCTGCCCTACGTCGAACGCGGCGCCTCGGTCGATGCCGGCTTCTTCGACATCGTTCTCGAACCGGCCCCGCTGCCACCGCTGTTCGCCGTGCCGCGCCAGCCGGTGTCGCTCGCGGAGTTCGCCATCGGCCTCTACGCCAGCACGCTGGTGAAGGACGGAGGCACCCTGCAGATCGGCATCGGCGCGCTGTCGGATGCCCTCACCCACGCCCTCGTGCTGCGACACACGCGCAACGCCGACTACCGCCGGATCCTCGACGCGCTGTGGCCGGGGGCGGCGACGTCCTCGCTGGTGCGCGACACCGGCGGCCTCGAACCCTTCGAGCACGGCCTGTTCGGCTGCAGCGAAATGGTGATGGACGGCTTCCGCGTGCTGGCCGAGGCCGGCGTGCTGAAGCGCGCCGTCGTGCCCGATGCCGCGGCGCAAGGGCGACTCGATGCCGGCACCGCCACGCCCGCCGACCTCGCGCTGCGCGAGGCGCAAGGCGAAGTACTGCATGGCGGCTTCTTCCTTGGCAGCCGTGACCTGTACCGCTGGCTGCAACGCATCGGCAGCGCCAACAGCGCCTTCCGCCTGCGCATGACGCGCATCAGTGAGATCAACCAGCTCGGCACCGACGATGCCCCGCTGCGGGCCGCCCAACGCCGGCACGCCCGCTTCATCAACACCACGATGATGCAGACGGTACTTGGCGCCGCCGTGTCCGATGGGCTCGCCGACGGCCGCGTGGTGTCCGGCGTGGGCGGGCAATACAACTTCGTGGCCATGGGCCATGCCCTGCCGGACGCGCGCTCGATCCTGCTGTTCCGCGCCGTGCGCGAAAGCGGCGCCGACGTGTCCAGCTCCCTGCTCTGGCATTACGGGCACACCACCATTCCGCGCCACCTGCGCGACGTCGTTATCAGCGAATACGGCATCGCCGACCTCCGCGACCAGGGCGATGCCAATTGCATCCGCGCGATGCTGGCCATCGGCGATGCCCGATTCATGCCGGAACTCGCGGCGAAAGCCATCGCCGCCGGCAAGCTCGACCGTGCGGATCCACCCACGTGGTCCCGCAACACGCCCGAAGCGATCGATGCCGCGCTGGCACCGTTCCGCCGCGAAGGCCTGCTGCCCGAGTACCCGATCGGCAGCGACTTCACGCCGGTGGAGCAGGATCTCGTGCGGGCGCTCGGCCTACTGAAGCGCGACACCGCGACGCGCAGCGGAAAGGCCCGCGCACTATGGGGCGCAGTTTGGCTTGACGAGTCCCGGGCCGAGCCCCGCGAAGACGCCGCCATCGCACGGATGGGCTACGACGGCCGAGAAGGCTGGCGCGAGACGCTTGAGCGGAAACTCCTGCGCGCCGCCCTGAGGGCGACGCGCCCGGACTGATCAGCGCAGGGCTTTCGCCGCCGCCACCACGTGGTCGACGGTGAAGCCGAAGTGCTTCATCAGCACGTCGCCCGGGGCCGACTCGCCGAAGCGGTCGATGCCGATCACCGCGCCGTCGAGGCCGGCGATCGCGCGCCAGTGCTCCGTGCTGCCGGCTTCCACCACCACGCGCTTGCGGCACCACGCCGGCAGCACGCCCTCGCGGTATTCCAGCGGCTGGCGCTTGAAGGCCTCGAAGCAGGGCATCGAAACCACGCGCGCGGCGATGCCCTCCTCGGCCAGCTTGACGGCGGCGAGGCGGGCCAACTCCAGCTCCGAACCGGTGCCGACGAGGATGACGTCGAACTTGGCCGAGGCCGGATCGCTGAGCACGTAGCCGCCGCGCGCGATGTCGGCCACCTGCTCGGCCGTGCGCTGCTGGTGGGCGAGGTTCTGGCGCGAGAACACGAGGCTCGAGGGGCCGTCCACGCGCTGCAACGCGCAGGCCCACGACATCGCCGACTCCACCGCATCACCCGGACGCCAGACGTCGTGGTTCGGGATCAGGCGCAGCGAGGCGAGGTGCTCGATCGGCTGGTGCGTCGGGCCGTCCTCGCCGAGGCCGATCGAATCGTGCGTGTAGACGTGGATCGAGCGCACCGGCAGCAGGGCGCTCATGCGCACCGCGTTGCGGGCGTAGTCGGAGAACACGAGGAAGGTCGCGTCAAACGGGATGAACCCGCCATGCAGCGCGAGGCCCGAGCCGATCGCGGTCATGCCGAACTCGCGCACGCCGTAGTGCACGTAGCGGGCGTCCGCGTCCGTGGTGGTAACGGCCTTCTGGCCCTTCCACGTGGTGAGGTTGGAATGCGCGAGGTCGGCCGAGCCACCCACGAGCTCCGGCAGGCGTGGGGCGAAGGCCTCGATGGCCATCTGCGAAGCCTTGCGCGAGGCCACGACAGGGCCTTCGGCCTGCAGCTTGGCGATGTAGTCCTTGGCGGCCTGCGCGAAGTCCGCCGGCAGCTCGCCGGCCATGCGGCGCTCGAACTCGGCGGCGAGTTCCGGATGCGCGGCCTTATACGCGGCGAAGCGGGCGTTCCACGCGGCCTCGGCCTTGGCGCCGCGCTCGAGGGCGTCCCAGGCGCTGCGGATCTCGGCTGGGATCTCGAAGGACGCGTGCGGCCACTTCAGGGTCTCACGCGTCAACGCAACCTCGTCCTTGCCCAGCGGCGCGCCGTGGCTGCTTTCCTTGCCCTGCTTGTTCGGCGAGCCGAAGCCGATGTGGGTGCGGCAGCAGATCAGGGTCGGACGGCCGGTTTCGGCCTTGGCCGTGGCGATGGCCTGCTGGATCTCCTCCGGGTCGTGGCCGTCGACGGTCTTGATCACCTGCCAGCCGTAGGCCTCGAAGCGCTTCGCGGTGTCGTCGGTGAACCAGCCCTGCACCTCACCGTCGATGGAGATGCCGTTGTCGTCCCAGAAGGCGATCAGCTTGCCCAGGCCCCAGGTGCCAGCCAGCGAACAGACCTCGTGCGAGATGCCTTCCATCAGGCAGCCGTCGCCGAGGAAGCACCAAGTGTAGTGGTCGACGACGGCGTGGCCGTCGCGGTTGAAGCGCTGCGCCAGCAGGCGCTCGGCCAGCGCCATGCCCACGGCGTTGGCGATGCCCTGCCCCAGCGGGCCGGTGGTGGTCTCGACGCCGACAGTGATGTGGCGCTCCGGATGGCCGGCGGTCTTCGAATGCAGCTGGCGGAAGCGCTTCAACTCGTCGAGCGGCAGGTCGTAGCCGGCGAGGTGCAGCAGGGCGTACTGCAGCATCGAGCCATGGCCATTCGACAGCACGAAGCGATCGCGGTCCGGCCACTTCGGATTCGCCGGGTTGTGCGTGTGGTGATCGTTCCACAGCACTTCCGCGATATCGGCCATGCCCATGGGCATGCCGGGGTGGCCCGACTTGGCGGCCTCGACCGCGTCGATGGCAAGGAAACGGACGGCGTTCGCGAGGTCGCGGCGGGCAGGACGGGTCATCGGCGGCAGGCCTGGGCAGGAGGCGGAAAGGGAGGCCGACGACCCCGGTTCGCGAGGCGCGGCCCCCTATTGTCCCACCGCCGGACGCCCGGCGTCGCCCTTGAAGGCTCGGTGCCGGGCTGGTAGCGGCCTCAGGCCGGCTTGGCGGCCTCGTCGTGGACGGGGTCCGGTGGCTCGCCGCGGGACACCACCACGGTGCCCACGAGGTCGCCGGTGACGTTCACCGCCGTGCGGCACATGTCGATGAAGCGGTCGACGCCGAGGATCAGGGCGATGCCCTCCGGCGGGATGCCGAACATCACGAGGATCGAGGCGATGACCGGCAGCGAGCCGCCCGGCACGCCGGCCGCGCCGATGCCGCCGAGGATGCACATCAGCAGCACCAGTACCTGCTGGGCGAAGCTCAGCTCGATGCCGAAGAACTGCGCGAGGAACAGCACGACCACGCCCTCGAACAGGGCCGTGCCGTTCATGTTCGCCGTGGCACCGAGCGTGCAGACGAAGCGGCCGATGCGCTTCGGCGTGCCCAGCACCTCCTCGGCCACGCGCAGCGTGGTCGGCAGCGTGGCCGAACTCGAGGAGGTGGAGAACGCGGTGAGGATCACCGGCTCCGCCTTCTTGAAGAACTCGATCGGGTTCATCCGGCCGATGAACCACAGCAGCAGCGGGAAGACCACGAACATGTGGACCGCCAGCGCCCCGACGGCCACCGCGACGAACTTGGCCAGCGGCAGCAGGGCCGCGAAGCCCTTCACTGCGATCAGGTTGAAGATCAGGGCCGCGACGGCGTAGGGCGCCAGCTGGATCACTTTGTTGATCAGCAGCAGCGTGATGTCGTAAACGCCCTGCAGCGTGCCGACGAAGGTGCGCACGCCCTCCGTCTTCAGCGTCGCCGCGCCGATGCCGAACAGCAGGGCGAAGAACATCACGCCGATGAGGTTGCCCTCGACGCCGGCCTGCAGCGGATTCCGCGGCACGATCGACAGCAGTACCTGCATCGCCGACGCGGCCTCGCCGCGCTCGACGATCCCCTCGGCCTGCGACGAGGATTCGGCGATCAGCTTCTGTGCGACCGCCGGGTCGATGCCCACGCCGGGCTGGAACAGGTTCACCGCGACGAGGCCGATCGTCACCGCGATGCCGGTGACCACGAGGATGAAGGCCAGCGTCTTGCCGCCGATGCGGCCCAGCGCCTTCGGGTCGCCGATCTCGACCACGCCCAGCACCAAGGCCGAGAACACCAGTGGCAGTACCAGCATGAACAGCAGGTTGAGGAAGATCGACCCGACCGGCTGGGTCACCCATTTCAGCGTCGCGGCAAGCCACGGCAGGGTCTGCTGCACGCCCTCCGGATCGACCGCCTGCCCGAACGAGAACGCCAGCCCTCCAGCGACGGCGCCGACGGCGAAGCCGAGCAGCATCTTGGTGTGCAGGGCCATGCCGCCCGCTTCGCCCACGTTGCCAACGCCCATCGCGGCCGCCTCAGCCCGCGGTCGGGCGGATCTCGCCCGACTTCAGCTTCGCGAAGTAGCCATCCACTTCCTCGCGCACCACCGGCAGCAGCAGGTACACGCCGATCAGGTTCGGAATGGCCATCAGGAAGATCAGGCCATCGGAAAGATTGATCAATTGCGCGAGGTCCATCGTGCAGGCGACGACCGCCGCGGCGAGGTACAGCAGGATGTAGGTATTGGTCACCCAGCGACGCTCACCGGTGAGGTAGGTCGCGGCCTTGGCGCCGTAGTAGGCCCAGGTCAGCATGGTCGAGAACGCGAACAGGAACACCGCCACGGTCAGCACGTAGGGGAACCAGTCGAACACCGTCGCGAAGGCGGTCGAGGTGATGGCCACGCCCTCCATGCCCTCGATCTTCCACGCACCGGTCACCACGACCATCAGCGCCGTCGCGGTGCAGACGATCACCGTGTCGATGAAGGGCTCCCACAGCGCGACGAGGCCTTCGGTGGCCGGGTGCTTGGTCTTCACCGCGGAATGGGCGATGGGCGCCGAGCCAAGGCCCGCTTCGTTGGAGAACGCGGCACGCTGGAAGCCAGCGATCAGCGCGCCGATCACGCCGCCGGCCGCCGCCTCGCCACTGAAGGCGGAGGAAACGATCAGCGCGATGGCGCCGGGCAACGCGTCGAGGTGCACGACCAGCACCGCGCCGCAGCCGGCGAGGTAGAGCAGGATCATCGCCGGGATCATCTTCTCGGTGACCCGACCGATGCGCGTGATGCCGCCCAGCACGACGAGGCCCGCGAGCGTGGCGATGCCGATGCCGAAAGCCCAGCCCATGCCTTCCAGCGGGCCTTGCGCGCCGCCGGTCACCTTGTGGAACTGCGCGAAGGCCTGGTTAGCTTGGAACATCGATCCCGCACCAATGCCACCGAGCATCGCGCAGACCGCGAACAGCGCGGCCAGCGCCTTGCCGAGGCCCCCCAGCGAGCGGTAGCGCTCGGCGATACCCCGCGACAGGTAGTACATCGGGCCGCCGGACACCGTGCCATCGGGATTGTGCTGACGATACCTCACGCCCAGCGTGCACTCGGCGAACTTGGTGCTCATGCCTAACAGGCCGGCCACGATCATCCAGAAGGCGGCACCCGGACCGCCGATCGTGATCGCCAACGCAACGCCGGCGATGTTGCCGAGGCCGACCGTGCCCGAGACGGCCGAGGTCAGCGCCTGGAAATGCGAGACCTCGCCGGGGCTGCCGGCATCGGCGTAATCCCCACGCATCAGGCGGAAGCCCTGCATGAAGCCGCGGAAGTTGATGAAGCGGAAGTACAACGTGCACACCACGCCACCCAGCAGCAGCCACGCGACGATCAGCGGGATGGCCGTTTCACCCGCACCGCAGGCTCCGCTCATCGAGAAGGAGAGACCGTCGCCGACGCAGGCCCGCGAGAAGATCGCGCCCCCGACCGCATTCGCGATCGGCTCCACCGCGCGGTTGATCGTCTCGTCGAGGCCGGCTGTGGCCACCCAATCCACCATCCCGGCGTCCTGCGCCGGCATCGGCCCAAGGGCCCGCTCCATCGTCGTCAACATGTCGTCCTCGGCCCTCGTGCGGCGCAAACCCCCGAGGCTAGCAGCCGACTACGTGAACAAAATCTCAGCACGCATGAGGAGTTCTTCACGGGTCTGGGGTTTTCCCACGAGCCAGCCCTGGGCGTAGTCACAACCGAGGCGCCGCAGCACGGCCAGCTCGGCCTCGCTTTCGATTCCCTCGACCACGATGGAGGCATCGAGCGATTTCGCCATTGCCACGATGGTCTCGACGATCGCCATCGAGCGCGGGTCGTCCAGCATGCTGCGGACGAAGCCCTGGTCGATCTTGATGGTGTCGAAAGGCAGCAGGTGCATCTGCGTGAGGTGCGAATACCCCGTGCCGAAGTCATCGAGCGCCACCTTCACGCCGTGGCCGTGGCAGAGCGCGATGAATCCCTGCATCAGCACCGGGTCCATCGCCTGGCTCTCGGTGATCTCGATCTTGATGCTGCCCCGCGGCAGGCCGGCCGCATCGACCCGCGCAATGACGCGTTCCAGCAAGCCCGGCTCGCGCAACTGCCGCGCGCTCACGTTCACGGCGACGAACAGCGGGCGACCGGCCGCATCGATGAAATCCCGTGCGGCCGCGCAGGCGATGTCGAACACGTACTCGCCCACCGGAACAATCAACGAGGTCTCCTCAGCGAGCGCGACGAACTCGGCCGGGGAGATCGGGCCGCGCTCCGGGTGCGTCCAACGTACGAGGGCCTCGAAACCGGCGATCCGTCCCGACGCGACCTCCATCAGCGGCTGGTAGCGGACATCGAGGCCACCCACCTCAAGGGCGGCACGAAGTTGGGACTCGAGGCGCATCTTGCTGACGCCCACCGCCTCGTCCGGCCGCTCGACCGATGCCGCACGGGTGGTTCCGCCCTGCAGGGCGGCCAAGGCACCGCGGTAACGTTGCAGCGTGCCCTGCAACAGCGCACGGATCACCGGGTCGGCGGCTTGGATGCGTTCGGCGATCCGGGTCCGGTCCAATGCGATCAGGCGACAGGCCGACAAGGCGACGGCCGTCGCCGTGCGCGGCGCCGCATCGATGATCGCCATCTCCCCGATGATCGCCCCAGGCCCCAACAAGGCCAGCACCACCTGCCGGCCGCGCTGCGTCGCTCGGATCTCCACCTGGCCCTCGTCGAGGATGAAGGCCGTGGTGGGCGGATCCCCCTCGCGGAAGAGCACCTCCCCGGGCTGCAGTCGGATTTCCGCGCTCATCGCTTGCCTCCGTCATCGCTTGGCGCCACGACGGCACCCTACAACGAAAAACGGGGCCGAAGCCCCGTTTTCCCTTCCCGTCCCGAAAGGGGCGGCTGGCCCGGTCGATCAGCGGCTTGCGCCGGCGACCTGCAGGATGCGCGGGGTGACGAAGATCAGCAGTTCCGCCTTCTCGCTTTCGCGCGCCTTGTTTCGGAAGAGGTTACCCAGGCCCGGGATGTCGCCGAGGAAGGGCACCTTCGACAGGTCCTCGCGCTTCTCGAACTCGTAGATGCCACCCACAACCACCGTCTGGCCGTTGTTGATGAGCACCGCGGTCGTCACCTCGCGCTTGGTGATCTGCGGGACGCTGCCGCCGCCCGGCACGGAGATGAAGCCGGCGACCTCGTCCTTCTTGACGCCCAGCGCCAGGAACACGCGGTTGTCCTGGGTGATGGTCGGCGTGACCTTCAGCTCCAGCAGCGCTTCCTTGAACTGCACGGTCGCGGTCTGAGCGCCGGCGGAGCCGGTGATGGTGACGTAGCCGATCTCGTCACCCTGCTTGATGATCGCCTCGCGCTGGTTGGCGGTGATGACGCGCGGGTTGGCGACCACCTCGCCGCGGCCTTCCTCCTGCAGCGCCTGCAGCTCGATGTCGAGGTCGAGCTCGTTGCCGAGGATGGTAAAGGCCAGCGCCGACGCCGTGTTGTTGGCGAAACGCGTGCTGAGGATGTTGGTGAAGGTCGGCAGCGGCGTATTCGGCAACGAGGGACGCGTCGCCGTCTCGCCGTTCGCGATCGCCTGATTGTAGAGATCCAGTTCGAACTGGTAGCGCGCCAAGGCCGCATTGGCATTCGCCACGCCATTCAGGTAGTTGCGGTTGCTCTCCGTGCTGCCCGAGACCACGACGTCGCTTTCCTGGCCGCTGAGGCCGAAGCGCGCGCCGACTTCGCGGGCAAAGCTTTCCTGGGCAATGACGATGCGGGCTTCGATGAGCACCTGGTCGACGGGGCGGTCCAACACCGCAACCAGAGACTTGATCGCTTCGACTTTCCTCGCGGTATCGGCGATCAGCAGAGTATTGGAACGGGTATCGAAGCTGACGCTACCCCGACCCGACAGGAATCCGCCCTCGTCACCGCCACCGGCGGAACCGCCACCGCCACCCGACTTGCTACCGTCCGTCAAGAGTGTCGCGATTTCCTCGGCGTTGGCGTAATTGATGGCGATGATCTCATTGACGAGCTCAGCTTTGCCTTCCAGGTCGATCCGAGCCTGCTCGCGCGCCTTCTCGAACGCGGCGATCTCGTCCTGCGGCGCCACCCACACGACGTTGCCGTCGCGGCGCTTAGCCAGCGACTTGGCGCGCAGCACGACGTCGAGGGCCTGGTCCCACGGCACGTTGATGAGGCGCAACGTCAGGTTGCCCTGCACGGTGTCGGCCGCCACGATGTTGAGGCCCGATTCCTCGGCGACCAGCTGCAGGATGGTGCGCACCGGCACGTCCTGGAAGTTGAAGGTCACCGGCTTGCCCGTGTAGCGCTGCGGCTGCGAAGCGGCACCGACCTGGCCCACGGCGGCCGTGGCGGCGCCCTTCGGCGTCACTTCCAGCACGTACTCGTTGCCGGTCTGGTAAGCGCTGGTCTCGTACAGGCCTTCCGTCGCGATCACGAGTTGGGTGCCACCGTCCTTCGACGTTGGGTCGAGGCGGGTGACCGGCGTGGCGAAGTCGGTGACGTCGAGGCGTCGGGCCTGGTCGACCGGCAACTGGGCATTCTCGACGTCCACATAGAGGCGATCGCCATCACGGCGCAGGCTGGCCTGCGCGCCTTCCTGGTTGAAGCGCAGGATGACCCGGCCCGAACCGTCCTCGCCGCGGCGGAAATCCACCGCCGACACGCGGATGCCGGAATCGAGTCGCTTGGCCGGGTTAGGCGACGCCGCAACGGCCGTGGCCGAAGAGGCCGCGGCACCCGGTTCGAGGGACAGTACCAACAGGTTGCCGTTGCTGCGGGTCGTGTAACCCGCGTTGCGGAACAGGTCGACGACGGCGCGGGTGCGGCCGCCGGCTTCGACGACCGATACCGCCGAAGCGGCACCGGACCCGACGGCGAGACGACGCGCGTCGAAACCGTTGCCGGTCTCCGGGAAGTCGATGGCGATGCGTGGCGGCACGTCGGTGGTGAACGCGTTCACCGCGCCGACCGGCTGCTCGAATTCGAACGTGATGTCCACCTTGCCGCCGCTGCCGGCCGCATAGCGAACATCCTTCAAGGTGTTGGCCGCTAGGGCCGGGAACGCCGCCGTCCAAAGCAGGCAGGCCGCCAGAGCGGCACGGGCCGCGATTTTCTTCGTGCTCATCTGTGCGCCTTCAGTCGTCGAGGTAATCATGCGCGTCCCCATCACTTGTCATCCAAGGCCAGACTGGCCTGTCGTTCGAGCCATCCACCGGCACCGTCGGACACCAGCTCGACGATCTCGATGCGCTCGGGAGCAACCGAGGCCACGCGGCCATCGCTCTGCCCCAGGTAGTTGTTCACCCGCACGCGGTACGTGACCTTGTCGGGCGCGAGGACCAGCGCGATCGTTTCCGCACCGGTGCCGATCGTGCCGACCATCTGCAGCGCGTCGAGCGGGAAAGCCTCAAGAGCCTCTTTACGACGGTTCGGGTCCGGCCGCGGACCCGCAGCATCCCGATTGCCGACCGGCGCGGAGAACGGATCGCGAAGCGTGTCGGCGGTGTACTCCACCGGCGGGAAGGTGCGCAACGGCGGCAGCGGATCGAGCGGCGGCGCCGGGCGGGCCTTCACTTCCGCCACCCAGGCCTCGAGATCGGCCGTGCTGCGGCCACAACCCGTGGCGGCCAACGCCACGACGACGAGAACACCGACCCTCAGGATGCGCGCGTTCATGGCGCACCCCCGGCGGCGGCGGCGGCAGGAGTGGCTGCACCCCCCTGGGCGGCGTTGGTCTGGCCCTTCGCCTGCTCCTCGAGTTCATTCTCATCGAGGTAACGGTAGGTCTTGATCGTGCCCTTGAGACCCAGCGTGCCCGGCGGAAGGGCGGGCGCGCCGGCGGCGGACTCCTTCGGCGCGAGCGAGATGTCGTGGAAGGTCATGATCACCACGCGGGGAAGGGACGCGACACCACTGACGAACTGACCGAACTGGTGGTAGGTGCCATTCATCTCGAGCGTGATGGGCTGCTCGGCATAGAAGTCCTTCAAGACCTCGGCGCCGGGCTGGAACAGCTCGTTGTTGATGCCGGTGGCGCGCGCGGTCTGCGAGATATCGACGATGAGGTCGGGCATCTCCGTCTTCGACGGCAACTGGCGCAGCATCTGCTTGAGCATCTGCTCCATCTGCTCCAGCTGCGCCTTGAGGGGCTCGAGATTGGCCGCTTTCGCCGCCTCCTTCTCGAAGTCGCCGCGCAGCGTCACCTCTTCGGCCTCCAGGCCTTCCAAGGTCGTCTGCTTGTCGCGGATCACGAGGTACCAGCCGAGGACCGCCACCAGCAGCACCGCGAGGACGCCGGCACCGATCTTCGCTTCCTGCGGCCAACCCGCGGTGTTGTTGAAGTCGAGGTTGTTGATGTCGCTGAGTTTGAACTTGCTCTTGGCCATGGTCGGATCCTCAGGAGGCCTGGGCCGCGGCCGTGGGCACGTTGCTGGGGACGGCCGCGGGTGCGTTGGAGGGCACGCTGCCATCCGGCGCGGCGCTCTCTTCCGCTTCCGCCTCTTCGCTCGTCGAGCGAAGAGTCACGGTCATCTCGAAACCGAATGGCAGCGAGCGATCCGCAGGCGAAGCTGGCGCCGCCTGCGTGGCATCGCCAGCCTTGATGATGCTCAGCCGGGGGTTGTTGATCAGGCCGCTGGCCTCGAGGTTGCGCATGTAGGCACTCACGCGCGACTCGGATTGCGAGCGGCCGGCCAGCGTCAGCTCCTGGCCCACCTGCTTGATGGTGACCAGACGCACGCCGTCCGGAATGGTGCGCACCAGCTCTTCGAAGAGCCGGACGTTCTGCGAGCGATCGGCCTGCAATTCCTCGATGACGTCCTTGCGCTGCAGCAGGCTGGCCTTGCGCGCCTCGACGGTCTTGATTTCCTCGTTCTGCGCGACGGCTTCGGCGATGCGCTGCTTGAGGAGGTCGTTGCGCGCCGTCTGCCCTTCGATCTGCCCGTCGTAGTACGACGACCCGGCGAACACCAGCGCCACGCCGGCGATCAGCGCGCCGCCCAGCAGCGTCACGAAGTCCTTCTGGCGCTGCTTGCGGCGCTCGGCGCGCCACGGCAATAGATTGATGCGTGCCATCAGTCGAAGCTCCTCAGGGCCAGGCCGCAGGCGATCATCAAGGAGGGCGCGTCCTGCTGCAGCGCGTGCGCCTGCACGCGCGGGCCGAGGCCCATGTTGGCGAGCGGGTTGGCGACGACCGTCGGGATGCCGAGGTGCTCCTCCACCATGCGGTCGACGCCGGCGATCGAGGCGCAGCCGCCGGCCAGCACGACCTGGTCGACGCGATTGAATTCGGAGCCGGCGTAGAAGAACTGCAGCAGGCGGCTGACCTGCTGGACCATGGCTTCCTTGAACGGCTCGAGCACTTCCGGCTCGTAGCTTTCGGGGAGGCCGCCCTGCCGCTTGGCGGCACCGGCTTCCTCGTAGCTCATGCCGTAGCGGCGCATGATCTCGTCGGTGAGCTGCTTGCCGCCGAAGACCTGCTCGCGGGCGTAGATGCTGCGGCCGTTGCGGATGACGTTCAGCGTGGTCATCGTCGAACCGATGTCGACGAGCGCCACGATCGCGTCCTTACCGACGCCAAGCTGGTCGGCGACGAACTTGAAGGCGTTCTCCAGCGCGAAGACCTCGACGTCGACGACCTTCGCCGTCAGGCCGCCGAGCTCCAGCGCCTGCTGGCGCAGCTCGACGTTCTCGGTGCGCGATGCGGCGAGGATGACGTGCACGTTCTCGGGGCTGGAGGGCACCGGGCCGAGCACTTCGAAATCAAGGCTGACTTCGTCGATCGGGAAGGGAATGTAGTTGGCGGCCTCGAGCTGCACCTGGTCTTCCATCGCATCGTCATCGAGGTCCGCCGACATGCTGATCACCTTGGTGATCACCGCGGCGCCCGACACGGCGACGGACGCGTGCTTGAGCTTGCTGCCCGAACGGTTGAGCGCGCGCTTGATCGCTTCACCCACCGCCTCGACCTCGACGATGTTCTTCTCGACCACGGCATTGGGCGGCAGCGCCTCCACGCCGTAGTGGTCGACCCGGTAACGGTTGCCGACCTGGCTCAGCTGGAGCAGCTTCACCGCCGTCGAACTGATGTCGATCCCGACCAGCGGAACCCTGGATGGACTGAACAAACCCATCGGTTTCTCCCCTTCCCACGGGCGCTTACGTGAGATTAATGCGCCGGAACATTAAAAACAGAAAACTGTGTCAACCGCAACGCCTCCTTAACGCCCCACCCTGCCCGGGGCCTGTCGGACACCGCCCCAGCGCCGTCCCGCCCCCCCGGTATACTCCGCCCTCCCCGCCTTGAGACACCCCCTGATGCGCCCTTGGTTGCGCTGGTTGCGACGCCTCCTGCTGGCCGGTCTGGCCCTCGGCCTCCTCGGCTTCCTCGCCGTCGGCGCGGTCATCTGGACCGCCTGGCCGCAGCTTCCGGACGTGCGCGAGCTGCGCCAGGTCGAGCTGCAACTGCCGCTGTCGATCCATTCCGCCGATGGGAAGCTGATCGCGCTGTACGGTGAGACGCGACGCTACCCGGCGCCGATCGACACCATCCCGGAGCGGGTCAAGCGGGCCTTCCTCGCCGCCGAGGACGCCCGCTTCTATGAGCATCAAGGCCTTGATTTCAATGGTATTTTCCGCGCCGTCTGGCTGATCCTGTCGACCGACAGGACGCGCGTTCCCGGGGGCAGCACGATCACCCAGCAGGTGGCGCGCGACTTCTACCTGAGCAACGAATACAGCTACGTCCGCAAGTTCCGGGAGATGCTGCTGGCCATCAAGATGGAGCAGGAGCTGACCAAGGACGAGATCCTCGAGCTCTACCTGAACAAGATCTTCTTCGGAAACCGTGCCTACGGTGTGGCCGCCGCGGCCGAGTACTACTACGGCAAGTCGCTGGACGAACTGACCATCGCCGAGGCCGCCACCCTCGCCGGCATTCCGAAGTTCCCGTCCAGCGCCAACCCGATCAGCAACCCGGCCCGGGCGATGGAGCGCCGGAACTACTACGTCCTGCCGCGGATGCTTGAACTGGGGGTCATCGACCGGGCCGAGTACGAGGCGGCGCTGGCGGAGCCCAACAACGCCAAACCGCATGAGCCGCCGGTCGAGGTCGACGCGCCCTACGTGGCCGAGATGGTGCGCCAGGCCATGGAGGAACGCTTCGGCGCCGACGCGCTGACGGGCGGCTACAAGGTGGTGACGACGCTGAAATCGGCCGACCAGAACGCCGCCGTCGCTTCGGTGCGCAACGGCCTGATCGAATACGACCAGCGCCACGGCTGGCGGGGTGCCGAAGGACGCATCGAGGACTTCGCCACCCTCGACGCCGCGGGCCTGCGCGGCGCCTTGGCGCGCTTCCCGACGATCCCCGACCTGCAGCGCGCGGTGGTGCAGGAGGTCGACGCGACTCGCGCGGTGCTGCGCACGGCCGGCGAAGCCGCGCTGGACCTCCCCGCCGCAGGCCTGCGCTGGACCGGCCGGACGCCGGCCCAGGTGCTGAAGCCCGGCGACGTCGTGCGCTTCCGGCTCGACAAGGACGGCCAGCCGCAGCTGGTGCAACTGCCGCAGGCGCAGGCGGCCCTGGTGTCGCTGGAAGCCGAGACAGGTGCGCTGCGCGCCCTGGTGGGCGGCTTCAGCTTCTCCCAGAACAAGTTCAACCGTGCGACGCAGGCCCAGCGCCAGCCCGGCTCGAGCTTCAAGCCCTTCGTCTACTCGGCGGCCTTCGAGCGGGGCTACACGCCGGCGACGATCGTGATGGACGCGCCCGTGGTGTTCCGCGACCGCGCGGGCAACGTGTGGCGCCCACAGAACGACAAGGAAGACTTTGCCGGCCCGATGCGCCTGCGCGAGGCCATGGTGCAATCGCGCAACCTCGTGTCGGTGCGGCTGCTCGACGCCATCGGCGTGCAGTTCGCCCAGCGCTACATCACCCAGTTCGGCTTCGCGCCGGAAAGCCTGCCGCCCAACCTGTCGATGTCGCTCGGCACCTCGTCGCTGACGGTCATGTCGGTGGCGCGCGGCTACGCCACCTTCGGCAACGGCGGCTACCGCATCGACCCCTGGTTCATCGCCCGCGTCGAGGACCGCAACGGCGTGGTCGTGATGGAACACCATCCGGCCCGCGCCTGCCCGACCTGTGCCGGGCCGGCGGGCGGCACCGCGGCGCAACCCGCCGTGGTCGATGGCTTCAACTTCGGCGCGGTGGCCCCGGCGGCCGCGCCGGCGACGGTGGCCACGGACGCCACTGCCGCGACGGCCGATGCCGACGCCCGCCACGACGTGCCCGGCCCGCCGGAGCAGGCCACGGCGGCACGGGCCATCGACCCGCGCACGGCCTTCCTGGTGCGTTCGCTGCTGCTCGACGTGGTGAACCGGGGCACCGGCACCGCCGCGAAGGTGCTGGGCCGCGCGGACATCGGCGGCAAGACCGGCTCCACCAACGACCACCGCGACGCCTGGTTCTCCGGCCTCGGCGGCGATCTGGCGACGACCGTGTGGGTGGGCAAGGACGATTTCACCCCGCTGGGCCGCGGCGAGTACGGCGGCCGCGCGGCGCTTCCGATCTGGATCGGCTACATGGGCGCCGCGCTCACGGATGTCCCCGTGGCCAACCCGGCACCGCCGGCGGGCCTGCTGACGGTGACGATCAACCCGGCGACCGGCGGTCTGCTGCCCGATGGCACGCCCGGCGGGCGCACCGACTACGTCAAGACCGAAGACTACGACCGGATGATGGCGAGCGGCTTCGGCGTCGAGGCCGGCGAGGTGCAGGAGGAAGCGTTCGACGTGTTCTGAGCACGACACGCCGAAGGCTGGAACGACGAAGCCCCGCGATCGCGGGGCTTCGTCGTTTCCGCCAGTGCGCGGCGCGGGGCCGCGCGACGGGATTCAGCGCTTGTCGAAGGCGACGTAGTCGCGCGGCGTGGCGCCGGTGTAGATCTGGCGCGGACGACCGATCTTCGCTTCCGGATCGACCTGCTGCTCCAGCCAGTGGCTCACCCAGCCCGAGGTGCGAGCCAAGGCGAACATCACCGTGAACATCTCGGTCGGGATGCCCAAGGCCTTGTAGATCAGGCCCGAGTAGAAATCGACGTTCGGGTAGAGCTTGCGCTGCACGAAGTACTCGTCCTTCAGCGCGGCCTCTTCGAGGCGCATCGCGACCTCGAGCATCGGGTCGTCGACACCGAGCTCGGCGAGCACCTTGTGGCACATTTCGCGGATGATCGTGGCGCGCGGGTCAAAGTTCTTGTAAACGCGATGGCCGAAGCCCATCAGGCGGAAGCCCGAGTTCTTGTCCTTCGCCTTCTCGACGGCCTTGGCGACGTCTTCCGGACGGCCGATTTCCTCGAGCATCTTGAGGACGGCCTCGTTCGCACCACCGTGCGCCGGACCCCACAGGGCGGCGATGCCGGCGGCGACGCAGGCGTAGGGGTTGGCACCGGTCGAACCGACCAGACGCACGGTCGAGGTCGAGGCGTTCTGCTCGTGGTCGGCGTGCAGGATGAACAGCAGGTCGAGCGCCTTCGCGGCCACCGGCTTGAGCTGCAGCGGCTCGCTCGGCACCTCGAACATCATGTGCAGGAAGCGCGTCGTGTACTCGAGGTTGTTGCGCGGGTAGCGGATCGGCCAACCGATCGACTGGCGGTAGCAGGCGGCGGCGATCGTCGGGACCTTGGCGATCAGGCGCACCGCGGCAAGGCGGCGCTGCTCCGGGTCCTCGAGGTCGAGGGTGTCGTGGTAGAAGGCCGACAGCGAACCGACCATGGCGCAGAGCATGGCCATCGGGTGCGCGTCGTGGCGGAAGCCCCCGAGGAAGGTCTTCATCGCCTCGTGCATCATCGTGTGGTGCGTGACTTCGTGCTCGAAGCCATCGAACTGCTGGCGGGTCGGCAGGTTGCCGTGCATCAGCAGGTAGGCGACTTCGAGGAAGCTCGAATGCTTGGCGAGCTGCTCGATCGGGTAGCCGCGGTAAAGCAGCACACCCTCGTCGCCGTCGATGTAGGTCACCGAACTGCGGCAGCTGGCCGTGGCCATGAAGCCGGGGTCGTAGGTGAAGTGGCCGGTGTCCTTGGCCAGCTTGCCGATGTCGACGCACGGGGCGCCGAGGCTGCCGCGGTGCACCGGCAGGGAAACGGTCTTGTCGCCGGCGGTCAGGGTCACGCTGGTGGGTTCGGTCACGTTCGCACTCCTTGGGACAGGGCGCGTGCCGGGACGGCGGCGCGCCGCATGAAGACGGGTTGGACGCGGCGCGTCCCGGTCTTCACAAGTATCGCATAGGGCCCGGAGACGGTGTGCGGGGCACGCGAAGGCCTTCGACCAAAGTCGGAGCCCGGAAACGACGAAGGCCGGCAGAGCCGGCCTTCGGGGTGACGCGACCGCGCGCAGGGCGCGGACGGCGGCTTACTTGCCGTAGCGCTTGCGGAAGCGGTCGACGCGGCCGGCGGTATCGAGGATCTGCTTGCTCTTGCCCGTGTAGAACGGGTGCGAAGCCGAGGAGATTTCGATCTTGATCAGCGGGTAGGTCTCGCCGTCTTCCCACTTGACCGTCTCCTTGGAGGCGAGCGTCGAGCGGGTAAGGAACGAGAAGTTCGAGGTCACGTCCTGGAACACGACCGGCTGGTAGTTCGGGTGAATGCCATCTTTCATAGCGGGTCCCAGAAGCGTCGAAACGAGGAAAGAGGGGGATTGTAGCGGCGTCGGGTGGACCGGGGCAAGCCTCAGGGTGCGGCTCGTTCAGGCGGACGGCTCAGGCCAAGGCGAGGCGGAGCCAATGCCGGAACCGCTCGGGCCTCAAGCCGGCGAGGATCCGCGCCTTGGCCGGGCGCCCGGAGCGGTCCGCCCAGTCGACGATGGTCGCTCCGCGCGCCAAGCGCCCGCCGGTCTCGACCTCGATGGCGTGGCGGTGCCAACCGGTCGCGGCCTCGGGTTCGAGGGCGGCGGCCATGGCGAGCCCATCGGCCGAATGCCAGTGCGTGCCGCGCCGCCCTTCCGACCATTCCCGCGTGCGCTGGGAGATGGCCTTGTAGAAGGCGGCCTTCGGCGTCGCGGCATCCAGCCACGCCTCGACCTCGGCGTGCGGCAGGCCATGGCGCAGCACCGCCTCCCAATCGACAAGATCGAAGGCCGGGAAGGCCTCGAAGACGATGTGGGCCGCCTCCGGATCGAAGGCGATGTTGAATTCGGCGCTCACCGACGTGTTGCCCTGCCCCGTCACGGCGCCGCCCATCACGACGAGACGGCCGATACGCGAGGGCAGCGTCGGGTCGAGGCGCAGGGCCAGCGCGAGGTTCGTGAGCGGCCCGAGGCACACGAGCAGCAGTCCCGGGTGCGAGTGGCTGAAGCGGATCATCGCCAGCGCGGCGTGTTCGACATCGGCCGTGCGCGTCGGCGCGAGGTAGCCCGTGTCGCCGAAGCCGTCGCGGCCGTGCACGTAGGCGGCGTCCTCGGCGGGGAACACCAGCGGCACTGCGCAGCCCGGATACACCGGGGCATCGACGCCGGCGACTTCGCAGAGCTTCAGCGCATTGCGAACGGTGTGCTCGAGGCCCACGTTGCCGGCGGTGATCGTCAAGCCGAGCACCTCGTGGGCGGGGCTGGCGAACGCCATCAACAGCGCCCAGGCATCGTCCACGCCGGGGTCGGTGTCGATCAGCAGCGGAAGGCGGTCGGTGGCGGACATCGGTAGGCGCTCGGGGCGGCGGTCAGCGGGCCGGCAGTGTGCCGCGGCCGGCGGCGAGGCGCATCAGGCCGAGGCGTAGCGCGCGGCGCTGCCCACCCAGCGCGCGATGACCGTTTCGGCGATATCCGGCGATTCGGCCAGCAGCGCATCGGCGAGCGCGGCCACCTGCGGCAGCAGGCGGGCGTCGCGGGCGAGGTCGGCGATGCGGAAGGCGGCGAGACCGGTCTGGCGGGTGCCGAGCAATTCGCCGGGGCCCCGCAGCTCGAGGTCCTTCTCGGCGATGACGAAGCCGTCGTTGCTCCGACGCATCACGTCGAGACGTTCGCGCGCGATCCCGCCCAGCGGCGACTGGTAGAGCAGCACACAGCTCGACGCGGCGCTGCCCCGCCCCACCCGGCCACGAAGCTGGTGCAGCTGGGCCAGGCCGAGACGCTCGGCGTTCTCGATCACCATCAGGCTGGCATTCGGCACGTCGACGCCGACCTCGATCACGGTGGTGGCGACAAGCAACTGCAGTTCACCGGCCTTGAAACGGCGCATGGTGTCCTGCTTCTCCGTGGGCTTCATGCGCCCATGCAGCAGGGCCACTCGAAGCTCCGGCAGCGCTTCGGAGAGCTGCTCGAAGGTCGTCTGCGCGGCCTGCGCTTCGATCTCCTCGCTGTCTTCGATCAGTGGGCAGACCCAGTAGGCCTGCCGCCCTTCGGCGCAGGCTTTGCGCACGCGCTCCACCAGCTCGGGGCGACGCTCGGCCGCGACGGCCACGGTGGTGACCGGCGTGCGGCCCGGCGGAAGTTCATCGATCACCGAGAGATCGAGGTCGGCATAGGCCGTCATCGCCAGCGTGCGCGGGATCGGCGTGGCCGTCATGACCAGCTGGTGAGGCACGCGTTCGCCCTCGAGGCCTTTGTCGCGCAGGGCGAGGCGCTGGTGCACGCCGAAACGATGCTGCTCGTCGACGATGACAAGGCCGAGCTTGGCGAAGGCGACGCCGCCCTGCATCAGTGCATGCGTGCCCACCACGACCTGGGCCGTGCCATCCGCGATCGCGACCAGCGTCTCGCGCCGCGCCTTGCCGGTGACCTTCCCGGCCAGCCAGCAAACGCGCACGCCGTGCGGTTCGAACCATCGATGGAAGTTCTGCAGATGCTGTTCGGCGAGCAGTTCGGTCGGGGCCATCAGCGCGACCTGCCGGCCCGCCGCGACGGCCTGCATGGCGGCCAGCGCGGCGACGACGGTCTTGCCGCTACCGACATCGCCCTGCACGAGCCGCAGCATGGGCGCGCCCTCGGCGAGGTCGCGTTCGACCTCGGTCAGCACGCGCTGCTGAGCGCCCGTCAATGCAAACGGCAGTGTGGCGCGAAGGGCGTCGACCGGCGCGCGCGCGGCCGGCAGCGGGAACGCCCCATGCTCGCGCAAGGCGATGCGCTGGCGACGCAGGCTGAGGCCATGCGCGAGCAGCTCTTCGAACGCCAGCCGCTGCTGCGCCGGATGCGTGCCCGACATCAAGGCGCCCACATCCGCATCGACCGGCGGCCGGTGCACGGTGAGCAAGGCCTCGCGGAGGCCGGGCAAGGCGAGCCCGGCCCACGCCGCCACCGGCACCAGTTCCAGCGCCGCCGCATCGGGCAACTGGTCCAGCGCCAGCCGCACCAGCTTCGCCATCGAACCCGGGCCGAGGCCTTCGACCAGCGGATAGACCGGGTCGAGGCGATCGCTGAGCGCCGCGCCCTCGTCGTCGCCGAGCACGCGATAGCTGGGGTGGATGATTTCCCAGCCGTTCTGGCCGGGCCGCACCTCGCCGAACACGCGCACGCGGCGCCCGGGCTGGAAGGCCTGCACTTGCTGGCTGCGGAAGTGGAAGAAGCGCAGGCCCAGCAGCGAACCCTCGTCGTCGCCCAGCGTCACCTTCAGCATGGGCCGGCCGCGGAACAGACGCTCGACGTGGCGCACGCGGCCTTCCGCCTGCAGCGCGGGGCCGGGGCGCAGATCGCGGATGGGCGTGAGCCGCGTGCGGTCTTCGTAGCGAAGCGGCAGCAGGAACCAGAGGTCCTGCAAGGTCTTGATGCCGCGCTCGGCCAGCTTCGCGGCCACGGCCGGGCCCACGCCGGGCAGCCGCGTCACCGGCGCGTCGCCTCCTGCCAGCGCGGGCGCCGGCGCGGCCGTGCGCGGCATCGGTCAGTCGAGGATGAGGATGCCGTCGACTTCCACTTCGGCGCCCTTCGGCAGGCCGGCGACCTGGATGGTCGAGCGCGCCGGATACGGGGCTTGGAAGTACTCGGCCATCACCGCGTTGACGGTGGCGAAGTGCGAGAGGTCGGTGAGATAGATGCCGATGCGGACCAACTTGTCGAGGTCGCCACCGGCGGCCTGGCAGACAGCGCGGAGGTTGTCGAACACGCGGCGCGTCTGCACGGCGATGTCGCCGCCGACCAGATCCATCGTCTTCGGGTCGAGCGGAATCTGGCCCGACAGGTACACCGTATTGCCGGAGCGCACGGCCTGCGAATACGGGCCGATGGCGGCGGGGGCGTTCGGGCTGGTGATCGGCGTGCGGGACATGGCGGGCCTCGTCGAAGGAGGCCCGTAGCTTACAGCCGACGCACCACGTGCACGACCTGCAGTCGGCGCACGCGGCGCATCACCTCGGCGAGGTGGTCGACGTCGCGCACCTCGATGCCGAACTCCATGATCGACAGGTTGACGTCGCGCTCGCGGTACTCGACCGAATCGATGTTCGAGTCGCTTTCGGCGATCGCCGCGGCCACCTGCGCGAGGGCGCCGGGGCGGTTGTCCACCTCGACCCGCACGGCGACGAGGAAATCGCCCTTGACGTCGCGGTCCCAGTCCATGACAAGGCAGCGCTCCGGCGTGCGCGCGAAGGCCTCGACGTTCGGACAGTCACGACGATGAACAACAATCCCCTTGCCGGCCGAGAGGTAACCCATGATCGGATCGCCGGGGAGCGGGTGGCAGCAGGTGGCGAAGGTCAGCACGCCGCGTTCGCTGCCGTTGATCAGCAGCCGTTCCGGGCTGGCCGGCGCCGATGCGCCGGCCTTCGCGGCCACGAGCGACTGCGCCACCTGCGCCGGCATGCGGTTGCCGAGGGCGATATCGGCCAGAAGGGCCTCGAGGCGCGGGTAGCGGTGCTCCGTCAGGTACTTCTCGATGCGCTTGCCCGACACCCGCTCGAGGGAGCTCTCGAGGCCCTCCAGCGCGCGGTCGAGCATGCGGTGGCCGAGGCTCACCGCGTCCTCGTGCTGGAGCTTCTTGAGGTTGGAGCGGATCGCGGTGCGCGCCTTCGAAGTGACGACGAATTCCAGCCACTGCGGACGCGGCGCTGCCGACGGTGCGGTGACGATCTCGACATTCTGGCCGCTCTGCAAACGCGTGTGCAACGGCACCATTTTCTTGTCGACGCGCGCGGTCACCGCCCGGTCGCCGATGCTGGTGTGCACCGCGTAGGCGAAGTCGAGGGCGGTGGCGTTGCGCGGCAGGGCGAGGATGTCGCCCTTCGGCGTGAACAGGTAGACCTCGGCCGGGAACAGGTCGACCTTGACGTTCTCGACGAACTCCAGCGACGAGGACGTCACCGACTGCTCGCTGGTCATCAGGCCGCGGATCCAGTCCTGGGCGCGGGCCTGAGCGCTGCTGGCGCCGGTGGCCTGCGTGTTCGCCTTGTAGGCCCAGTGCGCCGCGATGCCGCGCTCGGCGATCATGTCCATCTCCTCGGTGCGGATCTGGACCTCGATCGGCGAGCCATGCGTGCTGAACAGCACGGTGTGCAGGCTCTGGTAGCCGTTCGCCTTCGGGATGGCGATGAAGTCGCGGAAGCGCGCTTCCAACGGCTTGTAGAGCGCATGCACCGCGCCGAGCGCGTGGTAGCACTGCATCACCCGCTGCACGACGACGCGGAAGCCGAACACGTCCAGCACCTGCTCGAGCGTCTTGTGCTCGCTGCGCATCTTCGAATAGATGCTCCAGGGCGACTTCACGCGGCCGACGATGCGGAACGGCAGCCCTTCCATCGAGAGCCGCTGCGCGATCTTCGCCTCAATGGTGGTCATCGCCTCGCGACGCATCACCGGTTGGCTGGCGAGGCGCCGCGCGATGACGGCATAGCGGCGCGGGTGCAGGGCCTTGAAGCCCAGATCCTGCAGCTCTGCCTTGAACTTGTTCATGCCGAGGCGCTGCGCGATCGGCGCGTAGATCTCGAGGGTCTCGCGGGCGATGCGGCGGCGCGATTCGTCCGCCATCGAATCGAGCGTCCGCATGTTGTGCAGGCGGTCGGACAGCTTGATGAGGATGACGCGGAGGTCCGTCGCCATCGCCAGCATCATCTTGCGGAAGCTCTCGGCAGCGGCTTCCTGCCGGCTGGCGAAGCGGATCTTGTCGAGCTTCGTCACCGCGTCGACGAGCGCGGCCACCGGCTCGCCGAAGGCCTGCACGATCTCGTTGCGCGGCAACGGCGTGTCTTCGAGCGTGTCGTGGAGGATCGCGGCGCAGAGCGTCTCCCAGTCGACGCGCAGCTCGGCGAGGATGCCGGCGACGGCGACGGGATGCGTGATGTAGGCCTCGCCGCTTTTGCGCACCTGCCCATCGTGGGCGTGGGCGCCCATCACATAGGCGGCGCGGACGCGGGCGATCTGCTCGGGTGGGAGGTAGTCGGCCAGTTTCGCGGCCAGCGCATCGACCTGCTCCGGACAGGGGTCCGGCGCGGTCGGGGCGGCTTGTGCGGGCGCGGCGCTGGCACTCATGCCCTGAATGTAAGGGCCGGCCCCGGGGGCGGCAACACCGCGGAAACGACAAGGCCCGCCTTAGGGAAGGTCTGAACAATCCGCCGAACCCTCGTGATTTCGCGGCAGGAAGGCCGAAATCGCGTCAATCCGGTCGGAATTCCACGTTTTGCCGCGCCGCCAGACGGGTTTCCCCGTTCAGCGGACGCACTTACCCTGCCGC
>NZ_JAPZQK010000039.1 GCF_027530345.1 Silanimonas sp. | reverse complement strand
GGATGGTCTGAACAACCCGCCAAACCCTCGTGATTTCGCGGCCTGAAGGCCGAAATCGCGTCAATCTGGCCGTATTTCGCGGTTTTTTCGCGCCGCCAGACGGGTTTCCCCGTCCAGCGGACGCACTTACCCCGCCGCCGGCATCAATCGCCGGCGCGACATCCACACATTCGACAACGCGAACAGCGTCAGCACCTGCGCCGCATTCTTCTCGATGCCGCGGTACCGCACCTTCATATAGCCGAACTGCCGCTTGATCACCCGAAACGGGTGTTCGACTTTGGCACGTACGTTCGCCTTCAGCCGCTCCTGCTTGTACGCCTGCCGCTGCTCGCGCTTCGTCTTCATCGCCTTGATCACCGAAGGCTTCTCGGCAATCACGAACGCCGCGTCGACGTCCTTGGTTTCCTCACGCTTCGCCACGCCCGTGTAGCCGCTGTCGCCGAACACCACCTCTTCCTTGCCATGCAGCAGCTTGTGCAACTGCGTCACGTCCGACACGTTCGCCGCCGTGCATTCCATGTGGTGCACCAGCCCCGACGCGGCATCCACGCCGATGTGCGCCTTCATCCCGAAGAACCACTGGTTACCCTTCCGCGTCTGGTGCATCTCCGGGTCGCGCTCGCCGTCCATGTTCTTCGTCGAACTCGGTGCGCTGATGATCGTTGCATCGACGATCGTCCCTGAGCGCAGGCTCAAGCCCTTGCGCTGCAAGTGCGCGTTGACCTGCTTGAAGATCTTCTCGGCCAGACCATGGGTCTCGAGCAAGCGCCGGAAGTTCAGGATCGTCGTCTCGTCTGGAATATCGTCAAGCCCGCCCAGCTGCGCGAACCGACGCATGGCCGGCGTATCCACCAGCGCCTCCTCCATTGCCGGGTCGGACAGCGCGTACCACTGCTGCAGGAAGTGGATCCGCAGCATCGTCGCCAAGGCATACGGCTGGCGGCCCGGTCGGCCCAGCTTCGGGTAATGCGGCTCGATCAGCGCCAGCAGCGCCTTCCACGGCACCACCTGGTCCATCTCGGCCAGGAAAACCTCCCGCCGCGTGCGCTTGCGGCCCCCAAGATCCTCGGCATCACCGAACGAAAGCTGCATCGGAATCACCCTTGAAGTGGTGAACCATTCTCGCCAAAAGTGGACGAGTTGTTCAGACCATCCCTAACGTCATGTTCTCACCAGCAGTCGCGTTTCGCTGAAGTCATCCACGGCCCATGCCGGCCCTTCGCGGCCCATGCCGCTGTCCTTGACCCCGCCGTAGGGCATGCGGTCGACGCGCACCGTGGGCACGTCGCCAATCACCACGCCGCCGACGTCGAGCGCGTCCCACGCGCGCATCGCGTGGTCCATGCGCGCGGTAAACACGCCGCACTGCAGGCCGAAGCGGCTGTCGTTGGCGCGTTCGACGGCGTGGTCGAAATCCTCCGCGGCTTCGAGCAGCAGCACCGGCCCGAAGGCTTCCTCGCGATAGAGCGGATGGTCGTGGGGAACGTTTTCCAGCAGCGTCGGGCCGAGGAGGGCGGCGTGCGCCCCGTCGCGCGTGCCGCGCACGAGGGCCGTCGCTCCCGCGGCGATGGCGCTGGCGATCGATGATTCGAGACGATCCGCGGCCGCGGCGCTGATCATCGGCCCGACGACGGTGCGCGTGTCGCGCGGATCGCCTTGGGGCACGGCGCGCACGGCGTCCACCAGCTTGTCGCGCAAGGCCGGCAACATCTCGCGATGGGCGATCAGGCGCTGCACGCTGATGCAGCTCTGCCCGGCTTGGCTGTAAGCGCCAGAAACAATCCGCGACACCACGTGGTCGAGGTCGGCGCCGGGATCGTCATCGACGATGCAGGCCGCGTTGCCGCCCAGTTCCAGCACCACGCGCTTCTTGCCAGCGCGGGCCTTGAGCTCCCAACCGACCAGCCCGCCGGTGAAGCTCAGCACCGCGATGCGCGCGTCCTCGACGAACGGCGCGGCGTGCGGATTCGCGCAGGGAAGGATCGAGAACGCGCCTTCCGGCAGATCGCACTCGGCGAGCCACTCGCCAAGCTTCAGGGCGGTGAGCGGCGTGGCCGGGGCGGGCTTGAGCAGCACGGGGCAGCCCGCCGCGAAGGCCGGCGCCAGCTTGTGCAGCACCAGATTCAGTGGGAAGTTGAAGGGCGTGATCAGGCTCGCCACGCCGGCCGGAACGCGCCGGGTGAAGCCGCGCCAGCCGCGGGTGGCGGCATCGCGGTCGAGATCGAGGGCCTGGCCATCGAGGCGACCGGCCTCCGCGGCGGCTTCGCGCAAGGTGGCCTGCGCCCGCGCGACCTCGGCGCGCGCGGCGGTGATCGGCTTGCCACCTTCCGCTGTGATGGTTTGTGCGAGCGATTCCGCGTGTTCGCGCACGCGGGCCAGCAGGTGTTCCAACACATCGCGGCGACGCCACGCGGGCAGGGCGGCCATCGCCGGCCGCGCGGCGTGGGCCGCGGCGATGGCCTTTTCGATCTCGTCGGGGCCGGCCTGCGCGACCTCGGCGATCGTCTCGCCGCTCCAGGCATCGCGCAGCGCCAGTGGCGTACCCGCGTGCACCGCCCGGTTCGCCAGCCAGAGGGGCACGGTCGTCATTCGCGCTCTCCGTCGCTCGATTCCACCCGCAAGCGCAATCCACCCTCGGCGAGCCGTGCGCGCAGCGTGTCGCCGGCCGCGACTTCATTGGCGCGGCGCACGGCATGGCCGTCCTCGCGCTGCAGGATGGCGTAGCCGCGGCCGAGGGTGGCGAGCGGGCTCACGGCGTGCAGGCCGCGGCCGAGTTCGCGCAGCAGCCCCAGCCGCGCTTGCAGCCCGCGTCGCAGGGCGGTGTCCTGCCGCGCGCCCAGCAGGGCGAGACGCTGGCGCAAGCGCTGCAGGCGCAGCGCCGGGGCCTGCGGGGCGAGGCGTTTCGACAAGCGCTCCAGCGTGTCGCGCTTCGACGCGAGCCGGGTCGACCACGCGGCGGCGAGGCGCAGGCGCAGGGCTTCGGAACGATCACGCCCGCGTTCGAGCCGGCGCTGCGGACGCTCGGCATGCAGGCGCAACCCGGCGTGGTCGGCGCGCTGGCGGGCGCGATCCAAGGCCTGCGACATCCGACGCTGCAGCCGCGATTGCAGGTGTTCGACGCGGGCCAGCATCTCTCCACGGTCCGGCACCAGCAGTTCGGCGCCCGCGGAGGGGGTGGGGGCGCGCAAGTCGGCGACGAAGTCCGCCAGCGTGAAATCCACCTCGTGCCCCACCGCCGACACCACGGGCACCGGCGATTCGGCGATGGCGCGCACCAGCGCTTCATCGTTGAAGCACCACAGGTCCTCGAGGGAGCCGCCGCCGCGCGCCAGCAGCAGCACGTCGTGGCGCTGCGCGGCATAGGCGGCGCGCAGGGTCTGGATGATCGCCGGCGCGGCCGTGGCCCCCTGCACGGGCACCGGCAGCAGTTCGACTTCGAGCGTCGGCCAGCGCCGCGACAGCACGCTCTGGATGTCGCGGATCACCGCGCCGCTCGGCGAGGTGAGGATGCCCAGCCGGCGCACGAAGCGCGGCAGCGGGCGCTTGCGGCCCACCGCGAACAGCCCTTCGGCTTCCAGTTTCGCCTTCAGGGCCTCGAACGCCCGGCGCAGCGCGCCTTCGCCGGCCTCTTCCATGTGCTCCAGCACCAGCTGGTAGTCGCCACGGGGCTCGTAGAGCGTGAGCTTGGCGCGGACCAGCACCTGCATGCCGTCGCGCGGCTGGAAGCGCAGGTACTGCGCCTTCATCTTGAACATCGCGCAGCGCACCTGCGCACGCTCGTCCTTCAGCGTGAAGTACAGATGCCCCGAGGCTGGCCGCGCGACGCCGGAGAGCTCGCCCTCGACCCAGATGGACGGGAAGCTTCCTTCCAGCAGATCGCGAGCGAGGGTATTGAGCTGGTGCGGACGCAGCGTGGCGCGGCCTGCCGGGCCGATGGTGCTCACGATGCGGCCCCGCCGGCCTTGCGCCGAGCCATGCGGGGCGCGCGGGGCGCGCGGGCGCGACGGTACACTGGGGGACTTGGACGGAGGCGATGGCGCATGGGCGAAGTGTATCGACGATTGGGCGAAATCCTGCCGCCGGGCCTGCGCGCGGAGCTGCCGTTCGGCCTCGACGCGAAGCGTGCCGCCGGCTGGATCGAGACCCTGCCGCGCGCCGACGTGGCCGCCACGCGCCGCGCCCTGCTCCGCGCGTTGGAAGCCTTGTCGTCGACGCAGGCGCTGAAAGGCGCCACGCGCCGTGAGATCGCCGAAGTGCTGCGTCCGGCGATCATCGACAACGCGCTCTCCACGCAGCGCCTGTTCGCGGGCAAGCCGCTGCCGCTGGCCGGTGACCTCGCAGGCCTTCCCGGCGAGCTCGAGCAACTGCACCTTCGTCTTGCCCATGCCTACCGGATGGCCGCCGCCGACCAGTGCGCGCCGTCCGGCAGCCTGCCGTGGCTGCGCGGCGGTCAGGTCGCCGAGGCCGCGCAGCGGGCCACCTACCACTACGGCGAGGCTCTGATGGTGGCCTGGCGCGTCTATGCCGATCTGCCCGTCGACGCTTGGCGCGGCCTGCATCGCACGTACCGGTTTGCCGTCGCCCGCGAGCTCGAGCGCCGTCCCTCCTCCGATCCGCTGGTGTCCGGGCTGCCGAGCATCCAGCAGCGCTACGTCGAGCTGCTGCTGATGCACGTGGTGAATCCGCGGGCCTTCTCGCAGGCCGAGCAGGAGCGCGTGTGGGCGATGTGCGAAGCCTTCGCCGCCCGGACGCCGCTCCGCGATACCCCGTCTGCCACCGCGGTGGGCGTGGCCGACGATGCCGACGAGGGCCCCGGCGGCAAGGCGCCCCCGCGCCAGCACCTCGACCTCGTGGGGTTCGCGGCGGCCGTCGAAGCCGCCCTCGCGGCCAGCGACGGCGAGAGCGCGATCGTGATGCCCGAACACGGCGTGCCCGTGAAGATGAGCGCTGATGGCCTGCGCAAGCTGCGCCGCGCGTTCTCGCACGCGGCGGCGCGACAGTTCACCCGGCTCGACGCCGGCCACACGGTCGAGACGGTGTTCGGCCTGTCGGGCCTGCACTACCAGGCTAGCGGCGAGCGTGATTTCGACGCGTTCGCGAGGCAGGTGCTCGGCGATGCGTTGACGGAGACCGCGCGGGCCTCGTGGTCGGCGGGCGGCGCGGAGGTTTCCGCGCGTTCGGCGCGTATTCCGACCCTGGTCGTCGACCAGAGCCTCGGCGGCTACCGCATGCGTTGGGCCCAGGACAACCAGCTGCGCCTGCGCGTCGGCGAGGTCGTGGGCATCCATGTTGGTGACCAGGAAGACCCGTCCGACTGGATGCTCGGCATCCTTCGCTGGCTGCGCTACGAGGCCGATGGGCAAGTGATGGCCGGTGTCGAGCTGCTCTCGCGAGCGGCCGCGGCCGTCGCGCTGATGGGAACCGGCGCCGCGAACCGCGCCCCGCTGCGCGCGCTGGAACTGAGGCCGCCCTACGGCGGTGGTGATTGGCTGTACCTCGCCGCCCAGCGCCTGCCGCAGGGTGAGCCGCTGCGCATCGGGCGGGAGCAGGAGCCTGTCGACCAGCTGCTCGACCGCCGCCCCGAAGACCGCCTGAGCGACCTTCGCCTCGTCCAGATTCTGGGCGACTACTTCCTTTACCGCTACGCGCCGGCGACCGCCGGGCATTCCTGAGTGATCCGATGAGTTCTGCCGTTCCTTCGCCGCGTCGCCGTTCCATTCCCGTCCGTGTCGGCAAGGTGGTCGTGGGGGGCGACGCCCCGGTCGTCGTGCAGTCGATGACCAACACCGACACCGCCGACATCAAGGGCACCACGCAGCAGATCGCCGAGCTCTGGCGGGCGGGCTCCGAGAAGGTACGCATCACCGTCAACAACGAGGAATCGGCCGCCGCCGTGCCGCATATCCGCGACCGGCTGGCGATGATGGGCATCGAGGTGCCGATCATCGGCGACTTCCACTACAACGGACACACGCTGCTCGAAGCGCATCCGGCCTGCGCCGAGGCGCTGGCCAAGTACCGCATCAACCCCGGCAACGTCGGATTCGGGAAGAAGAAGGACACGCAGTTCGCCTCGATCATCGAGAAGGCGCTGCAGTACGACAAACCCGTGCGCATCGGCGCGAACTGGGGCTCGCTCGACCAGAACCTCGCCGCCGTGCTGATGGACGAGAACGCGAGCCGTGCCGAGCCCTGGGACGCCGCCCGCGTGCTGCGCGAGGCGCTGGTGCGTTCTGCGCTGGATTCCGCCGAGCGCGCCGTCGAACTGGGCCTGCCGAAGGACCGCATCATCCTTTCCGCGAAGGTGAGCGGCGTGCAGGAGCTGATCGCCGTCTACCGCGACCTCGCCGCGCGCTGCGACTACCCGTTGCACCTCGGCCTCACCGAGGCCGGCATGGGCAGCAAAGGCATCGTCGCCAGCACGGCGGCGCTGTCCGTGCTGCTGCAGGAAGGCATCGGCGACACCATCCGCATCTCGCTCACCCCCGAGCCGGGGCAGTCGCGCACGAACGAAGTCATCGTCGCGCAGCAGCTGCTGCAGACCATGGGCCTGCGCGCCTTCACGCCGATGGTCACCGCCTGCCCGGGCTGCGGCCGCACCACCAGCACCTTCTTCCAGGAGCTGGCGAAGACGGTCGAAGAACACGTGCGCGAGAACATGCCGGTGTGGAAGCTGAAGCACCCCGGCGTCGAGAACCTCACGCTCGCGGTGATGGGCTGCGTGGTGAACGGCCCCGGCGAATCGCGCCACGCCAACATCGGCATCTCGCTGCCGGGTACGGGCGAAGCGCCGAGTGCCCCGGTGTTCATCGACGGCGAGAGGGCGATGACGCTGAAGGGCGAGAACATCGCCCGAGAGTTCGTCGGAATCATCGACGACTACGTGGCGAAGAATTACGGGTAAAGAAAAACGGCCACCTCGCGGTAGCCGTTCTCGTTCAGGCGCGGCGGCGGATCACCAGATCCGCACGCGCTCTTCCGGCTTCAGGTACAGCGCATCGTCCGGCTGCACGTTGAAGGCCTTGTACCACTCGTCCAGGTTGCGCAGCGGGCCGTTGATGCGGAACTGCGGCGGCGAGTGCGGGCCGACCTTGACCTGGTTGATCATCGCCTCGTCGCGGTACTTCGACTTCCAGATCTGCGCCCAGGCGAGGAAGAAGCGCTGGTCGCCGGTGAGGCCGTCGAGCACCGGGGCCGGCTGGCCGTTGAGGCTCATCTGGTAGGCCGTGTAGGCCATCGACAGGCCGCCGAGATCGCCGATGTTCTCGCCGAGGCCGAGCTGGCCATTCACGCAGTAGCCTTCCAGCGGGCAGAACTGGTTGTACTGGGCGACGAGGGCCCGGGTGCGGGCGTCGAAGCGCGCGCGGTCCTCGTCGGTCCACCAGTTGCGCTGGATGCCCTGCCAATCCGACTTCGAGCCCTGGTCGTCGAAACCGTGGCCCATCTCGTGGCCGATCACGCCACCGATGGCGCCGTAGTTCACGGCCGGATCGGCGTTCACGTCGAAGAACGGAGGCTGCAGGATCGCCGCCGGGAACACGATTTCGTTGAAGGTCGCGTTGTAGTAGGCGTTGACGGTGTGCGGGGTCATGAACCACTCGTCGCGGTCCGGCACGGTGCCGAGTCGGCGGTTCTGGTCGTTGGTGTAGTACTGGCGCAGGGCCAGCACGTTGGCCATGAAGTCGTTCGGCACAATGGTGACCGACGCGTAGTCACGCCACTTCGTCGGATAGCCGATCTTGGGGCGGAAGCTCTCGAGCTTCTTGTAAGCCTCTTCCTTGGTGGCGGCGCCCATCCAGTCGAGGTTGTCGATGTTCTGACGCAGGGCCTTGCGAAGGTTCTCGACCAGCGCGTCCATGGCCGCCTTGGCTTCCGGCTGGAAGTGGCGGGCCACGTACACCTTGCCCACCGCGTCGCCGAGGCCCTGGCCACCGCCCACGAGCGCGACGCCGCGCTTCCACTGTTCGCGCTGGGCGCGCTGGCCGGAAAGCACCGTGCCGTTGAAGGCGAACGCGGCCTGGTCGATCTCGGTCGAGAGCAGCGGCGCGTGGTTGTCGACGGTGTGGAAGGTGAGGTAATCACGCCACACGTTGAGCGGCGTCTTGCCGACGATCTCGAGGATCGGGCCGACGGCGCTCGGCGTCGTCACGTTGACTTCGGCCGGCGTGGGCAGGCCCTGCGCGGTGAAGTGCGCCGCCCAGTCGTAAGCCGGGAACTGCGTCTTCAGGTCCTCGAACGAGGTGAGGTTGTAGGTCTTGTCGCGGTCGCGAAGCTGCGCGCGGTCCCAGTGGTTCTTCGCGATCTCCGTCTCGAGCGCGAGGATGGCCTCGGCGCGCGGCTTGGCGTCGGTGATGCCGGCGAAGCCGAGCATTTTCTCGATGTGCGCGAGGTACGCCGTGCGGATCTGCACGAAGCGCGGCTCGGGGTTCAGGTAGAAGTCCTTGTCCGGCAGGCCCAGGCCGCCCACGCCGACGCCGACGAGATAGCGGTTCGGGTCCTTGCGGTCGAGGCCGACGCCGCCGCCCACCGGGGCGTTGCTGCCGTCCATGCCGGCGCGGCCGAAAGCGGCCGTCAGCGCGGCGACCGAATCGATCTTGGCGATGCCGTCGAGGATCGGCTGGATCGGCGTGATGCCGGCGGCGTCGCGCGCCGCCGTGTCCATGTAGCTGGCGTAGAGGTCACGGACCTTCTGCTCGTCGCTGCCTGGGGCGAGGTCGGTGCGGGCCTGCAGCTCCTCGATGATCGCCTTGACCTGCAGTTCGGCCTGGTCGCTCAGGGTGTTGAACGAGCCGTAGCGGGTCTCGTAGTCCTTGAGCTGGTAGTTGTCGAACCAGGTGCCGTTGGCGTGGCGGTTGAAGTCATCGCCCGGCTGCACGGTGTTGTCGCGGTTCGAGAGGTCGATGCCGAAGCTGCCGAGCTTGGGCGCCTCGGCGGCGAAGGCCGACGGCGCGGCGAAGGCGAGCGCGAGGCTCAGCGAAAGAAGCGTCTTCTTCATGGGTTCCCCGGGTCTGTTACTGGATAACGCGGTGTGTCGGCGCCAGCGCGGCGGCGAGAATTCGAGCGTAACCGGGCAAGCGGCACCGGCATGTGCCGAAGGTCGGGGGCAAGGCGATGTCGATCACGCGGCAACGACGGCCCGCTCTGGCGGCGGCCCCGGTCCGGAAGGCGCGCTCAGCGCTTCTGCGTCTCGGGGCTGATGTCGGCGTCGGTGACGGCCCGCGAGGCGACCTGCGCCTCGCGGTGGGCGATGTAGGCGTTCGCCACGAAGATGATGGCCGCGCCCACTGCCGTCCAAGCCGTAACGGTTTCGTCGAACAGCCACCACGCAAGCACTGCGACGATCGGCACCTGCATGAAGCTGATCGGCGTCAGCATCGAGGCGTCGCCGCGCTTCAACGCGCGGGTCCAGAACATGTGGCCCGCGGTGCCGAAGAACCCGGCGGCCACGATCCAGGCCCAGGTCCAGCCCGTCGGCCAGGTCCAGACGAACAGCGCCGGCACCAGCGACAGTGGTACCCACAGCATCGTCGTCCACAGCACGATGGCGTCGGGCTTCTCGGTGCGCGACAGCACCTTGATGCTGATCGCGACGATGGCGCTGAGCACCGCGGCCGTCAGCGCCACCAGGGTGTTCGCGTCGAAGGTGTCGGCGCCGGGTCGCATGATCACCAGAACGCCAATGAAACCGAGGCCCACGGCCGTCCAGCGTCGCAGGCGCACCATCTCGCCGAGGAAGAGCACGGCGAGGATGGTGACGAACAGCGGCGTCGAGTAGCTGATGGTCACCGCCTTCGCCAACGGCAGGTGCACGATGGCGTAGAAGCCGCACAGCATCGAGACGATGCCGATCAGGCAGCGGCCCACGTAGAGGCTCAGCTTGTCGGTCTTCAGGATGCCCATGCCGTGGTGCATCAGCAGCGGCAGGGCGAAGACAAAGCCGAAGAAGTTGCGGAAAAAGGCGATTTCGAACGCGTGCAGCTGCGAAGAGGCCAGTCGGATCATCACCGCCATGCAGGCGAACATGGCCGCGCTGCACACCATGTATCCGACCGCCCTCAGCAGTTCGCTGCGCGCGCGCTGGCCGGACGACGTGATCGTGTCCGGCGGGCCGCTCATGCGAGGGCCTGGTCTGGAGCGATGGGTTGGAATCGCCCGCCGAGGATCCGGGGCTCGGGCTCGAGCGCCACGCCGAAGCGCGCCTGCACCGAGCCGGCGATGCGGCCGGCGAGCCTCAGGAGATCCGCGCCGGACGCGTGGCCGTGGTTCACCAGCACGAGGGCGTGCTGCGACGCCACGCCGGCATCGCCGTCGCGGAAACCCTTCCATCCGGTGGCGTCGATCAACCATCCGGCGGAGAGCTTGCGCGTCGCCGGCGAATCGCCGGGGAACACCGGCAGGGCGGGGTGCGCCGCCTTCAGCGAGTCCGCCACGGCCGCATCGACAATGGGGTTCTTGAAGAAGCTGCCGGCATTGCCGAGCACCGCCGGGTTCGGCAGCTTGCGCGAACGCAGTCGGCTGATGGCTTCGGCCAGTTGCCGATGCGTGGGCTCGCCCTCGACGCCCATGGCCGCCAGCTCGTCGCCGACCCCCGCGTAGCTGGTCTGGACGGCGCGCGCCTTCGGCAGGCGGAAGCGCACTTCGGTGATCACGTTCTGTTCCGGCGCGTGCTTGAACACGCTGTCGCGGTAGGCGAAGCGGCAGTCCTCGCGCTCGAACTCGCGCAGGCGCAGGGTCTCGCGATCAAACGCCTGCACCGAATCGATGAATTCGCCCACCTCGGTGCCGTAGGCGCCGATGTTCTGGATCGGCGAGGCGCCGACGGTGCCTGGGATCAGCGCGAGGTTCTCGAGACCGCACAGCCCGCGCCCCAGCGTCCAGTGCACGAAGTCGTTCCAGTTCACGCCGGCATCGGCGGCCACCAGCGCCGAGTCCGCGTCGTCCTCGACGATGGTGATCCGCGCGCGCGTCAGCGAGAGCGTCAGGCCCGGCACGTCACCGGCCAGCAGAACGTTGCTGCCTTCGCCCAGCACCAGCAACGGTGCGAACTGCAGCCACGGTTCCGACATCAGGGCGGGAAGGGCGAACGGGTCGTGCACGTCGGCCAACATCTCGGCCTTGGCGTCCACGCGGAACGTGTTGCGGCCGGCCAGCGAGACGTTCTCGCTGATCCGGTATCCAGCCTCGCTCATCCGCGCACGCCGTCGCGGCGATGCCGCAGCGCCTGCACGCACTCGCCGATGAGGGCCGGGCCGCGGTAGATCAGGCCGGTGTAGAACTGCACGAGCTGCGCGCCGGCGGTCATCTTTCCCGCCGCGTCGGCGCCGGAGAGGATGCCGCCCACGCCCACCAGCGGGATGTGTGCCGGCAGGCGCGAGCGCATGCGGCGCAGCACGGCGGTCGACTTGCCGTACAGCGGCTTGCCGGAGAGCCCACCCTGTTCCTTCGCCAAGGGGTGGCCATCGATGGCGAGGCGGTCGACCGTGGTGTTGCTGACGATCACGCCGTCGACGTTCAGTTCGCCAAGCACGCGCGCGGAGGCGTCGATGTCGTCCTCGGTGAGGTCGGGCGCGATCTTGACGAGGATCGGCACGCCGCGGCCGTGGCGCGTGGCCAGCCGTTCGCGCGCCTCGAAGATCTCGCTGACCAGCGCGCGCAGCGCCTTCTCTTCCTGCAGTTCGCGCAGGCCGGCGGTGTTCGGCGAGGAGATGTTCACCGTCACGTAGTCGGCCAGCGCGTACACGCGGCCGAGGCAGTGCAGGTAATCGGCCGCCGCCTGCTCGTTGGGCGTGTCCTTGTTCTTGCCGATGTTGATGCCGAGGATGGTGTCGCCGCCCACGCGTCGGAGCTTCGAGGCCTCGACATTGCGAACGAGCGCATCGACGCCTTCGTTGTTGAAGCCGAGGCGGTTGATGACGGCCTCGTGCTCCGGCAGGCGGAACATGCGCGGTTTCGGGTTGCCGGCCTGCGGTCGCGGCGTGGTCGTGCCGATCTCGACGAAGCCGAAACCCAGGGCGGCCAGCGCGTCGATGCAGGCGCCGTTCTTGTCGAGGCCTGCGGCCAGGCCCACCGGGTTGGGGAAGGCCAGCCCCATCACCGTGGTCGGCAAGGGCTTCGGTCGCGAGGCCAGCAGCGGGTTGAGGCCGGCGCGCCAGGCGGTGTCGAGTGCCTTCAGTGCGAGTTCGTGGGCGTGTTCCGCATCAAGGCGGAACAGCAGCGGACGGGCCAATCCATACATCGTCGGAGCGTTTTCCTTGCGGCGTGGTCAGGCCGAAATGCCAGCGGTGAGAGCGGCCAAGGCCGCAATACCGCCGAAGAACAGCACGATGGCGACGACGGTGAACACGCTGAGGAGGATCATCGCCCAGCCCAGCACGAGGCCGGCGACGGCGAGGCCATCGCCTTCGAGGCCGGCCGGATCGCGGCGGATCTCCGCGCGGGCCATATGGCCGGTGATGATCGCGATGATCGACCCGAGCCAGGGCGCAAAGGTCCACCCGAGGAGTCCGGCGACCAGGCTCACGATCGCCATCGATGACGTGCGGCGAACAGGATGGGTCATGGCTGGCTCACCGTTGCGTCGGGAATGCGGTCGCCGAGACGGGCGATGAACGCACCCATCTGGTAAGGCTCGGCCTGCAGCAGCACCACCGGGCCGTCGCCGTTGTAGGTGAGCGTGACGCGGTACAGGCGGAATTCCTGCGGGCCGAACATCCAGGCGCTGCAGGGCTCGCCGCGGGCGATCGGGCAGGTCGGAGCCTGCAGCTCGAAGCGCGAGCGGCGGAAGCCGGCCCCGGGCAGACTCTCCGGAACCGGTGCCTCGACGATCACCACGGGCGCCGCGAGCGTGATGTCCTCGACGCGCACGCGCACCGGCTGTTCGCCGCCCTTGAACAGGAATGTGAAGCGGTCGGTGAGCGACGGCGCGCCACGGGTGTCGATATCGAAACCGGCCGCTTCGAAGGTGGCTTCATCCGTGATGGCGCGGGCGGGCACGCCGCCCTCCATGGGCAGGCTGAAACGCGTGCCGTCGCCGGCCACGAACTCCTGTTCCTGAGCCATCGCCCCTGAAGCCCACAAGGCGGCCGAAACGGCCATCGCCCCCATCACCCTGCGCATCGACACATCCCTCTTGGCCCCCGGAAAGCCCAGTGTAGGGGCAAAAAACTAGAGTTCGAACTTGATGCCCTGGGCCAGCGGCAGCGAGTCCGAGTAGTTGATCGTGTTGGTCTGACGACGCATGTAAGCACGCCAGGAATCCGAACCCGACTCGCGGCCGCCGCCGGTTTCCTTCTCGCCGCCGAATGCGCCGCCGATCTCGGCGCCCGAGGTGCCGATGTTCACGTTGGCGATGCCGCAGTCCGAGCCCGCCGCCGAGAGGAATTGCTCGGCTGCCTTCAGGTTCTGCGTGAAGATCGCCGAGGACAGGCCCTGCGGCACGGCGTTCTGCATGGCGATGGCCTCGTCCAGCGTCTTGAACGGCATGGCGTAGAGGATCGGGGCGAAGGTTTCCGTCTGCACGGCTTCGGCCGAGTTGGCGACGCCGGTGATCAGGGTCGGCAGCACGTAGTTGCCCGGGCGGTCGATGGCCGCGCCGCCGCTGCGGACCACGCCGCCTGCGGCCTTGGCCTTCTCGATGGCCGACAGGAAGGCCGCGACCGCGCCCTTGTCGTTCAGCGGGCCCATCAGCGTGCCCTCGGCGTTCGGGTCGCCGATCTTGCCCTCGACCTGCTTGTAGGCGGTCGCGACCTTGGCGATCACGTCGTCGAAGATCGATTCGTGGATGAACAGGCGGCGCGTGGTGGTGCAGCGCTGGCCGGCGGTGCCGACGGCACCGAAGACGATGGCCGGGATGGCCAGCTTCAGGTCGGCGGTGGCGTCCACGATGATCGCGTTGTTGCCGCCCAGCTCCAGCAGCGACTTGCCCATGCGGCGGGCGACGCGCTCACCGACCTGGCGGCCGATCTTGGTGCTGCCGGTGAAGCTCACCAGCGCGATGTCGTGGTCGTCGACGAAGTTGCTCGCCAGCTCGGTGCCGGCGTCGTTGAACAGGAAGAACAGGTCCGGGAAGCCGCCGGCGCGCAGGGCGTCGTTGCAGATCTTCATCGAGGCCACGGCGCAGAACGGGGTCTTCGGCGAGGGCTTCCAGATGGTGATGTTGCCGCAGATGGCGGCGATGAAGCTGTTCCAGGCCCACACGGCGACCGGGAAATTGAAGGCGCTGATGACGCCGACGAGGCCGAGCGGGTGCCACTGCTCGTACATGCGGTGGCCGGGGCGCTCGGAATGCATCGTCAGGCCGTAAAGCTGGCGGGCGAGGCCGACGGCGAAGTCGCCGATGTCGATCATCTCCTGCACTTCGCCGTCGCCTTCGGCCTTGATCTTGCCCATCTCGAGCGAGACCAGCGCACCCAGCGCCGACTTGTGCTGGCGCAGGGCTTCGGCGCACAGGCGAATGGCTTCGCCGCGCTTCGGCGCCGGCGTGGTGCGCCAGATCGCGGCGGCGGCCTTGGCGCGCGCCTTGATCGTGGCGTAGTCGGCCTCCGACGACGCGTAGACCTTGCCCAGCACCTCGCCGGTGGCCGGGTTCACCGGCTCCAGCACGCCAGCATCGCGCGTGGCGGACCACTCGCCATGGCCGAGGTAGGTGCCGGATTCGTGGTCGGTGAGGCCGAGGGCGGCGAGGACGGGGTGCGTCATGGGGATTCCTTGGATGGCGATGGCGTCCCCGACACGATTCGAACGTGCGACCTCGCCCTTAGGAGGGGCGCGCTCTATCCAGCTGAGCTACGGGGACGGGTAGGGATGGAGTCGGAGGGCCGGTGCTGCGCCGATCCGGGGCGCGAAGTCTACCAAGCGGGGCTTCGTCGCCGGACGCCGGAAACGAAAAAGCCGGGCAATGCCCGGCTTTTCGATGCGTTGGTGGAGAGGATGGGGATCGAACCCACGACCTCGTCGATGCGAACGACGCGCTCTCCCAGCTGAGCTACCCCCCCGCGCAGAGGCCGAAGTATAGGCCGGCGCGGGTCGGCTTGCCAAGCCGAAGCCGTGCCCCGGCCTGCGCAATGCGCAGGGTGGCCTCAGCCCATCCGGCCCACCGCCTCGCGCATCGGCGCTTCGAGGACCTCGCGGCGCCAGCCGAGCAGGGCGGTGGGCCACTGCCCATCGACCAGGAAGCTTTCGAGATGCCGCCGCGCGCAGACGAGCCCCTCGGGCAGGTCGAGCGCGGCCGCCCTTTCGGCCACCACGGCTTGGAGGGCCTTCAGGCGGGCGCGGTCCGCGCGCTCGTTGTCTGTCGCCAGCGGCATGGCCGCTTCGTCATCGTCCATCGGTGCAGCGAGGAGCTCGGCGATCTGGTCTTGCAGCCGCTTGGCCGAGCGCGCGCTCTCGAGCACCGCGGCCAGCGCCTGCGGCGTGGACGGCGGGCGTCGGGCGAGCGTCAGGGCGACGTCGTTGTCGAGCAGCCAGCGCTTCGGCAAGTCCTTCTCGCGGGCCATGCGGTCGCGCCAGCGGAGCAGGCGCCGCAGGCGGGCCTGCGACAGCCGGTCGAACTGCGCGGCCGGGCGCATGGCCAGGTGGGGCTGCGGGTCGTCGCGGTCCTCGCGGGCGTTCTCCAGCATGCGCGCCATGTCGGCCAGCGCGCGCTCCCGATGGCCGCGATGCTCAAGCTTCTCGTCCAGCGCCGCGATCGCCGCGTGCAGGTGCCGGACGTCGTCGGCGGCGTACTCGAGCTGCTGTGCGCTCAAGGGGCGGCGCAGCCAGTCGGAACGGGTTTCGGCCTTCGGCAGCTCGACGCCCAGCAGGGTCTTCACCAGCGACTGGTAGCCGACACCCGGCCCGAGGCCGGCGAAGGCCGCTGCGATCTGGGTGTCGTAGAGCGTCTTCGGCAGCACGCCGAGGGCGTGGCGGAAGGCGACGAGGTCCTCGCTGGCGCTGTGCATCAGCGCGTCGGTGGCACCCACGAAGGCCGCCAGTGGGGCGCGCATGCCCGGGTCCAGCGGATCGACCAGGGCGACGCGTCCCTCGGCATCGGCCGCCTGCACCAGCGCCAGTTGCGGGAAGTAGGTGCGCTCCCGCATGAACTCGGTATCGAGGGCGAGCGGTGTGCCTGCCGAGAGGGACGCCAAGGCCGCGGCGGCGGCATCGGGGCGGTCGACCGCGTTGACACTCATGCCTGTCCTTGCAGGGGAGGGGACCATAGCCTAACGTCTCCGCCGCGCGCGCCGCGCTGTCCACGACGTTGTTTACCGCGTGCCTTTCCGATCGTCCGCGCCTGCCATCGCTTCCGCCCTGGCCCTGCTGCTCTGCGCCTGTGGCCGGAACGACGCCGAATCCCCCGCGCCGGTAGCAGACGTCGCGCCGGAAACGGTGGCCGCTGCGCCGGCCGAGACCGACACCGCCGAACGCCAGCCGCTGAAGGCGCGTGCGGCGTGGAAGCCCACGCCGTTGCTGGTGCCTGCCGAGGCGCGCGACGCGCTGCTGATGCAGGCCACCGAAGCCGAGCGCCAGGGCCTTTTGTACGGCAACGAACCCCTGGGCGCGCTCGATCTGTACGCCGCCCTCGCCGATGCCGACCCGCCGATGCCGGAGGCGCGGATCGGCCGCGACCGCATCATCGGGCTTCTGCAGGAGCGCTTCGAGGCCGAACGTGTCGCGGGGAATCTCGAGGCGGCCGAAGAGATCGACGCCGTGCTCGCGGTCGTGTCGCCGGCCGAAGCCGCCGGACGTGGCGAGGCTTTGGCGGCGGCCCGGGTGGCCGCGACGGCCACCACTTTGGGCGATTCCCGCCGCGACGCCGGACAATGGCTGGCTCCGCGCGGCGGCAGTGCCGTGGCGGCCTATCGCGAAGCGCTCGCGGCGGTGCCGGGCTTCGCCCCGGCCTCGGCCGGCCTCGAAGGCATCGAGAAGGCCCTGCTCGACCGGGCCACGGCGTCGGCCGCGAAGGGCGAGTTCGATGCGGCGGAGGCCGACCTCCGGCGCGCCGCACGGGTGGGGCTGGACCCCGACGCCGTGCAGGACGGCCGAGCCGCCTTGGCCCAGTCGCGTTCGGCCGCCGCCGATGTCGCGGTGGATGAGGCCAACGAGGCGATCGATCGCCTCGACCTGCCGCGTGCGGCGACGCGCCTCGCGGATGCGCAACAGATCGATCCCCAGGCGCCCGGTCTCGATGAGCTTTCCAGTCGCCTCGCCCTGGCTCGTCGCTACGGCCACTTCCGTCCGGGCCAACGCTTCGCCGACGCCTTGGGCGGCGGCATCGATGGCCCGGTGATGGTGGTGGCGCCGCACGGCGACTTCACGATGGGCGCGGGCGAGGACGAATCGGGCGCGCGCGACAACGAGCGTCCGGCGCACGGCGTGCGTTTCGAGCGAGGCTTCGCGCTGGCGGTGCGCGAAACCAGCGTGGCGGAGTTCGCGCGATTCGTCGCGGCCACCGGCTACCGCACCGTTGCCGAGCGACGCGGCCGCTCCACGGTGTACGACGAGCGCGGCGGCGCGATGGTGGAACTGCGGGGCGCGCACTGGCGCCGTGGCTACCAGGGCCGCACGCCGGCCGCGCCCGACGATCCGGTCATCCACATCGCCTTCGACGACGCCGTGGCCTATGCCGAGTGGCTGTCGGTGCGCACGGGCCTGCGCTACCGGCTGCCGTCCGAGGCGGAGTTCGAGTACGCCCTTCGTGGCGGCCGGGCCACGCCCTGGGCCTGGGGGGATCGCGCGCCCACGCGCGCCGTCGCCAATCTCACCGGCGACGGCGACCAGTCACCGCAGGGCCGTCGCTGGGGCCGGGCGATCCGTGGCTGGTCCGACGGCCACTGGGGGCTGGCCCCGGTCGGGACGTACGCGCCCGAAGGCTTCGGCACGCACGACCTGATCGGCAACGTTTCGGAATGGGTCGAGGACTGCTGGCACGACAGCTACCGTCGCGCGCCGGGTGACGGCCGCGCCTGGGTGAATCCGGGCTGCGAGGAGCGCGTGGTGCGCGGGGGCAGCTGGGCCAGCACGCTGGAGCAGAGCCGTTCGGCGTTCCGCCTGCAGGTACCTGCCGCGCTCACGTCGGCGCGTATCGGTTTCCGCGTCGCGCGGGATCTCTAGGGCCCGGCGTAGCCGGGCCACGCCTCAGCTGCGAACTTTCTTCGTCGGGGCCTTGGTGGCCTGCTTCGCGCGCGGCGCCTTCTTCTTCGCCGGTGCGCTGCCCAGCGTGCCGCCCTTCAGCACGCCCTGCTGGAAGTTCTTCCAGAGCTCGAGGTTGCGCTCGGCGATCTGGTTGAGCATGGCGAACGGCGAATTGCTGATCAGGCCGCCCAGCTGCTTGCGCAGCGTGTGCTGCTGCTCGAGGAAGAGCTGCAGGCTGCGCTCGATGTAGCGGCTCATGAAGCCGTGCAGCGGGTCGCCGTAGAAGCGGATCATCAGCTGCAGGGAGGCGGTCGACAGCATCGGCTGCCCTTCCTCTTCGCGCTCCGCGATGATCTGCAGCAGCACCAGGCGGGTGATGTCCTGCTCGCTGCGGGCATCGCGGACCTCGAACTCCTCCCCATCGAGCACGAGCTGGCGCACATCCTCCAAGGTCACGTAGCTGGAGATGCGTGTGTCGTAAAGGCGGCGGTTCGGGTACTTCTTCAGCAGGCGCGGCGAGTCCATGGGCGTCGATGGCGTTGTCCGAGGCGCCCAGAGTCGATGCCGCGCCGCACAACGGCAAGTGAAGACTTGTCAAGCCCCGTTCCCGGGGGTGGATTTGTGCGCGGTTTCTCGGCGGCTCCCCGGGGGCGACGGGCCGGTTTCAGGCCGAGGCAGGGCGTTCCCGCGGGATGGCGGCGGGGTCGAATGCGGCGGCGGCCGCGGCGATGGTGGCTTCCGCCTCCTGCCATTCCGGCCAAGCCTCGAGCGCTTGGCCCAGAGACAGCCAGCACCGACGAAGCACCGCTTCCGGGGGCTGCTCATCGATGGCTTGCGCGCCTTCGGATTTCGAGAGCTTTCGGCCTTCCGCATCGCGCCACAGCGGCAGGTGCAGGTAGGACGGCGTGGGCAGGCCAAGCGCCTGCTGCAGTGCGATCTGCCGCGGCGTCGAGTCGAGCAGATCGGCACCCCGCACCACGTGAGTGATGTCCTGCGCCGCATCGTCGACGACGACCGCCAACTGGTAGGCCCAGAGGCCGTCGGCGCGGCGCAGCACCACGTCGCCCACGTCGCGGCGCAGTTCCTGCTCAAAGCGGCCGTGAACGGGATCGTCGAAGCCCAGGACCGCATCGGGCACGCGCAAGCGGAAGCTTCGGGTACGCAGGGTGTCGTCGGGCACCGCCACGCAGGCCCGGTGGATGCCGTCGCTGGCGGCGAGGTCGGTGCGGCTGCAGCGGCAGGGGAACGCGAATCCGGTGTCGAGCAGTGCGTCGAGTGCGCGCCGGTAGAGCGCGTGGCGCCGGCTCTGGAAGACGATCTCGCCGTCGGCGTGGAGGCCCAGGCGAGCCAGCGTGGCGAGCTGGGCGGAGGCGGCTCCTGGCCGCTCGCGCGGCGGGTCGAGGTCTTCGATGCGCACCAGCCAGCGTCCACCGTGGTGCCGCGCATGCAGCCAGCTGCCGAAGGCCGCGAGGACGGAGCCCCAGTGCAGCGGGCCGGTCGGCGACGGCGCGAAGCGCCCGATGTAGGGCGCCGGTGGCGGGGGTGGTGAAGGTGGCGTCACGACGAGGGCAGAAATCGTCCGGGAAAGCGCGGTGTTTCGCTTGAACTTTACCTTTCCACGCCACACTAAGCGCTCGAGCCAAACCGTTCCGGTGTCCCTGCCATGAAGCGTATCGCCCTGTTCCTCGCCACCAACCTCGCCGTGCTGCTGGTGTTCTCCGTGGTCTGGATGATCCTGAGCACCTTCTTCGGGCTGTCGACGTTCGCCGCGAACAACAACGTCAACTACACCGGCATGCTGGTGTTCTGCGCCATCTTCGGCTTCGGCGGCGCCTTCGTGTCGCTATTCCTGTCGAAGTGGATGGCGAAGCGCTCCACCGGCATGCGCGTGATCGACCAGCCGCGCAACGAGATCGAGCAGTGGCTGTATTCGACGGTGAAGCGCCAGGCCGAGAAGGCCGGCATCGGCATGCCGGAAGTCGGCATCTACGAAGCGCCCGAGATAAACGCCTTCGCCACCGGTGCGTCGCGCAACAACAGCCTGGTCGCGGTGTCGACCGGCCTGCTCCGCGCGATGAGCCGCGACGAGGCGGAGGCCGTGCTCGCCCATGAGGTCAGCCACGTCGCGAATGGCGACATGGTGACGCTCACGCTGATCCAGGGCGTGGTGAACACCTTCGTGATGTTCCTCGCCCGCATCATCGGCAACATCATCGACCGCGTCGTGTTCAAGAACGAGGACGGCCCGGGCATCGGCTACTTCGTCACCGTGATGGTGCTCGAGATCATCTTCGGCATCCTCGCTTCGACCATCGTCATGGCCTTCTCGCGCTGGCGCGAGTTCCGTGCCGACGCCGGCGGTGCCGACCTCGCCGGCCGCGAGAAGATGATCGCCGCGCTCGAGCGCCTCGCGCACAGCTACGGCCAGAGCACCCTGCCTTCGGAAGTGCGCGCGTTCGGCATCTCGGGTGGCGTGGCGGGCGGCTTCAAGAAGCTCTTCATGAGCCACCCGCCGCTGGCCGAGCGCATCCAGGCGCTGCGCGAGTACACCCCGCGCCGCCTGCCGACGGTGGCCTGATCAGGCCACCACTAGGCGTCCTCGACCGTCCCGTTTCGCCTTCATGAGCGCGTCGTCGGCGCGCTGCAGCAACATCGCATAGGTGTCGCCCTCCCGCAGGCTCGCGAGCCCGATGCTCGCGGCCAGCGGCAGGGTCGGGGTGCTGGCCAGCCCGAGGCTGGTCAGCAGCATGCGGGCCCGGGACTCGGCGACCTCCACGGTCGCGCCCGGCAGGCAGGCGGCGAACTCATCGCCGCCCAGCCGTCCCAGCAGGTCCTCCGCCCGCAACTGCTCCCGGCACAGCGCCGCGAAACGCCGCAGGGCTTCATCGCCGGCGCCATGCCCGTGGCTGTCGTTGATGCGCTTCAGGTGGTCGAGGTCGAGCATCAGCACCGTCAACGGCTGGTCGAGGCGCTGGGCCTCGGCGATCGCGCGCATGACCACCGCGGCGAAGTGCCCCCGGCTCGCGGCCGATGTCAGCGGGTCGGTGCTGAGCAGCGCCTTCAGGCGCTGGTTGTCGTCACGCAGGCCGAGGAAGGAGAGCGCCGAGTACGCCGTCAGCGAGAGCGCGATCAGCGCGAACTGCAGCTTCAGCGCATGTTGGCCGAGGCTGAGGCTGGCCACGAGGACGGCGATGGCGACGGCCGCGCAGGCCAGAGCGCCCAGGGCCTGCCTTGGGGTCTGCGTATGGCTGATCCATTGCTGCACCACCAGCGCGAAGAACACCGTGAACACGATCGCGTCGTCGTCCGGCCAGACGGCTGCGGCGCAGAGGGTGCCGGCGATCAGGCCGAGGAGGATCGTCAGCTTGGGCCACAGCGGGGGCGGTTCCTGGACCGCAGCCTCCGGTGCGATGCGATGCCGCACGGCTTCGACCAGCAGCGGGCCCAGGGCCAGCAGCCCGGTGTAGTCGCCGATCAGCCAGGGCACCACCGACCAGCGCAGGTCGATGCTTTCCGCCATCCCGGCGCCCACCAGCGCAGCACTACCGCCCAGCGCCGACGCCGCACAGGCGGCCACGCCGCCGCCGAGGAGCACGAACAGAGTGGTCGGCCCGAAACGCCCCAGCGGGTCGCGTTTCGCGTCGCGCTGCAGGGCGAAGGCCAGCAGGGCCATCGGCACGGTGTGGGCGAGGGCGAAACCGAATCCCCCCACCAGGACGCTGGATGTCGTCCATTCGAGGCCGAGCCGCTCCAAGGTGTAGGCGTGGCCGAGGAGCGCAGCGATGAACACCGGCGGGATGCCGCGGATGCCGAACAGCACCAGCGCCGCGAAGGTCACCGCTGTTGGCGGAAACCAGAGGCTGGCGAACGGCGCGTACTCGAGCAGGCGGGCGGCCGCGAAGGCC
>NZ_JAPZQK010000013.1 GCF_027530345.1 Silanimonas sp. | reverse complement strand
TCAGCCTCCGCCAACCAACGCTTCAGTTCTCGAGCACGCATCCGGCTTCTCCACGCCCGAAGTCCTCGGGCCGTTTCTAAACCGTGCTCCCACCCCGGCTCACCGTTCGAGACGATCAACAATCAACGCGAACAGCGCCTTCGGCATCGCCGACATCGCGCTGTTCGCTTACACCCACGACGCGCCCGCGGCCGGTATCGCGCTCGATGAGTTTCCCAACGTCACGCAGTGGCTCGCACGCGTGCGAGCGCAGCCCGGCTTCGTGGCGCAATAGGCCCTAGCGCATCGGTGGGCGGTCCAGCGCATGCGCCGGCGCCGGGCCGCGCCCCGACCACCAGAGATGCCACGAGAAAAGCAGCCCGCAGGCGCCGAGCGCGGTGTAGAACCACATGCCCGGCGTATAGCCGGCGGGGTTCTCCGGTGAAGCGCCCGCCCAGTCGTTGAGCGCGCCGATCACCAGCGGCACGGCGGCCATGCCGAGCTGTTGGCAGAAGGTCATCATCGCGTAGGCGGAGCCGAGCCGCTCCTCGTCCACCAGTTGTGGCACGGAGGGCCACAGCACCGCGGGGATCAGCGAGAACACGAGGCCGAACAGGCCGATGCAGACCAGCAGGGTCAGGGGCACTTCGGTGCCGCCCGGCAGGCCGACCAGCGGACCCGGTGGCAGGTAGGTGACCGCGAGGAACAGCGGCAGCATCAGCAGCGAGCCGGCCGCCATGAACAGCGAACGCTTTCCGACGCGGTCGACGATCAGGCCGAAGATCGGCGTGGCGACGATGGCGGCCATGGGCAGCAGGCTGGAGAGCGCGCCGGCGCTCTCGCGGTCGAGGCCGTGCGCCTGCTGGAAGTAGTTGATGGCGAAGCCGCGGAAGGGGAACACCGTGGCGTAGAACACCACGCACAGCGCGACGATGGTCCAGTACGTGCGCGGGAAGCGGAAGATCTGCGAGAGCTTCAGCTCGTCCGGTGGCGCGCGCTCGCCAAGGTGGGCGCGGCCTTCGACCCGCCGCTCGTGCATCCAGTACAGCATCGCCGCGGCCACCGCGACGCCGCCGATGGCTGTCGCCAGCCACAGCGGGTCCTGCCAATTCGAGTACAGCGGTGCCGCAAAGCCGGTCGACCAGTCGGCCGAGGCCGAACCCAGCCGCGAGATCGACAGGTTCAGCCCGAAGGCGAAGCTGAGCTCGCTGCCCTTGAACCAGCGGGCGAGCACCGTTGTCGCGGCGACGATCATCGGTTCCGCGCCCAGGCCGAGGAGGAAACGCCCCGCGACGATGGTTTCGAAATCGGGCCCCAGCGCCGTCATCGCCGCGGCGATCACGCAGACCACCGCGAAAACCACGAGGGCCAGCCGGGTGCCGAACCGGTCGATGAACCAGCCGCCGGCGAGCAGGACCAGCAGGGCGGCGATGCTGTAGGCGGTGTACAGCCAGCCCACCTGGCTGTGGCTGAAGCCCAGCTGCGAGCGCATCAGGTCGACCACCGGGCCGAGCGCGTCGTAGAGGTAGTAGTTGCCGAACATCGCCAGGCTGACCAGCACCAGCGCGGTCCAGCGCTGCAGGGGCGAAGGCGGGGGCAGGGCAGTCGGGCTCATCCGGGGCGTCTCCAAGGCTCGCGGCACCCTAGCCGAAGCCCCGCCGCGCGGGAACGGTCGCCGCGCCGCATGATCACGCAGCGCCTACAATGGCCGTTTTCCCGATTCCGCCCCCGCCATGTCCGCCGTTTACGCCCCCGCCATCCCGCGCCCGGTTCCCGCCCGCCACCGTGGCCTCAATCGCGCCGAGATCTGCGACCAGAACTTCAGCGAGTTCGTGAAGGCTTGGGACGGCCCGGTCCATGCGGCGCCGCCGGCGGACGCTCCGGTGCTGCACGGCGCCACGCTCACCGCGACCGATTTCCTGCACCTCTTTGAGTCGCAGCTGATCAGCCGCCACCTCGACCTGATGGCCCGCGTGCTGCGCGTGCAGAACAAGGTCTTCTACACCATCGGCTCCAGTGGCCACGAAGGCAACGCGATGGTCGCGCGTGCCACGCGCCACACCGATCCGGCCTTCCTGCACTACCGCTCGGGCGGCTTCATGGCCGAACGCTTCCGCAAGCTGCCGGGCATGGACCCGATCATGGACTCGGCGCTGAGCTTCGCGGCCAGCAAGGACGATCCGGCCTCGGGCGGCCGCCACAAGGTTTGGGGTTCGAAACCGCTGTGGGTGCTGCCGCAGACCTCGACGATCGCCTCGCACCTGCCGAAAGCGCTCGGCACGGCCGTCGCCATCGAACAGGCCCGCCGCATCGGCCACGCGCTGCCGATCCCGGAGGATTCGATCGCGATCTGCTCGTTCGGCGACGCCAGCAGCAACCACGCCACGGCGCAGACGGCCTTCAACGCCGCCGCGTGGACGGCGCACCAGAAGCTCCCCGCGCCGGTGCTCTACGTCTGCGAGGACAACGGCATCGGCATCTCGGTGAAGACGCCCACGGGTTGGGTCGCCGAGCGTTACCGCAACATGCACGGCCTCGACTACTTCTTCGCCGATGGCCTCGACCTCGCCGCTGGCTACGGGCAGGTCGCCGCCGCGGTCGAGCACTGCCGCCGCACGCGCCGCCCGACCTTCCTGCACCTGAAGACCACGCGGATCATGGGCCACGCCGGCACCGACTTCGAGATCGAGTGGCGCTCGATCGACGAACTCGTGCAGGTGGAGGCGAGCGACCCGCTGCTGCGCTCCGCCGAAATCGCGCTGATGTCCGGCCTGATGTCGAAGGACCAGTTGCTCGCGTACTACGAGTCCTTCCGCGGCAAGTGCTTCGCCGCCGCCGAGGAAGCCGACCGCCGCCCGAAGATCGAAACTCTCGAGGAGATCATCGCGCCGCTGGCACCGCACCATCCGGAGCTCGTGCACCGCGAGGCCACGCGCAACGACTATGCGGATGCCCGCCTCAAGGCCTTCGGCGGCGAGGCCAAGCTGCCCGAGAAGCAGCCGGCCAAGCACCTCGCCATCCAGATCAACCAGGCGCTGCACGATCTGTTCGCCAAGTACCCGGAGACCCTGCTGTTCGGCGAGGACGTCGCGCAGAAGGGCGGCGTGTACACGGTGACGAAGGGCTTGCACAAGGCGTTCGGCCCGGCGCGCGTGTTCAACACGCTGCTCGACGAGACGATCATCCTTGGCCTCGCCCAGGGCTACGCCAACCTCGGCATGATCCCGGTGCCGGAGATCCAGTACCTCGCTTACTTCCACAACGCCTGCGACCAGATCCGCGGCGAAGCCTGCTCGCTGCAGTTCTTCTCGAATGGCCAGTACCGCAACCCGATGGTGGTGCGCATCGCCGGCCTCGGCTACCAGCGTGGCTTCGGCGGGCACTTCCACAACGACAACTCGATCACCGCGCTGCGCGACATCCCGGGCCTCGTGATCGGCTGCCCGAGCCGCGGCGACGATGCGGCGATGATGCTCCGCACGATGATGGCGTTGGCTCGCGTCGACGGTCGCGTCTGCGCCTTCCTCGAGCCCATCGCCACGTACATGACGAAGGACCTGCACGAGGCCGGCGACGGCCTGTGGCTCACCGAGTATCCGGCGCCCGACCGCGCCATCCCGGTGGGCGAGGGCAAGGTCTACGGCGAGGGCGATGATCTGGTGATCTACACCTTCGGCAACGGCGTACCGATGAGCCTGAAGGCCGCGCGGCAGATCGAAGCCGCACAGGGCTGGAAGGTCCGCGTGGTCGATCTGCGCTGGCTGCTGCCGCTCAACGAGGCCTTGATCGTCGAACAGGCGCGCACCGCGAAGCGCGTGCTCGTCGTCGACGAAGGCCGTCGCAGCGCCGGGGTGGGCGAGGGCATCATCACCGCGCTGGTCGAGGGCAGCCTCGGCGCCACGCCGCTGGCCCGCGTCTGCGGCGTCGACACCTACACGCCGCTGGCCGGCGCGGCTTTCCTCGTGCTGCCGTCCGAGGCGGACATCGTGGCCGCCGCCGCCGGGTTGGCCTGAGGTAAGCTTCCCGCCGGAAGGAGTTCGCCCGATGCCCCAGTCCAGGCCCCTGACATTGCTGTTCGCCGACGTCAGTGGCAGCACCAAGCTGTTCGAGCAGCGCGGTGACGTGGTCGCCCGCCAGCTCATCGCGCAGATCCTCGAGGGTCTGTCGGTGGTGTGCCGCAAGTACGACGGGCGTGTCATCAAGACCATCGGCGACGAGATCATGTGCGCCATTCCGACGGCGATGGACGGCGTCGATGCCGCCGTGGCCATGCAGCGCCATGTGGCGACGGACCCAACCTGCATTGCCAACCACCTCGCGATCCGCATCGGCCTCCACTATGGCGAGTGCCTGGTCGAGGACGATGGCGATGTCTACGGCGATGCCGTCAACACCGCCGCGCGGATGGCCAAGCTGGCGGGGCGTGAGCAGATCGTCACAACGGCCTCCACCGTGGCGGGCCTGAGGCACACGCCCTTCCGCTCGCTGGGCACGGCCCAGGTGTCGGGCAAGCTGCAGGCCATCGATATCGTCGACATCATCTGGCAGGAGAATCCCGCCGGCATGACGATGGTGCAGAGCGCGCTCGGCATCGGGACACCCGGCCTCGACAACCGCCTGATCCTCGAATTCAAGGGGCGGACGATCGAACTGACGCCGACCTCGCCGCCGCTCACCCTCGGCCGTGATCCGGGCAGCAGCATCGTCGTGGAGTCCGACTGCGTCAGCCGCAGCCACGCTGTGATCGAGTTCCAGCGCGGCCAGTACATCCTGACCGACCGCTCCACCAACGGCAGCTTCTTCCGCATCGAGGGCGACGACGAGCAACGCGTGCACCGCGACGAGGCCAAGCTCCGTCGCTCGGGCGTGATCAGTCTCGGCAAGGGCTCGGCGCAGAATGCCGATGCCCTGATCTACTTCCGCTGCCCCTGACGGGGCAGGGTGATGAAGCCCGCCTCAGTTGGCGGGCGCGGGGGCTTCTGCAGGCGCTTCCGCCGCGGCAGGCGGGGCAGCAGCGGGTGCCGCCGGTTCGGCAGGCGCCACGTAGCCGAACGAATTCACCAACAAGCGCTCGAGTCCGTCGTAGGCGACCTGGTCGACCCCCACGAGGCGCTCGGTGCGCAGTTCGGTCATCACCGCGTAGGCCTCTGGATCCTCGTGCAGCTTGAGCAGCGCGTCGGCCACTTTCTGGCGGACGTCCTGCGGCAGCTCCGGCGAGGCGCTGAAGACGCGGCCGGGCACTTCGCGGCTGCGCCAGATCTCGGTGAGTGCCGGGTTCTCGCTTGCCATGTAGGCCGGCAGCAGGGTGCCCTCCACGTCCCCGGAGAAGACGAGGTCGGGGCCGTCCGACCACTTGCTGCTGACCGAGCGCACTTCGGGCTGCGCCAGCGGGTTGCGGAAGGCGTCGAACACAAGCACGTAGGCCAGGTTCGGCGCGCCGAGGCTGGCGACCGTGCGGCCGACGATGCCCTCGCGGCCTTCGGCGGCGATCTCGGGGTCGGCTACGGCGATCACGAACGCCGAGTTCTCCTGCGTGCGTGCCACGCCAATGGCGCCACTGCGCTTGCGGCGGTAGTCGAAGAAATGGCCTTCTTCGAAGACAAACTGGTTCTTGGCGCCGGAGCGCAGTTCGCGCCAGTGCTCGTTGAAGTTGGCTGCCGATCGCACCGTGAAGCGATGGCCGGTGGTCCGGTTGAGGTAGCCCACCAGCGGCCCGTACACCTCGCGGATCTGGTCCGCGGGGTAGTTGGGTTCAACCGTCAGGGTGTAGTTCGCCCCTTGGGCGGTCGTCGACACGCCGGCCATCAGGCCGGCCACGAGAACGGCGCCCCAGGCGCCGCGGAACACATTCGACATCGCTCACTGCCTCCAGAATACGGTACCCCGCGCCGCCCCAAGGCAGCGCAGACCGCTCGCGGCCAGTTTAGAGCTTTTCCTCAGGCGGGGCGCGCAAGGCCCGTCAACAGCGGTGAAGCCAGCGCCGGGCCATGGGCGCCCCCCACCGGGCCTGAGGACGGCAGGGCGGCCACGGCGAGGGCGCCGCGTCCGTCTGCCGTGGCTTCGACCACCTCGCCGATCGAGCGGCCCTCCGCGTCGGACACGGCCTGCCCCGTCGCGAGGCCCACCCCGTCCAGCCACCAGGCCTGGCGCTTGGATTGGCCGAGGAAATGCGTTCTGGCGACGATCTCCTGGCCCGGATAGCAACCCTTGCGGGTGCTGAAGGCCTTGAGTCGGTCGAGGGAAAGCATGTGCGGGGTCCAACCATGCTCGCGTCCCGCCGGCCAGCGCGGCAGGCCGTGGCGGAGATCGGCTTCCCGCCAGCGGCGGGTGGCGTCGGCGTCGATCGCGTGGTCGCCCCGTGCGGCGATCCGCAGGCGCCGAGCCTCGTGTTCGGTGCTGAGGTCGAGGATCAGGCCGCCATCGGCCTCCTGGATGCAGCGATCGCGCGCCTCCAGCGGGCTGGGGGCCACTGCGGCTTCGTCGAAGGCGCCGAGGTCGTCGCGGACGACGAGGCGAACCTTGCTCCGGAACACGAAGCGCTGCAGTCCATCGCGCAGGGCATGGGCCGATTCGTCGAGCACCACGAGCAGCAGTTCGCCCGGGGCCGGCCTCGCCAAGGCGAACAGGGCGAGCACGCGGCCCTTCGCATTGAGCCAACCATTCCAGTGCCAATGGCCGACGGCCAGCGCCTGCACGTCGTTCATGGTTTGCGACTGCGCGAAGGCCTCGGCGTCCGGGCCCTGCATCGACAGCAGGGTGAGGTCGCCGATCAGGGCGGTTTCAGTGGATTTCACGGTGCCGTGCTTGAACGTCGGGGAACGGGTGCTTAACATCCGCGGATGCTTCCGCAGACGCACATTCTAGGCGACCTCGATCCAGCCGAGCGTCGGCCTGAATCGACGCACGCCGAGGCGGACGCATCCAGCCCCATGCCCTCGGCTGCCACTGGAGCCGGCACGCCGGCCGAGGTCGGCGGTCGCGACGGCCCGGAACCCACCCGCTTCGGCGACTGGGAAAAGAACGGCCGCTGCATCGACTTCTGACCGCAGGACGCGGTCCCCCATCCGACACCCGAACGAGCGGAGCCCATGGCCACGCAGCAACGACCCCTGTCACCGCATCTGCAGATCTACGCGAAGCAGATCACTTCCACGATGTCGATCCTGCATCGCATGACCGGCATCGTGAATGCCCTCGGCGTGCTCGTGCTGGCGTGGTGGCTGGTGGCCCTCGCCTCGGGCGGTGAGGCCTACGCGCAGTTCATCGCCGTCGCCGGCTCGCTCCCGGGCCAGGTCGCCCTCTTCGGCTTCGCCGCCACGCTGGTCTACCACCTGCTCAACGGCGTCCGCCACCTCGTGTGGGACATGGGCCTCGGCTTCGAGATCCCGCAGGTCTACCGCTCGGGCTACACCGTGATCGCGCTCGCGGTCGTCTTCACCGGCCTGCTCTGGTACGCGGGCTTCAGCGTCGGAGGTGCCGCATGAGCCGTCTTCGCCATCCCTGGGCCGTGGCCCGTGGCCTCGGCAGCGCGAAGGAAGGCGTGGCCCACTGGTGGGCGCAGCGCGTCAGCGCCGCGGCGCTGCTCTTCCTCGTGCCGTGGTTCGTGATCACCGCGGTGTCGCTCATCGGCCTCGACCATGCGAACGCCCGCGCGTTCCTCGCCGAGCCGATGAACGCCACCCTGATACTGGCCTTCGTGCTCGCTGTCACCTGGCACGCGCGCCTCGGCCTGCAGGTCGTGATCGAGGACTACATCCACACCCCGTGGCTGGAAGTCGCGCTGCAGCTCGTCGTGAAGTTCGCCTACGCGCTCGCTGCCCTCGCTTCCGTCGTGGCCATCGGCCGCATCGCCTTCACCGCCTGAGTCCCCCATGACGACTGCCTACAAGATCACCGAGCACCAGTACGACATGATCGTCGTCGGTGCGGGCGGCGCGGGTCTCCGCGCCACCTTCGGCCTCGCGGCCAAGGGCCTGCAGACGGCCTGCATCTCCAAGGTCTTCCCGACCCGCTCGCACACCGTGGCGGCGCAGGGCGGCATCTCCGCTGCGCTCGCCAACATGGGCGAGGACGACTGGCGCTACCACTTTTTCGACACCGTGAAGGGTTCGGACTGGCTGGGCGACCAGGACGCGATCGAGTACATGTGCCGCGAGGCCATCCCGGCCATCATCGAGCTCGAGCACTACGGCGTGCCGTTCTCGCGCACCGAGGAAGGCAAGATCTACCAGCGGCCCTTCGGCGGCATGACCACCCGCTACGGCGAGGGCCCGCCGGCCCAGCGCACCTGCGCCGCCGCCGACCGCACCGGCCACGCCATCCTGCACACGCTGTACCAGCAGTCGCTGGCGCATGACGCGCGCTTCTTCATCGAGTACTTCGCCCTCGACCTGATCATGGACGAGGAGGGCGTCTGCCGCGGCGTCATCGCGCTGGACATGGCCGAAGGCACGATCCACGTGTTCCGCGCCCATGGCGTTGTGCTGGCCACCGGCGGCTACGGCCGCGCGTACTTCTCGGCGACGTCGGCGCACACCTGCACGGGCGACGGCGGCGGCATGGCGCTGCGCGCCGGCCTGCCGCTGCAGGACATGGAGTTCGTGCAGTTCCACCCGACCGGCATCTACGGTGCCGGCTGCCTGATCACCGAAGGCGTGCGTGGCGAAGGCGGCATCCTGCGCAACGCGCAGGGCGAGCGCTTCATGGAGCGCTATGCCCCGAGCGTGAAGGACCTCGCGCCGCGCGACATGGTCAGCCGCTCGATGACCATCGAGATCCGCGAAGGCCGCGGCGTGGGCGCCAACGGGGACCACATCCACCTCGACCTGACCCATCTCGATCCGAAGGTCATCCACGAGCGCCTGCCGGGCATCGCGGAGACGGCGAAGATCTTCGCCGGCGTCGACGTCGAGAAGCAGCCGATCCCGGTGCTGCCGACGGTCCACTACAACATGGGCGGCCTGCAGACCAACTACCACGGCGAAGTCGTCACGCTGAAGGACGGCAACCCGGATTCGGTCGTGCCCGGCCTGTACTCGATCGGCGAAGCGGCCTGCGTGTCCGTGCACGGCGCCAACCGCCTCGGCTCGAACTCGCTGCTCGACCTCGTGGTGTTCGGTCGCGCCGTGGCCAACCGCTGTGCCGAGACGATCAAGCCGGGCCAGCCGCACAAGCGCCTCGCCTCCGATGCGCTCGACAAGTCGCTGGCCAACCTCGACAAGCTGCGCTTCGCCAAGGGCGCCACGCCGACGGCCGACATCCGCCTCAACATGCAGCGCATCATGCAGAACGACGCCGCGGTGTTCCGCACCGGCGAAACGCTGCAGCAGGGCGTCAGCAAGATCAACGCCGCGTTCAAGAGCTTCGAGGACGTCAAGGTCACGGACCGCTCGCTGGTCTGGAACTCCGACCTCATCGAGACGCTGGAGCTGCAGAACCTGCTCTCTCAGGCGGTGGTCACCATGGTGTCGGCGGAGAACCGCAAGGAATCGCGCGGCGCCCACGCCCGCGAGGATTTCCCGGACCGCAACGATGCCGACTGGATGAAGCACACGCTGTGCTGGATCGACGACAAGGGCGACACGCGCATCGACTACCGTCCGGTGCACCTGTACACCCAGACCGACGCTGTGCAGACCATCCCGCCCAAGGCGCGCAAGTACTGACATGGGTACCGAGCGCGAAGGCGGCTTGCTGGCCTGGCAGTTCCGTGATTATGCGGAGCGCCACCAGGACAAGCTCAACCTCTGGTTGCACCTCTACGCGGTGCCGGCCTTCATCGCCGGCACGCTCGCGGCGGCGCTCAACCTGCTCGCGCTCAGCCTTGTCGGTGTCGTCGCGTCGCTTTCGTTCGTGGTGCTCGCCTTTCTCATCCAAGGCCTCGGCCACAAGCGCGAGGCTTCGGCGCCGGTTCCTTTCGATGGTCCCGGTGATTTCCTGAAGCGCGTCTTCGCCGAGCAGTTCGTCACCTTTCCCCGTTTCGTCCTTTCCGGCGGCTGGATGCGCAACGTCACGCGCCCCGCCGGGCACCACTGACCCGAGGTCACACGATGGCTGAGTTCACCCTTCCCCAGAACTCCAAGATCGGCAAGGGCAAGCATTTCCCCGCGCCGGCCGGGGCGAAGAACGTCCGCAGTTTCAAGGTGTACCGCTGGAATCCGGATGACGGAAAGAACCCCAGCGTCGACACCTACGACGTCGACCTCGACAGCTGCGGCCCGATGGTTCTGGACGCGCTGATCAAGATCAAGAACGAGATCGATCCGACGCTGACCTTCCGCCGTTCCTGCCGCGAGGGCATCTGCGGTTCGTGCGCGATGAACATCGACGGCACGAACACGTTGGCCTGCACCAAGGCCATCGACGAGTGCGGCAAGAAGGACGTGCCGATCTACCCGCTGCCGCACATGCCGGTGATCAAGGACCTGGTGCCGGACCTGACGCACTTCTACGCCCAGTACGCCTCGATCCGCCCGTGGATGCGCACCCAGAGCGCCGCGCCGGCCAGCGGCGAGCGCCTGCAGAGCCCGGAAGACCGCAAGAAGCTCGACGGCCTCTACGAGTGCATCCTGTGCGCCTGCTGCTCGACGAGCTGCCCGAGCTACTGGTGGAACGGCGACCGCTACCTCGGCCCGGCCATCCTGCTGCAGGCCTACCGCTGGATCATCGATTCGCGTGATGAAGACACCGGTGCGCGACTCGACGACCTCGAGGACCCGTTCAAGCTCTACCGCTGCCACACGATCATGAACTGCGCGCGGACTTGCCCGAAGGGCCTGAACCCCGCGAAGGCGATCGCCGAGATCAAGAAGCTGATGCTCGCGCGCCGGGGCGCCTGATGCTCGCCGCCTCGTCACTCGCCTGGCCGATGCTGGCGATGGTCGCGCTGGTGTTCAGCGTGGCCGTCCGGTTGTTCTTGACCCGGATCCCCGAGATGCAGCGCCGCGGTATCCATCCGCAGGCCGTGGCGTCGGCGAAGCAGATGGCCGAGGCCATGGAGGACACCCGGGCCGCGGACCACTTCCGGAATCTCTTCGAGACCCCGGTGCTGTTCTACGCCGGTTGCCTCGCGGCGATGCAGACGGGCGTGGACAGCGTCGGCGTGCTGCTGATGGCCTGGGCTTTCGTCGCTGCGCGCTTGCTGATGGCCTTCGAGGCCTGCGGCCGGAACAAGGTGATGCGCCGCTTCCAGGCCTTCATCGCCGGCTGCACGGCCCTGCTGTTCCTCTGGGTCCAGCTCGCCCTGCACTGGGCCGGCGTGCTCTGACCGCCAGGTCGGAGCGGGGACTCGCATCGTGACCGACGTCGATCCCGTCGAACTCAAGCGGCTGAAGTGGCGCTGCCGCCGCGGCATGCGTGAACTCGACCAGCTGATGGAGCGGTTCCTCGATCGTTCGTTCGCGACGTCTTCCGAGGCCGACCGAGCGCTTTTCCTCAAGCTTCTGGACACCGAAGACGACATCCTGTGGCGATGGTGTATGGGCCGCGAGCGCCCGGAGGACCCCGCCCTTGCTGGATTCGTCGACCGACTGCTCACCCTGCCGCCTTGAGTGGCGCCCGTCGCGTTGCCACGCGGCGGTGATCGTGATGCTGTGGCCCTTGGTTGCCATTTCCCTGCTGTCGACACGCTGGGCTATGGATTTGCCTTCGTGGGTCTCGTGGGTGCTCCTCGGCGCTGCGATGGGCCTCGGGCTGTGGCGCGCGAAAGCCGCCCGATGCCAGCCCCGCGCAGTGCTCGAACTGCTGCCGGAAGGTTGGGCGCGTTGGTCGCCTGCGGGCGGCGCGCCAATGGAGGGGCCGGCCGCGGCGCATGAACAGTGGCCGGTGACCACCGTCCGATTCCCCGCCTGTGGCACCACGGTGGTGTTCTGGCCGGATACGCTGTGCGCGCCCGGACGCCGCCTGTTGCGGCGCTGGGCCCGCTCGGCGACGCCGGTGTCGCCGCTCCCGCAGTTCTGGATGGGCTAGCCAATGTTCCAACCCCTTCCGCTGGCGATCGGCCTGCGCTACCTGCGCGCTCGCCGACGTGACCGGCGCATCAGCTTCACGTCCGCCGCATCGATCCTCGGCATCGTCGTCGGCGTGGTCGCGCTGATCACCGTCATCGCGGTGATGAGCGGCTTCCAGCGCGAGATCCGCGACCGACTGCTCGGCTCGGTGGCGCATGTCACCGTGGCCGGTTACGGCGGCCCGTTGGAGGACTGGTCGACGGTGGTCGACGTCGCGCGTCAGGACGCCCGCGTGGTCGGCGCCGCGCCCTACGTGCAGCGCGAGGGTCTTCTCAGCGGCACGCACACACGCGCCGGCATCGTGACGGGCATCCGGCCCGGTGACGAGCGTGGCGTCTCGGAGCTGTCCACGCGCATGCGCAGCGGTTCCATCGAAGATCTTGTCGATGGCGGCTTCGGCATCCTGCTCGGCGATCAGCTGGCCATGTTGCTGGGTGCCCGCGTCGGCGACCGCATCAACGTCACCCTCAACGAATTCACCAGCACGCCGATTGGCGCCATCCCTCGTTCCAAGCGCTTCACCGTGGTCGGCACGTTCTCGATGGGCGAGCACACCGCCGACAGCAGCTTCGCCTTTATCGCGCTGGGGGATGCGCAGCGCATGCTGCGAATGGGCGAGGGCGTCAGCGGCGTTCGTATCAAGGTGGCCGACCTGTGGAGCGCCGGCACCGTGGCCGACGACCTCGCGACGCGCATTCCGGTGCCGGTGATCGCCAGCGACTGGATGCGCGACAACCGCAACTTCTTCAGCGCGCTGGCGCTCGAGCGCACGGTGATGTTCCTGCTGCTCTCGCTGGTGGTGACGATCGCCTCGTTCAACCTGGTCTCCTCGCTGGTGATGCTGGTGCAAGAGAAGCAGGCCGACATCGCCATCCTGCGCACCCTCGGCCTCACGCCGCGCCAGGTGATGGGCGTGTTCATCGTGCAGGGCAGCGTGATCGGCCTCGTCGGCACGACGCTGGGCGTGGTCGGCGGCGTGCTGCTCGGCACCAACCTCGGCGCGGTCGTGCGCTGGTTCGAAGGCCTGCTCGGCGTGACCCTGATGCCGCCGGACGTCTACTACATCACCGGCGTGCCGACAGCCGTCTACCCCGGCGATGTGGCCGCCGTGGCCGGCATGACCCTGCTGCTCAGCTTCCTCGCCACCCTGTACCCGGCCTGGCGTGCCTCGCGCACCGATCCGGCCACGGCCCTCCGCTATGAGTGACGCGATGACCACCGTGCTGGAGGCCCGGCGCCTCACCAAGACCTACCGCGAAGGGACGCTCGAGACGCCGGTCTTCCACGACCTCGAGCTCAGCGTGAAACGCGGCGAGACCGTCGCGATCATCGGTGCTTCCGGCGCGGGCAAGAGCACGCTGCTGCACCTGTTGGGCGGGCTCGACACGCCGACCTCGGGCGAAGTGGACGTCGACGGGCAGTCGATGGCGGCGCTGGACGACGCGGCGCGCGGACGGTTGCGCAATCGCGCGCTGGGCTTCATCTACCAATTCCACCATTTATTGCCTGAGTTCACCGCGCTCGAGAACGTGATGCTGCCGCTGCTGGTGCGCGGAGTCGCGGCCCGCGAGGCGGAAGCCCCGGCGCGGGCCCTGCTTGAGGCCGTGGGCATCGGGCATCGTCTGACGCACAAACCCGGGGAGCTCTCCGGTGGCGAGCGGCAGCGCTGCGCGGTCGCGCGCGCGCTGGTGACGAAGCCGGCCTGCGTGCTCGGCGACGAGCCCACGGGCAACCTCGACGAACACTCGGCACGCGTGGTGTTCGACCTGTTGCTGTCGTTGAACCGCGCGCAGGGCACGGCGCTGGTGATGGTCACCCACGACCGCCGCCTGGCGCAGCGTTTGGACCGCGTGCTCGAACTGAAGGGCGGGCGCCTGCAGCCCTGGGTGCCGGACTGACATGACGCCCGGGCAAGGACGCCCTTTCGCTCTCGATGCCGGATGGATCGCCGCCCTGTGCGGTGGCGTGCTTGCGCAGCTGCAGGCGCCGGCGCTGTTGCCGCACGGCCCGGCCATCTGTCTCGTCGCGCTCGCCATCGCGGCTTTGGCACTGGCGCGCCACCTCGCCGGGCGCGCGTCGGCATCAGGCGGTGATGCCCTCAGCGTGGCGCTGACGTGGCTTGCCGCCTTCGCCCTCGGCGCCGGTCTCTGCGCGATGCACGGCGAGGCCGCCTTGGATCGCCGCCCGCCAGCCGTTCTCGATGGCACGACGGTCCGCCTCGACGTCCGCGTCGTCGGCTTGAGCGAGTTCCGCCAGAACGGCGCCCGCTTCACGGCCGACATCGAACGCGTCGTCGGCGCGTCCGAGGAAGTGTCCGATGCGCTGGCCACGCGGCGGATCGCGCTCGACTGGTATGGCGGTGGGCGCAGCTTGCGATCCGGCGAGGTGTGGCGGTTGGCGGTTCGGCTGCGCCCCTGGTCGCGCCCGCTGAATCCCGGCGACCCCGACGAGGCGCGTCGCGCGCTGCTGGCCGGTATCGATGCGCAGGGCGTGGTGCTGGCCAGCGATCGACCGCTGCGACTCGGGGCGCCGGGTGGCCTGCACGCCCTGCGCGGCAGCATTTCCGATCGCATCATCGAGGCGCTGGGTGGCGAACGTGCACGGTTCGTTGCCGCGCTGGCCGTGGGCGACACGCGCGGCCTGTCGGACGACGACTGGGAACGGCTTCGACAGTTCGGTCTCACCCATCTGATCGCGATCTCCGGTTTCCATGTCGGCATGGTCGCGGGGCTGGGCGTCGTGCTGGTCCGCCTGTTCTGGTGGTGGTGGCCGACCCTCGCGCACCGGATGCGACGTCGACCAGCCGCCGCCGCTGCGGCGCTGGCGGTCGCGACGGCTTACGCGGCCCTCGCGGGCTTCAGCCTGCCCACCGTGCGTACCGTGCTGATGATTGCCGTGGTCGCCTTCGTCATCGGCCGCCGCCGCCGAAGCCCGACCGCCCAGCCCTTGCTGCTTGCGATGGCGCTCCTCGTCATGAGCGATCCCTTCGCGCTGCTGACGCCGGGCTTCTGGCTGTCCTGCGGTGGGGTGGCGTGGCTGCTGTGGTGCTTGCCGGGCACGGCCGATCCATGGAGCCCGCGCACCTTCCTGAAGGCGCAGTGGGTCGCGACGCTGGGCCTGCTGCCGCTCGGTGCGGCGTTCTTCCTGCAGGTGCCGTTGGTCGGGCCGCTCGCGAACCTCGTCGCCATCCCGTGGATCAGCCTGGTCGTGGTGCCCTTGAGCCTGCTCGGCACGCTGCTGATGCCGCTGTCGGACACGCTCGCGAAGGGAGCGTGGCAGGGGGGCGCGTGGGCGATGGATGCGTTCTGGTGGGCGATGGGACGGGTGCCTGAGGCGTGGTCGTCCAGCCGCTGGCTGCCGGAGGTCTCCGGGTGGTCGCTGGCTCTCGCCGTGCTGGGCGTGGCGATCGTCCTGCTGCCGCTTGGACTTCGCTGGCGTTACGTCGGTGCGTTGCTCGTCCTGCCGATGCTGTTCCCACCGCTGGCGGTGCCCCCGCGCGGCGAGTTCTCGGTCACCGCGTTCGCGCTGCCGCGAGGCGATGCGCTCCTCGTGCGCACGACCACGCGCACCGTGCTCGTCGATGCCGGGCCTGAGTCGATGGACCTGGCGCGCCGACTGCGGGCCGCCGGGGTCGAGTCCATCGACCTGCGCATCGAAACCCGTCGGAATGCCGGCCGCTTCGGCGGCGCCGCGTCCGTCGATCGGGCCTTCGTGCCCCGAGACCACTGGCGTGCGCCGGGAACGACAGCGTCGGTCCGAGGCACCCAGCGCTGCGAGGCCGGTCGACGCTGGACGGCCGACGGCGTTGTGATCGTCGCGCTTTCACCCACGCCACCGGCGGCGGGTGCGTGGCCGGACGAGGCCTGCGTGCTCCGGGTGTCCAGTGCGTCCGGCCGTGTTGCGTGGCTCACCAGTGATGCCGGCCGATGGGTCGCCCACCGGCTGGCCTCGCCCTCGGCCGGGGCGTGGGTGATCGGTGCACCGGCGACCCTCGGGGACTGGCGCGCCGCGCTTGGCGCCTCCGGGGGCATCGCGACCCGCGCGCCGGGCCCGTCGCTCGACCGTCGCTGGCCGGACGACCTCCATCGCGTCGACCGCGAGGGCGCGCTGACGTGGCACTCGTCCGCGTCCGATGCGCCGGCACGCGCGCGAAACGGCCCGACCCGCTGGTGGCACCCCGGTTCACCGTGACGCGTGCCGGGCCGCCGTCGCGCCGGGCGGGGCAGGGCGGCAGCCCGAGCAGCTATGCTGTCCGCTCCCCTCATGAGGTTTCGCCATGCTTGAACTGGTCATCGCCGGCGGATGGGTCATGGTGCCGATCCTGCTGCTCGCGGTGGGTGCCATCGGTATCTCGATCGAACGCGCTTGGACGCTCCGCCGTCGCGAGGTCCTGCCGCCCGGGCTCGGCGACGAAGTGCGCCAGTGGGCGCGCGGCCGCCAGCTCGACCCGAAGCACATCGACGTGCTGCGGACCAATTCGCCGCTGGGGACGCTGCTCGCCGCGGCGCTCGATGTCCGCCACCGCTCCCGCGACCTCATCAAGGAGCGCGTCGAAGACACCGGCCGCCATGTGCTGCACGACCTCGAGCGATTCCTGCCGACGCTCGGCACGATCGCCGCGGTGGCGCCGCTGCTTGGTCTCCTCGGCACCGTGTTCGGCATGATCTCGATGTTCATGGGCATCCTTGAAGCCGGCGTCGGCGACGCCAACCGCCTGGCCGGGGGCATCGGACAGGCCCTGATCTCGACGGCGGCCGGCTTGCTGGTCGCCATCCCCGCGCTGGTCGCGCACCGCTGGTTCCGGGCCCGCGTCGCGGGCTTCGTCATCGAGATGGAAAAGGAAGCCATCGCCCTCCTCGATGCCATCGACGACCACGCGGTCAGCGGCAAGGCGAAGGGGAAGGGAGCCGCGGCGTGAGGCTCCAGCGTGCCAACGAAGGCGACGAACCCGAGATCAACCTGATCTCGCTGATCGACGTCATCTTCTGCATCATCATCTTCCTCGTCGTCACCACCACCTTCGACGTCCGCACGTCGCTGCGCCTCGAACTGCCGACGGCCGCCGGCCCCACGATGGAAGCCTCGGACGACCCGTTGACGGTGGTCGTCGATGCCGAGGGGCGGCTCTACCTCGGCACCGTGGAGCTGCCGAAGGAGGATCGCGCGGCGCTGATCGCGGCACTGTCGCGCGTCGAGGGTGATCACGCCTCGACCCGCGTGGTGCTCCGCGCCGACGCCCGGGCTCCGCACCAGGCCGTCGTGACGGCGATGGATGCGCTCGGCCAGGCCGGGTTCGCCCGCCTCTCCATCGCCACGATGCCGGAGGATGGCGAGTGAGGGAGCCGGAAGCGCCGGAGGCCTCCGGCTGGATCACCTACAAGCGGCTGCTGCGCTGGATCCTGCCTTATCGCCTGCTGCTCGGCCTCGCCTTCGTGGGCATGATCATCGAGGCCGCGGCGGCCGGCGCCTTCACTTCGCTGATGCAGCCGATGATCGACAAGACCCTGGTCTCGCAGAACGACGCCGCGCGCTGGGAGTTGCCGCTGGTCATCGTCGGTATCTTCGTCCTCCGCGGTATCGCCACCTTCATCACCGACTACGGCATGGCGCGCGCTGGCCGCAGTGTGGTGCGCGACCTGCGCGTGGCGGTGCTCGACAAGTTGTTGCGCCTGCCGAGCGCGCGCTTCGACCGCGAGCCGGTGGCCTCGCTGGTCTCGCGCCTCAACTTCGACACCGAACAAGTGGCACAGGCAAGCACCGAGGCGCTGAAGGTGCTGATCACCGACACCCTCACCGTGATCGCATTGGTGGGCGTGATGCTCTGGCACAGCCCCACCGTGACCGCCGCGATCGCCGTCATCGTGCCGCTGATCGCCGTGATCGCCGCTTACGTGAGCGGCCGCTACCGCCGCCTCAACCGGCGCATCCAGGAAGGCGTGGGCGAGCTCGCCACCGGCGCCGAGGAGATCCTCGCCGGCCAACAGGACATCAAGGTCTACGGCCGGCAGCCGGCCGAGGTGGCGCGCTACCGCCTGCTGGCCAACGCCAACCTGCTGTTGAACATGAAGGTCGAATCGACCCGCGCCGGCGCCTCGTCGGTGATCCAGCTGCTGGGCGCCATCGCGCTGGCCGTGCTGCTCGGGGTGGCGAGCATGGAGGCTTCGAAGGGCCGCCTCTCGGCCGGCGCCTTCGTGGCGATCATGACCTCGATGATGGTGCTGATCCCCTCGCTGAAGCGCCTCGCGAACGTGCAGGCGCTCGTGCAGCGCGGCATCGCCGCGTCGGTGCGCCTGTTCGGCCTGCTCGACGAGTTGGAGGAAAGCGACCACGGCACCCATGCGCCCGAGCGAGCCCGGGGCGTCGTCCTGTTCGAGGGTGTCGGCCTGCGCTATCCCGGGGCGGAGCAGTCCGCGCTGGACGGCGTTTCGCTGCGCGCTGAGCCGGGCACCGTCACGGCCATCGTCGGCCGCTCTGGAAGTGGCAAGACGACGCTGGCCCGACTGCTGCCGCGCTTCTACGAGCCCAGTGAGGGGCGCATCACCCTCGATGGCGTTCCCTTGGGTGACTGGTCGCTGCCGGCCCTGCGCAGGCAGATCGCGCTGGTGGGGCAGAAGGTCATGCTGTTCGACGACAGCGTGGCCGCGAACATCGCCTATGGCGCCGCCGGCGAGGCTTCCCCCGAGGCGATTCGCGCGGCGGCCGATGCCGCGAATGCCAGCGAGTTCATCGATCGCCTGCCCGAGGGCATGGCCACCCGCATCGGCGAGAACGGCAACAAGCTGTCCGGCGGCCAGCGCCAACGCCTCGCCATCGCCCGGGCCGTGCTCAAGGACGCGCCGATCCTCGTGCTCGACGAGGCCACCGCGGCGCTGGACAACGAGTCCGAGCGCCTCGTGCAGGCCGCGTTGGAGCGCTTGATCCCGAATCACACCACCTTCGTGATCGCGCACCGGCTCTCCACGATCGAGCGTGCCGACCAGGTGCTGGTCATGGAGTCGGGCCGCATCGTCGAGGCCGGCACCCACGCCGAGCTGCTCGCGCGCGGCGGCCTCTACGCGCAGCTGCATCGCGCCCAATTCCGCGATGCCTGAAGGCCGGCCGACGCTGCGGGCGGTGCTCGAGGAGGGCCTGTTGGCGCGCTGGTACGGCGATGCGCCGCCCGGCATTGCGCTAAGCATGGTCAGTGCGCTGTACGGCACGCTGATGCGCTGGCGTCGCTGGGCCTACCGGGTCGGACTGCGCCGCCAGCATCGTCTCGATGTCCCGGTAGTCGTGGTCGGTAACCGCACCGTCGGGGGCGCGGGCAAGACGCCGCTGGTCATCGCCCTCGTCGGCGCCTTGCGCGAGCGCGGCTGGCGCCCCGGTGTGCTGAGTCGCGGCTACGGCCGGCGCAGCACGGGCCTGCAGTGGGTCGATGGCGGCAGCGATGCCGGCACGGTGGGCGATGAGCCCCTGCTGGTCCATCTCGCCACCGGCGCGCCGGTGGCCGTCGATGCCGACCGGATCGCCGCCGCCAACGCGCTCGTCGAAGCTGGTTGCGATGTGCTCATTGCCGATGACGGCCTGCAGCACCTGCGCCTCGGTCGCGTTCTCGAGATCGAAGTGCAGGACGCGCGCGGCCTCGGCAATGCGCGGGTGATGCCGGCGGGGCCGCTGCGCGAGCCGCTGCCGGCCCGCCTGGCGGATTTCCGTGTGGTACACGGGCGTGAGCCCCACGGCACGGACGTGCCGATGCGCCTCGAGCTCAGCGACGCCCGTCGCCTGGGCGGGACGGCGCCATCGAGCCGCCCGCTGTCCGGCTTCGCCGGCCGTCCCGTGCATGCTGTTGCCGGCATCGGCCATCCAGCGCGGTTCTTTCGCGCATTGCGCGACGCGGGGCTCGCCGTGCTCGAGCATGCCTTCCCGGACCATCACGCGTTCACCGACGCCGATTTCGCCGCGATGCGCGACGCCCCCGTGCTGATGACCGGCAAGGACGCGGTGAAGTGCCGCCGGCTCGATCTCCCCGACGCCTGGGAAGTGCCGGTCACCGCCGTGCTTCCCACCCCGTTCATCGACGCCCTTGACCACCGTCTGCGCGAATCGCCCCGCCATGTCGAACCCTGAATTCATCGTCGCCGTCCCGGCGCGTTTTTCCGCTTCGCGCCTGCCCGGCAAGCCGCTGCGTCTCCTGGGGGGCGAGCCCATCGTCCGCCACGTCGTGCGCCGCGCGCTGGCGTCGGGTGCGGCCGAGGTCGTCCTGGCTACCGACGATGCCCGCATCGCCGAGGCGGTGGCGGGCCTCGACGTGCGCGTGTGCATGACCCGCAGTGACCACCCCTCGGGCACCGATCGGCTCGCCGAGTGCGCCGAGCAGTGCGGCTGGCCCGATGACGCGCTGGTGGTGAACCTGCAGGGCGACGAACCCTTCGCGCCGGTTGCGGCGCTGCAGTGCGTGGCGGCAACGCTGGCGGCCAGCGCCGCGCCGATGGCCACCTTGGCCAGCCCGATCACCGACACGGCGACGCTGTTCGATTCGAATGCGGTGAAGGTGGTCACCGACGCCTCGGGCCATGCGCTGTACTTCAGTCGCGCCCCCATCCCCTGGCACCGCGACCGCTACGCGAGCGACCGCGTGACCGCGCCCGCGGCCCCCTGCCTCCGCCACATCGGGATGTACGCCTATCGCGCCGGCTTCCTCCGGGTGTTCCAGTCCTTGCCGCCGGGCCGCCTGGAGCAGCTCGAGGCCCTCGAACAGTTGCGCGTGCTCGAGGCCGGGCACCGCATCGCCGTGGCCTTGAGTCCCGCGGCCTTCCCGCAGGGCATCGACACCGAGGATGATCTTTTGCGTGCCGAAGCTGCGCTGCGGGACGCATAATCGGCCCGTCCCTCCAGGTGGTCCCGCATGGCTTCGACCGCACCCTCCGGCCTCGCCCTGAGCATCGCGCCCGAGTTCGATCCCTCGATGGGATGGATCAACACCGCGCCCATCACGCTCGCGGGACTGCGCGGCCATCCGGTGGTGCTGCTGTTCTGGAATGCCGGGTCGGCGCATTGCCACAACGCCCTGCAGACGGTCGGCGCGCTGGCGGCGCGATTCCGTGAGAGCGCCGCCTTCATCGCCGTGCACGTGCCGAAGTTCGACCACGAGCGCGACGGTTCCGCCGCTTGGGATGTGCGGCAAGGCGAGGGCGCCGCGCTTCCGCTGGTCAACGATGGCGACTGGGCGGCCTGGCAGCAGTACGCCCTGAGTGCGTGGCCGACCGTCGTCCTCGTCGATGCGCAAGGGTTCATCCGTGAACGCCTCGTCGGCGATCGCGCCATCGAGGCCCTGCAGCCAGCCTTGGAAGCCGAGATCGACGCGAACTTCCTCAATTCGCCCGGCCACGTGGACACGCCGCGCCTCGACACGGCAGGGGCCCGCAGCGCGCCGGTCTCGCCGGGCGGTCTGGTCGCGAATGCCTCCCGGCTGTACATCGCCGACACCGGCAACCACCGCATCCTCGAATGCACGCATGACGGTCGGATCCTCCGTCGCATCGGCACCGGCAATCGCGATTTCGTCGATGGCCTCGCCGACGTCGCTGGTTTCAATTCGCCGCGCGGCCTTGCCCTGCTGCAGGACCGCTTGTACGTCGCTGATACCGGCAACCACGCGATCCGCCGCATCAACACGCGAACCGGCGAAGTCGACACGCTGGTCGGCAGCGGGCGGAGTGGCGACCCGGTGGCGGGGGTGTTCCGCCTGCCGAAGGACGGCGTGCTCGATCGTCCGTACGCACTCGCCGTCGCCGAGAACACGCTCCTCGTCACCCTCGCAGCATCGCACCAGCTCTGGGCCATCGAGCTGGGCACCGCCACCTTGCGTCTCGTCAGCGGCAGCGGCCGTTTCGGCGAGGACGAGGGCGCGGCCGGCGACGCCAGCTTCGCCCAGCCCACTGGCCTCGTCGTCCTCGGTGATCGGGCCTACGTGCTCGATGCCGCGGCCTCGAGCCTGCGCGAGGTCAAGCTCGCCGATGGCAGCGTCCGCAACCTGTTCGGTCGTGGGCTGTTCGAGTTCGGCCTCAAGGATGGCGGCGGCCGCCAGGCCCTGATGCAATACCCCACGGCGCTCGCCGCGCTGCCGAACGGGCAGGGGCTCTGGATCGCGGATACGGGCAACGGCGTGCTGCGGCGTTGGGTCTCGCGCAACCAGGCGCTGTCCACCGTGCCGCTGCCGACCGCGCTGCATCGGCCCACGGCCCTTGCGGCCTGGCAGGGGCAGTTGTGGATCGCCGACGCCGGCAATCACCTGGTCTGGCGCTTCGACAGCGATGCCGGCGAGATGCACCGCCTGCCGGTCGGCGAATGAACGACGCGGCCGTGGGCGCCGCGCTTCCCCCCGCGACGCCTGAACCCTTCGACCCCCGTGCCTTCGTCCGCGGCCTGACGACGGCGCCCGGCGTGTACCGGATGTTCGACGCCGAGGGCGGGATCCTCTACGTCGGCAAGGCGGCGTCGCTGAAGAAGCGCGTCGGCAGCTATTTCAGCAAGCAGCACGCGCCACGCATCGCGATGATGGTCGCGCGCATCGCGCGCATCGAGACGACGGTGACGCGCACCGCGAGCGAGGCGCTCATCCTCGAGAACCAGCTCATCAAGGCCTTGAAGCCGCGCTTCAACATCCTGATGCGCGACGACAAGAGTTATCCGTATGTGCTGCTCACCCAGGAGGCCTGGCCGCGGCTCGCCTACCACCGTGGTGCCCGCGGGCAGCCCGGTCGCTATTTCGGCCCGTACACGGGTTCGCTCGCGGTGCGCGAGACGATGGACCTGATGTTCAAGCTGTTCCGCCTGCGAAGCTGCGAGGACAGCGTCTTCCGCAACCGCACGCGCCCCTGCCTCCAGCACCAGATCGGCCGCTGCAGCGCGCCCTGCGTGGGCCTGGTGGCCGCAACGGACTATGCGGATGCCGTGCGCCGCGTTGGGCTCTTCCTCGACGGTCGCAGCGACGACGTGGTGCGCGAGCTCGGGCAGTCGATGGAGAGTGCGAGTGCGGCGTTGGAGTTCGAAGGGGCCGCAGGCCTGCGCGACCAGATCGCCGCGATCCGCAAGGTGCAGGCGCGCCAGTACGTCGATGGCGACCGCCCCGACCTTGATGTGCTCGCCTGCGTGCAGCAGGCCGGCGTGGCGGTCGTGCTGGTCCTGAGCTTCCGCGACGGCGTGAACCTCGGCACCGCCTCGCACCCGCTGCGCATCGACCGTGACGTCGCGGAAGGCGAGATCCTCGAGGCCTTCATCACCCAGCATTACGCCGCGCGCAAGCCGCCGCGCGAGATGGTGCTGAGCCATGCGCTCGACGACCCCGAGACGCTGGAAGCGGCGCTGGCCGAACAGGCCGGACATGCGGTGGAGATCAAGGCCAGCGTGCGCGGCGATCGCGCGCGCTACCTCGAGATGGCCGTGCGCAACGCGCACCTCGCGCTCGCCACCGAGCAGGCCACGCGCGCCAGCCAGCAGGCGCGACTCGATGACCTGCAACAGCTGCTGGGCCTGCCGGCGCCGCCGCAGCGCATCGAGTGCTTCGACATCAGCCACACGATGGGCGAGGCCACCGTGGCGAGCAACGTCGTGTTCGGTCCGGAGGGCGCGCAGACGGCGCACTACCGGCGTTTCAACATCACCGGCGTCGAGCCTGGCGACGATTACGCCGCCATGCGCCAGGCGCTGACCCGGCGCTTCAAGCGCGGGGTGGAAGAGGGGGTGCTGCCCGATCTGCTGCTGATCGACGGCGGGATGGGCCAGTTGCGGCAAGCCCTCGAGGTGCTGGAGGAACTGGCGGTGCAGGGCGTGGCCGTCATCGGCGTGGCCAAGGGCGAGGCGCGAAAGGCCGGCGAGGAACGCCTGGTGTTCCCTGACGGCCGTGAACTGCGTCCCGGGGCGGCGTCACCGGGCCTGCAGCTGGTGCAACAGGCGCGCGACGAGGCGCATCGCTTCGCCATCACCGGGCATCGCAAGCGTCGGGCCAAGGCCCGCGACACCAGCCGCCTCGAGGACATCCCCGGAGTCGGCCCGAGACGCCGCCAGGCCCTGCTGAAGCACTTCGGCGGCCTCAAGGGGCTGAAGGATGCCGGCATCGAGGAAATCGCCCGGGCCGACGGCGTGAGTGCGGCCTTGGCCTCGCGCATCTATGCTTTCCTTCATGGCTTGCCCGAGGAGGGCGGCTCAGGAGCCCCGATTTGATGCTGACGATCCCCACCGCGCTCACGCTGTTCCGCATCGTCCTGATCCCGGTGATGGTGGTCGTGTTCTATTCCCCGCTGGAGAACGCGCGCTTCTGGGCGGCGGTGATCTTCACCGTCGGCGCGCTGACCGACTGGCTCGACGGCTGGATCGCCCGTCGCTTCAACATGTATTCCGCGTTCGGTGCCTTCCTGGATCCGGTGGCCGACAAGCTCGCCGTCGCCGCGGCCTTGTTCATCGTCGTGCAGGCGCATCCGACCATCTGGCTCACCCTGCTGTCGGCAGTGATCGTCGGCCGCGAGATCACCATCTCGGCCTTGCGCGAGTGGATGGCGGAGATCGGGGCGCGCGGCGCGGTCGCGGTGGCCTGGGTCGGCAAGCTCAAGACCATCGTGCAGATGGTGGCGATCGTGGCGCTGCTGATCGGCCCGAGCCTCTGGTTGGGGCCGCATCTGCCGGCGCTGCCGGCACAGGCCCTCGGCGAATGGCTGCTGGCGCTGGCGGCCGCTCTGACGCTGTGGTCCGGCGCGGATTACCTGCGCGCCGCTTGGCCGTCCTTCGCCCGTGACGGGCGCTGAACCGCCGCGATCCGAACCACTTCGATACCCGTCACGGTGTTGACATCGTCGTCGGAATCGCCATAATGTGCGTCTCCGGTGCGGGAATAGCTCAGTTGGTAGAGCACGACCTTGCCAAGGTCGGGGTCGCGAGTTCGAGTCTCGTTTCCCGCTCCACGTTTTCCCAAGACCTCGGCTCGCCGAGGTCTTGTTTTTTCAGCGGGGCCTGGTGGCAGAGTGGTTATGCAGCGGACTGCAAATCCGCGTACGCCGGTTCAATTCCGACCCAGGCCTCCATCGAATCGAACCGCGCATCGCGCGGTTTTTTTTTGCCCGATGCCGGCACGTATGATCGCCGCATGCCCGGGTGGTGAAACCGGTAGACACAGGGGACTTAAAATCCCTCGGCCGCGAGGCCATGCGGGTTCGAGTCCCGCCCCGGGCACCAGGGAGGAGGTCTTCGATGGGTGAGCGGCGCGTGCATCCGCGGCGATGCTGCGCTTGCAACATCCAGAAGAGACGTTCAGGCTTGTGAGGCCAGCACGAGGACGGCCATGGCGGAAACCACGCTTGAACTGATCGACGTGAGTCGACTTCGCGTAGGGATGTATGTGCAGGTCGACCTGCACGATGCGTCGCATTCCCTCCCGACTGGCGGCTTCCTGATCACCAGCGACGCCCAATTGGCCCAACTTCGCGCCTCGGGACTGAAGCGCGTGCGCTATTCCCCGAAGCAGAGCCAAGTCGCGCCTTTGCCTGAGCAAGGCGTGGTCCCCACCTGGTCGGCGCTCGGCGTGCCGCGCTTCGATGATCCGCCGCCGGATCCCGTCGCGCCGGACGCGCCGGCTGCTGAGGAGGGTAACGCCGGCGATGGCGCGGCCACGCCCGTGGACGACGCCTCGGCCAGCCCGAACGCCCCTGCGCCCGAGCCTCTCCGTTCGCCCGCGGCGCAGCGCCGTGCCCTGCTTGCCGACCAGCAGGCCAGCCTCGACCGCTGCGAACACCAGTTCAGTGAAGCCACGCGCCAACTGCGCGGCGTGCTGCAGAACGCCAAGTCCAATCCCGGCCAAGCACGCGAAGTCGCGCAGGCGCAGGTTGACGCCATGGTCGGCCAAGTCGCCGGCATGGGCGAAGTCGCCATCCGCCTGCTGTCAGAGAAGGCAGGGCAGGAGACCACCTTCCATGCGATGAACGTCAGCGTGCTTTCGATCCTGCTCGGGCGCGCGCTGCGGTTCGACGATGCACGCCTCGCCAGCCTCGGCATGGGGGCGCTGCTGCACGATATCGGCAAGCTCGAACTGCCCGACCGCTTGCGTTGGCGTGACGACCACGCGCCTGCCGTCGAGCGCAGGCTGTTCCAGGGCCATGCGGCGCAGGGCATGACCCTGGGCAAGAAGATGGGGCTTCCGGCCGACGTCCTCGATGTGATCGCCCAACACCACGAGTATGCCGACGGTAGCGGCTACCCCTCCGGCCTGAAGGGCGAACAAATCAAGCCACTCGCCCGGGTGGTTGCGCTCGTCAACCAGTACGACAACCTGTGCAATCCCGGCAATCCGGCGCAGTCACTCACGCCGCATGACGCCTTGGCCCTGATCTTCGCGCGCCAGCGCGACGCCTTCGACGCCACCGTGCTCGCCGCCTTCATCCGCATGATGGGCGTTTACCCGCCGGGCTCGGTGCTGCAGCTCAACGACGAACGCTTTGCGATCGTCGTCTCGGTGAATTCCGACCGGCCGCTCAAGCCGCGCATCCTGATCCACGAGCCCGAAGTGCCGTCCGACGAAGCGCTTGTCTTCGACCTCGAGCACCACCCGGAGCTTGGCATCCAGCGCGCCATCAAGCCCGGACAACTGCCGCGGGCGGTCTTCGACTACCTCTCGCCGCGCAAGCGCATGTGCTACTTCTTCGAGCGCTCGATGGCGACGGCGGGGAGGGATGCCTCGCCATGACGGCGAAGTTGCCGCAGATGCTGATCGAGAGCGTCATCGAGGCCGTCTGGCTCGTTGACGCCGTCGACCTGCGCATCCTCGCGGTCAACCGTGCCGCCGAGGACATGATCGGCCTCTCGCGCGCCGAGTTGGTCGGCCGGCCAGTCGTCGATTTCGCTTCCACCTCGCAGGACCTGTTCTTCTGGGAGGACGTGGCCGCCGGCCGCTCCCGTGCCATCCGTTCGGAGACCCTGCTCAAGCGGGGCAATGGCGACATCCGCCAGATCGAGCGTCGCGTCAGCCTCGTGCAGATCGAGCAGGGCGCCGCCGTCTATATGGTGGCAATGGTCGACCGCAGCGAGCAGCGCAGCGCCGAGCAGCAGCTCGAGAACATCATCGCCGAGCTTCGTGCCACGCTCGAATCCACCGCCGACGGCATCCTCGTGGTCGACATGGACGGTGGCATCCGCGGCTTCAATCAGCGCTTCGCCGAGCTCTGGGACCTGCCGGAGTCGATGCTCAGCGAGCGCGACGACGCCGCCATCTTCGGTTGGCTCACCGAGCACGTGCGCGACGCGGAAGGCTATCGCGACCGCATGGGGCAGATCTCCTGCGCGCCCCTGCTCGAAGCCGACGACGTGCTCGTGTTGCGCAGCGGGAAGGTGCTCGAGCGCGTGACGCTCCCGCAGTTCGCACGCGGGCGCCCGATCGGCCGCGTGTTCTCGTTCCGCGACATCACCCAGCGGCTCGCCGACGAGGCCCGCCTGAAGCTCGCCGCGCGCGTCTTCGAATCCAGCCTCGACGCGATCTTCGTCACCGACGCGCGCCTCCGGATGGTGGCGGCGAACCCGACCTTCGAGCGCCAGACCGGCTGGCAGTCCGCCGAGATCGAGGGGCGGCCGGCCGCGACGCTGCTCTCGAACGTGGCATCGCGCGCCCAGGCGCGCGCCATCCGCAGGGCCCTGCTGCACGAGGGCTACTGGCAGGGCGAGCTGTGGGCACGCCGGAACGACGGCTCGCCTTACCCCTGCCTGCTGTCCCTGGTGCGCGTCGTCGATGACGCCGGTGCCACCCTTCACATGATCGGTTTCGCCAAGGACCTCAGCGAGGCGATGGCGGCGCGCCAGCGCATCGAGGAGTTGGCGTTCACCGACCCGCTTACCGGCCTGCCGAACCGCGTGCTGCTCCGCGAACGCTTCGAGATGGCCATCAACTACGCGAAGCGCGAGCGTGGCAGTTTCGCGGTGCTGTTCCTCGACCTCGACCGCTTCAAGCAGATCAACGACTCGCTGGGCCACGGCTTCGGCGATCGCGTGCTGGTGGGTGTCTCCGAACGCCTGCAGGAATGCGTGCGCCAGGTGGACACGGCTGCGCGCGTCGGCGGCGATGAATTCATCCTGATCCTCGCTGGCGTCGATGCCGCCGGGGCCGAGGTCGCGGCGCGGCGCATCCTGCATGCCATCTCCCAGCCGGTGGTGGTCGACGGGATGAGTTTCACCCTCACCGTCTCGATCGGCATCGCCATGTACCCGGAAGACGGCGCCGACGCCGACGAGCTCACCAAGAACGCCGACAGCGCGATGTACGCGGTGAAGGAGCGCGGCCGGGCCGACCTCCGCTTCTACCAGCGGCAGATGAACATCGGCCTCCTCTCGCGGATGAAGCTCGACCATGCCTTGCGGCATGCGCTGGTCGAAGGGGCCCTCGAAGTCCACTACCAGCCGAAGTTCCGCATCGAGGACCGCAGCCTGATCGGTGCCGAAGCGCTGGTGCGCTGGAACGACCCCGAGCTCGGGGCGGTCTCGCCGGGACGCTTCATCCCGGTCGCCGAGGAAAGCGGCGCGATCATCCCGCTCGGCCGCTTCGTGCTCGAGACCACGCTGTCCCAGCTGAGCGAGTGGTGGCGCGCCGGTCTTTGCGTCGCCGTGGCCGTCAACGTCTCCGCACTGCAGTTCCACCAGAGTGATTTCCTCGAGTCCGTCGCCGAGGGCTTGCGCCGCCACGGACTGCCGGGCGAAGCGCTGGAGCTGGAGCTCACCGAATCCATCCTCATCTCCGATGTCGAAGACGCCATGCGCCGCCTCACGGCGCTCAGCGCCCTGGGCGTGCGCCTCGCCATCGACGACTTCGGCACCGGGTACTCCTCGCTGTCGTACCTGAAACGCTTCCCGATCGAGCGCATCAAGATCGACCGCAGCTTCATCGCCGACCTGCCGGGCAGCGCGGAAAGCGAGGCCATCGTGGTGGCGATCATCCAGATGGGTCGCGCACTGCGGTTGTCCGTCACCGCGGAAGGCGTCGAGACCGAAGCCCAGCGCGAGCTCTTGCACGCGGCCGGCTGCCACGAGATGCAGGGTTGGCTGATGGCGCCCGCACTGACGGCCGAGGTGTTCTCGAAGCGCTTCGGCGGTGATCCGGGCCAGCGCAAGGCCGGCTGAAAACACGAAACCCGCCTTTCGGCGGGTCGCGTGGTGGAGATGGTGGAGGTGGCGGGAGTTGAACCCGCGTCCGAGAGCACTCCATGCCCGGCACTACATGCTTAGCTCACCGTTCGTTCTCGGCCTGCGGAAACACGGTGTGCGAAGCACGCCGCAGGACATACCCGCTAAGTCTCGTTTCCGGTTGGCGGGTCGCCGCCGGGAACCATCCCGTGATAGTGACCCTACATCCACGAGCACAGGCACAAGTGGGTTCGGGGCTTACGCCTTAAGCGGCGAGAGCGTAGACGTCGTCGTTGGCGTCTGAGTTTTTGCTGCTGGATTAACGAGGAAAGCCGCCCCCTCGGCATGCGCCAAGCAATTTCGCAACCCCCGTCGAAGCCAGGACACCCCCGGTTCTGCGGTCGTCGTGAAACGACTGACCAAGCCAGTATGGGGATGGGGCCGGGGCGGCACAAGGGCGGCCACGCCGCCGTTCAGGCGTCCTTGTTGCGGTGGCGCAGGGCGCGCTGCTTCTCGCGCTGCCAGTCCTTGTCCCGCGCCGTGTCGCGCTTGTCGTGCTCCTGCTTGCCCTTCGCCAGCGAGAGCTCCAGCTTCACCTTGTTGCGCTTCCAGTACATCGCCGTGGGCACGAGGGTGTAACCGTCGCGTTCGACCTTGCCGATGAGCTTGTCAATCTCGTGCTTGTGCAGCAGCAGTTTGCGCGTGCGGCGGTCGTCGGCCACGACGTGCGTGCTGGCTTGGATCAAGGGCGTGATCTGCGAACCGAACAGGAACAGCTCGCCGCCGCGGATCACCGCATAGGCGTCGCCGATGTTGGCGCGACCGGCGCGGATCGACTTCAGCTCCCAGCCCTGCAGCGACAGCCCGGCTTCGTAGCGCTCGCCGAGCGCGAACTCGTGGCGCGCGCGCTTGTTCAGCGCGATGGTGCCGCCGCCGGATTCGGTATCCTTTTCTTTCTTCTTGCCTGCCATGCGCGCATTGTCGCACGGGCCCACGCTGTACGACCCCAACGCCCGCCGATGACCCGCATCCAGCGCCACGCCCTCGTCATGCATTCCGCCAGCCGGATGTTCCACCTCGTCAACGAGGTCGAGGGCTATCCGCGCTGGTTCGGCTGGTGCGAGCAGGCGGCGGTGCTCGAGCGCGGCGCGGACACCATGGTGGCCCGCCTCGACCTGAAGATCGCCGGGCTGCGGACGAACTTCACCACGCGCAATCGCTGGGTGGAGCCGACGCGCCTCGATCTCCAATTGGTCGACGGCCCCTTCAAGAAGCTGGAAGGCCACTGGATCTTCCACGCGCTCGACGAGGAGGCCTGCAAGGTCAGCCTGAATCTTGATTTCGACGTGGCCGGTGCGCTGGTCGGCAATGCGCTGGCACTCGGCTTCCAAGGGCTGGCCGACCGGCTCGTCGACGATTTCTGCCGCATCGCGAACACGGCGGATCGCGGGCGGGACTGACGCCGATGGCCGAGGCCGCTGGTATAGAGGTGATCTACGCCGAGGCCGGCCGGGCGTGGCGGTTGCGGCTTCCGACGACGGAAGCACTGACGGCGGGCGACGTCCTAGCCTGCCTCAGGCAGCATGCGCCGTCGTGGCCGGAGGCGGCTTACGCGCCGGTGGCCATGGCGGTGTTCGGGCGCGAGGTGGGCCGCGATGCGCGGTTGCGCGAGGGCGACCGCTTGGAGTTGCTGCGCGCGCTTCCGACGGATCCGAAGCTGGCGCGCCGTGCCCGCGCCAGGGCGGGCAAGCCGGGCTGAGCGGGGCTCAGCGGCCGCGGCGGTCCTTGTCCTTGTCGCGGGCGAGGTTCGGGCCGAAACGCTCGACCTGTTCCTTCGCCATCGCGCTGTCCGCTTCCGCGAAGTACTCACCTTCCCACTTCGTCAGGCTGTCGCCCTCGAAGTGCACGGTGAAGATTTTGACCACGGCATCGTCGTGGCCGCGCTGTTCGGACGAGACGTAGTCCCAGCGGTTCTGGCGGAACGGATCGGCGACCGACGGCGAGCCGAGCAGGGCGAACACCTGGCGCTTGCTCATGCCGGTCGCGAGCTGCTCCACGTTCTTCTGTTCGAGCAGGTTGCCCTGGAAGATCGGCTGGCGGTACAGGCAGCCCGAGAGCAGGAGAGGGGCGGCGACGGCCAGGGCGATGAGGATGCGGCGCATGGGAACTCGGCGGGTCGGAAACCCCGCGATGATACACTCCGGCCCGTCATGCGCCGCAGCCCCGGTGGCGCTGTTCAGGAGCCCGCGAGGATGCCGATGGAATCCAAAGACCTGCGAAAAGTCGGCCTGAAGGTCACGATTCCCCGCATGCGCATCCTCGATATCCTCGAGAAGCAGCCGTCGGCGAAGCACATGACCGCCGAGGACATCTACCGCGTACTCCTCGACAAGGGCGACGACATCGGCCTCGCCACGGTGTATCGCGTGCTGACCCAGTTCGAGGCCGCCGGCCTCGTGCTTAAGCACAATTTCGAGGGCGGCCAGGCCGTCTACGAGCTCAACCAGGGCGAGCACCACGACCATATGGTCGACCTCGACACCGGCAAGGTGATCGAATTCCACAGCGACGAGATCGAGGCCCTTCAGCACGCCATCGCGGCGAAGCACGGCTACGAGATCGAAGACCACGCGCTGGTGCTCTACGTCCGCAAAAAGCGGAAGTAAGCGGCCCCTTCCGGAGTGCCGTAGGCGCGGCGACGATGCGCCGCCGCAGGCCAGGCCTCAGCCTTTCCTCGCCTTCTCCAGCATCTGCTTCGCGCTGGTGCGCACGGCCGCGGTGATTTCGACGCCCCCCAGCATCCGCGCGATCTCCTCCACACGCGCCGGCTCCTCGAGCTTCTCGGGCTGGCTGAAGGTCTCTTCGCCGCTCACCGACTTCGCCACGCGGTAGTGCGCGTGGCCCTGAGCGGCGACCTGCGGCAGGTGCGTGACGCAAAGCACCTGGCGACCGGCGCCGAGTTGGCGCAGCTTCTGCCCGACGATCTCGGCGACGGCGCCACCGATGCCGGTGTCCACCTCGTCGAAGACCATCGTTGGCGTGTCGTCGAGCCCGAGGGTCGCGACTTCGATGGCCAGCGCGATGCGCGCGAGCTCGCCGCCCGAGGCGACTTTCCGCAGCGGACGCGGCGGCTGGCCGGGGTTGGCGCTGACCAGCAGCTCGATGCGCTCCGCCCCCGTGGCGTTCGGGCGCGGTTCCGCCTGCGTTTCAAAGGCGACCTCGAAAACCCCGCCGCCCATGCCGAGTTCCTGCATCAGTGCGGAGATCGCCGAGCCGAGGGCGGCGCCCTGCGTGCGTCGCGCCGCGGAAAGGGCGGATGCCGCTTCGCGCCAACGCCCGGCGGCCGACTCACGTTCGGCCTGAAGGGATACCACGCGGCCCTCGGAGCCGCGCAGGGCCTCGAGCTCCGCGCGCAGCGCTTCACGCCGCGCCTCGAGGTCGTGCAGCGGAGCGCGGTGCTTGCGGGCGAGGTCGTGAAGGCGCGACAGCCGCTGCTCGCCCCGCTGAAGGTCCTCGGGGTCGAGATCGAGTCCGTCGCGGGCGGCCTCGAGCAAACCGGCGGCTTCCTGGAGTTGCAGTCGTGCGGATTCCGCCAGGGCCGCGGCATCGGCGATGCGCGGTTCGTCCGCCGTCCACTTCGAGAGGGCGGCGAGTGCCTGGCCGATACCGGCAGCGGCGCCCTCGTCATCGCCGATCAGCAGTCCGGCGCGGTCGCAGGCCTGCACGAGGGCGCCAGCGTTCGCCGCGCGGCGGTGCTGGGCGAGCAGGGCGTCGATGTCGGCCGGTGCTAGGGATTCACGATCCAGCTCGTCGAGCTGATGGCCGAGGTAATCGATGCGGTCGCCGACGTCACCGCGCTCCTGCAGCGTCGCCAGTTCGCGTTCGGCGGCCTGCCATTCGGCGGCGGCCTTTTGCACCGGCCCCAGCAGCGGCTGCAGGCGCCCGAAGGCATCGAGGAGACTCATCTGGCGGCCGCGATCAAGAAGCGCCTGGTGTTCGTGCTGGCCGTGGATCTCGACCAGCCGGGCGCCCAGGGCCGCGAGCTGCGAGATGCTGACCGCCCGCCCGTTGATCCATGCCTTCGAGCCCCCGTCGGCCTTCACGACGCGGCGGAGCTGGCAGGCGCCCTCGTCGTCCAGTTCGTTCTCGGCCAGCCAGACGGCGGCGTCGGGCGCGTCGTCCAGCGTGAATTCGGCGGACAGCTCGGCGCGGGCGGCTCCAGCGCGCACCATGCCGGCGTCGGCCCGCGCGCCGGAGAGCCACAGCAGGGCGTCGACCAGCAGGGACTTGCCGGCGCCGGTTTCGCCGGAAATCACCGTCATGCCGGGGCCGAAGCGCAGCTCGGCGGCGCGGACGACGGCGAAATCACGGAGGGAGAGCAGCTTGAGCATGGCGTCACGACGGGGAAAGGGGCCGGCAGCTGGGGCGCCCCGTGCCGGCGAGGGCGAACGCTAGCATCCGGCCATGGCAGCGCCAACGCTTGCCATCGGGGATTCACGGACTTATCTATGCGACATGTCGCCGTCCTCGCATCGCCTCGATCCCCGTGCCCGTCAGCTCCTGCGCTCTCTGGTGCACCAGTACATCGCCCATGGCGAGCCAGTGGGCTCGCGCACGCTGGCCAAGCAGTCCGGCCTCGACGTCAGCGCCGCCACCATCCGCAACATCATGGCCGACCTCGAGGAACTGGGGCTGGTCGCCGCGCCGCACACCAGTGCAGGCCGCATCCCCACCTCGCACGGGTACCGGGTCTTCGTCGACAGCCTGATCGAGCTGCCGCAGCCGGACGAGGGGCTGGTGCGCCAGTTGGCCCAGCAGTTGCCGCAGGGGCAGGGCACCCAGGGGCTGCTGGCCGGGGCCACCGAGCTGCTTTCGTCGATGAGCCATTCGGTCGGGGTGATCACGGTCCCCCAGCGGGCGGCCTTTGCGTTCCGCCACATCGAATTCGTGCCGATCGACGCCCAGCGGGTGCTGGTGGTCATCGTCTTCATGGACCACGAGGTGCAGAACCGCATCATCCAGACCCGCCGGCCCTACGCGCCGGACGAGCTGGAACAGACCTCGAACTACCTCAACCGGCACTACGCCGGCCGGGGCTGGGCCGACATCCGCGCCGCCCTGCTGCGCGAACTGCAGGACGCGAAATCCGAACTGGAACGCACCTTGGCCGCCGCGGTCGAACTCTCCGAGCAGGTGCTGCCCGACGGCGGTGATGACGTGCTGGTCGCCGGCCAGACCCGCCTGATGGGCAGCCCCGACATGGCCGACGTCGAGCGCCTGCGCGGCCTGTTCGACGCCTTCGCCCAGAAGCGCGAGATCCTTGGCCTGCTGGAGCGCTGTGCCCGGGCGCAGGGCGTCCGCATCTTCATCGGCGAGGAAACCGGGCTGGCCCCGTTCGGCGGTTGCACGGTGGTCACGGCCCCGTACGCCGTGAACGGGCGGGTGCTCGGGGTACTGGGGGTGATCGGCCCCACGCGGATGGCCTACGAGCAGGTGATCCCCATGGTGCAGGCCACGGCCCAGCTGGTCGGACAGGCCTTGAAACCGTCGACGCCGGCCCCATAACCGGGTCGAACGTCACCGAACTGCCGCCATCGGCGGCCTTGGAAAACCCATGAACCACGAGCACGAGCCGGCCGATCCGGCCGAGGCCCCGGAAGGCGCTGCGCCGGGCGAACACCTCTCCACCGAGTCCCCGGTTGAGATCGAGAACGCCGAGCTGCGGATGGCGCTGGCCGAACTGCGCGAGCAGACGCTGCGCGAGCGCGCCGAGCTGGAAAACCAGCGCCGCCGCATGGCGCGCGAAGTAGAAAGCGCCCGAAAGTTCGCCAACGAGCGTCTGCTCGGCGACCTGCTGCCGGTGTTCGACAGCCTGCACGCCGGCCTCAAGGCCGCGGGCGCGGAAGCGCACCCGCTGAAGGAAGGGCTGGAACTGACCCTGCGCCAGTTGCTCAAGACCGCCAAGGACAACGGCTTGATCGAGCTCGACCCGAAGGGCGAGGTCTTCAACCCCGAATTCCACCAGGCCGTGACCCAGCTGCCGAGCCCGGGGGCCGCCCCCGGCACGGTGCTCGACGTGTTCCAGAAGGGCTACGTGCTCAACGAGCGCCTGCTGCGGCCGGCGCTGGTCGTGGTCGTTGCCGACGCCTGACGGTTCCTTGAACAGCTCGCGCCACGCCGGCGCGTCGCGCGTGACGACGACTTGAATCGGCCGCCTGCGCACCCATCTCGCAGACATCACTGAATCGGCGCCTCGCGCCGGACGAATCGAAGAACAGGAGACTCCCATGGGCAAGATCATCGGCATCGACCTCGGCACCACCAACAGCTGCGTCGCCGTCATCGAAGGCGGCAACGTCAAGGTGATCGAGAACGCGGAGGGCGATCGCACCACGCCGTCCATCGTCGCGTTCACCAAGGACGGCGAGACCATCGTCGGCGCCTCGGCCAAGCGCCAGGCGGTCACCAACCCGAAGAACACCTTCTACGCGGTCAAGCGCCTGATCGGCCGCCGCTTCACCGACGCCGAAGTCAAGAAGGACCTCGACCTCGTGCCGTACGGCATCTTCGCCCACGAGAACGGCGACGCCTGGGTGGCCACCGCCGACGGCAAGAAGATGGCGCCGCAGCAGATCTCGGCCGAAGTGCTGGGCAAGATGAAGAAGACCGCCGAGGCCTACCTGGGCGAGACGGTCACCGAGGCCGTGATCACCGTGCCGGCCTACTTCAACGACTCGCAGCGCCAGGCGACCAAGGACGCCGGCCGCATCGCGGGCCTCGAAGTGAAGCGCATCATCAACGAGCCAACCGCGGCCGCGCTCGCCTACGGCCTCGACAAGGGCGACACCAAGGACCGCAAGATCGCCGTGTACGACCTCGGCGGCGGCACCTTCGACGTGTCGATCATCGAGATTGCCAACATCGACGGCGAGAAGCAGTTCGAAGTGCTGGCCACCAACGGCGACACCTTCCTCGGTGGCGAGGACTTCGACGCCCGCGTGATCGACTTCCTCGTCGAGGAGTTCAAGAAGGAGCAGGGCATCGACCTGCGCAAGGACCCGATGGCGCTCCAGCGCCTGAAGGACGCCGCCGAGCGCGCCAAGATCGAGCTCTCCTCGTCGCAGCAGACCGACGTGAACCTGCCGTACGTGACGGCCGACGCCTCAGGCCCGAAGCACCTGAACATCAAGCTGACCCGCGCCAAGCTCGAGGCCCTGGTCGACGACCTGGTCAAGAAGTCGATCGAGCCCTGCCGCATCGCGCTCAACGACGCCGGCTTGCGCACCGCGGAGATCACCGACGTGATCCTCGTCGGTGGCATGACCCGCATGCCGAAGGTGCAGGCGGCCGTGGCCGAGTTCTTCGGCAAGGAACCGCGCAAGGACGTGAACCCGGACGAGGCCGTCGCCGTTGGCGCCGCCATCCAGGGCGGCGTGCTGGGCGGTTCGGTGAAGGACGTGCTGCTGCTCGACGTCACCCCGCTGTCGCTGGGCATCGAGACGCTCGGCGGCGTGATGACCAAGATCATCGAGAAGAACACCACCATCCCGACCCGCGCCTCGCAGGTCTTCAGCACCGCCGAGGACAACCAGAGCGCCGTCACCGTGCACGTGCTGCAGGGTGAGCGCGACCAGGCCCGCTTCAACAAGTCGCTGGCCCGCTTCGACCTCGCTGGCATCGACGCCGCCCCGCGCGGCATGCCCCAGGTGGAAGTGACCTTTGACATCGACGCCAACGGCATCCTGCACGTGTCGGCGAAGGACAAGAAGACCGGCAAGGAACAGAAGATCGAGATCAAGGCCGGCTCGGGCCTGAGCGAGGAGGAGATCCAGCGCATGGTCGCGGACGCCGAGGCGAACCGCGAAGAGGACAAGAAGTTCCAGGAGCTCGTGCAGGCTCGCAACCAGGCCGACGGCCTGATCCACCAGACCCGCACGGCGATCAAGGAACACGGCAGCAAGGTGCCGGGCGACCAGCTCGGCGCGATCGAAACCGCGCTGGCCGACCTCGAGACCGCCATGAAGGGCGACGACAAGGGCCAGATCGAAGCCAAGACGATGGCGCTGGCGCAGGCTGCCCAGTTGCTGCAGGCCGCGGCTTCGGCGGGTCCGGCGGACGCCGGTGATGCCGGTGCGGGCGCGTCGGCGGGCAAGGCGGACGACGTGGTCGACGCCGAGTTCACCGAGGTCAAGAAGGACAAATGACGTTATCCATCCGAGCCTTCGGCTCGCATGGATCAACGGGCCGCGTTCGACCGGATCAACCGGTCAACGCGGCGTCGTTCGTGGACACCAACAGCGGGTAGCGGATGAGCAAACGGGACTACTACGAGGTGCTGGGCGTTTCGAAGGGCGCGTCGGAAGACGAGCTCAAGAAGGCGTATCGCCGGCTGGCGATGAAGCACCATCCCGACCGCAATCCCGGCGATGCGGCGGCGGAAGAGGCGTTCAAGGAGGCCAAGGAGGCCTACGACGTCCTCTCCGATGCCAACAAGCGTCGCGCCTACGACCAGCACGGCCATGCCGCCTTCGAGCAAGGCATGGGCGGCGGTGGCGGCGGCCCGGGCGGCTATGCCGACATGGGCGACATCTTCGGCGACATCTTCGGGGACATCTTCGGCGGTGGACGCCAGCGCAGCGGTCCGCGCCGCGGCTCGGACCTGCGCTACGTGATGGAGCTCGATCTCGAGGAGGCCGTCGCTGGCATCGAGAAGCGCATCGACGTGCCGACGATGGCGAACTGCGGCTCCTGCGAGGGCACCGGTGCCGAAGACAAGAAGACCGAGACCTGCGGCACCTGCCGCGGCATGGGCCAGGTGCGCATCCAGCGCGGCATCTTCCAGATGCAGCAGCCGTGCCCGACCTGCGGCGGCGCTGGGAAGATCATCCCGAAGCCCTGCAAGGTGTGCCACGGCACCGGCCGCGTGCGCCAGGAGAAGACGCTCTCGGTGAAGATCCCGGCGGGCGTCGACACCGGCGACCGCATCCGTCTGCAGGGCGAGGGCGAAGTCGGCCAGCCCGGCGCGCCCAGCGGCGACCTCTACGTTGACGTGCAGGTACGTCCGCACGCGGTCTTCGAGCGCGACGGCGATGACCTGTATTGCGAGATCCCCATCCGCTTCTCGCAGGCCGCACTCGGTGCCAGCATCGCGGTGCCGACGCTGGAAGGCGAAGTCGAGATCAAGGTTCCCGCCGAAACGCAGACGGGCAAGCTGTTCCGCCTTCGCGGCAAGGGCGTGCGCTCGGTGCGTTCGCGCCAGACCGGCGACCTGCATGCCCGCGTTGTCGTCGAAACGCCGGTGAACCTCACCGCACGACAGCGCGAGCTGCTCGAGGAGTTCGAGCAGACCTTCGAAGGCGAGGAGGCGGCGCGCCACTCTCCGAAGTCGAGCACCTTCTTCGATGGCGTCCGGGCCTTCTGGGACCGCATGACGGGCTGAGCCCCGTGTCCGCCTGCGTTGCAGGCGCCGCGCCGCGCCGCGTAGCCTTGCGCGCATGACGACCTCCATCGACCTGCTGGTCCACGGCGCTTCGGGCCGCATGGGCCAGCGCCTCCTCGCGCTGTCCGGCGAGTTCGCCCGTTTGCATCTCGTTGCCGCCGTCGCGCGCGGCACGGCCGGTCTCGTGGTGCCGGAAGGCGTCGCCATCCCGGCGATGCGGCTTTCCGAAGCCCCGGCGTTCCGGCTGCTGATCGACTTCAGCCTGCCCGAGGCCTTCGACCCGGCCCTGGCCCTGGCCGTGCAGCGTCGTGCGGCTTTCGTCAGCGGTACGACCGGCCTGTCGCTGGACCAGTTGAAGGCCCTCGAAGCCGCAAGCCGGCAGATCCCGGTGCTGTGGTCGGCGAATTTCAGCCTCGGCGTGGCGGTGCTCTCCGACCTCGTCGAGCGCGCAGCCCGCGCCCTGCCGGGCTGGGACCTCGACATCGTGGAGAGCCACCACGTGCACAAGAAGGATGCGCCCTCCGGCACGGCCCTCGCCCTCGGCGCCTCGGCGAAGGCGGGCGGGGCGGACCCGCGCTACGCCAGCCTCCGCGCCGGCGACATCGTCGGCGAACACTGGCTGCAGTTCGTCGGACAGGGCGAGCGGGTGGAACTGGCGCACCGGGCCACCTCGCGCGACATCTTCGCCCGCGGCGCGCTGGCGGTCGGCGAATGGCTGGCCGGGCAGCCGCCGGGCCACTACACGATGCGCGACTGGGTGGCGGCCAAGGCGCGGGACTGACCGCGGCGGGACCGGGTCCCTCGCTGAACGAGATGCCGGCGCCCAAGGCGGATTCCGCTGGCGTCACGCGGGCTTCGCGGCTAGAATTCCGGCTCGCCTGACTCCCCTCCCATGCGCCTGCCTTCGGCCGGTGCAAGGGAAGCGCACGCCGCGCGCGAGTCACCCCACCGTAAGGCGATCGAAGTGACCCAACCCGCCATTCTCGCGCTCGAAGACGGAACCGTATTCGAGGGCGTTTCCGTCGGCGCGCCCGGCCTTTCCGTGGGTGAAGTGGTGTTCAACACCGCGCTCACCGGCTACCAGGAAGTGCTGACCGACCCCTCCTACGCGCGCCAGATGGTCACCCTGACCTACCCGCACATCGGCAATACCGGCTTCACGCCCGAAGACGACGAGGCTGCCAAGGTCTGGTGCGCCGGCCTGATCGTCCGCGACGTGCCGCGCCGCCCCAGCAACTGGCGTTCGCGCGAGGCGCTGCCGGAATGGCTGGCGAAGCGCGGCGTCGTCGCCATCGCCGGCATTGACACCCGCAAGCTGACGCGCCTGCTGCGCGAGCGCGGCGCCCAGAACGGCGCGCTGATGGCCGGTGAGATCGACGCCGACAAGGCCATCGAGGCCGCCCGCAAGTTCCCGGGCCTGAAGAACCTCGACCTCGCCCAGGTCGTCACCACCGACCGCGTCCACGAGTGGACGGAAGGCTCGCTGGACCTCGACCGCGGCGGTTTCGCGAAGGCCGACGGCCGCTTCCATGTCGTGGCCTACGACTTCGGTGTCAAGACCAACATCCTGCGCCTGCTCGCCGACCGCGGCTGCCGCCTGACGGTGGTGCCGGCCAAGACGCCCGCCGCCGACGTGCTGGCGATGAAGCCCGACGGCGTGTTCCTGTCGAACGGCCCCGGCGACCCGGCGCCCTGTGATTACGCCATCGCCGCGATCGTCGAGATCCTCAAGGCCGGCGTGCCGACCTTTGGCATTTGCCTCGGCCACCAGCTGCTGGCGCTGGCCAGCGGCGCGAAGACGCTGAAGATGAAGTTCGGCCACCACGGCGCGAACCACCCGGTGCAGGACCTCGATTCCGGCCGCGTGATGATCACCAGCCAGAACCACGGCTTCGCCGTCGACGAGGGCACGCTGCCCGCGACGCTGCGCGTCACGCACCGCTCGCTGTTCGACGGCAGCAACCAGGGCATCGCGCGCACCGACGTGCCAGCCTTCAGCTTCCAGGGCCATCCCGAAGCCAGCCCCGGTCCGCACGACGTGGCCGGCCTGTTCGACCGCTTCATCGGCCTGATGCAGGCCCACCCGCAGGGAGCCCGCTGACATGCCGAAGCGCACTGATATCCAGACCATCCTGATCATCGGCGCCGGCCCGATCGTCATCGGCCAGGCCTGCGAGTTCGACTACTCCGGCGCCCAGGCTTGCAAGGCGCTGAAGGAAGAGGGCTATCGCGTCGTGCTGGTGAACAGCAACCCGGCGACGATCATGACCGACCCGGAGATGGCCGACGCCGTCTACATCGAGCCGATCAACCCGGCCACGGTCGAACGCATCATCGCCAAGGAAAAGCCCGACGCGCTGCTGCCGACGATGGGTGGCCAGACCGCGCTGAACTGCGCGCTCGACATGGCCGACGCCGGCACGCTGGAGAAGTATGGCGTCGAGCTGATCGGCGCCTCGCGCGAGGCCATCCGCATGGCCGAGGACCGCGAGCTGTTCCGCGTGGCGATGAAGGAGATCGGCCTCGAGTGCCCGAAGGCCCAGGTGGCGCGCTCGCTCGAGCAGGCCATCGAGATCCAGGCCACGGTGGGCTACCCGACCATCATCCGTCCGAGCTTCACCCTCGGCGGCAGCGGCGGCGGTATCGCCTACAACCGCGAAGAGCTCGTCGAGATCGTCACCCGCGGCCTCGATCTCTCGCCCACCAGCGAAGTGCTGGTGGAGGAATCGGTGCTCGGCTGGAAGGAGTTCGAGATGGAAGTGGTCCGCGACACCGCGGACAATTGCATCATCGTCTGCTCCATCGAGAACCTCGACCCGATGGGCGTGCACACCGGCGACAGCATCACCGTCGCGCCGGCGCAGACGCTCACCGACAAGGAATACCAGCGCCTGCGCGACGCCTCGATCGCCGTGCTGCGCAAGATCGGCGTCGACACCGGCGGCTCGAACGTGCAGTTCGGCATCAACTCGCAGACCGGCCGCGTGGTCGTCATCGAGATGAACCCGCGCGTGTCGCGCTCCTCGGCGCTGGCCTCGAAGGCCACCGGCTTCCCGATTGCCAAGATCGCCGCGAAGCTCGCTGTCGGCTACACGCTGGACGAGCTCAAGAACGACATCACCGGCGGCCTGACCCCGGCCTCGTTCGAGCCGTCGATCGACTACGTCGTCACCAAGATCCCGCGCTTCGCTTTCGAGAAGTTCGCTGCCGCCGACGCCCGCCTCACCACGCAGATGAAGTCCGTGGGCGAAGTGATGGCCATGGGCCGCACCTTCCAGGAGTCGCTGCAGAAGGCCCTGCGCGGTCTCGAGATCGGCAAGGTCGGCTTCGACCCGACCGGTGACGCGACGAAGGGCGAGGAAGGCCTGACCCGCATCAAGCGCGAGCTGAAGGACGCCCGTCCGGAGCGCCTGTTCCACGTCGGCGAGGCTTTCCGCGCCGGCCTGTCGGTGGACGACGTCTACAAGCTCTCGTACATCGATCCGTGGTTCCTCGATCAGATCGAGGAGCTGATCGCGATGGAGCGTGACGTCGCCACCGCTGGCCTCGCCGGCCTCGACAAGCCGCGTCTGCGCAATCTGAAGCGTGCTGGCTTCTCCGACGCGCGCCTCGCCCAGCTGGTCGGCACCGACGAGTCGGCCGTGCGCGCCCTGCGCCGCGCTTTCGGCGTGCGCCCGGTCTACAAGCGCGTGGACAGCTGCGCCGCCGAGTTCGCCACGTCGACGGCCTACATGTACTCGACCTACGAGGACGAGTGCGAAGCCCATCCGACGAACCGCGACAAGATCATGGTGCTCGGTGGCGGCCCGAACCGCATCGGGCAGGGCATCGAGTTCGACTACTGCTGCGTGCACGCGGCTCTCGCGCTGCGCGAGGACGGGTTCGAGACCATCATGGTCAACTGCAATCCGGAGACGGTCTCGACCGACTACGACACCTCCGACCGCCTGTACTTCGAGCCGCTGACGCTCGAGGACGTGCTGGAGATCGTCGATCTCGAGAAGCCGAAGGGCGTGATCGTGCAGTACGGCGGCCAGACGCCGCTGAAGCTCGCGCGCGCACTCGAAGCCAACGGCGTGCCGATCATCGGCACCTCGCCGGACAGCATCGACCTCGCCGAGGACCGCGAGCGCTTCCAGAAGCTGGTCGATGACCTCGGCCTGCTGCAGCCGCCGAACCGCACCGCCCGCAACGCCGAGCAGGCGCTGGCCCATGCGAAGGAGATCGGCTACCCGCTGGTCGTTCGCCCGAGCTACGTGCTGGGCGGCCGCGCGATGGAAGTCGTGTATTCCGACGAGGACCTTTCGCGCTACATCCGCGAAGCCGTGCAGGTCTCGAACGATTCGCCGGTGCTGCTCGACCGCTTCCTCGACAACGCCGTCGAAGTCGACGTCGATGTGATCGCCGACAAGGACGGCAACGTCCTGATCGGCGGCATCATGGAACACATCGAGGAGGCCGGCGTGCACTCGGGGGACAGCTCCTGCTCGCTGCCGCCGTACTCGCTGTCCAAGGAGATCCAGGACCGCCTGCGCGTGCAGGTCGCCCAGCTCGCGCGCGGCCTGAAGGTCGTCGGCCTGATGAACACGCAGTTCGCGATCCAGGGCGAGACGATCTATCTGCTGGAAGTGAATCCGCGTGCCTCGCGCACCGTGCCCTTCGTCTCGAAGGCCATCGGCCGCCCGCTGGCGAAGATCGCCGCGCGCTGCATGGCTGGCCAGACGCTGGCGGAGCAGGGTGCGACCAAGGAAATCATCCCGCCGTACTTCTCGGTGAAGGAAGCGATCTTCCCGTTCGCGAAGTTCCAGGGCGTCGACCCGATCCTCGGCCCGGAGATGCGCTCCACCGGCGAGATCATGGGTGTCGGCCCGACCTTCGAAGAAGCGTTTGCGCGTGCCGAGGAAGCCGCCAACATCAAGGCGCCGGCGCCAGGCAAAAAGGTGTTCTGCTCGGTGCGTGATGCCGACAAGCAGCGCCTGCTGCCCGTGGCGCGCGACCTGCTGGCGCGCGGCCATAAGCTGGTTGCCACCGAGGGCACGGCGAAGTTCCTCGCCGCCGAAGGCCTGGAGGTCGAGCGCATCAACAAGGTGGCCGAAGGCCGCCCGCACATCGTCGACCTGATCAAGAACGGCGAGATCAGCTACGTCATCAACACCACCGAGGGGAAGGTCGCCATTGCCGACTCCTTCTCCATCCGCCGCGAGGCGCTGCAGCACCGCGTCACTTACTCGACAACGGTGGCTGGGGCCCGGGCACTTGTCGGGGCGATCGACGCGCGCAACAACCCGCGCGTGACCTCGCTGCAGGAACTGCACAAGGAACTGAACGCATGAGAGCCCCGCTGACGAGCAAGGGCGCGACGCGCCTGCGCGACGAGCTCGAGAAGCTGAAGACCGTCGATCGCCCGAAGGTCATCGAGGCGATCGCCGAGGCCCGCGCCCACGGCGACCTCAAGGAAAACGCCGAGTACCACGCCGCGCGCGAGATGCAGGGCTTCATCGAGGGCCGCATCAAGGAGCTCGAGTACACGCTCTCGCACGCCCAGGTGATCGACATCGCCTCGTTGAACGCCGGCTCGCGCATCGTCTTCGGTGCGACGGTCGAGCTGGCCGACGTCGATACCGACGACAAGGTCACGTACACCATCGTTGGCGACCTCGAGAGCGACATCAAGCAGCGCCTGATCTCGATCTCCTCGCCGGTGGCGCGCGCCTTGATCGGCAAGCACGAAGGCGACACCGTCACCATCGAAGCGCCGGGCGGCCAGCGCGAGTTCGAGATCACCGGCGTCAGCTACATCCCCTGACGTCGTGCTGACGCTGCTGCTTCCGGCTCGCAGGTACTTCGCCGGCCAGGGTCTATCGCCCGCCGTTGCGAAGGCCCTGGGCCGTGCGGCGACGAGCGATACCGAGGCGGGCGAACTCGCCCAGCTGCGTCGGCCGTTCCGCCTGCGCCCGGTGGGCCAGTGGCCCAGCGCTGCTCTCATGGAGCGGCGCTTGAAGCCCGGAGGCGACGTGCAGCCGTTCCAATGGCTGCGTGCCGATCCCGTGTGGTTGCAGCCCGACCTCACCACGGCGAGGCTGATGGCCTGGGGAAACCTCGGGCTCACGGCGGAGGACGCCGAGGCGTTGATGGCCCCGCTGAAGCCGCTGTTCGGCGATTTCGGTTACGTCTTCGAAGCCCGCGAAGCGGAAGCGTGGTCGGTGCAGTGTCCGCGAGAGACGCGCTTGCCGTCCTTTCCGCACCCGCTCGCGGCGCTTGGCGATGACGCCTTTCCCTACCTGCCTGAAGGCCCGGACGCCCGCCGCTGGCGGAGCCTGATGGGCGAGGCCCAAGTGCTGATGCACCAGCACCCGGTCAATGCCGAGCGCGCGCGCCGCAGCCTGCCGCCAGCGAACAGCCTGTGGTTTTGGGGCGAAGGCGGGCTTCCCGACCAGATCGAAGGCCCCGAAGGGCATGTCGCCACCGCCGATCCGGAGCTTGCCGCGTATGCGCAGGCGGCCGGTGCCGCGGTAAGTGATCGCGTCGATGCCACGAAACCCGGCCTGATCGACCTCCGTGCCGAGCGACGCTGGGCGGTCATCGACGATCTGCTCGCGCTGGCGATGGCGTCGATGGCGCAGGGCGCCTTCGCGCAGCTGCGCCTCGACTTCGCCGATGGTCATCGTGTCTCGCTCGAGCGGAACCAACGTTGGCGGTTCTGGAAGCCGGCGTTCAAGGGCTTCGCGTGACGGCATCGCCGACCCTGCGCCGCCGCGACGTCCCGGCCGTCGGTGACTGGCCGTCCCACGTTCCCCCACTCCTGCAGCGGCTGTACGCCGCTCGGGGCATCGCTTCTGCCGAGCAGGCCGAACTGAAGCTGGCGAAGCTGCTGGCGCCACAGAAGTTGGGCGGCATTGACGTCGCTGTGGACCTGCTTCATGCCGCGCTGCGTCGCGATGCCCACATCGTCGTGGTGGGCGATTTCGACTGCGATGGTGCGACCGGCACGGCGGTCGCGGTGCGCGGCCTGCGCCTGCTCGGCGCTCGGCACGTGTCCTACCGAGTACCGCATCGCATCGCCCACGGTTACGGCCTGTCGCCGGCCCTGGTCGAGGAGGAGCTGGCGCCGATCGCGCCGGACCTCGTTATCACCGTCGACTCCGGCATCGCCTGCCTGCCCGGCGTGGCCGCGGCGAAAGCGCGAGGTTGGCAGGTGCTGGTCACCGACCATCATCTGCCCGGCGAGGAGCTCCCTGCCGCTGACGCCATCGTCAATCCGAACCTGCGCGGTGACGGGTTCCCGAGCAAGGCGCTGGCCGGCGTCGGCGTGGTGTTCTACTTGTTGCTGGCGCTGCGCGCGCGGCTTCGGGACCGCGGCGAACCCGGCGCGGAGGCCGACCTGTCGAGCCTGCTTGACCTCGTGGCCGTGGGAACCGTGGCCGATCTCGTGCCGCTCGACGACAACAACCGTCTGCTGGTCGCTGCGGGCCTCAAGCGCCTGCGCGAAGGCCGCGGACAGCCGGGCGTGTTGGCCTTGTCGGAGGTCGCCCAGCGCCGTCTGCCGGTGCTCACCGCCACCGACATCGGCTTCGGCATCGGGCCGCGCATCAATGCCGCCGGTCGGTTGGAGGACATGACCCTCGGCATCGAGTGCCTGCTCACCGACGATGCCGAACGCGCGATGCAGCTCGCGAAGCAACTCGACGCCATCAATGCCGAGCGCCGCGAACTGCAGCAGCAGATGGTCGACGACGCCGAAGCCGCGGCCTCGGCGCTGCCGCTGCCCGAGGGTGGCCACGATGCGTATTGCCTGCGCGACGAGAGCTGGCACCCCGGCGTGGTCGGTCTGGTGGCTTCGAAGCTCAAGGAGAAGCTGCACCGACCGGTGATCGCCTTCGCGCCCGCCGATGCGGGTTCGACGACACTGCGCGGCTCCGCCCGCTCCATTCCCGGCGTGCACGTGCGCGATGCGCTGGCGGATGTCGATGCCCTGCATCCCGGTTTGATCCTCCGCTACGGCGGCCACGCGATGGCGGCCGGCCTGAGCCTCGACGCCGCCCACTTCGACGCGTTCCGCCACGCCTTCGAGGCGGCCGTGGCCCGCCGGCTCACCGACGAGCTGCGCGAGTCCGAACTGTGGTCCGATGGCGAACTCGCGCCGCAGGAATTGAATCGGCCGACCGCCGAGGCGCTGCGCCTGGCTGGGCCCTGGGGGCAGGGCTTCCCCGAGCCCCTCTTCGACGGCGAATTCGAAGTGCGCTCATGGAAGGTTCTGGCAGAGCGCCATCTCAAGTTTGAACTCGGCATGCCGGGTCGCCTCGGCCCGGTCAACGCCATCCATTTCGGGGGCGCCGCCCTCGGCGCACCGCCAGATCGCGTGCGCCTGGCCTTCGGCCTCGATCTCGACGATTTCCGCGGCCGGCGCGACGTGCAGCTCCTCGTCCGGCACTGGTGGGCGGCCTGAGCCCGGGCTCGCCGCGCGGCCTGATAAACTCCGCGGTCTTTCACGAACACGAGAACGCGCCATGGAGACCAATCCCGTGCGCCAGCGCATCGCCGACCTCAAGGGCCGGCTGGATGTGCTCAGGGGGTACCTTTGACTACGACCAGAAGGTCGAACGTCTAGAAGAAGTCAGTCGCGAGCTGGAAAGCCCGACGATCTGGAACGAGCCCGAAAAGGCCCAAGGCCTCGGCCGCGAGCGCGCGGCGCTCGAGAAGGTCGTGCATGGCCTGAAGACGCTCGACGATGGATTCACCGGCGCGCTGGAGCTGCTCGAGCTGGCCGAGATGGAGAACGACGAGGACACCTTCAACGCGGTGGTGGCCGACGTCGATGCCGCGCAGGTGCATCTCGAGAAGCTCGAGTTCCAGCGCATGTTCAGCGGCAAGATGGACAGCGCCAGCGCCTTCGTCGACATCCAGGCCGGTGCCGGTGGCACCGAGGCGCAGGACTGGGCCGAAATCCTGCTGCGCATGTACCTGCGCTGGTGCGAATCGCGCGGCTGGAAGACCGAGCTGATGGAAGTCAGCGGTGGCGACGTGGCCGGCATCAAGTCGGCGACGGTGCGCATCGAAGGCGACTACGCCTACGGCTGGCTGAAGACCGAGACGGGCGTGCACCGCCTAGTGCGCAAGTCGCCGTTCGACTCCGACAACCGCCGGCACACGAGCTTCACCTCGGTGTTCGTCTCGCCGGAAGTCGACGACAACATCGACATCACGATCAACCCGGCCGACCTCAAGACCGACGTCTACCGCTCCTCGGGCGCCGGCGGTCAGCACGTGAACAAGACCGAATCAGCGGTGCGCATCACGCACGTGCCGACCGGCATCGTCGTGGCCTGCCAGAACGGCCGCAGCCAGCACCAGAACCGCGACACCGCGATGAAGATGCTGGCCGCGAAGCTGTACGAGCTCGAGATCCAGAAGCGCAACGCCGAGAAGGACGCCGTCGAGGCGACCAAGTCCGACATCGGCTGGGGCAGCCAGATCCGCAACTATGTGCTCGACCAGAGCCGCATCAAGGACCTGCGCACCGGCATCGAGCGCAGCGACACGCAGAAGGTGCTCGACGGCGACCTCGACGAATTCGTCGAGGCGAGCCTGAAGGCCGGCCTCGAGGTCGGCGCGAAACGGAGCGATGCGGCCTGACCGCATCGCCCCCGCGGCCCTCGGCGCTCGCCGACGCATTGCCTCCTTCCTGCACCCAACCTCTTCCGCCTGACGCCCCCATGTCCGAACAAACCAACGCCCAGCCGACGCCTGCCGCCGAGAACGCCCTTGATGAGAACAAGCTCATCGCCGAGCGCCGCGCGAAATTGACGGCGCTGCGCGGCCAGGGCGTCGCTTTCCCGAACGACGCCAAGCGCGAGCACTACGCGGGTGATCTGCAGGGCGAGTTCGCCGACAAGGACCAGTGGACGGCCGAAGCGCTGGAAGCCGGCGGGCGCGAGGTTCGAATCGCTGGCCGCCTGATGGCGAAGCGCGTGATGGGCAAGGCAGCGTTCGCACAGCTGCAGGACATGAGCGGCCGCATCCAGCTCTATCTGGTCGGCGCCGACCTGGGGGAGAGCTACGACGCCTTCAAGGGCTGGGACATCGGCGACATCGTCGCGGTCGAAGGTGGCCTCACCCGCACGCGCACCGGCGAGCTGTCGGTCAAGGTGGCGGCCATCCGCCTGCTTACGAAGGCCCTGCGCCCGCTGCCGGACAAGTTCCACGGCCTCGCCGACGTCGAGCAGCGCTACCGCATGCGCTATGTCGACACCATCGTCAGCGAGGAGTCGCGCGAGGTCTTCGTGCTGCGCTCGCGGATCATCGGCGCGATGCGCCGCTGGCTCGACGCGCGGCGCTTCCTCGAGGTCGAGACGCCGATGATGCATTACATCCCCGGCGGCGCCACGGCCAAGCCGTTCATGACGCACCACAACGCGCTGGACCTCGATCTGTACCTCCGCGTCGCGCCCGAGCTGTACCTGAAGCGCCTCGTCGTCGGCGGCTTCGAGCGCGTGTACGAGATCAACCGCAATTTCCGCAACGAGGGCGTGTCGACGCGGCACAACCCCGAGTTCACCATGCTCGAGCTGTACGAGGCCTACGCCACGTATACCGAGATCATGGACCTCACCGAAGGCGTGATCCGCGACGTCGCGCAGGAGGTGCTCGGCCGCACCGCGCTGGAATGGGAGGGCAGGGCGATCGACCTCGGCCCCGCGTTCCGCCGCTGGCGCATGGACGATGCCGTGCGCGAAGCCGACCCCACGATCACCGCCGCCGACTGCCGCGACCGCGAGGCGCTGGCCAAGCATTGCGCCCGCCACGGCGTGCACGTGAAGCCGTCCTACGGCTGGGGCAAGCTGCTGCTCGAGCTCTTCGAGAAGCTGGTCGAGGGCAACCTCGTGCAGCCGACCTTCATCACGCACTACCCGGTGGAAGTCAGCCCGCTGGCCCGCGAGAGCGACACCGAGCCGGGCATCACCGATCGCTTCGAGCTGTTCGTCGGCGGCAAGGAGATCGCGAACGGGTTCTCCGAGCTCAACGATCCGGAAGACCAGGCCGCCCGCTTCAAGGCACAGGTCGAAGCCAAGGACGCCGGCGATGACGAGGCCATGCACTTCGACGCCGACTACATCCGCGCGCTGGAAGTGGGCCTGGCCCCCACCGGCGGCTTGGGCATCGGCATCGACCGCCTGGTGATGCTGCTCACCGACCGCGCGTCGATCCGCGATGTGCTGCTGTTCCCGTACATGCGCCCCGAAGCCTAAAGGCGGTCGAAGAGCGTAAAAAAACGTGATGTGCGCCACAGAAGTGTGGGGCGCCTCACGTTTTTTCACATCCATTGACGAAGTCGGTGTGTGACGTAGTTCGCACTGTTAGAGTCCGAGGCCTGCTGACTGCCTAGACGTGCATGCCGACGACCGCCCGCGCCCCCGAGCGCCGTGTCCCGCCCGCCCGGCCGCAAGTGGCCTGGGCCGCCTGTGTCCTCCTCGCCACCCTGGTTGCGACCGTTGCGGGCCCTCTCGCCGCCGCGGTGCAAACCGTTGCCGACCGCTTCGTCGTCACCGAGAACTCGGCCGCGCTGAGCCTGCGGGTGCTCGCCAACGACCGTATTCCCGCGGCGGAACTCGTGGATGGGACCCTGACCATACTCCGCGCGCCGGTGCTGGGCGCTGCGTCGATCAATGGCTCGGGCACGACGGGAACCGTGGCGGACGACGTTCTCGTCTACCAGCCGACCGCCGACCGCAGTGGCGAGGATTCGCTGCGCTATCGGGTCTGCGGTGGCGGTGCCTGCGCCGAGGGCGAGGTAGCGATCGTCGTCCGTCCCATCGCGGAATCGATCACCCTGGCCGTGACCTCTAGCAGCGGCTACCAGGACCTCGGTGCCGCCAATGTCCGTGCCCTGCCATCGGCGCGTTTCGTCGCCAGCCCGTTGGTGGAAGCCCAGGTCTCGGAATACCCGCTCGCGGTCGACCCGACGCCGTGGTTGCCCTTCGCCGGCAACGCGGAGCTGTCGCTGCGGGTGCTGCCCTCGGCGCCGACGGCCCGCGACTGGCGCGTGCTGGTCGATGCTCGCTCGCTCTCGTCCGGCAACGTCGACGTCTACCTCGGCATCGACATCAATCGCGACGGGCTGGCCTCCGCGAACGAACTGCGCTGTTCGGCCGGCATGTCGGCCACGGCGGAACGCTGCGAGATGGCCGTCACGGTGCCGACCTGCGGCAACGTCATGTACTGGATGCTGGTGGTGAACGCGGGCAGCGTCGCGCACACCGCACGCGTCGAGACCTTCGAGGTGCCGATGGATCCCGGTGACGGCAGTCTGGTCGCGACCGGGCCGGGCAACATCGCCGCTCGTGCCGCGTTCCCGCTGCGCATGGGCTGGAACGCGCCCGCGCTTGCCGACACACAGAGCCGCGTGGGCTACGTCTCCGTGCAGTCGGCGGCGGGCGTCACGGTCGGCAGCGTGCCCGTGCGCGTGAACCGCGCCGGCCGCGTCGAGAACGGGATCGCCTTGGCCAGCGGCGAAGAGCGGGCGTTCCGCTTGCCGGCAGGAGCCGCGCAGGATCGCCTCTTCATCGACGTCCCGGCGGGGGCGAGCAGCCTGTCCGTGACCGCGCGCGCCAGCGAAGGTGTGGACCTGTATCTGGCGCGCGTGCCGGCGCCCGTTGCCAACGTGGCCATCCCCACCATCGCCGCCGCACCGGCGCGCAGCGCCGCGAACGCCGCGTCGAGTGCGTCGGCCCCGATGCAGACCCTGTCGGTCAGCGGTGCCGCCCTGTCACCGGGACGCTGGTACATCGTCCCGACCAATCCGTCGGCGCGGATCGGCGAGGTCGCCGTGCGGGCCACGGTGGCCGGCACATCACCGGTCGTGCGCCCGGGCGGCTACTTCAACACCGGTCGGCCGGGGCACGGCCTGTTCCTTTACCCCGCGGGTGCCGAGTGGGCGGGGCTCTGGTACACGTACCTTCAGGACGGCAGTTCGACCTGGTACTACCTGCAGGGACGCGCGCCGGGCGCGAACGGGCAGTGGCGCGGCACGATCTACCGCAGTGCGTGGGACGGTTCACGCAACACGTTGTCCGCGGTCGGCGACGCCGTGACTACGCCGACGGGCGCCGACGCCTTCACCTTCAGTTATCGCCTCGATGGGCAGGCTGGCAGCGAGGCCTTCTCCAGTTTCGGCCGCGGCTGCCCCAGCCTCAATGGCGCGCCGGTGAACACCAGCGGCCACTGGTTCGATCCGGCGCGGGCAGGCACCGGCTACAGCGTGCAGCTGTTCCCGAACTACGAGTTCTACGCCGCCTTCGTGTACGACGCCGCGGGCGTGCCGCGCTTCCTCACCGCGGAGCGCTCCGGCTTTGGCGGCGCGAGCGCCAGCGTGCCGCTTGAACAGCTCACCGGCTTCTGCCCGCTCTGCGCCCGGACCGCGGCACCCGCACGTCGTGCGGTGGGAAGCCTGCAGCGCTCGTACGCGAGCGGCAGCCTCTCGATCATGACGGTCGATGCGACCTATGCGGCGGGCGTGAGCGGCCGTTGGAGCGGCACCGATAGCGTTCAGGCACTAGGCGGCAGCACGTCGCTACAGGGCTGCACGCTCTGACGGGCGAGGGGCACGGGCGCGCGACTAGCCGCGCCCGGCGGGCTGGGGATCAGCGCAGCCAGTAGCTGATCGGCGCAGGCCGGCCGAACAGGTAGCCCTGCGCGTGGTCGCAGCCGGCCTCGAGCACGGCGCCGAGCATCGCTTCCGTTTCCACGCCTTCGGCTACCGCACGCATGCCGAGGCGGTGGGCCATGCCGGAGATCGCCTCCAGCAGGGCGCGCGTGCGCGGATTGGCGGCATCGGCGACGAAGCTCTGGTCGATCTTGAGGATGGCGGCCGGCAGGTGGCGCAGGTAGCCCAACGAGGAGTAGCCCTGCCCGAAGTCGTCGATGGCGAGGCGCACGCCCTCGGTGGCAAGGCGCTGCAGGGCGCTGGCGTTGCGTCCGACGTCGTGCAGCACGGCCGTCTCGGTCACCTCGATCATCAGGCTCTGCGGCGGCAGTTCCCAGATCGCCAGGGCGGCGAGGACCTGCTCGCATAGCGCGGGATTGTCGAAAGCGCGGGCCGACAGGTTGATGGCGCAGTAGAGTTCCGGTTGGCGACGCTGGAGGGGCACGAACTCGCGTAGGGCGACCTGCAGCGTCCAGCGCGTGAGTTCCTCGGCGAGGCCGGCGTCCTCGGCCATGGGAATGAAGACCGAGGGTGCGACCTCGTTGCCATCGCCGCGGCGCCAGCGCGCGAGCGCTTCGTAGCCCACGACGCGTTGCTCCGGCAGGGTAACGATGGGCTGGTAGACGAGGTCGAGCGCGTTGCGCGAAAGCGCATCGCGGAGCTCGGTGACCATCGCATCCTGGGTGTACTCGCGGGCGATGGCGATGGTTTCGCCCTCGCGTACCGCGTGCACGACGGCGGCGCTCGCACGCTGCTGCAGCGAGGTCGGGGACTCCCCCGGTTCGGTCGCGAGCGCAGCGCCCACCGTCGGCATCAGGTGCAGGTGGCGGCCACCGGCCACGATCGGCGACTCCAGTTCACGAAGGATGCGCTGGGCCGCCAGCTCGGCGTGGCCGAGGCCGAAGAGTCGCGGCAGGAGCACGTAGAAATCGCCGTGTCCACTGCGCAGCAGGTGGTCGCCCGGGCGGAGCGCGGCGACGATGCGGGCTTCGGCTTCGTCGAACGCGATTTCCGTCAGCGGCTGCCCGTGGGCGGCGGCGAGTGCCAGCCGTTGTCGGAAGTGGACCTGCAGCAGGGCGAGGCTGGCGTTCGGCGAGGCGGACTTGAGGAGCTGCGCCGCGGACGCTTCGTACGCCGGCCAGCCCGCCGGGGTGTCAGAGGAAGAACTCGGCGAGATCAAGGCCATAGGCTCCCGGCTGCAGCGCGCGGTGGATGGTGAGCCGCGGGCCGTCCGCCTCGGGCTGTTGCCAGAGGTCGACCTGTCGGAAGGCGGGGTTGACGGTCTTGTCCGGGCGCGTCAGCACGGTGACCTTGGGCAGCAGCCGGCGCGCGCTGTTCTGCGCGGTGATGACGGCGACTTCGCCGCTGCTCAACTCGACCAGCGATCCGGTCGGGTACACGCCGATGCTTTGGCTGAACTGCTCGATCAACTCGGCTTGGAACAGGCGGTCGCGTTCGCGGTAAAGGGCCTGCAGCACGTGGTGGCGGGCGGACGCCGGCTGGTAGACGCGCGCGCTGCTCATCGCATCGAAGCTGTCGACGATGCCGAGCATCCGCGCTTCGAGCGGGATCTCGAAACCGCGACGCCCGGCGGGGTAGCCGCTGCCGTCGTGGCGCTCGTGGTGATGGGCCACCGCGCTGCGGATAAGCGGGGTGGTGCCCGGCGTGCTGTCGAGCTGCGCCAGGCTGGCTTCGACATGGCGCTTCATGGTCTCGCGCTGCACGTCGGAAAGCGGAGCCGCGTGGTTCACCGTGCCCTCGGGAAGGGAGGCCAAGCCGAGATCCATCAGCATCCCTGAACTCGCGAGTTCCACCAGCACACTGCCCGGGAAGCCGAGCTGGCGGCCGAAGGCCGACATCAGAGCCGCGCAGTTCACCGCGTGGCTGTAGGCATAGGGGTCGCGCTCCTTCAGGCTGGCCAGCCAGAAGTACGCGTCCGGATTGCGGATGACGCTGGCGACGACCGGTTCGACCGCGGTGCTGATCTCTTCGATCGACAGCTTGCGGCCTTCGCGCAGGTCGGCGGTCAGGCGTCGCGACAGCTTCTGCGCTTCGTTCGCCGCGAACTTGATGCGCGGCAGCTCTTCCTCGAGGCTGGCACTGATCCGGTACTGCGTTGGTGCGCCCACGTGGCGCAATCCGCTGCCGCCGCCGCCCACGTCCAAGCTCATCAGCACGGCCCCTGGCGTGCCATCGACGCTGCGGATGCGGTCGATGAACACGTAGTCGGCGTGCTGGCGGACGGCGATGATGTCGTCCACGGTACGAACCATCACGCCTTGCAGCGGGAACGCCGTGGTGTCCCACGAGCGACCCTCAAGCCGGCAGACGAACATGCCGGGCTGCAGTTCGTTGACGTTGAGACGAACCTCTTCGACAGCCATCGCGTGGCGTCAGCCCGGCGATTTGGCGGCGGAGTCGCGGAGTTCGCGGCGCAGGATCTTTCCGACGTTGGTCTTCGGCAGTTCGGTGCGGAACTCGACGATCTTCGGGAGCTTGTAGCCGGTGAGGTTGTCCTTGCAGAAGGCCTTCACCTGCTCGGCGGTGAGGTTCGGGTCCTTGCGGACTACCACCACCTTCACCGCCTCGCCCGACTTGTCATCCGGCACGCCGACCGCCGCGACTTCCAGCACGCCGGGCATCGTCGCGATCACGTCCTCGATCTCGTTCGGGTACACGTTGAAGCCCGACACGAGGATCATGTCCTTCTTGCGATCGACGATGTAAAAGAAGCCCGCGGGGTCCATCTTCGCCATGTCGCCGGTGTGCAGCCAGCCTTCGGCGTCGATGACCTTCGCGGTCTCCTCGGGGCGCTGCCAGTAACCCTGCATGACCTGCGGGCCCTTGATGCAGAGTTCGCCCACTTCGCCATGCGCCAGCGTGCGGCCCTCGTCGTCCTTCACGCAGGCATCGGTGGAGGAGATCGGCAGGCCGATCGCGCCGTTGAAGTCCTTCAGGCCGAGCGGGTTCATGCACGCCGCCGGCGAGGTCTCGGTGAGGCCATAGGCTTCGATCAGCGTGCAGCCGGTGGCCTTCTTCCAGCGTTCCGCCACGGCGCGCTGCACGGCCATGCCGCCGCCGAGCGTCAGGTGTAAGGAGGAGAAATCGATGGTGTCGAAGCCCGGCGTGTTGAGCAGGCCGTTGAAGAGCGTGTTCACGCCGGTGATCGCGGTGAAGCGCACCGACTTCAGCTCCTTGACGAAGCCGGCCATGTCGCGCGGGTTGGTGATCAGGTGGTTCAAGCCGCCGAACTTCATGAAGACGAGGCCGTTCGCCGTCAACGCGAAGATGTGGTAGAGCGGCAACGCCGTGATGATGATCTCCTGGCCCGGCTTCGCGTTCGTGCCGATCCAGGCCGAGGCCTGCTGCATGTTCGCGACGAGGTTGCGATGGGTGAGCATCGCGCCCTTCGCCACGCCGGTGGTGCCGCCGGTGTACTGCAGGAAGGCGATGTCCGTGTTGCGGAGCGTCACCGAGGGCAGGGTGTGCTTGGCGCCTTCCGTCAGCGTGTGGCGGAAATTCACCGCGCCGGGGATGTCGTAATCCGGGACCAGCTTCTTGACGTACTTGATGACGAAGTCGACGACCTTGCCCTTCGGGAAACCGAGCATCTCGCCCACCGAGGTGACGATGACCTGCTTCACCTGCGTCCCGGCCACGACTTCGGCGGCGGTGTGCGCGACGTTCTCGAGCACCACCAGCACGCTGGCACCGGAGTCGTCGAGCTGGTGCTTGAGCTCGCGCGGGGTGTAGAGCGGGTTGGTGTTGACGACGGTGAGGCCGGCGCGCAGGGTGCCGAAAATGGCGATCGGGTACTGCAGGACGTTCGGCATCATCAGCGCGACGCGATCACCCTTCTTCAGCTTCAATACGTTCAGCAGGTAACTGGCGAACTGCTGGCTGAGGCGGTCGATGTCGCCGTAGGTGAGGACCTTGCCCATGTTCGAGAACGCGGGACGGTCGCGGTACTTGGCGATGGCGTTGTCGAGGACCGAGACAATGGACGGGAACTCGTCCACGTCGATTTCCGCGGGGACGCCCTGCGGGTAGCTGGACAACCAAGGACGCTCAATGCTCATCGACAACACCCCTATCGCGTGGACCGCCCGACACGCCAATGCGGCGCCGTACGGAATTTCGAGTATTCGCTCGATTGCAGCACAGGGGGCGATATCGGGCAAGCCGCGAGGGCGCTGTTTCTTCCCTTCGTCGTGGCGAAAGGGACGTGGTCTTCTCGCCGTGCTGACATGTCTTGTCCTCATGGCCCTCGCCGGCTGCGCCGATCCGCCGGATGAGGCCGCGCTCCGTGCCCGGATCACCAGCCTGCAGGAGGCGGTCGAAGCCCGCGATACCGGAGCCTTGCTCGAGGCCGTCGACCCGGAGTTCGGTGGGCCCGACGGCATGGATCGCGACGGCCTGCGCCGCTACGCGACCCTGATGCTGCTGCGCCAGCAGAACGTCGGCGTTGCGATCGGGCCGGTCGACGTCGAACTTCGCGGCGACCGCGCCGCGGCGCGCTTCGACGCCGTCGTCACCGGCGGCAACCGGTTCGTCCCGGAAGGGGTGGAGGCTCGGCGGGTCGAGACGGTCTGGCGTCTGCAGGGCCGTGACTGGGTGCTGGTCAGCGCCGACTGGTCCAAGCCGGCGTTGGGGCAGTAGCACGGCCGCACGGCGCGGCATCACCGCCCCTTGCCCGCCAGAACGACGAAGGCCGCCCGGAGGCGGCCTTCGTGGGAGAGCGGGGGCCGTTTGCGCTTAAGCCGCCTTGGCGCCCGCGGCCAGCTGGCGCAGCACGTAGTGCAGCAGGCCGCCGTGGCGGAAGTACTCGACTTCCTTCGGCGTCAGCAGCAGCACCTGGGCCTTGAAGCTCACCACCGAGCCGTCCGGGCGCTTGGCGCTGATGTCCGCCACCTTGCCGGCGCCGTCCTGCAGGCCGGTGATCGAGACCACCTCGTCGCCCTTCAGGCCGAGCGTCTGGGCGTTCTGGCCGTCGAGGAACTGCAGCGGCAGCACGCCCATGCCGACCAGGTTCGAGCGGTGGATGCGCTCGAAGCTCTCGGCGATGACCGCCTTGATGCCCAGCAGGTTGGTGCCCTTGGCCGCCCAGTCGCGCGACGAGCCGGTGCCGTATTCCTTGCCCGCGAACACGACGGTGCCCACGCCCTCGGCCTTGTACTTCATGGCCGCGTCGTAGATGGCCAGCTTGTCACCCGACGGGTAGTGGATGGTGTTGCCGCCCTCTTCGCCGCCCAGCATCAGGTTCTTGATGCGGATGTTGGCGAAGGTGCCGCGCACCATCACGTCGTCGTTGCCGCGGCGCGAGCCGTAGCTGTTGAAGTCCACCGGGGCGACGCCGCGCGACTGCAGGAACTTGCCCGCGGGCGAGCTGGCCTTGATGTTGCCGGCCGGCGAGATGTGGTCGGTGGTGATCGAGTCGCCGAAGATGCCCATGACGCGCGCGCCGTGGATGTCGCTGATCGAGCCGACCTGCATCGTCATGCCGTCGAAGTACGGCGGGTTCTTGATGTAGGTCGAATCGTCCCACTGGTAGGCGTCGCCGTCCGGCGATTCCACCGCGTTCCAGCGGCTGTCACCGCGGAAGACGTCGGCGTAGTTCTTGGCGAACATCTCTGGGCCGATGGTCGCGGCGATGGTGTCGCCGATTTCCTTGTTCGACGGCCAGATGTCCTTGAGGTAGACCGGCTGGCCGTCCTTGCCCGTGCCCAGCGGCTGGGTGGACAGGTCGAGATCCGTGGTGCCGGCGATGGCGTAGGCGACGACGAGCGGCGGCGAGGCCAGATAGTTCATCTTCACTTCGGCGTGCACGCGGCCTTCGAAGTTGCGGTTGCCCGAGAGCACCGAGGTCACGACGAGGTCACCCTCGGCGATGGCCTTCGAGACGGCCTCCGGCAGCGGTCCGGAGTTGCCGATGCAGGTGGTGCAGCCATAGCCGACGACGTGGAAGCCGAGGGCTTCCAGGTCATCCATCACGCCACCCTTCTTCAGGTAGTCGGTGACCACCAGCGAGCCCGGGCCGAGCGAGGTCTTCACCCACGGCGCGACCTTCAGGCCCTTGGCCACGGCGTTGCGGGCCAGCAGGCCGGCGCCCAGCATCACTGCCGGGTTCGAGGTGTTGGTGCAGGAGGTGATCGCGGCGATGACGACCGCGCCGTCCTTCAGCTTGGTGCCCTGGAAGTCGGCTTCACCCGAGGCCTTGGCCGGGGTCTTGGCGGCGCGCGCCTCGGCCATCGGCTTCAGCGACTCGCGGTAGACCTTCTGCATGTCGGAAAGCAGGACGCGGTCCTGCGGGCGCTTCGGGCCGGCCAGCGAGGGAAGCACGCTGCCCATGTCGAGGCCGAGCGTCGAGCTGTACTCGGCTTCCACCGAGGGGTCGCGCCACAGGCCTTGAGCCTTGGCATAGGCCTCGACCAGCGCGATCTGCTCGGCCGAACGGCCCGAGAGACGCAGGTAGTTCAGCGATTCGCCGTCGATCGGGAAGATGCCGCAGGTCGCGCCGTATTCCGGGGCCATGTTGGCGATGGTCGCGCGGTCGGCCAGCGGCAGCTGGTCGAGGCCGTCGCCGTAGAACTCGACGAACTTGCCGACCACGCCGTGCTTGCGGAGCATCTGGGTGACGGTGAGCACGAGGTCGGTGGCGGTCGCACCTTCCGGCAGCTTGCCGGTGAGCTTGAAGCCCACGACCTGCGGGATCAGCATCGACGAGGACTGGCCAAGCATCGCGGCTTCAGCCTCGATGCCGCCCACGCCCCAGCCCAGCACGCCGATGCCGTTGATCATCGTGGTGTGCGAGTCGGTGCCGTAGACGGTGTCCGGGAACGCGTGCTCGACACCGTCGATGGTGCGGGTCATCACCACGCGCGCCAGGTTCTCGAGGTTCACCTGGTGGACGATGCCGGTGTTCGGCGGCACGACCTTGAAGTTGTCGAACGCCTTCTGGCCCCAGCGCAGGAAGCTGTAGCGCTCCTTGTTGCGGGTGAACTCGAACACGCCGTTCTCGTCGGCCGCCGAGGGCTTGCCGAACACGTCGACCTGCACCGAGTGGTCGATGACCAGTTCCGACGGGATCAGCGGGTTGATGCGCTTCGGATCACCGCCCAGCTTCTTGACGGCGTCGCGCATCGCGGCCAGGTCGACCACGCAGGGCACGCCGGTGAAGTCCTGCAGCACCACGCGGGCCGGCATGAAGGCGATCTCGGTGTCCGGCTCTTTCTTCGGCTCCCACTTCGCCACGGCTTCGATGTGCGCCGGGTTGACGGTGACGCCGTCCTCGCAGCGCAGCAGGTTCTCGAGGAGGATCTTCATCGAGTAGGGCAGGCGTTTGATGTCGAAGCGCTGGCCCAGCTTCGGCAGGCTGTAGAAGGCGTAGGACTTGCCGTTGACGGCAAGCGTGTCGCGGGTGGCGAAGGAGTCGCTCATGGATGGCTCCAGGCTGGTGGTGCGGCGAGAGGGTCCGGTCGCACCGCCTCACGGCGGGGCGCTGGCAGGCGTGAATTATGCCGGAAGCGATCCCGGTCCGGGGCGGCTTCAATCGAGCGGCGACAGCAACTGGTGGGCGGCTTCGGTCATGGCCCGGCGGCGGAGCAGGAAGTCCAGCCGGCTGCCCCCCATCTGGCGCCAGAGCACCGCGGCGCGAAGACCGCAGAGGAGCAGGGCGCGGACTTCGGCAACGATCGGCGGCTGGCCGAGGTAGACCGGGTTGCCCTGCACCAGCACGCGCTGGCCGATCGGACTGACCTGCTCGGCATAGAGGTCGCCAAGCCGGTTGATCACCGTCGGGTGCATCGGGCCGAGGTGTTGGCGCTGCCGTTCGACATCGCGCAGGGTCGATTGGACGCGCTCGCCGGCGGTCGGGTGGCGCACGAAGCTACGCTCGAGGGCGAGCAGGGTCAGTCCCATGCGGCCGACGGCGGGATCCTTCGGTCCATGCCCGAGAAGGGCCAAGAGCTCCCGAAGGCCGCGATCGAGGCCGCGGCCCAGCGTCTCGGTGCCGCCATAGATCGTCTCGGCGTCGTCGGCCTCGAAGCGGAACAGGCTGTCGAAAAGGACCGATTCCGGGTGCTGCTCCGTCTGGCCCAAGGAGGCCAGCTGCTGGACGAGCTTCAGGGATTGCGCCAGGGCGGCGAGGGCGATGACGCGTTCGATCATGGGGACGCTGGTGCGGAGAAAGGAGCGATGGAAGTGGCGACGGTAGCGCGGAGCGGGTCGAGCGGGGCGTCGGTCGCTGCGATGACCGCGCCGCCCAAGCATTCGTCGCCACGGTAGAGCACCAGCGATTGGCCGGGCGTGACGGCGCGCTGGGGTTCGTCGAAGTGGACGTCCACGCCTTGGTCGTCGCGGGGGAGGACGGTGCACGCCTGCGGCGGTTGGCGGTAGCGCACCTGCGCCTCGCAGCGCAGCGGGAGCGCGGGCGGCTCGCCGGCAATCCAATGGAAGGCCTCGCTGCGCAGCACCGAGGATTTCAGCAGCGGGGTGTCACCCTGCTCGACGACCAGTCGGTTGCGGGCCGCATCCTTGCCGACCACGAACCAGGGCGCGTCGGGCCGGCCGCGCACGCCGCCGATCCGCAGGCCCTCGCGCTGCCCAAGGGTGTAGAAGGCGATGCCGTCATGGCGGCCCAGAACGTGGCCGGCGGCGTCGACGATCTCGCCGGGCGTGACGGCGATGTACTGCGCTAGGAACTCGCGGAAATCGCGCTCCCCGATGAAGCAAATTCCGGTGCTGTCCTTCTTCTTCGCCGTTGCGAGGCCCAGCCGGGCGGCGATGGCCCGCACCTCGGTCTTCGGCAGCTCGCCCACGGGAAACAGCGTGCTCGCCAGCTGCGACTGACCCAGTTGGTGGAGGAAGTAGCTCTGGTCCTTCGAGGCGTCGACACCGCGCAGCAGCCGCCAGCGCCCGTCGGCCTCGTCCACGCGGGCGTAGTGCCCGGTGGCGATCTTTTCGGCGCCCAGCGCCTTTGCCTCGTCGAGGAAGGTCTTGAACTTGATCTCGCGGTTGCAGAGCACGTCGGGGTTCGGCGTGCGGCCGGCCCGGTACTCGGCGAGGAAGGTCTCGAACACGCCGGACCAGTAATCCGCCGCGAAATTGCGCGCGATGAAAGGCAGGCCCAGCTGGCCGCAGACCTTCAAGGCGTCCCGACGATCGTCCTCGGCGCGGCACTCGCCGCTGCCGTCCTCGTCCCAGTTCTGCATGAACAGGCCGGCCAGGGACTCCCCGCGCTCGCGCAGCAGCCACGCCGCCACCGAGGAGTCGACGCCGCCGGACATACCGACGATGACGCGTGCCGCCACGGCATTCACCGCCGGCCCCTCACAGCGCCGCCACCGACTCCAGCGGCAGCCGGCGGCCGTCGAGGGCGTCCTGCACCACGCGCCAGACCAGCGGACTGCGGTGTTCGGCCTCGCGGGCGCTCAGTTCAGAAGGCGTCAGCCAGTGCGCTTGGATGATGCCGGCATCCAGCGGCAGCTCGGGGTGGTGAGCCACCGGCTCCGCGGTGAAGGCGAGGCGCAGATAGGTGCGGCCGGTTTCGGGTGCCTGCCATTGGTAGGCACCGACGAAGGCGGTCAACCGCACCGTCCAGCCGGTTTCCTCCAGCGTCTCCCGAACCGCGGCATCGACGATGGCCTCGTCTGGCTCCAAGTGGCCGGCCGGCTGGTTCAGCACCCGGCGGCCACCGACCTCCTCCTCCACGACCAGCAGGCGCCCATCGCGGAAGACGACGGTCGCGACGGTCACGTCGGGTTGCCAGAAGCGGCCTTGGCGATAGCTCAACGCGGACTCCGCGGCCGTGCGGCGGCCGGATCGGGGAAAGCCCGCATTGTGACGCCGGCATCCGGCAGCGTCCACGTTCGCGCGCCGCGCTTCCGGCCCTTGCCGTCGCGCTCCGAGCGCCTCATATACTGGCCCCATGAGCCAACACGAACGCCCCGATTCCGAACATGAACGCGGCCTCGCCGTCGAGACGGCCAAGCCCGAACTGGAACGCCCATCGCTGTACCGGGTGGTCCTGTTGAACGATGACTACACCCCGATGGATTTCGTCGTCGAGGTGTTGCAGGTGTTCTTCGGCATGAACCGCGAGAAAGCCACCCAAGTGATGCTGCACGTGCACACGCGGGGCAAAGGTGTCTGCGGCGTCTACACACGCGAAGTGGCAGAAACGAAAGTGTCGCAGGTGAACGATTTCTCACGGACGCACCAGCATCCGCTGATGTGCACGATGGAAAAGGCCTGAGCCGCCCCCATATCCGGGTCATTGCCCTGGAGGCCCCGAATGTTCAGCAAAGATCTCGAATTCACCATCGGCCAGTGCTACAAGCAGGCCCGCGAAGCCCGCCATGAGTTCATGACGGTCGAGCACCTGCTATTGGCGCTGCTCGACAATGCCTCGGCAGTGCAGGTGCTGAAGGCCTGCGGCTCCGACAACGGCCGCCTTGGGCAGGACCTGCGCAACGTCATCGCCGAGACGGTGCCGATCCTCCCAGAGGACGACACCCGCGACACGCAGCCGACGCTGGGCTTCCAGCGCGTGCTGCAGCGCGCCGTCTACCACGTGCAGAGCAGCGGCCGGAAGGAAGTGACCGGCGCCAACGTGCTGGTGGCGATCTTCGGCGAGAAGGACAGCCACGCGGTCTACCACCTGCAGCAGCAGGACGTGACCCGGCTCGACGTCGTCAACTACATCTCGCACGGCGTCGCCAAGAGCGGCGAGTCGACCGATGCCAAGCCGGCCGATGCGCCGAAGTCGGAAGGGGAGACGGGCGAGGACGGCCAGCCGAAGCAGAATCCGCTCGAGGAATTCGCGGCCAACCTCAACCAGCTCGCCCGCGAAGGCAAGATCGATCCGCTGATCGGCCGCGAGGCGGAGATCGAGCGCACGATCCAGGTGCTGTGCCGCCGCCGCAAGAACAACCCGCTGTATGTCGGCGAGGCTGGCGTGGGCAAGACCGCGCTGGCCGAAGGCCTGGCGTGGCGCATCGTCGAGGGCGATGTGCCGGACGTGCTGAAGGACGCCACGGTCTATTCGCTCGACCTCGGCGCGCTGGTCGCCGGCACCAAGTACCGCGGTGACTTCGAGAAGCGCTTGAAGGCCGTGGTCAACCAGATCAAGAAGGAGCCGAACGCCATCCTGTTCATCGACGAGATCCACACCATCATCGGTGCGGGCTCGGCGTCGGGTGGCACGATGGATGCGTCGAACCTCATCAAGCCGGCCCTGCAGACCGGCGAGCTGCGCTGCATCGGCTCGACGACCTTCCAGGAGTACCGAGGGGTCTTCGAGAAGGACCGCGCGCTGGCGCGCCGCTTCCAGAAGATCGATGTGGTCGAGCCGACCGTTGCCGAGGCGGTGGCCATCCTCAACGGCTTGAAGGGCAAGTTCGAACTGCACCACGACGTGACCTACAGCGCCGATGCGCTGCAGGCGGCCGTGGACCTGTCGGTGAAGCACATCGGCGACCGCCTGCTGCCGGACAAGGCCATCGACGTGATCGACGAGGCCGGTGCCCGCCAGCGCCTGATGAGCGAGGACAAGCGCAAGCGTCTGATCGACGTCGAGGAGGTCGAACTCATCGTCGCCAAGATGGCGCGCATCCCGCCGAAGCAGGTCAGCGCCTCGGACAAGGACGTGCTGAAGAACCTCGAGCGCAACCTGAAGATGGTGATCTTCGGCCAGGACTCGTCGATCGAATCGTTGGTGTCGTCGATCAAACTCGCGCGCTCCGGCCTCGGCAATCCCGACAAGCCGATCGGCAACTTCCTGTTCGCCGGCCCGACCGGCGTCGGCAAAACCGAGGTCACCCGCCAGCTGGCCATGCAGCTCGGCATCGAACTGGTGCGCTTCGATATGTCGGAGTACATGGAGCCGCACTCCGTGAGCCGCCTGATCGGCGCGCCCCCGGGCTACGTCGGCTTCGACCAGGGCGGGCTGCTCACCGAGAAGATCGTCAAGACGCCGCACTGCGTGCTGCTGCTCGACGAGATCGAGAAGGCCCATCCGGACGTGTTCAACATCCTGCTGCAGGTCATGGACCGCGGCATCCTGACGGACACGAACGGCCGCGAGGCGAACTTCCGCAACGTCATCATCGTGATGACGACGAACGCCGGTGCCGCCCAGGCCGCGCGCCGCACCATCGGTTTCGTCGAGCAGAACCACAGCACCGACGCGATGGAAGTGATCCGCAAGGCGTTCACGCCGGAGTTCCGCAACCGCCTCGACGCCGTGGTGCAGTTCGGCGCGCTCGGTTTCGAGCACATCCTGCGCGTGGTGGACAAGTTCCTGATCGAGCTCGAGGCGCAGCTGCAGGAGAAGCACGTGGCCATGTCGGCGACGCCGGAAGCGCGGCAGTGGCTGGCCGAGCACGGCTTCGACCCGCAGATGGGCGCGCGCCCGATGGCGCGCCTGCTGCAGGACAAGATCAAGCGTCCCCTGGCCGACGAGCTGCTGTTCGGCAAGTTGGTGAACGGCGGCAAGGTCGAGGTGGGCGTCCGCGACGGCCAGCTCACCGTCGAGGCCTTCGCCGAGCCGGAGAAGTTGCTCCCCGCCACCGTGGAGTGAGGCCCGGCGTTCCGGGCCCGGAAACGAAAAACGGCAGCCGAGGCTGCCGTTTTTCTTGGCATGGAGCGCGCGCGGCGCTTACTTCATGCGGTAGGTGATGCGGCCCTTGGTGAGGTCGTAAGGCGTCATTTCGACCTTGACCTTGTCACCCGTCAGGATCCGGATGTAGTTCTTGCGCATGCGGCCCGAGATGTGAGCCGTAATGACGTGGCCGTTTTCGAGCTTCACGCGGAACATGGTGTTCGGCAGCGTTTCGGTCACGGTGCCTTCGAACTCGATGGAATCGTCTTTTGACATGCAGCGGGCTTCTGGCCTTGGCGGTCTGGGGCGGGAAAGGGGGTGAATCGAAGGCGCGGAGTGTGCCACGCCGGGCCGGCGCTTGCAAAAATCCGGTTAAGCGGGTCGGGCGGGGTTCAGTCCGCCAGCTGGCGGGCCGGGTAGGGCGTGCCCGCCCAGTCGGGACTCGGCGTGCCCGAGGCGGTGCGGGCGAGGAAGGTCGAGAGGAATCCTGCGCGAGGCCAGACCTCGCCACCCATGAAGCGCAGGTGCGGGTTTTCGATCTGGGCGTCGAACAGCGGCCAGCCCAGTTCGTCGAGCCGTCGCCCGAGAGCCGCCAGCGCCACCTTCGAGCCGCCGCTCTCGAGGCTGACCATGCTTTCGGCGTGGAAACCGGTACCCACCGATACCCCATAAAGCCCGCCGACGAGCCGCTCGCCATCCCAGACCTCGACGCTGTGCGCATGCCCGAGCCGGTGCAGCTGGCCGTAGGCGCGCTGCATCGCCGGGGTGATCCAGGTGCCGTCCTGGCCGGGCCGGGGCGCGGTGGCGCAGGCGGCGATCACGCGATCGAAGGCGGTGTTGAACCGCACTTCCCACCGGCTGCGTCGAAGATCACGGCGAAAGCGCGTCGACAGCCGCACGCCGCCGCTGCGGAATACGAGGCGCTCCGACGGCGACCACCAGAGGATCGGCTGCCCTTCGCTGAACCATGGGAACATCCCGGCGGCGTAGGCATTCACGAGGCGCACGGGCGAAAGATCGCCGCCGATGCACACCAGGCCATCGGGCTCGTCCAGCGCAAGTTCGGCGGGCGGGAAAGGCGAGGCGGGGTCGGGCCCCAGCAGCAGCGGGCGGCTCATGGCGATCGGAAGGGCGAATGCGCCGCCAGCGAATCACGATAGCGCCGCGTGGCCTCGCGCTCGGCCGCGCACCAGCGTGTGAGTGCCTGCTGGAAGCGCGGCTCGGCCAGCCAGTGCCGGCTGTGCGTCGAGGTGGGCAGGAAGCCGCGCGCCAGCTTGTGTTCGCCCTGCGCGCCGGGTTCGAAGCGGTCCAGGCCGTGCTCGATGCAGTACTCGATGCCCTGGTGGTAGCAGGCCTCGAAATGCAGCCCCGGCACGTCCGCCATCGCGCCCCAGTAGCGGCCGTAGAGCGTGTCGTCCGAGCGCAGGCACAGCGCGCCGGCTATGGCTTCGCCCTCCCGCTCGGCGAGGATAAGCACCACCGCATCGGGCAGGGCCTCGCACAGGTGCTGGAAGAAGGGTTCCGTCATCGCCGCATGGTTCCACTTCTCGGCGAAGGTCTGCACGTAGAAGCGGTGCATCGCGGCCATCGGTTCGCCGCGCGCGGCCTTGCCGTCCAGAACGCGAAGGTAGACGCCAGCCTCAGCCACCCGGCGCCGGTCCGCCTTCAGGTTCTTGCGGCGCTTGTGGTCCAGCGCGCCGAGGAAGTCATCGAAGGCGCGCCACGACGGATCGCGCGTCCAATGGAACTGCACGTCCTCGCGGGCGAGCCAGCTCGCGTCGAAGGCATCGAGATCGGCGGCATCGAGGAAATTCGCGTGCACCGAATGCAGGCCGAGGTCCGGCGCCGCCGCGCGCATGGCCTCGAGCAGCAGGCGTTTATGCGTCGGTTCAACGGCGAGCAAGCGTGGCCCGGTGACGGGGGAGTAGGGCACGCCGATCAGCCACTTCGGGTAGTAGTCGAGGCCGTACTGCGCGTAGGCGTTCGCCCAAGCGTGGTCGAACACGAACTCGCCGTGCGAGTTGCCTTTCGCATAGGCCGGCGCGGCGGCGAGCAGGGCATCACCCTCCCACAGCGAGGCGTGCAGCGGCGTCCAGCCGTATTCGGGGTCGAGGCAGCCGTGCGTTTCGAGCCCGGCCAGGAAGGCATGCGCGGTGAACGGATGGCCGCTCCGGTTCAGCGCGTCCCACGTGGCCGCGGGAATCTCATCCAGCCGGCGATGGAGGCGGAGCTCGGGCATCGCCGGCCGCGCCGCGCTTACTCGTGCTTGTCGAGGAACTTGTCGGCGTCGAGCGCCGCCATGCAGCCTGAGCCGGCCGAAGTGATGGCCTGGCGGTAGACGTGGTCGGCCACGTCGCCTGCGGCGAACACGCCCGGGATGCTGGTGCCGGTGGCGCCGCCGTCGAGGCCGGATTTCACCTTGATGTAGCCGTCGCGCATGTCGAGCTGGCCGTCGAACAGCGAGGTGTTCGGGCTGTGGCCGATGGCGACGAAGAAACCGGTGACGGCGATCTCGCGCGTGCTGTCGTCCTTGATCGAGCGCAGGCGCGCGCCGGAGACGCCGCTGTCGTCGCCCAGCACCTCGTCGACGGCGTGGTTCCACACCAGTTCGATCTTGCCGGCCGCCGCCTTGGCGAACAGCTTGTCCTGCAGGATCTTCTCGGCGCGCAGCGTGTCGCGTCGGTGCACGAGGTAGACCTTGTTGGCGATGTTGGAGAGGTACAGCGCCTCTTCGACGGCCGTGTTGCCGCCGCCGATCACCGCGACGTCCTGCCCGCGGAAGAAGAAGCCGTCGCAGGTGGCGCAGGCCGAGACACCGCGGCCCTTGAAGGCTTCTTCCGACGGGATGCCGAGGTACTTGGCGCTGGCGCCGGTGGCGATGATCAGCGCATCGCAGGTGTACTCGCCGCTATCGCCCTTCAGGCGGAACGGACGGGAACCCAACTCCGCCGTATGGATGTGGTCGAAAACGATTTCAGTCTCGAAGCGCTCGGCGTGCGCCTGCATGCGCGCCATCAGGTCCGGGCCCATCAGGCCGTGCGCGTCGCCCGGCCAGTTGTCGACTTCCGTCGTCGTCATCAGCTGGCCGCCCTGCTGCAGTCCCGTCACCAGCACCGGCTTCAGGTTGGCGCGCGCGGCGTACACGGCGGCCGTGTAGCCGGCGGGGCCGGAGCCGAGGATGAGGAGGCGGGAATGCTTGGTGGCGGTCATGTCGTTATACTTTTGCGGCTTCGTGGCGGTGTGCAGCGCAACAAAGCGCGGCATGCGGGCTGCAAAGCTTGGGGGCCGAGGCCCCTCAAATCAAGGTTGCATCGACGTTGCTTCCAGGCCGCCTCACGGCGGCTTCATTCGTTCAATGCGCGCGTCCCGCGCCGCCCCCTGGAGCCCAGCACCATGCGTATCGGTATCCCCCGCGAAACCAAGACCCTCGAAGGCCGCGTGGCCCTCGTGCCCGCCGCTTGCGCCGACCTCGTGCGCCGTGGCCATGAGGTGTGGATCGAGAAGGACGCGGGCATCAAAAGCGGCTTCAGCGACGACGAGTACACCGCGCTCGGCGTCAAGATCGCCGCCGACGCGGCCGCGCTCTACGAGAAGGCCGAACTCGTCGTGAAGGTGAAGGAGCCGATCGAAGGCGACCTCAAGCACCTGCGCAAGGACCACCTGCTGTTCTGCTACCTGCACCTCGCGGCCGAGCCGGTGCTGACGCGCAAGCTGCTCGACATCGGCCTGACCGGCGTCGCGTTCGAGACGGTGGAGCTCGACAACGGCGACCTGCCGCTGCTGACCCCGATGTCGATCGTCGCTGGCCGTATCGCGGTGCAGGTCGGCGCGCACTACTTGCATCAGCCGATGGGTGGCAAGGGCAAGCTGCTGGGCGGCCTGCCGTCCACCGAGCGCGGCAAGGTCGTGGTGCTCGGCGCCGGCGCCGCCGGCGGCAACTCGGCCGCGCTGGCCGCATCGAGCGGCGCGAACGTGGTGGTGTTCGAGAAGCGCCAGGACCGCATGGCGCAGATGATGGCGCTCGGCCCGAACGTCACCGCGCTTTATCCCTATGAAGACGCTGTCGCCCGCGAACTGCGCGACGCCGACCTGGTGATCGGTGCCGTGCTGGTCACCGGCGCCAAGGCCCCGCACGTCGTCTCCCGCGAGATGATCAAGGGCATGCAGAAGGGCAGCGTGCTGGTCGACATCTCGGTGGACCAGGGCGGCTGCTTCGAGACCACCCGCCCGACGACGTGGAAGGAGCCGACCTACGTCGAGGAAGGCGTCATCCACTTCGCCGTGACCAACATGCCGGGCGCCGTTCCGCAGACCTCCTCGCAGGCCATCTGCGCGTCGATCCTGCCGTGGGTGCAGAAGCTGGCCTCCGGCAACTGGCGCGATAACCAGGCCCTCGTCCGCGGCATCAACGTCGAGGGTGGCCAGATCGTGCACCCCGCGCTGAAGGACATGGCGGTCTGAGCCCCGCGCGCTACACTCCCTGCGGCAAGTTCCCGCAGGGAGTGGATGCGTGCTGATGCAGGGCGTGGAGGGCAGGGCACTGGACCGCAAACAGAAGCTGTGGCGCGAAGTGGCGCTGGTGGTTGCCGCGCCGGCCCTGCTTTACCTCCTCGCCAGCCTCGTCAGCTATTCCTCGGCCGATCCCGGCTGGTCCCGGACCGGCAGCGTGGCGGGTGAAATCCAGAATTTCGGCGGCCCCGCGGGCGCCTACATCGCCGACTTCGCCTTCGGGCTGTTCGGCTGGATGGCCTACACCCTGCCCCTGATCCTTGGTGGCATCACCTGGGTGGCCCTGTTCGGGATGGACAGCGACGGCGATGGGCAGGTCGATCTCGGCCCGGCCCTGCGCCTCGTCGGCATCGTCGGCGTGCTGGTGGCCGGCACCGGCCTCATGCAGCTCTGGTTCGGCGCGTCGTCGGCTTTGCCGACCACGTCCTCGGGGGGCGTGCTCGGCGAGCTGGTCGGTCGGTCCGTCACTGTCGTGTTCGGATTGGCCGGCGGCCACCTGCTGCTGCTCGCACTGGTGCTGGTGTCGATCACGCTGGCCACGGGGCTGTCGTGGTTCGCGGTGATGGAATGGATCGGCGCCCGCATCCTCGGGCTGTTCGAGCGGGCCAAGGCCGGCCGCGAGCAGGCCGCGGAATGGCAGCGCACCCGCGTGCTCCGCGAAGAGCGCGAGGAAGTCCGCAAGGTCGAGACGCAGAAGCGCGCCAAGCGCGAGCCGGTGCATATCGAGGCCCCGGCCCCAGCCGTCGTGGAGAAGAGTGAGCGGGCCAAGCGCGAGCAGCAGATCCCGCTGTTCAACGCCGTGCCCGAAGGCGGCCTGCCGCCGCTGTCGCTCCTCGACGAGCCCAAGGTGCAGGAGCGCGGCTACAGCGAGGAAACGCTGGAAACCCTCTCGCGGCAGATCGAGTTCAAGCTCAAGGACTTCCGCATCGACGTGCAGGTCGTCGGCGCCTATCCGGGCCCGGTCATCACCCGCTTCGAGATGGAGCCGGCGCCCGGCGTGAAGGGCAGCCAGATCAATTCGCTCGACAAGGACATCGCCCGCGGCCTCTCGGTGAAGTCGGTGCGCGTGGTTGACGTCATCCCCGGCAAGTCGGTGGTCGGCCTCGAAATCCCGAACAGCAAGCGCGAGATGATCTTCCTCTCGGAGATGCTGCGCTCGAAGGAATACGACAAATCCCCGAGTCCGCTGACGCTGGCGCTCGGCAAGGACATCGCCGGCCGCCCCACCGTGGCCGACCTCGCGCGCATGCCGCACCTGCTCGTCGCCGGCACGACCGGCTCCGGCAAGTCGGTGGCGGTCAACGCGATGGTGCTCTCGCTGCTCTACAAGGCCTCCGCCAAGGACGTGCGGATGCTGATGATCGACCCGAAGATGCTGGAGCTCTCGGTCTACCAGGGCATCCCGCACCTGCTCGCGCCGGTCGTCACCGACATGAAGGAAGCTGCGAACGGCCTGCGCTGGTGCGTGGCCGAGATGGAACGCCGCTACAAGCTGATGAGCGCCGTTGGCGTGCGCAATCTGGCGGGCTTCAACCGCAAGGTGAAGGACGCCCGCGACGCCGGCCAGCCGCTGATGGACCCGCTGTTCAAGCCGAACCCGGAGCTCGGCGAGCAGCCACGCCCGTTGGAGGAACTGCCCTACATCGTCGTCTTCATCGACGAATTCGCCGACATGATGATGATCGTCGGCAAGAAGGTGGAGGAGCTGATCGCCCGCTTGGCGCAGAAAGCCCGCGCCGCCGGCATCCACCTGATCCTCGCCACCCAGCGCCCGTCGGTCGACGTCATCACCGGCCTGATCAAGGCCAACATCCCGACCCGCATCGCCTTCCAGGTGTCGAGCAAGATCGACTCGCGCACGATTCTCGACCAGTCTGGCGCGGAGACCCTGCTGGGTCATGGCGACATGCTCTACCTGCCGCCGGGCACGGCGTTGCCGGAACGCGTGCATGGCGCCTTCGTCTCTGACGAGGAAGTACATCGCGTTGTGGAGTTCCTGAAGCAGCACGGCGGTGGTGCGGATTACGTCGAAGGCGTGCTGGCCGAGGTGCAGACGCTGGGCGACGGCACGGTGGTCGGCGCCAGCGGCCTCCCGGAAGCGGCCAGCAGCGACGACAGCGAGAACGACCCGCTTTACGACCAGGCCGTGGCCTTCGTCACCGAGAGCCGCAAGGCCTCGATTTCGTCGGTGCAGCGGCGCTTGAAGATCGGCTACAACCGCGCCGCGCGCCTCGTCGAGGCCATGGAGCAAGCGGGCATCGTCTCGCCGGCCGAGCACAACGGCGACCGCATGGTCATCGCCCCGCCGCCGCCGCGGTGACGCCCCCGTTCAGTCGCGACGCCGGACACTTTCCGGCGTCCCTTCCGGCCCGAACCGCCTTCCGATGACGACTTCGACCCTGTTCCGCACTGCTATCGCCGCCCTGATGCTCGCGCCCGCGCTAGCTTCGGCAAGCGCCGGTCGTGAGGCGATCACCCGCTTCTCCACCGACCTGCGCAGCCTCGATGGGCGTTTCGCGCAGCAGGTGTTCGATGCCAACGGCACGGCCACCGACCGCAGCGAAGGCCGCATCTCGCTGAAGGCACCGCGCCAGTTCCGCTGGGAGTACCAGCAGCCGTATCCGCAGCTGATCGTCGCCGATGGCGACCACCTGTGGCTGTACGACCCGGACCTCGAGCAGGTGACGGTTCGCGTGCAGAGCTACGAGGAGCAGTCGAGCCCGCTCGCCGCGCTGATCGATCCCGGCGAGCTCGATCGCCAGTTCGTGGTGGCCGAGGGTGGTCAGGCGAACGGCCTGACGTGGGTCGACCTGAAGGCGCGCAAGCCCGAGGATTCGGCCGTGCAGTCGGCGAAGCTCGGCTTCAACGCCAGCGGCCTCGCGGCGATGGTCTTCGAGGACCAGCTCGGCCAGCGCACCGAGGTGAGCTTCAGCCAGTGGAAGCGCAACGGCGCGCTGCCGGCCGACCTGTTCCGCTTAACCCCGCCCGAGGGCGTGGACGTGGTCGGCGAGACGCGCGACAGCGCCGAAGTGCGCCCGCTGCAGGAGTGAGCGCGCCGCTCGCCGAACGCATGCGCCCGCGCGACCTCGACGAGGTCGTCGGGCAGCGCCGGCTGCTGGACCCGAAAGCCGCCCTGCGCCGCGCGCTTGACGCCGGGCGCGTGCACTCGATGATCCTTTGGGGGCCGCCGGGCTGCGGAAAAACCACGCTGGCGCGCCTCGTGGCCGCGCAGAGCAGCGCACGCTTCCATTCGATCTCGGCGGTGATGAGCGGCCTGCCCGAGGTGCGCAAGGTGCTCGGCGAAGCCGCCGAAGCCTTCGCCCGAGGCGAGCGGACGGTGCTGTTCGTCGACGAGGTGCACCGTTTCAACAAGACGCAGCAGGATGCCTTCCTCCCGCACATCGAGGCCGGGCACATCGTGTTCGTTGGCGCGACGACCGAGAACCCGAGCTTCGAGCTGAACTCGGCATTGCTCTCGCGCTGCCGCGTGCACGTGCTCGAAGCGGTATCGGCGACGGATATCGCCGAGGCGCTGCGCCGCGCGCTGCTCGACCCGGTGCGCGGCCTTGGCACGCTGGGCCTCGGCGTGGACGACGACACCCTCACCACCATCGCCCAGGCGGCCGACGGCGACGTGCGCCGCGCGCTGACCCTGCTGGAGATCGCCGCGGAGATCGCCGAAGGCGGGCGCATCGATGCGGCCACGCTGGCACAGGTGCTGGCCGATCGCACGCGTCGCTTCGACAAGCAGGGCGAGCAGTTCTACGACCAGATCTCCGCCCTGCACAAATCGGTGCGCAGCTCCGACCCCGACGCGGCGATCTACTGGCTGGCGCGGATGCTCGACGGCGGCTGCGACCCGGCCTATCTCGCCCGCCGGCTGACGCGCATGGCCGTCGAGGACATCGGCCTCGCCGACCCGCGCGCGCTCGACATGGCCATCGCCGCGTGGGAAACCTTCGACCGTCTCGGTGCGCCGGAAGGCGAACTGGCGCTGGCACAACTCACGCTCTACCTCGCGAGCTGCGCCAAGAGCAACGCCGGCTACGTCGCGTGGAAGGCCGCCAAGGCCGACGTGGCGAAGCACGGCACGCTGGAGGTGCCGATGCATCTGCGCAACGCGCCGACGGCATTGATGAAGGGCCTCGGCTACGGCCAGGGCTACCAGTACGACCCCGATGTCGACGGTGGCGTGGCCCTCGGCCAGGTCTGCCTGCCCGACGCCCTCGACGGTCGCGTGTACTTCCAGCCCGTCGCGCGCGGGATGGAGATCAAGCTGAAGGAAAAGCTCGACGCCCTGCGCGAAGCGCGCCGCGCGGCTCGCGCCGAAGGGCGCACCGGTTCGACGTCCCGCGGCGGACAGGGCGCATGAACCCCACGCACTTGGCGCTGGCGATGCTGGGCGGCGCGCTGGGCGCCGGCCTGCGCTACTGGCTCGGCACCGCCCTGCTTCAGAAGCTCGGCGAAGGCCTGCCCTGGGGCACGCTGGCCGCGAATCTCGGCGGCAGTTTCCTGGCCGGCCTGCTGTTCGCGGTGCTGGCGCAGCGCGGCTCGCTCGGCGATGCCCTGCGTGCCCTGCTGATCGTCGGCGTGATGGGCGGCCTGACCACGTATTCCGCCCTGATGCTGGAACTGATGGCTTTCCATCGCGGCGGCCATCCGGAGCGTGCCTTGGGCTACCTCGCGCTGACGCTGGGCGCCGGCCTCGCGCTCGTATGGCTGGGCTTGCGCGCGGGCGAAGCGCTTCGCGGCCCGCTGCCCTCGACGCTGGGTTGATCCAGCGCGTCTCGCGCTTGCCGTTCGATTCAGCGCCGCGCAGCATCGACGGCGGGCCGCTCGGCCCGGCACCCGGGGAGGGGTGAACCATGCGCATCGTCATTGCTGGCCTGATCGGCGGCCTCGTCTTCTTCTTCTGGGGCGCGATCGCCCACATGGCGCTTGGCCTCGGCGACCGGGGCATGCATTACGGCGGGGCGCCGAAAGCGACGCTCGCGGTGATGGGCGCGGATCTGGCCAAGCCCGGCATCCATGTGCTGCCCAGCCTGCCCGAGGCGCAAATGGGCGATGCCGAGGCGGTGGCCGCGTTCGCCAAGGAGCACACCGGCTCCGGCTACGCCTTCATCGTCTACCAGCCCGGCGGGAACCCCGGACTGGCCGACATGGGCCCCAATCTCGGCAAGCAGTGGGTGACCGACACCGTCGCGGCCCTGCTGGCGGCCTGGCTGCTGTCGTTGCTGACCGGCGGCTTCGGGCAGCGGGTCATGGTGGCCAGCGCTCTCGGGGTGTTCGCCACGGTGGCGCTGCTGGTCCCGTTCTGGAACTGGTACCTGTTCCCGCTGGATTTCGTGCTCGGCAACCTCGCGAAACACGCGCTGGGGTGGGCGCTGGCGGGCGCCGCGATGGCATGGTGGCTGGAGCGCAAGCGATAATCCGCCTCCTGTTCCCGCGAGACCCCCTCGATGCTTGACCCGACCCTGCTGCGCGCCGAGCTGGCCGCCACCGCCGAGCGCCTGAAGACCACGCGCGGCTTCGCCATCGACGTCGAGGCCTTGCAGTCGATCGAAGCCGAGCGCAAGCAGATCCAGGTGCGCACGCAGGAGCTGCAGAACCTGCGCAACACCCGCAGCAAGGCCATCGGCATGGCCAAGGCCAAGGGGGAGGATGTCGCGCCGCTGATGGCCGAAGTCGCGGCCATCGGCGATGAGCTGAAGGCCTCCGAGGCGCGCCTCGAGGCGATCAAGGCCGAGATCGACGCGATCGCCGGCGGCATCCCGAACCTGCCCGACGCGTCCGTGCCCTTCGGCGCCGACGAGGGCGGCAACGTCGAGCAGCATCGCTGGGGCACGCCGCGCGCGTTCGATTTCGCGGTCAAGGACCACGTCGAGCTCGGCGCCCGCGACGGCATGCTCGACGGCGAGGCCGGCGCCAAACTCAGCGGTTCGCGCTTCACCGTCCTTCGCGGTGGCGTCGCCCGCCTGCATCGCGCGCTGGCGCAGTTCATGCTCGATCTGCACACCCGCGAGCACGGCTGCCTCGAAGTGAACGTGCCGCTGATCGTCAACGCCGAGAGCATGCGCGGTACCGGCCAGCTGCCGAAGTTCGAGGAGGACCTGTTCTCGACCACGGTGGGCGAGGGCAAGCGCTACCTGATCCCGACCTCGGAAGTCTCGCTGACCAACCTCGTCCGCGACGAGATCGTCGACGCGGCAGCCCTGCCGATGCGCCTCACCGCCCACTCGATGTGCTTCCGCGCCGAGGCCGGCAGCGGCGGCCGCGACATGCGCGGCATGATCCGCCAGCACCAGTTCGAGAAGGTCGAGCTCGTCACCCTCGCCACGCCCGAGCAGAGCGCCGACGAGCACGAGCGCATGACCCGCAATGCCGAAGTGGTGCTGGAGAAGCTCGGCCTGCCGTACCGTCGCATGCTGCTGTGCACGGGCGACATGGGCTTCTCGGCCACCAAGACCTACGACCTCGAGGTCTGGCTGCCGAGCCAGGCCACCTACCGCGAGATCAGCTCCTGCTCGAATTGCGGCGATTTCCAGGCGCGCCGGATGCAGGCGCGCTTCCGCAACCCGGCCACCGGCAAGCCCGAGCTGCTGCATACGCTCAACGGATCGGGCGTCGCCGTCGGCCGTGCGCTGATCGCCGTGATGGAAAACCACCAGAACGCCGATGGCAGCATCACCGTGCCCGAGGTCCTGCGCCCCTACCTCGGCGGCGCCGAGCGCATCTGAGCCCCCGACGATGAGCAGCGGCGAACTCGACCTCAACGACCTGAAGCTGTTCGCCCTCGTCGTCGAGCATGGCGGTTATGCCGCCGCCGAGCGCGCCTCGGGCGTGCCGAAGTCGCGGCTGTCGCGGCGCATCGCCCAGCTCGAGGAGGATTTCGGCGTCCGCCTGATCCAGCGCTCGACGCGCAAGTTCGCGGTCACCGAGGTCGGGCAGAACGTCTTCAAGCATGCGCAGTCGATGCTGGCGCAGGCGCAGGCCGCGCAGGAGGCCGTGCAGGTGCTCAGCGCCGAGCCGCGCGGCGTGGTGCGCGTGAGCTGCCCGGTCTCGCTCTCGCAGCGGTTGCTCTCGCGGGTGGTGCCCGGCTTCCTGGTCCAGCACCCGAAGGTGCGCCTGCAGGTCCATGTCGCGAACCGACGGGTGGACGTGATCGAGGAAGGCTTCGACATCGCCCTCCGCGTTCGGACGCGACTCGACACCGACGGCGAACTCGCGATGCGCCGTTTCGGCGAGTTCCGCGAGCTGCTGGTGGCGAGCCCGATCTACCTCGCCCGCCATGGCCGCCCCATCGACCCGGAAGCCCTCGCGGACCACGTCACGCTGAGCATGAGCGAGGACGACGCGCGGCAGGTGTGGGAACTTCACGGCCCCAACGGCGAGACCCGCAAGGTCGAGATCAAGCCGCGGCTGATGGCGCTCGATTTCCCGCTGCTTCAGGAAGCCGCCATGGCCGGCATCGGCATTGCGCTGATGCCCGAGGCCGCCTGCGTCGATGCCGTGCGCGCCGGGCGGCTGGAGGTCGTGATGCCGGCCTGGAGCCTGCAGCAGGGCATCTTCCACGCCGTGTTTCCCTCGCGACGCGGCCAGCTTCCCGCTGTCCGCGCCTTCATCGACCATATGGTCGAGGAGTTCCCGCGCCTGATGGGCGAGGCGAGGCTGTAACGCAAGTCGCGGCTGCGGCTCAGGAAGGCCGCGGCTACAATGCCCGCGCACGGAGAGATGGCCGAGTGGCTTAAGGCAGCGGTCTTGAAAACCGCCGAAGGGTAAAACCTTCCGTGGGTTCGAATCCCACTCTCTCCGCCATCCCGGGGCCTTCGCGACGGAGGGCCCGCGGGGATTTCCGATCACGCCGTGCCGACGGATCACAAGGGGGCAGGCATGGAGTACCGCTTCGAGCAGCGCGGGCGACGGCCGATCGTCGCCGTGGCCGCGATCCTGGGTGCTGGCATGGCCGCGATCGGGATGGCCCATGCTGCGCCCTGGTACTTCACCGCGACGGCGGGTGTCTCGACCCTCATGGCCGCCGCGATTTTCCTGCGCGATCGCCGAAGCGGCCTGCTTCTCGAAGGCGGGCGACTGACGCTGTTCAGGGGCGCATGGCGCCGGGCCATCGATGTCGGAACGATCCGCCGCGTCCGAATCACCCGATGGTCGGAAGGCCAACCCAGCGTCTGGCTCGATGTCGATGACGCCCCTCCTTATCGACTCCCCGGCGAGTGCTTCGGATCGGCCGAGGCCCTTGGGCGCGTCTTCCGGCAGCGCGGCATTCCGGTCGAGTGACGGCGCGGTACGGCACGATGCAACCCCTGATTCTTCCCCTGATCCTCGTCGTTCATGCCCTGCTGGTCTTCGCGCCGGCCGTGTCCATGTGGTTCGCGATGTCGCGACCGGCCCCGGGCAAGAGGCGCTGGCTCGCGATGGTGCTGGCCTTGACCGGCCCACTCGTCGCCGCCTACCTGCTGGTCGTCATCGCTTGGGTGCCTTCCTACTCCGGCGAGTGCGGCGGCTGGCTCGGTGAGACCAGCCCCTGCAACGGTTTCGGCCAGTACGTGACCGAAACCCTGTACTGGGCCGCGATGGGCCTGGCCGTGCCCGCCGTCGTCGGCCTCGGGAACGGCGTCGGCGTGCTCCTCCTGAGGTGGCTTTTCGTCGATCGCGGACGGGCGTCGGCTTCTTCGCTCGCGGGTGGTGCCCCGTCGTTCCTCGTGATCCAGTCCGACGCCTTCGCCGTTCTCTGCGGCGCACCCGCCGACCCACGGCGGATGACCGCGCTTGCGATGCGCCACCATCGTGGGGCCGTCTGTCTGGGCCGCGGGGGCGAGGTCTTCACCCTCGTGGAGGTCAACCCGCTTCACGTCGTGACCCTGCTCGACCGCCTGCTGCCTTGGCGCAAGGTGCCGGCACGCCTCGTCGGCCAGCCCGGGCCGGACATGTCGCTCGAGGACGTGCGCGCCCGGCTGCTTGCGATCCTGCAGAGGGACAGCAGCATCGCGGACTTCCTCGCGATGCCGGCCGATGCCGCCATCGCCCGGCTGGAGCGGGCGCAATCGCCGGCCGAACTGATCGACGCCGCGGACGCCATCACCCGGGGCTAGCGTGGACCGGCGCTGCAGGGAAACCCGTTCTGCCGCCGTTCCGGATCCCGCACCGTCGTCCCGTGACTCGAAGAGGCGTTTTCCTACATCCGGTCACGACGTCCGCCCTTGTCGTGCCGAGGTCCCCGCACCTAGTCTGTGCGTGTCCCCAACCCATCCCCCCCGTGGAACAAGGAAGCGTCGACAATGATCAAGGTGTTCCTGCTGGACGACCACGCGCTCGTGCGCACGGGCTATCGTCTGATCCTCGAGCGCGAGACCGACATGCAGGTGGTCGGCGAAGCCGAGGATGGTGAGTCCGGCCTGCCGCTCATCCGCCAGCTCGTGCCCGACGTCGTGCTGTGCGATCTCCACCTTCCTGGCGTCAGTGGCCTCGAGATCACCGAGCGCCTCGCGAAGGGCGACACGCCGACGCGCGTCGTGATCTGTTCCGTCCAGCAGGACGGACCGATGCCTCGCCGCCTGATGGCTGCCGGTGCGCACGGCTACGTGGGCAAGGGCTGCGACGCCAACGAGTTGCTGCGCGCCATCCGCGAAGCCGCTCGCGGCAAGCGCTATCTCGCCAGCGACGTGGCGCAGCACATCGCGCTGGGCGGCGCGCAGGCGGAGTCGCCGTTCGAGAATCTCTCTCCGCGCGAGATGGAGGTGGCGAAGCTGCTCTGCCAGGGCCTCAAGCTCGAAGAGATCGGCCGCCGACTCCACCTCAGCGGGAAGACCGTCGCGACCCACAAGTACCGCCTGCTCGACAAGCTGGCGATCAAGGACACGGTCTCACTGGCCCGCCTCGCCACGCAGTACGGCGTGCACGACGCGACCCTCTCGCCGAACTGAGGCGTCGTTGCCCGCGAGCGCGGGGCGAAAGCAAACGGCCCGGGAATCCCGGGCCGTTTGCTTTTCATCTTTGTCGCAGCCTAGGCCGCCCGGAATCAGGCCGGCCGCGGGCCGTCGCTGCTCTCCGACGCTTCGCCGGCCTCGGGGGCAGCGGCGGTCGGGGCCGCAGGTGCTGAAGCCGGCGCCCCCAGTTCGGCGAGCAGGTCGCGCTGCAGCGGCGAGGGCACCGGAGCCGCCTCGACTGCCGGGGCTGGCGCTGCCTCCACCACCACCGGAGCAACGTCGATCGCCACTGGAGTCTGATCGGCGACAGCCGGCGTCTCCACGGCTTCCGGAAGCGCTTCCACGACGGGTGTGGCGTCCGCCGGCTGCGGTGCCTCGGCCACCACGGCCTCGGGTTCTGCTGCGGCGGCGGGCGCGGGTGCCGGAGGCGCGGGTGCGGCAACCGGTTCCACGATCGGCGCCGCGGCGGGCTTCGCCGGGGCCGGCAGGTCGTCGAAGTCGGTCTCGGCGCTGGTCAGCAGCACGGAGGTCGTCGCTGCGACGGCGCGATCACCGGCGGGCTTCGGCGACTCGCCGTCCTCGTCACCTTCGGCGTCGTCGCCGAAATCCTCGCCATCCAGCGCATCGCCCGCGGCGGTGCCATCGGCACCGTCCGTGCCGGCGCCGCGACGGCGGCGACGTCCACCGCGACGGCCGCGGCGACGCTTGCCGCCCGCGCCGACTTCGGCCGACGAAGCGCCTTCCGAACCGTTGGTCTCGGCGCCTTCGATGGCCGTCGTGTCGACGATGGCTTCGGCCGTCTCGGGCGTCGGCGCGAAGCCTTCGGCCAGCGCGGCGTTCGCGACGGGGCGCATGGGCTCGGAGACCACGGCTTCGGCGACCACGGCCACGCCCGCGACGGAACCTGCGGCTGCGGCCGTAACGTTCGTGCGCGGTTCCTGCGGACGGCGGCCCGGTTCCTGCTTGCGCTGCTCGGCCTTCTCGGCTTCGCGCTTCTGCTGTTCTTCCCGACGCTGCTGCTTCTCGAGGCGACGCTGCTCCTCGAGCTTGCGCTGCTCGTCGATGCGCTTCTGCTCCTCGGGGCTCCGCTCCGGCTTGTTGCCGTTGCGGTCGCGGCGGTCGCCGCGGCCCGGTCGCTCATTGCGCTCGCCGCGCGGCACGGGCTGCTCGCCGGTGGTGGCGCCCTGGCGCTCGCCACGATCGCTGCGCTCGTTCGTGCGGTCGCCGCGGTTACCGCGCTCGTTGCGATCGCCGCGCTGGCCACCGCGGTCGTTGCGCGGGCCGCGATCCTCGCGGCGCGGGCGCTCGCCCTGCGGCTTGGCGGGGGCGGCGGCCGGGGCGGCGGCGGGAGCGCCGTCGTCGCCGGTGAACACCGACATCAGGCGGCTCCAGAAACCGCGCTTCTGCGGCGTTGCCGCGGGAGCGACGGCCACCGGGGCGGCCGGCGCCGGAGCGACGTCGCCATCGAAGGTTTCGACCGGACGATTCGGCATGGGCTGCACCGGCTGCACCTTCGTCACGGCGGGCGCCGGCGGGATGTTCAGCTGGTTCTTCGTCAGCGCATGCAACTCGAGCTTGCGCGGCGAGGTGCGGTGGTAGCTCGGCTTCGACGATTCCTCGCCCAGCTCGTTCTCGCGCAGGCGCGTCACGGTGTAGTGCGGGATATCGAGCGCCGGGTCGGCGACGATGATGATCGGCGAATCATGGCGCTGCTCGATCTCGGTGATCGCGCGGCGCTTCTCGTTGAGCAGGTAGTTGGCGATCTGCGACGGGGCCTGCACCAGCACCTGGCCGGTGTTCTCCTTCATCGCATGCTCTTCCACGACGCGCAGGATCGACAGCGACAGCGACTCGACGCTGCGCACGCGGCCGTGGCCGTCGCAGCGCGGGCAGACCATCTGGCTGCTTTCGCCCAAGGAGGGGCGCAGGCGCTGGCGGCTCATTTCCAGCAGGCCGAAGCGCGAGATGCGGCCGATCTGCACGCGGGCGCGATCGTGCTTCAGGGCGTTCTGCAAGCGGTCCTCGACCTGGCGCTGGGCCTTGGTCGAGCTCATGTCGATGAAGTCGATGACCACGAGGCCGCCGAGGTCGCGCAGGCGGAGCTGGCGGGCCACTTCCTCGGCCGCCTCCAGGTTCGTCTGCAGCGCGGTTTCCTCGATGTCGCCGCCCTTGGTGGCGCGGGCCGAGTTCACGTCGACCGAGGTGAGGGCTTCCGTCTGGTCGATGACCAGCGCGCCGCCCGAGGGCAGGCGCACGTTGCGCTCGTAGGCGTTCTCGATCTGCGATTCGATCTGGAAGCGGTTGAACAGCGGGATCGGGTCGCCGTAGAGCTTCAGCTTCCGCAGGGCGTTCGGCATGACCTGCTGCATGAACTCGCGGGCTTCGTCGTACATCGCCTGCGTGTCGACGAGGATCTCGTTGACGTCGCCGCGCAGGTAGTCGCGCAGGGCGCGGACGATCAGGCGCGATTCCTGGTAGATCAGGAACGGCGCCGGCTTCGACAGGGCGGCGTCGCAGATGGCGCGCCAGACCTGCAGAAGGTAGTTCAGGTCCCACTGCAGCTCTTCCGCGTCGCGGCCGACGCCAGCGGTGCGGATGATGACGCCCATGTCATCGGGGATGTTGATGGCGTCGAGCGCTTCCTTCAGCGCCTGCCGGTCTTCGCCCTCGATGCGGCGCGAGACCCCGCCGGCGTTCGGCGAGTTCGGCATCAGCACCATGTAGCGGCCGGCCAGCGAGATGAAGGTGGTCAGGGCGGCGCCCTTGTTGCCACGTTCTTCCTTGTCGACCTGGATGACGACTTCCTGGCCTTCGCGCAGGCATTCCTTGAGCGTGTTTTTGTCGGGGTTCGTCCCCGGCTGGAAGTACTCGCGGGCGATCTCCTTCAGCGGAAGGAAGCCATGGCGGTCGACGCCGTATTCGACGAAGGCCGCTTCGAGGGAGGGTTCCAGCCGCGTGATGCGGCCCTTGTAGATGTTGGACTTGCGCTGTTCCTTGGCCGACTGCTCGATATCGATGTCGTACAGGGACTGGCCGTCCACGATCGCCACGCGCAGTTCTTCTGCCTGCGTGGCATTGATCAGCATCCGCTTCATTGTCAGGTTCCTCATGCGCTCTACCGCGAGGAACGCCGGGTCGGGCCCGTCATCCGGCGCCGCTTGCGCGGCGCCTGGCATCGATCCAGCGCTTCGGACCGTCGGGGCATTCCCGCGGGAGCGCTTCATTTGTATTCCACTGATGCCGGTCGGTGTGTCAGGCCGATCCGGTGCTAGCCGCGTGGCCGTCAGGCAACCCTTCGGGACACTCGGGCAGGGGGCGGGTTTGCCCACTCGAAAGCCGCTAACATGATCGCCCCCGGGGGGCGTGGTCGCGTTTCGACGGGAACTCAGGGGAGGGGGCTTTCGGCCAACTCCCAAGCGAATCAGAACCTTAGCCTGCGCGCGGAGCTTAACAGATGCGCTCCGGCCCGCCCACCCCGTCGGTCTCGCCCATGAATGAGAAAACCGGAGGCGTTCGCCTCGTCCGCGTCCCGGACGACCGCGACGGCCAGCGCCTCGACAATTTCCTGCTCGGCCAGCTCAAGGGCGCGCCGCGTTCGATCATCTACAAGATCGTGCGCTCCGGGCAGGTGCGGGTGAACGGCGGCCGGGCCAAGCCGGAGACCAAGATCAAGGCCGGGGACGAGGTGCGCATTCCGCCGGTCCGGTTGGCCGAGGAGGGGGAGCCCAAGGTCGCGCCCAAGGGGCTGCTGGACCGCCTGGCCGCGAGCATCGTCTTCGAGGACAAGGCCATCCTCGCCCTGAACAAGCCCTCCGGCATCGCTGCCCACGGCGGGTCGGGGGTCAGTTTCGGCGTGATCGAGGGCCTCCGGGCCCTGCGTCCGAACGAGTCCATCGAGCTGGTGCACCGGCTCGACCGCGACACCTCCGGGGTCATCGTGCTGGCGAAGAAGCGCTCGGCCCTGCTGGAGCTGCAGGCCCTGATGCGCGGTGGCGAGGATGACGAGGGCCCGGGCAAGCGCTACCTCGCCCTGCTGGTCGGCCGCGTTCCGGACGGCACGATCACGGTCGATGCGCCGCTGCGGAAGTCGGTGCTGCAGGGCGGCGAGCGGATGGTTCGCGTCGATCCCGAGGGCAAGGCGTCCGTCAGCCACATCAAGGTGCTCGAGCGTCGCGGTGGGCACAGCTTCTGCGAGATCCGCATCGAGACCGGCCGCACGCACCAGATCCGCGTGCACGCGGCCCATATCGGGCACCCGGTGGCCGGTGATCCGAAGTACGGCGACAAGGAAGCCAACAAGCGTCTCGCCGAGCAGGTCGGCCTGAAGCGCCTCTTCCTGCACGCCGCATCGATGGAGTTCGCGCTCGATGGCGGCGCGACGCCCTACCTCGTGACCGCGCCGCTCAGCGACGAGCTGCGCGCGGTACTCGACCGGCTGGCCTGAGGGCCTCGGCGGATCAGCGCTGCAACAGCGCTTCGGCCTTGGCGGCGCAGGCGAAATCGTTGATCGACAGCCCGCCCACGTCGTGGGTTGAGAAGCGCACCACGCAGCGGTCGTAGTGCACGCCGAGGTCGGGGTGGTGGTCTTCCGCGTGGGCGATGAAAGCCAGTGCGTTCACGTAGGCCATCGTGCGGTGGTAGTCGGCGAAGCGGAAGGTCTTCTCGATGGCCGGGCCATCGTCGATCAGGCGCCAGCCCGCTGGCAGCAAGGCAAGCAGAGCCGCCACGCGCTCCGGCGACAGCTGGTGCTCGGCGCCGCGCAGCGGCGTGCAGTGGGCGGTGGCGAGTTCGGCGAGGGTCGTCATGGCAGGTCCATTCGGCAAAGGCGGCGTGGGCGTCGGGCGAGGTCGCGTGATGGCGGCTCGACGCCGGTGAAGCGCGGGGGCGCATAGAATACGCCGATGATCCAGATCACCGAATCCGCCCAGACCCACTTCCGCCGATTGCTCGAAACGCAGGGCGGCGATGCCGTGGGCATCCGTCTTTCCGCATTGCATGCCGGCACGCCGAAGGCCGACGTGCGCTTGGAGTTCGCCGAGAAAAGCGACCTCGATGGCAACGAGTGGGCCGTGGACTGCGACGGGTTCACGCTGTTCGTCGATGGCGGCACCGCGGGCTACCTCGATGGCGCCGAGATCGACTACCGCACGAATGCCACCGGCGGAGAGCTCAATATCCGCGCGCCGAAGATTAAGGGCACGGCACCGGCCGATGGCGCGTCGATCCCGGAGCGCGTGCGCTGGATGCTCGACAACGAGATCAACCCGCAGCTCGCCGCGCACAAGGGCAACGTGCGTCTCGAGGAAGTGACCGCGGACGGCGTCGTGCTGCTGCGATTCGGCGGCGGCTGCCACGGCTGCGGCATGGCCGACGTCACCCTGAAGCAGGGCATCGAGAAGCAGCTGATGGCGAAGATCCCCGGCATCACCGCCGTGCGGGACGCCACCGACCACAGCACCGGCGAAGCGCCCTACATCGCGCGCTGATTCGCCGCGCTGCGGCTGCGGTTTCCTGCTGGACGCTGAATCGACGCGTTTTCATAAGGCCGCTTTAACCGCGGCTTACGCCTCGGCCCAACAGCATCGGGCGCTTCGTGATCGAGGCCCCCCGCACGCATGGCGTCAGACCGGCAGTTCTCGTGGCGCCGCAGCCTCGCTTGGGGCCTGTCCCTGGCCTTGCACCTCGGCTTGCTGGTGGCGATGACCCTGCCCAGCGAGCCTGTCGTTCTCGAGGCTGTCGCCGATGTCGCGCCGGTCCCGGCCTGGGTGCCGGTGGATCTGCTGGAACCGGCCGCGGAGCGCAGCGCGCCGGCGCTCGCGGATCGACCGCGCACCGCGGCGGCCCAAGTGGACGCATCGGCCACCGTCGCAGCGCCGCGAGGCGTGCCACCGTTGGTGGATCGCGCGCCGTCGATCGAGCCGGTCGATGCCGCTTCGCCGGAGACGACCGCAGCCCCCTCGCTCGCACCGGCGCCCGTGGCGCGCACGATCCCGTATCTCGACGACGAGGCTCGCGCCCTGCTGCCGAAGGAGAACCTGTATTCGGCGACGCCACCGCCGCGCGAGGGGGATTACTACACGCCGGGCAACGGCACCGAGGACGACGTGTTCTACCGTCCCCGGGCGCTGGACCCGAACCCGTCGCGATTCGCGCACGCTTGGCGGCCGCGCGGCAACCTCATCGACGATTGGCTCGGGCGGCTGGTGGAGAAGGCCTCGGGGAAGGTGTCGGTACCGCTCAACGCCAAGTTCTCGCTGGTCTGCGGAACCGTGGCCGGTATCGCGGGAAGCTGCACGATCGTCCGCAACGGCGGCACCGGGGTGATCGTGCAGCGCCCGCCGCCCGCCCCTTGGGACCGTTCCAACCGCGTCCAGTGCCGCGAGCTGCGGCAGGCCCTGGAGGACGCCGAGGAAGCCGTGCAGGTGGCGTACTTCCTCGACCGCCTGTCGGCCCTGTGCAGCTCCGACGACGCGGCCGAAAACGACGAAGCCCGGCGCGAGGCCGGGCTTCCCGTCGAGCAGAACGCGCCGAATACGGCGCTTTCCGATGATCAACGCGGCTTGTAGATCTCCACCGCTTGCGGCTGCGCGGCGAGGTAGGCGGCGATGTTCTGGATGTCGGCGTCGGTGAGCTTGTTGGCGCCTTCGGTCGCGCTGACCTGGGCGTTCATCAGCACGTTGACGCGGGCGCCGGAGCGGTAGTCCTTCAACGCTTTCTCGAGGTAATCGGCGTATTGGCCGGCGAGCAGCGGCGTGTTGCCGTCGATCGACTTGGCGCCGCCTTCGAGGTGGCAGCTGGCGCAGGACTGGCCGCCTTCCGGCGTGGCTTCGAAGCGCTGCTTGCCGGCGGCGATGTCGCCCTTCGGCGCGCCGACGGCGAGCACGGTGCCGGCGAAGAGGGCGAGGGAGGCGGTGGCGAGGGTCTGGAGGCGCATGGGGCGGAGGTCCTTCGTCACTTGGCCTTCGGGGCCGACAGGTAGGCGGCGAGGTCGGCGATGTCCTGGTCCGAGAAGCTCGAGGCCTGGGCGGTCATCGTCGGGTGTTGGCGGTCGCCGCTCTTGTAGGCCTTGAGCGCGTTGACGAGGTAGGCCTCGTTCTGGCCCGCGATCTTCGGCACGTGATAGCTCGGGTACGCGTTGCGGTACTCCGGGATGCCGTGGCAGCCGGCACAGGTGTAGGCCAGCGTCTTGCCGTTTTCGGCGTTGCCGGCGGCGTGGGCAGGCGCCGTCGCGAACGCGAGCGCGGTGCCGAACAGGGCGGTCAGGAGTCGACGCATCAGACGATCCGGGGTCAGGGTGGAAAGCCCGCGGATTATAGCCACCGTACGCGGCGCCTTGACAGGGTCATGGCGCAGGATGCGCCGGCGGCTCGGGCCACCCCTGATGTGCGCCGAATCTCTGATCCGCGTTCCACGGGGCTGTGTGCGAGGTCAGGCTGACTCTTGGCATATGCGTTTGTGAAGGCCGGGGATTAGTGTTGTATGAAACCAGCACACCACGGCCTTCCCATGACCGCTTCACGCTCGAACCCCTCCTCCACCCCGCGCTTCGCCCTGGCCCTCGGCCTGGCGGCCGTGCTCGCCCTGACTGCCTGCTCGGGCGGTGCCGAAGACGAGGGCGATGCCGCCACCGACGAGGAGACCGAGGCTACGGCCGAGGCCGGGGAGGACGGCAAGCCGGGCGAGGAGAAGAAGAACGAGGCCGTGCCGGTCGAGGTGGCCGCCGTGGCCGAGCGCCGAATCTCGGCCAGCTACAGCGGCACGGCGAACCTCGAGGTCCCGGCCGACGCCCAGGTCGTGGCCAAGACCGGCGGCGTGCTGCTGCGCGTCCTGGTCGAAGAAGGCGACACCGTCGAGGCCGGCCAGGCGCTGGCGCAGATCGACCCGGAGCGCACCCGCCTCGAGGTGGCCCGCGCCGAGGCCACGATGCGCCGCCTGCAGGCGAACTTCGAGCGCTCGAAGGAGCTGTTCGAACGCAAGCTGGTGAGCGCCGACGCCAACGACCAGCTGCGCTACGAATTCGAATCGGCCAAGGCCGCATACGACCTCGCGCGCCTCGAACTGAGCTACACCACGATCACCGCGCCGATCTCCGGCGTGGTCGCGCAGCGGATGGCGAAGCCGGGCAACTTGATCGCGCTGAACGCGCCGGTCTACCGCATCGTCGACAACTCCTACCTCGAGGCCGTGCTCAACGTGCCGGAGCGCGAGATGAACACCATGAAAGCCGGCTTGCCGATCCGCATGATGGTGGACGCGCTCTCGGGCCAGGTCTTCGAAGGCGAAGTCGGCCGGATCAGCCCGGTGGTGGATTCGCAGACGGGTACGTTCCGTGTCGTCGGCGTGTTCCGCGGCCAGGACAAGCTGCGGCCCGGCATGTTCGGTCGCCTCAACATCGTCTACGACGAACGCGACGCCGCGCTGACGGTGCCGCGCATCGCGCTCATCGAAGGCTCCGGCGAATCCGCGGTCTTCGTCGTCGAGAACGGCAAGGCCGTGCGCAAGGTGCTCCAGCTCGGCTACATCAACGGCGAGTACGCCGAGGTGCTGGGCGGCATTGAAGCCGGCGAGCAGGTCATCACCCAGGGCCGGGTCGCGGTGCGCGACGGGGCCGAAGTGGAAGTGCTGAACCCGACCGCCGCCGCGCCTGCCGCGACGGCTGTGGCCGACGCCGCCAACCGCTGAGCACCTGTCCATGAGCCTGATTGAACTGGCCACCCGCCGTCGCGTGACGGTGGCGATGGCGACCGTCACCCTCGTGTTGTTCGGCTTCATCGCGCTGTTCGACCTGAAGGTCAACCTGCTGCCCGACCTGAGCTACCCGACGCTCACGGTGCGCACCGAGTACGTGGGCGCCGCGCCGGCCGAGATTGAGACGCTCGTCAGCGAGCCGATCGAGCAGGCCGTGGGCGTGGTCAAGAACCTACGCAAGCTCAAGTCGGTTTCTCGCACGGGGCAGAGCGACGTCGTCCTCGAGTTCGCCTGGGGTACCGACATGGACCAGGCCAGCCTCGAGGTCCGTGACAAGCTCGAACTGCTCCAGCTGCCGCTCGAAGTGAAGCCGCCGGTGCTGCTGCGCTTCAACCCGAGTACCCAGCCGATCATGCGGCTCGCCATCGCGGCCTCCAGCGCGCAGGCCACGCCGCAGGAGCTGATGAATCTCCGCCGCTACGCCGAGGAGACGCTGAAGCGCCGCCTCGAGCCCGTGCCGGGTGTGGCCGCGGTCAAGGTGGGCGGCGGCCTCGAGGATGAAGTCCAGGTCCTGATCGACCAGAACAAGCTGGCGCAGCTCAACCTCGACATCAACGTCGTGGTGCAGCGCCTGCAGCAGGAGAACGTCAACGTCTCCGGTGGTCGCATCGAGGAAGGCTCGCAGCGCTATCTGGTGCGGACGGTGAACCAGTTCGCCAACCTGCAGCAGATGCGCGACATGCTGATCACCACGCTCAACGGCGTGCCGATCCATCTGCGCGACGTCGCCACCGTGGAGCAGGGCAACAAGGAGCGCGAGGCCATCATCCGCATCGGTTCGGCCGAAGCAGTGGAGGTCGCGCTGTACAAGGAAGGCGACGCCAACACCGTCGCGGTGGCCGACGCCATCAAGCAGGCCCTGCGTGACATGGAGCGCGAGACCGCACCGCGCACGCCCGGTGCCGAGGGTGGGCGCAGCGGCCCGCCGCAGGTCGCCACCGTCCCGGGCCAATACACCGTCGATGGCCTGACCATGCGCACCGTCGAGGACCAGTCCGTCTTCATCGGTTCGGCCCTGAGTGAAGTCCAGAAGGAAGCGGTGATGGGTGGTCTGTTCGCCATCCTGATCATCTTCTTCTTCCTCCGCGACGGCTGGAGCACCTTCGTCATTTCGCTGTCGCTCCCGGTGTCGATCATCGCCACCTTCTTCTTCATGGGGCAGCTCGACCTTTCCCTCAACGTGATGTCGCTGGCCGGCCTCGCACTGGCGACCGGCATGGTGGTCGACGACTCGATCGTCGTGCTCGAGAACATCGCTAAAGCCCGCGAGAAGGGCCTGGGCGTGCTCGAGGCCGCGATCGTCGGCACGAAGGAAGTGGGCATGCCCGTGGTGGCGACCACCCTGACGACCGTCGCGGTGTTCCTGCCGCTGGTGTTCGTGGAAGGCGTTGCCGGCCAGCTGTTCCGGGACCAGGCGCTCACCGTCTCGATCGCGCTGCTGATCTCGATGGTCATCGCGCTGACCCTGATCCCGATGCTCAGCTCCTTGAAGGCCACCGCGCCGATGAGCTTCCCCGTGGAGAGCGAGCCGGGTTCGGTGCGCCCGCCGCGCAGCTTCTTCGAGGCCGGTGAGCGCTTCGGCGCGCCTTACGCCAGCATGGTGGCGCGTCGCCCGGGCGCGCTTGGCGCCATCATCGGCGTACTGGCTGCGCTGGTTTTCGCACCCTTCAAGCTGCTGTGGTGGATCCTGTCCTTCCTCACGCTGCTTGCGGTTCGCGCCGCACTGCTGGTGTGGCGTGGGTTCACCACCTTCGTCCTGCCCGGCGTGGCCAAGGTGGGTGAATTTGTTCTGCGTCCGTACGACGCCGCCGCCGAGTCCTACCGCCGTCGCATCCTGCCCGCGGCCCTGCGTAAACCCGCGCTCGTCCTGGGTTCGGCCGGCGTGGCCTTCCTGCTCTCGCTCGGCATGGCGACGACGCTGGGCACCGACCTGATCCCGCAGCTGGCCCAGGACCGCTTCGACATGACCGCGAAGCTGCCCGCCGGTACGCAGCTCCAGGACACCGACCGCCTCGTCGCGGCGGTGCAGGGCCAGTTCGACGGCGACGACCGCATCAAGGCGCTGTTCGGCGTCAGCGGAACCGGCACGCGCCTCGACGCCAATCCGACCGAGTCGGGCGAGAACATCGCGCGCGTTTCGATCGTGCTGGGCCAGGGCTACAGCCGCACCACGGAAGCGGCGCTCACCGACGACCTGCGCGGCTTCATGGCCGGCTATCCGGATGTCGAGGTGAAGTTCAGTCGCCCGGAGCTGGTCAGCCTGTCGACGCCGCTGGAAATCGAGATCCGAGGCACCGACCTCGTCGAGCTCGAGGCGGCCGGGCGAAAGCTCACCGATCTGATGAAGGCGTCCCCGCACTTCGCCGACGTGAAATCGACGGTGGAGCAGGGCTTCCCCGAAGTGCAGATCCGCTTCGACCAGGAACGGGCCGCGGCGCTCGGCCTGACCACGCGCCAGATCGCCGATGAAGTCGTGCGCAAGGTGCGCGGCGAAGTTGCCACCCGCTACAGCTTCCGCGACCGCAAGATCGACGTGCTGGTGCGTGCACAGGAATCGGATCGCGCGTCGGTTGCCGAGATCCGCGACTTGATCATCAACCCGCAAAGCGAGCGTCCGGTGCCGCTGTCGGCCGTGGCGGAAGTCGTCGAGACCATTGGCCCCGGCGAGATCAACCGCGTCGACCAGACCCGCGTGGCCATCATTTCGGCCAACCTGCGCGACATCGACCTGGGCACCGCGGTCGAGGAAGTGAACAAGCTTGTCGAGGCGAATCCGCTGGGCACCGACCTGCGCCTCGCCTTCGGCGGCCAGAGCGAGGAGCTGGGCCGTTCGCTGCAGTCGCTGATGTTCGCCTTCGGCCTCGCGATCTTCCTCGTCTACCTGGTGATGGCCTCGCAGTTCGAGTCGCTGCTGCACCCCTTCGTCATCCTCTTCACCATCCCGTTGGCCGTGGTCGGCGCTGTGCTCGCCCTCGTACTGTCCGGTTCTCCGGTGTCGGTGGTGGTGTTCATCGGGTTGATCTTGCTCGTCGGCATCGTGGTGAAGAACGCCATCGTGCTGGTCGACAAGGTGAACCAGCTGCGCCTCGAGGGCCTGAGCAAGGTCGACGCGCTGGTGGAGGGCTCGTACTCGCGCCTGCGCCCCATCGTCATGACGACCCTGACGACGCTGTTCGGCTTCGCGCCACTGGCCTTCTTCGGCGGCGACGGTGCCGAGGTGAAGGCGCCGATGGCGATCACGGTCATCGGCGGACTCACGGTTTCCACCCTGCTGACCCTGGTCGTCATCCCGGTGATGTACAAGCTGCTGGATCGCAGCAGCGACGAATCGTGGAAGGCCGAGGGTGAGCGCAACAAGCAGATCGGCTTGATCGGGAAGCTGGTCGGGGAGTCGCAGCCATGAGCCTCGCGGAGATCAGCCTGCGCCGCCCGGTGACGGCGATCATGTTCTACGTGTCCTTGATGGTGTTGGGACTGATCGCCGCCTTCAAGCTGCCGCTCGAGCAGTTCCCGGCCCTGACCGCACCCTTCATCTACATCGAGCTGCCCTACGCCGGCGCATCACCGGAAGAAGTGGAGCGCACCATCGTTCGGCCGGCGGAGGAGGCGTTGGCGACGCTCTCCGGCGTCAAGAACATGTGGTCGAACGCCCGCGGCGACGGTGGCGGCATCTTCCTCGAGTTCGACGACTGGGCCCGCGACACCAACATCGCCGCGAGCGAGGCGCGGGATCGCATTGATGCGATCCGCACCGACCTGCCGGACGACTTCCAGCGCTACTTCGTCATGAAGTTCTCGACGACGGACGAACCGGTGCTGCGCCTGCGCTTCACCAGCGACCGCGACTTGCGCAACGAGTACGCGATGCTGGAGCGCCTGTTCAAACGTCGCATCGAGCGTATCCCCGGCGTGGCGCGCGTCGACATCATCGGCGTGGAAGCGCCGGAGGTCGAGGTGGCGATCGACCCCGTGCGGCTCGGAGCCCACAATGTCGCGCTGAACGACTTGGCGATGCGGCTCCGCGCGGTGAACTTCTCCGTGTCGGCCGGCAGCATCGATGACGGCCTACGTCGCATCCGCGTTCAGCCGGTGGGCGAGATCCGTGATCTCGACGAATTGCGCAACCTCGTCCTGAACGACAGGGGCCTGAAGCTTTCCGACATCGCCGACGTGGTGCTGAAACCGCAGCGCGCCGATTTCGGCCGCCGTCTCGACGGCCGCCCGGCGGTGGGCATCGACATCCAGCGCGAGGCCGACGCCAACCTCGTGCAGATGTCGCGGGATGTGCTGCGCGAGATGGTGGAGATCGAAAAGGCGCCGGAGTTGCGCGGCATCCAGGTGCTCATCGCGGACGATCAGGCCGAATCGGTGAAGAGCTCGATCTTCGAGCTGACGGAAGCCGGCATCGTCGGCTGCCTGCTCTCGATCTTCATCCTGTTCTACTTCCTGCGCCACTGGCCGAGCACCCTGATGGTGACGCTCGCCATCCCGGTCTGCATCGTGATGACGCTGGGCATCATGTACTTCATGGGCCTGACGTTGAACATCCTCACCATGATGGGTCTGCTGCTCGGGCTCGGCATGCTGGTGGACAACGCGGTCGTGGTGGTGGAGAGCATCTACCAGTACCGCGAGAAGTATCCGAATGATCCGTATCGCTGCGCGATCGAGGGCACGCGCAGCGTGCAGCTGGCGATCAGCGCCGGCACGCTGACGAGCATCATCGTGTTCGTGCCGAACCTGTTCGGCGACGTCAACCAGATCAGCATCTTCCTCGGCCAGGTCGCGGCGACGATCACCATCTCGTTGCTGGCCTCGTGGCTGGTGGCGGTGAGCCTGATCCCGATGCTTTCGGCCAAGGTGGCCACGCCGCCGGCGCTGGGCCTGACTACGGGCTTCGTCCCGTGGCTCACCCGCCGTTACGCCGATGGCCTGCGCTGGTCGCTCGAGCATCGCGGTTGGTCGGTGTTCGGTATCGTCCTGATCGTCATCCTCAGCATCGTTCCTGCCGCGACCGGGTTGATGAAGGTCGACATGTTCAAGAACGACGCCGGCCGCGAGATCGACATCTATTTCGACTGGCGCGGCTCCTACAGCCTCGACCAGATGCTCGGCGAGATGCTCAAGGTGGAGGAGGTGCTCGACGCCAAGCGCGAAGAGCTGCAGATCGAGCAGATCTACACGGTCTACAGCGAGCGGGGTTGGGGCGGCATCGACGTGACCTTGAAGTCGGAGGGCGACCTGCTTCCGACCGAGGAGCTGCAGGAGAAGATCCGCAAGATCCTGCCCAAGTCCGCGCTGGCCGAGATCGGCATCGAGGGCAGTGGCGGCCCGGGTGGCGGTGGCGGCGGCGGCGGCCAGAACGAGGGCGTCCGTGTCTCGCTGAATGGGGATTCGAACGAGGAGCTGATGCTGCTCGCCGAGCAGATCGTTCCCGTGCTTGCCCGTCGCCCGGAACTCCGCGATGTCCGTATCGATACCGGCGACGAGACCAGCGAGGTTCGCGTCAGCGTGGATCGCGATCGCGCCGCGGCCTATGGATTCTCAGCCCAGGAGGTGGCGCAGTACATCGGCATCGCCCTGCGCGGCACGCCGCTTCGCGAGTTCCGCGGCCGTGGCGAAGAGGTGCCCGTGTGGGCGCGCTTCGCTGGCGCGGAGAAGTTCCGTGTGCAGGACCTGCAGTCGTTGCAGCTGACGCGTCCAGACGGCAGCCGCGTGCCGCTGATGTCGATGGTGAAGGTGGACATCGAGCGCGGTGCCGGGCAGATCAATCGGGAGAACCGCCGGACATCGCTCAATATCGCGGCCAACCTCGGCGACAAGCAAACCAACGAGGACGCCCGCAAGGCCATGACCGAAGTGCTCGCCAAGGTGACGTTCCCGCCTGGCTACGGCTTCAGTTTTGGTGGCGATTTCCAGCGGAATGACGAGGCCGGTACGCAGATGGCCTTCAACACGCTCATCGCCATGATCATGATCTTCATCATCATGGCTGCGCTATTCGAGTCCTTGCTGTACCCGTTGGCGATCATGAGCAGCATCGTGTTCTCGGCCTTCGGCGTGTTCTGGTTCTTCGTGATCACCAACACCACGTTCACGATCATGGCGGCGATCGGCATCCTGGTGCTGATGGGCGTGGTGGTGAACAACGGCATCGTGATGATCGAGCACATCAACAACCTGCGCCGGGAGGGCTACAGCCGCCTCGATGCACTGGTGGAGGGCAGTCGCGAACGCCTGCGGCCCATCCTGATGACGATGGGCACGACGATCCTCGGCATGATTCCGCTGACGCTCGGCGGTGCGCAGATCGGCGGCGATGGCCCGGGCTACTACCCGATGGCCCGAGCCATCGTCGGTGGCCTGATCTTCTCGACGGTCGTCAGCCTGGTCTTCCTGCCGACGATCTACGCGATCCTCGACGACGTCGGGAACTGGAGCGGTGCCGCGTTCCGTCGTGCCCGCGAGTGGGCTGGCGTGCGCGAGATCGGTACCGCCCACTGAGGGCCCGGCGCGAGCCCCGGTTCTCCCGGGGCCGCGTCAGTGGACGGGAGCGCGGGTATGCCCCGCGCCGCGCACCATCCACTTGAGGGTGGTGAGGGATTCGAGCCCCATCGGACCGTAGGCGTGCAACTTGGTCGTCGAGATGCCGATCTCGGCGCCCAGGCCCAGTTCGCCGCCATCGTTGAAGCGGGTGGATGCGTTGACCATCACCGCCGAGGCGTCGACCTCGCGCTGGAAGCGGGCCGCCAGTGCATCGTCCTGCGTGGCGATGGCCTCGGTGTGCTGAGAGCCGTGCGCGGCAATGTGCACGAGCGCCTCTTCGAAGCCGTTCACGACCTTCACTGCGATGACGAGTTCGAGGTATTCGGCGTCCCAGTCGTCGGGCGTCGCGGCCTCGGCCGAAGGCAGCAGCGGGACGGCGCGCGGGCAGGCGCGCAGCGTGACACCGCGAGCGCGAAGCGCCTCGCCAACGCGTGGCAGGAAAGCGCCTGCCACGCTGGCGTCGACCAGCAGCGTCTCCAAGGCATTGCATGCGGAAGGACGCGCGCACTTGCCGTCGATGGCGAGGTGGAGCGCGGCGTCGAGGTCGGCGCTGGCTTCGACGTACAGGTGGCAAACGCCCTTGTAGTGGCGGATGACCGGCACGCGGCTGACCTCGGCGACATGCCGGATCAAGCCTTCGCCGCCGCGCGGGATCACCAGCGCGAGGCAGTCGTCATGCTTCAACAGTTCGGCGATGGCGGCGCGTTCGAACACCGGCACCAGCACCGCCGCATCGACCGGCAGGCCGACGGCCTGCAAGCCGGCCTGTACGGCCTCGATGAGCGCGGCATTGCTGTGCGCCGCCTCCCGGCCGCCGCGCAGCACGCAGGCGTTTCCGGACTTGAGGCAGAGCACTGCGGCATCGACGGTCACGTTCGGGCGCGATTCGTAGATCATCGCAATGGCACCGAGCGGTGCGCGCATCCGCCCGATCTCGAGGCCATCGGCGCGCGGCGCCTGCCATTCGATCCCGCCCAGTGGATCGGGCAGCGCGTTCACGGCGCGCACGGCGGCGACCAGTGCGGCGAAGCGTGCGGGGTCGAGCCGAAGGCGATCCTGCATCGCGGTCGACAGGCCCGCCGCGCCGGCCGCCTCGAGATCCTTCGCATTGGCTGCGAGCACGCTGGCCTCCCGAGCCTCGAGGGCGAGCGCGATAGCGTCGAGCGCCGCAGTGCGGGTGGCGGCGTCGCTCGCGGCGAGGCGGCGCGCAGCGGCGCGCGAGGCTTCCGCACAGCGGCGGATGAGTCGGGTTTCGTCGGGGGTCACAGCAGCACCAGGTCGTCGCGGTGGATCACGGTCTCGGGGCCTTCGTAGCCGAGCAGGGCCGGCAACTCAGCGCTCGGTTTGCCCAGCACGCGCCGCAATTCGGAGGCATCGTATTGCGCGATGCCCTTGGCGAAGGGCCGCGCGTCGCCCTCCACCCGCACTTCGACGGCATCGCCGGCACGGAACGCGCCCTCGACCCCGCGGACGCCGGCCGGAAGCAGGGACGCGCCGCGCTCCTTCAGTGCGCGTAGTGCCCCGGCATCGACATGCAGTTGGCCTTGGCTCGCCAGTGCGTGGCGCATCCAATGCTCCTTGGCGCTGGCCGGTGTCGCCGTGGGCTCGAAGAGGGTGCCCGGGCACTCGTCGCGGCCGAGGGCTTCGAGCGCCTCCGCCTTCCCGCCGTGCGCAATGACGGTCGGGATGCCGCGAGCCGTCGCCTTCGCGGCGGCTTCCAGCTTGGTGCGCATGCCGCCCGTACCGACCGCTGAGCCGGCGCCGCCGGCGAGCGCGAACACCGCGTCGTCGATGGCGGCCACGCGCGCGATGCGCATCGCAGTCGGCACTTTGCGCGGATCGGCGTCGTACAGACCGTCGATGTCGGAAAGGATCACCAGCAGGTCGGCTTCGACCAGCACCGCCACGTGGGCGGCGAGGTTGTCGTTGTCGCCGAGGCGGAGCTCGTCGACGGCCACCGAGTCGTTCTCGTTGATGATCGGCAGTACGCCGGCGCGCAGCAGTTCCCGCAGCGTGTTCTTGGCGTTGACGAAGCGGCGGCGGTTCTGCAGGTCGTCGAAGGCCAACAGCACCTGCGCGCACGGCACATCGAGCAGGCGGGCCCAGGCCTCGAACATGCGCGGCTGGCCGAGGGCCGCAAGCGCCTGCTTCGCGGGGAGCGCGGGACCATCCAGCGAGCCCAGCAGCGCGCGCCCGGCGGCGACGGCGCCGGACGAGACGAGCACGACCTCGCGATCGTCGGCGCGGGCTTCGGCGATGAAGCGGGCGATCGACAGCAGGTGCCGCGTGGAAAGCCGCTGCCCGCCGGGCGCGATCAGGTTGCTGCCGACCTTGAGGACGGCGCGTTTCCAGCGGGGTAGGGCGACGGGCTCGGACACCAGCGGCACTCGATGAGGGGAGTGCCCGAGTTCACCCCAGCGCGTTGGAGCCGTCAAATCACCTTGCGCCCTGAGCCAATGTCTCGGAGCGCGCCTCAGAGCAGCTTGGCGATCATCCCCGCGCCTGCGGCCCACACCGCCAGCGCGGTGCCCACCGAGGTGAGGAAGAAGTTCAGCAGGGTGCGGGCTACGCGGTTCTTCCACCAGCCGCGCAACGTGCGTGTGTCGTCTCGGAGGGCGAGGAAGTCGGCGTAGTCCGGCTTGCGCACCCAGGCCTCGACCAGCGCGCTGATGGTTCCGGAGCCCAGTGCGGGATGCAGCGGCGTGATCGGCGAGGCCAGGGCCGCCGCGAGGATGCTCAGCGGATGCCCGCCGGCCGCGAGGCAGCCCAGCGCGCCGCCGGCCGCGGTGATCGCCGCCCACTGCAGCAGCACCATGCCCCCGGTCTCGATGCCGCCCTGGTGCCAACCCCAGGCGAAGCCGCCGAGCAGCAGGCCAACGAGGACGATCGTGAACCACGGCAGGCCCTCGTCTTTGGGCAGGGCTTCGAGTTCGGCGATCTGCGCGACGGGGGCCGCCGTGCCAGTTTCCAGCGCGGCCTTCAGCCCCGCCAGATGGCCCGCGCCAACGACGGCCAGCACGTGTTGGCCCGGATGCGCGGCGCCGGCCTCGCGCAGCTTGGCGGCCATGTAGCGGTCGCGTTCGGCGATGACCGCCTCGTACAGCTCGGGGCTCTGGCCGGCGAACTCGGCGAAGCTCGCTTCCAGCACGTCGCCCTGCTTGAGCTTCTCGATGGCGTCGTCTTCGACCTTCTCGTCGACGATCAGGCTGGTGAACAGCCCGGCACCCAGCATCGAGCGCTTCCAGAAGCCGAGCCGGCCCCAGGCGCGCTTGAAGGTCAGACCGATGTCGCGATCGATCAGCACCATCGGCAAGCCGCGCGCGGTGGCGCCGACGGCGGCGGCTTTCAGCTCGGCCCCGGGCTCCACGCCCAGCTGCTCCGAGAGGCGGCGCTGGTAGGCGGCGAGGGCGAGGTTCGCTGCCAGGAGCCCGGCCTTGCCGGATTTGATGGCCTGCACGAGGTCGAGCTTGGCCAGAGCGTTCGGATCGGTCAGTGCGCGATGGCGCGCGGGATCAAGCTCGACGGCGATGACATCGAAGGCGCCGCTGGCCAGCGCGGTCTCGACGGCGGCCACGCTCTCCTTCGAGACGTGCGCGGTGCCGAGCAGGGTGTAGCGGACGCCGTCGCGGTCGACGCGGGCGAGCGGCTGGTCGGCCAGCGCGGCCGGCAGGGTCGTGTCGTTCAATGCAGGCTCAATCGCGGAAACGCTTGGTCAGGTCGCCGTAGGCGTCGATGCGGCGGTCACGCAGGAAGGGCCAGATGCGGCGCACGGCTTCGCCGCGGGCGAGGTCCACTTCGCAGAACAGCACTTCGGCCGCATCGCGCGAGGCTTCGGCGAGCACTTCGCCCTGCGGCCCGAACACGGCGCTTGAGCCCCAGAACTGGATGCCGGGGCCGCCGATGGGGGAAGCCTCGAATCCGGTGCGGTTGCAGGTGAGCACGGGCAGGCCGTTCGCCACGGCATGGCCGCGGTGCGAGAGGATCCAGGCCATGCGCTGGCGCTCTTTCTCGGCGTCCGTGTCGCGCGGGTCCCAGCCGATGGCGGTCGGGTAGAGCAGCAGGTCGGCGCCGGCCAGCGCCATCAGGCGCGCGGCTTCCGGATACCACTGGTCCCAGCACACGAGCACGCCGAGGCGGCCCACCGAGGTGTCGATCGGGGTGAAGCCGAGGTCGCCGGGCGTGAAGTAGAACTTCTCGTTGAAGCCCGGGTCGTCGGGGATGTGCATCTTCCGGTACTTCCCGCGGAAGCTGCCGTCGGCGTCGAAGACCACGGCGGTGTTGTGCGCGAGGCCGGGCGCACGGCGCTCGAACAGCGAGGCGACCAGCACCACGCCGTGCTGCTTCGCCAGTCGCGAAAGGCGCTCGGTGCTCGGGCCGGGAATGGCTTCCGCGCGATCGAACTCGTCCACGCTCTGGTGCTGGCAGAAATACGGCCCGTTATGCAGCTCCTGCAGCAGCACGAGCTTGGCGCCGCCCGCGGCGGCTTCGGCCACGCGCTGCTCGATGCGCGCGAGGTTGGGTTCGGCGTCGCCCTGGTTGAACTCCTGGACGAGGGCGACTTTCAGAATGCGGCTCATAAGGTCACTCGGTGGCGCGTGCGCGGCGCTCAGGCCAGCAGGCCGGCGGGCAGCTGCATGGTGATGCAGTGCAGGCTGCCGTTCTGCCAGATCAGCGGGCGGCAGGGCACGGGCATGATGGCGTGGTTCGGGAAGGCGTTGCCGAGCATCACGGCGGCGGCGGCGTCCATCTTGTCGCCGTAGGCCGGCATCAGCACCGCGCCGTTGATGATCAGGAAGTTCGCGTAGGAGGCCGCGAGGCGGCGGCCCTCGTCGATGATCGGACGCGCCCACGGCAGGGGGAACAGGCGGTAGGGCCGGTTGTCGGCCGTGCGCAGGGCGGCCAGCTCGGCGCCCATGGCTTGCAGGCCGGCGTAGTGCGAATCGGCCGGGTCGTCGCAGCTCTGGTAGGTGATGCTGTCGCGCGCGGCGAAGCGGGCGAGGGTGTCGATGTGCGCGTCGGTGTCGTCGCCCTCGAGCGCCCCGTGGTCCAGCCACAGCACGCGGTGCTGCTGCAGCGCGTTCTCGAGCTGCCAGCTGATTTCCTGGCGCGTCAGGCCGGGATGGCGCTCATGCAGGCAGTGCCAGGTGGTGAGCAGGGTGCCTTCGCCGTCGGTCTCGATGCCACCGCCTTCGAGTGCGAAATCGATGCGCTGGTGCTTCGCGTCCTTGAACAGGCCCGCCGCGACCAGCTGCGCGATCAGCGCATCGTCCTGCGCGGCGCCGTACTTGCCGCCCCAGCCGGTGAAGCGGAAATCGAGCAGGCGGAAGCCGTCACCGTCGCGGAGGGTGATCGGGCCGGAATCCCGCAGCCAGGTGTCGTCGTAGGCGGCGTGGACGAAGCGCACGCGCGCGAGATCGGCACCACCCGCCGTCAGCAGGGCACGCGCATGGGCTTCGAGCGCGGCATCGGCCACCACGATGACCAGACGCTGGAAGCGCGTGATGGCCGCACCGAGCGCGACATAGGTGGTCTCGACCTCGGCGAGCCGCTCGGCCCAGTCGGTGCCGGCGTGCGGCCAGGCGATCAGGACGGCGTCCTGGGGTTCCCATTCGGCGGGGAAGCGAAGGCTCATGGCAGTCGGGTTTCGATGGTCGAAGGATGGTGGCGTGCGAGTTCGCCCATGAAAAAGGCGCGGCGGAGACGCCGCGCCCCGGGTTCTGCGGAGTGCGCGCTTATTCCGTGCGAGTCGCGGGGGCCGGCCCCGTCTCGTTCGGCGCCGCTCGATTGAGCACGGCATTCACGACGCGATCGTTCTCGAAGTAGACGGTGAATTCCGGATACACCCAGCGGTGGATCACCGGCCAAGCGGTGCTCTGCCCGCCGCGCGGGTCGAGCTTCTCCCGCGGCGCGCCGAACTTGGCTTCGACCTGGGCCATGCTCTGGCCCCGCCCGGGCAGGTTGGCGGCTTCACCGGCCTGGGTGCGCTCGATGAGGAGGCGGTCGGCATGGACGGGGGCGGCAAAGGCCAGGGCGAGGCCGGCGGCGACGAGGGTGGAACGCAGCATGGCGGGTCTCCGGGATGAACGGATGGGGGCGACGCCGGATTGTGGCATCGCGACGCCCGAAAACAACAACGCCGGCGCGAGGCCGGCGTCGTAGGGCGTCAGGGCCGGGCGCGGATCAGCGCTGGCGAGCCTTGAAACGCGGGTTCGACTTGCAGATCACGAAGACCTTGCCACGGCGGCGCACGACCTTGCAGTCGCGGTGACGGGACTTCGCGGACTTCAGGGACGAAAGGACTTTCATGCGACACCTGTGGGCGAGTAAGGGGGAACGGTCGGTACAACAGCGGAAGCCGCCGAGTATGGGGGATAACTCGCTTCCGGATCAAGCGCTTGGCGCATTGCGTTCAGCGAGGCCGCGGGCCTTCCGGCGGCCGGGGGCAAATGCCGCGCCTGGACCCGCTGCCGGCCATTCCGCGCACGTTCGCCGCTCGCCGGCAACGTTCTGGGCTCCCCATCACGGATTGCCCGCCCCCGACGTGAACGCCCGGTCAGGCCAGGCTTTGACAATTTGTGACGTGGCCCGGCGCTTTGGGTGTCGCCGGGGCGATTTTGAAATGGTGTCAGCCGAAGTGTGGCCGATTGCCCGGTTTGCATCCGTTTGCAACTGGAGAGTGCGCTTCACCTGAGGTCGCCCACCCACTTGCGAGTGCGTGGGACGGATCGGAGGGACGCCATCCGGAGCGATGGTGCCGGCACCGGATCGAGGTGCACGGAGGGGTCAGGACGGCCGGGTCGGCTCGCTGCGGCGAGGGCCACTTCCGGTTCCCGATGATCAATACGGAGCGCGTTGCCCTAGCAACGACCGCCGCTTCGTAGCCAGAACCCCCTGTTGGGCGGCGGAGCCCGCCCGAACCCAAGCAAGCGCCCCTGGCCGCGTCGCAACGGCCGGCCCGGGGATTCGCACGCCTGAATCCTGGAGACGCCCTCATGAATCCTTCTTCGACCCTCCGCCGCCTGCCCCTGGCTGCCGCCCTGCTGGCGCTGCCGGTCCTCGCACAGGCCCAGAGCCTCTCGGCCACCGGTGCCGCGTCGCCGTCGACCAACCTCAATCCCGGTGACTGGGTGCTGGTCACCGTGAACACCACCAAGGCCGGCAACCCGACGAGCACGGGCATCACCGTCCAAGCCGACCTGAGCGGCTTCCTGCGCAGCACCGCCCAGGATCTCAACGACGCCGGGCAGAACGGCGACGCCGCCGCCGGCGACGGCGTGTTCACCTATCGCGAGAACATCGCAAGCGCCGCCACGCTGGGCACCAAGACGATTGTCGCGACGGTTCGCGATGCGCAGGGCCGCAGCGCCACGGCGACCTTCACTGCCACGCTGGGTGCCTCCGGCTCCGGCGGCGGGGCCACCACGCAACCGACGGTGACGGTGCCGCTGTCCGTCGTCGGTTCCGCGGCACCGACGTCGGTCGCGCCGGGCGGCAGCGCGCTGATCACGGCGCGTGTCACCGCAGCCACCAACCCGGCCAGCACCAGCATCGGCGTCGCCGCCAACCTTTCCGCGCTCGGTGGCAGCAAGAGCCAGCGACTGCGCGACAACGGCCTGAACGGCGACGCGGTTGCCGGCGACGGCATCTTCAGCTTCCGCCAGACGGTCGGCGGCAGCATCACCACCGGCATCAAGACCGTGCGCGTCGGGGTGAACGATGCCCAAGGCCGTTCGGCGTCCGCCGCGACCACCGTCACCGTCGCCACGGCCGAAACCAGCGTGTCGCCCTTCGGTTCCGCCTCGGCCAGCCCGAGCAGCCTGTTGGCGGGCGAATCCAGCCTGTTGACGGTTCGGGTCACGGCCGGCACCGGCCCGGCCAGCACCGGCATGACGGTGACCAGCGACCTCTCGAGCCTCGGCCTCGGCGCTGCGCAGGCCTTCAACGATGCTGGCCAGAACGGCGACGCCGTGGCCGGCGACGGCACCTACAGCTTCCGGGCGACGGTGCCGGGCGCGGCTTCGGCGGGCACCCGCACGCTGTCGGCGCGCATCGCCGACGCCCAGGGCCGCAGCAGCACGGCCGGCTTCTCGCTGACGGTCAACGCCGCGCCGGCGCAGACCGAGCCGCCCGTCACTTCGGCGGGGGCCCCGCAGGCCTGCGCGAATTTCTACACGGCCGGCTTCGCGCTGCCGCAGGGCCAGTTGGTCTCGACGGTGCCGGCGCTCGGCAAGCCGGTGAAGGGCACCTCCTGGCGTGACCCAGTGCACGGCACCTGCGGCATCCGCGTGACCGACCATGCCGTGGAAGCGCCGTCGGGCATGGCGCGTCACGACTACTCGCGCCGCCAGGCCTTCAACGCTGACAACAGCTACGTGCTGGTGCAGGCGACGAATGGTTTCTGGCATCTCTACAACGCCAACACGATGGCCTTCATCCGCACGCTGAGCGGTCCGGCCGGTGACGCCGAGATCCAGTGGCACCCGACCAATCCGAAGACGCTGTACTACTTCGACACCAATGGCGGCATGACCCTGCGCCAGCTCAACGTCGACACCAACACCTCGACGAGCGCCGCGAGCTTCGCCGGCAAGTTGCCCTGGGCCGATGCCGCCCGCGTGTGGACGAAATCCGAGGGTTCGCCCTCGGCGGACGGCCGCTACTGGTGCTTGATGGCCGAAACCAGCAGCTTCGCGATCCGTGGCGTCATCGTGTACGACCTGCAGACGCAGACGGTGGTGGGTTCGCGTTCGCTGAGCGCTCGCCCCGACCACACCGGCATGTCGGCTTCGGGCCGCTGGTGCGTGGTGTCGCACTTGGCCGGCAGCGGCGGCACGGTGGCTTGGGACCGCACGTTCACCACGTCGCGCCAGCTGCACACCACCTCGGAGCACTCGGACCTCGCGCTGAACGCCGCCGGCCAGGACGTGTACGTCGCCGTCGACTACCAGGCGAACGCCGGTGACTTCTTCATGTTCAACATCGACACCAACACCCGCACCAACCTGTTCCCGACCTATCTCTCGGGCACGGCGACGGCCTATCACGTCTCGGGCCAGGCCTTCGCCAAGCCGGGCTGGGTGCTGGTGTCGACCTACGGTTCGTCGGGTGCCAACCAGTGGCTGCACAACAAGCTGTTCGCGGTGGAACTGCGCTCCGGTGGCCGCATCCTCAACATCGGCCACCACCAGAGCCGCCTGAGCGGTTACTGGACCGAGCCGCAGGCGACGGTGAGCCGCGACTTCACCCGCGTGATCTGGGCCTCGAACTTCGGTACGACCTCGAGCACCGACATCGACGCCTACATGATGTACCTGCCGCCGAGCGCCATCCCGGCTGCGCAGTAATCCAGCGACATCCATGGATGGGGGAGGGAGCGGCGGCGTGGCAACACGTCGCCGCTTTCTTTTTCGGCGGGACGCTCAGTCGCGGCCGATGCGGGAGGCCAGCAGGCCGGGCCAGAGACCGTGCACGCCCATCCCAAGCGCGATGCCGAGGACGTTACGGAGCATGTCGCCGAGGTCGGCGTAGCGCCCGGGCACCAGCATCTGCAGGCCTTCCGTGGCCGCGGCCATCAGCAGGCCGCACGAGGCCACAACGGCGAGGCGCCGTCCACGCGGCCAGTCCCGTGCCAACAGGTCTTCCGCCCAGAGCAGGGCCAGCAGTGCGAAGCCCGGAACGTGCGCGAGGTTGAACACCACCTGCAGCCCGGGATCCTGCCGCATCGGTATCAACAGCATCGCGAAGCCGGCGAGCGAGAGGCCGATGGCGATGCGATCGAGGCGTCGCCGCCCGGGGCTGGGCTTCACGGGGCTGCGTCGCGGCGCGTGTCCCGCGTCGGCGCCAGGTACTTCGCGTCGAGCAGCTCGAGCCGCCCGGCTTGCGCGTAGGTGTGGCAGCCGCGCAAGGCCGGCGCCCAATCGGGGTTGAGGATGGCCAGCGGCCTTTCCTCGTACACCTCGGTATCGAGCCGTCGCACCTCGTTGAAGACGATGCGGTGGCCGTATTCGGCGGCGCAGTCCTGGCTCGGGCGGACCAGCCGCCCCTCATGCATGAACAGTGGCCCGGCCGGGCGGGCACTGCGCACGTCGGAGACGACGGGGTTCTGGCGATGCGGCGTCCACGGGCCCAGCGGTGTGTCGGCATGGAAGAGGAAGAGTTCGTTGAACTCGCGACCGCCGTCGTCGAAGGGCGTTTCCGCCACGCAGGCGAACAGCCACCAACGGCCGTCCTGCTGCCACAGCGTGCCGTCCACCGCCCGCCAGCCATCGAGCAGGGTGGCGACGGGGTGCCAGCCTTCGGGGAAGCGTTCGGCGCGGAACGCCTGGATGCGCCGCGATTGCGCGCACTCGACGAGCAGGTGCGGCTCTCCCGCATGCTGGAAGAGGAACGGATACGACAGGTGGTGGGGCCCGGCCATCACCACGCGGTGCGGGCTGGGATGGCCATCGGCATCCACGGTGACGGCATGGATCTCGCCGATGGCGCGTTCGTAGTCGTAGGCCTCGAAGAACACGTGATCGACGCCGTCGTGGTGCACCGGGAACGGGTCCGCCCAGAACCAGCCGCGCGGCGGCGTCCATCGCGTGAAGTCCTCGGCGCGCGGGGCCGCCGGGTCGAGGGCCGTGCCCGAGCGACGGGTGGCCAGTGTCCAGCGTTCGCGGCGCCCGAGCCTTGGGACGTGACGCCACAGGCTGCGGCCGAGGAGTCGGGCGCAAAGGCCCAGCGTGGCAAAGGTTCCCGGCGCGCGCGCCAGTTCGACGGGGGCGGCCGCGGGAGGCTGGCCCTGCTGCAGTCGTCGCAGCGCACGCAGCAGTTTCGCAGGCGCTTTCTGCAACTGGTAGGCGGTGTTGCGAGCGAAGCTGAGCTGCGCGATCGAGACGACGGCCGGGTCCAGCAGCAGCCCGTGCCCCGTGCGGTCGTCGTGCACCGGAAAGCCGGAGGGCGCCTCGGTGTCACCACGCAGGAACGCCGGCAGGAGGTGCATCAGCCCCCACGAGGGCTTGCAAGCCTCCGCGGGGATCGACCAAGCGGCGCGGCGCGCGAGCGGCCACAGGTCGATGCGCGCCGGGGAATGGCCGATCGACAGGACGACGTCCGGCGTGAAGCCGGCCACCGCAGCGCACAGGGCATCGGCCGTGCCGGGGGCGGGCGCTTCGGCCAGCCGAGGCGCCAGCGCGCGCGGGGCCATGATGGGTCGGAGCTCGCCGAGCAGTCGGCGGTCCAGCGCGTGGTAAGCGCGCCAGGCGAGGCTGCCGTGGCGACGTGCGGGCGCATCGGCGTCGCGCAGCACCTGCACGTCGAGGAAGTCCGCCTGCAGCAGCGCGGCCAGCGCTTCGTCCAGCCATTCCGGCAGACGCGTACAGGCCAGGACCACGCTCACCCGCAGCCGCGGAAGGCCGGGTTGCATCGCGTGGAGCGGGGAGGGAGGGGCGGCGGATCCTGCCGTCAACGACATGCGTCCATGTCCTCAGTGGTGTCCTGCGTCGGGTTGCAGCCGCAGCAGGGCGCCGGTGGTCTTCAGGTAGGTGCGGATCAGCGGGGTCTTCCAACGGCTTGCACCCAGCCGGTCGCGCATCGTGCACAGCTCGTCGACGAACGAATCCCAATTCGAGGCACCGACGAAATTCGAGCTTACGGAGATGCAGGGCGAAACCGTACGCGTGGTGTGCCACCAGCCGCAGGGCAGGAAGATCGATTCGCCGGTGCCGATGGTGATGCTGGCCGTCGCTGCTTTCTCGAACAGCGGGAAGGCATCGCGATCGACGTGGTAGGGGTTGGGGATGCGCGAGACGAGGTAGTAGTCGTCCTTCGGATAGAGGAACGGCGTCTGGTCCGGTGGGAACAGCGTGAACTCCTTCTCGCCGTGCACGTTCGAGATGAAGGCGTGCATCATCCATTCGTCGTAATGCAGCGGGATGGTCGTGCCGGTGCCGCTGATGAAAAGCTGGTTGAGGTGGCGCGCCACGCGCGGCCAGCCCTTCGGCATGAGCCGGCTGCTGAGCCAGTCGTCGGCGGTGAAGCGGCAGCGCGGCGTGATGTCCGCCGCGAGCTCCGGCCAGTCGGTCTGGATGTTGACGTTGCGCAGGTAGGGGACCGGCGCGGCTTCCGTCGAGGTGGCTAGGCCGTCGATGTAGTCGGCCAGCTTCACCGGTGCGTTGTTCTTCGCGCCGCGGCAGCGCACCACGCGATCGCCCCAGGTCTTGCGGAACCACGAAGGCGTCCAGCGGCCCAGCGCTGGCCAGTCGTGGATGGCGTCGGTGAGTACCACCGGCCGGCGCGGCGCGACGTAGTTTTCGATGAAGTCGCGGGTGCTGAGGCCCCCCACGCGTTCGATGATCATGCAGGGGCTCCGAATCGGTCGCCGAGCCAACCGGCGATGCACTCGACGAGGCGTTCGCGGTCGTCGGGCTGGAAGAACAGGTGGTCGCACTGGCGCCAATACTCGAAGTGGACCCGTGGGCTGCGCGCGGCCGGGCCGTAGCCCTCGAAGAACTGCTTCGGATGCGTGAAGTAGTTCGCGGCGCCGCCGGTGTACATCACGAACAGTTCGGCGCCGCGGGCGACGAGCGCCTCGAGCTGGGCGGCTTCCGCGCCGGGCGCGGGCCAATCGCGCAGCTGGTCGTCGGTGGCGCGTGGTGGCGCGGCGCGGCGCGCGAGTCGGCGCTTCACGATGTCGATCCAGCCGCTCGGGCCGCGCTGCAGCAACAACTGGAACTGCCCGAGGCGGAAGCCCGGTGCGTTCGATCGCGCCATGGGGTCGAGCAGCAGCAGGCCGGCGACACGGGGTTCCTTCTGCGCCAGCACCCAGGCGAAATCGGCCGCGCTGCAGACACCGCCGACGACGAAACGCTTGCAGCCGGTCTCGCGCTGCAGGGTGTCGAGGATCTCGACGAGCACGTCGAGGTGGGGGCGCCGCGCGCTGGCGATGTGATCGGCGATCCCGGGTTGGTCGATGCGCAGTGTCGCAAAGCCGAGCGCTGCGAAACGACGCGCGGCGTGCACATGCAGGCGGAACGGGCCGGCACGGCGCATGGCGCCGGCGTTCAACAGCACTACCGCCGTGTCGCCGCTGCGGGTGGGTTTGGCGAGAACGCCGATATCGGCCTCGGTGCCCGGTACTCGGAACGGACGCTCGATCATGCCGCCTGCTCCGGACGGGACGGCATTCGCGCCGCGATCGCCTCGGCCAGCGCCGCGATGGCGGCGAGCGGCAGGGCGCCCTGGAGGTCGATCTGGCCCACCCATCCCGGGAGGGTCTCGGGCAGCGCAACGTCCGCCGGGCCGCATCGCTCGGCACGGTCGATGCGCCAGGCGGGTTCCGCGGCGCGCTGGAAGATGCCGAGTTCGAGTGCGAACTCCGGGTGCAGGCGATGACCCATCAGCGTGGCGGGATCGAGGGCGCGATGGCGGTCGAGGAAAGGAAAGCGGTTGCGGTTGTTGCGTTCGTGCGCATCGCGCTCGCGCAGTTCGGACCAGTGCTCGTCGCCACGTTCGACGCCCTGCCATGCACACCAAGGCAGGCCATGCCGTTCGGCCAGACGTTCGGCGAGGAGGGTGCCGGCCCGCACACCGACCAGGGTGACGGGCGCGGGGCTGCATTCACGCAACGAAGCGAGCATCGCTTCCGCGTCATCAAGCGCTCGGCTCGGCAGGAAGTCGGCATCGTCGCCCGAGGATTCCCCGGTGCCGCGGTAGTCGAAGCGGAGCACGCTGATGCCGCGCGCCGCCAAGGCATCGGCCATCAGCGCGAAAAGCCGGTAGCTGCGCTGCCATTCGTGGAAGAACGGCGGCAGCACCAGCAGGGCGGCGCGGGGGGCGGGCGCCTCGCACAGCATGCCCTGGACCCAGCCGCGGCCCACGGCACGTTGCACCCGCCGCATCCCCGTCGCCGTCATGCGCCGGTTTGCCCCACGAGCTTGCGCAGCCAGCCACCGAGCTTGCCTTGCGGGGAGGCGGTGGTGGCGGCCGGTGCCTCCACCAGTTCCTCGTCGAGCATCGCGGCGAGGGCGCCGAGGCTGCTGTCGCCGACGCGCAGCAGGGGCAGGCGTTTGCCGCAGGCCAGTTCCACGCGGCTCACCATGCTCAAGGCCAGCAGCGAGTGGCCGCCACGCTCGAAGAAGTTGTCGTCCACGCCGACGTCGCTCGTGCCGAGCAGCTCGTTCCAGATGCCCTGCAGGAGCGCCACGTTGGGGTTCGTCGTGCCAGCGAACGTGCGCAGCGTCGCGAGGTAATCCTCGGCCCAGGCGGTGATGCGCTCGCGGAAGAACAGATCGGCGTCGTAGGTGAAGATCGTCTCGAGGCCCACACGGGTCTCGACGCACCACAGGCTCAGCTCGTGGCTGGCACCGGTCACCGGCACGCCGAAGCGCGAATGCTCGAGCGGACCCCAGTGGCTGGGGCGCTCACGCACGTCCTGGAACGAGAACATCGCCTGGAACAGCACGGGGCGGCTCTGATCGCGCGGCAGATGGAGTTCGCGGACCAGCGCCTCGATGGGCACGTCGGGATGGCCGAGCGCCTCGGTCGCGACGGCCCGCACCTGGCCGATCCAGTCCTCGAACGACGAGGCATCGCCGCGGAAGCGCAGGGGCAGGGCGTTCACGAAGAAGCCCATCACCGGCAGCAGTTCGGCTTGCTCGCGCCCACGCACCGGTGTGCCGACCACCATGTCCTTCTGGCCGCCGAGCCGTTGCAGCATCGCGGTGTAGGCGGCGAGCAGCAGCACGAACAGCGTGGTGCCGCGCTCGCGTGCCTTGGCATGCAGGCGCTCGACCACATCGGCCGGCAACACGAGGCGAACCGAACCGCCGCGGCCGCTCATCTGCGCCGGGCGCGGCTGGTCGGTGGGCAGGGCGAGCGAGGCCGCGGCCGGCAGCAGGGTGCGCTTCCAGAAGTCGACCTGCGGCTGCAGCGCACCCGAGGCAAGCACCGACTTCTGCCATTCCGCGTAGTCACTGTAGTCGAGCGCCAGCGGCACTGGCGGCGCGGCTTCGGCGGACAATTCGGCCGCGTAGAGCGCGGCCATGTCACGGTAGAGCAGGTCGAACGACCAACCGTCCCAGACGAGGTGGTGCACGACGAAGGCGAACACATGCTCCTCGGGGCCCACGCGGAACAGTGCGGCACGGAAGGGTGGGCCGGCCGCGAGATCGATGGCTTCGGCCTGCATGTCGGCCACGGTCTGGTGGATTGCGGCATCCACGCCGTCCCTCGGCCGGTCCGACCAGTCGATCAGCGGGCAATCTACGTCGATGCGGTCCAGCACGACCTGCTCTGCGCCGTCGGGCGAAGGGCGGAACACGGTGCGCAGCACCGACTGACGCGCCACAAGGGCGGCCAGGGCGCGCTGGAAGGCGGCGACATCGAACGGCCCCTTCAACCGGTGCGCCGAGGGCAGCAGGTTGATGCTGCCGTCGTCGCTGCTGCGCTCGAGGAACCAGGCGCGCAGCTGCTGCACGGACAGGGCGGCGGCGCCTTGGCCAAGGCGGCGCGTCAGTGGCGGGATCGCGGTGGTCGCGGCGTCGTTGCTGCCGGCGGCGGACAGCGACAGCTGCGCGGCGAGCTGGCGTGGCGTCGGTGCTTCGAAGATCTCGCGCAGCGAGGGGCGGGATCCGGTCAGGCGCTGCAATTCCCCGGCGAGCTCTGCGGCGAGCAGCGAGTGCCCGCCCTGCTCGAAGAAGTGCTCGTCGGCCGCCAGCGGTGCACGCTGCAGCAGTCGCCCCATCGTCTCGCCGATGCCGGCCTCGAGCGCATCGAGGGAGGGCGTCGCCGGCGTGGTGGCCACTGCTGGCGCGGTGGGGGGCGCTTCGGCGGTGGCGACCGCGTCCGGCCGCAGGGCCTTGCGGTCGATCTTGCCGTTCGGCAACAGGGGCAGTGCGTCCAGCACGCGCAGCACCTGCGGCAGCATGTAGTCGGGCAGGCGCTGGCCGAGGGCCCGACGCATCGGCGTCAGGGCCGGCACGCTGGCCCCGGCCGCCGCAGCGACGTAGGCGACGAGACGATCGTCCATCGGGCCGAAGCTTTCGACGGTCATCGCCGCGCGGGCCACGCCCGGCAGTTGCTCGATGGCGGCTTCGATCTCGCCCAGCTCGATGCGGTAGCCGCGCAGCTTCACCTGGTGGTCGAGCCGGCCCATGTGGCGGATCGTTCCGTCCGCATTCCATGCGCCGAGGTCGCCGGTGCGATAAAGGCGTGCGCCGGGCGTCGCGTCGAAAGGATCGGCGATGAACCGGTCCGCCGTCAGTTCCGGCCGGGCGTGGTAACCCTGCGCCACGCCGGCACCGCCGATGCAGATTTCGCCCGGTTCGCCCACGCCGCACTCGCGACCCTGCTCATCGATCAGCCGGATCACGGTGGCATCGATGGGACGGCCGACCGTGATGTGTTCGGGATCGGTGATGCGCGCCAGCGTCGACCACACCGTGGTCTCGGTCGGCCCGTACATGTTCCACAGTTCGGCCGCGCCGGCGTCGAGCATCCGCTTCGCGAGGGCGGGGCTGAGCGCTTCACCGCCGCACAGGGCGCGGAAGCCCGATGGCGCTGTGAAACCGGCTTCAAGCAGCAGGTGCCAGGTGCTCGGCGTGGCCTGCATGACCCGCACGCCGTGCTGGGCGATGAGCTGCTTCAGGGCGTGGCCGTCGATCGCGTCGGTGCGCTGCGCGAGAACGATCTCGGCACCCACGGTCAGCGGCAGCAGCAGCTCCAGGACGGCGATGTCGAAGCTGAGCGTGGTGACCGCCAGAAGGGGTTCGCCGGCCTTGAGGCCCGGCGTGTGCGCCATGCTGCGGAGGAAGTTCACCACGCCGCGCTGCAGCACCACCACGCCCTTGGGCTTGCCGGTCGAGCCCGAGGTGTAGATCACGTAGGCCGGGGCGTCCGCGGGCAGCGCGACGACGGGCGCCTCGGCGGAGGCGGCCGCCACCGCGCAGGCATCGGCATCGAGAAGCAGCGTACGGAGGCCGGCGATGTCGAGGCGCGATGCGTTCTCCGAATCGCTGAGCAGCAGGGCGAGGCCGGCATCCTCCGCCATGTCGCGGAGGCGCTGCAGCGGGAACGCCGGGTCGAGCGGCACGTAGGCCGCGCCGACCTTCAGCACGCCGAGCAGGGCCGCGACGAGGTCGATGCCGCGCGGCAGGCACAGGCCCACCCAGTCACCGGTGCGTACGCCGCGGGTGGCCAGTGTGTTGGCAATGCGGTTCGCGCGGGCGTCGAGCTCGGCGAAGGTGATGTGCCCTGCCGCACTGGAGATTGCGATCGCCGAGGGCGTGCGGCGCGCCTGTTCGGCGAAGCCGCGTTCGATGCGCTCCGGGGCGCTGGCTCCGGCCAGCGCGTCGATCTCGGCCTCGAGGCCGCCGAGGATTTCGGCGATGCGCATCGGGCTGAAGAACTCCGTGCTGTGGTGCAGGTCGAGGGCGAGCGCGTCGTCCTCTTCGTAGAAGTTGAACATCAGCTCGCCGAGCAGGCCGGGTTTGCGGCCCTCCTGCATGCGGGCGACCAACGGCTGGAAGCCGTCGAGGACGACCTTGGGGTTGAGGTTGAAGTACACGCCGGTGAGCGGCGGGCGTTCGCCGCGACTGGGCAGGCCGAGGAGGCGCGCGGCCAGGCCTTGCGTCATCAGCGGGTGCTCGAGCGCATCCATCAGTGCGCCGCGCACCGGCGCCAGGTTGGCCAGCGTGTCGTCGAGTCGCGACAGGCGCAGGCGCAGCGGCAGGTCGAGCACGCCGTCCGACATCAGCGCCGGATGGCGGCCGAGCCCCTGGCTCGCATACGGGATGCTGAGCACGAAATCATCGCTGCCGGCGCGGCGGCCGAGCAGGGTGCCGACCACGCCCAAGAGAAGCTGGAACAGCGTCACGCGACGGGCCTTCGCGAGCGAACGAAGGGCCGCGAAACGCGGGCCATCGATGCGCAGGTAGGCGGTGTCGGCGGCGAACTGTCGCGCCCCGGAGGGCTGACGGTCGCCAAGCTCCAGCGGTGCCGGCGGCGAAGCCAGTTGGGCCTTCCAGAACTCGGCCGATTCGCCACCTTCGGCGGAGGCCATCCGCGCCCGCTCGGCGACGGCGAATTCGCCGGGCCGGCCCGCCGGAGGCAGGTTGGCAGCGACGCCCGTGCGCTTGGCCGCGTAGAGCAACGCGAGTTCCTCGAGGAACACGCTGATGGCCCAGCCGTCGACGGCGAGATGGCTGTACACGAGGTTCAGCGCATGGCGCGCCGGACCGAGGCGCAGCAGGGTCATGGCGATCATCGGACCGTCGCCGAGGGCGAATGCATGCTGACCGGCCTCGCGCGCGAAGGCCGCGAGGGCGGCTTCCGGATCCGGCTGCGCCGAGAGGTCGCGCACGGCGAGCGTCGGCTCACTGCCGGGGGCCTCGCGCTGCTTCGGCGCCTCGGCTTCGAAGCGCAGGCGGAACACCGGATGGCGCGCGACGAGCGCGTCGATCGCGGCCTTGAAGGCGTCGATCTCCAGCACGCCATCGAGCCGCAGGCAGAGCGTCTCGTTCAGGGCTTTCAGAGCGTGGCGGTCGAAGCTCGCGGCCAGCCAACGCTCGGCTTGCCCGGGCGACAGCGGGGCGAGTTCGGTGGTCGATGCCGCCGATGCCGCCGCCGCTGGGGCGTTTCCGTTCGCCATCGCGCCGGCGCGCCCGGTGAGGAAGCCCAGGGCCATCAGTTCGTCGACGGCACCCAAGAACACCTCGACGATGCGGTCGATTTCCGCCGCACCCATCGGTTCGGTGACGAAATGACCGAACTGCTCGTAGAGATGCAAGCCGTGCAGGCGGGCGAGGTAGTAGAACAGGCTGACGTAGCGCTGGTCCTCGTCCCACTGCAGGCGCCACAGCGAGGCGCAGTGCACCGCCTTCACCGGCGCGCCACGGGCGGCGAAACCAGCGTTCAAGCGGTCGACCATGCCCTGCGTGCGGCCGTTCAGTTCTTCGTACAGCGCGGGGCCGCGGTCCTTGACGTACTGCAGCGTCGCCTTGGCCGCGGCGAGCGCGAGCGGATGGCGCACATAGGTGCCGGCGAAATAGGTGACGCCGGCCTCGGGATAGCTGTCGTCGCCGAACTGCCATCTGCCGCCGTCCAACGCGTCCATCCAGTGCGCGGAACCCGCGATGGCCGCCATCGGCAATCCGCCGCCGATGATCTTTCCGTAGGCGCAGAGGTCGGCACGCACGCCATAGAATTCCTGGGCGCCGCCGGGCGCGAGGCGGAAACCGGTGACCACTTCATCGAGGATCAGCGCGCAGCCGCCCGCGTCGCAGATCCGCCGGAGTTCATGCACGAACTCGCGCGGGCGCAGCGTGGGGTACTTGTTCTGCACCGGCTCGATCATGATCGCTGCCAGTTCGTGCGCACGCTCGCGCAGGATGCGCAGCGACTCCTCGCTGCCGTAGTCAAGCACGAGGATGTTCTCGACCGCTTCGGCAAGGATTCCCGGCGCGGCGGCGAGCGAACGCAGCTGTTTCGTGCCGCGGACCAGCACCTCGTCGAAGATGCCGTGGTAGCTGTTGGAGAAGATCGCGATCGTCTTGCGACCGGTCACCGTGCGCGCGACGCGCATCGCGCCCATCACGGCCTCCGAGCCGGTGTTGCACAGGCCGATGCGCTCATGGCCAGAGAACTCGCGCAGCAGGGCCGAGACGTCGGCCGCAAGCGGGTGCTGTGGGCCCACTTCGATGCCGCGGTCCAGCTGTTCGTGCATGGCCTGGGTGATGGCCTTGGGCTTGTAGCCCAGCAGGTTCGCGCCGAAGCACGAGAGCAGGTCGATGAAGGCATTGCCCTCGATGTCCCACACGCGCGCGCCCTCGGAGCGGTCTGCGACGATCGGGAAGACGAGGTCCTTCCACAGCGGGTTGAAGCCGGTGACGACGCGCGGGTCGGCCATTTGCGCGCGATTCGCCTGCGAGAACTCGCGCGACTTGCCATAGCGGGCGAGGTAGCGCGCCGTGAAGTCAGCCAGCCACGTGCGCTGCGCCGGCGTCATGTCCAGTTGCGGCGCCAGGGTGATGCGTGCCGAGGCCCCGAAGGGTTTGGCGATCAGGTCCGGCGCGGCTTCCGCGGGCGAAGGCGAGCAGGAGGCCGAAACTGCGGGGGAAGCGGGAGGCGCGAGCACAGGGCTCGATGGCGTCGGGACCGCCGCCTGGGGAAGCGACGCCGGGGCGAGGCCGAGACCCGACATCACCGCCAGTTGCTGCTGCATCAGCGCGAGCTGCTGCTGGATCAGCGCATTCACCGCCTCGTTGCCCATCGTCGCCATCGGTCCAGCGGCCGGCAGGGCCACGGCCTTCGTCGTGGGCGACACGGTCGGCGCAACGGGTGCGGCCGGGGCAAAGCGGTCGCCGGGCAGCGTCGCGTCGAGATGACGCGCCAGCTTCTCCACCGTGTCGAGGTCTTCCATCAGTCGGCGGAAGCGCAGCTTCTGGCCGAAGACGCGATCGATCTCCAGGCTGGCTTGCGTCGCCGACAGCGAGTCGAGCCCGAGGTCGATCAGTGGCGCGTCGGCCGGAATGTCGGCGGTGTTCTGGCCGCAGACCTCGGCCACGAGGCGGGTGAGTTCGGCCCGGAGGGCGGGAAGTCGATCAGCCACGGCGGGCTCCATCGTGGAAGGCACCATGGTCGGTGCGGCGGGCGATGCGGACGAACGCGGAAACCAGAACCGCGTATCGGCGAAGGGATAGCCGGGCAGCGTGATGCGCGCGCGGCCGTGCGGCTGTGGCCAAGCCACCGGTGCGCCCAACGACCATAGCTGGCCGAGGCCGTGCACGGCGGTGCCCGCATCCGCAGGCTTGCTGGCCGGAGGTTGCATGGCGACGACGCGCGGCGCGCTGTTCGCTGCGTCGCGGTGTTGGCGCAGCAGGGCGGTTAGCGCCTGGCCGGGCCCCACCTCGACGAAGACGGTGTCGGGTCGGGCCAGTTCGGCCATGACGGCATCACTGAATCGCACCGGTTCGCGGACCTGACGTGACCAGTAGGTCGGTCCGATCGAATCGGCCTTGTGCGGCGCACCGGTAACGCAGGAGTAGAGCGGGATGCTCGGGGCGAGGTGGATCGCTGCGGCGGCCGCGGCGTCGATCGCCGCCAGTGCGCCCTCCATCGAGGCGCTGTGGAAGCCGTGCGAGACACGCAGCGCGGTCGTTTCGATGCCTCGGGACTGCAGCTGCGCTGCGAAAGCGTCGATGGCCGCCTTGGGGCCGGACACGACCGTGAGTTCGGGGGCATTCAAGCCGGCGATCTCGACCCCGTGCGGCAGGGCGCCACGCACGACCTCGGCGCTGGCGCGCACCGCGAGCATCGCGCCACGGGGCTGCTGCCACATCGCGGCGGCGCGGGCGCACACCAGGGCGGCGGCGGCATCGAGGCCAAACACGCCGGCGATGTGCGCGGCGGCCAGCTCACCGATGCTGTGGCCGATCAGCGCCTGCGGTTCGAGGCCGAAATGCTGCAACCAGCGGGCGAGCGCGACGGAAACGCAGAACAGCGCGGGTTGGGCGTAGCGGGTTTCGTCCAGCGTCGCCGCGTGGGCCGGGCCCGGTTCCGCGAGCAGCAGGGCACGCAGGTCGAGATCGAGGTGGGGCGCAACGGCCGCGCAGGCGGCGTCGAAGGCGCGGGCGAACTCCGGCAGCGCGGCGTGCAGTTCGCGCGCCATGCCCGGCGACTGCGCGCCTTGCCCGGGGAACAGGAAGACCAGCCGCGGTGCGTCCAGCGCGGTCTCGCCGCGGGCGATGCGGCGGAGCTTGGCGATGGCGTCGCTGCGGTTGCGGGCGGCCACCGCAGCGCGGCAGGGCAGGAGGCTGCGGCCGCGGATCAGGGTGTAGGCAACGGCGGCGAGGTCCGGGGCGTCATCGGCCGCGAGACGCTTCGCCAGCGCCTGCGCGCGGGCGGAAACCGCCGCCTCGCTGCGCGCCGAGAGCGGCAACACCTGCCAGCTGGTGTCGTCGGTGCTCGCCGTCGCATTCCGTGCGGTCGTTGCCGGGGCTTCGCCCAGTACCACGTGGGCATTGGTGCCACCGACGCCGAACGAGCTCACCGCAGCATGCCGCGGCGCCGCGCCACGCGGCCAGGCCACGTTGTCCGTGCAGACCCGGAACGGTGTGCGCGCGAAGTCGATCTGAGGGTTCGCTTTGCGGAAGTGCAGGGACCGTGGAATGACCCCGTGATGCAGCACCAGCGCCGCCTTGATCAGGCCGAACAGGCCGGCGGCCGCCCAGGTGTGGCCCACGTTGCCTTTTGCCGAGCCCAGCCAGCAGTAGCCGGTGTCCGCGGTGTCGCGGCGATAGGCATTGACCAGGCCGCTCACTTCGATCGGGTCGCCCAGCGTCGTGGCGGTGCCGTGCGCTTCCACGTAGCCGATGTCGCGCGCCGACACGCCGGCGGCATCGAGCGCCATGCGGATTGCGTCGCTCTGGCCGCTCACGCTCGGCGCGGTGAAGCTCGCCTTCCCGCCGCCGTCGTTGTTGAGGCCGACGCCCTGGATCACCGCGTACACGGTGTCGCCGTCGGCCAGTGCGTCCTCGAGGCGCTTGAGCAGCACCACGGCGCCGCCGTTCGAGAACACGGTGCCGGTGGCCTCGGCGTCGAAGGGGCGGCAGCGCCCATCGGCCGATTCCATCCCACCTTCCACGTGCAGGTAGCCACCGACCTGCGGCAGCAGCACGGTGGAGGCCGCAGCGAGGCCGACATCGCAATGGCCGGCCGCCAGCGCCTCGCAGGCCTGGGCGACGACCACAAGCCCTGTGGAGCAGGCCGTCAGCACCGTCATCGCCGGGCCCTTGAGGTCGAGGCGATGCGCGATGCGCGTCGCGACGAAGTCCTTCTCGGCGCCGAGCATGGTCGTGAACTCGCCGCTCTGCGCGACGAGCTGCGGCGCATGCTGGCGCAGCAGCGGCGTGTACTGGTTGTTCGCGGTGCCGGCGTAGACGCCCACCCGGGACGCACGTTCCGGCGCGATGCCGGCGTGCTCGAAGGCCTGCCAGGACAGTTCCAGCAGCATGCGCTGCTGCGGGTCCACGAGGGTGGCCTCGCGGGCGGAGACGCCGAAGAAGCCGGCATCGAAGCGATCGAGGTCATCGACCACGCCGCGCGCGGCGACGAAGTTGGGATGCGAGCGCAAGGATTCCGACACGTCGGGATCGAGCTCGTCCGGACGGAATCGGCGGATGCCTTCCTGCCCGGCCAGCAGCTGGTTCCAGAAGGCCTCGAGGTCCGCCGCACCCGGCCCACGCAGGGCCATGCCGACGATGGCGAAACCACCGGCCGCGCGGTCGCGCCCTGTCGTCCCGGCGGCCTGCGCTCCGGGGATCGCAGCCCTCGATGCGGTCGCGCCATCGCCGCTGCCGCGGAGCGCGCGCTCGGCCAGCCCCGCGATGGTCGGGCGGTCGTAGACATCGGCCACACCCAGCGTCTCGACGCCGGCCTCGCGCATCGCGGCGATGAACCTCGGCACGAGCAGCGAATGCGCGCCGGCATCGAACAGGTTGGCACGCGCCTCGGGGGCGGCTTCGCCCAGAAGGTCCGCCCACGTCCGTGCAATCAAGTCCTGAAGCGCACTCGGGCTCAGGGGGGGCATGGGATCAGACCCCGTAGTGCCCGCGGTACCACTCGACGAAGCGCTTCACCCCGACTTCGACCGGCGTTTCCGGGGCGTAGCCGGTGTCCCGCATCAGCGCCGAGACTTCGGCTTCCGTGTCGGGCACGTCGCCGGGTTGGAGCGGCAGCAGGTTCTTGATGGCTTTCTTGCCCGTCGCTTCCTCGATCAGCTCGATGTAGCGCGAGAGCTGCACCGGCGTGTGGTTGCCGATGTTGTAGACGCGGTAGGGCGCCGCGCTGGTGGCCGGGGTGGGGGCGAGCGGATCGAAGCCGGCATCCGGCCCCGGAACGCGGTCCAGCGTGCGGATGACGCCCTCGACGATGTCGTCGATGTAGGTGAAGTCGCGCGTGTGCTTGCCGAAGTTGAAGACGTCGATCGGCTCGCCGGCGAGGATCTTCTTCGTGAACAGGAACAGCGCCATGTCCGGGCGGCCCCACGGGCCATACACCGTGAAGAAGCGCAGGCCGGTCGTCGGCAGCCGGAACAGATGGCTGTAGGTGTGCGCCATCAGCTCATTGGCCTTCTTGCTGGCGGCGTAGAGGCTGACCGGGTGGTCGACGCTGTCTTCGACGGCGAACGGGAGCTTGCGGTTGCTGCCGTAGACGGAACTCGACGACGCGTAGACGAGGTGCTCGACGCCCTTGTGGCGGCAGGCTTCCAGCACGTTCAGGAAGCCCACGATGTTGGCGTCGATGTAGGCGCGCGGGTTTTCCAGCGAGTAGCGGACGCCAGCCTGGGCGGCGAGGTTGACGACCCGCTGCGGCTTGAACGCATCGAACGCGGCATCGAGGGCCTCGCGGTCCTCCAGCGAGGCCTTCACGAACGAGAAGCCGGCACGCGGCGTCAGCCGGTCGAGCCGGGCCTGCTTCAGGCGGACGTCGTAGTAGTCGTTGAGGTTGTCGTAGCCGAGGACCTCGTCGCCGCGGTCCAGCAGGCGATGGGCCAGCGTCGAGCCGATGAAGCCGGCAGCGCCGGTGATGAGGACACGCATCGGAAACTCCAAGAGGCCGCGTCATGCGGCCCGGAAGGGGGGATTCATCCAGTCTTGACACGATACCGCGCCCGGCTGGATTTTTGACTACTCCATCACACTTTTTGACAGACTCTGGGCCGAGGAGCGCCCGGGCTGCCTCAGAGCCGGCCGTCCGCCGTGCCGTAGGGCAGGGCACTCTTCACGTCGAACAACACGCCGTCGGGCTTGCACAGGCCGCGGATCGCCGCCGGGCCCATGGCCTGGAACTGCCGGTGCGAGACGGCCAGTACGACGGCGTCGTAGTCACCCGCCTTCGGCGCTTCACGGAGCAGGTCCAAGTCGTACTCGTGCTTGGCCTCGTCCACGCTCACCCAGGGGTCGTAGACGTCGACGGCCATGTTGAAGCCGGCCAGTTCAGCGATCACGTCGGTGACCCGCGTGTTGCGCAGGTCCGGGCAGTTCTCCTTGAACGTCAGGCCGAGCACCAGCACCTTGGCGCCGACCACGTGCAGGCCCTTCTGGCTCATCAGTTTCACCACGCGATGGGCCACGTGCGGGCCCATGCCGTCGTTGGTGCGGCGGCCGGCAAGGATCACCTCCGGGTGGTAGCCGATCTCCTGCGCCTTGTGGGTGAGGTAGTACGGGTCCACGCCGATGCAGTGGCCGCCCACGAGGCCGGGGCGGAAGGGGAGGAAGTTCCACTTCGTCCCGGCGGCTTCGAGCACCTCCAAGGTGTCGATACCCAGGCGCGAGAAGATCTTCGCCAACTCGTTCATCAGTGCGATGTTGAGGTCGCGCTGGGTGTTCTCGATCACCTTGGCCGCTTCCGCCACGCGGATGCTCGAGGCCTTGTGGGTGCCGGCACGGATGACGCGGCGGTAGAGGGCGTCGACCCGGTCGGCGATCTCCGGGGTGGAGCCCGAGGTCACCTTCACGATGTCCGGCAGGCGGTGCTGCTTGTCGCCGGGGTTGATGCGCTCGGGGCTGTAGCCGCAGAAGAAGTCGACGTTGTAGGTCAGGTCCGATTCGCGCTCGATCACCGGCACGCAGACCTCCTCGGTCGCGCCCGGATACACGGTCGATTCGAACACCACGATGTCGCCCTTGCGCAGGGTCTTGCCCACCGTGCGACTGGCCGAGAGCAGCGGGCCGAAATCCGGCCGGCGGGCCTGGTCGATCGGCGTGGGCACGGTGACGATGTAGACGTTGACGGACTCAAGATCCGCCAACGCCGTCGAATACTTCAGGAACTTCGCTGAAGCGAGTTCATCGGCGTCCACTTCAAGAGTGTGGTCGTGGCCACCCTTGAGTTCGGCGACGCGCGCGGCGTTGATGTCGAAGCCGGTGGTGGGCAACTGCTTGCCGAATTCCACCGCGAGCGGCAGGCCGACGTAGCCCAGGCCGATGATTCCGATGTGAAGACTGTCAGGGTTTGTCATAGCTGGGGGGAATGGACTTGTGTCTGCAATGTGACCGGGTTCTCATAGTACCTGTGATGGACTTCACCTTGGCTACACGCCATCGTGATCCCAAAGCGACGATTCCGGACCTCACGAAGGGCACGCCGCCAGCAGTGGCGGGCTTTCGATGGCCCCCGACACCTCCGGAAGCCCCCCAATGCATTTGCAGGAATTCACATGCGCTCCATCTCGGACGCCCTTCATCCCGCTCGCCGCTGGATTCTTTTCCTCGCCTCCGCCGAATTCGTCGCCCTGTTCCTGGCCTTCGAGGCGGCCGTCCTGGTCCGCTTCTTCGGCGACTTCGACCTGATCGACCAGGCCTTCGGCGGCAGCACGGTGCTGCGTGGCCTGGTGTTCGCCGGCGTGCTCATGCTGGCGATGACCTCGATGGGCCTCTACGCCACCCACAGTCGCGACGGTTGGAGCGGCCACGTCGTCCGCGCGCTGGTGGCCTTCTTTGCCGGCGGCCTGACTTTGATGGCGCTGCAGTACCTCACGCCGGTCGATGATATCGGGCGCGGTGTCATGGTGCTGGCCCTCGGGTTCGGTTTCGCGGGCGTGATGGTGGCACGGGCCTTTGCCCTGCGCGTGGGCCAGGGCGAGCTCCTCCGCCGCCAGGTGCTGGTGCTCGGCGTGGGCGAAAAGGCCGACCTGATCCATTCGCGCCTGCGGCGCGACAGCGATCGCCGCACCTTCGGCATCGTGGGGTACGTGCCGGTGCAGGGCGATGCCGAGCGGGTGCCTGCCGAGTTGCGTCTGAGCCCCAGCGAGGGGCTGCCGGCGATGGTCGACCTGCTGGGCGTGGACGAGATCGTCGTGGCGCCGGACTGCCGCCGTGGCAGCCTGCCGCTCGACGAACTGATGGCCTGCCGCCTGCGCGGCGTCCACGTCAACGACCTGCACACCTTCCTCGAGAACCAGACCGGCCGCGCCCACATCAACGCGCTCAGCCCGTCCTGGATCGTGTTCGATGCCGGCTTCGACCGCAGCGTCGCGCGTTCCGCCAGCAAGCGCGTGTTCGACATCGCCTCCTCCTCGCTGCTGCTGCTCCTCGCGATGCCGCTGATGCTGCTGACCGCCGTGCTGATCAAGTTCGAGAGCGGCTTGGGCGGCCCGATCTTCTACCTGCAGGAGCGGGTCGGCGAGGGCGGCGAGACCTTCCGCGTCATCAAGTTCCGCAGCATGCGCACCGATGCCGAGCGCGACGGCGTGGCGCGCTGGGCGACCTCGAACGACGACCGCGTGACGCGCGTCGGCCGGGTCATCCGCAAGCTGCGCATCGACGAACTGCCGCAGGTCCTGAACGTGCTGCGCGGCGAGATGAGTTTCGTCGGGCCGCGGCCGGAGCGCCCGACCTTCGTCGAGCAGCTCGAGCGCGAGATTCCCTACTACGGGCTGCGCCACGCGGTGAAGCCCGGGATCACGGGCTGGGCGCAGCTGCGCTACGCCTACGGGGCCTCGGTCAAGGATGCGGAGGAGAAGCTCAAGTACGACCTGTACTACGTCAAGAACCAGAGCCTGATGTTCGATCTGCTGGTGCTGCTGCAGACGGTCGAGGTGGTCCTGTTCGGCAAGGGGGCGCGCTGAGCGCGATGCCGCTCAGTGGTGGTTGGGTGCCGGGAAACTCGGGGTGTCGCCGACCGGTAGCGGGCGAAGTGCCGAGCTGTACCAGCCGGACACTTTCCCGTCGGTGAAGCGGACCTCGGACGGGCCGTACTCCCAGCGCTCGGCCGACCGGAACAGGGGAGGGCCGGCGACGCGCTCCACCGCTTCCGGGGCAAGGCCAACCTCCAGGCGATCCGGCGGGAGGCCGATGCTGGCCGGGTACGAAGCGACGGCGGGAGGGGGGGCTGATTCATCCATGGCGCCCTCGTCGCCGGGACGATTCGGGCCGTCGCCAGGATGGGACTGCGGCCAGAGGATGAGGGCGGCGGCGGCGATCGCCAGGCTGCCGACCATCCAGCGCGGCGAGCCACGCCGCGACGATGGTGAGGGGCGCGGCGGGGCATCCCGGTGCCCGGGCAGGCGGCCATGCCGCCGCTCGAAGGCCTGCAGGCGCTGGAAGGCCGCGTTCACTTCGGCCAGCTCCCGGTCCGCCTGCGGCCCGTTGCGGTCTGGATGCAGGGCCGATACCGCCCGGCGCCAAGCGGGCTTGAGGGCGTCAATCGGCGCACCGGCGGGCAGGCCCAGGCGGGTCAGGTCATCGAGCGGGCTGGAGGGATCGGGCACGGCGCGTCAGGTTAAAAAGTGTGACCTGATTCTCAGAATCATGCGGAAGCAGCGTATCATCACTCCACCCCCACACACGACAGTGCGCCCGGAAGCAGTCCTGTTGCCCCCCGGACGCCCAAGGAGCAGGGCATCCCATGTTGATCCAAGCCGCCAGAACCCTATTCGTTCTCGCCGTCTTCCTGATGGCGTCGATGGCATGGGCGCAGACCGAACGAGAGGACGCCGCCCCGGCCTCCCCAACTCCGCCAGCCGAAGCCGCTTCCGGAGAGTTTTCCGATCTGTATCGGATCGGCGTCGATGACCGCCTGCAGGTCTCGGTATGGCGTAACCCCGAGCTGAGCGTCACCGTGCCCGTGCGCCCGGATGGACGCATCTCCGTCCCCCTGGTCGGCGACGTGATGGCCGGTGGACGGGCTCCGCAGGAAGTGGCCGCGGACATCGAGAAGCAGCTGGCCACCTACGTGCGCGATCCCAAGGTGGCGGTGATCCTCGTCGACCTCCGCAGCCATGAGTTCATTTCGCGGGTCCGTGTGACCGGTGCGGTGCGCCAGCCTGTGTCCGTGCCCTACCGGCAGGGCATGACCGTGCTCGACGCGGTGCTGCAGGCCGGCGGCGTCACCGACTTCGCCGCCGCCAACCGTTCGCGCCTGCACCGTCGCGACGCCGATGGTGCCGTGGAAACGCGCGACATCCGCCTCGGCGACATCCTCGACGGCGGCAAGCTGGAATCCAACCTCGACGTCCGCCCTGGCGACGTCATCACCGTGCCGGAGCGCGCGCTGTGAACCAACCGATGCTCCTGGAAGGACCCACCCGTCAGCCGGAATGGCTGCACCTCCTGCCGGTGCTGCTGGCGGAGCTGCGCCGGCGCGTGTTCGGCCTGTGCCTCGGCTTCGCCGCGGTGGCGCTGCTCGCCCTGATGGTGGGGCTGCTGGTGCCGAAGAAGTACGTCTCCGGCACGACGATCCTGGCCGGTGAGGCCAACATCATCACGCCCCTCATGGAAGGCCGCGCGGTGCCCACCGGCGTCGCCGATCGCGCCCGGATCGCCCGCGAGGTGATCTTCAGCCGCAAGGTGATGGGCGAGATCCTCGCCGCTGGCGGCTGGACCGAGGAGCTCGAGGACCCGATCGCCCGGGAGCGGGCGGCCGAGCAGATCAAGCAGCGCACGCGGGTGTCCAGCCCCGGGGCGAACCTGATCGAGATCACCTACACCGACAAGGAGCCCGAGCGCGCCTTCAAGGTCGCGCAGCGCTTCGCCGAACTCTTCATGGAGGAGAGCCTGGCCGCGAAGGAGCGCGAAAGCCGCGAAGCCTACGAATTCATCGACTCCCAGGTCCGCGAGTACCACGCGAAGCTCACCGATGCCGAAGACCGGCTGAAGGAGTTTCGCGCAGGCAACCAGGATGCCGGCCCAGGCAGCGACACGGATGTGCGCACGCGCATCGCCGGGCTGCGTACCAGCATCGAGCAGGCGCGCACGGCCCTGTCCGAGCTGCGCATGCGTGAATCCTCGGTGCTGGGCCAGCTCAGTGGCGAAGCGGAAGTGAGCGGCGCCCGCACCCGCTCCGGCGAGATGCAGATCCGTCTCGCCGAATTGCAGGGGCAGCTCGACCGCCTGCGGCTCGAGTACACCGACGAGTACCCCGATGTGGTCCGTCTCCGCCACCAGATCGACGACCTGCAGGACGCGATCGTCGAGGCCCGCGCGAGCGAGCGCAATGGCGAGCGCGACGAGGCCGCGGCCATGCGCAACCCGCTGTACCAGGAGCTGCGCTCCGACCTCGCCCGCGCACGCAGCGATGCCGCAGGCCTCGCCGCGCGCATCACCGAGAACGAGGCCCTGTTGAGGCAGGAGCTGGAGCGCGGGCGTCGGGTGGCGGATTCCGAAGCCGATCTCGCCGAACTGACCCGCGATTACGAGGTCAACCGCGACATCTACCAGGACTTGCTGCGTCGCCGCGAGAACGCCCGCGTCTCGATGAACCTCGACGCCGAGAAGCGCGGCCTCACCTTCCGCGTGCAGGAGCCGGCCGCGTTGCCGCTGCAGCCCAGCGGCCTCCGCCTGATGCATTTCGCCCTCGCCGGCCTCGTGCTGGGTCTGCTGGCGCCGCTGGGCCTCCTGGGCCTGTACCTGTTCTACGACCCGCGTCCGCGCAGCGCCACCGCGCTGGCCAACCAGCAACCGTTGCCTGTGCTGGTGAGCATCCCCGAGTTCAGCACCGCGGCCGATCGTCGGCGCGACACGCTGCGTTGGGCGATGGGCGGTGGCGTGGTCGTCGCTTGCCTCGCCATCTATCTCGCGGTCGCCATCCAGAAAGGGAGTTTCGCCTGATGAACGCGCTGACCACCGGACGCGGCATGCTGCAGGCGCTCATGGCCGACATGGCCGTGCCGGCTCCCTTCAATCTCGCGCAACGGCAGGCCCGCCGGTTGGTGGGCCACGACATGGGCGACCCGCGGCCTGCGGATGCCTTCCGCGACCTGCGCACCCAGCTGCTGTCGCGGTCCCGGACCGATGGCCTCGTGATCCTCGTGGCTCCGGTCCGGCGCGGCAGTGGTGGCAGTTTCGTCGCCACCAACCTCGCGGCGGCGATCGCCCTCGACGAGAGCCGGGTCGCCATCCTGGTCGACGGCAACCTGCGCGCGCCAATACTGCATGAGCGCCTCGGCGTGACGCCCGAGCGCGGCGGCCTCGTCGACCTGCTGGAAGGACGCGTCGACGATCTGCGCGACGTGGTCTACCCGACGGCCCTGCCGCGCCTGCTGCTGGTGCCCGCCGGTGAGCGTCGCGAGGCATCCGGCGAACTGCTCGCGTCGGCGCGCATGCGCCAGGCCATCGAGGACCTGCGCAATTCCGGTGAGCGCGTCACCGTCGTGCTCGATGCGGCGGCCGTCAGCAGTGCGCCCGATGCGCGCATCGCATCGGATTTCGCCGATCTCGCCGTACTGGTCGCGGGCTATGGCCGCGACACCGCGGCTGCCGTCAGCGATGCCAGCGCCGTTTTCGATCCCAGCCGCCTCGCCGGCGTCGTCTTCAACAAGGTGCCCTGACATGACCACGCTCCTTCGCAACACGCTTGGCGTGGTGGGTCTCGTCGCGGCGGCGGGCGCCCAGGCCCAGGCGGCACCCGACGGCCTCAACTGGCGCCTCGGCCTTTCGGTCGAGCACAGCGACAACATGGCCCGCCGGCCGGTCGCCGTGTCCGAGACGGTGGTCGAGCCAAGCTTGGCGTTCGCTTACCTGAAGGAAGGCGCACGCGGCGAACTCGAAGCCGCGGGCAGCGCGTCCTACCGTCGCTACCAGCAGGGTCGCTTCGACAACGAGACGCTCCAGCAGATCGGCCTGACCGGTCGCTGGGTGCTCGCACCGGAGCGCCTTTCGTGGGCCTTGCAGTCGGTCATCACCGACCAGCCGGTGAATCCCTTCGGCGTCGATGCCCCGGACAACCGCCAGCGCACCCAAGTGCTGGTGACCGGCCCGACGCTGGCCGTCCGGCCCTCGACCAACGTGCGGCTGCTCGGCGAACTGCGCTTCATGGACACCGGCGCGGAACGCACGCCGGAGTTCGACGGGCAACGTGCCGCCGCCGCCGCACGGCTGCTTTACCAGCGCAGCCCGCTCACGGCCCTCTCGGCGGAGTTCGAGAGTGTCGACGCCCAGTTCGATCGCGCGGGAGTCGCACCGGACTATCGCCGCGACAACGCCTTCGTCCGCTATGCGCGCATGGGCGCCCGCGGCGAGTGGAATGCCGACGTCGGCTACAGCCAGGTGCGCTTCGATGACGTGGTGGCCGGATTGGCGCGGAAGCAATCATCTCCGTTGGCCCGTGTTCGCTTGGCGTACGCCCTGACCGAAATCACCCGCCTGGAGGCGGATCTGCAGCGCGGCTTCGGCGACAGCGTGCAGGATCTCCTCGACGGCGCTCCTCGCGCGGCCGACTACACGCTGCCGATCGGGCGTGCGGTGCTGAGCGATTCCACGCTCTCGCCGGATCTCTTCGAGGAGACCGGGGCGCGCCTTGGCGTCTCGCATCGCTCCGAGGCCACCTATTTCCGCGTCGATGGCCGCTGGCGTCGCCAGGAGTACCTGCGCGCCACGGGCCTCGACCAGACCATTCGTGGCTTCGTGGTCTCGGCCAATCGCCAGGTACGGGCGACGTTCTCGCTCGGCGCGCAAGCGGGCGTGGAGTGGCGGCGTTTCGGCGCGATCGAGCGCCGCGACCGCGATTCGCGCATTGCCCTCGTCGCGAACTGGCGGACCTCGCGGCGCACCGGCCTGAGCTTCGAGCTCAGCCATGGCGAACGCAGCAGCACCGAGGCGCAGCAGGTGTTCGACGACAACCGCGCGCTGGTCACCTTCAACCTGGTGCGTTGATGCCTCCGGCGCTCGCCCTGATGTTCCATGGCGTCGAGGGGCCCCGGGCGGGGGGCCCCGGGGCGGCCCCGGCCCCCCGCCCGGTGTGCCGTGGGCTCGGCGGCCCGGCGTGGGCGCCCCCTCGGCTATGCCGCGGACGCGCATTACACGGTCGATGCCACGCGCTTCGCCGCGATGCTGGATGCCCTGCGCGCCGCGGGCTGCACGCTGGGCGCAGCGCGCGACCTGCTCGATGACACCACTTCGCCTCAACCGGTCTGGTTGACCTTCGACGATGGCGACGCCAGCAATGCGCTCGAAGCCCTGCCGTTGCTCGCCGAGCGCAGCCTGAAGGCCGATTTCTTCATCACGCCGGCGCGGGTCGGGCGACCGGGATTCATGGGGTGGGCTGAGCTGCGCCAGATGGCGGTCGCGGGCATGAGCCTGCAGTCGCATGGCCACACGCACGCCTACTTCACGCACCTCGACGCGGCAGCCCTGCGCGAGGAACTGCGCGTCTCCAAGGACCAGTTGGAACAGGGCCTCGGCCAACCTGTGACCTTGCTGGCACCGCCCGGCGGACGTGTGCCACGCGGCCTCGTACCGCTCGCTCGTTCGCTCGGTTATCGCGCGGTGCTGGATTCGACGCCGGGGCTGGTCGAAGAGCGCGATCTCTCCCGGCCGCTGCCGCGCGTTGCGGTGACCGCCGGGCATGCCGTGGACACCGTCTCGACCTGGGCCACGGGCGGCCCGGCCGCGCTGCGTCGCCTGCGGATGCGGCATCGGGTTCTCGCCACCGCGAAGGCGGTGCTGGGCGATCAGCGTTACGAGCGTTGGCGCGGCCGGGCGCTGGGAGCGACGGCGTGATCGTCGCGGCTTGGGCCGTGCTCGTGGGCTGTTTGCTCGTGCTCGGGTGGACGTATGTCGGCTACCCCGTGTGGTTGCTGGCGCTGGCGCGCCTGAAGCCGCGGTCGGTGACACCGCGCCACTGGCAACCGCACGTCACGGTCTGCATGGCCGTGCACAACGGCATGGCCCACCTCGACGCCAAGATCGACGGCCTGCTGGCCCATGACTATCCGGCGGATCGGCTGGACCTCGTCGTGGTGTCCGATGGCTCCACCGACGGCACCGGTGCCCGCCTGCGCGAACGGGCCGGGGATCGCTTGGTGGCCGTCGATGCCGCGGTGCGTCGCGGCAAGACCGCCTGCCTCGCCGATGCAATCGCCCGCGCCCGCGGCGACGTCCTGCTGTTCACCGACGTGCGCCAGCGGTTGGCGCCGGGCAGCGTGCAGGCGCTCTGCGATGCCTTGGCCAGTGGCGAACTCGCTGCGGTCAGCGGGCAGCTAAGGCTCGAGGATGCCGGCGGCTATGCGCAGGCGGTCGATGCCTATTGGAAGTACGAAACCGCGATCCGCCGAGCGGAAGCCGCCTCCGGCTCGGTGGTCGGCGTGAGTGGTGCGCTGTATGCCGTTCGCCGGCAGGACATGCCGGTGCCGCCGCCGGGATTGGTGCTCGACGATGTCTGGGTGCCGATGCGCATTGCCGCAAACGGTGGGCGGATCGGTCTCCAGCCCGCCGCGGTCGCGTTCGACCGCGCTTCCGCCAGCGCCGCGGTGGAATCCGCGCGCAAGCGCCGCACGCTCTCCGGCAACTGGCAGCTGCTTGCCCGCTGGTCCGCCATCGCGATCCCGGGCCGGCATCCGCTGGCGTGGCGCTTCATCCACCACAAGCTGCTGCGCCTCGTCGCTCCGCTGTTCCTGCTCGGTGCCTTCGTCGCGAACGCGGCGCTGCTGGGGCAGGGCACCCTAGCGATCGCGCTGTTCGCCGCGCAGTGCGCCGCTTACGCCCTCGCCCTAGCCGGCTTCCAGTGGCCGGCGCTGCGGGCGCTGCTGCCGGTGAAGCTCGCCTCCGCCTTCCTCGAAATGAACGCCTACGCCGTGCTGGGCTTCATCGATTTTCTTCGCAGCCGCGACGCCCATCTCTGGGCCGCGGCGCCGTCCGTCATCCCCCCGAGCCCCCCATGACCGTGAGTCGCTCCACGCCGACGCCCGACCGCGTCCTCTATCTCGTGTCGCTGTTTCCCTGCTGGTCCGAGACCTTCATCGTCCGCGAGATCGAGCGCTTCGTGGAGCGCGGCGTCGATGTCCGCATCCTTTCCTTGAAGCCCCCGTCCGAGAGTCTGGTGCAGAAGCGCGCCGAAGCCCTGATGGACCGGGTCATCGGCCCGCGCCATCCGCTGGCCGAGCTGCCGACCGTGTTCCTCGAGGTGCTTCGCCACCCCATCGCCGTGCTCGTCGTCGCCGCGCAACTGCTGCTGGGCCTGTGGAAGCAGCCTGCCGCCCTCGGCAAGAGCGCCATCGCGGTGTGGCGCGGCCTTGCCGCGCTGCCGGCCATCCGCCGCTTCGACCCGCAGTGGCTGCATGCGCACTGGGCCACGTACCCGTCGACCGTCGCTTGGGCGCTTTCGAAACTCACCGGCGTGCCGTTCTCCTTCACCGCGCACGCGCACGACATCTTCGTCGAGGACCAGCTGGTCGCACCGAAGCTTGCCGATGCGGCGTTGGCCGTGACGATTTCCCGCTACAACGTGCGCTACCTCGCCCGCTGGGGCGCGGAGCAGCTTGGCGAGCGCCTGCAGGTCGTGCATTGCGGCGTCGATTTCGCCGAGCTTCCGGAGAACCTCGATGCCCGCGCCGACGACCATCTCGTCACGGTCGGCCGACTCGACCCGATCAAGGGCTTCGACACATTGATTCCCGCGCTGGGCCTGCTGAAGCGACGCGGCGTCCCCTTCCGCTGCACCGTCATCGGTGAGGGCCCGCAGCGTCGCGAGCTGGAGGCGCAGATCGCCGCGGAAAACGTCGCCGACCGCGTGGCGTTGGTCGGCGCCAAGCCACAGGAAGCCGTGCGCGCAGCGCTGAACGACGCCACCGTCTTCGTGATGCCCAGCGTGACGACGCCGGAGGGCAACCAGGACGGCATCCCGGTGGCGCTGATGGAAGCCATGGCGACCGCCGGTGCGGTCGTCAGCACCCAGGTCTCGGGCATCCCGGAGCTGGTGCACCACGAGCGCAACGGCCTCGTCGTGCCGCCGGGCGACGCCCGCGCGCTGGCGGACGCCCTGCAGCGACTGCTCGGCGACGAAGCCTTGCGCCATCGCCTCGGCCTTGCCGCGCGTGCGCTCGTTGCCGCCGAGTTCGACGCCCGCCACGAGGCCGACCGGCTGTTGGCGCAGATCGGCGTCCGCTGCGCCGCGCCGGAGGGGCTCGTCCATGCGCGCTGAGCGGGTGCTGGTCGTCACCGACGAAATGGAAGTGGGCGGTAGCCAGCGTCAGATCGTGCACCTGCTGCGCGGTTTGCATGCCCGCGGCCGCCATGCCGAACTGCTGTATTTCCGCGAGCGCTCCCACCTCGTCGACGCCCTCGAGAGCGATGGCGTGCCGGTGCATCGCATCGACAAGCGCGGCGCCATCGATCCGGCCTTCGTGGTGCGCCTGCAGCGCTTCCTTCGCGCGGGCCGTTTCGACGTCGTGCACGCGTTTTCGATCACGGCCGAACTCTGGGTGCGCCTAGTCCTGCCTTTCGTGCCGGGCCTGCGTTTGGTGAGCTCGGTGCGCGGCCTCGGACTCACGGGCCCGGACTGGCACTGGCGCGCCAAGCGCTGGATCGTTCAAGGCTCGTCGGCGGTGATCTCCAACACACGGGCGGGTGCTGAGCTGGTGGCTCGACGCTGCGCGGTTCCCGTCCATGGCATCGACATCGTGCCGAACGGGCTCGAACTCCCGCCGCTGCCGGACGCGACGGACCGCGCCACGGCCAGGCGCGACCTCGGCCTGCCCCATGACGACACGCTGCTGCTCTTCGTCGGTCGTCTGGTGCCGGAGAAAAACCTTCCGCTGCTGATCGACGCCGTCGCCCGGATGGCACCGTCGCGACGCCCTCGGGTGTGGCTGGCGGGCGAGGGCCCGGAGCGCGGCCGTGTCGAGGCGGAGATCACGCGGCACGGGCTCGGCGAGGTCGTGCGCCTTCTCGGCGAACGTAGCGACATCCGTCGCCTGATGCACGCCGCCGACCTGCTGGTGCTGCCGTCCCGCGAAGAGGGCCTTTCCAACGTGCTGCTCGAAGCCATGGCCAGTGGCCTGCCGGTGATCGCCACGGCCGTGGGTGGTAGCCCGGAACTGATCGACGATCGCGTCACCGGGCGCCTGCTGCCCAGCGACGACGCTGCGGCGCTGGCGGCCACGATCGCGGCGCTGGCCGACGACGCCGAGGAGCGGCGTCGCCTCGCCTCGGCGGCGCGCGCGCAGGCGGAGGCGCGCTTCACCTTGGGCGCCATGGTGGAGCACACCGCGCGCATCTACGACCGCTGCATTGTCGGCGGGAAGGTGGCGGCATGAGCGCGACCGCGCTGGCGGCGACGGCCGACGCCCCGACCCAGGCGCTCAACGGCGTTCTCGACGTTCGCGTCGCGCCCGGTCCGACGGTCGCCCGTTGGCTGGTGGGGCAGGGCGCCGGCGTGGAGGCCGTGGCTTTCGGCTTGGCATCGCTCGAAGGCGCCGGGGCCATCCACGGTTTTGGCGAAGGCTGCGTGCGGGTATTGCAGGACGGGGACATCACGGTCGTCGGGGTGTTCGACCTGCTGGTTGGCCGGGCCGACGACGCCCTGCAGGGCGTTGATCTCCGGCCGTGGATGGACTGGCGCGGGCGCTTCGCCTTCGTCCGCCACGATCGCGCGTCCGGTGAGTGGTGCGCGGTGGTCGATCACTTCGGCACCGTGCCGCTGTTCCACACCGCCAAGGGCGAGCAGCTGCTGGTGGCCTCGCACCTGAAGCCGCTGCTGCGCGCGCCTTGGGTGGCGCGCCGCGCCGATCCGGCGGCGGTGTTCCATTTCCTCAATTTCGCCTGCATTCCGGCGCCGCTCACCATCGTCGCCGACGTTCAGCGGCTTCCGCCTGCCAGCCTGCTGCGCTGGCGGGCCGGGCAGGGGCGCGTGGAACGTTGGTGGCGCCCGACGTACGCCGAAGACCTCGATGGCGACGCCGCGACACTCGCGGACGGACTGCGCGAGCGGCTGGTGGCCGCCGTACAGCGCTGCAGGCCCGTGTCCGGGGCGCGCTGGGGCACCTTCCTCAGTGGCGGCACCGACAGCTCGAGCATCACCACGGTGCTCGCGCGACAGGTCCCCGGCGAGGCTGTGCACAGCTTCTCGATCGGCTTCGCCGAAGCCGGTTTCGACGAACTCGAGTTCGCCCGCATCGCCGCCTCGGCCTGCGGGGCGCAAGGGCATTTCGGCAGCATCGACGAAGCCGAGACGCTGGCGGTCCTGCCGCACCTTCCGGAGCTGTTCGACCAGCCCTTCGGCAACGCGTCGGCGGTTCCGACGCTGGCCTGCGCGGCTATGGCCGCCGCGGACGGTCGATCGATCCTCGTGGCCGGCGACGGCGGCGACGAGATCTTCGGTGGCAACGAGCGCTACTCGAAAGACATGATCATGCAGCGGTGGTTCGAGCTGCCGAACGCGGTGAAAACGCTGGGTCGCGCGATCGGCCGCACTGTCGGGGGCGGCTCGAACCGCTTCCTCAACCGCATCGACAACTTCACGCGTCGCAGCAGCCTGCCGAACCCGGACCGGTTCTACACTGACGATGCCTTCGCGTCGGAGTGCTTCGACGAGCTCCTGACCGCCTCGTTCCGCTCGTCGGTGACGGCCGATCTCTCGCTGCAGCTGCTGCGTGGGATGTACGCGGGTTGCGACGCGCGCAGCGAATTGCATCGCTTGATGGCGCTCGACCTTGAGCTGGCCATCGCGCAGAACGACCTCGTCAAGGTGGACGGCGCGGCCCGGCATGCCGGCGTCACCGTCCGCTTCCCCTACCTCGATGCCGACCTTGTCGCCTACACCGGTCGCCTGAAGGCGCACTGGAAGGTCAGCGGCACCGAGAAGCGCCGGCTGTTCAAGCAGGCGACGGTGGGCATCCTCCCCGATGCCATCCTCAAGAAGCCGAAACAGGGCTTTGGCTTGCCGATCAGCGTGTGGATGCGCGATCGTGCGCCGTTCCGTGAATGGCTGCGCGACCTGCTGCTGTCCGAGCGCACCCGTCAGCGTGGCTGGTTCGAACCGGCGTACGTCGCCGACCTGTTCAATCGCCATCAGGCCGGGGGCTGGGACTACTCGGCCCACCTCTGGTCCCTCGCCGTGCTGGAGCTTTGGGTGCGCAACAACCTCGAAGGCGACTTGCCGTGAGCCTGTCGATCCTCATGCTGCTGGAAGGGCAGTTCCCGGCCATGGGTGGTGCCGAGCGCCAGGTGGAAACGCTGTCGCAGGCGCTCGTCGGCCTCGGCCATTCCGTCACCGTCGTCGTCCCCCGGCTCGACGGTTCGCAGAAGTCCGGCGCCTCGCGCCACGAGGGTCTCGACGTGTGGCGCGTGGGTTATCCGCCCCTCCGCTGGATTGGTTCCCTGCTGTTGATGGTTCGCCTGGCGTGGCTGCTTTTCGCGTGGCGCCACCGCTACGACGCCATCCACGTGCACATCGCCCACAACATGGGCGCCGTGGCCAGTGTGATGGGGCGTCTGCTTGGCAAACCGGTGGTGGTGAAGTTCTCCGGCTGGTGGGAGCAGGAGAAAGGCTGCCTCCGCCCGCGGGGCGGCCCTGGCGCGTCCTTGGCGCGGCGAATGCTGCGGCAGGCCACGGCCGTGCAGGCCATCAGCACGCGCATCTCGCGCGACCTGCAAGCCGTCGGCTTCGACCCCTCGCGGATCCACTGGCTGCCGAACGGCGTCAAGACCGCGCGGTTCGAAGGCATCACCCGGCCCGAGGCGGGCAACACGCCGCCGACCGTCGTTTTCGTGGGCCGGCTTGTCCCGGAGAAAGGGCTCGACAGCCTATTGAGGGCGTGGGCGACGTCCCGCCGTCCGGGCTGGCGGCTTCGGCTGGTCGGCGGCGGCGGCGAGGATGCGGCGTTGCGAGCATTGACTGCGACGCTGGGAGTCGCCGACAGCGTCGATCTTCCCGGCCCGAGCGATGCGGTGGAGCGCGAACTGGCCAGCGCCGACGTCGGCATCCTGCCTTCGCGTTTCGAGGGGCTCTCGAACACCCTGCTCGAATACATGGCCGCGGGCCTTCCCGTGATCGCCACGCGCATCAGCGGCAGCGAGGACCTGGTGATCCCGCGGCGCAACGGCTGGCTGTGCGATGTCGACGACGTCGCGGGCCTCGCCGCCGCGCTCGCCGAGGCGATGGACCTGACGCCCCAAGCCCGTCGTGCCATGGGCGATGCCGCACGTGCCGACGTCCTCGCCAAGGCCTCCGTGCCGGCCGTCATCGCGCAACTGATGCCGCTCTACGCCGGGGAGACCGTCTGATGTGCGGCATCGTCGGTTTTGCCGCGGCGCCGGGCCGCGTGGCGCCGGAGTCCCGGGTCGGCGAAGCGATGAACGCCGCCATCGTGCATCGCGGTCCGGACGACGGCGGCGTGCATCGCGAGGACGCCGTGCTGCTGGGCATGCGTCGGCTCGCCATCATCGATCTCGGCGGTGGCCACCAGCCGATGACCAGCGCCGACGGCCAACGGGTGCTGGTGTTCAACGGCGAGATCTACAACTTCCGCCGGCTGCGCGCCGAGCTTCAGGGCTTGGGCCACCGGTTCCGCACCGATTCGGATTCGGAAGTCATCCTCGTCGCCTACGAGGCCTGGGGCGAAGCGGCGGTCGTGCGGCTGGAGGGCATGTTCGCCTTCGCCCTGTGGGACCGCGCCCGCGGCCAGCTGCTGCTGGCTCGCGACCGGCTGGGCAAGAAGCCGCTGTTTCTGTGGGATGGGCCCGACGGTATCGGCTTCGCCAGCGAACTGAAGTCGCTGCTGGCACTTCCGGGCTTCCGCCGCGAGGTGGATGCCGGCGTGCTGCCAGGCTATTTCGCCTTCGGCTATGTGCCGAGCCCGCGCTCCATCTTCCGCGATGTCCGCAAGCTTCCCGCCGGGCACTACGCCGTCTGGCGCGACGGCCGGCTGCGCGAGGAGCGTTACTGGGCCCTCGATTTCTCCCCGACGTTTCGGCGCACCGAAGCCGAGGCCGTCGAGCAGTTGCATGAGCGCTTGCAGGCAGCGGTCGACGATCGCCTTGTCGCCGACGTGCCCTTCGGCGCCTTCCTCAGTGGCGGATTGGATTCCAGCGTCGTCGTCGCCTTGATGGCGCAGCGGATGACGCAACCGGTCAAGACCTTCTCGATCGGCTTCAAGGAAGCCCGCTACAGCGAGTTGAGTGGTGCGAAGCGCGTGGCCGACCTCCTCGGCACCGATCACCATGAACTGGTGGTCGAGCCCGAGGCCACCGAGCTGATCGAGACGCTGGTCTGGCACCTCGACGAACCGTTCGCCGATTCCTCGGCGCTGCCGACCTTCCTCGTCTCCGAACTCGCGCGTCCGCACGTGAAGATGGTGCTCTCGGGCGACGGCGGCGACGAAGCCTTCGCCGGTTACGAGCGCTACCTGAAGTTCCTTGCTCTTGAACGCCTCGGTCCGCTGCGCGGTGCTGCGGCGCTCGGGCTCTGCGCTGCTGGCGCCGTGGTGCCCGGCCTGTTCGGCCAACGCCTGCGTCGGGTCGGTCAGCGCCTCGGCGAGCGGTTCCCCGACAGTTACCTGAGCGGCGTGGCGCTCTCGCGGCCCGAGCAGATGCGTGCGCTGCTCGGCCCGGCGGGCGCGGAAGGCTACGCCTCGCTGCATCCGCTGTTCCCGCCCGGCGATACCCGGCCGATGATCGATCGCATCGTCGACGCCGACATCCGCAGCTACCTGCTGGACGACATCCTCGTGAAGCTCGATCGCATGACGATGGCGGCCTCGATCGAGGGCAGGGCGCCGCTTCTCGACCATCGAGTCGTCGAGTTCGCGGTGCGGCTGCCGGCCCACTTGCGCGTGCGCGGCGGCCGCGGCAAGCACGTGTTACGCGAAGTCGCCCGGCGCTGGCTGCCGTCCGACGTGCTGGACAAGCCGAAGCAGGGATTCGCCATCCCTCTGCCGGAGTGGTTCCGCGCGAAGCTGGGCGCGATGGCCGGCGATGTCTTCGCCAGCCGCGCGTTCCGCGAACGGGGCTGGGTGCAGCCGGCGATCGTGGACGGACTGCTCGCCGAGCATCGCAGTGGCCGCGCCGACCACGCCGAGCCGCTGTGGCAGGTGCTGGTGCTGGAACTGTGGGCGCGTCGCTTCATGGACATGCCCTGACATGATCCTGCGCTTGCTACTGGCCGTGCTGCTCGTCTACACGGTCAACCAGTTCCACTTCGATATCGACCTCGGCATCCCGGGGGTCAACGTCATCAACCTGGTGTTCGGCGCCGCGCTGGCCGCCCTCGTGCTCCAAGGCCGAGGAGCCCCGCTGGCCAAGCCCTCCCTTGGTGGCCCGCTGCGGATCTATTTCGTGGCGGCCGCCATCGCCACGCTCGTGGCGATGTTCGCCCGCCCGCAGTCGCCGATGGAGGACCTCACCTACCTGAAGACGCTGCTGTTCTATCCGCTCTACTACTTCCTTTTCTACTACGCGGTGCGCGATCTGAAGACCGCGCGCCGCCTGATCCTGCTGGTGTTCGTCGTGGCGGCCGTCGCCGGCCTCGAGGCCGTGCGCGAAGGGCTCGATTACGGCATCGGCGGCTATTCGGAAACCCAGCGTGCCGCGGGCCCGTTCGGCCCGGACTACCGCTCGGCGAACCGCGCCGGCGTGTTTTACGCCATGTTCATCCCCTTGTTCGCGGCCCCGGTGTTCTTCCTGAAGGGGCAGCCGTTCTGGCGCATGGTCGCTTTGGGCGGCCTGCTGGTGCTGGCCGCGGCCATCCTGTTCACCTACTCGCGGCAAAGCTATTTCATTGCGCTGTTGGCCCTGGCGCTGATGGCGATTCGCCGCAGCGTCGTGGTGGCCGCGTTCTGCGCCATCGTCTTCGCCATCGCCTTGCCCATGCTGCCCTCCGGCGCGTTCGAACGCGTGCAGGAAACGCAGCAGGTCGACGAATTCGGGCAGGAAGCGGTCGACGACAGCACGGCCAGCCGCTGGGACATCTGGAGCGGCGCCGTGGTCATGTGGTCGGAAAGTCCGATCGGCGTCGGCGCCAACCGCTTCAAGGGATTGATCGGCGACTATTCGAACTACCCCGGCAAGGACGCGCACAACTACTACGTGCTGACGCTGGCGGAGGCCGGCCTCCAGGGCTTGATCGCCTTGCTTGTTCTGGTGTTCGCGCTATGGCGGCTCGGCAGCCGACTGGTGCGCGAGGCCCGCGACCACGAGGCGCTGACGCTGGCGCATGGATTCCGTATCGCCGTGCTGGCGATGGCGCTGGGCAACATCTACGGCAGCCCGTTCAGCGAAGGCACGGTCATGGGCATCTTCTGGGCGTTGGCCGCACTGGTGGAGCGGCAGTCGCAGTTGCGAGCCGCGGGCGCACCGGCCCCGGTTGCGAACCCCGCGCCGCGTCGTGCGCATCCGATGGTGCGTGCGTGAGTCGCTCCGGCCATCACAAGGCACTCGGTCTCTCGGCCTTGAATGGCGCCAGCAAGTTGCTGGCGATCGGCAAGACCATGATGGTCGCCGCGCTGTTCGGTGCCAGCGCATCGCTCGATGCGTTCTGGGTTGCGTATTCGCTTCCGCTGCTGCTGCCGTCCCTGCTCACGACGGTAGTCACGGTGGCCTTCGTGCCGCGGTTCATGGCGAACCTCGAGGGTCGCGAGGGCCCCGAGGCCTGGGCGGGGGCGAACACCTTCTTCACCGTCGTGGTGGGCGTTAGCGTGATCGCGTCGGCGGTGATGTTCGTCTTCGCCGATGCGCTGGTGGGCGCGTTGGCGCCCGGGCTTGCGGCGGAGGCCCGCACCGAGGCGGTGTCGCTCAGCCGCCTGCTGCTGCCCTGCGTGCCGCTGCTGACGCTGTCCTCCGTGCTGTCGGCCCTGAGCAATGCGCGCGAGCGCTTCGTGCTGCCTGCCCTGGAAGGCGTGTTGACCAACGTGACCATCATTGCGTCGGCCCTGATGCTGGCGACCCATCTCGGGGTGATGGCCCTGACCTTGGGCGTGCTCGCCGGGTTCGTCCTGCAGGCTGGCGTTCTCCTCTGGGGCAACCGGGTTGATCTCCGCCGCAGCATCCGTCCGAAGCTCGATCTACGGCATCCGGATTTCCGCGCCCCGGCGGCGCACCTGTTGCCGCTCTTCGTCGGATCGGTGGGTTCGGTATTCACCGGCCTCATCAACCAGTACTTCCTCTCGCACGGCGAGGCCGGCGCGATTTCGGCGATGGCGTACGCGGCGATGTTCGCGTTCCTGCCGGTCGAGGTGTTCGCGCAGGCCGTGATCACCACGTTCTATCCGACCTTCGGCCGGCACTTCGCCCGCGGCGAGGTCGACGAAGCCGCGCAGGCCTTCGCCGATGGCTTGCGCTTCCTGCTCTTCCTCACGTTGCCGGCGGCCATCCTGCTGATGCTGTTCTCCGAGCCGCTGGTGGCCCTGCTGCTCGAGCGCGGTGCGTTTACCCCGGCGCAGACCGCGCTCACGGCCGACATCACCGAGGTGCTGGCGCTCGGCCTGATTTTCCGCTCCGCCGCGTTCTTCAACTATCGCGTGCTGCACGCCGCCGTGCGCCCGTGGTTGCAGGTCGGCATCGGCCTGCTTGGCGTGGCCACCCACCTCGGGCTGTGCCATCTCTGGGGCGACAGTGGTGGCGCCGTGGGCGTCGCGTGGGCGGCGTCTGTGTCCATGCTGCAGTCTGCGCTGCTCTCGCTGCTCGCCGCGCTCTGGGTGCTGCGCTGGCGCTGGCCCAAAGGGCTGTGGCCGGAGCTCGGGAAGCTCGCTGCCGTTGCCGCGGCGATGGCGGCCGTGGGCCTCCTGCTCCTGCCGTTGGTGTGGCCGACGCTTCCCGAGACGCGCCTTTTCCATGCCGTCGAAGCGATGGCCATCGCCTTCGTCGCTGGTGTGGCTGGTCTTGCCTGCGCGTGGCGGTTGCGCCAGCCCGACCTGCAATGGATCGCTGCCGGCATCTGGGGCAGACTCCGCCGCGGCACTGCACCATGAGTCCATCCCCCCGTATCGGAGCACGTTGCTGATGTTCGATTCCGCCCGCTCGTTCCTTCGCCCCTTCTTCGCTTTCGCCACGCTGCTCGGCGCGTGCTCGGTGGGTGCGCAGTCGGCCCCGGGGCCGACGACCGGTCCGTGCCTGAATTTCTATTCCGCCAGCTACTCGCCCGTCGTTGGCGAAGTCATGGCGCCGTTCAAGGCCAGTCCACGCCCAGCCAAAGGCGTGGCACAACGTGATCCGTTCTTCGGCACCTGCGTGGTGCGTGCCACCGACCATGCCGCGGAGCCGCCCTCCGGTTTCGCGCGGAACGACTACTCGCGCCGCCAAGCCTTCAACGCCGACAACTCGCGATTCATCGTCTACGCCTTCGACGGCGCGTGGCACCTCTACGACGCCAACAGCCTGGCCCACGTTCGCGTTCTGAACGGGCCGGCAGGCGACGCCGAGCCGCAGTGGCATCCCACCGATCCCAATCGGCTCTACTACCTGCCGACCAATGGCGGCATGCGGATGTCCGTGCTGGACGTCAATACCAATGTCACGACGTTGGCGGCCGATTTCACCGGCAAGCTGCCTTGGGCTGGCGTGGCGCGCGTCTGGACGAGATCGGAAGGTAGCCCCTCTGCAGACGCTCGCTACTGGTGTTTCCATGCGGAGAACGCGAATTTCGGCATCCTCGGCGTGTTCACCTACGACCTGCAGACGCAGACGGTCGTCGGCACGCGTGCGATGACCGCGCGCCCCGACCACATCAGCATGTCCGCCAGCGGCCGGCACTGCGTCGTGAGCAGTCTCAATGGCATGGGCGGCACGGTGGCCTGGAATCGAACCTTCACCAGCTCACGGCAGTTGCACGCAACGTCCGAGCATTCCGACCTTGGGTTGAGCCCGACCGGCGAGGACATCTTCGTTTTCGTCGACTACCAGAGCAATGCCGGCGATCTCGTCATGGTCAACCTCGATACGGGGGTGCGCACGGCGCTGTTCCGGACCTACCTCGACGGCAGTGGAACGGCGTATCACGTGTCGGCGAAGAACTTCAATGTGCCGGGCTGGATGCTGCTGTCGACCTATGCCTACAGCGGTCCCGAGCGGTGGCTGCACGAACGCATCATGGCCGTGGAGCTCCGGGCCAGCCCGACGATCATCCAGCTCGCGCACCACCAGAGCCGCGCCAATGGCTACTGGACCGAGCCGCATGCAAGCGTCAACCGTGATTTCACCCGCGTGCTGTTCACTTCGAACTGGGGCAGCACCAGCGACCAGGACGTTGACGCCTATATGGTCCAGCTGCCGCCGGACCTGTTCCAGCGTGCGAAGACGCTGAGCTGCCCCGCACCCTGAGGCTTACTCGATCTGGCTCGCCGCGTGCCGCGCGTCGAGCCACTCCATCGCGTCGCGCGGCTTCAATCCTGCGGCTTTTTCGTACGCGGCGGCGGCGGCATCCTCGCCCTTGGCACCATTCAGCAGCAGGGCGACATTGCCTTGCTCGAGGTGCGCCACCGGCGACTTCGGCATCAGCTTGAGCGCGGCAGCGAGGTGTTTTTCGGCTTCCGACGCCTTCGCGCCGTAGGTCATGCCGCCGATCAGCCCGCCCACCTTCGAAACGACCTCGGCGTGATACACGGCCATCGCGAGGCGCGCCTCGGCATGGTCCGGTTCAATGGCCAAGGTCTTGTCGAGGCTTTCGCGCACCTTGCCGGCCAGCCCCTGCTTCAGCGCCTTCACGATGCTGATGCCCTGACTGTAGCGGCCCAGCCCGAAGGCGCGCCGGTAGTGGCTGTTCGCCTCACCGGGCAGGGCATCGATGGCCTGCTCGGCGATGGCCGTGACGAACTCGAAGCGCTGCAGGCGTTCGGCATCGTCATTGACGAGGTAGGCCGCGTGGATGCCCAGCGCCTTCGTCGCCAACGAGGCGCCGAGCACGCCGAGCGCGCGGCCCGCCTCGTGGGCAGCCTCGAAACGGCCTTCGTGGAACGCCCGCCAGCCGTCCTGCAGCTGCGTGGCGACGCCATCGGCGTCCAGATCCTTTGGCGCCGCCTTGCCCGCTGCCTTCAGCAGTGCCGCGGCGCGCTTCGCGTCCGGATAGGGCTCGGCGTCGCCGGCATGCAGGTCTTTCCAGGCTTTCTTGAGCGCATCGCCCGAGAAGTCGAATTTCGGGGCCTTGGCGGGCAGGGTGGCCCAGCCGGACTTCTTCTTCGTCGCCATCGTTGGGGTCTCCTCGATCCAGCGCGCAGACTGCGGCGATATTTCGCTCGCGTCTAGTGTGAAAGCTCTGCGCCGCGAACCAAAACTCGCGCCGACGCCATTCCGGCGCGAATCCAACGGTGGTCCCATGGCACGTTCGTCCTCCCGCACCCGCACCCGTCGCACCGCGCGTCCCCGCGCCGTCGCCGCGCCGGTCAATCCGCGTACGGTCTTCCTCGCCAGCCTCGGCGTCGCCGTGCTGGCCGGTCGCCAGGCCGAGCGCCTCGCGTCCGATGTCGCGGAAGTGCCGCAGCGCCTTCGCGCCGGCGCCGATGCCGCGGTCGACACCGCGCGCAGCGAAGTGAAGAAGCTCGCCAAGTCCGCCCGTTCGCGCATTGCCCCGCTGAAGCGCGAGGCCGACAAGCTCGGCGCCCAGATCGACGCGGCCCGCGTCCAGGGCGTGGCCGAAGCCGCCAAGCGCCTGAACCCGCTGCTCACCCGCGTCGGCCTGCCGAAGATCGTCGCCAAGGCCCCGGCCAAGCGCGCCGCCAAGGCCGCGGTGAAGCGCCCGGTCGCTAAGAAGGCGGTGAAGGCCCGTCGCCGGGCCTGAAGCGTCAGTCCTGGTAAGCCTGGCTGAGCGTGTTCAGGTGGACACGCTCGGCATCGCGCAGGAAGGGCGAGATCAGCATCATCATCTGCACGATGCCCTGGCGGATGGATTTCGCCTCGTCCTGGTCGCCGCGCGCGGCGCCGTAGTTCAGCCAGAAGGTGGCGACCAGCAGGATGTTGGTCGCCAGCGCGTCCATCTCCGCCGCCGAGGCGCGCAGGATCCCCGCCTGGGACAGGCCACGGATCACCGAACTGGCGTTTTCCGTGGCGCGCTTGAGGATGCGCGCGAAACGCATCCGCAGCCGGCGGTTGCGGCTCAGGATGTCGACAAGGTCGCGGTACAGGAAACGGTTGTCCCAGATGCACTCGAAGACGAGGTGCATCTGCAACCAGATGTCCTCCAGGCCCGGCAGGCGGCCTTCCGGGACGGTCATCGCTTCGCCGATGCGCTCCTCGAAGCGCCCGAACAGCTGCTCGATGATGTCGTCCTTGTTGCGGAAGTGGTAATACAGGTTGCCCGGGCTGATCTCCAGCTCGTCGGCGATGTGGTTCGTGGTCACGTTCGGCTCGCCCTGGGCGTTGAACATCGCCAAGGCGCAGTCGAGGATCCGTTGCCGGGTCTGGGGAGCCATCGGGATGGTCGCGGGCCGGCCGTCAGGCCGTCAGCTTCTTCACGAGGTCGACATACTTCTTCATCGCGTCGTCCTGCTTCGTGCCCTTGAGCTTCTCCCAGGCCTCGTACTTGGCGTTGCCAACGAAATCGAAGAAGCCGGGCCGCGCGCCGTTGACGTCGCCCTCGGAGCCCTGCTTGTAGAGGGCGTAGAGGCGCAGCAACGTGTCGTTGTCGGGACGCTCGGCCAGGGCCATCACGGCGTCCTTGGCCTGTTCGAACTGGGTCTTGAGGTCGGGCATTGCGGCGATCCGGGGCTGACAGCGAACGCTGAGATAGCACGCCCCCCCGGGCCGGTCAACGCACCCGTGCCGTTTGTCGTTTCCGCGCGCCTCTGGCAACGTAACCGGGCATCCCGCACGCCTGCGGGACTTGGTCCATGGTCGTTCCTGGGAGAGGGTGACATGACGTATTTCGTGACCGGCGGCACCGGCTTCATCGGTCGGTTCCTGGTCAGCAAACTGCTGGCGCGCAAGGGGCAGATCCACGTTCTCGTCCGTAAGGGCTCGCAGAAGAAGTTCGACGAGACCGCCGCGAAGATGGGCTGGGACCGTAAGCGGGTGCTCCCCGTCGTCGGTGATCTCGCCAAGGCGAAACTTGGCCTCACGGCTGCGCAGCTGAAGGCGCTGACGGGCAAGGTGAAGCACGTCTTCCACCTGGCGGCGATCTACGATCTCACCGCCGACGCCGAATCGCAGCGTATTGCGAACGTCGAGGGCACCACGCACGCGATGGAGTTCGCCGGCGCGGTCAAGGCCGTGTGCTTCCACCACACCAGTTCGATCGCCGCGGCGGGCCTGTACCCGGGCGTGTTCCGCGAGGACATGTTCGACGAGGCCGAAGGCCTGAACGACCCGTATTTCCGCACCAAGCACGATTCGGAAGGGCTGGTGCGCACGTCCTGCCCAGTGCCGTACCGCATCTACCGTCCAGGCGTCGTCATCGGCCACAGCAAGACGGGCGAGATCGACAAGATCGACGGCCCGTACTACCTGTTCTCGCTGATCAAGAAGATGCGGCAGACGATGCCGCAGTGGATGCCGGCCATCGGCATCGAGGGCGGCAAGATCAACCTCGTGCCGGTCGATTTCGTGGTGGACGCGATGGACCACATCGCCCACAAGCGTGGCCTCGACGGCAAGTGCTTCCACCTGGTGGATCCGGATCCGGAGCGCATCGGCGAGGTGATGAACACCTTTGCCCGCGCCGCCCACGCGCCGGAAATGAGCATGCGCATCGATGCGCGCATGTTCGCCGTGGTGCCGGGCTACATCCGCAGCGCCATCAAGAACCTGCCGCCGGTGCAGCGCTTCTCGAAGGCCGTCCTGAAGGACCTGAAGATCCCGCGCGAGGCACTGGGCTACATCACGTACCCGACGCGCTTCGACACCCGCGAAGTGGAGCGTGCGCTCAAGGGCAGCGGCATCACCGTGCCGAAGCTGGACACCTACGCGTGGCGCCTCTGGGACTTCTGGGAGCGCCACCTCGACCCGGACTTGTTCATCGATCGCTCCCTGCGCGGCAAGGTCGAGAACAAAGTGGTGCTCATCACCGGCGGTTCCTCGGGTATCGGTCTCGCCGCCGCCCACAAGATCGCCGACGCGGGCGGCAAGGTCGTCATCGTGGCCCGCGGCGAGGAGGAGCTCTTCAAGGCCCGTGACGAGATCAAGGCCAAGGGCGGCAAGTGCTTCGCCTACACCGCCGACCTCACCGACCTCGCCAGCTGCGACGAACTGATCCAGAAGGTGCATGCCGAGATCGGCCCGGTCGACATCCTGATCAACAACGCCGGCCGCTCCATCCGCCGTTCGATCGAGCTCAGCTTCGACCGCTTCCATGATTTCGAGCGGACGATGCAGCTGAACTACTTCGGCAGCCTCCGCCTGATCATGGGCGTGTTGCCGGCGATGATCGAGCGCCGCGGCGGCCACATCATCAACATCTCGTCGATCGGTGTTCTGGCGAATTCGCCGCGTTTCTCGGCCTACGTTGCTTCGAAGGCGGCGTTGGACGCGTTCAGCCGCTGCGCACAGGGTGAGCTGTCGGGCAAGAACATCGCCTTCACAACCATCAACATGCCGCTGGTGAAGACGCCGATGATCGCGCCGACCAAGATGTACGATTCGGTGCCGACCCTGACGCCGGAAGAGGCCGCTGACCTCATCGTCGATGCGGTGATCACCCGCAACAGCCGCATCGCGACGCGCTTGGGCATCTTCGCGTCGGTGCTGAACTCGGTGGCCCCGAAGGCCTACGAGATCGTGATGAACACCGCCTACGAGCTGTTCCCGGATTCGGCGGCGGCCAAGGGCATCAAGGGCATGCGCGAGGGTGACAAGCCCTCGAACGAGCAGATCGCCTTCGCGGCGCTGATGCGCGGCGTGCACTGGTAAACGCTCCGAAAGACGGAAAGCTGAAGGCCCGCGCAAGCGGGCCTTCAGCTTTCCGGGCAACGATGGCGTTGGCGCCTCAGGCGCAGCGGCGCCAGCGCACCTCGGTCCCGCCACTAGTCTCCATCTGCAGGCGGACGTCCCGCAAGAACGGATAGGCGGCGGTGAGCGAACAGGTCGCTTCCATGCCGCGGTCGATGCTGATGCGGGGCCGCAGGGCGACGATCATGGTGCTGCCGCTGGACCAGCTGGCCCGCTGGACCTCCGGCAGCGCGGTGATGGCCTTGGCCAGCGCGCCACGCCGTTCCTCGTCGCTGCCGGCGGCCATGGCTTGCGGGGCAGTTGGTGTGTCGGCGGCCGGGGTGGCCGCCGGGGGCGTGGCGCTCGGCTCCGCGGTAGCGGCGGCTGCCGGTGCGGGAGTCGCGATCGGCGGCGATGACTCCGGTGCGGCGAGCGAGGCGATCGACGACGGATCCAGATTGCCGCCCCACACGACGATGCCGAAGCCGAGCACCGAGGCGCCGATGGTGGCCAGGCGACGCGGACGCTCGACCAAGGCCTCGGCCTCCGCGGCCACGGCCTCCTGCGTTGCAGTGTCGAGGACGTCCCGGACTTTCGACCACACGCTCGGGCCGTCAAGGCAGGCCACCTTCATCCGTGCCGCCTGCGCGAGCGCGTCGCCATCGAGGCTGCCGAGGGTCGCCACGATCACCTCGTCCATCTCCGCCTCCTGGCGGCGGCGCTCGGCGTCCAGCAAGGCGGCTGGGCCGATGAGGCAGCTGGTGCCGTGCTTGTAGATCAGCAGTATCCGGCTGTTGCCGCGGGAAAGATGGCGCTCGGCGAGCGGCATCCCGCTCGGTCCGGTGACCTCAGCGGCCTGCGTGTACCCGTCTTTTTCCAGCGCCTGGACCAGCAGGTCGAGGGCTTCCCGCCAGCGGCGGGCGTCGAGGGCCTCGATGCCGATGCGTTGCGCGTGGGCCCGCTTCTGCACGCGGTCGAACCAGAGCCGGCTGCCGAGCACGAGCGCGATGGCGACCGCGACGGCGATGAGGATCGAAACGACGATGGACATGGGGACCCGCAGTTGGAACAGGCGCAGAGGGTAGCCCGCCGATGGGCACAAAAAAACACGACGCCCGGGGGCGTCGTGTCATTTGGGTGCCCGCGATCCGGGGGCCGTGTGCGGGGAGGGAGCCTACGTCCCCAGGACGGCGGGCGAAACCGGGTTCAGCCCTGCGGCGCGTCGGGAGCAGCGATCGGCGCGAGCGCGGCCTTGCGGGCCTTGGCCGGCTTGGCGGCGGCCTTGGTGCTCGCCTTCTTCACCGGCTTGGCCGCCTTCTTGGCGGGCTTCGCGGCGGCCTTCTTCGCGGCCTTGGCCGGGGCCTTGGCGGCCGGAGCGGCGCCACGCTGCTTCAGGGCGCGGGTGAGCTGGTCGACGCGCTCGGTGAGCTCGACGAGGTCCTCGCGGCTCGGCACGCCGAGGCGGGTCAGGGCGCGCTGCACGCGCTCTTCGAACACCTTCTCGAGGCGGTCCCAAGTGTCGACGGCGCGCTCGCGGACGGTGCCCACGCGCTCTTCGACGGCGTCACGGACCGCATCGACGCGGCCGGTGGCCAGCTTGCGGGTCGCCGTTTCGATCGTGGAGCCTTCCTTGACGAGGGCATCGAACAGCTTCGAGCCTTCGTGCTGGGCGCGCTGGAACGCACCGACGCCGGCCAGCCAGATCTGCTGGGCCGAATCGGCAAGGCCGCGGGAGAGCTGCTCGGCCTTGGCTTGGAGGTCGGCGTTGGACGCCGCGGCCGAGGGGGACTTGCGGGTCGTCTTTTTCAGCTTGGCCATGAGCCTTTCCTGCACCTTGGGTGAGCGTGATGTGCTCGCAGTCTCGGGAGCGTGCCTAGAGCATTCACACCAGAGCTGCGCTCAGGGACGCGCCTTGCGCGAACTGGCGCGCCGCCGCGTGGTGGCCCGCTTCGCCGGGGCCGCCTCGCGCTGCAGCATGGCCTCGACGTCGTCGAGCGAGCGACGCAGCCGGGCCGTGGTTTCGGTTTGCGGGCGACGGCGCCCGACGCCATCCAGGATCGACAGGTGGCGCGCATCGAGGATCTCGTCGCGCAACCGCAAGCCGTGGCGGGCGAACATCGGCCCCAACTGCTCACGGCGCTCGCGCAGGTCTTTCAGCGTGGCGCGGAAGGCGTACTCACAAACCTTCACGCGGTTGTCGTAGCTGAAGACGCTGGTGAAGAACATCTCGCCATCGTCCTCGTCCGGCTCCATGACGACCTGGTCGGTGTCCGGGTACTGGCGGGCGTACTTCTCGAGCCCGACCTGCACGCGCGACTGCAGCAAGGTGCGGAAGGTCTGCGACAGCACGACCGGCAGGCCGCCTTCGGCGAGGCGGTCGAGGCCGGCGGGACGCTTGCCGCCGCGGCTGGCGTTGAACGGAACGAAGGGGTTCACGCCCAGCAGCAGGTCGATGCCTTTGTCGAGCGCCACCGAGGCGTGCATCGTGCGCCGCAGGGCACCGTCCACGAAGTGGTGGTCGCGGATGCAGACCGGCGGGTACAGGCCGGGCAGGGCGGCGCTGGCCTGCACGGCGCGCGAGATCGGAACGTCGTCCCAGTCGCGCGAACCGAAGCGCACGGCTTTGCCGCTGTCGAGGTCGACGGCGACCACGTAGAGCGGGCGGTCGAGTTCGCGGAAGTCGTTGCTGCGCCCTTGGGTCGTGAACAGGCGGCGCAGGAAGGTCTCGACATCGGTGTTGTCGAAGAGGCCATTCGGGATAACGCCGCCCATCCGCGTCAGCAGTTCGCCCAGCGAGGCGTTGGCGGGGTCGGCGAGCGACTCACGGGCCCAGTTCAACAGCAGGCTCGGTGCGCTGGCCGCCCGGCGCAGGTACTCGCCGATGGCCGGTTTCAGGAACATCTCCGGCCTGAAGTGGACGTCGGCGTCGCCGGTGAGGAAGATCCGGCACATCTCCTCGGTGCTGAGGCGGTTCGCGAGGCCGGCGGCGATGAAGGCGCCGGAACTCACGCCGACGTAGCAGTCGAGTCGCGTGAGGTCCAGGCCCTCGATGGCACGGTCGAGCGCACGAAGGGCGCCGAGCTCGTACATCCCCCCGGTCGGGCCGCCACCGGCGATGGCGAGGCCGATGCGGCCCTGGCTGGGCGTTCGGGGTTGGGCAGGCTGGACGACGAGCATCGATTCGCAGACGGTGAAGAAACTCCCCGATTCTACCCACGAACCCGGGGTGCCGTTCTGGCGCCTGCGTCACGGCCGCCGCATGATCGGTGTCCCGACGGCTGCCCGCCACCATGACCGACGACGCCCACCATCGCGCCCGACTGAAATCCGCCATCGCGCGCCGCCTACACTGGCGTGCGGAAGCGTTCCAGCCCGTGCGAAAGGAGAACACCTCGCCGCGGCTCGCGGTGCTGCGCGCCTGGCAGACGCAGCGGCTGGAGCGCAGCTTCGCAGACGTTCTGGCGGACCCGCAGATGCACGCGGCTGGGCGGTTCTTCCTGAGCGACCTCTACGCCGACCGCGACTTCAGTGGCCGCGACCGCGACGTCGACCGGATCATGCCGATCATGGTCCACCTGCTGCCGGAAACCATGCTGCGCGCCGCGCGCGACGCCATCGAGCTGCATGTGCTGAGCCACGCGCTCGACCTGCGCATGGTGCGGGCCATGGACCGCCGTCGACTGTCGAAGCTGGATGCGGTGCGTTACGCCGAGGTCTACCGCGAAGCCGGCCAGCCGCGTCTGCGCCGTCGGCAGATCGCGCTGGTGGTGTCGGTGGGGCGGAGTCTCGACGCGGCCGTGCAGCGCCACGGCGTCCATCGCCTGCTTCGCGCCTCGCGGCTGCCGGCGCGGGCCGCCGGGCTCTCGGAATTGCAGGGCTTCCTCGAGCGGGGCTTCGACGCCTTCGCGAAGCTCGACGGCGCCGACCGCTTCCTCGACCGCGTGGCGCGCGGCGAAGGCGAGGTCAGCCGCCGCCTGTTCGCCGGTGACCCGGATCCCTTCCGCCCCTAGGCGGTGGCGGCGAAGTCCGGCTTCAGCGGAACTGCTCTTCGATCACGCGGTCGATCTCGCGCTCGATCGAGCCCTTCAGCGCGAACAGCAGGAAGCCGAGCCGCACCATGACGTGCACCTCTTTCGCGCTCACCGCGATCTGCCCTTCCACGCCGCTGCGGGTGAACAGCAGGGTGTTGCCCTTCCAGCCGTAGTCCACGTCGAAGCGCTCGGCGATGCGTTCGGCGATGCGCTCCACCTTCGCTTTCGCTTCCTTCAACGGAACCGCATGGCTGCGGCGGATGTCGATGTCGGTCATGGGACCCTCCTGGCCCGCGATTCTGTGCCATGCCGTGGCGCGCCGGCCAGCCCGTGAAGCCTGTGTTACCTTTCGCCGCGCAGGAGGCCCAATGCGACTGACGTTTCCGAACGGCGAGCATGCCGCGGTCAATCTCGAACACGGACAGGTCGGCGTGGGAAGCGCCGCGGGGGGCGGGACGACCGTCGCCATCGCGGGTCTTTCGCCCTTGCACGCCGTGTTCGCGACCGGCCGGCGCGGCAGCTGGCTGACCGTGCCGCAGGAAGCCACGGTGATCGTCAACGCCCGGCCCGTGAAGCGCATCGCCTTCCTCCGCGCCGGCGACCTCGTGTGCCTCGCTGGCGTGCAGGTTCGGGTGGAATCGGACCAGCCGCCGCCGGCACCCGCAAGCCCCGAGATGCCGAGCCGCCACCGGGCACCCGACGATGGCCTCGCGTCCGGTGTCGCGAGGGCGTCATTGCGGGGCCTCAGCGGTGCGTGGTTCGGCCGCTCGCTGCCGCTGGCGTCGCCACGCGTGCTGGGGCGTGGTGCGGGGAGCGATGTCCGCCTCGACGGGGCCGGCCTGCAGGACCGGCACGCGCAAATCGACATCGAGGATGGCGTGGCGGTGCTCCGCACGCTGTCACCGACCGCGGTGGTGCGGGTGAACGGGCATGCGGTCCGGGCCGCGGTGCTGGCGCAGGGCGACCAGTTGGAACTCGGCGACCAACGATTCATCCTCGAGGCTCCTGGTCTCGGCAAGGGCGGCGAGGCGGGCGATACACCGGTGCCGGCGCGCCGCGACACCTCGACGCCGACCTCCTTGCCATCGATCAACGTGCCGCATCCGGCCCCGGCGACGCCGGTGGCGAAACGCGACCTCAGCGGCCTGTACCTCTTGGTCGCCGCCGCGGCCGCGCTGGCCGCCGCCCTGACGGCCTTCTTCGTCTACGCGCCGAAGGGTTGATCCCGCAGCCGCTTGATGCCCAAACGGGCATTTCGAGATTCGACTCTAATTCCCTTGCCTACTGTCGACGGAATGTCGACGCGTGCTAGCGTCGTTCTTTCGTCCATGGGAGGTGTGGTGATGTCGCGGGGATTCAATTTCAGTGCCGGTCCGGCCGTCCTTCCGGAGCCGGTGCTGCGCCGGGCGCAGGCCGAACTGCTCGAGTGGGGTGGTGAGCGCGCCTCGGTGATGGAAGTGTCGCACCGCGGCAAGGCGTTCATCGCCCTCGCCGAGAAGGCCGAGGCTGACCTCCGCGCGCTTATGGGCGTCCCCGACGACTACGCCGTGCTGTTCCTGCAGGGCGGCGCGACCACGCACTTCGCCCTGCTGCCGATGAACCTGGCCGCCGCCGGCCAGCGTGCCGATTACCTCGTCACCGGCGCCTGGAGCAAGAAGGCCGCCAGCGAGGCCAAGCCCCATGCAGCCGTGAGCGTCATCGCCGATACCGCTGCGTCGACGTACACCACGTTGCCGGCGCCGGGCAGCTATGCGATCGATCCGTCGGCCGCCTACGTGCATCTCGTGGCCAACGAGACGATCCATGGCGTCGAGTTCGCCGATGCCATCGACACCGGCGGCGTGCCGCTGGTGGCCGATTTCAGCTCGTCGATCCTGTCGCGCCCGATCGATGTTTCGAAGTACGGCGTCATCTACGCCGGCGCTCAGAAAAACATCGGGCCCTCGGGCCTCGTGGTGATGGTGGTCCGCAAGGACCTGCTGGAGCGGGCCGGCCAGCCGCGCGCGAAGATCCTCAGCTACAAGGAGCACGCGGCGCAGGGCTCGATGCTCAACACGCCGCCGACGTTCAGCTGGTACCTCGCCGGCCTCGTCTTCGAGTGGATGCTGGAGCAGGGAGGCCTCGCCACCTTCGAAGCCAACAACCGCCGCAAGGCCGAAGCCCTGTACACCGCCATCGACGGCAGCGGCGGCTTCTACCGCAACCCGGTGGCGCTGGACGCGCGCTCGCTGATGAATGTGCCCTTCATGCTGAAGGACGCCGCGCTCGACGCTGCCTTCCTGAAGGAATCGGAGGCTGCCGGCCTGCTGGCGCTGAAGGGCCATCGCGACCTCGGTGGCATGCGCGCCTCGATCTACAACGCGCTGCCGTACGAGGCCGTGGCCGCCCTGGTCGACTTCATGGGCGACTTCGCCAAGCGGCACGGGTGAGCCATGGCTGACGAACCGCAAACGACGGCCGGGGAGGGCGGTGTGCCGCTCGACCTCGGCCAGGTCCGGGCCCGCATCGACGGGATCGACGAGACCATCCAGCAGCTGATCGCCGAGCGCGCCCGCTGGGCGCAGCAGGTCGGTCGGGCCAAGGGCCCGCTGAAGGCCGCCGTCGACTACTACCGCCCCGAGCGCGAGGCGCAGGTGTTGCGCCGCGTCGTCGACCGCAACGAGGGGCCGCTGGCGGACGAGGTGCTGGTGCGCCTCTTCCGCGAAATCATGTCGGCCTGCCTGGCCCAGCAGGAGCCGCTGAAAGTCGGCTACCTCGGCCCGGAAGGCACTTTTTCGCAGCAGGCCGTGCACAAGCACTTCGGCCATTCGGCCAAGGGCCTGCCGCTCGCCAGCATCGAGGAAGTGTTCCAGGAGGTCGACGCCGGCAATGCCGATTTCGGCGTGGTGCCGGTCGAGAACTCGGGGCAGGGCACGATCCAGTCGACGCTGGACATGTTCCTGACCTCCTCGCTGAAGATCTGCGGCGAGGTCGAGCTGGGCATCCACCAGTACCTTCTGGGGCGCACCGGCCGCATCGAGGACATCGAGCGCGTTTACGCGCACCCGCAATCGCTGGCCCAGTGCAAGGCGTGGCTGCGCGCGAATCTCCCGAAGGCCGAACTGGTACCGACGCCGAGCAATGCCGACGCGGCCCGCCGCGCCCGCAATGCCGATGATGCGGCTGCGCTGGCGGGCGAGTCGGCGGGCCACGTGTATGGCCTGAAGACGATCGCTGGCCCGGCCAACGACCGCGCCGACAACACCACGCGCTTCCTCGTGCTCGGCCGCGAACTGCTCCCGACTTGTGGCCATGACCGCACCTCGCTGCTGGTTTTCGTCAACGACCAGCCGGGCGCGCTGTTCGGCATCCTCAAGCCCTTCGCCGACGTCGGCCTGTCGCTGAACCGCATCGAGTCCCGCCCGGCGCACACCCGGCGCTGGGAGTACGCCTTCTTCATCGACGTCTCGGGCCACGTGGACCAGCCGGAGATGCAGGCAGCACTGCAGCAGCTCGGGGCGTTCGCTTCGACCGTGAAGATCCTGGGCAGCTACCCGGTGGCGGTGCTCTGATGGCGGGCGTCCCGACGGACGCCGGCGCCCCTGCGCCGGCCCGCGACTTCAGCGCGCTGGCCAGCCCGGGCATCCGAGGCCTCGCCAGCTATGACCCCGGCCATGACATCGTGGCCCTGCGGAACAAGGCCGGTGAGCACGGGTTGCTCGAACTCGGCGGCAACGAGAGCGCCTGGGGCGCCAGTCTGCTGGCCATGGCCGCACTGCGCTCCGAGCTCGATACGCTCGAGCTCTACCCGGACCCGCGCGGCGGCGTGCTCAAGCACGCGCTGGCGGAGGCCTTCGGGGTTCCGCGCGAGCAGCTGCTGCTCGGCAACGGCACCCATGAGCTGCTGATGCAGGTGGCGCAGGTCTTCGCCGGACCGGAGCGCCCGGTACTGGTCTCGCGCTACTGCTTCGCCGTCTACCCGCTGGCCGCGCAAGCCGCCAACGCCCGTCTCGATGTGGTCGAGGCCCTGCCCAAGGACCACTCGACCCAGCCGCGCGGCCACGACATCGACGCGATGATCGCCGCCCTGACGCCAGCCCACGGCCTGGTGATGCTGGCCAACCCGAACAACCCGACCGGCACATGGCTCACGTCGGCCCAGATCGAACGCCTGCTGCAGGCGGCCGGCCCGGACACGCTGGTGGTGCTCGACGAGGCTTACGGGGAGTTCCTTGACCAGCCTGGATGCGAATCCGCTTTAAGTTTACTTCTTAAGTATCCGAATCTATTGGTGACGCGCACCTTCTCGAAGCTGCACGGTCTCGCCGCGCTGCGCGTTGGTGTGCTGGTGGCCGACCCCGGCGTCGTGGCCGTCATGGAGCGCGTCCGGGAGAGCTTCAACGTCAACAGCCCCGGCCTTGCGGCCGCGGCCGCGGCGTTGAAGGACGAGGCGCACATCGCCACCGTGCTGCACGAGACGGCCGGCAACCGCGAGGCCTTGGCCATCGAGTTGAAGGCGCGTGGTTGGTTCGTCCACCCGTCGCAGACCAACTTCCTGCTGGTCGACTTCGGCACGCCGGAGACCGCCGTCGCCATCGACCGAGGCCTGCTCGCACGCGACATCGTGGTCCGGCCCATGCGGGGCTACGGCCTGCCGCAGTGCCTTCGTATTACGGTGGGCAAGGTCGAGCAGAACGCCCGGCTCTTGAAGGCGCTTGATGCCGTGATGGCCGAAGCCGGACTGTCGGCGCCTGGCGTCGGGGCTTCCGCATGAGCGGCGGCAGCGCGACGTGGATCGCTGCCGCGGGCCGTCCGCTGACCGGGCGGCTCCGCGTCCCCGGGGACAAGTCGGTCTCGCACCGCTCGGTGATGCTTGGCGCGCTGGCAGAGGGCACCACCCGCGTCACCGGCTTCCTCGAAGGCGAGGACACGATCGCAACGGCCGCGATCCTGCAGCGCCTCGGCGTGCGGATCGAGGTGCTGGCCAAGGGGGAGCGCATCGTCCATGGCGTCGGGCTGCACGGCCTCCGGGCCGCCGAGGGGCCCCTGGACTGCGGCAACGCGGGTACCGGCATGCGCCTGCTGGCCGGCCTGCTGGCCGGGCAGGCCTTCGAGAGCACGCTGGTCGGCGACGCCTCCCTGAGCAAGCGGCCGATGCGCCGGGTCATCGAACCTTTGGCGCGGATGGGCGCGCGGATCGACAGCGAAGGCGGCCTGCCGCCGCTGCGAATTCGCGCGAAGAATGTGTTGCAAGGCATTGATTATGAATGCCCTGTCGCCAGCGCGCAGGTGAAGTCCGCGATCCTTCTCTCCGGCCTTTACGCCGAGGGCCCGACCACGGTCCGCGAGCCGCACCCGACCCGCGACTACACCGAGCGGATGCTCTCCGCCTTCGGGGCCGACATCGATTTCGCACCGGGCATCGCCACCTTGCGCCCTGGTCGGACCTTGAGGGCCACGTCGGTCGATGTCCCGGCTGACTTCAGTTCCGCCGCGTTCTTCCTGGTGGCCGCCAGTGTCATTCCCGGCTCGCACCTGGTACTTGAGCGGGTGGGGGTGAATCCGCGACGCACGGGGCTCCTCGAGGCGCTGCGCCTGATGGGGGCGGATCTGGTGGTTCGTGCAGCGGGCGAGCAGGGTGGCGAGCCGGTCGCCGACATCGAGGTCCGGGCCGCCCGCCTTCGTGGTGCGGCCATCCCGGAAGCGCTGGTTCCCGACATGATCGACGAGTTCCCGGCCCTGTTCACGGCCGCTGCGCTCGCCGAAGGCACGACCGTCGTCAGCGGCGCGGCCGAGCTTCGGGTGAAGGAGTCCGATCGCATCGCAGTGATGGCCGCAGGCCTTCGTGCCCTCGGCGCGGTCATTGACGAGACGCCTGACGGTTCCGTGATCACCGGCAGCGGCTTCACTGCGAATGCCGCTGCCACGCCCAGCGAGTCGCGATCCGGGCGACTCCGCGGCGGTCGGGCCGACAGCCGAGGCGACCACCGCATCGCGATGAGCCTGGCTATTGCGGCCCAGTGCACCGAGGGCGACGTCGTCATCGATGATGTCGCGAACGTCGCGACCTCCTTCCCGGGCTTCGATGCGCTGGCGCGCGGGGTCGGGTTCGGGCTGCGACTCGCGTAGACTGCCGCCCCGCATGAGTCCTTCGACCTCCCGCGGCCGCGATCCGGCCACCGCCGCCGGCGCTCCCGCGCCCGTCCTCACCATCGACGGGCCGTCGGGTTCGGGCAAGGGCACCGTCAGCCGCATGGTTGCCCATGCGCTCGGCTGGCATTACCTCGATTCCGGCGCGCTCTATCGCGCGGTTGGCCTGGCCGCCGCCTGGGAGCAGATCGACCTCTCGGACGCCGAAGCCGTGGCCGCTTGCGCATCGCGGACCGTTATCCGCTTCGATGGCGACGGTGAGGGCGAGCCCAAGGTCTGGGTGAACGGCAAGGACGCAACCCACCAGCTGCGCATGGAAACCGCCGGTGCCGCGGCCTCCGCGATCGCTGCTCACCCGCCTGTTCGCAGCACGTTGACCGATCTTCAGTGCAGTTTCCGCGCCGATCCGGGTCTTGTGGCCGATGGTCGCGACATGGGGACGGTCATCTTCCCGGACGCCCCCTTCAAGGTCTTCCTGACCGCCAGCGCCGAAGAGCGCGCCCATCGGCGGCATAAGCAGTTGAAGGAAAAGGGAGTTTCTGTTAATTTCGACAGTCTTCTGCACGAAATCTCGGCTCGCGACGAACGCGATGCCAGCCGTGCGGTGGCGCCCCTGAAACCCGCATCCGATGCGCTTTTCCTGGATTCCACCGGTCGGTCGATCGGCGAGGTGGTCCAGCACGTCCTGGCGCTCGTTCCCGAATCGATGCGACGGCCCTGAGGGCCCACGACGGCGCGCATCGTCCGCCGGGACCACGTACCGAAGAACCGCTCCGGCGCGCATCCCGCACGCCGGTTTTCCCACGCATCGCAAGATGCATTGCAGGTGGGCGCGTCGCGCAGGAATGCGGACGAAAGCCTGATGTCCAACCAGAGAAACTCCAATGACTGAATCATTTGCCGAACTGTTCGAACAGAGCCAGACCGCGCTCAACAAGCTGAAGCCGGGCGCCATCGTGTCGGGCGTCGTCGTCGAGATCCGCAACGACGTCGTCGTCGTGAACGCCGGCCTGAAGTCCGAGGGCATCGTCCCGATCGAACAGTTCCGTAACGAAGCCGGCGAGCTGGAAGTCAGCGTCGGCGACACCGTCAAGGTGGCGCTGGACTCGCTCGAGAACGGCTTCGGCGAAACCGTGCTGTCGCGCGAGAAGGCCAAGCGCGCCATGGTGTGGGACGAGCTCGAAGAGGCGATGGAAAAAGCCGAGACCGTCACCGGCCGCATCAGCGGCAAGGTCAAGGGCGGCTTCACCGTCGACATCCGCGACGTCCGCGCGTTCCTGCCGGGCTCGCTGGTCGACGTCCGTCCGGTCCGCGACCCGGTCTACCTCGAGGGCAAGGAACTCGAGTTCAAGATCATCAAGCTCGACCGCAAGCGCAACAACGTGGTCGTGTCGCGCCGCGCCGTCGTCGAGTCGGAGCACTCGGAAGAGCGCGAGCAGCTGCTCGAGCGCCTGCAGGAAGGCGCGATCGTCACCGGCGTCGTCAAGAACCTCACCGACTACGGCGCGTTCGTGGACCTCGGCGGCATCGACGGCCTGCTGCACATCACGGACATGGCGTGGAAGCGCGTCCGCCACCCGTCGGAAGTCGTCAACGTCGGCGACGAGCTCCAGGTCCGCGTGCTGAAGTTCGACCGCGAGCGCAACCGCGTCTCGCTCGGCCTCAAGCAGCTCGGCGAAGATCCGTGGGACAACATCGCCCGCCGCTACCCGAACGGCGCCCGCGTGTTCGGCAAGGTCTCGAACGTCACTGATTACGGCGCGTTCGTCGAGATCGAGCCGGGCGTCGAAGGCCTCGTCCACGTGTCGGAGATGGACTGGACCAACAAGAACGTCAACCCGTCGAAGGTCGTCCAGCTGGGCGACGAGACCCAGGTCATGATCCTGGACGTCGACGCGGAGCGTCGCCGCATCTCGCTCGGCATGAAGCAGTGCACGCCGAACCCGTGGGAAGCGTTCGCGGCGATGAACAAGAAGAACGACAAGGTCTCGGGCCAGGTCAAGTCGATCACCGACTTCGGCATCTTCATCGGCCTGGAAGGCGGCATCGACGGCCTCGTCCACCTGTCGGACATCAGCTGGAACACCACCGGCGAAGACATCGTCCGCAACTTCAAGAAGGGCGACACCGTCGAGGCCGTCGTCCTCGCCGTGGACCCGGAGCGCGAGCGCATCTCGCTGGGCATCAAGCAGATGGAGCAGGACCCGTTCGGTTCCTTCGTGGCCCAGCGCCAGAAGGGTGCGATCGTGAACGGCACCGTCAAGGAAGTGGACGCCCGTGGCGCCACGGTCGATCTGGGTGATGGCGTCGAGGGCTACATCCGCGCCTCGGACATCGCCAAGGAGCGCGTGGAAGACGCCAGCCAGCACCTGAAGGTCGGCGACAGCATCGAAGCCAAGATCGTCGGTACGGACCGCAAGAGCCGCGTGCTGCAGCTCTCGATCCGCGCCAAGGACGAGGCCGAGGTGCAGGAGACGCTCGCCGAGTACAACAAGTCGGCGGCGGAAGCCTCCAGCGGCACCACCAAGCTGGGCGCGCTGCTGCGCGAGCAGCTGGGCAACCGCGAGTAATCGAAGCGACAACGGCGGCCCGGGTTCGCCCGGGCCGCTGCCCCTGAATGCGGCCGTCGAAGGGATCGATGACCAAGTCCGAACTGATCGAGGCGTTGGCGCTCCGCCAGCCCCATCTGAAGCCCGAAGACGTCGAGCTGGCGGTCAAGTCCCTGCTCGAGATGATGAGCGACTCGCTCACGACCGGGCAGCGCATCGAAGTGCGCGGGTTCGGCAGTTTCTCCCTGCATTTCCGCCCGCCGCGGCTGGGCCGCAACCCGAAGACCGGCGAGAGCGTCGAGCTGCCGGGCAAGTACGTCCCGCACTTCAAGCCGGGCAAGGAACTTCGCGAGCGCGTGAACCCCGTGGTTCCCGAATCGCCCTGATCCGTCGATAATCCCGCGATCCTCCGCAACGGCGTGGTCGCATGCGTCTGATCCGCATCCTGCTGGCCTTCCTCTGCATCGCGTTCGGCATCGGTGTCGTCGCGCTGAACGCCGAGGCCGTGCACCTCGACCTGCTGTGGATCGAGTTCTCCCTGCCCCTGGGCCTGCTGCTGCTTTCCATCCTGCTGCTCGGCGCCCTGCTGGGCGGCATGGCCGCCTTGCTGTCGCGTGGCGAGGCGTCCACCCCGGCCGCTCCGGCCGAAGACGACGAGGCGTCGGCCGGATGATCAGCGTCTGGTGGGTCCTGCTGCTGGTGCCCGCGATCGGCATGGCCGGGTGGTACCTCGGGCAGCGTGGCAGCGAGCGTCGCGGTGGCGCCCGCATCTCCAAGCTCTCGGCCACCTATTTCCGCGGCCTGAACTACCTGCTCAACGAGCAGCAGGACAAGGCCATCGAGGTCTTCCTGCAGATCGCCGAGCGCGACAAGGAAACGCTGGAAACCCAGTTCACGCTCGGCACGCTGTTCCGCCGTCGCGGCGAGGTGGACCGGGCCATCCGCCTGCACCAGAGCGTGATCTCGCGGCCGGGCCTCTCGGACGAGCAGAAGACACGCGCGATCCTCGCGCTGGGCGAGGACTACATGCGCGCTGGCTTGCTGGACCGCGCGGAAACCCTGTTCGCCGACCTGGTGAAGCTGGGCTCGGCCGCACCGCAGGCCCTGCGCCACCTGATGTCGATCTACCAGGCCGAGCGCGACTGGCAGCAGGCCATCGACCATGCGCGCCGCTACGAGCAGGCCACGCACGAGCCGATGGGCAAGCTGATCGCCCAGTTCGAATGCGAGCTCGCCGAGAAAGCGCGGCTGAAGGGCGATGGGGCGCTGGCCCGGCAGCACCTCGAGCGGGCGCATGCCGCCGACGCCAACAGCGTGCGCGCCGCCCTGCTGGAAGGACAGATCGAATTGGCCGAAGGCAACGACGGTGCGGCGATCCGTGCCTATGAGCGTGCCGCGCGACAGGACATCGAATTCCTCCCCGAAGTGTTGCCGCCGCTGTTGGCGGCTTACGACCGGGGCGACGATCCGGCGCGGGCGCGGAGCTTCCTGCTGGAGATGGTCGAACGCTACCGCGGCGTCTCGCCGGCACTGGCCTTGGCGCGCCGGCTCGAAACCGAGGAAGGGGCTGGCGTGGCCCTCGAGTTCCTGCGCAAGCACCTGCGGCAACGGCCGTCGATCCGCGGCGAGGCGGCGCTGATCGAGCTCGCGCTGCGCAGCGAGAGCGACGACGCGCGCGGGTTGCTGGTGGCCCTGCAACAGATCAACGAGCAACTGATCGTCCGCTCGCCGGGCTATCGCTGCCAGAGCTGCGGCTTTGGCGCGCGCGCACACCATTGGCAATGCCCGAGCTGCAAGCAGTGGGCGTCGATCAAGCCGCTGCCGCACGTGGCCATCGAGTGAGGGGGCAGTGAGTCCGCCGTTCGAGGCCTTGCTGACGGCATGGCCGCGGCTGTTGCTGGTGGCCGCCGTCGCCTTCGTGGTGGCCGAGGCTTGGCGTCGGCTGGCCCTTCGGCGGGGCGTGCTCGATGTTCCCGGGCATCGCAGCAGCCATGCCGTCGCCACGCCGCGGGGCGCGGGCATCGGTATCGCGACCGCCTTCGCCTTGGCCGTGGTGCTCTGGGCGCCCCTCGGGGCGGCGCGCGATGCGGTGTTGCTCGGCGGCTTGATGGCGGCGGCGGTGGGGCTGGTCGACGACCTTCGCCCGCTGCGAGCGTCGTGGAAGTTCGCCGGCCAGACCCTCGCGGCGCTTCCCGTCGCGATGGCGCTGCCACTGGCTCCGGACGGGCTGCCCGTCATCCTGCCGTCCGTCGTCGCGACGGCCGCGGGCGTGGCCGTCGTGCTGCTGTTCGTCAACGCCTGGAACTTCATGGACGGCATCGACGGCATTGCCGCATGGGCCGCCGTGGCGGTTTGCACCAGCGTCCTCGCGGTCGCGACTGGCACCGGTGCGGCGCTCGTCGCCACCGTCGCGATGGGCCTGCTCGCCGCCTGCCTCGGCTTCCTGCCGCTGAATTTCCCGAAGGCTCGGGCCTTCATGGGGGACTGTGGCAGCCATGCTCTCGGCTTCGGTCTGGCGGTGCTGGTGCTGGCCTCGCCCCGCTTGGAAATCGCTGGGGTGGCGCTGGTGGCGAGTGCGGCCTTCCTCGTGGATGTGCTAGGTACCCTCGTGCTGCGCGCCCGCGATGGTGAACGATTGGCGTCCGCCCACCGCCGGCACCTCTATCAGCTCGTCACGCGCAGCGGTTACAGTCACGCCCGCGTGACGGTGGCGTACGCGGCATGGATGCTGGCGAGCGGGGTAGGGATGGTCATGGCACAGCAGGCAGGACTCGAAGCCATCGCCGCAGCGCTGGTTTTCTTCGCCACGGTTTCCGCGTGGTGGTGGCTGCAACGACACTTCACATCGCATCTCAAGGAGCGTGGCCAGTGGTGAGTTCCCCCCGTCCACCCCGCTTCCCGATCAGCCGCGTCCTCGTGGTGCTGCACGACGTGCTCATGGTCGTGCTGGCGTGGCAGGCGCTGATCGCCCTGCGTTACGCATCCATCGGCTCCAGCGTGCCGATGCACGGGTTCCTCGTGGAGACCGCCATCGTGGTCGCCGTGCAGCTGACGGTGTTCTGGCGCATGGGGCTGTATCGGGGGCTGTGGCGGTTCGCCAGCCTGCCGGACCTCAAGAACATCCTTTTCAGCACCATGCTCGGTGGCCTGCTCGTCGCCATCCTGCTGTTCCTGTTCCGGGATCGTGCGGAAGGCGTGCCACGCGTGGCGCTGGTGCTCTACCCGGTGGCCTTGGCGGTCCTTTTGGGGGCGCCGAGGTTGCTCTATCGCGCGTGGAAGGACGGGCAGGCGCTGCGCGCCGCGGCGGGACAGCGCGAACGCCTGCTGATCCTCGGTGCCGGCCCGACGGCGGAAAGCCTCGCACGCGACCTCCAGCGCAGCGATCGCTACCAGGTGGTCGGCTTCCTCGCCGACGATGGCAGCATCCAGGGCGCCAAGATCTACGGTTTGCCGGTGCTGGGCCGCATCAAGGACCTCGCGCATATCGCCGAGGAAGCGGCGGTCACGCACGTCGCGATCGCCCTGCCGGGTGACCAGAGCGAGCAGCTGGGCCGCATCGCGGCGCAGTGCGAGCGACTGAAGCTGCGCTTCAGTCGCATGCCCGCCCCGGAGGAAGTGCTGCAGGACCAGTGGATGCACGGCGCCCTGAAGGATGTCGCCATCGAGGACCTGCTCGGGCGTGATCCGGTGCTGCCGGACTGGGACGCGATCCGCGAAACCCTCGCTGGTCGCTCGGTGCTGATCACCGGCGCGGGCGGGTCGATCGGTTCGGAGCTCGCGCGCCAATGCGCCAATGTCGGCGTCGGCCAACTGGTTCTGGTGGAACGCTCCGAGCTGGCGCTCCATGAGCTGCAGTTCGACCTGCGTGCCCGCTTCCCCCGGCTGCAGGCGGAGTACGTGCTCGGCGACTGCGGCGACGAGGCGCTGATGCGCCGACTCGTCGAGCTGTGGCGTCCCGATGAGTTGTTCCATGCCGCCGCCTACAAGCACGTGCCGCTGCTTGAAGCGCAGCCGCGCGAGGCGGTGCGCAACAACTTGTTCGCGACCGAAGTGGTAGCGAGGACGGCCGTCGCCGGTGCGGTGAAGACCCTCGTGCTCATCTCGACCGACAAGGCCGTCAACGCCATCAACATGCTGGGAGCCAGCAAGCGCCTCGCGGAGCTGGCCTGCCTCGCGCGCTGCGAAGGCTCCTCGACGCGGCTGGTCACCGTTCGCTTCGGCAACGTGCTCGATTCGGCAGGCAGCGTCGTGCCGCTGTTCCGCGAGCAGATCCGTCGCGGCGGACCGGTGACGGTCACGCACCCGGACGTCACTCGCTATTTCATGACGATTCCCGAGGCTTGCCAGCTGATCCTGCAGGCCACGACCCTGCGCGAGGCCTCGGGCATCTTCACCCTCGATATGGGCCGTCCGGTGCTGATCCGCGTGCTTGCCGAACAGATGATCCGGCTGGCCGGCTTCGCGCCGTACCGCGACATCGACATCAGCTACTCCGGCCTGCGGCCCGGCGAAAAACTCCACGAGGAGTTGTTCCACGCCGACGAGAGTTACTCGCAGACCGTGCATCCGAAGATTTTCCTGGCCGAACCACGGCCCGTCGACCTCGCCGAGGTGGACGCTACCCTGAAGGCGCTGCGCCAAGCCGTGCAGCGCGACGACGACAGTGAGATCCGACGCGTGATTGCCGAAGCCATCCCCGAATTCGCCGCCACGGCCGCGAGCCGCATCACCGGGCCGTTCCGCCCGCAGGTCATCCGCGGCGGCCGCACGCCATGAGTGCGCGCGTCCGTTGTGCGGTCTTCCCCGTCGCCGGCCTCGGCACGCGCTTCCTTCCCGCCACCAAGACGGTGCCGAAGGAGATGCTCCCGGTCGTCGATCGGCCGCTGATCCAATATGCCGTCGACGAGGCCATCGAAGCCGGCTGCGACACGCTCGTCTTCGTGACGAACCGCTACAAGCACTCCGTCGCTGACTACTTCGACAAGGCCTACGAGCTCGAGCAGAAGCTCGAGCGCGCGGGGAAGTCCGAACTGCTCGCGTCGATCCGCGACGTGTTGCCGCGCCATGTTCGGGCGGTGTTCGTGACCCAGGCGGAAGCCCTTGGCCTCGGCCATGCGGTGCTCTGTGCCCGACCGGTGGTCGGCGACCAGCCGTTCGCGGTGTTGCTGCCGGACGACCTGATCTGGAGCCGGGGTGCCGGCGCGACCCGCCAACTCGTCGAACTGGCGACGCAGCAGAAGGCGAGCGTGATCGCGGTGCAGGACGTCCCGATCGAACAGACGCGCAGCTACGGTATCGTCGCGACGCGTGATTTCACCGGGCGCCACGGCGAAATCAGCGCCATCGTCGAGAAGCCGCGCCCCGAGGAGTCGCCCAGCACCCTCGCCGTGGTGGGGCGCTACGTGCTCCAGCCGGAAATCTTCGAACTGCTGGAGTCGACCAAACCGGGCGCTGGCGGGGAAATCCAGCTCACCGACGGCATCGCGGCCCTGCTCAAGGCGCACAAGACGCTGGCCTATCGTTTCGAAGGCCGTCGCTTCGACTGCGGAAGCCGCATCGGCCTGATCGAAGCGACCCTGCAGTACGCGCTCGAAGACGACGACCTCCGCGATGCGGCGAAGGCGCTGATGCGTCAGGCCTTGGCCAAGGGCTGACGGCGCGACTCAGCCGAGAGCGGCGGCCAGCGCCGCGATGGCCGCGGCGCCGGACACCACGGCCCCGGCGTGCAGACGCGTCGTGTACCGCTGGATCTCGAGGTCCCCGATGGCGCGTGGAGCCGGCCATCGGCCCGAGGGCGGCCATTGGCGCGTCTCGCGCGTGCGTCTTGCGATCCACGCCAGCAGCGCCGCCAGCAAGGCCGCGATCATGGCGGCGAGGGCTTGGAGCATCGCCACGAAGTCCGCCATCGCCTCGAGGGACGCTTCGGGGCTCAAGCGCCCCGCCACCACGCGGTCCTCGAACACCCATCGCAGGCCCCACATCAGGCCGACCACGACGCAGGCGCCGGCGAGTACGACGAGGATCACGCGGGTGCGGTCCGGTGGGCTTGATGGCGACATCGTCGGCGGGAAAGATGCAGGGGAGTCCTGATGCTATCGCCTCCCGCGCCACCCGCCCATGCTTGAACGCACCGCCACCGACTACTACCGCGCGACCACCGGGCCCGGCTTGGAGGCCGCGCCGCTCCGCGGCGCCACGGAAGCGCGCGTCTGCATCATCGGCGGCGGATACGCTGGACTGAACACCGCGCTCGGGTTGGTGGAGCGCGGCGTCACCGACGTCGTCGTGCTCGAAGCCGAAACGGTCGGTTACGGCGCCTCCGGGCGCAACGGTGGTTTCGTCTTCGCCGGCTATTCGCGCGGCGAGGCCGACCTGCTCGCTGATCTCGGCCGGGAGGCGGCACGGGCGGCGTACCGTCGGACCCAGGATGCCGTCGCCCTCGTACGTTCCCGCACCGAGCGTTACGCCATCGACTGCGACCGGATCGACGGTGGCGTGCTTTGGGCGAACTGGTTCCGCGACGGCGACGTGCTGGAGCGCCGTCGCCACTTGCTGGAGACGCACTTCGACACGCATTGGCAGCCGGTGGACCGCGCGCGCCTGCGGCGACAGGTGAAGAGCGAGCGCTACAGTGCGGCCCTGTTCGAACCGCAGGCCTTCCACTTCCACCCGTTGAAGTACGCGCGCGGCCTGGCTGGCACGCTTCGCCACCTTGGGGCGACGGTTCACGACGGCAGCCCGGCGACCGCGCTTCGACCCAAGGGCAGCGGTTGGCGCGTCGAGACACCGGGTGGCTCGGTGGACGCTGAGCACGTCGTTCTGGCCTGTGGCGGCTACCTCGCTGGGCTGGTGCCCAAGGTCGATGCCTCGGTCTTGCCCATCGCCACCTACGTGATCGTGACCGAACCCTTGGGGCCGCGTGCCGCGGAAGTGCTCGAGACGCAGGCCGCCGTCTACGACACGCGATTCGCTTTCGACTACTACCGTCTGCTGCCGGACACGCGACTGCTCTGGGGGGGACGGATCTCGGTCCGGGATCGCGACGCGTCGGATGTCGAGCGCCTGTTGCGTCGCGACGTGCTGCGCGTCTTCCCGCAGCTCGACGGTGTGCGCGTCGACCATGCCTGGTCGGGATTGATGAGCTACGCCCGCCATGAGATGCCGCAGATCGGGCGATTGGACGAGGGCCTCTGGCATGCGCAGGCCTTCGGCGGCCACGGCGTGGCGCCGACCACGGTCGCGGGCGAGGTGCTGGCGGCCGCCATCGCAGAGGGTGATCCGACGTGGCAGGCCTACGCGCCCTACGGCCTCGCCTCCGCGATGAAGCCTTGGGGCTTTGCCGGCGCACAGGCCACCTACTGGTGGCTGCAGGCCAAGGACGCGTGGAAGGATTGGCGCGAGGGCGGGGCAGGGCGCCCCTGAACGAGAAAGGCCCGGCGATGCCGGGCCTTTCCGTTTCCGACCGAGCCGGCGTGACCGCCGGCCGATCGTCAAAGCGCTTCGAAGATGCCCGCAGCGCCCATGCCGGTGCCGATGCACATCGTCACCATGCCGTACTTCTGCTTGCGGCGACGCAGACCGTGGACGATCGTCGCGGTGCGGATCGCACCGGTCGCGCCCAGGGGGTGGCCCAGCGCGATCGCACCGCCCAGCGGGTTGATCTTCGACGGGTCGAGGCCGCAAGTGCGGGTGACGGCCAGCGCCTGCGCGGCGAAGGCTTCGTTGAGCTCGATCCAGTCGAGCTGGTCCTGCGTGAGGCCGGCCTGCTTCAGCGCCTTCGGGATCGCCTCGATCGGGCCGATGCCCATCACTTCCGGGCGCACGCCGGCGACCGAGAAGCTGACGAAGCGGGCGAGCGGGGTCAGGCCGTACTGCTTGATCGCCTTCTCGGAGGCCAGCAGCACCGCACCGGCGCCGTCGCTCATCTGCGAGCTGTTGCCCGCCGTCACCGAGCCGCCCATGCGGAACACCGGCTTCAGCTTGGCGAGGCCTTCGACCGAGGTGTCGGCACGCGGGCCTTCGTCGGTGTCGATGGACTTCTCGACCAGCTTCACCGTGTTGCCGCCCAGCACCGGCACGCGGGTGCGCACGGCGTAGGGCGAGATCTCGGCCTTGAACTCACCCGCGGCGATGGCGGCCAGTGCGCGACGGTGCGATTCGGCGGCGAAGGCGTCCTGGTCGTCGCGGCTGACCTTCCACTCCTCGGCGACCTTCTCGGCGGTGATGCCCATGCCATAGGCGATGGCGACGTGCTCGTTGTCGAACACGCTCGGGGCCATGGCCACCTTGTTGCCCATCATCGGAACCATGCTCATGGATTCCGTACCGCCGGCCAACATCAGGTCGGCGTTGCCGAGGCGGATCTGGTCGGCCGCCAGCGCCACGGCCTGCAGGCCGGAGGAGCAGAAGCGGTTGATGGTCTGCGCCGCGATGGTGTTCGGCAGGCCGGCCAGCAGCACGCCGATGCGCGCCACGTTCATGCCCTGCTCGCCCTCCGGCATGGCGCAACCGATGATCGCGTCGTCGATCTGCGAGAGGTCGATGCCCGGGGCCTGCGCCACGACGCTCTTCAGCACGTGCGCGAGCATGTCGTCGGGACGGGTGTTGCGGAAGTAGCCGCGCGGGGCCTTGCCGACCGGGGTGCGGGTGGCGGCGACGATGTAGGCGTCTTGAACTTGCTTGCTCATGGGATTGTCCTCGTCGTCCGTCAGTTACGCAGCGGCTTGCCGGTCTTCAGCATGTGCGCGATGCGCTCCTGCGTCTTCGGCATCTGGGCGAGCGCGACGAAGTGCTCGCGCTCGAGGCGGATCAGCCAGTCCTCGTCCACGGTCGCGCCGCGGTCGATCTCGCCACCGGAGAGAACGGTGGCGATGCGCGTGGCGATCTCCATGTCGTGCGGGCTGATCATCCGGCCCTCGAGCATGTTCACCAGCATCATCTTGAACGTGGCGATGCCGACGTCGCCGGCGGCGGTGATCGTGCGGTTCGGCAGCGGCGGGCGGTAGCCGGCCTCGGCCATGCCCAGCGCGGTCTGGCGTGCCACGTGCAGCAGCTCGTGCTCGTGGAAGACGACGAGGTCGTTTTCGCGCAGCAGGCCGAGTTCCTTGGCTTCGAAGGCCGAGGCCGAGACCTTGCCCATCGCGACGGCTTCGAACAGCGGCTTCAGCTCGGCGAACACGTCGCCGTTCTTCGCCTTGGCCGAAGCGCGGCCGGCGAACTCCTTCAGGCCGCCACCTGCGGGGAGCAGGCCGACGCCCGCTTCGACGAGGCCGATGTAGCTCTCGAGGTGGGCCACGGTGCGGGCCGAATGCATCTGGAACTCGCAGCCGCCGCCAAGGGCGAGGCCACGGACGGCCGCGACCACCGGCACCAGCGAGTACTTGATGCGCTGGCTGGCCGCCTGGAAGGTGGCGACCATCGCATTGAACTCGTCCAGCTTGCCCGCCTGCAGGGCGCCGAGAGCGCCAGCGAGGTCGGCACCGGCCGAGAACGGGCCCTTGGGCTGCCAGATCACCATGCCGCGGAAGTCCTTCTCGGCGATGTCGATCGCCTGCAGGACGCCAGCCAGCACGCCGTCGCCGACGGTGTTCATCTTGCTCTTGAAGCTCAGCACCGCGATGCCGTCGCCGTCGGTCCACAGGCGAACCGCGTCGGTCTCGAACACCGTCGTGCCCGGGTTGGCCGAGGCCTCGCCGATGACGGTTTCCGGGAAGCGCTGGCGGCCGTAGACGGCCAGCGAGGAGCGGGGCAGGGCGGCGTTGCGCGCCGGGTTGAAGCTGCCGTCCTTGCCGTGCACGCCGGCGCGGCCGTCGGTCACCCACGCGGGCAGTGGGGCGGTCCCCATGGTCTTGCCGGCGGCGATGTCCTCGGCGATCCACGCGGCGACCTGCTGCCAGCCGGCGGCCTGCCAGGTCTCGAACGGGCCGAGGTTCCAGCCGTAGCCCCAGCGCATGGCGAAGTCGACGTCACGGGCGGTGTCGGCGATCGAGTACAGGTGGAAGGCGGCGTAGTGGAACAGGTCGCGGAAGATCGACCACAGGAACTGCGCCTGCGGGTGCGAGTGCGCGCGCAGCTTGGCGAACTTCTCCGCCGGATTCTTGATCTTCAGGATCTCGACCACTTCAGGATTCGCTTCCGCGCCACTGGGGCGGAAATCCTGCTTGGCCAGATCGAGCACGAGGATGTCCTTGCCCTTCTTGGTGTAGAAGCCCGCGCCGGTCTTTTGGCCCAGGGCCCCCTTGGCGATCAGGGCCTGCAGCCAGGCCGGCGCGTTGAAGTACGCGTGCCACGGATCGTCCGACAGGGTGTCGCGCATGGTCTTGATGACGTGCGCCATGGTGTCGAGGCCGACCACGTCGCAGGTGCGGTAGGTCGCCGACTTCGGGCGGCCGATCAGCGGGCCGGTGACGGCGTCGACTTCATCGAAGCCGAGGCCGAGGCGCTCGGTGTGGTGCATGCCGGCGAGGATCGAGAACACGCCGATGCGGTTGCCGATGAAGTTCGGCGTGTCCTTGGCGTAGACGACGCCCTTGCCGAGCGTGGTCGTGAGGAAGGTCTCGAGGCCTTCCAGCACGCCGGCCTCGGTGCCCTTGCACGGGATCAGTTCGGCGAGATGCATGTAGCGCGGCGGGTTGAAGAAGTGCACGCCGCAGAAGCGCGGGCGAACCGCCGCCGGCATCGCGTCGGCGAGGCCGTTGATCGACAGGCCCGAGGTGTTCGACGCGACGATGGCATGCGGCGCCACGTGCGGAGCGATCTTCTCGTAAAGGTCTTTCTTCCACTCCATCTTCTCGGCGATCGCCTCGATGATGAGGTCGCAGTCGGCGAGGAGCGCGAGGTGCTGCTCGTAGTTCGCCGGGATGATCGCGGCGGCCTTTCCCTTGGCGGCCAGCGGGGCCGGGGAGAGCTTGCCGAGGTTGGCGATGGCCTTCTGGACGATGCCGTTCTTGTCGCCTTCCTTGGCCGGAAGGTCGAAGAGCAGCGTGTCGACGTCGGCGTTGACGAGGTGGGCGGCGATCTGCGCGCCCATCACGCCGGCGCCGAGCACCGCCACTTTGCGGATACGAAGCTGGGACATGAGGAACTCCGGTGGGGAGGAGAACGGGAAAATCGGGTGGAACGCTGGAGCGTACGCCGCCGTACGTTAAAGATACGCCGCCGTATGGTCAACCCGGGGCCGGGTGGCCCGGTCGGGCCTCAGCCGGCCCGGAGACCGGCGGCGGCGAACCGCACCAGCTGTTGGGCGGCCTTTTCGCAGTGCTGCTTTTCGCTGGTGCCGGCGGGGCGCTTGATCAGGCCGAAATCCGCCATGGCATAGGTCAGGGCGCCGGCAACGAAGTCGAGGCGCCAGTAGAGATCTTCTTTGGGGAGCCCCGGCACGCACTCGGCGATCGCCTTGGCGAACTCGCGGAGCACGTGGCCGTAGTTGTCCGAGAGGAACTTGCGCAGGCCGTCGTTCTTCTCGGCGAAGGCGCGGGCCAGGACGCGCACGAAGGCCGCGCCGCCGTGCTGGCGATCCAGCGTGAGCGCCAGCGGCGGCTCGATGAAGGCGCGGAGCACGGCCTCGAGGTTGCCCGGGTGGGCCTGGCGGGCCTCGACGAGGTGCTTCAGCCGCTTTTCGCTCATGTCGTCCATCCGGCGGCGGAAGACCTCGTTGACGAGGTTCTCCTTCGAGCCGAAGTGGTAGTTGACGGCGGCGATGTTCACGTCGGCGCGGCTGGTGACCTGGCGGAGCGAGGTCCCGGAGAAGCCGTGGATGGCAAACAGCTCCTCGGCGGCGCCGAGGATGCGTTCCTTGGTGTTGAAGTGGGTGGTGCTCATGCGGGCCTCGTTTCAAACGCTCGTTCGATGCTCCGGCCGCGCAAGGGCGGCTGTCAAGTGCTTGATTGAATCAAGCGGACGATCGCGAGCCTTCCTGAGGCGGGTGGCGCCGGGCGCGGCCCGGTTCCGGGCGTCTTCACACCCTCAGTCCGGACTGCGGAATGTGCCGTAACCCGCTGTCTTTTTTGACATTCGCTGCCTATACTCTGCGCCTTAGCTGTTTTCCTATTGACAAAGGTTTGCAACCATGGCCGTAGAGCGCACCATTTCCATCATCAAGCCCGACGCCGTCGCGAAGAACGTGATCGGCCAGATCTACGCGCGTTTCGAGAACGCCGGCCTGAAGATCGTCGCGGCAAAGATGAAGCACCTTTCGCGCAAGGAGGCCGAAGGCTTCTATGCGGTGCACAAGGAGCGCCCGTTCTTCAACGCGCTGGTCGAGTTCATGATCTCGGGCCCGGTGATGATCCAGGTTCTCGAAGGCGAGAACGCTGTGCTCAAGAACCGTGATCTGATGGGCGCCACCAACCCGAAGGACGCCGCGCCGGGCACGATCCGCGCCGATTTCGCGCAGTCGATCGACGCGAACGCCGTCCACGGTTCGGACAGCCTCGAGAACGCCGCGATCGAAACCGCGTACTTCTTCAGCGCCACCGAGCTCTGCGCGCGCTGAAGCACCGATGGGCACGGTTGACGCTCCTGCCGTAGTGCTTCCGCCGGTTCCTCCGGCGTCGGTGGCGCGCGTCAATCTGCTCGACCTCGACCGCGTGGCCGCGGAGGACTTCTTCGAGCGCGAGCTCGGGGAAAAGCGCTTCCGCGCCCACCAGGTGATGAAGTGGATCTACCACCGCCATGTCACCGACTTCGGTGGCATGACGGATCTCGGCAAGGCGCTGCGCACGAAGCTGGAAGACCGCTGCGAGGCCCGCCCGCCGAAGGTGATGTTCGACAAGCCCTCCACCGACGGCACGCACAAGTGGCTGCTCGGCATGGATGCGGGAAATGCCGTCGAGACCGTCCTGATCCCGGACAAGAACCGCGGCACGCTCTGCGTGTCGAGCCAGGTCGGTTGCGGACTGAACTGCCAGTTCTGCTCAACCGCGACACAGGGCTTCAACCGCAACCTGACCGCCGCCGAGATCATCGGCCAGGTGTTCGTCGCGGCGCGCCACCTGGGCAATGTCCCGCACAAGGACCGCAAGCTCACCAACGTCGTGATGATGGGCATGGGCGAGCCCTTGCTCAACTTCGAGAACGTCGTGACGGCTATGAGCCTCATGCGCGACGACCTCGGCTTCGGCTTGGCCAGCAAGCGCGTGACCTTGAGCACCGCCGGCATGGTGCCGATGATCGACCAGCTGGCGACGCGCTGCGACGTAGCCTTGGCGGTGTCGCTGCACGCGGCCAACGACGAACTGCGCACCCAGCTCGTCCCGCTGAACAAGAAGTACCCGATCGCCGAGCTGATGGCCGCCTGCCTGCGCTATGTGCGATCCACCAAGATCGATTCGATCACCTTCGAGTACACGCTCATGAAGGGCGTGAACGACCAGCCCGAGCATGCCCGCGAGCTCGCGGCGTTGATGCGCCAGTTCTGCCGTCAGGCGCAGGACGGCCATGCCGCGAAGGTGAACCTGATTCCGTTCAATCCGTTCCCCGGCACGCGCTTCGAGCGCAGCGGCGAAACGGAGATCCGTGCCTTCCAGAAGAAACTGCTCGATGCCGGCATCCTGACGATGGTGCGCCGCACCCGCGGCGACGACATCGATGCCGCCTGCGGCCAGCTGAAGGGGCAGGTGATGGACAAGACGCGCCGACAGGCCGAATTCCGCCGCAAGCTCGAGGGCAGCGCGGATGCGGCGGCCTGATCGCCTCCTCTCGCTGGTCCTCTCCGCCCTCGTCCTCGCGGGCTGCGCTTCCGCGCCCGCGCCGCGATCCGGTGGGGCGGAGTCCGTTCGCCACACCTCGCCGATCGCCCAGAGCTCGATCAATGCCGCGCAAGCCTTGCTGGAGCGCGGCGATGCCGCTGGCGCGCTGGTCGAGGCCGAGCTGGCCGTGAAGTCGGATTCGCGCAGCGCCCAGGCGAGGGTGATGCGCGGTACCGCCCTCGAGGCGCTCGGGCGGGGCCTCGAGGCGGGCGAAGACTACAAACAGGCAATTCGAATGTCGCCGGGCAGTGGGCCCGTGCTCAACGCCTATGGCGCCTGGCTGTGCCGGGCCGGGCGGACCGACGAGGCCCTCAAGGCGTTCAGTGATGCGGTCGCCGACGAGGCCTACCGGCAGCCCACGCAAGCCTTGGCCAACGCGGGCAGTTGTGCCTCCGAAGCCGGGCGCGACGAACAGGCCGAGTTCAATTTCCGGGCCGCGCTCACGTTGGCACCCCAGCAGGCGCAGGCGCTTTCGGGCATGGCGCGGCTCGAACATCGCCGTGGCGATGCCCTGAAAGCGCGGGCCTTCCTCCAGCGCCGCGAGGCCGTGGCGCCGCTCACGGCGCCGGAGTTGGCCCTGGCCATCGAGATCGAAACCGCCGCGGGCGATGCCCGCGCGGCAGAGCGTTACCGCAACCAGTTGGCGACCCTTGCTGCCGAGGTCGAAGCCAGCTCGCCCCCTTCCGACACGGGTAGTTCGAAACAGTGAGCACTTCGGACCAGAACCACGGTATCGCCGCGCGCCTCAAGGCCGCGCGCCTCCAGCAAGGCCTCGAGATCGAAGCGCTGGCGCGTGAACTCAAGAATCCCCGCGCGGTGCTCGAGGGCATCGAGCGCGGCGACTGGGCGCGTCTTGGCGCACCGGTGTTCGCCCGTCATCTCGTCGGCCGCTATGCCAGCCGCCTGGGCGTGAGTGTTGATCTCGACGAGGTCGTCCAGCGCGTCGAGGCTCCGGTTCTCCGTCCGCAGGTGTCCGTGTCCCGCATGGGCCGCATCGCCGACGTGTCGATGCGCAACGCGGCCTACGTCGGCGGCAGCCTGCTCGTCCTGCCTCTCGTTTACCTCGCACTGTCGCGGACCGCCTCCGGTCCGGCCGAGTACCGCCCTCTCGATCCGGTCCCCACCGAGATCGTTGCGCCGGCCGCGAGGGCGGAGGTGCCGTCTCCCGCCATTGCAGCGCCGTCCACGACGGCCGAATCGGCCCTGGCCGATGACGGCGACGCCGTCGTTCCGGTCGTTCCCCCCGGCACCGAGGCGGTCGCTACTTTGGCGCCGACCGACCTGCCCGTCGAATCCCCGTCCGCGTCGCCCGGCCCGACCCCGGTGTCCGCCAGCCTCGCCGGCGTGCTGCCTTCGGCGCCGCAGCTCGAGTTGCGCTTCACTGGTGACAGCTGGATCGAGGTCTTCGGGCGCGACGGCGGCGTGGTCGAGCGTGCGCTCGCCCGTGACGGGGAGGCGCGCCGATTTGCCGCCGCCGACATCGGCCGCGTCACCATCGGCAATGTCGAGGCGACGGAAGTCGTGCTGAATGGCTCGCGCGTGAACCTCGACACGGTGCGCGCCGCGAACGTCGCCCGCTTTGCGCTATCCTCCGACGGCTCGATCGAGGCCGTCGCGCGTTGAAGCCGCGGGGGCCTCGCCCCATCCCCTGACAAGCCGCGGTTGCCGCGGTGACGGCTCATGTCCAACGACCAGATCGACGAATACGAACAGGGCGAACGCGTCCGCAAATGGCTTCGTGACAACGGCGGCTCCGTGCTGGGCGGCATCGCGATCGGCCTCGCCGCCATCGTCGGCTTCCAGACCTGGCAGGGCCGGCAGGATGCGCAGAAGCTCGAGGCCGCCAAGCAGTTCGAAAGCTTCCTCACCGCGCAGGAAGCCGGCGAAGCCGAACAGGCGGCCGGCCTTGCCGCATCGCTGACGGCCAACTACGCCGAGACGCCGTATCCCGCGCTCGCCGCACTGCGTCGCAGCGCCGCCCTCGTCAACGAGGACAAGGCCGAGGACGCGCTGAAGGCGCTCGAAGGCGCACTGCCGACCACGCGCGACGAAACGCTGCGCCAATTGCTCCTCCTGCGCGCCGCTCGCGCCGAACTGGTGCTCGGTCGCCATGACGCGGCGCTGGCGCGGCTCGAGGGCATCGACCTCGACGGCTACGCCGCGCTCCGCGACGAACTGCGTGGCGACGCCCTTGCCGGCCAAGGCAAGCGCGACGACGCCCGCGATGCCTACCAGAAGGCCTTGACGGGTACCGACGTCGCTTCGCCGACGCGTGTCCTCCTCGAACTCAAGCTCGCCGATACCGGCGGCTCCACTACACCGGAAGCCTGATCCATGCGCAAGCTCCTCGGCCTGGCCATCGTCGCCGCGCTCGTCCTCCCGGGCTGCACCACCGTCCGCGACTGGTTCCGGACCGACAAGGCGAAGTCCACCGATCCGACCAAGCTCGTTGAGATCGAAGGCGCCCGAGAGGTCGAGAAGCTTTGGTCGGAATCGCTCGGTGATGGCGAGGGTAGCCTCGGCTTCCGCCAGCGTCCCGGCTTCGACGGCAGCACCCTGTACGTCGTCGCCGATGGCGGCGACCTTCGCGCCATCGACGTCGAAACCGGCGACGAGCGCTGGGAGCGCGATCTCGAGGCGCTTTCGAACAGCCGCGGCTGGCGCCTGTGGCAGAGCGGCGTCCGCGAAGGCGGGCTGCAGTCTTCCGTCGGCGTGGGCGAGGGCCTCGTGGTCGTCGCCGGCCGCAGCGGTGCCGTCTTCGCGGTGTCCGCCGAAAGCGGCGAGCCGCGCTGGGAGGCTCAGGCGTCGGCCGAAGTGCTCGCCATGCCGTTGATCGCCAACGGTCTGGTGGTGGTGCGGTCGCAGGATGGGCGGGTGTTCGGCCTGAATGCGGCGGACGGCAAGCAGCGCTGGGCGTTCGACCGGGCCATTCCGACCCTGAGCTCGCGCGGTGCCAGCACGCCGCTGGCCGCCGCGGGCCTGATCCTCGTCGGCAACGACGACGGCACGGTCGTGGCGCTTCGTCCCGATGACGGCCTCCCGGTCTGGGAAGCGCCCGTCGCCGAGCCGGAAGGCCGCAGCGAGCTGGACCGCCTCGTCGACATCGACGGCGACCTCGCCGTCGGCGCCGATGCGGTGTATGCCAGCAGTGTCCGTGGGATCACCGCGGCGATTGCGATTTCCTCGGGCCAGATCGCCTGGACGCGCGACAACGGCGGCGCCAACAGCATCGATCTCACGGCTGATGGCGTCCTCGTGGCCGACAAGGGCGGCACGCTGTGGTCGCTCGATCGCGCGAGCGGCAGCGCCCTCTGGCGCCAGGAAGCCCTGATCCGCCGCCAGCCCACCGGCCCTGTGCTCGCCGGCACCTACGCCGTCGTCGGTGACCTCGAAGGCTACCTGCACTGGTTCGACCCGCGCACCGGCTCGTTCATCGCACGCGAGCGCGTGGGTGATGCGCGCATCGTCGCCACGCCCATCGTCACGCCGACGGGCACGGTCGTCGCCGTGACCGACGAAGGCCGCCTCGCGGCCTATCGCGTCGTCGAGTAATCGCATGCTGCCCCTTGTCGCGCTGGTCGGTCGGCCGAACGTCGGCAAGAGCACGCTGTTCAACGCACTGACGCGCACGCGCGACGCGCTCGTCCACGACCAGCCCGGCGTCACGCGTGACCGCCACTACGGCGTGTGCCGGCTGGAACCGGCGCGTCCCTTTGCCATCGTCGACACCGGCGGTCTGTCGGGCGAGGAGATCGGCCTCGCCGGTGCCACCGCCAAGCAAGCGCGCGCGGGTGTCGAGGAAGCGGACCTCGTCGTTTTCGTCGTGGATGCCCGCGAGGGGCTGGCCGCGCTCGATCGCGAGATCATCGGCTGGCTGCGCAAGACCGGCAAACCGCTGGTGCTGGCCGTCAACAAAACCGATGGACTCGACGAGTCCGACTGCATGGCGGAGTTCGCGAAGTTCGGCATCGCGGATGCACTCCCACTCGCAGCGTCCCACCAGCGTGGCGTGCCGGATCTGGTCGAGCTCGTGCAGTCCCGGCTGCCGGCGGATCGCGACCTCTCGGTGCTGGAAGACGATCCGCAGCGCATCCGCGTCGCCTTCGTCGGCCGTCCGAACGTCGGCAAGAGCACGCTGGTGAACCGCATGCTCGGCGAAGAGCGGATGATCGCCTCCGACGTGCCGGGCACCACGCGGGATTCCATCGCCGTCGACCTCGAGCGCGACGGCAAGTTGTATCGGCTGATCGACACCGCGGGCCTACGGCGCCGCGGCAAGGTCGAGGAGGCCGTCGAGAAGTTCAGCGCCTTCAAGACGCTGGCGTCGATCGAGCACTGCCAGGTCGCCGTGGTGCTGGTGGACGGCACGGAAGGCATCACCGACCAGGACGCGACCGTGCTCGGGCACGTGCTGGAAGCTGGTCGCGGCCTCGTCGTCGCGGTGAACAAGTGGGACGGCCTGAGCACCTACGAGCGCGAGCAGAACCGCGTGTTGCTCGAACGCAAGCTCATGTTCGCGCCGTGGGCCGAGCGGATCACCATCTCCGCCTTGCACGGCAGCGGCCTGCGCGAGTTGTTCAAGGCCGTGAACCGTGCCCATGCGTCGGTGACGAAGACGTTCGGTACCAGCGAGATCAACCGCGCCCTGGAAGTGGCCTACGAAGGCAATCCGCCGCCGTCGGTGCGCGGCCATGCGCCCAAAATGCGCTATGGCCACTCCGGTGGCAGCACGCCGCCGACCTTCATCGTGCACGGCTCGCGCCTGAAAGGGTTGCCGGAAAGCTACCGGCGCTATCTCGAGAACTTCTTCCGCAAGCGCTTCAAGCTGGTCGGCACGCCGGTGAGGTTCGAGTTCCGTGAGGGCGACAACCCTTACGAGGGCAAGAAGAACGTGCTGTCCGAACGGCAGGTGGCGAAGCGCCGCCGGCTGATGCGCTTCTCCAAGAAGCGCTGACGGCGCGGCCGTTCCATGGCCGCCCGGCCCGTCGATCCTTCCTTGCTGTCCTCGTCGCTGCGGCGATTGGGGGCTGCCCACCGCACGGACGCCGAACGCGTGCCGCTGGCCCGCGCGCGGGGCCGCGTGTTGGCGGAAGGCATTCCCGCTGCTGCGCTTTCCGGAACCCCTTTTCCCGCGGGGCATCGGCTGCGCCCCGCCGACCTTGGAATTTTGGCCGCGCGCGGCCTCGCCGAGGTGCCGTGCGCACGGCGGCCAACCGTCGCGGTCTTCAGCAGCGGTGACGCCCTGCGTCCGCCAGGGCAGGCGCTCGGCGCGGGCGAGCGCCACGATGCCGCCCGTCCTGTCCTGCTGGCCTTGCTGCAGACGATGGGCCTCGATCCCGTCGCCTGGCCCATCCTGCCGGGCGACCCGCAGCGCGCTGCATCGTCCATCCACGACGCGGCCCAGGCCTTTGACCTTGTCATCGCGTGCTCGGAGGCGGGTGGGGAAGGTGCCTCCCGGCTCTCGGCCCTGATCGACGGTGCCATCGCCGCGCCATTCGGCGAGCGCGCCCCGCGCTCGGTGCTTCTGGTGTTGCCCGACGATCCGGAGCGCCTTGAAGCGATGTGGCCGGTGACCGGCGAGGCGCTGATCGACGCCATGCAGGGCGTGGCCAGCGCGTTTCCGCCGGAGTGCGAGGTGGCCGAGGTGGCGGCCCTGGTGGGTGCGGGTGCGCACTTCTACGACGTGCGCGAGGCCGAGGAACATGCCCTCGGCTTGCCCGACGGCGCGCGGCCGCTGCCGCTTTCGACTCTGGAAGGCAGTGGCGCCGCGCTTCCTGTGGACGGTGCTCCGCTGGTGCTGATCTGTGCGCGCGGCCAACGGTCGCAGCGCGCGGCGGCGCTGCTGCGTGGGCGGGGAGTCGTCGACGTGGCCAGCGTCCGCGGTGGTTTCGACGCTTGGCGGTCCGCCGGATTCCCCCTCGCGTCTGGAGGTGCTTCCGCGGCCACCCCGGCCTTCGACGCCGATGCGCTCGCGCGCTACGACCGCCACCTCCGCTTGGCCCAGGTCGGTGCCGCAGGCCAGCAGCGCCTGATGGCCTCGCGCGTGGTGGTGGTCGGCGCCGGCGGGCTCGGTTCGCCTGCGGCGTTCTACCTCGCGGCCGCGGGCGTGGGCACGCTCGTTCTGGTCGACGACGACCGGGTCGAGCGGAGCAACCTGCAGCGCCAGATCCTGCACACCGACGCCGCCGTGGGCTTGCCGAAAGTGGTCTCGGCCCGCGAGAGGCTGCTGGCATTGAATCCCCGCCTGCGCGTGGACGGCGTGCAGGCACGGTTGGCGCCGGAGAACGTCGAGGCCCTGCTGCGTGGCGCCGATGTCGTTATCGACGGCAGCGACAACTTCGCCACGCGCTACCTCGTCGACGCCGCCTGCCGCGAGTTGGCGCTGCCGTTGGTGTACGGCGCGGTGGAACGCTTCACGGGCCAGGTGTCGGTGTTCGACGCCGGCCGCCAGCGGGGCAGGGCGCCCTGCTATCGCTGCCTGTTCCCGGAGCCGCCGGGCGCCGACGCCGCGCCGAACTGCGCCGAGGCCGGGGTGCTGGGCGTGCTGCCGGGGCTGATCGGGATGCTGCAGGCCACCGAGGCGCTGAAACTGCTGCTGGGCATCGGTGATCCGCTGGTGGGACGCCTGCTCACCGTCGATGCGCTTGGCATGCGCTTCCGCGAATTGGCGCTCCCGGCCGATCCCGACTGCCCGGGCTGTGGTGCCCACGCTGTGTTCGACGGCTACGCCGCAATCGAGACCTTTTGCGCTTCGCGCTAACGGCTTGAAGGTGGCATGCGATAATGCGCCGCTTTCCAGCACGGACCCGAATCCCCGATGAGTGCGCGCCTGCTCGACGGCAAAGGCATCGCCGACCGCTTGCTCGATGATCTCGCCGCCCGCGTGCAGGCCCGGCTTGCCGCCGGCCAGTCGCGGCCGGGCCTTGCGGTGGTCCTGGTGGGCGACGATCCGGCGTCGGCGGTGTACGTGCGCAACAAGCGCCGCGCCTGCCTGAAGGTGGGCATCGAGGCGCATGACTTCGACCTGCCGGCCGACACCAGCGACACCGAGCTCGTTGCCCTGATCGACCGTCTCAACGCCGATCCCACCATCCACGGCATCCTGCTTCAGCTGCCGCTGCCCGGCGGCCGCGACGGCCGCGAGATCATCCAGCGTATCGACCCGCGCAAGGACGTCGACGGCTTCCATCCGGAGAACGTCGGCCGCCTCGCGCTGCGGCAGTTCGGCCTTCGCCCGTGCACGCCGCGCGGCATCACCACGCTGCTGGGCTATACCGACCGGCCGGTGCGCGGAGCGAATGCCGTCGTCGTCGGCGTGAGCAACCACGTGGGCCGCCCGATGGTGCTCGAGCTGATGATCGCGGGCTGCACCGTCACCGCCTGCCACAAGTTCACGCCGCGCGAGGTGCTGCAGCGGCAGATCGAACAGGCCGACATCCTCGTCGTTGCCGTCGGTCGTCCGGGCATCGTGCCCGGCGAGTGGGTGAAGCACGGCGCGGTCGTCATCGATGTCGGCATCAACCGGATGGACGACGGGCGCCTCGTCGGCGACGTCGGGTTCGACGTGGCGCGCGAGCGCGCGAGCTGGATCACCCCGGTGCCTGGCGGCGTGGGGCCGATGACGGTCGCCACCCTGATGCAGAACACCATCGAAGCCGCCGATGCCGCCGACCGCCCTGGTCACGAGCTCTACACCTACGCCCGATAGGCTGGCCGCATGACCGTTTCGACCCATGCTGACGCCGTTCCGAGCCACTCCGCGCTGCGCGCGGCGGGCCTTGGCCTGTTGGTGCTGTTCGCCGCCGGCTGCAGCTCGATCGTGGGCAAGGCGACGCAGCGCCTCGCCGACAATCTCGGCAGTGCGGTGCTGAACGCCGATGACCCGTCCACCGTCCGCGACGGTCTCCCGGCCTACCTGCTGCTGCTCGACGGCCTGTTGGAAGGCGACCCCGAAAACGTCGGCACCCTGCTTGCAGCGGCGAATCTCAATGGCGCTTACGCGGGCAACTTCACGGGTTCCGATGCCGCGCGCGCCCAGCGCCTGGCCGCCAAGGCGCTCGCCTACGCCAAGCGCGCCACCTGCCTCGAGGAAGACGCACTCTGCGCGACGCTCGAAGGCAACCCGGACGACTTCGCCGCCGCGCTCAAGGGCGTGGGCGACGAGCGCATCGGCCTGATGTATGGGCTCGCCGCGGCCTGGGCCGGCTACATCCAGGCGAATCGCGACGACTGGGGCGCGGTGGCCGACCTGCCCAAGGTGGAGGCCCTGCTCCAGCGGGTGGTCGCCATCGATGCGAACCACGACGGCGGGCTGCCGCTGGTCTACCTCGGCGTCCTGAACTCGCTTCGGCCCGAGGCCGTCGGCGGCAAGCCCGAGCTGGGCAAGGCTTACTTCCAGCAGGCGATCGACGCCTCGGAAGGGCGCAATCTGTACGCCAAGACGCTGATGGCGGAGTTCCACGCGCGCCTGGTCTTCGACCAGGCCCTGCACGATCGCCTGTTGAACGAGGTGCTGGCCGCCGACCCGAAGGCGCCGCGCTACACGCTGATGAACACGCTGGCCCAGGTGCGCGCGAAGGCGCTGCTGGAGTCCGGCAAGGACTATTTCTGAAGGACGCCCCCCGATGATCCGTCGTTTCCTGCTCCCGATCCTGCTGCTGGCGCTCGCCCCGGCGCTGTTCGCCCAGACCCAGACCCTGCGCCTCGCCACGCTGGCCCCCGACGGTTCGCCGTGGATGCGGGAATTGCGTGCTGCTGCCGAGCAGGTAAAGACCGAAACCGGCGGCCGCGTGGAGATCCGCTATTTCCCCGGCGGCGTGATGGGCAATGACCAGGCCGTGCTGCGCCGCATCCGCCAGGGCGGCCAGCTGCAGGGTGGGGTGCTCACCTCGAGCGAGCTGTCGCTGGTCTACCCGGACGCGCCCGTCTACACGCTGCCCTTCATGTTCGCGAACTGGGCGGAAATCGACCGCGTGCGGCCGAAGGTCGATCCTCTGCTGGCCTCCGGCTTCGCCGAGCGCGGTTTCCACATGCTCGGTGCATCGGGCGTGGGCTTCGCTTACCTGATGAGCGCCAAGCCGATGGCCGGCGTCGAGGATGTCCGCCGCGCCAAGCTGTGGGTGCCGCAGAACGACGCCATCGCCGAGATGACCTTCCGCGAGGGCGGCGCCAGCCCGATTCCGCTGCCGATCGGTGACGTCTTCACCAGCCTGCAGACCGGCATGGTCGACATGGTGGCGAACACGCCGGCCGGGACGGTGGCCTTGCAGTGGCATGGCCGCCTGAAGTCGCTCTACGACCTGCCGCTGGTCTACGTGGTGGGCTTCATCGTCGTCGACCAGCGCGCGTGGGCGCGCATCGCCCCCGCCGACCAGGCCATCGTCGACCGCATCTTCAAGGCGGCGTCCGCACGGGTCGACCAGACGATCCGCCGCGACGACGTCGCGGCGCTCGAGGCGATGAAGAAGCAGGGTCTCACCGTCGTGACGCCGACGCCGACCGACGCCGAATACTTCCGCGAAGTCGGCCGTCGGGTGCTCGCCCGTCTCGAGGCGGAGCAGGGCATCAGCCCAGCCATCCTGAAGGCCATTCGCGACGCCAAGGCGGCAGGGGCGGCCCCGGCGGGCGGCCAGCCTTGAGCCAAGGCGCGCTCCAGCCCGTCCTCCGCGCGCTGCATCGTGCCGAGGACGCCTTGCTTGCCGCGGCCCTCGGGAGCCTGCTGGTTCTGGCTGTAGTGCAGATCGTGCTGCGCGTGGGCTTCGACGAAGGGCTGGCCTGGGCTGAGGCGATCAGTCGTGCTGGCGTGCTCTGGCTGGCGATGCTCGGTGCCTTGGGGGCGGCGCGCCAGCAGCGCCACATTGCCGTGGATGCGATTCCGCGCTTGCTGCCTGATGCGGCGTGGCGGGCCGTGCACGTGCTGACGCAGTTCGCCGCTGCGGCGCTCTGTGGCTGGGCGGCTTGGGTGGGCTGGGGCCTGATGGTGTCCGAGCGCGAGTTCCCGCTGCCCTTCGTGGCCGGTATCGAAAGCTGGGTGCCGATGCTGGTGCTGCCCTTCGGTTTCGGCCTGCTGGCCGTGCGCTTCGTGCTGTCGGCCTTCGCGCCCCGGCCCATCGACGAGCCTGCGCCGTGAGCCTCGAGCTGCAGATCGGCCTGCTTCTGCTGCTCGCGGCCTTGGGGATGCCGCTGTTCGCGGTGATCCTCGGCATCGCCCTCGTCGGCCTGCAGGCGGCGGGCTATGAACAGGCGGCGCTGACGGAGTTCTACGGTCTCGGCGACATGCCGGGCCTGATTGCGATTCCGCTGTTCACGCTGGCGGGCTACCTGCTCAGCGAAAGCGGTGCGCCGAAGCGGCTCGTGCGGCTCTCCGACGCGCTGCTTGGCAGCCTTCCGGGCGGCCTGGCGATTGTCGCGATCGTTGCCTGTGCGTTCTTCACTGCGTTTACCGGCGCCTCGGGCGTCACCGTGGTGGCGATGGGCGCACTGCTGTATCCGGCCTTGAAGGCCGCCGGCTACCCGGACCGCTACAGCCTCGGCCTCGTCACCGCGGCAGGCAGCCTCGGCCTGCTGTTCGCCCCGTCGCTGCCGCTGATCCTGTACGGCTTCATCGCGGCGCCGATCGCCACGAATCCCACGGTCAGCGTGCAGGACCTGTTTCTCGCCGGCCTCCTGCCGGGGGCACTGATGCTGGTCGTGCTGTCCGCCCATGCGATGTGGGTGGGACGGGCGGTGCCTTCGACCGGCAAGGCTTTCGATGCCCGTGAACTGTGGGCGGCCGTGAAGGATGCGCGTTGGGAGCTGCCTTTGCCGGTGGTGGTGCTGGCCGCGATCTACCAAGGCGTGCTTGCGGTCAGCGAAGTGGCGGCGCTCACCGCCGCCTATGTGCTGGTGGTGACGGTGCTGGTGCGTCGTGAACTGGCCTTCCGCCAGTTGCCGGGCGTGATGGCCGAGGCGATGCGCATGGTAGGCGCCATCCTGCTGATCCTGGGTGCCGCGCGCGCCCTGTCCAACTGGTTCATCGACCAGGACGTGCCGGGCCGGCTCTATGCCCTCGTCAGCAACCACATCGACAGCCCGCTGGAATTCCTGCTGGTGCTGAACGTGTTCCTGCTGGTGGTGGGCATGCTGGTCGACATCTTCTCGGCCATCGTCATCCTCACCCCGCTGCTGATGCCGCTGGCGGCACAGTTCGGGGTCCACCCGGCGCATTTGGGCATCGTCATGCTGGCCAACCTGCAATTGGGCTATTTCACGCCGCCGGTCGGTATGAACCTGTTCATCGCGTCCTACCGGTTCAAGGTCCCCGTGACCACACTGGTCCGCGCCACAGCGCCATTCCTGCTCCTCTTGGGCGCCTCGGTGCTGGTCATCACGTGGTGGCCGGCCCTGTCGCTGGGCCTGCTGGGCGGGGGCTGAACCGGTTAGAATGTCGCGCTTCCCAGTTCCGGAGCAGTCCATGCTGCGCATCCAGGCGGAAGCCCTCACGTTCGACGACGTCTCCCTGATCCCGGCCCATTCGGCCGTGTTGCCCAAGGACGTCTCCCTCGCCACCCGCCTGACGCGTGGCCTCTCGTTGAACCTCCCGATCGTCGCCGCCGCCATGGACACCGTGTCCGAGGCGCGGCTCGCCATCGCGATGGCGCAGCTCGGCGGCATCGCCATCATCCACAAGAATATGAGCGCGGAACGGCAGGCCGCCGAGGTCGCCGAGGTCAAGAAGTTCGAGGCCGGCGTCATCCGCGAGCCGTTCACCGTCACCCCGGGCACGACCGTGGGCGAGGTGCTGAAGCTCACCGCCGCCCGCCGCATCTCCGGCGTGCCGGTGGTGGATAACGGCCAGCTCGTCGGCATCGTCACCGGCCGCGACATGCGCTTCGAGACCCGCCTCGACGCGCCGGTGAGCAGCATCATGACCGGCAAGGATCGCCTCGTGACCGTGCGCGAAGGCGCTACGGATGAAGAGGTGCTCGCCAAGCTGCACCAGTACCGCATCGAGAAGGTGCTCGTCGTCGATGACGCCTTCGCGCTGCGCGGCCTGATCACCGTCAAGGACATCCAGAAGGCCCGCGACAACCCGAACGCCGCGAAGGACTCGAGCGAGCGCCTCGTCGTCGGCGCGGCCGTCGGCGTGGGTGGTGACACCGAAGCGCGCGTCGAGGCCCTCGTCGCCGCCGGCGTCGACGTCATCGTGGTGGACACCGCGCACGGCCATTCGCAGGGCGTTCTCGACCGCGTGGCCTGGGTGAAGAAGACCTTCCCGCACCTGCAGGTCATCGGCGGCAACATCGTCACCGGCGATGCCGCGCTGGCGCTTGAGGCGCATGGCGCCGACGCCGTGAAGGTGGGCGTGGGCCCGGGCTCGATCTGCACGACGCGCATCGTCGCGGGCGTGGGCGTGCCGCAGATCACCGCCGTGGGCATGGTGGCCGACGCGCTGAAGGGCCGCATCCCGCTGATCGCCGATGGCGGCATCCGCTACTCGGGCGACATCGCCAAGGCGATCGTCGCCGGTGCCTCGAGCATCATGATCGGCGGCCTGTTCGCCGGCACCGAGGAATCGCCGGGCGAAATCGAACTCTTCCAGGGCCGCAGCTACAAGAGCTACCGCGGCATGGGCAGCCTCGGCGCCATGCAGCAGGGCAGCAAGGACCGCTACTTCCAGGACGCCTCCGACGCCGACAAGCTCGTGCCCGAAGGCATCGAAGGCCGCGTGCCCTACCGCGGCCCGCTCGCCAACGTGGTGCACCAGCTCGCCGGTGGCCTGCGCGCCTCGATGGGCTACGTCGGCTGCGCCAGCATCGAAGAGATGCGCACCAAGCCGAGTTTCGTCCGCGTGACCAACGCTGGCACCCGCGAGGCCCACGTGCACGACGTGCAGATCACCAAGGAACCGCCGAACTACCGGCAGTAAGCGATGACCGACATCCACAGCGACAAGATCCTGATCCTCGACTTCGGCGCGCAGTACACGCAGCTGATCGCCCGCCGCGTCCGCGAGCTGGGCGTTTACTGCGAGATCTGGGCCTGGGACCACGACCCGGCCGACATCGCCAAGTTCGCGCCGAAGGGCATCATCCTTTCGGGCGGCCCGGAGTCGACGACGGAAGCCGGTTCGCCGCGCGCGCCGCAGCCGGTCTTCGACCTGAAGGTGCCGGTGCTCGGCATCTGCTACGGCATGCAGACGATGGCCATGCAGCTCGGTGGCCTGGTGGAAGGCGGCCACGACCGCGAGTTCGGTTACGCCGAAGTGGAAGTCGCCTCGGCCTGCCGCCTGCTGGATGACCAGAAGGACCACCCGGGCTCGCCGCCGCGCATCGATGTGTGGATGAGCCACGGCGACCGCGTCACCCGCCTGCCGGAAGGCTTCAAGATCACCGCGCGCACGCACAGCGTGCCGATCGTCGCGATGGCCGACGAGTCCCGCCGCTACTACGGCGTGCAGTGGCACCCGGAAGTGACGCACACCAAGCAGGGCACCGAGCAGCTGCGCCGCTTCGTGGCGGAGATCTGCGGCTGCGCCACGCTGTGGACGGCGGCCAACATCATCGAGGACCAGATCGCCCGCGTGCGTGCCCAGGTCGGCGATGACGAGGTGCTGCTGGGCCTGTCCGGTGGCGTCGATTCGTCCGTGGTGGCCGCGCTGCTGCACAAAGCCATCGGCGAGAAGCTGACCTGCGTGTTCGTCGACACCGGCCTGCTGCGCTGGAACGAAGGCGACCAGGTGATGGCGATGTTCGCCCAGCACATGGGCGTCAAGGTCATCCGCGTCAACGCGGCGGATCGCTTTTACGGCGAGCTGGCCGGCGTGCAGGACCCGGAGGCCAAGCGCAAGATCATTGGCCGTCTCTTCATCGAGATCTTCGAGGAGGAATCGAAGAAGCTCACCAACGTGAAGTGGCTGGCGCAGGGCACGATCTACCCGGATGTGATCGAGTCGGCCGGCAGCAAGACCGGCAAGGCCCACGTCATCAAGAGCCACCACAACGTGGGCGGCCTGCCGGAGCGCATGCAGCTCAAGCTGGTCGAGCCGCTGCGCGAGCTGTTCAAGGACGAGGTGCGCCGCATCGGCGTCGAGCTCGGTCTGCCGCGCGAGATGGTGTTCCGCCATCCGTTCCCGGGCCCGGGCCTGGGCGTGCGCATCCTCGGCGAAGTGAAGCGCGAGTACGCCGAGATCCTCGCCCGCGCCGATGCCATCTTCATCGAAGAGCTGCGCAAGGCGGGCTGGTACGACAAGACCTCGCAGGCTTTCGCGGTCTTCCTGCCTGTGAAGTCGGTCGGCGTGGTCGGCGATGCCCGCGCCTACGAGTGGGTGATCGCGCTGCGCGCCGTCGAGACCATCGACTTCATGACCGCGCACTGGGCGCACCTGCCGTACGAGTTGCTCGACGTGGTGGCGCGGCGCATCGTCAACGAACTGCGCGGCGTCAGCCGCGTGGTCTACGACATTTCCGGCAAGCCGCCCGCCACCATTGAGTGGGAGTAGGCTTCGGGATCGATCGCGAGCGATCAACGTGCATTGAGACGCAGGCTTGGCGGATTGCCGCGTGCCAGCGATGCACGCCTACGAAGCGATGCACGCCTACGACAAGCTCGTGCGCATTGCGCACGAGCCAGAGCCCAGGAAATGCGTGAGGCTGCGGGGCATCCTTACCGATGGATGCCAAAGCCCATGCGCCGCAGAAGCCCATCTCGGCGAACGAATTGATGCCACAGCGCAGCCGCGATGTGCAGCACGATCAGCGCCACCAGCAACTTGGCGGCAATCGCGTGCAGCACGCGCATCCACGAACCATCGAAGCTGGCGGGCAGGGGTTTCTCGGACCCGCCGAAGACGATGGCCGGAAGGTCGGTGTTCACGCCCAGCGCCACGCCGCTTGCGACCATTGCGAACACCAGCCCGTACAGCGCGCGGTGCGTCCAGGGACCGATGGCGTCAGCCCAGTCCATGCCGGTCGTCGCCGGCACCGGGCGTCGGGTACGCGCCCGGATGATCAGCCGCACGACCATCAGACATCCGATCACGGCCCCGTTGATCATGTGGCCCCTCAGGCTATCGAGCTTGGACGGGTCTGAATTCGGCAGCCTCTCCAAGGAGAAGGTCCCCATGAAGAGCCCCAGCAGGATCAGCAGACCGAGGATCCAGTGCAGAACCACGAGCGCGGGGTGGTAGCGGTCAACCGTCATGCCGGGCTCCCATCGGTGCCTGGGGTGGGAGCCGCAGCAGGTACAAGCGGCACCTTCCGGCCGTGAGTCGACGGGTCGCCCAGCACGGCCACGATCGTGCGCGCGAGCGACTCGCGCGAGAGCTTGGCGAGCAGGGAGTCGCCCGGGCGCATCTCTCGCGCAGGCAAGGCGCCAGATGCATCGTCCAGCAGCATCGGTCGGAGTGAAGTCCAATCGAGCGCGGAGCTGGACAACAGACTCTCGCTGCGAGTGTGGTCCGCCATCGAGTGGCGCACCTGGCTCAAGCGCAGGAAGGCTCGGCCCCACCACGGGATCTGAGCCCAACTGTCACCCGCGCCGAAGGCGCTGACATAGACGATACGGCGCACGCCCGCGCGCTGCATGGCCTGCACGATGGCTCCGATCGAGCGCGACGTGAGATCCGGCGGCGACACCAGGGGCGCGAAGGGTGAGCGCGTACGGCGCGAGATCCCAAGGCACACGGCCACGGCGTCGGCGCCGCTTATCGCTGCAGCGACCGAGTCGGGGTCGGTCGGGTCGCCCACCGTGGACTCCCCCGCACCCGTCAGCGCGAGGCGCTGATGCTTAGACCTCACGACGGCCCGCACTGACCATCCTGCCTCCGAGGCCAGCGTCACGACGTGCCGGCCGGTAGCGCCCGAGGCGCCGAACACCACGAGTCTCATCGTCACTCCTCACGCATCCGGCAGCACGACATCGAACGTGCCCGCTGGCATGCCGTCGCTGCCCGGCGTCAGGCGGACGAGCATCCGGTCCCGCAGTTCCGGGTCAGTGATACGGCTGACGAACGAGTCGCGCTCGTTGCCTGGCTCGTCCGCGAACCAGACTTCAGTGGCCAGTGGCGCCCGGCCGGCCACCGAGACCCTCAGGTGGATGTGGGCGGCGCGCTGGATGAGCCCGCCATAGCGACCGTAGCCGCGCGGCCGGATGGTCGTGAACGTGTAGCGGCCCGACTCGCCGACAAGGTGCACGCCGTAGCCGGCAAAACCGGGGTCGCGATCGGCGCCGGTCTCCACCGCGTAGTGGCCCCGAGCATCCACCTGCCAGATCTCGACCCGGGCCCCCGCGAGCGGCTGCCCTGCGGTGTTCTGCACGCGGCCGTGAAGTTGCAGGCGCTTGCCCTCTGCGCGACGCCCCCCGGTGCCGGATGTCAGATCATTGCCCTGGGGCAGCGGGCTGAGCGCTCGGGCTCTGAAGAACGGCAACCCCATGGGATCAGGCGGGTAGAACGGGCCGACGGTGACAGCCGGTGTGGGTTTCAATCGGTCTGAGCCCCGAGCCTGCGCTACTAGCGGCAGCGCAGCAGCTGCGCGCGCCATCCAGCCCAGCATACGGCGCCGGCCTGCGTGAGAGACTTGATTCATCCAACGTGCTCCTCAAACCCCGATGGTCACCACGATAGGTCGGTTGGTGCCGCACCGCGCGGCTGCGAATGCGCTCGACGATGCCGATCGTTCACCGCGTGCGGTGCTGATCGCGCAGGTGCTGGATGCGCTGCGATTTCACGGCTGGTTCTTCTGCGTCAGCGAACTGAGCGCGCCTTGGGCGCTGCAGTTGCCGGGCGGGCGCCTGGCGGCCATCCACGCGGTGCTCGAGGGCGATTGCGTGGTGTCGCTGGTGGGCGAGCCTGCCAGCGTGCGACTGTCAGCGGGCGACGTCGTCGTGCTGCCCCGCGACGAGATCCACGCTCTCAGCGACCGCTCGGGCCGCAAAGCCACGCCAGTCGCCGCGATCGCCGGCGTGGACCGGCGGGACCGCAATGCCACCACTTTGGTCTATGGCGGCGGCGGAACTCGCACGCAACTGTTGACCGCCAGCTTTGTTGCGGACATGCGCATGGCCCAAGCCGTCGTGGCTGGCCTTCCCGCCATGATGGTCCTGCGCTCTGGCACGACCGCCTGTAGGCGCCTCGCGCCCTTACTCGCACTGGTTCGGGCGGAGGCGGAGAACACCGCAGGCGTCTCGTCGGCCGTGCTGCGCCGGGTCGCCGAGGTGCTCTTCATCCAGGCGCTCCGTGAAGCCCTTTTCGATGCAACACCCGCCGCGGGATGGCTGGCCGCGGCGTCGGATCCACGGCTGGCCCCGGCGCTCACGGCCCTGCACGCCCAGCCAGAGCACCGCTGGACGCTGCCCGAACTGGCCGGCTTGGCCCACCTGTCACGCACAGCCTTCTTCCAGCGCTTCCGGGCCTGCATGGGCCAGACGCCTGCCGAGTACCTGCAGTGGTGGCGCCTGCAACTGGCGGCGCAGCGACTTCGAGAAAGCCAAGACAGCATCGCCAGTATCGCGATGGGCGTCGGTTACGGCGACCCTTCAGCCTTCGCCAGGGTATTCAAGCGCTTGCTCGGGCGCTCACCCGGGGAGTTCCGTGCATCGTTCGCGCGTCATGATCCCTGAACCGGCGCGTTGGTCAACGCGCGGGAGACGAGGGCCAGCCGGTAAGGGTGTCGGTGGCTGCTGGGCAGCCCAAGCGGCTGCGGCCGGCTGCGAGGCTTTGCGGAGACGCAGATGCTGATCGCCTCGATGTTCCGATACGCAGGTTAGGACGTGCATTCGCCGAGTCAAAGGAAAATCCCTTTTCTCTGGATGCCAACCACCAGCGAATGCAGCACGCAGGCACCCACATGCTCATGTCGGCGCATCGGTGCATTCGAGCCCCTGCAAGACCCCATCGTCCTTGATAGATCCCGAAAGGTGCATCCCGTGCCGATCGCCCGGAAACTCGCGCCGGGGCTGGACTTCTGTAGAGCGCCGGTAGTCCTGAGACGGCAAACCGCGCTTCCGCGGGCGAGGCCGCGTGTCCCCAAGGGATTGCAGGAATCGTGGCTGTTCGAGTGGGAGTAGGACGCCCCGGAGTGCATGGGCATGCCAACAGGCGTCAAGCGCTGCCCCCTGTCACGGAACGCGGGGTGGTTCAGGTGGCGATGGAGGATGGGTTTGGGCGGCCGGTTCGACGCGTTCCGACCTCATCCACAAGGGAGCCACCAGACATGCCTTCGTTCGCTTCGCGCCGTGCCATCGCCTTCGCCACCACCTTGGGCCTTGTTTGCTTCGCCACATCACCCTCGCAGGCGCAGTCCATCTGCTTGACGACGACCCGGGTCGACGACACGCCCACTGAGGCGTGCGACCCGCGGCAGCCGTGGGGCAGCTCCGTCACCTTGGAGCGGGTATCCTGAAGGCACTTGCCGCCGTCCGCCACGCCACGATGCCCGCCGATCCAGCGCAGTCCGCCGTCGACCTCGGATGGATGGCGCAGGCATTGCGCCTCGCCGAACGGGCCCGCGTGGAGGACGACGAGGTGCCTGTCGGTGCCGTGCTGGTGGCTGCCGATGGCACGCTGCTGGCCGAAGGCTGGAACCGGAACATCACCGAGCATGACCCGAGCGCCCACGCCGAGATCGTGGCGATGCGAAAGGCGGGGCAGGCACTGGGCAACCATCGCCTTCTCGGTGCCACCCTCTACGTCACACTTGAACCTTGCGCCATGTGCGCGATGGCGATGGTGCATGCGCGCATCGCCCGTGTCGTGTACGCGGCGAGCGACCCCAAGACCGGCGCGGCGGGCAGCGTCTTCGACCTCATCGCCGACCCTCGCCACAACCACCGCGTGGCGGTCGAGGGCGGCGTGCTGGCCGAGGAGGCGTCGAGCATGCTGACGAACTACTTCCGCGCCAAACGCGCGAAGGCGTGAATCAAGCGCCGCGCCGGCGCTTCGCCAGTGCGATGTCGAGTTCGGTGTCGAGGCTGCGCACCGCCATGCTCACCTCGCGGCCCATCGCGACGGCTGCGCCGAGGAGGCAACCCATGCCGAGGATGGCCAGCACGGTGGCGATGATCCCGATGCGGGCCTCCACCAGCGCGCCGCCGGCCAGGGCGAGGCTGGTGCCGATGAAGCATCCGAGCGCCACGTAAAGCATCCAGCAGGCGCGCAGCACCAGCGCCGCGCGGCGGCGATGCTCGGCGATCTGTGTCTCGTGCTCGGACAGGGGCGGGGCTTCGCCGTCGGGATCGCCCTCGCCGAGCACAAGCAGCCGGAGGCGGTCCACGACGCGGGCCAGCCGGGCGTTGGCCGAAATCAGCAGCGAGCCGGTAGCGGCCATCAACAGGGCGGGGGCGAGCATCGCACCAATGACGGTGGGGTGGGCGAGGGTATCGGTCAGCGGCATCGGAGTCTCCGGAACGCCGGGATGATCGCGCAGCGCCCGGCAGACTGACAAACGGCGTCAATTCAGGGGGCGCGCGGCACCGTACGCGGCCAGAGCCCTGAACGGAATCGTTACACTCCGGCGATGACGAAGCCCGCCGCCGATGACGCCCGCCTGATCTGGATCGACCTCGAGATGACCGGGTTGGACCCGATGTCCGATTCCATCATCGAGATCGCCACGATCGTCACCGACCGTGATCTCAACGTGCTGGCCGAGGGGCCCTCGCTGGCCGTCCGCCATGACCTCGCCACGCTGGAGGCGATGGACGAATGGAATCGCGGAACGCATCGGAAGTCCGGGCTGTGGGATCGCGTGCTGGCCAGTCCGCACTCGGTGGCCGAGGCCGAGGCGCTGACCTGCGATTTTCTTTCGCCGTGGATCGCCGCCGGCAAGTCGCCGATGTGTGGCAATTCCATCTGCCAGGACCGGCGCTTCCTCGCCCGGCTGATGCCGCGGCTCGAGAAGTGGTTCCACTACCGAAACCTCGACGTCTCGACGGTGAAGGAGCTCGCGCGCCGCTGGGCGCCCGGCGTCCTCGACGGAATGCAGAAGCAGGGCGCCCACACGGCCCTGGCGGACGCGCGGGAGTCCATCGAGGAACTCAGGCACTATCGTCGCCACATGGGTGCGCTAGGCGGCCAGATCGGCTGACCGGCGCGCCCATCCGCGACGCACCGGGAGGGAGGCATGCGGATTGCTGCACTGGCACCGGCGCTGGCCTGTTGGCTGGCGCTGTTCCTTGGGCTCGCCGCGGGTACGGCGAACGCGATGGATTCGAAACCGCTCGCGGCTTACGCGCGCGACGTCTGGACCACGCGCAACGGCCTGCCGCACAACCAGGTCAATGACATCGCCCAGACCGAGGACGGCTACCTCTGGCTCGCCACGTGGGAGGGCCTCGTCCGCTACAACGGCCAGGATTTCACGTTGTTCGGGCCGCAGAACGTCGAAGCCTTCACCGACCAGGGCATCCGCAGCATCTCCACCCGCGTGCCGGGCAAGTTGGTGGTCTCCACGTCGCGCGGCGGTGTGATGATCCGCGAGGACGGTGAGTGGCGACGCGTCGGCGTCGCCGAAGGCCTGGCGCAGGAGGAAACCATGCGCGCCGAGTTCGATGCGCAGGGTCGCCTTTGGGTGGCACACGAGAGCAAAGGCCTCGTGCGCATCGCGCCGGACGGAACGGCGACGCCGTTCGGCGTCGCCGAGGGCCTGCCATCGGGCCAGATGTTCGCACTGATGATCGATGCCAACGACGTGGTCTGGGCCGGCAGCGCGGAAGGCCTCGTGCGCATCGAGGACGACCGCGTCCAAGCCTTCGGCACCGCGGACGGCATGCCCCAAGGTGCGGTCTATGCCATCGTTGCGGCACCGGATGGCGGCTTGTTCCTTGGTACGCACCACGGCGTGTGGCGTGGCCGCAACGGCGAGTTCCGCGCGCACGAGGCCGGTTTCCCGGATGACGCCGTGCCGAGCCTCGCCATCGATCCACAGGGCAGCCTGATCGCGGGCACGGTGAACCGCGGCGTGTTTCGCGCGAAGCCCATCGGGCTCGAGCGTTTCAGCCGCGCCGGCGGCCTGCCCAACAACCGCGTGCCGGCCCTGTTCGTCGACCGCGAAGGCTCGATCTGGGTCGGTACCAATGCCGGCTTGCTGCGCTTCGCCGACACCCCCTTCGGCAGCTACGACACCTACCAGGGACTGGCCGACAACTACGTGCGATCGGTGCTGCAGTTGCCCGACGGCAGCGTGCTGATCGGCAGCAGCGGCGGCTTGGATCGCTGGAACGACGGTCGCATCGAGCCGGTGTCGCGGGAGGAGGGCGGCATCGGTAACGAAGCCGTGCTCAGCCTCGCGCATGGCCGCGATGGCAGCGTGTGGGTGGGCATGTATTCGTTGGGCCTCTACCAGTTGCGCGACGGCAAGGTGGTCAACCAGCTCGGTGCCGGCGACGGCCTGCTGGGACCGCAGGTGCGCGCGATCTTCGAGGCCCGGAATGGCGACCTCTGGATCGGCACCAGTTCGGGCCTGTTCCGGCGCCGCGCCGATGGCCGCATCGACCGCTTCGACGAACGCGACGGGCTGCCGCGGAACTTCGTCGTCGCCCTGCACGAAGGGCGCGATGGGCGGCTCTGGATCGGCACTTCGAACGGGCTGGCGGTCCGCGACGGCGAGCGTTTCCGCGAGGTACCAATCCGGCAGTGGTTCGACGCCCAGGACGTGTTCGGCATCCATGAGGACGGCGAGGGCAGCCTGTGGCTCGCGACCGATCGCGGCCTTCTTCGCCTGAAGGACGACGTCCTCAGCGGCGTCGGCGTGCGCCACGGCCTGCCTGTCGCGACGCTGTTCCAGGTGGTCGAAGACGGCTACGGCAATTTCTGGTTGACCTCGAACCGCGGCGTGTTGCAGGTGCCGAGGCAGCAGCTGGAAGAAGTGATCGCGGGGCGGCGCGAGCGGCTGGATGCGCTCAGCTTCGCGGAGGCCGATGGCCTCGCCAGTGCGCAGTGCAATGGGGGTGCCGGCCCGGCCGCCATCCGCGCGGACGACGGCAGCCTGTGGATCGCCACCGCGCGTGGCGTCAGCGTGGTGCAGCCGGACCAGTTGGCGCGCTACCAGCGCCCCCCGCCGCCGGTGATCATCGAAAGCATCCGCGTCGATACGCAGCCCCGCCCGGCCGATGGGCGCCTCGTGCTGAGCCCGGCGGAGAGCCGGCTCGAGATCGACTTCGCCAGCCTCAGCTACCGCATGCCCGAGCAGATCCGCTACCGCTACCGCATGGCGGGTCTCGACGAGGGCTGGACCGACAGCGGCGCGGTGCGTTCGGCGCGCTTCAACCACCTTCCGCCCGGCAAATACCGGTTCGAAGTCAGCGCCGAAACCCGCGGTAGCGGCACCAGCAGCGATGTCATCGGCATCGATGTCGAAGTGCAGCCGCGCTTCTGGGAGCAGCCGCTCTTCCTCGTGCTAGGCGGGCTGTTGCTCGCCCTTGGCCTGTACTGGGGCTATGCACTCCGGGTGGACGCCCTGCAACAGCGCGAGCGGGAACTCAGCCGTATGGTCGAGGAACGTACGCAGACGCTGACGCGGCAGAACACCGAGCTGGAGCGTCTCGCGGAGACCGTTCGCGAGCAGAGCAGCGCCTACGAGCTCCAGGCGCGCACGGATGCCTTGACCGGCTTGCCGAACCGCCGGCACATGGAAGAACGTCTCGCGGATTGCTTCGCGGAGGCACAGCGCGACGGCAAGCCCTTGTGCCTGGGCGTGCTCGACCTCGACCACTTCAAGGACATCAACGACAACTTCTCGCATGCGGCCGGCGACCAGCTGCTGCAGGAGGTCGCGCGAGTGATGTCGGACGTGATGGGCGGCGACCACAACCTCGCGCGCTGGGGTGGCGAGGAGTTCGCCCTGCTGTTCGTCGACGCCACGCTTGAACAGGCCGCCGACTCCGCCGAACGCATCCGCCGACGCATCGAAGCCATCGACACCAGTGCTTTCGCCCCCGGTGCGCGCGCCTCGGCGAGCATCGGCCTGGCCAGCCGCACGGGGTTCACGCACCACGAGCGGATGATCTATCGCGCCGACGAGCGGCTGTATGCCGCGAAGCGCGCCGGACGGAACCGCGTCGAGACCTGAGCCGCCGGGCGATGCCCGGCGGACGGCGGCGACTCAGCGGTCGCCGTCGTCCAGCGCGTCCTGCACCGCTTTCGGAAGGCCCGAAGGCTCTGTGCCGTGGTGGTACACGTGCAGGTCGCGCTGCGGGAACGGGATCGACAGGCCACGCTGGCGGAGCTCGCGATGGAGGCCCTCCAGCAGCTCGCTTTTCGCCGCCAGCACGTCGCTGGTGGCCACCCACGCCCGCAGCGTCAGTTGCACGCTGCTCTCGCCGAGCGCGGACACCAGCACGTCGGCGGATGGATCCTTCAGCACGCGCTCGTTGGCGTTCGCCACGTCCAGCAGCGCCGCCCGTGCCGCCGACAGGTCGTCGTCGTAGCCGACGCCCACCACGAGGTCGAGTCGGCGGGTCGGGCGCCCGGTGAAGTTCACGATCGGCGCCGTGGTGATCTGGCTGTTGGGCAGCACGATCACGCGGTTGTCGATGGTGCGCATCTGCGTCTGGAACACGCGGACCTGCTCGATGGTGCCTTCCAGCCCGGCGATCTGGACGTAGTCGCCCGCCTTGAATGGCCGCAGCAGGATCAGCATCACGCCCGACGCGAAATTCGACAGCGAGTCCTTCAATGCCAGCGCGATGGCGAGGCCAGCCGCACCGAGCACCGCCAGCAGGGAGGCGGGGTTCACGCCCGCCTGTGCCAGCGCCGCGATGATCACGACGATCAGCAGGCCGAAGTAGGCGATGTTGCGCAGGAAGCCGACCAGGATCGGATCGGCGTTCGAGCGCTCCAACACGCGGGCGAGGCCGTTGCTGAGCTTGCGCGCGATCCAGACGCCGACGACGAGGATCAGGAGGACCGAGAGCAGCTTCAGGCCCCAGGCCTCAAGCAGCCCCATCCAGTCCGCCTTCTCGAAGCGCGACTGCAGCTTGGCCCAGAGCCCGACCGCTTCCGCGGTCGAGGTCGGCAGGATCGGTGTCACCGCGCTCAGCCCTTCTTGTGCTGGGCGAGGCGCAGCCAGGTGTCGACGACCGTGTCCGGGTTCAGCGACACCGACTCGATGCCCTGGTCCATCAGCCACTCGGCGAGGTCGGGGTGGTCGCTCGGGCCCTGGCCGCAGATGCCGACGTACTTGCCCTTGGCGCGAGCCGCCGAGATCGCCATCGACAGCATCTTCTTGACCGCCGGGTTCCGCTCGTCGAACAGGTTGGCGACGATGCCGGAATCGCGGTCAAGGCCCAGCGTGAGCTGGGTCAGGTCGTTCGAGCCGATCGAGAAGCCGTCGAAGATGTCGAGGAACTCGTCGGCCAGCAGGGCGTTCGAGGGCACTTCGCACATCATGATGACCTTCAGGCCGTCCGGGTTGCCCGATTTGCTGCCCTGCACGAGGCCGTTGGCGGCCAGCGTGTCGATGACAGCCTGGCCTTCCTCGAGCGTGCGCACGAATGGGATCATCACCCACAGGTTCTTCAGGCCCATCTCGTCGCGGACCTTGCGAACGGCGCGGCATTCGAGCGCGAAGCAGTCCTTGAAGTCAGGGTGGATGTAGCGCGAGGCACCGCGGAACCCGATCATCGGGTTCTCCTCGTGCGGCTCGTACGCCGCGCCGGCGATCAGGTTGGCGTACTCGTTCGACTTGAAGTCGGAGAGGCGGACGATGACGGGGTAGGGCGCGAAGGCTGCCGTCAGCGTGGCGATGCCCTCGACGAGGCGCTCGACGTAGAAGCTCACCGGGTCGGCATAGCCGGCGATCAGCGGATCGATCTGCGCGCGGATGTTGGCCGGCTGCTTGTCGTACTCGAGCAGGGCGCGCGGGTGCACGCCGATCTGGCGGGCGATGATGAACTCGAGGCGGGCGAGGCCGATGCCCTGGTGCGGCAGCTGCGCGAAGTCGAAGGCGCGCTCCGGGTTGCCCACGTTCATCATGATCTTCAGCGGCGCGGGCGGCATCTTGTCGAGGTCGGCCACGACCCGCTCGAACGGCAGTTGGCCGGCATAGATGAAGCCGGTGTCGCCCTCGGCGCAACTCACGGTGACCGGCGTGCCGTCCGGAATCACCTTCAACGCATCACCGGTTCCGACCACGGCCGGCACGCCCAGCTCGCGCGCGATGATCGCGGCGTGGCAGGTGCGGCCGCCGCGGTTGGTGACGATGGCGGCGGCGCGCTTCATCACCGGCTCCCAGTCGGGGTCGGTCATGTCGGCGATGAGCACGTCGCCCGGCTGCACCTTGTTCATCTCCGCGACGCTGCGGATCACCCGGGCGATGCCGGTGCCGATCTTCTGGCCGATGGCGCGGCCCTGGGCGATCACTTCGCCGCGCTGCTGCAGGCGGAAGCGTTCGATCTGGGTGGTGCGGGCGCGCGACTTCACCGTTTCCGGGCGGGCCTGGACGATATAGAGCTTGCCGGTGATGCCGTCCTTCGCCCACTCCACGTCCATCGGACGGCCGTAGTGCTTCTCGATGACCAGCGCCTGGCGCGACAGCTCTTCGATGTCGTGGTCGCTGATGGAGAAGCGGCCGCGCAGCTCGGCCGGCGTGTCTTCGGTGCGAACGCGCTCACCCGCCGCCTTCGAATACACCATGCGGATCTGCTTGCTTCCGAGCGTGCGGCGCAGGATGGCCGGGCGACCGGCTTCGAGGTTCGGCTTGTAGGCGTAGAACTCGTCCGGGTTCACCGCGCCCTGCACGACCGTCTCGCCGAGGCCGTAGCTCGAGGTGACGAATACGACGTCGCGGAAGCCCGATTCGGTGTCCAGCGTGAACAGCACGCCCGAGGCGCCGACGTCGGAACGCACCATCAGCTGCACGCCGGCCGACAGGAACACGTCCTCATGCTTGAAGCCGTGGTGCACGCGGTAGGCGATGGCGCGGTCGTTGTAGAGCGAGGCAAAGACTTCCTTCACCTTGTGCACGACGTCGTCGGCGCCGGTGACGTTGAGGAAGGTCTCCTGCTGGCCGGCGAAGCTGGCGTCCGGCAGGTCCTCGGCGGTGGCCGAGGAGCGCACGGCCACCGAGATCTCGGCGGCGCCGGCTTCCTGGCACATGCGCACGTAGGCGTCGCGGATCGCGGCGTCGAGGGCCTTGGGCAGCGGCGCGTCGATGACCCAGCCGCGGATCTCCTTGCCGGCCGCCGCGAGGGCGTCGACGTCCTCGACGTCCAGCGTGCCGAGCTTCGAGTAGATGCGCTCGTGCAGGTGGTTCTCGGCGATGAATTCGCGGAACGCGTCGGCGGTGGTGGCGAAGCCGCCCGGCACCGAGACGCCCAGCTGGGCGAGGTTGCCGATCATTTCGCCGAGCGAGGCATTCTTGCCCCCCACCTGCGGAAGATCGGTCAGACGAAGGGCGTTCAGCCAAAGGACGTGGGCGTTCAAGGCAGCTCCGGCACACCGCGAGGGGAAACGCCTATTTTCCGGGCGCGGCGCCCCGCGGACAAGCTTGACCTTCCTTTCCTGCGATTTCCGGCCGATTTCCACGCAGAATCGAGGGCACACCCCAGCCGAACCGCTGCCCATGGCGACCCGCCCCGTGTATTTCGTGTCCGACGGCACCGGCATCACCGCCGAAACCATCGGCAACAGCCTGCTGACCCAGTTCAGCGGGCAGCCCTTCGAGCGCCAGCGCCTGCCTTTCGTCGACACGCTCGAGAAAGCCCGGCAGGCGGCGATGGCCATCCGCGAGGGCGGCGAGCGCCACGGCAGCCGGCCGATCGTCATCAATACGGTCGTGGACAGCGAGTTGGCCCGCGCCCTGGCGGATAGCGGCGGACTGATCCTCGATGTCTTCGCACCCTTCATGGCGCCGCTGGAGGCGGAGCTGGGCCAGAAGCGGCAGCCGAAAGTGGGCCAGGCGCACGCGCTCATCGACCCCGACGCCTACGAGCGCCGTATGGACGCCACCAATTTCGCGCTGACTCACGACGACGGGACCGACCTAGACTACGACGAGGCGGATGTGCTCCTCGTCGGCGTGTCGCGCTCGGGAAAGACGCCGACCTGCCTGTACCTCGCGCTGCACTACAGCCTGCGCGCGGCGAACTACCCGCTCACGCCCGAGGACCTCGATTCCGACCGCTTGCCGGAGAAGCTGCGCCGCCACCGGCGCAAGCTGTTCGGGCTCACCATCGACCCGCAGCGGCTGCAGAAGATCCGCGAGGAGCGCAAACCCGGCTCGCGCTACGCGACGCTGGAGGTCTGCCGCCGCGAGGTCTCGATCGCCGAGGGTATGTTCAAGCGCGAGCAGATCCCGGTGCTCAGCACGACGCACACGTCGATCGAGGAGATCGCCTCGAAGATCGTCGCGAAGTTCGGTTTCCAGCGCAGCCATTTCTGAGGTTGAAGGCCGGGCAGGGCGCCTCTACATTCCAGCAATGCGCCAGAACCGCAGCGAGCTCCCGTACCCCGCCATCGGCCGCTTCGCGTGGCTGATGGGCCTGTACGGCGAGAACTTCGAGCGCATCGCCCGGATCATCGACCTCAAGCAGGCGCCCGTCGGCCGCCATGTCTCACGGGTGGGCGATGGTCTGGATGTCCATATCGAGCTGTTGGCGCGGCACGCGCACACGGTTGAACTGCGGCTGTCCTACGCGATGACGGACCCCGTCACCGGCGCGCCGGACCCGTCGGCCGTGCTGCGCGCCTACCTCGATTCCCGGCAGGCGGAAGCCACCAATTGCTACGTGGGGCGCCATTGGCAGGATGTGCTCGGCCTGCGCCCCTCGCCGAAGGTGATGATGGGCCACCGGTTGCGCATGAACAGCTTCCTGAGCAAGTGGCTGGGCTACCTGGAAAGCCTCGGCCACGCCCGTTCAACGCTGCTCCGTCAGGCCGAAGATGACGTCGAAGCGAATCAGTCGATGACAGATGCTTGACGCGGCCGATCCTGCTGAATATGATGCGCGCCTCTCCTGAATCGGTGGGGCTATAGCTCAGCTGGGAGAGCGCTACAATGGCATTGTAGAGGTCATCGGTTCGATCCCGATTAGCTCCACCACTTCTTCGTTGAACCCTCTAAACGTCCCCATCGTCTAGAGGCCTAGGACACCTCCCTTTCACGGAGGCGACCGGGGTTCGAATCCCCGTGGGGACGCCAGCTCAGGCTGATTCCAACGGCTCGCAGAAATGCGGGCCGTTTGTCTTTGCGCGCTTTCCGGCGCTCCACGCCGCCGATCTGCCGCGACGTGCCCGGCGAAGAAAAGACGCCCCGGCAAGCCGGGGCGTCTTCTCACGCGATCACCGTGAGCCTGCGTCGATCAGAACGACTGCGAGAAGCGCAATCCGATCGAACGGGGCCGAATGGTGTTGGTGTAGACCTGACCGTTCGGGTATTCCGGCACCACGCCCTGCGCACCGCATACCGTCTCGGCACAGGCGGTGAACTTGGAGACCTCGGCGCGCTCGTCGGCGATGTTGCTGGCGTAAAGGTCCAGCGACCAGTCGTTGCGGCGGTAGCCCATCGAGAAATCGATCGTGGTGTACGCGGCGAGGTTGCCAAGAATCGCGCGTTCGCGGAGGCGGAGGTCCGAAGTGCGCTCGCCGACGCGGGACGCTGCCAGCTGCCAGTAGGCCTCGCCGTCGGCGAGGTCGAAGCTGTAGCGCGCCTGCGCCGTGCCCTTGAACTCGGGCGTCACCGGCAGCTGCGTGCCCTTCGGTGCTTCCGGCGTCGGGCAGTTCGTGACCGGGACGCCGCTGGCGTTGGTGAAGCCGCAGTAGTTCTCGGTCAGCTTGGCGTCGTAGAACGCGACCGCCGCGCTGAGGTTGAGGTTGTAGGTGGCGGCCCAGTTCAGGTCCATCTCGAGACCGTCGATCTGCGCCTGGTTGGCGTTCTTGATCTCGGTGAGGCCGTTGGCGCCGAGGATGCTGAACTGGAAGTCCTCCCAGTCCTGCCGGAACAGCGAGCCGTTGAATGCGAGGCGGTTCTCGAACCACGTGGTCTTCCAGCCGAACTCGATGTTCGTCAGGTAGTCCGACAGGTAGGGCGGCAAGGTGCCGCGGCGGTTGATGCCGCCGGGACGGAAGCCCTCCGACCACGTGAGGTAGAGCATCCGGTCGTCGTCGATCTTCCAGCTCAGGTTGGCCTTGCCGATGTTCCCCGACTCCTTCACGCCCTTGTCGAGGTTGATGCAGGGCGCGCCGTTGAAGTCGGTCTGGTCGAAGCATGCGGCCTCGCCGGTGCGGCTGCTGTAGCCCGCACTGAAGCCGAAGAAGCCCTTCAGCCGGTTGTCCACGCGGAAGTGGCGGCCACCGAGCGTCGCCGTGAGCTGGTCGTTGATGTCGAAGGCGACTTCGCCAAACACCGCCTTGTCGTCGTCCTGGCGGAACTGCTTGGTCAACCACAGCGTGTCGCGCCAGCCGGTGACGGCGAGGGAATCGGCGATGCCGTCGATCTTGTAGCGCTGCTGGATGTCGTGGTCCTGCTGCTGGAAGAAGAAGCCACCGACGAAGCGCAGGCGGTCCTCCTGCGACGAGCTGAAGCGGATCTCGTGGCTGTCGCGCTTGTAGCGGTCCTGCGCCTGGATGTATTGCGACGGGTTCACCAGCGCGCCGTCGTTGTCGTAGAAGTACGCGCCGTAGCCCGCGAGGGTGTCGTACCAGAACGCGTAATCGCTGTAATCGGATTCGGTGTCGACGTCGCGGTCGAGGTTGGCGTAGGCGTAGGTGACGTCGAAGTTGCCGATCTTGCCTTCGATGGTCAGTGCGGCCTGCGTCCAGCGGTCCTCGCCGCCCTCCGGGTTGAAGTGCGTGACGGCGAGGTCACCCACTTGCGGGTCGAAGGCGAAGAAGCCCGGCGATTCCTGGCGCTGGTGCATCACGGTGGGGGTGATGGTCCAGCGGTCGCCGAGCTCGAAGCGCGCCGCGGCACGGAAGCCCTCGGTGTCGAGGCTGTTGTAGTCTTCTCGCGCGAGGTCGAAGTTGTTTTCCGTGCCATTGCCACCGGAGTCGGCATCCCACGACGGGTAGGTGCGCGTGCCGCGCACGTTGTCGATGAAGCCGGCTTCCTTCTCCTTCCACGCGACCACGCGCAGCGCGGCGCTGTCGCCGAGCGGTTGGTTCACGAAGCCCTCCGCCACGTGGCCCGAGCCGCCGCTGGTCGTCTTGTCCACGCCGACCGAATAACCGGCCTCGAAGCCCGCGGTGTCCGGCTTCTTGGTGATGATGCGCAGCGTGCCGGCCTGCGAGCTGGCGCCGTACAGCGTGCCCTGCGGGCCGGACAGCGACTCGATGCGCTCGACGTCGTAGACGTGGATATCGAGCGGGCCCTGGATGGTGGTCACCGGCTGCTCGTCGAGGTACACGCCCACGCTCGGCAGCGAGCCGGAGTGGTTGCCGTCGCCGCCGCTGGCCACGCCGCGCATGTAGATCTTCGCGAAGCCCGGGCCGCCCGTCTCGTAAGAGACCGAGGGCAGGTACTTCACGTAGTCCTCGAAATTGGTGATGTTGAGCTCGTCGAGCTTCTGCGCGTCGAGCACCTGCAAGCTGATCGGCACGTCCTGCAGGTTCTCGCTGCGCTTCTGCGAGGTGACCGTGATCGCATCGAGCGTCGCGGTGCGTTCCGGCTCGGGGGCCTGCGCGAAGGCGGCGGAGCCGAAGGCGAGATAGATCGCGACGGCAAGCCGCCCGCGGTTGGGCAAGGGCCGAGGCCGTTTGGCGCCGGAAGGTTGGATGCGATGACTCATGGTCGACTCCCTGTGGACGTGCATAGCTGACGCGGTGGTGGGTGGCGGCTCAATGGAACGGGGGAACGGCGGGGTAGGTGTCGAGCACCGGACCGAGGGCGGCCTTCAGCGGCTCGAGCCACGGCTCGAAGTGGCGCCAGTGGTCGACGCCCTCCCGGTAGATCGGCTGACGCACCTGCTCGGAACTCGCGGTGCGAACCGGACGGGTGTTCTCGAAGAAGCGCAGGCAGCCGTCCTCGAAAGGCAGGCCGCAGTGATCCAGCAGCCGGCGCACTTCGGCTTCGGTGTCCTCCACCATCGACTCGTAGTGGATGCGATGCACGCGGCCGGGCAGCACGGCGTCGTAATGCGCCATCAGGCGCACGTAGTCGCGGTAGTAGCGGCCGATGTCCTCCAGCGAGTAGGTGAACGCCTGGCCGCGCGCGAAGTGCTGCTTGAAGCCGGAGAAGCAGCAGGCCAGCGGGTGGCGACGGGCGTCGATGATCGTCGCGTTCGGCAGCATCAGGTGGATGAGGCCGATGTGCTGGAAGTTGTTCGGCATCTTGTCGATGAACAGCGGCGCGTCGCTGCGTCGGTGGATGCGCGTGTGCTCGAGGTACTGCTCGCCGAGTTCGCGGAGCCGGTCGGGGCCGAGCGCGGCCAAGGCCTCGTGGTAGGGCTGCGGACGGCCGTCCGGCCCCTTGCCGCGGAGCTCGCGGGTGATGGAGATCACCTCGGGGAGCTCCATGGTGCCCTCCACCTGCGAGTGGCTGGAAAGGATCTGCTCGATCAGCGTCGATCCGGAGCGGGGCAGGCCGACGATGAAGATCGGATCTCGCGCCGCGCTGCCGAAACCCCGGCGCGAGGCAAAGAAGCCTTCGGTGCAGGTGGTTTCGATGCGGGCGACGCGTGCCGTGGTGTCGTCGGCCGAGTAGTGCAGCTGGGCGCGCCGGCGGCGGTTGCCCTCGTCGTAGTTGGCGAAGGCGAGGGCGGGCTCGGCGCGGTCCTCGTGGGCCTTGCCGAGCGCGAAATGCAGCTGCAGGCGGTCGTCCTCGGAGAGGTCGCGCCGGGCGAGCTGCTGCTGCATCGTTGCCACGTCCTCGTCGCTGAAGCGGAAGGTCTTGAGGTTGGCGAGGCTCCACCAGGTCTCGCCGTGGCCGGGCTCGAGGGCGAGGCCGCGGCGGTAGGCCTCGATGGCCCGGGCCGTCTCGCCGTGGGTTTTCAGCGCGTGCCCGAGGCTCAGCCAGAGGCGGGACTGTCCCGGATGCTCGCGGAGGATGCCTTCGTACAGGGCGATCGCCGGGGCGTAATCACCGATGCGGCACAGCACCACGGCCTTGAGGTTGCGGTAGTGCGCGTTGCCGGGTTGGGTGCGGAGCAGGCGTTCGATCTCGGCCAGCGCCTGCTCGGGTTTGTTGCCGCGATGCAGGACCATCGCGTAGTTCTGCCGGGCGGCGTCGAAGCCGGGTTCCAAGGCCAGGCAGCGTTCGAGCAGGGCTTCGGCGTCTTCCTGGCGGCCGAGGCGGGCGGCGAGCTCCGCCATCATCCGCAGCGCGGCGACGTCGTCGGGCGCGATAGCCAGGTGCTCGCGCAGATGGGTCTCGGCGTCGGGCAGGGCATTGGTCTGCAAGGCGCTGGCCGCGGCGATCAATCGCGGGTTGCGTTTGGCGGCGTCGAGCTGTCGGGCGAGTCGGCCCGGCGGCGACGCGGCGACGCCGGCATCGGGCCGGCTGGGGGCCTGCGGTACGCTCGTCGCGTGGGGCTCTGCTGGCATCGCCTGCCGTGCCTTTCATTTTTTCGTCACGGCAATCTAACGGCATGCGAGCATGGCCGTCCACCGGGACCGGGCATGACTGATGGGGGGAGGATGGGGATGGAGTCCAACGCGGTGCTGGCGCGCGCCAGCGCACTGCCGGCCACGTACTACGCGGGCGAAGCGGCGCTTCGCCGTGACCAGCGAGCGGTCATCGCGCGCAGCTGGCAGCTCGTGGCCCATCAGGGCCTGCTGGCCGAGCCTGGCGACCACGTCGTTGAGCAGGTGGGCGACGTGCCGGTGCTCGTGGTGCGTGGCGCGGACGGGGTGCTTCGTGCCTTCCCGAACGTCTGCCGGCACCGCGCGGGGCCGCTGGCCTTCTGCAACGGCAAGGGCGCGCGTGCACTGCACTGCAAGTACCACGGCTGGAGCTATGGGCTCGACGGTCAGCTGAAATCCGCCCCGGAGATGCAGGGCGCGGAGGACTTCGACGTCAAGGCCATCCGCCTGCCGCCGCTTCGGGTGCACGAATGGCAGGGCCTGGTGTTCGTGGCGATCGATCCCGCCACACCGCCGTTCGACGAGGTGTACGCCGGCATCGCCGAACGCATCGCCCCGATCGACCTTTCGGCCATGCGCTTCCTGCGCCGCGAGCAGTACGACATCGCCTGCAACTGGAAGGTGTATGTCGACAACTTCCTCGAGGGCTACCACCTGCCGCACGTCCACCCGGGACTGTCGAAGGTGCTGGACTACCGCGCCTACGACACCGAGCTCGGTGCCTGGCACTCGCTGCAGCATTCGCCGATCCGCGACGGCGGCGCGATGTACGGCGACGGCGACGCTTTCTACTACTTCGTCTATCCGAACGTGATGTTGAACATCATGCCGGGGCGCCTGCAGACCAACCGCATCCTGCCGCTGGGCCCGGACCGCTGCCGCGTGGAGTTCGATTACTACTATCTGGAGGACGAGCAGGCGCAGGCGCGCATTGCCGCCGACCGCGACTTCAGCCACGAGGTGCAGGAGGAGGACATCGGCATCTGCGAGGCGGTGCAGAAGGGCCTCGCCTCCGGCACCTACGAGGCCGGCCGCCTGTGCCCGAAGCGCGAGAGCGGGGTGTGGCACTTCCAGAACCTGCTGCGTGCCGCCTACGCCGCAGCCGGCGAGGACTGAGCCCGGATGCGCGACCCGCGCTACGACGTGTTGTTCACCCCGATGGCCATCGGCCCGGTGGTGGCGAAAAACCGCTTCTTCCAGGTGCCGCACTGCAACGGCATGGGCCACGCGATGCCGCTGGCCCACGCGGCCATGCGCGAGGTGAAGGCGGAAGGCGGCTGGGCGGTAATCAGCACCGAGGAATGCGAGATCCACCCCAGCGGCGACCTCACGCCCTTCGTCGAAGCCCGGCTGTGGGACGACCGCGACATCCCCGCGCTGGCCCTGATGGCGGACAAAGTGCACGCCCACGGCGCGCTGGCGGCCATCGAGCTGACGCACAACGGCCCCACGGCCTCGAACCTGTTCTCGCGCGAAGTGCTGATCGCGCCCTCGCACCAGCCCTCGAAGTACGGCTACCCCACGCAGGCGCGGGCCATGGACAAGGCCGACATCCGCGACTACCGCCGCTGGCACCGCGAGGCCGCGGTGCGGGCGATGCGGGCGGGCATGGACGTGGTCTACGTCTACGCCGCGCACGACCTTTCGTTGGCCATGCATTTCCTGCAGCGGCGCCGCAACCATCGGACGGACGAATACGGCGGCTCGCTCGAGAACCGCGTTCGGCTGCTGCGCGAACTGCTCGAGGACACCCGCGAGGCCGTCGGCCACCGCTGCGGCGTGGCCCTGCGCTTCGCCACCGAGGAGATGCTGGGCCCCGAGGGTGTGGAACTCGCCGAGGCTCGCGACATCGTCGCGATGCTGGCCGAGTTGCCCGACCTCTGGGATGTGAACGTTGCGGCCTGGTACAACGATTCCGTGCCCTCGCGGTTCGCCGGGGAGGGCGCGCAGGAGCCCTTCGTCGATTTCGTGAAGCGCACCACCAGCAAGCCGGTGGTCGGCGTCGGGCGCTTCACTTCGCCGGACACGATGGTCTCGCAGATCCGCCGCGGGATCGTCGATTTCATCGGTGCCGCGCGGCCCTCGATCGCCGACCCCTTCCTGCCGAGGAAGATCGAGGAAGGCCGCCTCGACGACCTCCGCGAATGCATCGGCTGCAACGTGTGCGTCTCCGGCGACAACACCATCTCGCCGATCCGCTGCACGCAGAATCCCAGCATGGGCGAGGAATGGCGCAAGGGCTGGCACCCGGAGCGCATCGCGCCGAAGCACCGCGAGGCGAGGGTGCTCGTCGTCGGCGGCGGCCCGGCCGGCCTCGAAGCGGCGAGAGCGCTGGGCCAGCGCGGTTACGAGGTCAACCTCGCCGAAGCGCGCCGAGAGCTCGGTGGACGGGTGACGCGCGAGGCGCGGCTGCCGGGTTTGGCCGAATGGGCCCGCGTGCGCGATTGGCGGGTCGGGCAGATCCGCAAAATGCCGAACGTGGCCACCTACCTCGATTCCCCGATGACGGCGCAGGACGTGCTGGATTTCGGCGCCGAACACGTGGTGATCGCCACCGGCTGCCATTGGCGCCGTGACGGCTACGGTCGCAGCAATGGTCTGGGCATCGCCGCACTGGGCGGCGCGATCAGCGTGGCCGATCCTGTCGCGGCGAAGCTTGCGGTGTCGGCACATCCGCCGGTGTTTACGCTGGATGACCTCATGGATGGCCGCTGGCCCGAGGGTCGCGTGCTGGTCTTCGATGACGATTACGGTTACTACGCCGGCGTGGCCGCGGAGGCCCTGCGTGCACGCGGCAACCCTGTCGTTCTGGCCACGCCTGACGATGTGGTTGGCGCTTGGGGTGGTCACACCCTCGAGTACCGCCACGTACGAAAGCGACTGGCAGCCCTCGATGTGGCAACCCGGGTGTCGGTCAACCTCGTCGCCGCCGAGTCCGGCCGCGTCACCGTGGAAGACGTCTGGACAGGTCGTCATGAGCACCTCGCCTGCGACGCGGTGCTGCTTGTCACCGCACGTTCACCCGAGGATGCGCTGTACCTGGCGCTGCGCGAGCGCGAGCCCGAATGGCGCGATGCAGGCATCCTGACGGTCGATTGCATCGGCGACGCCCAGTGCCCAGGCATGATCGTTCACGCCGTCTACGCCGGTCACCGGCACGCGCAGGAACTTGGCGCGCCACGCGAAAGCGAGGTGGCCTTCCGCCGGCATTTCCACCACGATCAGGCGTAGGTGTCCACCAGGCCGCCGCTCGTGCCGTTCATCGGGGGCGGTTGCGGAATGGCCTGTAACAGCATCGCGGCGGTGCTGGCTTCGGCATCCATCGCCTTCCGAAGCACGGCATAGCTCACCTGCTGGTTGAGTTGCGCCTGTGAGAGCGCCGTCGCGCTGCGGACGATGGCAGCGGAAATCGGGTCCATGTCGTCATGGTTCCTCTCGGATCGAAGTCTGAATCGGCCGAGCCGGCAGAAACTTGACCGCCGATGCCAAGCCTCGCGGGTTCACGCGCTCGCCTTCACGGCGCAGCGCATGAGCAGGTTGTCCCGACCGGCGCTCAACCCGCGACCCAGGCACCAGGGAGTTGCCCGGGTGCGGCCTGCAGATCGTCGTGGCCGGCGAGGGCGTCCAGGAGCGCATCGACGACCACCCGGACGCGCGGGGCGAGGTATTGCCGGTGGGCGTAGTGCACGGCGATCTCGCGGTCGCCGGGGTCATGCTCGTTGATGAGCAAGGCTTTCAGCCGCCCGCTGCGCAGGCCGGGCATCGCGTGGTGCAGGCCCACCTGGGCGATGCCGCCGTGGGCCAGCGCGAGGTCGAGCGCGGCCTCGGGGTCGGAGAGCCACAGGCGCACACCCCGAGGGCGGAGATCGTGGCTGCGGCCGCCGCGGCGGAACCGCCACGGAATCTCGGCGCCGCCATCGAGGCGTATGCCGATGCACTGATGGCTGGAAAGGGCGTCGGCGGAAGGCGGAGCGCCGTGCCGGTGGAGGTAGGTGGACGACGCCACCAGCACGAGGGGCAAGCGTGCGACACGGCGTGCGACAAGTCCTGAATCTTCGAGGGTTCCGCCGCGCACGCCGATGTCGAAGCCCTCGCCGATCAGGTCGACCTTGCGGTTCTCGAGGCTCAGTTCGATGTCCAGTTGCGGGTGTTGCGCGGCGAGGGACGGCAGGCAGGGCAGCACATAGCGGCGCCCGAACCCCGGCGGCGCGGAGATGCGCACGCGGCCCCGCGGCAGGCTGGCGTCCTGCGCCATCTCGGCCACCGCCTCATCGAGCTGTCGAAGGCCGGGGGCGACCTGCGCGAGGAAGCGTTCGCCTTCCGGAGTCAGGCGCAGCTGGCGCGTCGAACGCTTGAACAGGCGCAGGCCAAGCTCGTCCTCGAGCCGCTGCACGCTCTTGCTGACGGCCGCGGGCGTGAGGTCGAGGCGGCGTGCGGCCGCACTGAACCCGCCGTTCGCCGCGGACTCGACGAAGGCAACCAGTCGCTGGAGCTTGGGGGCGCTCATTTTCAAATTCAGGTTGAAGATGAGTTTCCATTCTATGGCTTTCTGTCTTTTCCCGCGCGGATCAGGATGCCTGCCACCCCAACACCCGCAAGGACATCGTCATGAGCCATCGCATCCTCGTCGCCGGCGCATCCGGCACCATCGGCTCGGCCCTCGTGGCCGAACTCCTCCGCCAAGGCGCCGACGTCACGGCGCTCCGTTCGAAGCCCTCCAGCGAGGCCTCGCCCGTGCCCGTGGTGGTCGGCGACTTCGCCCGTCCGGACACGCTCGCCGAGGCGATGCGTGGTTTCGACACCCTGTTCCTTCTGCTGCCCTTGGCGCCCGACATGCTCGCGTGGGCCGCCAACGCGCTGAAGGCCGCCCGTGACGCGGGCATCCGTCACGTGGTGCGTTCCTCGGGCGCGGGCGCCGACCCGGACAGTCCGATGGCGATCGCCCGTGTGCAGGGTGAGATCGACCGTCTCGTCATGCAGAGCGGGCTGCCGTGGACGATCCTCCGGCCGACCTTCTTCATGCAGAACCACGTGAACTTCAACGCCGGGGCGATCCGCGCCGGCACGCTCTACGCCGCGCACGGCGAAGGCGCGATGGCGGTGGTCGATGTCCGCGACATCGCGGCGGCTGCAGCCGTGGTGTTGGCCGACCCGGCCCCGCACGAAGGACGCACCTACGACCTGACCGGCCCCGAGGCGCTGACGGAGGCGGAGCAGATGGCGCTCATCTCGCAGGAACTCGGTCGTCCCGTGCAGTACGTCGACGTGCCTCTGGACACCGCCCGCGATGCGATGGCGACGTCAGGCATGCCGCCCGCCGTCGTCGACTGGCTGACCAGCCTGAACGCGATCGTGCGCAACGGCTGGGGCGCGGGCCTCGCCGACGGCGTGCAGACCCTGACCGGACGTCCGCCCCTGCGGTTCGCCGACTTCGTCCGCGGGCACGCCCACGTCTGGCGCTGACGCCAAGGAAGATCGCGCGCCCGCAGTGGGGTGGCCCCGGCCGGCCGGGGCACGCCTTCCGTCAGCCCGTCGGGTCCGAGCGCCCCGAAGCCACGCCCGCCGTCGGTGGGGACGAAAGGATCGGCGGCACGTCGACGTCGACGTCGATGGCCGGCGGCAGCAGCTTGTACATCAAGGGCGTGACCACGCGGGAAAGCACCGTCGAGCTCACCAGGCCGCCGATCAGCACGATGGCGAGGGGGGCGTAGAGTGCCGATCCGCTCACGGCCAAGGGGAGCAGGCCGCCGATGGCCGTGACCGAGGTGAGCACCACCGGCAGGAAGCGCTGTTCGCCGGCCTTGGCGATCGCAGCATCAAGCGCCATGCCGCCGCGGCGCAGTTCGTTGGTGAAGTCCACCAGCAGGATGCTGTTCTTGGTCTCGATGCCGACGAGGGCGACGAAGCCGATGATCGCCATGTAGCTGAGCGGATAGCCGGCGACGAACAGCGCGACCAGGGCACCCAGGATGCCGAAGGGCACGACGCCGAGGACGATCAGCGTGCTGCGGAAGCTGCCGAACTCCAGCACGAGCACGGCGAGGATGCCAAAGGTGGCGATGATGATCGCGGTGCCGAGTCCCCCGAGGCTGCTGGCGGCGGCTTCCGCTTCGCCCCCTGCCTCGATGCGGTAGCCCGATGGCCAGTCCTTCGCACCAAGGGCGTCGTAGACGGCCGCCGAGACATCGCCCGACACGAAGCCCTGCCGCACATGGGCCGTGACCGTCACCATGCGCTCGCGGTCGAGGCGTTGGATCTCGCTCGGGCCACTCACGAGCCGCGGTTCGGCCAACTGGCGGAAAGGGATGGCCGCACCCGTGCTGCGGCTGGTGAAGTACAGATCGTCCAACACCTCCGGCGTGGGGTGGGGGCCGCTCGGCAGGCGCAGTTGCACGGCGTAGTCATCGCCGCGTTCGTCGCGGAAGCGCGCGCTCTCGACCCCTGACGTGGCGAGGCGCGTCATGCGGTCGAGGTCGAGGCTGGGCACGCCGAACAGCCCCGCTTCCAGGGTGTCGAAACCGAGGTCGAGGTCGATCCGTGGCAGGCGCAAGGGATTATCGACGTCGCGGACCCCGGGCACGGCCACCAGTGCCGTCTCGACCTCGCGGGCCAATGCGGACAGCGTCGCGAGGTCGGGGCCCACCACGCGTACGGCGATGGGAGCCTCGATCGGTGGGCCGTTCTGGAACTGCGAGACGGTGATCCGTGCGTCGGGGTAGGACGCAAGGCGATGGCGGAGGTCTTCGAGCAGGGCCTCGGAGCGGGCACCGTCCCAGCGCTCGAGCGAGACGAAGACTTCGCCGACGGTGGTCTTCGTTTCCTCGGGAAACTCGTTGTAGTAGATCAGCGGGTTGCCGCGGCCGAGGTTCGCCATGCGATGGACCACGCCCGGCGTCTCGGCCAGCACGTCGTCGACGAAGCGCAAGGCGCGATCGGTCGAGCCCAGCGAGGCGCCTTCCGCGGCGTCGATCTTGACGAGGAACTGCGGCTTGTCGGCGGCCGGGAACAGCGAGAACCCGAGGAAGGGCACCAGTGCCAGCGACGCGACGAACAGCGCGGTGCAGAGCAGCAGCGCACGCCGCGGGGCAGCCAAGGCCTGCACCAGCACCGGGGCGTACACGCGGTGGATGGCCGACTTCAGGCCGCGCAGCAGCGCGTTGCCGTCGCCGTGCGATTCGCGCGGCAGGAAACGGCTGGCAAGGAAGGGCACGACCGTGAACGCCACCAGCAGCGAGGCGGCCACGGTCATCACCACGGCCAGCGGCAGGCCCCGCGTGAACTTGCCCGCCCCCTCGGGCAGGTTGAGCAGGGGAAGGAAGGCGAGGATCAGCACGGCCGTGGTGCCAAGCACGGCCAGCGCGATCTGCCGCGTGCCCTCGATCGCGGCGCGCACGCGGTCGGCTCCTTCGCGCAGGTGGCGGGCGATGTTCTCGACCACGACGATGGCGTCGTCGACCAGCAGGCCGAGCGCCACCACGAAACCCGCGATCGATATCTGGTTCAGCGAGAAGCCGAGGAACCACAGCGCGGCCACGCCCATGGCCAGCGACAGCGGGATGGCGACCATGACGATGCCGGCCGCGCGGAACCCGAGGGGGAGCAGGGTGATCGAGACGAGTGCCAGCGCGATGCCGAAATCGAGGCCAAGGCGGTTCAGGCGATGGGCGACGTTGTCGGCCTGCTCGAAGCCGACCTCGAGCCGGACGCCCGGGGGCAGGGTGGCGCGGAAGTCGGCGATACGCCGGTCGAGCCCGTCCTGGACGTCGAAGATGCTGAAGCCGTCCTTCATGTTCGCGGTGACGAAGGCCGCCCGCTCGCCGTTGTAGCGCGCCAGATGCGTCGGTTCTTCAGTGGCCCAACGCACCTCGGCGATGTCGCGCAGCAGGACAGGGCGGCCGTTGCGGGTCGCGACCACGGTGTTCGCGACGGCCTCGACGCTGGCGTAGTCGCCGGTGCCCTTGAGGTTGTAGCGGCGCTGGCCGACGTCGACCGCGCCACCGGGGACGCTCGCGCCTTCGCCGGCCACCGCCGCATCGACGGTCGCCACGTCGATGCCGAGCGCGGCCATGCGGGGCAGATCGAGCGTGGCGCGCACCTCCGGCGCGGGGAAACCCCAGGATTCCGCGCGACGGATGCCGGGCACGCCTTCCAGCGATTCCTCGAGATCGTCGGCCAACTGCTTGAGGCGGCGGCCATCGACGGCCGGCGCGACCAGCGCGACCTGCAGGATGTTCACGAGGCCGGGGTTGGCCTTGCGGAACGTGATCTCCCGCACGCCGGCCGGCAGGGTGCCGCGCAGGGCGTTCACCTCGCGGACCACCTCGTCGTACTTGTCGTCCGGCGTCACCGTCCACTCGAACTCGACCTGGATCACGCCCAGCCCGCTTTCGCTGGTCGAACGGATTTCCTTGACGTCCTCCAGTTCAGCGAGGGCGTCCTCGATGGGATCGATCGCGAGGCGCTCGACGTCCACCGGGTCGGCGCCGGGATAGGCCACGATCACGGTGGTGAGCGGAATCGGGAAGGTCGGGTCCTCCTGACGGGGGATGGACGCCATCGCGAAGGCGCCCAGTGCCACGAGCAAGAGCAGGGCGACGCTGGTGAACTGCCAGCGCTGGACGGCGAAGGACCAGGGACTCACGGCGCACCTTCGCCGGCAAGCGCGACCGGTGTGCCCTCAGCGAGGTAGGCAGCCCCTTCAACGACCACCGCATCGTCCGCGCCAAGGCCGTCGAGCACGCGGACGTGCTCGGACCCGACGTCGCCGAGCAGGAGATCGAGCGGCACCGCTCGCCCCTCACGAACGACGAAGACGCGCCCACGCCCCTTCTCGACGGCGACAAGCGCCGAGGTCGGCACGGCCAATCCGGCATCCGAGGTGGCCTCGATCCTCGCGCTGGCAACGAGGCCGCTGCGCAGGGCCCTGGCGTCCACACCGTCCGGTGCCGTCAGGGCAAGGTCCACGACGATGCCGCCGCTGGCCGCGTCCGCCTCGCCGCCGATCCGCGCCACGGTGGCCGGCCAAGGGAGGCCGCCGATCGCGTCGATGCGGATGCTCGCTTGATCGCCAATGCGGAGGCGGAGGCCGTCGCGGTCCGCGACCGTCGCCCGCAGTCGCCATCCTGCATCACCGCCGCTCACCACGAGGACGGGCGCACCCGCGCCGACCACTTCGCCGGGCTCGACCAGCCGCTGCCGCACCACGCCGTCCGCCGGGGCGACGATCCGCGCGTTCCGGGCGGCGAACGTCGCGCTTCGCACTTGGGCCTCGGCCACGATGAGTCGGGTGGTGGCATCGTCGAGAACCTGGCGGGGCAGCAGTTGTTTCTGCACCAGCTCGGCGGCGCGCTCCCGGTCGCGGCGGGCTTGGGCTTGCTGCTCCTGCGCCTGTTGGAGGACGGCATCGACGGCCGTCGGGGTCTGCGTCGCGAGCACCTGGCCGCGTCGGACGCGGTCGCCGATGTCCACGTCGATGCGATCGATCACGCCGCCGGAAAGGAAGCCCAGCGTCGATTCCTCGGCACGTTCGAGGCGGCCGATCGCCGGCACCGGGAGCGACGTTGAAGCGGGCCGCGGCGCCTGCACCACGACCGTGACCGGAGCCGACGCCTCGGCGCGACGGTCTGCATCGGCGGAGCAGCCTGCCATGACAAGGGCGGCCACGATCCACGGGGCGAATCGATGGGGCAGGGCACGCTGGCGCATAAAGTATCCCGTGTACACAATGTGGATAGTGTACACTACGGTTTCGCGCTATCGTCAAGCCATGTCGACACTCGTCCGGAAACCCCGAAACGCCTATCACCACGGCAACCTCCGCGAGGCCATCCTGCAGGTCGCCCGCAAGGCGCTGGACCAGGGCGCCTATGAATCCTTGAGCCTCCGGGAACTGGCAAAGCGGGCCGGGGTGACGGCCAACGCGCCCTATCGGCACTTTGCCTCGAAGGACGAGATCCTCGCGGAGGTCGCGGCCGGTGGCTTCGTCCAGATGACGAGGCGCTTCGACGCCTATCACGAGCCCGATGCCAAGGAACGCCTGATCCGGCTCTGCGACCTCTACACCGGCTTCGCGGTGGAGTACCCACATCTCTACCGGGTGATGTTCGGCATCGAGAAACCCGCGCTCATGGAGCACCCGCCCCTGCACGAGGCGGCGATGGCCTGTTTCGGTTCCCTTGTCGCAGCCACGGCCGCGGCCTCGGCCCCGGCGACCCTCGACGAAATCGACCTGCTCAAGCGCGCCAACGCGATCTGGACCGTGGTCCACGGCTGGTCGCGCCTTGCCATCGACGGCATGACCGACTTCCAACCCCCGGGCGCCTTCGCGCCGGCCGCGGACATCGTCGCGCCGGTCGTGCGAGCTTGGTGACGCCAAGGCGCGCAGGCCTCGATCCGCCCTTCAGTGCGCCCGTCGCACGCACTTCGCGAGGTTCGCTCCTCGGATGTCGTCGCCCTGCGGGCCGAAGCCCTCCGTCCAGACGCCCGGCGTCGCGGTCTTCGGGTCGCTGCGCTGGGCGCCGGCGCCATGCACGTCCATCCAGACGCGTCGCCCCGAACCGGGTGGCGATTCGACCTTGCCGAGGGCCGGCCCCGCGGCGATGTAGATGGCCAGCTCGCCCCGCGCATGGAAGGGCGCCGTCTCCGCCGCCGGGGGCGGGCTCTCGAGATGGGTGGTCGATGTCCACAGGTAAGCCGCCGTATCGGACAGGTCGAACACCGGATCCAGTGCCGGCACACGCGTGGTGTCGATGATCGAGTGCAGTTCCTTCGCCGTGGGCAGGCGCCAGTCGTCGTAGCCACCAAGCACGAGCCGGTCGCAGATCTCGAGGGCCTTGGCCCACGAGACGGCCGTGCCGCTGTCGCCGCGCTGCCACGCCAGTCCGGTAGCGCGGTCCTCGACCATCTCGCCGTGGGCATGAAAATCATTGGCCCCGTACGCCGGCCCACGGACGAGGCGCAGCGCCAGGCGATGCGGCGTCAGCATCCGGTTCGCGGGGTCCATCACCGGGTAGCCCTTGATCCGGCCATCGGCGAAGTTCACGCCGAACACCGTCTCGTCGCGGCCCATCGTCCGGCCCACGTAGCGGGTCGAGGTCCATTCCTGCACGTCGATCGGCCTTCGTCCACGAGCGGCATCGCCCAGGCCAGTGCCGGCGCCGTAAGCGAAGGTGAAGGCCCGGGTGTCGATGTACGGTCGTGACGTGACGGGGTTGCCGGTGAATCCACCACGGAAGTCGATCAGCGAGTAGAGCTCACGCACGGTCGGCACCCGCCAGTCGTCGTGTCCGCCCAATCGGCTCGCCTTTGCCATCGCGGCCGCATCCGCGAAGGCCACGTCCTCGATCGGCGCCTTCGCCCACATCAGGCCCGTGACCGCGTCGGACACGGTGCCGTCGCCATGGTCGACGTAAGACGCCGCAACACCGCCAGACGCGGCATCTTGGCCGGCCAGCGCCTGCCCCGGTACGGGGCAGGGGATGGTTCGCCCGTCGATGTCATAGCAGCGGTCCTGCTGCGTGCCGACGATGGAATAGCCCGGGGCGGCCGAGGCGATGGACACGATCACCGACGCCAGGAAGGCGGCGAGCGGGCGAAGGGCTTGCTTGGGCATGGCGGTCTCCGGCGGCGGACTTCCCGCACAACGTGGCTCATTTCAGGGCTTGGTGACCGGCGCAGGATTCGGGGCAGGCGGCGCCGGCAGGTCGGCCAGGGGCGGACCGAAACGGTACACGTCGGCACCGACGGCGTAGGCGAGCGGTCCGTCCGGCGTGTGCAGTACGCGGATCTTGTTGACCACGCGGCCGAGGTCCACCGGCGTCCAGGTGGCGCCACCGTCGCGGGTCTCGAAGCCGCCCTTGTTGGTGCCAACCCAGCCATGCTCGGCGTCGAGGAAGCCCACACCGAAGGCGCGTACACCGGCATCGTCCACGAGGGACACCTCGGTCCACGTGCGACCGCCGTCGGTGGTCTTGGCGACGTAGCGCTGCGACGTTGCCGGGTCGGGGTCGTAGGACTGGATCGTCGCGTAGCCGACCTCGGGCGTCGGGAAAGCGACTTTCCAGGTGATCTCGAAGCCGCGCATCGAACGGTACACCGGCGTCCACGTCGCCCCGCCGTCCTCGGTGCTCAGGATGAGCGCGTTCGCCTTCTCGATGGCCGCATCCGTCGCAGCGAACACCAGCCCGCGCTGGGCGTCGAAGAACTTCACGTCAACGATCATCCCGGCCTGAGCAGATAGATCGATCATCGACCACGTGGCACCGCCGTCGAGGCTGCGAAGCAGGTGGGCCGGGCCGCCGACGCGGCCGCCCACATGAACGACGGCGCGATGGCCCAACTCGCCGGCGTTGACGAAAGGCTCATGCACGATGTCGATGGCGCAGACACCGCGCATCGCCAGCACCACCGGGTCGTCGATCGACGTCCATGTGCGCCCGCCGTCCGAGGTTCGATAGAGCGGGCGTGTGTCGGTGACGCCGGGGAAGTAGTCCGTGCCGATGTTCCCGGCAAAGCCGTTCTGCTTGTCGATCATGCCCAGTGCGCGGAAATAGGTGCCCGGCGTGTCGTGCACCTTCTCCCAGTGACGACCGCCGTCGCTCGTGCGGAAGATGCGACCCAGGCCGTTCGCGTAGAGGCCGTTCTCGGCGTCGACGAAGACGATGTCGTCCTGTTTGCCGCGATACGCCTCGGTCGGTAGTGCTTGCCAGCGTGCGTCCACGCGGATCGGCGAGGTCGCCGCAGGCGTTGCCTTGTCATTGGATGCAAGGGCGGGCAGGGCGGGGGCGAACAGGGCGAGGGCGAGGACCAGCGGGGCGAGGCGCATCCGGAACGTTCCTTGGCGATCAGGCGTCCATCCTGCTCACCCGGGCCCCGCGGCGCCCGTGCCTGATGCCCGTGTGACTTCCGGGACAGGCAGGGCGTTCGTGGATCTGCCGCCATGATGTCCCGTGTCTCTTCCGCCGCCTTGCTCCTTGTCGCCCTGTCCACCTGCTTCCCGTCCCCGGGGTCCTCGGCGGGGAGGTGCTGATCCGGCTGTAGGGTATTCCCGTCGACAACCCCGACCTCGCGCTGCGACTACGGCACCGCGCCGCCATGCACCCGGAGGCCTTGGCCGTGTTCCTGCACGAGTACCTCATCGGCTACCCGGTGTTCGTCGACGCCCATGACGACGGCGATCCGCTGCCGCGCACCCTGCGCGCCTAGGGCTGGCGCAGCACGCCCAGCGTGACGCTGATCGACCGATAGGGTCGGGAGGCTTCTCGCCGAGTCTCCGGCTCACCCTTGAAGCGATGGCCCATCCTCGCCGAAAGTGGCGGCGTTGTTCGGGCGTTCCCTGAGGAGGTGGCATGCCATCGATCAAGCTACCTGCGGGCTCCGTTCACTACACCGAGCATGGGCAGGGTGTGCCGCTTGTTTTGCTCCACGCCAACCCCGGCGACAGCAAAGATTTTGAGGCCGTTGTTCCCGCACTCTCAAAAACCTACCGCGTTCTCGCACTTGACTGGCCGGGGTACGGTCAATCGGCTCTTCCACAACAGCCCGAAACGGTCGGGGTGTTGTTCTTCTACCAAGTCCTGCGTGAGTTCTTGGCAGCGTTGGCATTGCCGCCCGCTTGCTTCATTGGAAACTCCCTTGGCGGCAATGCCGCTGCGCGTCTCGCCGCAGAGTCACACGAACTTGTCCGCGGTCTGGTGCTGGTTGCTCCGGGGGGATTCACAACCCCGGGTCTGGTTTCGCGCAACTTCTGCAAGCTGCAGGGCAGCCGGTTTTCTCTTCCGCCCCGTTGTTTTGCAAGTCTGTATCTCAAACACCGCACGGCCACGACACGGGCCATGCTGGAGCGCGCGTCGACAACACAGGCCGAAGCACCACAGATCATCCTCAATCGTGCCGTCTGGCGTGGCTTCGCCACGCCGGACAACGACCTTCGAACCGTTGCGCCGAAGATCAAGGCGCCTACATTGCTGCTCTTCGGCAAACGCGATCCCGTGATTCCAGCCGGAAGAGACGGAAGGGTGGCAGCGCGGTGCATGCCTTCAGCGCAGTTCAAAGCTCTGCCATGTGGCCACGCTTCATTTGCAGAGGTGCCAGAACTGTTTCTGGAAGAAGTACAGCCATTCTTGGCGGCATGTAGCGCCTGACAATTCAAGCAAGCCGACTCCGCATTGGGGGCTGTCTGAATTTTTGTGTGTGAGGCGGTTTTCCGAATGTGTCCTCGTTCCGCTCAGCGCGGCGCGAGGGTGAAGCGGTCTTCGTACAGTATCGCGAACTGGTTCATCGCTGATTTCCATTCCCTGCTTGCTCTGCTC
>NZ_JAPZQK010000026.1 GCF_027530345.1 Silanimonas sp. | reverse complement strand
GGCGAGGTTGATCTCGGCAAGTGCGGGGCAGGGGTTGTCGCTCCGTAGGTCAGGCTGTAGCGTTCTGGCCTAACTATTCGCTCAAGCGGACAGATCAATCGCTTCGCGATTGATGCTGCCGCTTAGCTCAGACGTTAGGCGCCTTCTTCTAGGTTGGTCTACGGCAAGTCCGGTCTCAGCAAGCCGAGACTCTCTCGCCGCGAGACATCCGGCCCGCCCGCGCTGTGCAGCTCCGCGTCGCAAGTCCGATGGGTCGCAAAGTAGCCGGTGTCAGGTCCAGGCAGGCGCGGGCACAAAACACCGCCATCCGGGTTGCTTCAAGTTCTCGCTCCGGGCATCTTGCGCCTAACAACTCACTCAAGCGGACCAATCAATCGCTTCGCGATTGATGTGGCCGCTTAGTTCGATCGTTAGGCGTCGCAAGTCGGCATGTTCATTTGGGTTTGTAGCGCCTCGCTCCGGGCCGGTCTTCCCGGGAGCAAACGTCCACGCTGCGGCGCGGCTGCCCAGTCGGCGCGAAATGCCGGCCTGTTGCATCACGGCGTTCCTGCGGCATCATCGCTTTCGCGCCGCCTGGTCTGCCGGCATGGGCATCGTCGGTTCGCAGGCAGCAACCAGTTTCGAGGGCTGTCAGTTCGGGCCATGCAGCATCTGGCGTGAGCGACAGCCTAACTATTCGCTCAAGCGGACGTCCCAATCGCTTCGCGTTTGGTCCGCCGCTTAGCTCAGGCGTTAGGCGTCGCTAGTCGGCATGTGCATTGGGGCTTGGGGCACCTCGCTCCGGGCGGAGCATCCGGTTAGCAAACGTCCGCGCTGCGGTGCGGCTGCCCAGTCGGCGCGAAATGCCGGTCTGTTACTTCACGGCGGTCCTGCGGCATCATCGCTTTCGCGCCGCCTGGTCTGCCGGCATGGGCATCGTCGGTTGGCAGGCAGCAACCAATTTCGCGGGCTGTCAGTTCGGGCCAAGCAGCATCCGGCGTGAGCGACAGCCTAACAACTCGCTCAAGCGGACAGTCCAATCGCTTCGCGATTGGAGCTGCCGCTTAGCTCGATCGTTAGGCGTCGCAATCAGGCATGTGCATTGGGGCTTGTGGCGCCTCGCTCCGGGCCGGCCATCTGGGGAGCAAACGTCCGCGCTGCGGTGCGGCTGCCCAGTCGGCGCGAAATGCCGGCCTGTTGCTTCACGGCTTTCCTGCGGCATCATCGCTTTCGCGCCGCCTGATCTGCCGGCATGGGCATCGTCGGTTCGCAGGCAGCAACCAGTTTCGAGGGCTGTCAGTTCGG
>NZ_JAPZQK010000002.1 GCF_027530345.1 Silanimonas sp. | reverse complement strand
ACGCGCTGGCCGAGACGGTGATCGGCCTGTTCAAGACCGAAGTGATCTACCGGCAGACCTGGCGCGGCCGCGAAGACGTCGAATGGGCGGTGGCCGATTGGGTGCAGTGGTACAACACAAAGCGACTGCTGGGGCCGATCGGCTACATTCCCCCGGCGGAAGCAGAGGCGGCGTTCTACGCCGAGACCAGCGGTTACGCTAAAGCGGCGTGACTCAACGAAAACAGCCTCCGGAAAAGCCGGGGCGGTTCACCCGGCTTCGCCGCCGGCTGGGCGGTCAACACGGCAGCCATCCGCACGGCACCGACGCAGCGAAGCGTTTCGATGGCCAAACGACACGCAGCACCCGCGTCGCCGGCTTGCGCCGGGCGCTGCAAGGTGGACCAGAGTCGATCCAAGGCGATATGCCGCGGCGGCAGCGTCACGGGCGCCTGCGTGGCTGGGTTGGGCTCGTCGAACATCGAGGTCGGCGCGGAGGCTGGGGCCGGGGTCGTCGAGGCCTCGACATCGCGGGGTGATGCCACCGTCGTGGGGGCGCGCTGCAGCAGCCACCACGCGAGCGCGACGACGCCGAGCGCGACGGCGGGCAAAGCGACGCGAAGGATCAGTCGCATGCCGACTCCCGATCCGCCAGCAAACCATCGGTCACGTCCTCCGCGCGCCGCCCTCGTTCGCGGGCCCGTGTTGCCCACGCATCGGAACGGCGGTCGGCTTCGGCCGCTTCTTCGGGCGACAGGCCGAGGGCCGCCGTGCTCTCCGGCGCATGGCCGCTGATCACCGCGGCGTAGGCGCGCAGCGCCGCGGCCGAATCGATCGGATCGGCCGGCTCGATCGGTCGAAGGCCGGCGCGGTCGGCGAAAGCAAACTCGAACCACAGCATTTCCGGATCGCCGCGCTCAAGCGCCGCGCGACGCACCGCGGCCGCGTCGCGACGCCATTGGTCGAACGCCGGCGAGCGCAGCCAGCCCCCACCCGCATTGTTTCCGCCAAAGCCGGTCGCCAGATTGACGGAGAAATCCGCCATCCATAGGCCGGAGGCGTACGTGACCATCGAATCCGGCTCCCCGGCGAGCGCGGCTTGGCGGAGCGAGTCGAGGATCTCGTCGTGGGAGATCGGTGGGGCGTCGGCGCAACGTCGGCCCCAGGCGTCCAGCCCCCGGAGGCTGTCGAACTCCTGCAGGGCTTGGGTATCCAGCCGCCGTTGGGCGTAGGCCCGATAGCGCTCGGGCAAGCCTTCCAGCGAGATACCGGCGTACTGCTGCCGCAGGTTCTCTTCGATCTGACGTGTCATTTCTGCGGATTGGCCGGACGTCAAGCTCACGCCGATCGATCGCGCCCTGAGGCACTGCGAACCGATCACCGCCAGCCGGCAGGCGGCGGTGGCGTTTCCGCGGTCTGCGGCGTCGCGGAGTGCGGGAATCTGCGCGGCGAGCGGCGCATCGATCGGGGGCAGGCCGGCGGTGTCCGGGCGGTACTCCCCGATCACGAGTGCCGGCGACGGGGAATCCGCGGTGCCCGCGATGGTCGAGGGCGTCATTGTCGCGGACGCGTCTGGAGCAACCGCGGGCGCCGACGGTGCGGCGCTAGGCGCCGCAGGTCGGAACGCCCAATGCCACGCGCCAGCGGCCAGAAGCAGGCCGAGCGCGGCGAGCAGGAGGGGCATTTGGCGGGAGCGGTGCATCGATCCTTCGATGGCATGCTGCGGGGGAGTCGCCACGCTAAGGCACTCACGCCCGCTTCGCTAGACTCCGCGGCCTCCGCACTGCTTCAACGAGGTTGCCCATGCTCTACCGCCGTCTCGGCCGCACCGGCCTGCAGGTCTCCGCGCTGTCCTTCGGCGCCTGGGTCACGTTTGGCACCTCGGTGGGCCGCGGCGAAGCGCGCCGGTTGATCACGCAGGCCTTCGACGCCGGCATCAACTTCTTCGACAACGCCGAGACCTACGCGAAGGGCGAGGCGGAGAAGATCATGGGCGACGTGCTCGCCGACATGCGCTTCCCGCGCGACGCCTACGCGGTGTCGAGCAAGGTGTTCTTCGGCGCGGCGACCGAGCCCTCGCCGATGCAGAAGGGGCTGTCTCGCAAGCACGTGCGCGACGCCTGCGATGCGGCGCTGAAGCGCCTGCGCGTGGACTACATCGATCTGTTCTTCTGCCACCGCCCCGACCCGGAGACGCCGATCGACGAGACGGTGTGGGCGATGGACCAGCTCGTCCGCGCCGGCAAGGTGCTGTACTGGGGCACGTCGGAGTGGTCGGCCGACGCCATCGCCGAGGCCGATCGCATCGCCAAGGCCCACCACCTCGTCGGCCCGAGCATGGAGCAGCCGCAGTACAGCCTTCTGCATCGCGAGCGCGTCGAGCGCGAGTACGCGCCGCTCTATGCATCGATCGGTCTGGGCACGACGACTTGGTCGCCGCTGGCCTCGGGCCTGCTCACCGGCAAGTACGCCGGCGGCATTCCGGCCGGTTCGCGACTCGCGACGCCGGGCTACGAGTGGCTGCAGAAGAAGGTGCAGGGCGAGGAGGGCGCGGCGACGCTGGCGCGCGTGCAGCGCTTCATCGCGGTTGCGAATGAGCTCGGCGTCGAGCCGGCGCCGCTGGCCATCGCGTGGTGCCTGGCGAATCCGCAAGTGTCGAGCGTGATCCTCGGCGCAACGAAACCCGAACAGCTCACGCAGAACCTGCGCGCGCTCGACGTGCTGTCGAAGATCGACGCTGCGACGAAGGCGCGTCTCGAGGCGGCCGTCGGCTGAACCCCAGCAGGGGAGGTGCGGTCCCCCGCTTCGGGCAGTGTTGACATTCAAATGCGAATCAGTAGCATTTGCATCGAAACACCCCCGCCTTGGAGTGCGCCATGCCTTCCGTCGACCTTCCCCCGCTGCCCCCGAGCCCGGCGCGACTGTTGTCCACCGCCCGGCCCGCCTCCGCCGTCCACGCCCCGGCGGTAGACAGCCGCCTGCTGCTCAATGGCGCCCGCGAGATCGAGATCGTCCACGGCGACAAGGTCTACCGCCTTCGCCACACGCGGAACGACAAGCTGATCCTCGTGAAGTGATCGTTTCCAGCTAATCCCCCCGCCGTCGCTCGACGGCCCGGTCGCCAGCCCCGGTTTCCACCGGACGCCCGCTCCACCGGTTCCTTTCCGAACCCTTGGAGTTGTCCATGCGTCCCCGCTGCCTTGCGGTGGCGGTCGGCCTCGCGCTGTCCGCCCCGCTGTTCCCTTCGACGGTTTTCGCCGCGCCGTCGCCATACCCTGCGCCCGAGCCAGCGACCCTCGATGCCATCATCGTCGTCGCCACCCGCGAAGCGGGCGCGATCGCCGACGCCCCCGCCACGGTCGGCGTCGTGTCGCGTCAGGAAATCGAGCGCACGCAGGCGCAAGACCTGCGCGAGCTGTTCCGCTACGAACCCTCGGTCACCGTGGTCGGCGGCTATGGTCGATTCGGCCTCGGCGATGTGCGCATCCGCGGCCTCGGTGGCAACCGCGTGCAGCTGCAGGTCGACGGCGTGAACGTCGCCGATGCCTTCAGCATCGGCAGTTTCGCCAATGCGGACCGCGATGCGGTCGATGTCGCCATCCTCAAGCAGGCGGAAGTGCTGCGCGGCCCCGCCAGCGCGCTGTACGGCTCCGATGCGCTCGGCGGCACCGTCCGCTTCGTCACCCTCGACCCCAACGACCTGCTCGACGGCGACGACGGGTTCAGCGGCCGGGTGCGGGCGGGGACTTCCAGTGTCGACGACAGCACGCGCCTCGGACTGACCATGGCGGCACGCGAGGGCGCATGGTCGTGGCTGCTCCATGCGCAGGCCCGCGACGGCGATGAAGCCAAGAACTCCGGTACGAATGAAGCGCTCGACGCCACCCGCACCGCCGCGAACCCCAGCGACCAGCAGCAGCGTGCGCTGCTCGGCAAGTTGCTCTACGACCTGGGCGATGGCAACCGGCTGCGGCTCACGCTGGATGCCGGCGAAACCGAGGCGACGACGAGCGTGCTTTCGGCCCGTGCCGACACGGTGGTGTTCGGCCAAAGGACACGCGTGCACTCGCTGGATGCCGACGATCGCAAGACCCGGGCCCGCGTGTCGCTGGACGGCGTGCATGCGATCGACCATGCGATGGCAGACACCCTGCGCTGGCAGTGGCATCGGCAGGAGAGCACGACGGAGCAGGCCACGTTCGAACAACGCGCTTCGATCATCGCGAACGCGGCGGTGAACCCCACGCGACGCGAGCGGCTGTTCGACTTCTTCCAACGGGAGGACGGGCTGGAACTGGTGGCCGACAAAGCGCTCGGCGGGTTCGACCTTCTTTGCGGCCTCCAACTCACCGAGACGGATATCCGCCAGAAGCGCGATGGCCGCAGCACCAACCTGACGACTGGGGCGGTGAGCAGCACGATCTTTCCCGATGTCTTCCCGGTACGCGATTTCCCCGTCAGCCGGACGCGCGAGTGGGCACTGTTCGCGCAGGCCGACGTTCCGCTGCTGGACGGTGCAATGCGACTGGTGCCCGCACTGCGCTACGACGACTACCGCCTTGATCCGTCGATCGATGCCATCTTCGCCGGCGACAACCCCGGCTTCGTTCCCGTTGGTCTCGATGCGCAGCGCTGGAGCCCGAAGCTCGGCCTGGTCTGGTCGTTCACCGATGCGGTCTCGCTCTACGCCAACGCGGCGGCCGGCTTCCGTGCACCGCCCTACGACGACGCCAACCTCGGGTTCACCAACGTTGCTTCGGGCTACGCGGCCCTGCCAAACCCCGATTTGAAGCCCGAAACCAGCCGCGGCGTGGATGTTGGCCTGCGCGGCGATCACGGCCCTTGGCAGTGGACCGTCACCGCGCACGCCACGCGCTACCGCGATTTCATCGATTCGCGTCGCAATGTCGGCATCGATCCGACGACCGGCTTGCTGCTGTTCCAGTCGGTGAACCGCTCGCGTGTCGACACCTGGGGTGCGGAGGCCAGCGCGCGCCTGGCCCTCGACGATCTCGGTTGGCACGGCGGTTTCCTGCGCTTCGCCGCCAGTCGCACGCGCGGTGTCGACCGCACGGCCGATGCCTGGCTTGCCTCGATCGATCCGCTGCGCGCCGTGCTCGGCGTGGGTTTGCGCGGCGAGGTCGCCGGCCTTGAACTCGTCGCCAGTGCCGCGGCACGGCAGCGGGATGTCAGCGGCACCGGCGCCTTCATCGCCCCGGGCCACGCGCTGCTCGACCTGATCGCCGACTGGGAGCTCTCGTCGGCGTGGCGGTTGGAAGCGGCCGTTTTCAATCTCGCCGATCGCCGCGTCTGGGATGCCACCGACACCGCGGGCGTGTCCGCGAGTTCAACGCTCCTCGATCGCTTTACCCGCGCTGGTCGCAATGCCCGGCTCACCGTTACCGCGTCGTTCTGACGTCGGCTTCGAACCCTTTCGCCCCTCACCCAGGAGATCGCCATGCGCGTCCCGATGTCCCCGCTCGTCCCATTGCTTCTCACCACCCTCGGCCTAGCCACGGCAGCGGCCGCCGCACCGCAGGCGGAAGACCGCGCCGCCATCCTCGCCATGCAGGGCGAGTACGCGGTGACCTTCCAGTTCAAGGAAACCGTTCCTCTCACCGCCGGCTACGAGGCGCGTGAGTCGAAGGACAGTGGTGCCCGGGAAGTGGTTCTCCTCATCGAGGACTCGCCGTCGAAGATCGTGTTGCAGCACCTGCTCGTGGCGCCGAACGGCCATGTGACCAAGCACTGGCGGCAGGACTGGACCTTCGAGGCGCCGTCGCGCTTCGAATTCGTCGCCGACCAGACCTGGCGTGTCCGCCCGCTGACGGCGGAGGAAACGGCCGGGAAGTGGACGCAGTGCGTGTTCGAGGTGTCCGACGCCCCGCGCTACTGCGGCACCGGCGCGTGGAACCACAAGTACGGCAACGCGACGTGGACCTCGGATCGCAGCTGGCGCCCGCTGCCGCGCCGCGAGCACACCGTGCGCGACGACTACAACGCGCTCAACGTCGAGAACCGCCACACGATCACGCCCTTCGGCTGGACGCATGAGCAGGACAACACCAAGACCGTCCGCGAGGGCGAGCGCACCGTGCGGACGCTGACCCGCGAGTTCGGCTTCAACGACTACCGCCGCACGACGGAAACCGACTTCGGTCCGGCCTACCGCTACTGGCAGGCGACGGCGCCGTTCTGGGCCGAGGTGCGCGCGCGCTGGCAGGCGGCGATGGACACGGGCGGTCTGGTGATCGACACGCAGGTCGACGGCATGCCGGTGATCGTCGGCCTGTTCAACCTCGCGTCGAAGGCCGAAAACGGCGACGCGGTCGAGGCCTCCGCCATCGACCGCGTCTTCGAGCGGCACATCGAACCGCTGCCGCCGTCCAACGAAGCGACGGCGGCGCGCTGATCGCGAGGCTCAGGCCATCGTCAGGCCGGCACCGGCGGGAGGTGCCGGCGGTGCCGGGGGCGGCGGGGGCGCGCCGTTCGGCGGGGCCGGAGGCGCGGGAGGTGCCGGCGGGGCGGGCGGTGGCGGCGGCAGGAAGTCGATGGGACGGCCTTCCGGCACGGTGATCTCGACGTCCTGCGCCGCGCGGTTGCGCAGGATGCGCAGCTTCAGTTTCTCGCCCGATTCCTTGGCGCCCAAGGCGCGCATCACGTCGCGCGGCGATTCAACGGCGCGGCCTTCGACGGCGGTGATGACGTCGCCGGACTTGAGGCCCGGCAGGGCAGCGCTGGCCGAGATGAGCAGCGCGCCCTTGTCCGCGCCGAAGTAGCGGCCCAGGTCCCCGTCGATGCTGCTCAAGTTCAGGCCGCGGAAGCGGAAGGCGCGCGACATGGCTTCGCGGTCGCAATCCCCTTCGCCATTGACGCAGGTGAGCACGCGGATCTCGCCGGGGCCGCCGTGTCGGCCGTGCCTGCCTTCACCCTCGCCGACGCGCTCGCGGAGGATGTGCACTTCGCGTTGTTCACGGCCTCGGCCGTCGTTCCATTGGATGGTCCCGCGCCCGGGCAGTTCATCCGCCACGACCGCTGCGGCGGCCGACCGGCCCTCACGCAGGTAGCCGACATTCACCGCCTGGCCTTTCTGGATGCCGCGCAGGGCCGCTAGGAGGTCATCGGGACCCGTCACGGTCTTGCCATGCGCGCTGCGGATGACGTCGCCGGCCTTCAACCCGGCCTTGTCGGCCGGGCCGCCGGGTGTCACCGCGGCAATGCGCGTGCCGCCGTCGACGGCTTCGCCGAGCACCACGCCGAGGCCGATGCGCGGCTCGCCAACGCGGTGCATGACGATGCGCGGTGCCGGCCCGCCGACATCGCGGGCGAGTTCGGCCATGCGCTTGCCGAGCTCGGACATCTCTTGTTGAAGGCGAGCCATCTCCGCGCGTTTCGCGGCGAGTTCGGCCGGGGCCGCGGGGGCGTTCGATTGCGCGACGCTCGCGCCCGCCAACGCGAGTGCGAGGGCGGCCGCAAGGGTTCGTTGCAGCTTCGGGGCGTTCATTCGTTTCTCCTCAGGGAGCTCATTCGAGGTCAGTGCAAAGCGACCAGGGTGGTTTCAAAGGACTGGCCCGCGGAAGCCAGCAGTCGTCGCGACGATTGCAGTTCGGCATAGCGCGACAGGATGTCGACGCGCTGCTGCCAGAGTTCTTGGGCGTCGCGCGAGCCGCGCGGCGCGGTGGCAAGGGCGGCGTCGATGCCGCCGAGTTCATCCTCGAAGGCGAGCCCGAGCACCAGCGCGTCGGCCGGCTGCAGCGGGTCGTCGTTGACGGCCGCGATCAGCCGTTCGAGGCGCGCGGATTCGCGCATCAGGGCGGGCAGGTCGACGGGGGTGAGCGGGCCCTCGCTCGCGGTTCCGTCCGCGACGGATTCCGCCGCGGCGCCTACGGCCGGCGCGTCGCCGGGCACCGGCAGCAGCAGGGCGAGCGCGAGTGCCGCTGCGGTGGCGAAGGCGTAGGGCCAGCGGGTCACGACCGGACGGCGCGGCTGATCGAGGTGCGCAGCCGCGGCGATGCCAGGCCACGCGCTGCGCGGCGGCGCCTCGAGGGGCAGGGCGCGCAGGGCCTCGGCGATCGGCAGGGCGCGCTCCGGGGGCGGGGTGTGGCCCACGTCAGGCATGGGAGGCCTCCGTCAGTTGCAGCAGGGTGCGCAGCTTTCGCGTGCCGCGCGCCAGTTGGGACTTGGAGAAGCTCACGCTCTGCCCGAGCAGCGCGGCGATCTCCTCATGGGTGTAGCCCTCGGCGTGGTAAAGCCAAAGCACGCTGCGGGTCTTGTCCGGCAGCCGGCCGAGCGCCTGCGTCAGCGCTGCGGCGTCCGCTGCCTGCGGCGGTAGCAGGCCCTCGTGTTCGATCAGGTCCGGCTCGAAGGCTTCGGCCTCCGCCGGCTCGTCGCGGCCACGGCTGCGAAGACGCATCAGGCATTCGTTCACGGCTACCTGCCGCAACCAGCCCCAGAACGGCGATTCGCCGCGGAAGCCGGGCAGTTTGTCGAACACCTTCAGGAAGGTGTCCTGCAGCACGTCCATCGCCGCGTCGGGGCAGCCAAGCATGCGCATCGCCAGGCCGTACACGGGGCGCTCGAACCAGCGGTACAGCTGCTCGCAGGCCGCGCCGTCGCGCTTCCGCGCCCGGTCGAGCAGGGCGTCGGGCACGTCGATGGCGAAGGCGGAACTGCGGGTCATGGCTCCTAGGATGCGCCAGGGCCGGAAAGCGTCGCAGCGTCCTCGCGAGGCGGCGTGCCTATACTCGCGTCGCGTCCGGTGCTGCGTGGTCGCGCCCCCACCCAAGGAGTCGTTTCGTGGAAATTCTGATTGGCGTCATCCTCGTCGCCGGCATCCTCTTCCTCTTCAAGATGGTCCGCATCGTGCCGCAGGGCTTCGAGTGGACGGTGGAGCGCTTCGGCAAGTACACCCACACGATGGAGCCGGGCCTGCACTTCCTGTTCCCCGTGGTGCAGGGCGTGGGCCGCAAGATCAACATGATGGAGCAGGTTCTGGACATCCCCAGCCAGGACGTCATCACCAAGGACAACGCGGTGGTGAAGGTGGACGGCGTGGTGTTCTTCCAGGTGCTGGACGCCGCCAAGGCCGCCTACGAGGTGTCCGACCTCGAGTCCGCCACCATCGCGCTGGTGATGACCAACATCCGCACGGCCATCGGTTCGATGGACCTCGACGAATCGCTCTCCAAGCGCGACGAGATCAACGCCAAGCTGCTCGGCGTGATCGACACCGCCACCCATGCTTGGGGCATCAAGGTCAACCGCATCGAGCTGAAGGACATCCAGCCGCCGCAGAACCTGATCGACTCGATGGCCCGCCAGATGAAGGCGGAGCGCGAGAAGCGCGCCAACATCCTCGAGGCCGAGGGCCTGCGCGCCGCGGAGATCCTGCGCGCCGAGGGCGAGAAGCAGGGCGCCGTGCTCGCGGCGGAAGGCAAGAAGGAGTCCGCCTTCCTCGAGGCCCAGGCCCGCGAACGCCTTGCCGAGGCCGAAGCAAACGCCACCCGCATGGTCTCCGAGGCCATTGCCAAGGGCGACGTGCAGGCCATCAACTATTTCGTCGCGCAGAAGTACGTCGAGGCCTTCCGCGAGCTGGCGAATTCGCCGAACAGCAAGTTCGTGATGATGCCGATGGAGACCACCGGCATCATTTCCTCGCTCGCCGGCATCGCCGAACTGGCCAAGGAAGGGCTGGGCAACCAGCAGGCCACGCAGGCCGCCAAGGCGGCCGCCCGCGCCACGCCGCCCGCGATCCCGCGCTGAACCCCATGGACCTCGATTTCCGCCCCATCGTCATCTTCTGGGCCTGCCTCGCGCTCGGCCTGATCGCGCTGGAAACCCTGGTGCCCGGCGCGGCGCTCATCTGGCTCGGCCTCGCGGCCGGCGCGATGCTGGTCCTCGTGGTCTTCGTACCCGACCTGCCGATGTTCTGGCAGGCGGTGCTCTTCGTCGGGTCGTCGTTCGCGATCGTGGCCTTCTACTGGACGCGCATCCGCAAGACCGGCATCGCCAGCACGCAGCCACTGCTCAACCGTCGCGGCGAGCAGCTGGTGGGGCAGGTGTATCCGCTGGAATCGGCCATCGAGAACGGCCGTGGCCGGGTCAAGATCGGCGACGCGTTCTGGATGGTCGTTGGCCCGGACCTGCCACAAGGCGAGCGCGTGCGCATCGTCGCCGCCGAGTCGATGCAACTGCGCGTCGAGCGCGCCTGAAGCAGGCCGAAGGGGCGACGCCGTCACGCGGCCTTGCGTTTTTCGGGATGAGAACGGTTATCATTTGTGTGCTTTCTCATCCTCTGGAGTCTCCATGCGCCTCTCCGTTTTCCCCCGCCTGCTGCCGATCGCCGCGGCCCTCGCCGCTGCGTTGACGCTCGCCGCCTGCTCCGCGCCGGCCGAGCCCGAATCGGCCGCTGCCGACGCTGCAGCAAACGCGGACAACGCAGCTGATTCGGCGGCCGCAACCTCCGCTACGCCGGAAGGCCCGCTGGTCGTTTACTCGGAGCGCAAGCCGCCGCTGCTCGATCCGGTGCTGCAGGCCTACACCGCCGAAACCGGCGTGCAGATCGAAACCCGCATCGATGGCGCCGACGCGCTGATCGAGCGCCTCGCCGCCGAAGGCGCGAGCACGCCCGCCGACCTGCTGATCACGGTCGACGCAGGCAATCTCTGGCAAGCCGCCGAGCGCAACCTGCTCGCGCCGGTGGTGTCGCCCGTGCTCGAGGCGAACGTGCCGGCCAATCTGCGTGACGCGCAGGGCCGCTGGTTCGGTCTGTCGGAGCGTGCGCGCACCATCATGTACGCGAAGGATCGCGTCGATCCCGCCACGCTGAGCACCTACGAGGCGCTGGCCGAGCCGCAGTGGAAGGGCAAGCTCTGCCTGCGCTCGTCGGCCAAGGTCTACAACCAGTCGCTGGTCGCCACCATGATCGAGCGCCTCGGCGCCGACGCCACGCGCGAGGTGCTGAAGGGCTGGGTGGCGAACCTCGCCGCGCCGCCGTTCGCCGACGACACGCTGCTGCTGCAGGCGATCGCCGCCGGGCAGTGCGAGGTCGGCATCACCAACACCTACTACCTCGGCCGCCTGCTGAAGGACGACGCTGCGTTCGCCGTGGCGCCGTTCTGGCCGAACCAGGCCGACGCCGGCGTGCACGTCAACATCTCCGGCGCAGGCGTGGTCGCGGCCAGTGATCGCCCGGAGCAGGCGCAGGCCCTGCTCGAGTGGCTGGCCAGCGATACGGTGCAGGCCAAGTTCGCCGGTCTGAACTTCGAGTACCCGGTGAAGCCCGGCATGGCGCTGGATCCCATCGTCTCGGGCTGGGGTGAGTTCAAGGCCGATCCGGTTGACATCGCCGTCGCCGGTCGTCGCCAGGCCGAAGCGGTGATGCTGATGAACGAGGCCGGATGGCGCTGACGCCGAGCCCGCTGTCCTTGTGGTCCACGCGCGGCGCCGTTCTCGGCGCCGCGCTGCTGTTGTGCGCGCCGCTGGCGTTCCTGGCGGTCTCGCCCGGCGAGGTCGCTCCCGGCCTCTGGCCGCACGTGGCCTCGGTGATGCTGCCGCGCGCACTGGGTCAGACCGTGGCCTTGCTCGTCGGCGTCGGCACGCTCGCGCTGGTGCTCGGCATCGGCTTCGCATGGGCGGTGACGCGCCATGAGTTTCCCGGGCGGCGTTGGCTGGAATGGGCCTTGGCCCTGCCGCTCGCGTTTCCCGCCTACGTGCTGGCATACGTGTATGTCGCCGGCCTGAGTTTCGATGCGGCGCCGGCCCGTGCGTGGCGTGCCATCGGTTTGCCGCCCGACGCCTTCCCCGAGGTGCGCAGTGTGCTGGGCGCCTGCGTGGTGCTCGGCCTCGCGCTCTTTCCTTATGTGTACCTGATGATGCGCGCCACCCTGCAGAGGCATGGCAGCGCGGCGTTCGACGCGGCGCGATTGCTCGGGGCCTCGCCGCGACAGGCATTCGTTCGCATCGTGTTGCCGGCGACGCGCGTGGCCTGGCTGGGCGCGCTCGGCCTCGTCCTGCTGGAAACGCTGGCCGATTTCGGCGCGGTCAAGCTGCTCGGCCGCGACACGCTCACCACGCTGGTGATCCAGAGCTGGACCGGGCTGAACTCGCTGGCGCTGGCCGCGCAGTTGGCTCTGGCGATGCTCGGCGGCGTGCTGCTGGTCCTGCTGCTGGCGCATCGAGGCCGCCGCGCCCTGCCGCCGCCGGGGCCCGAGCTGCGCGCGCCGCAGCGAACCCGCTTACCGCGCATGGCGGGGCTTGGCGTGGCGTTGGCCGCCTCGCTCGTGGTGGCGCTCGGCGTGGTGTGGCCGATGGCGCAACTGCTCGCATGGCTGCCGCCGACTCCCTGGTCTGCGATGCCTTGGGCGGCCTTGCGCGGCACCGTCATGATCGCTGCGCTTGCGGCGGTCGTCGCCGTGGCGCTCGGTGTGCTGATCGCCGCGGCGCGTCGGCGCTTCCCGCAGGATCGCTGGCTCGGCGCGGGCGCTTTCCTCGCCGGCTTGGGTTACGCGGTGCCGGGTGCGGTGATGGCGGTGGCGGTGTTCTGGTGCCTGCTGGCGATCGAGCGCGCGCTCGGCCTGTCCGGATGGTCGACTGGCCTGGCCGCACTCATCCTCGCCCTGGTGATGCGCTTCCAGCGCGTCGGCCTGTCCGGTGCTTCGGCGGCGCTTGCGGTGCTGCGTCCGCACCTGATGGATTCCGCCGCGCTGCTCGGCCAAGGGCGTTTCGCCCGCTGGTGGCAGGTGGGCCTTCCGGTGCTGCGCCCCGGCCTGTTCGCCGCTGGGCTGCTGGTGTTCGTCGAGGCCATGAAGGAGCTGCCGGCCACGCTGATGCTGCGTCCTTTCGGTTGGGACACCTTGGCGGTCGAGGTGTATTCGGCCACGTCAGAAGGGTTGTGGGACCGGGCCGCGCTGCCCGCGCTTCTGCTGGTGCTGGTGGGTCTCGTGCCGGTGGTCGCGCTGCTCCGCCAACGGCACTGACGCCGCGGCACTGCGGCAGGCGCATCTGCGATACTTGGTTCCATCCGAAACCACCGCAGAGCGCGCGATGACGAAGTCCACGGTTCTCAATGCCACCCATCGCGCCCGCGGCGCCCGCATGGTCGATTTCGGTGGCTGGGACATGCCGCTGAACTACGGCTCGCAGATCGAAGAGCACCACCTCGTCCGCCGTGATGCCGGCATGTTCGACGTCTCGCACATGACCGTGGTCGACCTCCGCGGCGAGCAGGTCCGTCCTTTCCTCCGCAAGCTCGTCGCCAATTCGGTCGACAAGCTCAAGGTGCCTGGCAAGGCCTTGTACGCCTGCATGCTGAACCCGCAGGGCGGCGTCATCGACGACCTGATCGTCTACTTCATGGGCGAGTCCTGGTTCCGCGTGGTGGTCAACGCCGCCACCCGCGACAAGGACCTGCCGTGGATCGAAGCGCAGGCGAAGCCCTTCGACGTCGCCGTGCAGGAGCACCCGGAGCTCTCGATGATCGCCGTTCAAGGCCCGAGCGCCCGCGCCAAGTTCGCCTCGCTGCTGTCGGCTGAAGCCTCGGCCAGCGTCCTGGCGCTCGGCCGTTTCGCCGCCGCCGAAGTGGCGGGTCCGCAGGGCTCGCTGTTCGTGGCCCGCACCGGTTACACCGGCGAGGATGGCTTCGAAGTGGTCGTCCCGGAAGCCGACGCGGTTGCACTGTGGGAAGCGCTCGAGGGTGCCGGCGTCGGTCCGGCTGGCCTCGGCGCCCGCGACACGCTGCGCCTCGAGGCCGGCATGGCGCTCTACGGTCAGGACATGGACGAGACGGTGAGCCCGCTCGAAGCCGGCCTCGCCTGGACGGTCGCCTTCGACGAGGGCCGTGACTTCACCGGCCGCGCGGTGCTGGAAGCGCAGAAGGCCGCCGGCGTGGCGCGCCAGACCATCGGCCTCGTCATGGACGAGAAGGGCGTGCTGCGCCACGGGCAGCCCGTGCACACCGCCAGCGGCGTCGGCGAGATCCTCTCCGGCACCTTCTCGCCGACGCTCGGCCGCTCGATCGCGCTGGCCCGCGTGCCGGGCGGTGAACTCGGCGCCGTCGAAGTCGACATCCGCGGCAAGCGCATCCCGGTGCGCGTCGTGAAATATCCTTTCGTCCGCGACGGCCAGCCGCAGCCCGGCGTGCTGGCCTGATCCACACCGAATACCCCGGCCCCGTCCGCCCCGCATTCCACCGAACCTGGAGATCCCGATGAGCAACGTTCCCGCCGACCTGAAGTTCATGAAGTCCCACGAGTGGGTCCGCGCCGAGGGCGACGGCCGCTACACCGTCGGGATCAGCGACCACGCGCAGGGCGCGCTGGGCGACCTCGTCTACGTCGAGCTGCCGTCGGAAGGCGACGAGCTCACTCAGGGCGCCGGTTGCGCCGTCGTCGAGTCGGTCAAGGCCGCTTCCGACGTCTACGCGCCGCTCTCCGGCAAGGTCGTCGCCGTCAATGCCGCGCTTGCCGACGCTCCCGAGACGATCAACGGCGACGCTTACGGCGCCGGTTGGATGTTCGTCGTCGAAGCCAGCGATCCGGCGCAGCTCGGCTCGTTGCTCTCGGCCTCCGACTACGCCGCGACTCTCGAAGACTGAGGAAACGCCATCGCGGCGGCGCCAATCGGCGCCTCGCGACGCTCGCGAAGGCCGCGCCGAAGGGTGCGGCCTTCGTCGTTCCGGGCCTCCGGAAGCGCGCATCGACGCTCCGGAATCGCGTCGCGGAGGAAAAAAGTTCGCGCAGTTTTGATTTGTGCGCTGCATCAAACGCCGATTTCGGCACTTTTGGTGTCGCTTCGTCGGCATGTCGGTTGCGTTCGGAACGAAGCGCTTCGCCGATGTCCGGAACGCTCCCGAGGCGAGTGCGCGTTTTCGATATCGCGGTTTATTCCCGCGTTTTATGCATTCTTCGCGAATGCGCCTCCGCGTCGCGAGGCATCGACGTCGAGCGAGCCGAGCTCATCGCGCGCATTTGGCGTCGGAGCAGCGGAAAAAAAATTCGCAAAGTTGTTGACACAAAAAAAATGCGTGGCTAGTTTCCGCCGCAACGCAAGTCACATCACGACGAGTGATCCGAACGCACCTCCATCCGTATTGCGAACACGACGATCTCGCCCGAACGGCTCCGGCCCGGGGCGTGCGGTCCGACTCCCTCTCTCGCAATGCCGAGGTCCCCTTTCCCGGAACTGTCCCGCAAGGCCGCGATGTCCGCGCCGGTGGGGTGCTTCCGCGCGCCGCGATCCAGCGGCCAACCGCATCCACGCCGACGATCCCGTCGGCGCGGGTTTGCCGCGACGCCCAGCGTCGTGGCTCTGCCTTTGCTACTGGGCAAGTGACACAAGGCACTACGCCAAACCACTGACGAGGAGTGAACCATGGCTGTCAAGAAAGCTGCGAAGAAAGCCGCCAAGAAAGCGGTGAAGAAGGTTGCCAAGAAGGCCGCCGCCAAGAAGACCGTGAAGAAGGCCGCCAAGAAGGCCACCAAGAAGGTCGCCAAGAAGGCCGCCAAGAAGGTCGTCAAGAAGGCTGCCAAGAAGGCCGCCCCGAAGAAGGCCGCCAAGAAGGCCGTGAAGAAGGCTGCCCCGAAGAAGGCCGTCAAGAAGGCTGCGAAGAAGAAGGCCGCCCCGAAGAAGGCCGCCAAGAAGGCTGCCCCGAAGAAGGCTGCGAAGAAGAAGGCTGCTCCCAAGAAGAAGTCGGCCCCGAAGGCCGCTCCGGCTCCGGCCGCGCCCGTCGCGGCGATGTAAGCCAAAGCCGTACCCGATTGCTGTAATCACCCCCGGTCCGTTGCCCAGGCGGCCGGGGGACTTTGCAAAGGCCATAACGCCCCGAGAGGGGCGTTAGCTTTTTCCGGGGAAGTGAGGCGTCAGCGACCGTTGACGAGGTCGACCCACTCGCCGTCGGGCTTGCCGAGCACGCGGTCGAGAAACGTCGGCATCAGTCCGGAGGGCAGGGCCGATTCGCTGTTCCAGAGCACGACGATGCCGACGTCGCGGCGCGGCAGCAGGCCGATCATCCCGCGATACCCCTGCACGGCGCCCGCGTGGTAGACGAGCGGCTCGCCGTCGTAATCGAACACGCGCCAGCCGGTGCCGTAGTGGGCGTTGCGAAGGCGCGTGCGGCGCCAAGGCGAGCCCGAGAGCTGGTCGGGCGTCCGCACCAGCGGTGCGTGCAGGTCATCGAGCATCGCCGTGGAGAGCACCTCGGGATGGTGACCGAGCTGCGCCTTCGCCCAGATGGCCATGTCGTGGATCGAGGCATTGATGCCGGCCGCCGGGGGCACGCGGTAGTAGTTCTCGCGCGGGCGCACCGGCGTCCAGCCACGGCCCGCGCGCACGTGCGGGCGGGCCCAGCGAGCGCTGCCCTCGAGCCCGTCGCGGCCGAACGTGGTGTCTTCCATCCCGAGCGGGGCGAACAGCCGCAGCTCGACCTGGCGGGTGTAGAAGTCGCCCGTCACCGCGAACACCACGTCGCCGATCAGGCTGAAAGCGACGTTCTGGTAGCCGAAGCACCCGCCCGGCGCGCACAGCAGTGGCGCCTGGTTGAGTCGTGCGGCCAGCAGCGGATAGGGCGTGTCACCTTCGAGGTCGCGGTCGTACGTGTGGTACTTCAGCCCCATGCGATGGGCGAGGGCATCGCGCACGGTGAGCCGCGTCGAGCCCGCTGCATCCGCGAGCTGGAAGGTCGGCAACTGTTGGTCGAGCGGCATGTCCCAGCGCAGGGCGCCGTCCTCCACGAGCAGCCCGGCCAGGGTGCCGGCGAAGCCCTTCGACAACGAAGCGATCCGGAAGACCGTGCGGTCGTCGATGCGCTCGCCGTTGGCACCGCCGGTGCGGCCGTAGCCCCTCGCCAGGCGCTTGCGATCGCCATGGACCACAGCCACCGCCACGCCAGGAACGCCGCGGCCGATGATCGCCTGCGCCAGCGCATCGATGTCGGCCGTGGCCTTGGCGACCGTCGCCTCGTCCACGGGGATCGTCGAGGGTGCGGGCGTCGAGAGGCTGGCCGCAGGCTGCGGAGCGGGCGGCGTCGCGAGGGTGGGCAGGGTGGCGGTCGCGATCAGGAGCGACAGGAGAAGCTTGCGGGGACGCATGGGCGACGTATGCTGGAACTGCGTCGATTCTAGCGCTTCGACGCGCCCCCCTCGTTCAAGGAGTGTTCGCGGATGCTGCTTTTCCTGCTCATCGTCATCGGTGCCGTCGCCGCTTTCGCGGTCTGGGTGGTGGGGGCCTACAACGGCCTCGTCGGAGCGCGGAACGCCTTCCGCAACGCCTTCGCCCAGATCGACGTCCAACTCACGCGCCGCCACGACCTGATCCCGAACCTGGTCGAAACCGCCAAGGCCTACATGGCGCATGAGAAGGGCACGCTCGAAGCCGTGATCCAGGCCCGCAACGCCGCGGTGTCCGGCCTCGGCGCCGCCAAGGCCGCGCCCGGCGATGCCGCGGCCATCGCCCAGCTCGGTGGCGCGGAAGGCCAGCTCTCCGGCGCACTGTCGCGCCTTCTGGTCACCGTCGAGGCCTATCCGGAGCTGAAGGCCAGCGCCAACATGCAGCAGCTCACCGAGGAGCTCACCTCCACGGAGAACCGCATCGCCTTCGCGCGGCAGGCCTACAACGACGCCGTGATGGGCTACAACAACCGGCGCGAGATGTTCCCGGGCAGCTTGGTGGCCGCCCGCTTCGACTTCCGGGCGGCTTCCTTGCTGGAGATCCCGGAAGCGGAGAGCCACAAGCGCAACGCGCCCCGCGTGCAGTTCTGAGCGCCACCATGAACCTCTTCGAGCGTCAGGAGGCGGTGCGCCGCCGTTCGCGCAGGCTGTTAATGCTGTTCGCGCTAGCGGTGCTGGGCATCGTCGCGGCGGTGAACCTCGTGGTGTGGCTGTCCCTCGCCTACATCGGTGCGGCCTCGTTCGCGACGATCGGCCAGGTCATGGCGATGACCACCATCGGCACGCTGCTGCTGATCGGCGGCGCGAGCTTCTACCGCACGATGACCCTGCGAAAGGGCGGCGGCGCGGTGGCCATGGCGCTGGGCGGCACGCCGGTGCCCGTGGACACCCACGATCCCGGCCTGCGCCGCCTGCTCAACGTCGTCGAGGAAATGGCGATCGCGTCGGGCAGTGCGCTGCCGCAGGTTTTCGTTCTCGAAGACGAACCCCGCATCAATGCTTTCGCCGCAGGCTTCGGTGGCCCGGACGCCGCCATTGCGGTCACCCGCGGTGCGCTCGACCGCCTGAACCGGCAGGAACTACAGGGCGTCGTCGCGCATGAGATCGGGCACATCCTCAACGCCGACATTCGCCTGAACCTGCGCCTCGTCGGACTGCTGTTCGGCATCACCATGCTCGGCGTGGTCGGGCGCTTCCTCGTCAGCACCCGCAACCGCGACGGGAAGCGCGAAGCGGGCGGGTTGATCCCCTTGGGCCTGGCGCTGATGGCGCTGGGTGCGATCGGCTTGTGGTTCGCCCGCTTGATCAAGGCCGGCATCAGCCGCCAGCGCGAGTACCTCGCCGACGCCTCGGCCCTGCAGTACACGCGGGATCCGGAGGGCCTCGTGGGTGCCTTCCTGAAGATCGCCGGCGTGCCCGGCCAGGGCCGCATGCTGGCGCCCGAAGCCGAAGAGATCAGCCACATGCTGTTCGAGGATGGCCTCGGTTTCTCGGGCTGGATGGCCACCCATCCGCCGCTGTTGGATCGCATCCGCGCGATCCGCCCCGGTTTCAAGCCGGAGAAGTTCAACGAGGCGCTGTCTCGACAGCAGTTGGCAGCGCCCTCGGGCCTCGACGAAGACCACGCCAAGGCGATGGTGGAGCCGCCGCCTCTGCCGCCGGAGGCCACTTCGATCCGCGTTTCCCCCGGCGCCGTGGCCGAAGGGCTCGGTGGCTGGCGTCCCGACGACGTGCAGCGCGCGCAGGCGGTGATCGCCGCCATCCCCGGCGTGCTCGACCGCGCCGCGCGTGATCGCGAGGAAGCGATGCCGCTGCTGTTCGGCCTGTTGTTCTCCGCCGAGCCCACGGTGCAGAAGAAGCAGCGCTTCGAACTGAAGGCCCGCATGGGCGAACGGATGACCGGGCAGTCGGCCGACTACGCCGAGCGCGTCCACGGCCTGCACGCGGCCCTGCGCCTGCCCTTGGCGATGCTCGCGCTGGCGACGCTGAAGCGTCGCTCCAAGACCGATGTCGCCGCCGTGGCCGATGTGTGCACGGCGTTGTCCCATGCCGACGGCCGCATCACCCTGCTGGAGTACGGCCTGGCGCAACTGCTGCATGCCGAGCTGCAGGCCTCCGCCGATCCGGCGACGGCGTGGCGCCAGCCGCGGGTCAAGCTGGCCGACGTCGAGGCCGACGTGGTGCAACTGCTGGCCGTGCTCGCCCATGCCGGTCATGCCCAGCCGGCGGAAGCGCAGCGCGCCTTCATGGCCGGTATGCCCCACGTGCTGCCGCAGTCCAGCGCCCGCTACGCGCCGCCGGCGCAAGGCGTGGCGGTGCTGGACGACGCGTGGCCGCGGCTTGACGCGCTGCTGCCGAAAGCGAAGCTGATGCTGGTGGAAGCCCTCGTCGCGACAGCGGCGCACGATGGCCGGATGACCATCCCCGAGGCCGAGCTGCTGCGTATCGTCTGCGCCATCCTGCACGCGCCACTGCCGGCTGCGCTGGAGCCGGTGCGGGCCGCCTGAGGCGGAAAGGCCCGCTCCGAGTGAGCGGGCTCAGCCGAGCATCAGGTCCGCGGCGCGCTCGGCGATCATGATCGTCGGGGCGTTGGTGTTGCCGCCGATCAGCTTCGGCATCACCGAAGCGTCCACCACGCGCAGGCCCTCGACGCCGCGCACGCGCAGCTGAGGGTCGACCACCGCGTTCGGATCCCCGTCGCGGCCGATCGCGCAGGTGCCGATCGGGTGGTAGATCGATTCCGCCTTGCGGCGGATGAAGGCGTCGATGGCGGCCTCGTCCTGCGCTTTCGCGCCCGGCAGCAGTTCGTCGCCGCGGTAGGGGGCGAAGGCCGGCTGGGCGAGGATCTCGCGCGAAAGCCGCACGCACTCGCGCATCACCTTGAGGTCGAAGCCTTCCGCGTCGCCGAGGTAGTTCGCCTCGATGCGCGGCTTGCTGGCGGCATCGGTGCCCGCGAGGTACAGGCGCCCGCGGCTCTTCGGACGCAGGAAACAGGAATGCACGGTGAAGCCGTAGCCCGGCAGCTTGTTGCGGCCGTGGTCGTCGAGCTGGGCCGGCACGAAGTGGAACTGCAGGTCGGGGCGCTCGTCCTCGGCCAACGCCGAGCGCAGGAAGCCGCCGGCCTCGGCGATGTTGCTGGTGCCCGGGCCCTGCTTGCGCAGGTAGTAGTCCCACGCGATCTTCGCTTCGTTGAGCAGCGAGTCGGAATCGTCGTAGGTGACGGCCTGCGTCGAGCGCTGCAGCGTGCAGATATCCAGATGATCCTGAAGGTTGCCGCCGACGCCGGGCAGGTCGACGCGGACCTCCACGCCCTGCTGGTGCAGGTGCGCCGCCGGGCCGATGCCGGAGAGCATCAGCAGCTGCGGGCTGTTGATGGCGCCGCCGCAGAGGATCACCTCGCGCGCCGCGCCCTCCGCGAAGGCCGCGCCACCGACGGTGTAGAGCACGCCGCTGGCGCGTCCACCCTCGAACAGCACCTTGCGAGCCATCGCGCCGGTGATGACCTTGAGGTTCGGTCGCTGGCCGCGGATCGGGTCGAGGTAGGCGGTGGCCGATGAGCAGCGCGAGCCGCCGCGCGTGGTGGTCTGGTAGAAGCCGAAGCCTTCCTGCACGCCCCCGTTGAAATCGGGGTTCGCCGGGAAGCCCGCCTGCGTCGCGGCTTCCACGAACACTGCCGATAGCGGATTGCGGAAGCGGTGGTCGCTGACGCCGAGCGGGCCATCGCCGCCGTGCAGCGCGTCCGCGCCGCGCTCGTTGCCTTCCGACTTGCGGAAGTAGGGCAGCACGTTGTCCCAATGCCAGCCGGTGGCACCGAGTTCGGCCCACTCGTCGTAGTCGCGACGCTCGCCACGGATGTAGCACATGGCGTTGATCGAGCTGCTGCCGCCCAGCACCTTGCCGCGCGGCCACCACAGCATGCGGCCGTCGAGCTTCGGCTCCGGCGCGGTGCTGTAGTCCCAGTTCACGCCCTTCTTGCCGACCAGCTTCGCGAGGCCCGCGGGCATGTGCACGAAGGGATGCCAGTCGCGTGGACCGGCCTCCAGGAGCAGGACCTTGATGGCGGGATCGGCGCTGAGCCGGTTGGCGAGGACGCAGCCGGCGGAGCCGGCACCCACGATGATGTAGTCGAACACGTACCGACTGCCGCTGAAGCGATGGGCGATGCTGGTCCGCACGTCTAGAGTGAATGCTCTAGCTCGGCGGCTGGCGGCGACTCCGCTAAAGTACGGGGCATCCATTGCCACGGAGTGACGATGCAGGCCCAAGGCCCCCAGCGACTCCGCTGGTCCGATCTGAAGCAGGCGCTGGCCGACGTGCCGGCCTTGGCGCTGTCGTTCGGCTACTTTTTCTGCCTGCTGTGCGGCTATTTCATGCTGCGCTCGATCCGTGACGCCTTCGGCGCGACGGACGACGCCTCGGCCGTGTTCCCCCCGGCGATGATCGCCTTCTTCGCGGAGCGGGGCATTGCCCTCGGGGCGCTGACCCTGCAGGTGCTGTTCACCGGCACCTTTGTGTCGATGCTGGTGCTACAGCCGTTCTACGGCGCGCTGGTGAGCCGCTACCCGCGCCGGGTGTTCCTGCCCTTCGTCTATGGCCTGCTGGTGACCGCGCTCGGCGTGTTCTACCTGGCCTTCGCCAATGACGTGCCGGGCCGAGGCGCGGCCTTCTTCATCTTCCTCGCGGTCGTGAACCTGTTCGCCGTCACGGTGTTCTGGAGCTTCATGTCCGACATCTACAGCTCGGCGCAGTCGCGGCTGTTCTACGGCTTCATCGGCGTGGGCGGCACGCTCGGGGCCCTGGCCGGCCCGGCGCTGACCAAGCTGATCGTCAAGGACGTCGGCGTCGAGACGATCATGCTCATCAGCACCGGCTTCATGGGCCTGTGCCTCGCCTTCGTCATCGCGTTGGCGCCCTGGGCCCGGCGCCGCGAGGAGGAGCGGGGCGGCCCGCGGTTCGATGAGGCCATGGGCGGGCGCTTCCTCGAAGGCCTGCGCATCGTCGCGCGCGACCCGCTGATGCGCGGCATGGCGCTGGTGATGTTCTTCGGCGTCGCGGTGGGCACGCTGCTCTACAACGAGCAGGCCGCCGTGGCGCGCCAGATCGCCGACGACGAGGCCCGGACGGCCTTCTTCGCGACCATCGACCTCTGGATCAATGGCCTGACGCTGGCCATCCAGCTGTTCATCACGCCGTTCCTGCTCGCCCGCTTCGGCGTGGCGCCCTTGCTGCTGATCCCCGGCCTGGCCATCACCCTCGGCTTCGCCGTGCTCGCGGGAAACCCGCTGCCGATGCTCTTGATGGCGGTGCAGATCGCCACGCGCACCGGCGAGTTCGCGCTGGCGAAGCCGGCCCGCGAAACCATCTACACCCGCGTGGACGCCGAAACCCGCTACAAGGCCAAGGCCTTCATCGACACCGCGATCTACCGTGGCGGCGATTTCACCTTCGTCTGGGTGCACAAGGCCATCGCGTCCTTCGGCTCGTCGGTGGTGTTCCTGCTCGGCACCGGCATGGCGATGGCGCTGTTCCTGTCGGCCTGGGGCGTCGTGCGCGCGCAGAGGGCGCTGTCGAGGGGCTGATGACGAAGGCGTCGGGCGCGCGCGGGGCTCAGCCCTTGCGCGACGGCTTCGGAGACAGCCACATCACCACTTCGGCGCGGAAGGTCGGCTCGCCGCTGGCGTCGTGCACTTCTACTTGCACGGGCAGCTCGTAGCCCGCGCTGGCTGACACGATCGGAATGCGCGGCTGGGCGATGCCGGTCTGCGGGCCCATCGCCTTCTTCAGGTACTGCACGGTCATGCCCTTGGGGATCCAGCGCATGTCGGCCGGGATCGAGGCGTCGGTCATCACGCCGGCGCAGAGCTCGGCGAGATTGCACAGCGCGATCGCGTGGACGCTGCCGATGTGGTTCTGCATGCCGCGACGGTGCGGGATGCGCGCTTCGCAGCGGCCCGGCACCAGCGCGACGAAGGTGGGATGGATCGTGCCGAAATAGGGCGCCTTGAAGCACACGGCGCGCGAAAACAGCCAGCGTCCCAGCGGCAGGCGCTCGAAGCGGCGGTACAGGGCGAGAAGGGGCGTGGTCGTGCTCATGGATGGCTCACGGTCGGTGGCGCGCAAGGGTTCGGATAGCAGAACGGCGGGCCTGGGCCCGCCGTTCCGTGGTGACGCATCGCGAGGCGATCAGGCCGCGCGGCGGGTGTCGCCGGACTTCGCACCGCGGTACAGCGATGCGGCGACGAGGTCCTCGTGGTCGAAATCGTCCACGCTGATGGCGTCCCAGGTGAGGCGGCGCAGCTCTTCGAGCTGGGCGCGCTCTTCGCCGGTGATCAGGCCCTTCTGCACGGCCTCGGCCAGCTGCGCGGCGTAATCCAGCGCGGCGATCTCGCCACCCTTCACCGCCTTCATGAACTTGCGCTCCACCGGCTCGGCGAGGATCACCTTGGCCAGCGCGGCGTTGACGCGACCAGCCGGGTTGTTCTCGCAGGGCGTCAGGAACACGCCGCTGACCAGGCGGTCGCGGGCGTCGGACGGCGACATCAGCAGCGCCGCGGCACGACGGCCGAGGCGGTCGCTCGGGGCCTGCGCACGACGGCCGAACGGGAACACCAGCAGCCACAGCAGCCAGCCGACCGGACGGATCGGGTAGTTGCGCAGCGCGCCGGAGAGCGCGTTCTCGATCTTGAACACGCTGTCGTGGAACGCCCAGGCCAGCAGCGGCTGCTCGGAAGCCGGACGGCCCTCGTCCTCGTAGCGCTTCAGCATCGCGCTGGCGATGTAGAGCTGCGAGAGCACGTCGCCCAAGCGGCCCGACAGCTTCTCCTTGAACTTCAGCTTGCCGCCCAGCGTCAGCATCGATGTGTCGGCGACCAGCGCGAGGTTGGCGGAGTAGCGGTTGAGGCGGCGGTAGAAGCGCTTCGTGTAGTCGTCGCCGGGTGCCTTGCCAAAGGCGGCGAACGTCAGGCCCATCCACAGGCTGCGGACGGCGTTGCTGATCGCGAAGCCGATGTGGCCGAACAGGTTGGTGTCGAACTCGCGCAGGCGCACGGCCGGGTCGGGGTGCGTCGCGGCCTGCATTTCCTTCAGTACCCACGGATGGCAGCGGATCGCACCTTGGCCGAAGATCATCAGCGAGCGCGTCATGATGTTCGCGCCTTCGACCGTGATCGAGATCGGGGCGGCCTGCCAGCCGCGGCCGAGGTAGTTCGACGGCCCCAGGATCACGCCCTTGCCGCCGTGGACGTCCATCGCGTCCTTGCCGACTTCGCGGGCCATCTCGGTGGCGTGGTACTTGGCGATCGCCGAGGGCACGGCCGGCTTCTCGCCACGGTCGACCGCGGCGGCCGTGGCCTGCGACAGCGCCGCGACGGCGTAGGTGTTGCCGGCGATGCGGGCCAGCGCTTCTTCGACGCCCTCGAAGCGGCCGATCGACAGGCCGAACTGCTTGCGGATGCGCGAGTAGGCACCGGTGGCCGCGGCGGCGAGCTTGGCCGCGCCGCTCGAGGTCGAGGGCAGGGTGATGGCGCGCCCCACCGACAGGCATTCCACCAGCATGCGCCAGCCCTGGCCCACGTAGTCCTCGCCGCCGATGAGCTGCGAGAGCGGCAGGAACATCTCCTTGCCATGCAGGGGGCCATTCATGAAGGTGCAGTTGAGGGGGAAGTGGCGGCGGCCGATCTCGAGGCCCGGCGTCTCGCGCGGGATCAGCGCCAGCGTGATGCCGCGATCGACGTCATCCGACAGCAGCTTCTGCGGGTCATAGAGGCGGAAGGCGAGGCCGATCACCGTGGCCACCGGCGCCAGCGTGATGTAGCGCTTGTCGAAGGTCAGCTTGACCCCCAGCACCTTGGCGCCGTTCCATTCGCCTTCGCAGACGATGCCGAAGTCCGGCAGCGAGGTGGCGTCGGAACCCGCCGTCGGGCCGGTCAGCGCGAAGCAGGGGATCTCGCGGCCGTCGGCGAGGCGCGGCAGGTAGTGGCGCTTCTGGTCTTCAGTGCCGTAGTGCAGCAGCAGTTCCGCCGGGCCGAGCGAGTTCGGCACGCCGACGGTCGAGCTCAGCGTGGCCGAGATCGAGGCCAGCTTCTGGATGACCTTGTGGTGGGCCAGCGCCGAGAAGCCGAGGCCGCCGTACTCCTTCGGGATGATCATCCCGAAGAACTTGTTCTTCTTCAGGTAGTCCCACACCTGCGGCTCGAGGTCCGCGTGCACGTGCGTGGTTTCCCAGTCGTTGGTCATCTTGCAGACCTCTTCGACCGGGCCGTCGAGGAAGGCCTGCTCTTCGGCGGTGAGCGTCGGCTTCGGCTGCGCGAGCAGGTCGGCCCACTTCGGCGCGCCGGAGAACAGCTCGCCCTCGAAGCCGACGGTGCCGGCTTCCAGCGCGGTCTTCTCGGTCTCCGAGAGCGGCGGCAGGATCTTGGTGTAGAACTTCAGCAGCGGCGCGGTGATCAGGTTCTGCCGGATCGGCGTGATCAGCAGCGGCAGCGCGACGACCGCCAGCAGCGAACCGGCGACGATGGTCGCGACCTGCGCCACGCCGGTGAGGCCGACCAGCACGAGGCCGGCGCCGGCGACGGCGGTGAACACCGCCAGCGACCAGCGGTGATACGCCGCAACGGCGACCACCAGCAGAAGGACGAGGAAGGGCAACACAGCGCTCATGGCTCAGGCTCCGCGGAGGGTCTGGAAGGATCCCGCGTGGGGGCGGGGAGAAAGGAATTCGATGACGGCCCGGGTGAAGGCGTCGTTGTCGTCGCCGGCCACCATGTGCGTGGCCTCTGGCAGGTGCACGTGTTCGGCGTGCGGCACCAGGTCGAGGAAATGCGCGACGGTCTCCTTCGAGACGAGGTCGCTGCGGCCGCCGCTCACCAGCAGCACCGGCACGTCGATGCCGCGGGCGGCCTCGGCGAGTTCGTCTTGATGCTTGGCGGAATCGGCGAGGTCGTGAAGCAGACGCGGGTCCCAGTGCCAGCGCAGGCGGCCGTCGTCGCCGCGAACGAGCAGGTGGGCGAGGTCGGCGGAGGATTTGCGCTCGCGGCGGTGCGGCAGGTACGCCGCGATCTCGCTCGCCGCGTGCTCATGGTCTTCGAAGCCATCCGGATGCGCGCCCATGAAGGCGAGGATGCGCTGCATTCCGGCGATTTCCCACTTCGGCGTGACGTCGACGAGCACCAGGCCGGCGAACCCAGCACCGCGCGACTGCGCGGCGAGGCCGACGAGGCCGCCCATCGAGGCGCCAACCAGCACCGGTGGCTGGGTCAGCGTTGCGCGAACGGCGAGGGCGTCATCGATGAACTGCTCGACGCCGTAGCGTTCTTCCGGCACGTTGCGCCCGGACTGGCCGTGGCCGCGCATGTCGTAGGCCGCACTGGCGATGCCGGCTTGGCCCAGCGCCAGCATCGAACGCGTCCACGCCTGTCGCGTCTGGCCGAAGCCGTGGGCGAACAGCACGCCGATGTCCGCACCCAGCGGACCGGCTGCGCTGGCGGCCAGCGGCAGGCCGCCCGAACCCGTCCATTCGAACGAGGCCAGGGAAGCGGGCAGGGGTGCAATGGAAACCATACGGCCGAGTATGGGTGGCAGTTTTCGCGCTTGTCAATACGTATGCGTATGGTGAAAGCGCGTCCGACACATTATTGTGTCGCTTCCATTGCCGTGAACGCCGCCAGCCCGCTGCCCATGCCCGCCGCCGCCAAGACCGAACGACCGATGCGTCTCTCCGCCGAAGACTGGGCCAACGCCGCCCTCGACGTCATCGCGGACGACGGCGTGGCTGCGGTGGCGGTCGAACCGCTGGCGCGCCGGCTTGGCGTGACGAAGGGCAGCTTCTACTGGCATTTCCCCTCGCGCGAGGCGCTGCTAGCGGCGGCACTCGAACGCTGGGAAGCCATGGAACAGGAGACCGTCTTCGGCAAGCTCGAGGCCTTCCCCGAGCCGCGCGAGCGCCTCAAGGCGCTGTTCCAGCTCGTTGCGCACGAGTTGAAGCCGCACAAGATCTACAGCGAGCTGCTGAAGGCCCTCGACCACCCGGTCGTGCAGCCGGTGCTGGCGCGCGTGTCGCAGCGGCGCATGGACTACCTCGCAGCGAGCTTCCGCCAGGCCGGCATGCCGCGGCTCGAGGCCGTCAACCGTGCGCGGCTCACTTACGCGGCCTACGTCGGCTTCCTCCAGCTGTCCCTGCAGCTCGGCCAGCCGCGCTTGAACCACGATGAGTTCGAGGCCTACGTCACCCACGTGATGGACGCGCTGATTCCGTGACCCTCCGCGTCCAGCTCGTCGAAGCCCTGAAGCGCGTGCTGAAGGCGCAAGGGCTGACCTACGCGAACCTCGCCGAGCGCATCGGCATGTCCGAGGCTTCGGTGAAGCGGATGTTCTCCGAGCAGTCGATCCGGCTCGAACGCCTCGAGCAGATCTGCGAGGCGCTCGACATGGGCCTCGCCGAACTCGCCGCCGAAGCGGAGCAGCGCCGGCCGGCCTTGGCCGAGTTGTCCGAGGCGCAGGAGCAGGCCCTGGTCGATGACCCGCTACTGATGCTGGCGCTGTATCTGGCCGTGAACCGCTGGACGCAGGACGAGGTGCTGGCGAACTACCAGATCAGCCTCCCGGACTGGATCGGCCGGCTGGTGAAGCTGGACCGTCTCGGCATCATCGAACTGCTGCCGGGCAACCGGGCCCGGGTCCTGACCGCCCGGAACTTCCGTTGGCGGACCGACGGCCCCATGCAGCGCTTCTTCCAGCAGCGCCTGCTGCCGGAGTTCTTCAAGAGCCGCTTCGCCGGTGGCGAGGAAACCCTGCTGCTGCTCTCGGGCATGGTCTCCCGGCGCTCGGCCGCGACCATCCGCGAAAAGCTCCGGGAGGCCGCCGGTCAGTTCGATCTCATGCTGGCGCAAGACGCCCACCTCCCCGCTTCCGAGCGGGTCGGCGTGAGCCTGGTGCTGGCCCAGCGGCCCTGGAGCCTGGGCCTGTTCGACCCCCTGCGGAAAGCCTCGGCGGACCCCGTCCCGACGCTATAGAATACGTATGCATTGAGGCGGGTCCCGGTCGCTGGCCGGTGGCAGGCGTCACGGGAGTGGTCCCGGCCTCCGACGATTTCCCTTCCGGAGTTCTCCCGATGAGCAGCAGCTCGCCGAGCCGTTTCGCGGCCCTCAATGACTGGGTCGCGTCCGTCGCCGCCCTCACTACGCCCGACCGCATCCACTGGTGCGATGGCTCCGAGGCCGAGGACGCCGCGCTCAAGGCCGCGATGCTCGCCGACGGCACCCTGCATGCGCTGAATCCGGAAACGCACCCGGGCTGCACGCTGCACCGCTCGCACCCGGGCGACGTGGCTCGCGTCGAGCACCTCACCTTCGTCTGCACTTCCGAGAAGGACGACGCCGGCCCGAACAACCACTGGATGTCGCCTGCCGACGGCCACGCGAAGATGGACGCGCTGTTCGCCGGCTGCATGAAGGGCCGCACGCTCTACGTCATCCCGTACTGCATGGGCCCGATCGACTCGCCGCTCTCACGCTGTGGCGTCGAGATCACCGACTCGCCGTACGTCGTGGCGAACATGCGGATCATGACCCGCATGGGTTCGGCGGCGCTGGCGCGCATCGAGCGCGAGGGCTCGTTCGTGCGCGGCCTGCACTCGACGGGCGAGCTCGACCCGGATCGCCGGTTCATCATGCATTTCCCGGAAGAGCTGGCGATCAAGAGCTACGGCTCGGGCTACGGCGGCAATGCGCTGCTCGGCAAGAAGTGCCACGCGCTGCGCATCGCCAGCTACCAGGCGCGCACCGAGGGCTGGCTCGCCGAGCACATGCTGATCGTCGGCATCGAGAACCCGCAGGGCGAAACGCACTACGTCGCCGCGGCCTTCCCGAGCGCCTGCGGCAAGACCAACCTCGCCATGCTGATCCCGCCGCAGGGCTACCGCGAGAAGGGCTGGAAAGTCTGGACGGTCGGTGACGACATCTGCTGGATGCGTCCCGGCGCTGATGGCCGCCTCTACGCGATCAACCCGGAGGCCGGCTATTTCGGCGTGGCCCCGGGCACGGGTGCCAAGAGCAACCCAAATGCGCTGGCCATGCTGGACCGCGATGCCATCTTCACCAATGTCGGCGTGACCGAGGACAACCAGCCCTGGTGGGAAGGCCTCGATACCGGCACGCCGGTGACGGATTGGAAGGGTCAGCCCTTCGATGCCGCCAAGGGCCCCGCCGCGCACGCGAACGCGCGATTCACCGTGTCGGCCAAGCAGTGCCCGTCTTACTCGCCGAAGGCCGAAGACCCGCAGGGCGTGCCGATTTCGGCCATCGTCTTCGGCGGCCGTCGCGCCTCGCTGGTGCCGCTGGTGTTCGAAGCCCGCGACTGGACGCATGGCGTGCTGGTCGGCGCCGGCATGGCCTCGGAGACCACCGCCGCCGCGACCGGCGCGGTGGGTGTGGTGCGCCGCGACTCGATGGCGATGAAGCCCTTCTGCGGCTACAACTTCGCCGACTACTTCAGCCACTGGCTCAGCTTCGGTGCGAAGGCCGACAAGCTGCCGAAGGTCTTCCACGTCAACTGGTTCCGCAAGGGCAGCGATGGCAAGTTCCTGTGGCCGGGCTTCGGCGACAACCTGCGCGTGCTCGAGTGGATGCTCAAGCGCTGCGAGGGCAAGGCCGCGGCCATCGAGACGCCGGTGGGCCTGTTCCCGAAGCGCGAGGACCTGAACCTCGACGGCGTGAAGCTCAGCGACGAGGCCCGCGAGGTGCTGTTCGGCTACGACCGCGACGGCTGGAAGGCCGAGATGGCCTCGATCGGCGAATACCTCGCCGAATTCGGCCCGCGCCTTCCGGCGGCTCTGGAAGCCGAGCGCCAGCGGGTGGCCGCCGCCCTCGAGGCGGAAGCCAAGAAAGCCGCGGCCTGATCCGGCGGCCGCGGTGGTGCCGGAACCCGGCATCGCCCGCCCTCCTCAAGGCCTTCATCGCTTCGGCTTAAGCTGCAGCGATGAAGGCTTTTTTCTGCCCCACGTTCGAGCTCCCGCTGCCGGAAGGCCACGCCTTCCCGATGGCGAAGTACCGGCGCCTGTACGAGCGCGTGCGCGATCACGCCGAGCGCTGGGGCGTGACACTGCAGGAGCCGGTGTCCGCCAGTGATGAGGCGCTGCGTCGCGTCCACTGCCCCGACTACATCGAGCGCGTCCGGCGCGGCACTTTGAGCCCGCAGGAGCAGCGGCGCATCGGCTTTCCGTGGTCCGAAGCGATGGCAAAGCGTGCGCGACGCACCGTCGGCGGCACGATCGCGGCGCTCGATGCGGCGCTTCGCGGCGACGGCATCGCTGTGAACCTCGCCGGCGGTACGCACCATGCGGCCTTCGACCGCGGCGGCGGCTACTGCATCTTCAACGACGCGGTCGTGGCCGCGCGGCACGTGCAGGCCGAGGGCCTCGCGCGGAGGCTGCTGATCGTCGACCTCGACGTGCACCATGGCAACGGCACGGCCGAGCTGGTGGCGGGCGACGACACGCTGTTCGCCTTCTCGATGCACGACGCGAAGAACTACCCGGCGATCAAGCCGGCTTCCGACCTCGACGTGCCGCTGCCGCCGGGCACGGACGACGCGCGCTACCTCGATCTGCTCGCCGCGCACCTGCCGCGCGCCGTCGAGGCCGCGCGCCCCGATGCGGTGCTCTATCTCGCCGGTGCCGACCCCTTCGTCGGTGATCGGCTCGGCCAGTTGGCGCTCACCAAGGCCGGCCTCGCCCAGCGGGACCGTGCCGTGCTCGAGACCTGCCGTCGCCACGGCCTGCCGCTGTCGGTCGCGATGGCCGGCGGCTATGCCCCGGACGTCGACGACATCGTCGACATCCATGCCGAGACCGTGCGCTTGGCAGCGCACGCCGCGTGTGCTGCGATAGCCGCATGCGCTGCCACGTCCTGACAAGCGCCTGCCTCGCCATTCTCGGCCTATCGGCCGAGGCCGCGGTGGTGCGCGTCGCGGAGGAGCGGCCCCTGGACGCCGGCCAAGCGCTCCATCTGCGCTTGGAGGCCGGCTCGCTTGAGGTGCGCCCCGGGGAGGCCGGGAAGGTGGGCCTCGAGGCCACGCTGGCGCCGGGCCAGCGCGTGATTTGGCGCGAAACAGTGGACCGCCGCGTGCTCATTGTCGACGACCCGGAACGCCTCTCGCCGCGACGGTCCGAGCTTCGCGTTGCCGTTCCGGCCGGGGCGCCCCTCGTCATCCATCTTGGTGGCGCGTCGCTTGACCTGCAGGGTGCGGAAGCGCCGCGCCTCGTGGTCCGCGGCGGGTCGGGAGCCCGCATCGCCGGTGCGTTCGATGCTGCGGACGTCCGGGTCGACGGCGCGCTCGACCTCCAGCTGGAGGGCCCCACGGGCGATGTCCGGGCGGAGGGCCGCGAGGTCGAGGTCGTGGCGCAGGGAGCCATCGGCTCGGTCGCCGTCGACGCGGTGGGCGGGCCGTCCACGCTCGCGCTGGATCGTCCGCGGCGCGTCCGCGCGACCTCGGTGTCCGGGGCGATCACGCTCCGTCTCGGGTCGGCGTCGGGCGCCGACGTCGTGCTCGAGAGCCTCTCGGGTGACCTCCGCGTCGATGTCGTTGGTGTATGGCCTCGCGCCATCGTGCCGCAGTTGGCGACCGGTGACCTTAGCCTTCCTGCGGCGGAGACTCCGCGCGTTGCTGCCGGTGCCGCGGTGGGCGAGGGGGGTAGACTCGTCTTGCGAAGCTTCTCTGGCGATGCCCGGGTGGAAGGCGTTGCTCCCCCGGCCGGTGAGCCGGGTCCGGTGCCGGGCCAGAATTGATGCGATGCAGCAGCAATCGGTGCGAAACGGCGCTCTTCATCTGGGCGCCCGCCCTCGCGCTCAGCGGATTTGCATAACGTAAACATTGCGTTATGCTCGGGAGGTCGCGGAACGTCCCCTCGGTACCGTCGGCATATCACTGGATTCCCGAATCCGCTCATACGTTGGAGAGAAACTCAATGTCGGACATCAAGCAGCTGTCGCGTGCAATTCGCTTTGCACTCCTCGCTGGCGCCACCCTGGCCGTCGCGCCCGCCTTCTCGCAAACCGCGGACTCGGCGGAGTCGTCCTCCGAGGAAACGCAGCGCCTCGACGTGGTCCAGGTCACCGGTACCCGCCTTTCCTCGCCGGGCATCGTCGCCAGCAGCCCGATCACGGAAGTGACCGCCGAGGAGCTTGAGATCAAGCAGGTCGTCGCCATCGAGGACTTCCTCCGCGAGCTGCCGGCCCTCGTTCCGGCCATCGGCCCGGGCACCAACAACGGCAGCGGCGGTGGTGCCACCATCGACCTGCGCGGCCTCGGCGCGAACCGCACCCTGGTGCTGGTCAACGGCCGCCGCCTGACCCCGTTCGACCTGGCTGGCGTGGTCGACACCAACGCGATCCCGGTCGCCCTGATCGAGCGCGTCGAGATCATCTCGGGCGGCGCCTCGGCCGTGTATGGCGCCGACGCCGTTTCGGGTGTCGTCAACTTCATCCTGAAGCGTGACTACGAAGGTGCCGAGATCGCCGCCCAGTGGGGCCAGTCGGCCGACAAGGACGGCGACCGCCAGCGTATCGACGTCACCGTCGGCGGCAACTTCGCCGAAGGCCGCGGCAACGCGGTGCTGAGCGTCGGTCACACCGACACGCAGGAAGTGCTGCAGGGCAACCGCCCGTTCGGCCTGACCGCGCTGTCGTCGGTCACCGGCAGCCCGCAGGGTTCGGGCACCGGCGTGCCGGTCACCGAACTGAGCCTCGGTGGCCTGTGCCCGGACGGCGCCTTCCGCGCCACCTGCAACAACGCCTTCAACTTCAACCCGCCGAACCTCTTCCAGACCCCGCTGAACCGCCTGCAGGCCACGGGTCTCGCCAGCTTCCTGATCAATGAGGATCACGAAGCCTACGCCGAGATGATGTACGTCCGCAGCGACGTCTTCACGCAGCTGGCGTCTTCGGGCACGTTCTTCAACAACTACCGCGTGCCGGTCGGCAACCCCTACCTGCCTGCGGCCGCCCGTCAGCAGCTGTGCGCCCGTGCGGGCGTCGCCGCTGCCGATTGCGTGGTTGGCAACGCCACGGAAGCCACGGTCTCGCTCGGCCGTCGCTTCACCGAGCTTGGCCCGCGTCTCAACAGCTTCGAGAACAAGCTGTTCCAGGGCACGGTCGGCGTGAAGGGCTACGTGTTCGACACCTGGCGCTACGACGCCTACTACTCGTTCGGCGAAGCCGACCAGGCGCAGTCGCGCGTGAACTGGGGCTCCAACTCGCGCGTCCAGCAGGCGCTGCGTGCGCTCAGCACCACGGCCTGCACCGACGCCCGCAACGGCTGCGTGCCGCTCAACGTGTTCGGCCCCGAGGGCACGATCACGCCGGCGATGCTGCGCTTCATCAACCTCGACTCGCTGCTGCAGCAGACGGTCACGCAGGACGTGCTGGCCGGTTCGCTGGTTGGCGACCTTGGTGACGCCATCATGAGCCCGTGGGCGACCTTCCCGATCAACGTCGCCGTGGGCGCCGAGCACCGCTCGGTGACGGCCGGCACGAAGTCGGACCAGGCCTCGCAGATCCAGGGTGAAGTGCTCGGCACCGGCGCCCCGACCCCGGACCGCCGCGGCGGCTTCGAGCTGAAGGAAGGCTACTTCGAGCTGATCGCCCCGATCGTCAACGACGCGGCCTGGGCCTACTCGCTGTCGTTCGAGGGTGGCTTCCGTCGCAGCACCTTCGAAACCGCGGGCAACTCCACCTCGTACAACACCTACAAGTACGGCGGTGAGTGGACCCCGGTCGAGGGCATCCGTTTCCGCGCCCTGCAGCAGCGCGCCACCCGCGCCCCGAACGTGGGCGAGCTGTTCAACCCGCAGGTCACCGGCCTCAGCAACCTGGCCGTCGACCCCTGCGGCGGCGCCACCCCGACCGCCTCGCGCGAGCGCTGCCTCGCGACCGGCGTTCCGGCCGCGGCGTACGGCTCGCTGCCGCAGCCGTCGGCGGGTCAGGTCAACGTGCTGACGGGCGGCAACCCGAACCTCGGCCCGGAAATCGCCGACACCCGCACCATCGGCATCGTGTGGACCCCGTCGTTCGTCGAGAACCTGGCGATCACGCTGGACCACTACGACATCGAAGTGACCGGCGCCGTCTCCAACCCCTCGGTCAACGACATCCTCACGGGCTGCTACACCAACGGTAACGCCGCCGACTGCGCCCTGATCGGCCGCAACCCGTTGAACGGCACGTTCAACGGCACGGAGGCGCGTGGCATCGCGCTGGTCTCGTCGAACCTGGGTGTCTACCAGACCGACGGCTTCGACCTTGGTGTCACCTACCTGTGGGACCTCGGTGACTTCGGCCGTCTGGACTTCGGCCTGAACGCCACCAAGGTCAACGACTGGTTCTTCCAGGCCACCCCGACCTCGGTCAACCGCGACTGCAAGGGCTACTACAGCGTCGCGTGCAACGGCGCGGCCGGCAACGGGGCCGGCATCGTGCATGACTTCAAGGCGAACTTCCGCACCACGTGGGTCTACAGCGACTTCTCGGTCAGCGCCAACATCCGCCACCTCGGCAGCATCACCGAGGAGCCGGGTGGCAGCGCGTTCCTGCCGGCCTACTCGAGCATCGGGTCGTTCAACTACCTCGACCTCGGCGCTTCGTGGCAGGCCACCGACCAGATCCGCCTGAATCTGTCGATCACCAACGTGACCGACCGCCAGCCGCCGATCGTGGGCAACACCATTGGCAACACCGGTGTGAACAGCGGCAACACGTTCCCGCAGTACTACGACACCATCGGCCGCTACTACACCTTCGGTGCGACGGTGAAGTTCTGACCTAGGGCACATCGGTCACCCGCTCCCTCCGGCATCATGCCGGGGGGTATCGGGCCCGCAACCTGATGGATTCGTGCCCGCGACCCGTTCGCGGGCACTTTTTTTTGGAGGTCGTGACAATGCGTAACCTGTGCTTCGCGGGTCTGCTGTCGGCGGGTCTGCTGTGGGGCGCGCCGGTGTCGGCGGCGGAGGCCGATGCCGCCGCGGTGCCCGTACCCGTCGCGCTGAGCTTCTGCTACGAGGCAAAGCGGGACTCCCATTGGCTCGGGCCGGACGGCCGGGGCGAGGCCATCGCCCGGATGCGTTCCGTCGCCGAGGCCTTGAACGCCCGTTTCGATTTCGTCGCGATGGCTGCCTCGGACTGCCAGCTCGCCGTCGCCAACGGCCGGCACGACGGGATGCTTGGCGTGCCGTTCGACGAGACCGTCGCCTGGGTCGGGGCGTTTCCGCCCGAGGCGTCCGAAAGCGGACGCCGTGCGCTGTTCGTCGAAGGCGTGGCCGTGGTCCGTGAGCGCGATGTCGTGCAGGGTGGAACAGCGGCCGAGGTGCTCAGCAATCTCCGCACCCCGATCGCGGCCGTCCCCGGTTCGGAGGCGGCGAGGGAACTCCGTTCGCTGGGTCTTCGGATCGACGACCGGACGCGGAAGCCGCGGGGCTTGCTTGACCGCGTGCTGCGGAGTCCCGTCGAGGCCGCGGCGATGAGCTACGGCGACGCGGCTTTCCATCTCGCTGCCAACCAAGCGCTGTCGGCACGGCTCGAGCTCATGCCGCAGCTGCTCACGCGGCGCGCCTACCACGTCCAGTTCTCGGCACAGCGCGTGGCGCAGGATCCGGCCCTTGTCGAGTCGGTGTGGGAGGCACTTGCGTCGCCTGCGCCCGCCGACAATGCTGGGGGTTGATCGCCGGCCCAAGTGCCGGCAGCTTCCCCCCGCCGCCTTTGATTCAAGGAGTTCCCATGCGTCGCCTCCTCCCGTCCCGTTTTCTGCTCGCCGTGCTGGCGGCTTTCCTCTGCAGCCCGCTCCTCGCGGGAGCCCCCGCTGGTGAGTCCGGTTCTCCCGATGTCGGTGAGGACGCGCTCGACGCCGTCGACGTCGAGGATTACCTCGCGCAGCGCCGCGAGATCATGCTGCAGGTGAACGCGGGCGATCTCGGCCGCCTGTCCCGCGCCCGGCGCAACGAGCTCGAGGATTCATGGTCGACCTTGCGTCGGCTGCTGGACGGCAAGCGATCCATCGCCGACCTCTCCACGCCGCAGCGCATCGAGTTCTTCAACGCCCAGTCGACGTTCACCGCGATCATCGAGCGCCAGCGCGAGAACGGCTTGATCTGCCGCGACGACGCGCCCACCGGATCGCGCATCCCCCAAGTGGTCTGCGAGAGGGTGAGGGATCGCGAGGCTCGGCGCGGCCGTGCGCGCGAGGCGGTCGATCGCCTGCAGGCTCCGACTTGCGTCCAAGTCAACGGCGTGGGGAACTGCTGACCCCGCAGTTCGCATCGCGTGGCCCTCGGGCCACGCGGGCGATCAGAGATCTTGCTGGTAGCGGACGTAGGGCACGCGGCCCTCTTGGCGCTCGTCGGCCTTGGCGCGCGGCGCGACCGGGTTCTCGCCGGTGCTCATGAGGTTCTGCGCGCCGACGGTCAGGCGACCGGACCACGGGGTGCGCCAGGTCAGGCCGAGGCCGAGGGTGCCGTAGCTTTCGCGTTCGCCCGGAACGCGGACGACGCGGCCGACCACTTCGCCGCCGATCGCGCCGTAGCCGCCGCCCACGCTCAGGGTGCGGCTGTTCCAGCGCGGCGCGACGCCGCCGAGCAGCATGCTGTTGGCCGGCAGCAGGCGCGCGCGGGCGACGCTGCCGCCGAGGCGGATCCAGCCCTGCTCGCCGATCTTGAGATCACCGACGATGCCGAGGTCGTTCTGTTCGAAGCCCACGCCCGGCAGGCCGGCGAGCGGCGCGAGTTCCGGCGTGGCGAGGGAGAGCGAGGTGCCCGGAAGCAGGCTGTCCGCACTGCTGCGGCGGACCGAGCTGAAGCCCGTCCAGTCGCTGCGCCCGATGCGGGTGCCCAGTTGGGCGGTGAGCTGGCCGTTCGCCGGGGCCGCGGGGCGCGCCAGCTGGGTGACCAGACAATGATCATCGAGAGTGCTGGCGTCGCCGCCACCGTCGCTGGCATCGCCGCACAGCAGGCCATAGCGCGGCTCGGCGCTCGCCGACAGGCCAGCCGTCAGGCTGCCGTCGCGTCGCGACCAGCGCGTGCCCAGCGAGGCTGCGGCGCTGTCATGGCCCGGCAAGGTCGACGTGTCGATCCAGAGCACGGCCTGCAGTTCGCCGCTGTCGCGGTTCCAGACCGGCACCGGCATCGAGGACGGGTCCATCGAGGTTGCGGCGGGCGGCGTCGGCACCGCATCGACCGCCTGTGCCGTGACGCCTGCGCTGGGGAGCGCAAGGGCGGCGGCGAGAGCGATGGCGAGAGCGGTGCGCATGCGAAAGTCGGACTATCGACCGGGCAAGGAGTTCCCGGCCGTGCAGGGTATCACTTTACGCACTTTTAACAACAGTGCCGCCGCGGTCGGTTCGGGGTGCGGGGTGCCGGAACGCCCCACGGGGCCTGCCTACTGCAGGCCCTTCGGGCCGCTGACGTTCGCCTGGGCCTGGGGGGTGAACAGCGCGCTGATCGCGTCCTTCGCCAGCCGGTATTCCTTGCCGCAGAACTCGCAGTGGATCTGCGCCTCACCGCTCTCGGCGGCGGCCAGAGCCTCGGTTTCGCCTAGGCCGCGCAGCATGTCCTCCACCCGGGCCTGCGAACAGGAGCAGGCGAAGCGCAGGGGCTGATCCGACAGGAGCCGCACGCCGTCCTCGTGGAACAGGCGCCAGAGCAGGTCGGTGTCGGGGCCGGCCAGCAACTCCGCCGAGCCGAGGGTGCCGAACAGGGCTTCGACCCGCGCCCAGCCGTCCCCCTCGCGATCGGCATCGGGGAGCAGCTGCAACAGCAGGCCCGCCGCACGCGACCCGTCGGCGGCCAGCAGCAGGGCGGTGGGCAACTGCTCGGACTGGCGGAAGTAGGCGGTCAGCGCCTCGGACAGGGTGTCCTCCTGCAGCCCGACCAGGCCCTGGTAGCGCTGCACCTCGCGCTGGCCGGGCGGCAGCGTTTCGATGGTAATGGCCAGCATCGAGCCCTCGCCGAAATCACGCGGGCCGAGCACGGCCGGCAGGTCGCCCTCGTGGCGGGCAAGGCCGCGCAGCGTGCCCTGAGAAGTGCACTCTGCGAACAGGGTGCGCAGGGCGCCGGTACCGCGCAGCTGCAAGCTCAGACGGCCGTCGACCTTGACGTGTCCGCAGAACAGCGCGGCGGCGGCGGCGGCCTCGCCGAGCAGGTGTCCGACGGCCTCGGGGTAATCGGCGCGCGCGCGGATCTCCTGCCAGGTGGCGTCGAGGCTGACGAGCACGCCGCGGACGCCGGTGTCTTCGATCAGGAAACGGGTGAGGGTGTCGGGATTCGCCATCGGTGCATGGACAGCGCGGCGTCGGGACGCCACGCTTCGCGCTCGGTCGGATTCGGGGATGCGAATGGTAGCGCGGGGGCGGCGATGAGGCGGAACGCACGGCGCGGCGGACGACGGGGATGGCGTGCCTGGCTGTTCCGGATCGCCTGGGGCGTGCCGCTGCTGTTCGTCGTGGTGACGGCCTTGCAGGTGCTGGCCTTGCGGGTGATCGACCCGCCGACCAGCGCCTTCATGCTCGACCGCCAGTGGCAGGCCTTCGGGAGCGACGAGGCCGGCTTCACCTTGCGGTACGAATGGGCCGACTGGGACGCGCTCTCGCCCGAGCTGCCGATCGCCCTGGTGGCGGCGGAGGACCAGCAGTTCCCGTCGCATGCCGGCTTCGACCTGGCCGCCATCGACAAGGCGCTCGAAAACAACGCGCGCGGGCGACCGATGCGCGGTGCCAGCACCATCAGCCAGCAGGTGGCGAAGAACCTGTTTCTCTGGGACGGTCGCAGCTGGCTGCGCAAGGGGCTGGAGGCCTGGTACACGTTGCTGATCGAGCTGTTCTGGCCGAAGCAGCGCATCCTCGAGGTGTACGCGAACATCGCCGAGTTCGGCGATGGCGTGTACGGGGCGGAAGCCGCCGCGCAGGCGTATTTCGGCAAGCCGGCGCAGCGCCTGAATGCCGCCGAGAGCGCCCGGCTCGCCGCCGTGCTGCCCAGCCCGAAGCGCTACAGCGTGGGGGCGCCGGGCCCCTACGCGCAGCGCCGTGCGGCGTGGATCGCCCGGCAGGCGCGCAATCTCGATGGGCCGCACTACCTCGCGGCCTGCTGCGGCGTGCCCGGCGTCGACCCCGCTAAGCTGGAGCGATGATGCCGACCGTCGATCTCGTCCTGCTGGTCGCCGCCCACAACGAAGAGGCGGCGCTGCCGGCCATGCACCCGCGCCTGCTCGCGGTGGCCGAAGCGCTGGGGCCGCGCGTGCGCGTGATGTACGTCGATGACGGCAGCCGCGACGGGACGTGGGCCCTGCTGTCGGACTTCGTCGCCGCTTGCCCCGAGCGCGTTGGTGCCCTGCGGCTGTCGCGCAATTTCGGCAAGGAACTGGCCCTCACCGCGGGCCTCGACCACGTGCCACCCGGCGCCGCCGTCGTGGTGCTGGATGCGGATGGCCAGGACCCGCCTGAGCTCGTCCCAGCCATGGTCGCGCGCTGGCGGGCCGGGGCCGAAGTGGTGTTCGGACGGCGCTCCGAACGTCACGGGGAGCCACTGCTGAAGCGGGCCACCGCGGCCGCGTTCTATCGCGTCATCAACGCGCTGTCGGACACGCCCATCCCGCGCGACACCGGCGATTTCCGCTTGATCGGCCCGCGCGCCGTCGAGGCCCTGCGTGGCCTGCGCGAACGGCAGCGCTTCATGAAGGGCCTGTTCGCCTGGGTGGGCTTCCGTGCCGAGGCCTTCGATTACGAACGCGCGCCTCGCCTCGCCGGAGCCAGCAAGTTTGACTACTGGCGGCTGTGGAACCTCGCGCTCGAGGGGATCACCGGCTTCTCGACGGTGCCGCTACGGGCCGCGACCTATATCGGGTTGGCCAGTTCTCTGGCCGCCTTCGCCTTCGGCGTATGGATCGTCGTGCGGACCCTGCTCTGGGGCGACCCGGTGGCCGGTTGGCCGAGCCTGATGGTGGTCATCGCCCTGCTCGGCGGCCTGCAGCTGATGGCGCTCGGCATCATCGGCGAGTACCTCGGCCGGCTGTACCTGGAAGCCAAGCAGCGGCCGCTGTACATCGTCGACGAGGCGCGTCTCCCCGCCGCCTGAGCCGCAGGGCGGCGTGGCTTGAGCGCGCCCCTCGCCGGCGTATGATCGGGGCATCCACGACGGGAGCCAGGACGATGCGCAGCGTTCGACAGATCCTCGACGGCAAGGACACCCCGCTGGTGACGGTCGGGCCGGACGATCCGGTGCTCGACGCGCTCCGGCGCATGGCGGAAAGCGGCGTCGGCGCGGTGCTGGTGATGGAGCACGGCGCCCTCGTGGGCATCATGACCGAGCGCGATTACGCGCGGAAAATCGTGCTCCAGGGGCGCGCATCGGCGACCACGCCGGTGCGCACCATCATGACCAGTCCGGTGAAAACGGTGACGCCGGAACATCGGGCTCGCGATTGCATGCAGATGATGAGCGACCACCGCTTCCGCCACCTGCCGGTCGTCGAGGACGGCACGCTGATGGGCGTTGTTTCCATCGGTGATCTGCTGAAGACCGTGATTGCCGAGCAGCAGCAGGAAATCGGCCAGCTTCAGGCCTACATCGCGAGCTGAAGCAGAGAAAAGAAACGCCCGCGCGAGGCCGGCGTTCCTGCGGTGACTTGCGCGATCAGAATCTGTTGTCGCCGCCGAGCACCTGGCCAAGGCCGCCGAGCACCGAGCCCTCGTCGCGCCCCGGCTTCATCGCCGCCTGCATCATGCGGCCGGCGAGGCGCGAGAACGGCAGCGACTGGATCCACACCTTGCCTGGTCCGGTCAGCGTGGCCATGAACACGCCTTCGCCGCCGAAGAGCATCGACTTCACCGAGCCCACCGACTTGATGTCGAAATTGACGCCGTCGGTGTAGGCGACCACGCAACCGGTGTCGACATCGAGGCGCTCGCCCGGAGCCAACTGACGCTCCATGATGGTGCCGCCGGCGTGCACGAAGACGAGGCCGTCGCCCTCGAGCTTCTGCATGATGAAGCCTTCGCCGCCGAACAGCGCCGTCATCACCTTGCGCTGGAAGTGCAGGCCGATCGAGACGCCGCGCGCCGCGGCGAGGAAACTGTCCTTCTGGCAGATGATGCGGCCGCCGTAGTTCGACAGCGTCATCGGCACGATGGTGCCGGGGTAGGGCGCGGCGAAGGCGACTTTGGCCTTGCCGCTGCCGCCAGCGTGCGAGAACACCGTGGTGAACAGCGACTCGCCCGTGACGAGGCGCTTGCCGGCGCCCATCAGCTTGTCCATGAAGCCGCCGCTGGCCTGCTTGCCGTCACCGAAGACGGTTTCCATCTGCACGACGGCGTCCTTGTACATCATGGCGCCGGCCTCGGCGACCGCCGACTCGCCCGGGTCAAGCTCGATCTCGACGAACTGCATGTCCTCGCCATAGATCTTGTAGTCGATGACGTCGGCGCGCTGGCCGCCGGAAAAGGCCGGAGGCGGCGGCGAAGTGACGTTGCCGGCCACCGACTCGCTGCGCAGCTCGGCGCAGGCGGCGATCGGCACCCACTCGGCGAAGCCGTTGCGCCAGCAGTGGCCGTTCGGGTTCTTCGCGGCCTGCGCGACGGCGGCGGCGGTATCGAGCGGGCCCATCTGCTGGCCGTTGTAGCTGAGGTACCACTGGTGCATGGCGAATCTCCGTGCGGGGGGGAATCAGAGGCCGAGTTCGGCGTGGAGTTGTTCGCGCGCGGCGGCGTCGAGTCCGAGGCGCTGCGCGAGGTCGTCGAGGTAGCGGACTTCGAGCTCGGTGTCGCGACCGATCGCGATGACGGAAGCGACGTACACCTGCTCCCGCTGCGTCGGGCGCGTCCGCGCGACCAGCTGGGCCACCGTCAGCGGCGCGGCGAGTTCGCCTTCCAGCGCCTCGAGGTCCTCGGCGTCGAGCCCGGCATCGCGGGCGCTGCCGAGGATGCGCTGGCGCTCGTCGGCGTCGATCAGGCCGTCGGCATTGGCGGCGCAGATCATCGCGCGCAGCAGGTGCATGGCTTCGACGGCGCGCTCGGCGTCCGACGGCGCGGCGACGCCCGGCGCCGGTGGCGGGGACGAAGCGGCCGGCGGCGGAGGAGGCGGTGTGCCTCCATGCATCGGCTGCGGGGGCGGCGCGCTGCCGGTGGCAGCGGGTTGGTTGCTCGACTTGTAGTGTTCATAGGCGGCAATCGCCAGGCCGAGCGCGCCCATGCCGATCTTGGCCTTCGTGGCGGTCGACAGGCCGCCGCTGCTGCGACGGCCGCTGCCGCTGCCCAGTATGCCGCCCAGCAGGCTGCCGAGGCCGCCCGATCCGCTGGACGATCCGCCCGACGAACCGCCGAGCAGGCCACCCAGCCCGCCAAGGCCGCTGCTGCCGTAGCTCGATTTGTGGCGGCGCTGCTTGCCGCCGAGGCTGCCGCTGAGGGCTTCATTCATCACCTGCTTGAGCAGGCGTTCGGGGTCGAACATGGGTCGTCCTTCTACACGCGGGAGGCCGCCGCATCATGCCAAAGCGGGGTTAATCCCCCGTCAGTGCCGGAGGTCCTGCCCGTCCGCGGGGCGGCCAGCCCCCCCCTCCCTGTGGCACACTGCCGCGCCTTCACTTCGCCTTGAATCCGGACCGCGCGCGACATGGCCGACAGCATCGACAGCCACGCCCCGCGCACCCCCTTCCAGGTGTGGCGGGCGATGACGTGGTCGCTGCAAGGTCTCCGTGCCGCCTGGACGCTGGAAAGCTCGTTCCGCCTCGAGGTTTATCTCTTCCTGGTGCTGGCCCCGCTGGGCTTCTGGCTGGGGGCGGACGGCGTGGAGCAGGCGATCCTGATCGGCTGCCTGATGCTGGTGCTCATCGTCGAGGTGCTGAATTCGGCGCTCGAAGCGGTGGTCGACCGCTTCGGCAGCGAGTGGCACGAGCTCGCCAAGCGCGCAAAGGACATGGGCTCCGCCGCGGTGTTCCTGTGCGACCTCAACGTGCTGCTGTGTTGGGGATTGATCCTGCTGCCTCGCTGGCTGTGATGCCGCAGCGCTTCTCCTTCTCCTGAACCGGTACCGATGATCGAATTCCTGACCAGCCCCGAACTGTGGATCGCGCTGCTGACCCTCGCGACCCTCGAGATCGTCCTGGGTGTCGACAACCTCGTTTTCATCTCCATCGCGGTCAGCAAGCTGCCGCCGCACCAGCGCCCGAAGGCGCGCAAGTTTGGCCTCGCCCTGGCCTGCATCACCCGCATCCTGCTGTTGCTCACGCTGGCGTGGATCGCCGGCATGAAGCAGTCGCTGTTCACCCTGTTCGGCCATGCGTTCTCCATCCGCGACCTCGTGCTGATCGGCGGCGGCCTGTTCCTGCTGGTCAAGGGCACGATGGAGATCCACGATTCCGTGGAGGGCGACAGTGACGCCGAGCAGATCGACACCAAGCCTTCGGCGGTCTTCGGCTGGGTGATCGCCCAGATCGCGGTGATCGACATCGTGTTCTCGCTCGATTCCGTCATCACGGCGGTGGGCATGGTGCCGGCCGACCAGACCGGCATCATGGTGGCGGCGATCATCATCGCCGTCGCCGTGATGATCCTCGCCTCGAACCCGATCGGCGACTTCATCGACCGGCATCCGACGGTGAAGATGCTGGCTCTGACCTTCCTGATCCTCGTCGGTGCCGCCCTCGTGGCCGACGGTTTCGGGTATCACATCCCGCGTGGTTTCCTTTACTTCGCCATGGCCTTCTCGGGCCTCGTCGAAGCCCTGAACATGGTTTCCCGCCACCGCCAGGCGAAGAAGGCCGAACGCAAGCGTCTGGCCGGCTGAGGAGTTGTCGATGAGCGATGTCGCACCGCTGGTGCTGAAGAAGGGCGAAGAGCGCCGCCTGCGTGCCGGGCACCTGTGGGTCTTCAGCAATGAAGTGGATGTCGCGCGCACCCCGCTGACGGCGCTGCAGCCCGGCCAGCCGGTGATGCTGATCGACGGTGCAGGCAAGACGCTGGGCAGCGGCTACGCCCATCCGAATACGCTGATCGCCGCGCGGCTCGTCGACCGCGGCGGCCACGCGCTCGACCGCTCGCTGTTCGTGCACCGGCTCAACGTGGCGCTGGCCCTGCGCGAGCGCCGCTACGCCGACCCGTTCTATCGCCTGGTGTTCGGCGAAAGCGACGGCCTGCCGGGCCTCACCGTCGACCGCTTCGGCGACGTGCTGGTGGCCCAGGCCACCACGGCCGGCATGGATCGCCTGCAGGACGAGATCACCGATGCGCTCGACAAAGTCTTGAAGCCGCGCAGCATCGTCTGGAAGAACGACAGCAGTGCCCGCGCCATCGAAGGCCTCGGCAATGAGGTGCGCGTGGTCGGCATGCCCGTCGAGGGGCCGGTGGAAGTGCGCGAGGGCGCCTTGCGTTTCGCCGCCGACGTCATCGAAGGCCAGAAGACCGGCTGGTTCTACGACCAGCGCAGCAACCGCGATCGCCTTGCGCCCTGGCTGAAAGGGGCGAGCGTGCTCGACCTCTTCAGCTTCGCCGGCGGCTGGGGCCTGCGCGCCGTCGCCGACGGTGCGGCCAGCGCGGATTGCGTCGACGTGTCGGGCCGTGCGGTGCAAGCCGTGCAGGCCAACGCCGAGCGCAACGGCTTGGGTGATCGCGTCACGGCCCAGGCCATGGACGCCTTCGATTTCCTCAAGGCTGCGCGCGCCGAGCGCCGCCGCTGGGACGTGGTGATCGTCGATCCGCCGGCCTTCGTGAAGCGCAAGAAGGATTTCAAGGAAGGGGCGCTGGCCTACCGGCGCATCTTCGAGGCCGCCATGCAGGTGCTCTCGAAGGATGGCCTGCTCGTGGCCTGCTCCTGCAGCCACCACTTCCCGCGCAGCGCGCTCGTCGAGGCGGTGCAGGCCGGGGCGAGGCATCTCGACCGGCAGGCGCAACTGCTGGAATTCCTCGCGCAGGGGCCGGACCACCCCGTCCATCCGGCCATCCCGGAAACCGAGTACCTGAAAGGCGCACTGTTCCGCATCCTCCCGGCCTGATGAACGCCCCCGACATGCTGACGCTCGACCAGCCACCGCCGGCCTTCGAAGCCGCTCTGAAGGCGCTGCACCGTCTGGCGCAGCGCGATGAGGAGGACGTGCCGGGCCGGCTGCTGGCCATCACGGCGGAGACGCTCGGTGTGGCGCGGGCCAGCCTGTGGGCGTTGACGCCCGGGCGCCGGTCGATCCGCTGCGGCGCGATGTTCGTGCAAGGGCAGGGCGTGCTCGCCCCCGAGACCGAACTGGCCTGCGATGCGGCACCGGCCTACTTCCAGGCCATCGAAGGCCTGCTGGTGCTGGCCGCCGAGGACGCGCAGCACGATCCGCGCACCATCGAGCTCGCCGAGGGCTACCTGAAGCCGCTCGGCATCGGGGCCATCCTCGACGTTCCGATTTGCGAATTCGGCGAGATCGTCGGCGTGCTCTGCTTGGAGCATCTGGGGCCGGCACGGCGTTGGAGCGGCGCCGAGCGCCTGTTCGTTACCTCGCTCTCCGGCATCCTGTCGCAGCGGCACGACCGCCTGCGCATGGCTGCGGCGGAAGACGAGCGCAAGCGGCAACTGCTGTTCGATGCCGCCACCGGCCTGGCCGGCCGAAGCCTCTTCATCGACCGCCTCGCTCATGCCGTCGCCGAGTTGCCCGCGGGCCACGACCTCGCCGTGCTCGCCCTCGACCTTGAGCGCTTGCGCAGTCTGGCGCACCGCTATGGCGGCAATTTCGCCGACAGCGTGATGGCCGAGGGCGCGGCGCGCATCGGCCAGATGGTGCCGGCCGCCCGCTGTGGCCGCATCGCCGATGACACCTTCGCGCTGTGGGTGTCCGGGGATCGCGCGCAGGGCCTGGCCACGCGCCTCGCGGGGCGCCTGCAGCGCGCGCTCGCGCTGCCGATGGCGGCGCCCGACGGCGACACGTTGGAATTCAGCACCGCGGTGGGCATCGTCCCCGGCGCGCGCGCCGAGCCCGACGCCGATCGCCTGCTGCGCGATGCGCTCACCGCGGCGTTCAGCGCAGCGCGCAAGGGCCGCGGGCGCGTCGAAGTGGTCTGGCCCGACGTGCGCAACGAACTGCAGAGCTCGCTCGAGCTCGAGCGGGATGTCCGGCGCGCTGCGGACGCCCGCGAGTTCACCTTCCGTCTGCAACCCATTGTCGACCTCGTGTCGGGACGCGCCGTCGGCGCCGAGGCGCTGATGCGCTGGCCGCGCGAGGGTCGCGACGTGCCGCCGTCCGACTTCGTGCCCCTGCTTGAGGACAGCGGATTGATCGCGCAGGTGCACATGGGCCTGCTGCGCGAGCTGTTCGCCTGGGCGCGTGAGACGTCGCTGCTCGAACGCCGCCCTGGCTTCCAGCTGCACGTGAATTTCTCGCCGGTGCAGCTGCAGTCGCCGGGCTTCGTGGAAGAGCTGCGCGACACCGCGCGGGCCTACGGCGTGGAGGGCCTGCTGGTCTGCGAGATCACCGAGAACACCCTGTTCTCCAGCGGCGAAGATGCGGCATCGACCTTGCGCTACCTCGCCGAGATGGGCATCCCGGTGTCGCTCGATGATTTCGGCACCGGCTTCGCTTCGCTCACCCACCTGATCGACCTTCCGCTCCATGGCCTGAAGATCGATCGCAGCTTCTGCCTGCGCTGCGCCGACGATGCGAGGGCGCAGGCCGTCGTGGGCGGCCTGCTCGGCCTCGCCACCCACCTAGGCCTCGACGTGGTGGCGGAAGGCGTGGAGACCGAAGCGCAGCGCGCCTTGCTGGTGTCGCTGGGCGCGACTGTGGCCCAGGGCTACCTGTTCGACCGGGCGCTGGACCTTGAACCCTTCGCCCAGCGTTGGCTGGGCGATTGATGGAACCTTGAATGAGCTCTCTGCACGACATCGATCCGATCGCGGTTTCCCTGCCGTTCTGGCCGCACGGCATCCACTGGTACGGCTTGATGTACGTGCTGGCCTTCGCCGCTGCTTGGTGGCTGGGCCAACGGCGCCTCCGCGCCGGACGCCTGCCCGGCATCGACGAGAACGCCTACGGCGACCTGCTGTTCTACGGGATGCTCGGCGTGCTGCTGGGCGGGCGCATTGGCTACGTGCTGTTCTACGACCTGCCGGCTTTCCTCGCCGACCCGTTGGTCTTGTTCAACGTGCGAGGTGGCGGCATGAGCTTCCATGGCGGGCTGCTGGGGGTAATGGCTGCCGGATGGTGGTGGTGCCGCAAGCATGCGATGCACTGGTTCGACGTGATGGATTTCGTCGCGCCACTGGTGCCACTGGGGCTCGGCTTCGGGCGTATCGGCAACTGGATCGGCGGCGAGCTGTGGGGGCGCGTCACCGACTCGCCGCTCGGTGTCGTCTTCCCGCGGGCGCTGCCGGCGGAATACGCGAACCTGCCGATCGAGCAGCTGCGCGTGCTGCATGCGCAAGGCGTGCTGGAGCCGTTCGCGCGCTATCCGTCGCAGCTGCTGCAGGCGCTGCTCGAGGGCCTGGCGATGTTCGCGGTGCTGTGGTGGTTCAGTGCGAAGCCGCGGCCGCGCTTCGCGGTGTCCGGCATGTTCGCCCTGCTCTATGGCGTGTTCCGCATCGTCGCCGAGTTCTTCCGGCAGCCCGACGCGCAATACGGCTACCTGGCCTTCGGCTGGCTGACGATGGGCATGGTCCTGAGCTTGCCGCTGGTGGCGATCGGATTGGTGTTCCTGTGGCGCTCGCATACGGCGCCGACGCTGGCGAAGGAGGGCGCGTGATGCAGGCCTACCACGATCTTCTCACCCACGTGATGGCGAACGGTGCCATCAAGACCGATCGCACCGGCACCGGCACGCGCAGCGTGTTCGGCGCCCAGATGCGTTTCGACCTCGCCGCCGGCTTTCCGCTGGTCACCACGAAGAAGGTGCATTGGAAGTCGGTGGTGCACGAGCTGCTGTGGTTCCTGAAAGGCGAAACCAACATCGCCTACCTGAAGGAACACAAGGTTGGCATCTGGGACGAATGGGCCGATGCAGACGGCGAACTCGGCCCGGTGTACGGCAAGCAGTGGCGCAGCTGGGCCGCGCCCGACGGCACGGTGATCGACCAGATCAGCGACGTGATCGCGCAGATCCGCAAGAACCCCGATTCGCGCCGCCTGATCGTCAGCGCGTGGAACGTGGCCGACCTGCCGCAAATGGCCCTGATGCCTTGCCACGCCTTGTTCCAGTTCTACGTGGCGGACGGAAAGCTGAGCTGCCAGCTCTACCAGCGCTCGGCCGACCTTTTCCTCGGCGTGCCTTTCAACATCGCCAGCTACGCGCTGCTGACGCAGATGATCGCCCACGCTTGCGACCTCGGCCTCGGCGATTTCGTCTGGACCGGCGGCGATTGCCACATCTACTCGAACCACGTCGACCAGGTGAACGAGCAGCTCTCGCGCGACCATCGCGCGCTGCCCACCGTGCGCCTCAACCCCGAGGTGCGCGACGTTCTCGCCTTCACGTACGACGACATCGAGCTGGTCGGCTACGACCCGCATCCGGCCATCAAGGCGCCGGTGGCGGTGTGAGCGGCGTCGATATCGCGCTCGTCGCGGCACTCGACCGCGACTTCGCCATCGGCCGCGGCAATGCCTTGCCGTGGTCGCTGCCGGACGACCTGAAGCGCTTCAAGGCCCTGACCTTGGGCCATCCGATCCTGATGGGGCGCAAGACGGCGGTGTCATTGGGGCGTGCGCTGCCCGGACGCCGGAACCTCGTGCTCACGCGGAGTGGCCGCGTGCCTTTCGAGGGCATGGACGCGGTCGGGTCGATCGACGCGGCGGTCGCGGCGGCGGCCGATGCCTCGGCGACGACCCTGATGGTCATCGGCGGCGGTGAGGTGTATGCGCAGGCCCTGCCGCTCGCCTCGCGGCTGCATCTCACCTGGGTCGAGACGCGCGTCGAGGGTGCCGATGCCTGGTTTCCGCGCTTCGATCCCGCCGAGTGGACGATGACCGACAGCGAGTCGCATGCCGCGGACGCGCGGCATGCCGTCGCGTTCCGTTTCGCGGATTACGTCCGGCGCTGATTGCGCCTCAGTCCTCGCCCCTCTGGCCACCCACGACAACGCGCCCCGGTACTTGGTGCACGCGCGGCTCCGGCCCGAGTTCGAGGGCGGTGAGCTTGCCGCCCCACACGGCGCCGGTGTCGAGGCCGTGCACGCCGAGGCCCTGGAACAGGCCGAGGGTGCTCCAGTGGCCGAACACCACCGGCATCTCCCGCTCGACGGTGCCTGGCACGGAGAACCACGGGTAGAGCCCGGGCTTCTGCGTGCCGGGGCGGCCCTTTTCCTCGAAGGCGATGCGGCCGGCAGTGGTGCAGTAACGCATGCGCGTAAAGATATTGATGATCGCCCGCCAGCGGTCGACGCCTTCGAGTTTCGGCGACCAGTTCGGCTTGTCGCCGTACATGTTCTTGAGCAGGCGGGCGCCGCCTTCACCCTGCAACCGTTCCTCGACTTCCTGCGCGCGTGCCTCGGCGATCCGGATCGTCCACTTCGGGCCGAGGCCGGCGTGGACCATCGCGAAGCCGAGCTCGCGGTCGACGTGCATCAGCTTCTGCGCGCGCAGCCACTCGATCAGCGTCGTCGCATCGTCGTCGAACAGCACGCGCTGCAGGTCGGGGTTCACCCGGCGCTGCTCGTCGGGCCGGCGTCCGGCGATGGCCAGCAGCGAGAGGTCGTGGTTGCCGAGCGTCACCACGATGTGTTCGCGCAGCGAATGCAGTAGCTTCAGCGTTTCCAGTGACTGCCCGCCACGATTGACGAGGTCGCCGCAGAACCACAGGCGGTCCTTCGCCGGGTCGAAGCGGATCGCCTCGAGCAGGCGCAGCAGGATGTCGTGGCAGCCCTGGAGGTCGCCGATGGCGTAAGTCGCCATCAGTGCAGCGTCCGCGGGATGCTGAGCGCGAAAGGCGCGATCTCGGCGTCGAACTCGGTGCCGTCGTCGGCGAGCATCTGGTAGCTGCCGCGCATCTGGCCGCAGAAGGTCTCGAGCACGGCGCCCGAGGTGTACTCGAATTCGCCACCGGGCTTGAGCCAGGGCTGCTGCCCCACCACGCCTTCGCCCGCCACCTCCTGCACCTTGCCGTTCGCGTCGGTGATCAGCCAGCGGCGCGACAGCAGGCGTGCCGGCACGTCGCCGGTGTTGGCGATGCGGATCGTGTACGCGAACACGTAGCGGCCTTCGTCGGGCGCGCTCTGTTCGTCGAGGAAGCGGGTGGCGACGGCCACCGCGATGGCATAACGGGGGTTGGGCATGCCGGGATTTTACTTAAAGCGCGTCGGCTTCCGGGGGCTGGATGCCGGCGTCGATCAGCTGGTTCGACAACGTCACGTAGGCCTCCACCGCGACCGCCTCGGCGCGCGCGCCCGGATCGATGCCGGCGGCACGGATGGCGTCGGCGTCGCAAACGGTCGACAGTGAGTTCCGCAGCGTCTTGCGCCGCTGCGAGAACGCGGCGGCGACCGTGCGCGCGAAATGCGCCGCGTCCTTCACGCCGGCCTCGCCCAGCGGACGCGGCACGAGGCGCACCACGGCCGAATCGACTTTCGGCGGCGGCGTGAAGGCGCCCGGCGGCACGTCGAACAGCGGCGTCACGCGGCACACCGCCTGCAGCATCACCGAGAGGCGGCCGTAGGTCTTGCTGCCAGGTTCGGCGGCCATCCGGTCGACGACCTCCTTCTGCAGCATGAAGTGCATGTCCTTCACGGCCTCCGCGTGTTCCATCACGTGGAACAGGATCGGCGTGGAGATGTTGTAGGGCAGGTTGCCGACGAGGCGCAGCGGGCCCTCGACGTCGTGGCCGTGGCCGAGCTTGCCGAAATCCACCTTCAGCACGTCGCGGTGGACGATGGTGAGCTTGCCGTGTTTCGCGCCTTCCTCCGCGAGGGGCACGATGAGGTCGCGGTCGAATTCGATGACGGTCAGTTCGCCGTGGGCGCGCAGCAGCGGGAAAGTGAGGGCGCCGCCACCGGGGCCGATCTCGACGATGAATTCGCCGGGCTTCGGGTTTACCGCGCGGATGATCTTCTCGACGATGCCGGGGCTCGACAGGAAATGCTGGCCGAGTTGCTTCTTGTGGCGGTGGGCGTCGAGGCTCATGGGTCGTATCGGCTCAGTGCGTGTTGCGCGCAGCGGCGCGATGGCGGGCGAGGTCGGTGCACAGCGCCACGGCGTGCTGCAGGCTGGAGGGGTCGGCGATGCCGCGGCCAGCGAGATCGAGTGCCGTGCCGTGGTCGACGGCGACGCGCGGGAAAGGCAAGCCGAGCGTGATGTTCACCGCGTCCTCGAAGCCGCTCGCCTTGAGCACCGGCAGGCCCTGGTCGTGGTACATCGCGACGACGGCGTCGAAGTGGCCGAGGTGCTGCGGCAGGAAGGCCGTGTCGGCCGGCAGTGGGCCTTCCAGCAAGCATCCCTCCGCGCGCAGCCGTTCGAGCACGGGGATGATCACGTCGATCTCCTCGCGGCCCATCTCGCCCGACTCGCCGGCATGCGGGTTCAAGCCGAGCACGCGCAGGCGCGGGTTGGCGATGCCGAACGAATCTCGAAGTGCACCGGCAGTGATGCGCAGCACGCGTTCGAGGCCGTCCGCGGTGATCGCGTCGGGCACCGCGCGCAGCGGCAGGTGCGTGGTGGCCAGAGCCACCCTCAGTCGCGGATTGGCCAGCATCATCACCACGTCGGTACCGGCGACTTCGGCGAGCAGTTCCGTCGTGCCGGTATAGGCGATGCCGCCGCGGTTGATGGTGGCCTTGTGCACGGGGCCGGTCACGAGGCCATCGACCGTGCCGGCCAGCGCGTCGCGAGCGGCGGCTTTCAGTGCGCCGATGACGGCGCCGGCATTCGCGGGATCGGCGTGGCCGAAGCGCACCAGTGCGGCATTGCGATGTTCGACCAGCGCGAGCTCGCCCGGTCCGGCCTCCGCTGAAGCGTCATGCAGACGCAGCGGCAATCCGAGCGAATGCGCGGCGGCGAGCAGGGTCTCGCCGTCGCCATAGGCGACCAGCGTGGCGTCACGTGGGGCTTGGGCGATCCGGACGCAGAGTTCCGGACCGATGCCGGCCGGCTCGCCGGGGATCAGCGCGAGCCGGGGCGCGGCGGGCATCGGCTCAGGCGCCGAGGCGCGACTCGACGTAGGCGTCGGCGCGGAGCTGGCGCAGGAAGCGCTCGAACTCGTCTTGCGCCTTGCGCTCGCCGATCTGCTGGCGGGCGCGCTGGCGGCGGTTCTCGTCGGTGACGTCCTGCTGGCGCTCGGCGATGCGACGGACCACGTGCCAGCCGGCTTCGGTGCGGAACACGGCCGAGAGCTGGCCGTCCTGCAGCGACTGCACCTGCTGGGTCACGGCGGGGCCGAAGGTTTCGCCGCTGAACCAGTCGAGGCGGCCGCCGCGGTTGCGGCTGAACGTGTCGTCGGAGTTCTCGCGGGCAATCTTGGCGAAATCGTCGCCGGACTCGATGCGCGCGCGCAGCTCGTCGATCTTGCGGCGTGCGGCCTCATCGCCGACGACGTCGTTCACGGCCACCAGCAAGTGGTCGGCCTGGTATTCGGTGATGGTCTGCGGGCCCGACTCGCGGACGCCGACCAGTTGCACCATCTGGAAGCCGCTCGGGCCGCGGATCGGCGCGGTGTACTGACCGGGCTGCAGGCCCTGGATCAGCTCGGCGAAGCGCGGCGGGATGCTGTTCGCCTCGCGCCAGCCCAGGTCGCCGCCCTCGAGGGCGTTGCGGTCGTCGGAGTAGCGGATGGCGGCGGCGCGGAAGTCGATCTCGCCGCGGTCCATCAGCGCCTTGATGCCGTTGATCTTCTGCTCGGCCGTGGCCACCTGTTCCGGCGTGGCGCCGTCCGGCAGGGCGACCAGCAGGTTGGCGAGCTGGAATTCGGTGCTGTCGACGTTGCGCAACGCCAGGAACTGGTCGATTTCCGATTCGCTGATCACCACGCGGCTCTGCACCACGCGCTGCTGCAAGCGGCGCATCTGCAGTTCCTCGCGCACGCTGCGGCGGTAGTCGTCGAAGCTGAGTCCGCCGCCCTCGATCTGCGCGCGCATCTGCTCGATGCTGACGCCCGATTGGCCGGCGATGCTCTGCAGGGTCTGGTTGAGCTCGGTATCGCCGATGCGGATGCCGGTGTTCTCGGCGCGCGCGACCTGCAGGCGCATGAGCACCAGGCGGTCCAGCACCTGCCGCTGCAGCACATTCTCCGGCGGGAGTTGCGCTTCACGGCCTTGGTACTGGTTACGCACGTTGGCGACGGCGCGGTCGAGCTCGGACTTCAGGATCACGTCCTCGTCGACGACGGCCACGATGCTGTCCACGCTGCCACTGCTGGCACCCGGGCCGGCGAGCAGCTGGGCGCGGGTGGGTGCGGCGAACGCGAGGGCGGCGGCCAGGAGGCCGGTGAACGCGGGCTGGAGGAGCGAGGTCTTCGACATGGGGCTGGAACGGGCTCTGGCGCGCGGAAAGCGCTGGGTCAAGGCGAATAGCCGAGGATAGCATCGGACAACAACCGCTCTGAATCGCGGCCGAAGCTGCCGATGCCGTTCAGCTCGATTTCGAGGTAGACGCCGAGGTTGCGGTCGCCATTCAGGTCGCGGACGTAATCGCGGGCCAGCACGCGCACCGCCACGCAGCAGCTCTGCCATTCGAGGCCGCCCAAGGCTTCCTGCGTGCGGCGGTCGCGCAGGGACCAGGCCCAGCGGGCGACCGCCCGCCAGTTCGCGTTGATGGGCGCGGCGAAACTCATGTCCGTCTGCTCGATCAGGTCCTTGCGGTAGCGGTAGCTTGCGTTCACCACGCCGCGCTCCGAGAAGCGCCACTGCGTGCGCACCGCCGACAGGTCGGTGCCGAATTCCCCCGGATTCCACTGCTGGGCGAGCGATACGCTCCACGCGTCGCTCACGCGCCAGTCGAGCTCGCCGACGTAGGCCGAACCGTCGCTCGCCGGCGGGCGCTCCCCGGGGATGGTCACCCGCGGCGGGTCGAAGTAGTGGATGCGCCCCAGGCTGGCGGAGAGGCGCTCGCGGCCGTCGTCGGCGTCGAGCAGCCGGGTGGTGACGGCCAGCGTGGCCTGGTTGGCGTCGGTCTGGCGATCGGCGCCGGTATAGCGGTTCTGGCGGAACAGGCCGGGCCAGCTGAAGGACAGGGGCTGGGTATCGAACAGCGGCAGGTCGTCCTGCACCCGGTAGGGCACGCGCAGGTAGTAGAGGCGCGGCTCCAGCGTCTGCACGTAGTCGTCGCCGAACAGCGTGGTTTCGCGCTCGAACAGCAAGCCGGCGTCGATGCTGCTGATGGTGGTGCTGCGGTCCGGGCTGAGGTCGGTGCGCTGCGCCAGCACCCGCGGATCGCGCTCGAGCGTGTAGCTGGTCTGGCGGACGGCGAATTCCGGGTTCACGAACCAGCTCGCGCCACCGAAGTTGAGGCGTACCGAAGGCTTCACGTCGAGGCGCTGGCCGCCGGGCAGTTCGTCGTGCTGGAAGCGTACGGCTTCGGCGCTCACGCCGAGATCCATCCACGGCAGCACCGGCTGCAGCCACTGGCCGCGAATTCGCGGCAGGCGCGCGTAGGGCTCGCTGCCGGGCAGCACGGCCGGATTGGCGGCCTCCCAGCGCTCGAACGACACGCCGGTGGACCAGTAGCGGCCGCGGCCGTTCAGCGCGAGGCTGCTGTCGAGCAGGCTGAGCGTGTTCTGGCCGAAGTTGTCGCCGAGGTCGCGGAAGTACTCGCGGTCGCTGACGTCCTGCAGGTTCGCGGTGGCGTACCAGTTCGGCGACAGCGCGCTGAAGTGCTGCCAGCGGAAGAAGCCGCGATCGTCGCCGGTGCGGTCGTCGTCGGCGAGGTAGGTGCCCTCGACCCGGCCGGCGCTGGCCGCACCGAGATAGCGGAACTCGCCGCCGAGCATCAGGCCGCGGCGCGACATCCAACGCGGCGTCAGCGTGGCATCCATGTTCGGCGCGAGGTTGAGGTAGATCGGCTGCTCGTAGTCGAAGCCGTTCTCGTCCTGCACGCCGATCTTCGGGGCCAGCAAGCCGGTGCGGCGTTCACTGGTGGTCGGGAAGCTGATCCACGGCAGCCAGAGCACCGGCACGTCGCCAAGGCGCAGGACCGCGCTCTGTGCGACGCCGCGCTGGGCCGCGTCGTCGATCTCGATGGTCGAGGCCTCGAAGGCCCATTGGCGCTGCCCGGGCGGGCAGGTGGAAAACAGCGCGTCAGCCAGCGTGCTGCGTTCGCCCTCGCGCACCACGCTCGCGGCGCTGCCGTTGCCCATCGTGCCGTCGAGCAGCTGGAACTGGACGTCGCGCAGGCGGACGCGCTCGGCGGCGTTGTCGCCGTCCGCCGAGGTCGCCGCGACGCGCAGGCGCTCGTCCTCGAAGCGAAGCGGGCCCGGGCTCTCCCAGGTCTCGTTCTCATGTCGGTAGACCAGCGCGTCGGTGCCCACCCACTGGTCGGCGCGTGTCAATTCGACGCGGCCGCGGAAGGTCGTCACCTTCTCGCCGGAGACGTCCAGCGCGTCGGACTGCACCTGCGTGGCGCTGGTGCCGCGTTCGGCCGCGCCGGCCGTCGGGGCGCTGGTGCGCGCGCCTTCCAGCGTCATCGGGGCGCGGCATAGCACCCAGTCCGGGCTGGCCAGCGGCTCGGCGGCGCGTGCGGGCAGGGCCAGGGCGAGGCCCAGGGCGAGGGCCAGCGGGTGCAGGTTCGGTCGCGACACGGACAAGCCTCTCACTTCGTGACCCGTAAGCTTGACTCAAAACCGCTCCCAGCCGGGAGCCCCGCGCCGCGATCCGCGGCCCCGACGATGCCGGAGGACCCCCGATGACCGCGCCCGTCCGCAAAACCGAGGCCGAATGGCAGGCCGAGCTGAGCCCCGAGCAGTACGCCATCTGCCGATGCTCTGCGACCGAGCCGCCCTTCACCGGCGCGTTCTGGGACCACCATGCCGACGGCGTCTACGGCTGCGTCGCCTGCGGGGCGGCCCTGTTCGATTCAACGGCGAAGTACGACTCCGGCAGCGGCTGGCCGAGTTACTGGCAGCCGATGGCTCGCGAAGCGGTGGCGCTAAAAGAGGATGGCTCCCACGGCATGCGTCGCACGGAGGTCTGCTGCGCTGCTTGCGATTCGCATCTGGGGCACGTGTTCCCGGATGGGCCGAAGCCGACGGGCTTGCGCTACTGCATCAACTCGGCGGCGCTGCGCTTCACGCCGCGGTGAGGCCGCGGAGGTGGGCCACGCTGCACTCACGCAGCGCGGTGAGGCTGTAGCCGCCCTCCAGCACGGACACAAGTCGTCCGCGGCATTGGCGGGCCGCCAGGTCGGCCAACTCCGCCGACAGCCAGCGGTAGTCCTCGGCCGTCAGTTCGAGATCGGCGAGCGGGTCGAGGTGGTGGCCGTCGAAGCCGGCTGAAACGAGCAGCAGTTGCGGTCGGAAGGCTTCGAGCGCCGGCAGCAGCTTGGCGCGCCATGCATCGCGGAACACCGCGCTGCCCGCGCGCAGCGGCAGCGGCGCGTTGACCACGTTGCCCACGCCGGTATCGCTTTCCATGCCGGTGCCCGGGTACAGCGGATGCTGGTGCGAGCTCAGGTAGGCGACGCGCGGCTCGGCGGCGAATATCGCCTCGGTGCCATTGCCGTGGTGCACATCGAAATCCACCACCGCGACACGCGAGAGGCCGTGCGCGTGCACGGCGTGCGCCGCGCCGATGGCGATGCCGTTCAGCAGGCAGAAGCCCATGGCCGTCTCGCGCGTGGCGTGGTGGCCCGGAGGGCGCACGGCGCAGAACGCCTGGGTGATCTCTCCGGCCATCACCGCGTCGACCGCCGCCACGACGGCGCCGGCGGCGCGCCGGGCGGCCTCGGGTGAATCCGGCGACATCGCGGTGTCGGCATCGAGGCGCACGAGCGCCTCGCCGTCGAAGCGGGCGTCGAAGATCGCGTCGACGAGGGCCTTGGTATGCACGCGCTCGGCTGCTTCGCGGCTGGCCAGTGGCGCCTCGATCCACTCCAGCGGCTGGATGGCGGCGCGCAGGGCTTCCGTCACGGCCTGCAGGCGTGCCGGGCACTCCGGATGCCCCGGGCCGGGCTGGTGGGCGAGGCAGGACGGGTGCGTATAGACGCGCATCAACGCCGGCGGTCGTGGCGCCAGAGCACTTCACCGTGGCCGCTCTCGCGCGCCAGCACGCGGCACAGCACGAAGAGCAGGTCGGAGAGGCGGTTGAGGTAGCGGATCGCTTCCGGGCGCACGGCGTCATGGTGCGAGAGCGTCACGACCTCGCGCTCGGCGCGACGGCAGATCGTGCGCGCGAGGTGCGCCTGCGCCGCCGCCATGCCGCCACCGGGCAGGATGAAATCCTTCAGCGGCGGCAGATCGGCGTTGAAGCGGTCGAGCGTGTCCTCGAGCGCCTGGATGTCGGCGTCGAAAATGGCCGCGTGGCCGGGAATGCAGAGTTCGCCGCCCAAATCGAACATCTGGTGCTGCACGGCGACCAGCACGTTGCGGATCGAATCGGGGATCTCGCAAGCCAGCACGATGCCAATGGCGCTGTTCGCTTCGTCGACGGTGCCGTAAGCGGTGACGCGGGCCGAATCCTTGGACACGCGGGCGCCGTCACCGAGGCCGGTGCTGCCGTCGTCGCCGGTGCGGGTGTAGATCTTGGAGAGGCGATTGCCCACGCGGAGTTCCTGTCGTCGGAGGGGTCGACAGTGTCGACCCCTGCGCGTGGCGATGGCGTCAGTCGGCCTTCACCGCCGCGCCCGGCAGGCGGGCGAAAAGCGGCTGAAGGGCGAGGTGCAAGGCGCCGATGACCGCCACCCACGCGAACGCGACCTGCGCGTAGGGGAGCAGCCAGTCGCTAAAGTTCTTTGCCCAGCCGGCGAGGGTGGGCTCGGCCACGCTGCCGCTGAACCAGTAAAAGCCGCCCTGGGCCAGCAGGTGGCAGGCGGCGGTGCCCACCGCGAGCGCGAGCACCAGACGTCCCAACAGCGCCCAGCGCGGGGCGAGGCCGTTCGCGGCGGCCCACTGCCCGGCGGCCATCATCGCGGCGTGCGCCGGCAGCAGGAACCAGTAGCCCGGCGAGACGCAGTAGTGCGACCAGAAACTCACGCCGGTCGCCGAGATGACGAGGTAGTCGACGAGCACGGCCAGCGCCATCAGGGCCGGGAAGGCCCAGCGCTGGTGGCCCGCGAGATAGAGGCCGGAGGCGAAGAACACCGCCCACGAGGCGTCCGGGATGGCGCCGAAGTGATGGGCGCGCGTGGCGGCCATGAGCAGGGCGAGGGCAGCGAACACCGCGAGAGCGGGGCGGACGGCAAGGCGCATGGAGGGTGATCGGCAGCGGAATCGAAGGTCGGGAGTCTAGCCGATGCCTCGGCCGCCGTGACCGGCCGACGACCTCCGGATCGAGGGAGACGCGTATCCTTGCGCGGCATGGAGATCCGAGATTTCGACGTGGTGGTGGTCGGCGGTGGCCTCGTCGGTTGCAGCTTCGCGTGTGCGCTGGCGCCACTCGGCCTGGCCGTGGGCCTCGTGGATGCCGGCACCGGCTCGACGCCGCTGGCGGCGGACCCGCGCAAGCTGGCCTTGGCGGCCGCCAGCCTCAATGCCTTGGGCCGGCTGGGCGTGCTCGCTCGCCTTGCCACGCCCCCGACGCCCATCGAGCGCCTCCATGTCAGCCGCGAGGGCGATTTCGGCGTGCTCTCGGTGGCGGCGCGCGATGTCGGGCGCGAGGCCTTCGGCGGTGTCGTGCTCGCCGGAGATCTCGGGTCGGCACTGCAGCAGGCGGTGGCCGCGCTGCCGGGCCTGGTGTCGGTGCGCGGCACGGCTACTGCGGCCGGTGTGGCCGACGACGGTTATCGCGCCCTCGACGTCCACGTGAGCCCGGGCGACCCCGGGACCGCGGCGTCCGTGCAGCGCTGGCGGGCCCGGCTTGTGGTCGCGGCCGATGGCACGCACTCGCCGCTGCGCGCTTCCGCGGGCATCGGTGTCGAGACCCACGACTACGGGCAGACCCTGATCGTCACCTCGGTGCGCATGGGTGCCGCGACCCCGGGCACGGCCTACGAACGCCTGACGGCGACAGGCCCTTGCGCCCTGCTGCCGATGGCCGGCGGGCGCCATGGCGCCTTGATGGGCGTGGCCACCGACGAGGCGGACGCCGTGATGGCCCTGGATGATCGCGCCTTCGCCGAGGCGTTCCAGCGCCGCGCCGGCTGGCGTGCCGGTGCCGTGCGCGAGGTCGGTGCGCGCAGCGCCTGGCCGCTGCGCCGGCTGGTGGCGACATCGCTGGTGGCCGAACGCCTGGTGCTGGTCGGCAATGCGGCGCAGACGATCCATCCGATCGGTGCGCAGGGCTTCAACCTTGGATTGCGCGATGCGCTGAGCCTCGTCGATGTGCTGGCCGAGACACGGACGAGCGGCGCTTCGGACCCCGGGGCCGCGCCCGTGCTTGCGGCCTACGAGGATCGCCGCGGCATCGACCGCGCCGAGACCCTTGCCTTCAGCGACGGCCTCGCGCGGGTGACCGCGAGCGAATCCCCATGGCATCGCCTCGGACGCAGCCTCGGTTTCGCCGCGATGAACCTCGATGCCGGGCTGCGCGCGGGCTTCGTCGCCGGCGCGATGGGCTTCCGCGGCCGCGTGCCGACGCTGGCGAGGGACGCCGCATGAGCGCCTCGATCGAACGTCGCCGCCTCGATGCCGTCGTGGTCGGCGCGGGCATCGTCGGCAGCGCACTGGCGCTCGGGCTGAAGCGCCGCGGCCTCGATGTCGCAGTGGTCGAATCCACGCCGCCGGCCGCGTGGCGCGCCGACGCGCCGGACCTGCGCGTTTACGCGATCGCGCCCGACAGCGAGGCCCTGCTTGGCGCGCTCGAGGTCTGGCCGGCCGTGCGTGCTGCGCGCGCCCAGCCCTACGCGGCGATGCAGGTCTGGGACGCCGGCGGTGGCGCGCCCTTGCGCTTCGACGCCGCCGCGCTTGGCGTGCCACGCCTGGGCCACATCGTCGAACACGGGCTGCTGGTTGATCGCCTGCAGGCGGCGCTCGGCGCCGCGGGCGTGCCGATCCTTGATGCCGCCGTCGAAGGCCTTGAGCCCGGCGACGACGACGTGGCGCTGCGATTGGCCGGCGAGCGTCGCATCCGCGCCTCGTGGGTGTTCGGCGCGGACGGCGCGGCCTCCGCGGTGCGCGGGCTGGCCGGCATCGACCTCGACGCCCGCGACTACGCGGCGAAGGGGCTGGTCGCCTACCTGCGCACCGAGCGTCCGCACGACGCCACCTGCTGGCAGCGCTTCCTGCCGTCCGGGCCGCTGGCCCTGCTGCCCTGCGCGGACGGCCGCGTGTCGATCGTCTGGTCGCTGCCGCAGGGCGAAGCCGATCGCCTCGCCACCGTGCCCGAAGCGCAATTCAACGCCGAGATCACCCGCGCGTCCGATCGCGTGCTCGGCGATCTCGCGCTTGATTCGCCGCGCATCGCCTTTCCGCTGAAGCGCCAGCTCGCCACCCGTACGCGCGAGGGGCGCATCGCCTTGCTCGGGGACGCCGCGCACGCCGTGCATCCGCTGGCCGGGCAGGGCGTGAACCTCGGTCTGCGCGACGTCGGCGAGTTGCTGACGGGCGTGGACGACGCCCTGTCGCGGCGGCGTGCGCCGATCTCGGAAACGATGCTGTCGCGCTGGGCGCGGCGCCGGCACAGCGACAACGTGGTGTCGGCGCGGGCCTTCGAAGCCATCCATGACGTCTACTCGAATGCGGCACCGCCGGCTGTCGCCTTGCGCGGCTGGGCGCTGGCAGCCGGCAACCTCCCGCCGCTCAACCGCCTGCTCTGGGGCCATGCCGCGGGAGGCGCGCGATGAGTGCCGAAGCCCATGAGCGCACCGGTGCGGGCTACCGGCGCGAAGCTTTGCTGCACGCGCAGGCCAAGACCTGGGAAGCCGTCAATGCGATTGGTCGCGGCGTTCGTCCCGGCATGCGCGAGAGCGAGGCCAAGGCCTTGGCCGGCGAGGTGCTGGCTTCACTGGGCTACCAGCGGCGCTGGCACCCGGACATCGTCCGCGTCGGCCCGAACACGCGGCTGATGTGGAAGGAGCGCTCGCCCGTTGACGCGGTACTCGGCGAGAACGACCTGTTCTTCGTCGACCTCGGCGCGGTGTGGGATGGCCACGAGGGTGATGCCGGCACCACCTTCGTGGTGGGCGAGGACGAGACGATGCAGGCCTGCGCCGCGGCCTGTCGTGAACTTTGGGACCGCGTCGCCGCCGCATGGCGTGAGCTGCGCCCGACCGGCCGTGAGCTCTACGCCTTCGCCAAGCGCGAGGCGACCGCGATGGGCTGGGAATTCAACCACGACGTGAAGGGCCATCGCGTTGGCGATTTCCCGCACGCGATCCACAAGGCGCCGGACTTGGGCGCGGTCAGCCATGAGCCGGGCGATGCGCTGTGGATCCTCGAGATCCAGATCCGCCATCCGGAGCGGCCGATCGGCGCCTTCCACGAGGACCTGCTGGCGCGCTGAAGGCCGGACGATGGTCTCCCTGGTCTGGAGAACGCGCTCCTGCCCGGGCATCCACAGACAGAAGCCTCCGCTGGAATATGTCGTCTGCCCGCACCGGATGGCGAGGCGCCGGGCTTGCCTTCACGTTCGCGGCGTCGGCCGCTCGCAGCGAGGGGTGCCGTCCTTCAGCCCCCGCGCCGCCTGGCTCAGGTAGCGCTCGCGCAGTTGGGCAAGGCTCAGTGGCCACGCCATTTCCTCCCCGGCGGCCTCCAGGCGTGCAATGACGTCGGGGCCGACGCTGGGGTCGACGTAAATGAAGGCGTGGGCGGTGGAAAGCACTTCCAGGCGAGGGGTCACATCGCTTGGCTTCACGCCCTGAAGGAACAGCGCATACAGCACCGGCTCCTTGGGGCCGATCACGGCGTCAATCTGGCCCAGAACCCAGAGCCGAGCCATCTCGTTGAAGTCCCGGACCACCACCGCTCGATCCGTGCTCCTGATCAGGGGGCGGATGGAATCGGAATAGATCGCTGTCGTCGTCGGCGCGACACGCGAGGTTTCGGAAAGCCTCTCGAGTCTGACCATATCCACACTTACGGAGAGGTTGAGTCTCTGCATGTGCTCATCGCGCCAAGTGCCTGGAAAATCCAGATCCATGGTGATGTTGCGCTGCTGCAAGGCGTCGCGGGAATGCGACCCCGGGACATCGACGAACGTGATCCGCAAGTCGGCATTTCTGGCGAGTCGCCGAACCTGGCTGGGCACGATGCCCCGGACTTCGCCGCATGCATCGCGCATCACCAAAGGCGCGATGCTGGTGAAGGGAAAACGGAGCTCAACCTTCGGCTCAGCGGCAGAGGCGCCGAGACCAAGAACCGATAAGGAGGAAACGACAATCCATCTCAGCCATGTCATGGCTGCAGGTCCTTGTGCTCCGATTTGCCTAAAACCCTAGCAGGCAAATCGTTATCCCGCTGCCGACGACCCCAAAAAGAAAAACCCGCCTTGCGGCGGGCTTTTGCATTGGTGCCCAGGAGAGGACTCGAACCTCCACGGTTTTACCCGCTAGTACCTGAAACTAGTGCGTCTACCAATTCCGCCACCTGGGCAGGTGCCTCGCAACGCCGGAGGCGCTGGAAGGCCGCGAAGATTACGGGCCGCGCGTCGGACTGTCAACGCCCGGTGTTCACGTCGCGGTATGCTCCCGCCCATGACCAAATCGAAAGGCAGCCGGGGCAAAGGCCCCGGCAACGGTCCGGGCGGTTCGTCCGGCGGCAGTGGCCGGGGCAAGCCGCCGGCAAAGGCACCCTGGATGCCGGAGGCGACGCGCGGCAGTGGTCGCGCAGGCCCCCGTCCCCGCAGCTACGACCCCTACGGCGTCGACGCCCCCGCCGGCACGCCAACGGCGACCCGAGGCGCGGCCGACCCCCATGCGGGCCGCGAGGCGCAGCGCTACGACAACCCGATCACCAGCCGCGAGGCCATCCTTGCGCACCTCGTCGCCGCGCCCGGCCCGGTGACCGCCGACGAGCTGGCCAAGGCCTTCGCCCTCGAGGCGCCCGACCGCTTCGAGGCGCTGTCGAAGCGGCTCGCTGCGATGGTGCGCGACGGCCAGCTGCTGCTGAACCGCCGCGGCGGCTTCGCGCCGGCCGAGCGACTCGACCTGATTCCCGGCCGCGTCATCGCCAACCCGGACGGCTTCGGCTTCCTGAAGCCCGAGGACGGCAGCGACGACTTGTTCCTGCCGCCGAACGAGATGCGCAAGGTGATGCACGGCGATCGCGTGCTCGGCTGCGTCACCGGCGTCGACCGTCGCGGCCGCCGCGAAGGCGCCGTCGTCGAAGTTCTCGAACGCCGGCTCACCCGCGTGATGGGTCGCTTCGAGGAGCGTGCCGGCATCGGGTACGTCGTGCCCGACGACCGCCGCATCCTCGCCGAGGTGCTGATCCCGCCGCTGGCCCGAAATGGCGCGAAGGAAGGCCAGCGCGTGGTCGCCGAGATTACCGCGCCGCCCGAGTCGGGCCGCCCGCCCTTCGGCCGGATCCTCGTCGTGCTGGGTGATCGACTCACCGCCTCGCGCGTGGTCGAAGCCGCCATCCACACCCACAACCTGCCGCACGATTTCCCGCAGGAGACGCTGCACGAGGCCGAAGCGGTGCCGCTCGAGGTGCCGGCCGACGTCGCTGCCAAGCGCGTGGACCTGCGCAGCGTGCCGCTGGTCACCATCGACGGCGAGGACGCGAAGGACTTCGACGACGCCGTGTGGTGCGAAGCGGACGGCAAGGGTTTCCGCCTGATCGTCGCCATCGCCGACGTCTCGGCCTACGTGCGGCCGGGCACGGCGCTCGACGCCGAAGCGGTGCAGCGTGGCACCTCGGTGTACTTCCCCGGCTTCGTCGTGCCGATGCTGCCGGAGACGCTCAGCAACGGCATCTGCTCGTTGAACCCGAAGGTCGACCGCCTGTGCTTCGTCTGCGACATGCGCGTCGACTTCGACGGCAACGTCAGCCGCTCGAAGTTCTACGAGGCGGTGATGCGTTCACACGCCCGCCTGACGTACACGACCGTCGGCAAGGCCATCGACGGCGACGAGGAGGCCCTGGTCCAGTTGGGCTCGCTGCGCCCGCAGATCGAGGCCCTGCACCAGTTGTACCGGGTGCTGTCGAAGGCGCGCGGCGAGCGCGGCGCGATCGAGTTCGAATCGGGCGAAGTGCGCTTCGTGCTCGATGCCAAGGGCGAGGTGATCCAGGCCGGCATGCTGGAGCGCAACGACGCCCACAAGCTGATCGAGGAATGCATGATCGCGGCGAACGTCGAGGCCGCGCGCTTCGTCATCCGCAAGAAGATCCCGGCACCCTTCCGCATCCACGATCGTCCGCCGGAGCGCAAGTACACCGAGCTGTTGGAATTCCTGATGGAGTTCGGCCTGCGCCTGCCGCCGTGGCAGAAGGTCGAGCCCAAGGACTTCACCACGCTGCTGCGCAAGGTGCGCAAGCGCCCGGACGCCGCCCTGCTGGAAACCGTGCTGCTGCGCTCGCAGAGCCTCGCGCAGTACTCCATCGAGAACATCGGCCACTTCGGCCTCGCGCTGGAAAGCTACGGCCACTTCACCTCGCCGATCCGCCGTTACCCGGACCTGCTGCTGCACCGTTCGATCAAGCACATCCTCAACGGCGGCAGCGCCAGCGACTTCAGCTACACCGAGAAGGAGATGGGCACGCTCTGCCTCGCCTGCTCGGAGAAGGAGCGCCGCGCCGACGAGGCCGAGCGCGAGGTCGACGAGCGCTACCGCAGCGCGTGGATGGAGCAGCACGTTGGCAGCGATTTCGACGGCGTCGTCAGCGGCGTCACCAGCTTCGGCCTGTTCGTGGAGCTGATCGAGTCGAAGGTCAACGGCCTCGTCCACGTGACCATGCTGCCGCACGACTACTACCACTTCGACGCCACGCGGAAGACGCTGGCTGGCGAGCGCCGGGGCCTCGCATGGTCGCTCGGCGACACCGTGCGGGTGAAGGTGCTGCGCGCTTCCGTCGAGGACCGCCGCATCGACTTCAAGCTGGTGCTGCCGGACGAGATCGACACGCCGCGCAAGGGCGGCACGCCGACCGCGCGCCCGCATCCCAACGCCAAGGCGCCGCGCGGTGCGGCAAAGGCTGGCCTCGGCAAGCCTGCCGGCAAAGGCGGCGCGCCCAAATCGAAGGCCGGCAAGTCCCGCCGCTGACGAAAACGATACGGAACCCCTCATGAGCAAGACCAGCTGGATTGTCGGCATCAATGCCGTCGCCTCCGCCCTCGAGCACGACGTCGCCAATGTTCGCGAAGTGCTGATGGAGAACAGTGGCAAGAACCCGCGCCTTTCCGAGATCGAGAAGGAAGCCGTCGATTGCGGCATCCCGGTGCGGAAGGTGAACACGCAGGCGCTGGAAGGCATCGCCGGCGGCACGCGCCACCAGGGTGTGGCCGCGCGCTACGAAGCCGCCAAGCTGCTCGACGAGAAGGACCTGAAGGGGCTGGTCGAAGGCGCGGAGGGCAAGGCCCTGGTGCTCGTGCTCGATGGCGTGCAGGACCCGCACAATCTCGGCGCCTGCCTGCGCAGCGCGGCCGCCGCGGGCGTCACCTGCGTGATCATCCCGAAGGACAAGGCCGTGGGCGTCACCGCCACCGTGCGCAAGACCGCGGCCGGTGCGGCCGACCGCATCGCGTTGGTGCAGGTGACCAACCTCGCCCGCGCGCTTCGCGAGCTGAAGGACCTTGGCGTGTGGCTCTACGGCTTCGCCGGCGAAGCCAAGGCCTCGTTCTACTCGCTCGACCTCAAGGGCAATGTGGGTCTCGTGCTCGGGGGCGAGGGCGACGGCCTGCGCCGCCTCACCGGCGAGACCTGCGACCAGCTTGTCCGCATCCCGATGCCCGGCGACATGGAGAGCCTCAACGTCTCCGTCGCGACCGGCGTCGCGCTGTTCGAGGCGGTGCGCCAGCGGGGCGCCGCGTGAGCCTGCAGTGGTTCGACTTCATCGGCATGGCCGGCATCGCCTTCGTGCTGCTGGCGTATGCGCTGCTTCAGGCGGGCAAGCTGCAGGGCAGTTCGATCGGCTACCAGGTCGCGAACCTGTTTGGTTCGATCTTCATCCTCGTCTCGATCTTCGGTTCGCCGGCCCCGATCACCGAGGTGCTCACGCCCTTCCTGATGCAGATCGCTTGGATCGCGATCAGCCTCTACGGGCTGTGGCGCGGCTTGGCAGCGCGTGCAGCGGCGTTCCGCGCGCCGAAATCCCCGGCAACCTGAGCCGCGTCGCCGCCGCCCTCCGGGCCGCGCTCAGTCCTGCGCGGCGCGCTGCAGATCGAGGTCGTTGAACTGCTTCCAGCGGTTCATCACCGCGCAGAACAGCTGCGCCGTGCGCTCGGTGTCGTAGACGGCCGAATGCGCCTCGTTGCCGTCCCAGGGCAGTCCTGCGGCCTGAACCGCCTTGGCGAGCACCGTCTGGCCGTAGGCCATGCCGGCCAGCGTCACCGTGTCCATCGTGCTGAAGGGATGGAAGGGGCTGCGCTTGTGGCCCACGCGCGCGATCGCCGCGTTGAGGAAGCCGAGGTCGAAGTGCGCGTTGTGGCCGACGAGGATGGCGCGCTGGCAGCCGTTGCGTTTCGCGGCCGCGCGCACCGGGGTGAAGATGCGGTCCAGCGCGAGCTTCTCCGGTTGCGCGTCGCGGAACGGATGGTCGAGCTGGATGCCGGTGATCTCCAGCGACTTCGGGTCGATCTCGAGGCCCGGCGCGGGCTCCACGTGCACGCTCACCGTCTCGCCAGGAAACAGGAAGCCTTCGTCGTCCATCTCGATCGGCACCGCGGCGATTTCCAGCAGGGCGTGCCGCGCGGATTCGAAGCCGCCGGTCTCGACATCGACGACGACGGGAAGGAAGCCGCGGAAGCGCGAGGCCATCGGCGGCGCGCCGGTGGCGGCGGGCGTGCCCTGCGGGCCCTGTTCGTCGAAATCACTCATGCGCGCAGGATACCAGCCGCCGCGCGCCGGCCCTCAGGTCCAGAAGTAGCGCACGAGGTGGAAGAAGATCGGCGCCGAGAAACACAGCGAATCCAGGCGATCGAGCATGCCGCCGTGGCCTTCGATCAGGTGCCCCCAGTCCTTGATGCCGCGGTCGCGCTTGATCGCCGACAGCACCAAGCCGCCGAAGAAGCCCATCACGCAACTCGCGAAGGCCAAGCCCGCGGCCTGCAGCGGCGTGAACGGCGTGATCCATGACATTGCCGCGCCGAGCGCCGTCGCGCTGAGGATGCCGCCGATGAGTCCTTCCCAGGTCTTCGACGGCGACAGCGTGGGCGAGAGCTTGTGGCGGCCGAGCAGCTTGCCCCAGACGTACTGCAGCACGTCGCTGCCCTGCACGACGAGGATCAGGAAGGCGATCAGCAGCATGCCTTCGCCTTCGTGGCCGGGGATGCGCAGGTCGAGCAGGGCGGGCAGGTGCGACAGGCTGTACACCGCCACCATCACGCCCCACTGGATCGTGGCCGCGCGCGTGAGGAAGCGCTTCGGGTCACCGCTCAGCGCGGCGAGGATAGGCAGCAGCAGGAAGCCGTACACCGGCACCAGGATCGACCACAGGCTGTACCAGTCGACCCAGATCAGCGCGTAGTGCACCGGCAGGCACAGGAAAAAGCTGGCCAGCAGGGCGTGGTGGTCGCCGCGCCGCGTGTCGGTGATGGTGAGGAACTCGCGTAGCGCGAGGAAGCTCAGCAGCGCGAAGAAGCCGATGACCGCACTGCGCCCCATCCAGAACACCAGGCCGAGCAAGCCCACCATCCACCACCACGCGTTGACGCGGGCGACGAGGTTGTCGATGACGGCGTTCGGCTGCCCCTTGGCCACGGCGTGTCGCAGCACTAGGCCAACGAGGCTGGCGAAAAGCAGCGTCCCGCCGAGGCCGGTGAACAGACGGACGAACGGATTGGTGAAGTCGGGCATCAGCGGTCGTCCTGTTCGGGGGCCAAGGCGAGCAGGGCCTCGCGGGCGCGGTGCAGGAAGACGTCCTTGGGCTCGCCTTCGTCGACGTGCAGCGGTTCACCGAAGCGCACCGTGCACAGAAGGGGCACCGGCAGTAGTTCGCCCTTCGGCATCACGCGATTGAGGTTGTCGATCCACACCGGCACGAGGTTCAGCGCCGGGCGGCGACGGCCGACGTGCCACAGGCCGGCCTTGAAGGGCAGCAGGCGCTCCTCCGTGAGGTTGCGCGTGCCCTCGGGGAAGAGGATCAGCGAGTCGTCGGCGTCGATCGCTTCGAGCATCTGTTCGATCGGATCGGCGGTCCGCGTCGCCGGGTTGCGGTCGACGAGCACCGCGCGGAACACGCGCTGGCCGATGAAGCGCCGCAGCGGGTCGCCGTTCCAGTAGTCGGCGCCGGCGACGGGGCGCGTGCGGACGCGTTCGTGCGGTTCGAGCGAGGACCACAGCAGCACGAAATCACCGTGGCTGCTGTGGTTGGCGAAGTAGACGCGCTGCAGACCGGGCGGCGGAGGAGCCATCCAGATCGTGCGGGCGCCGGTGAGCAGGCGCGTGGCCGTGGTGATCGCGGCGGCAGCGAGGCGGGCCAGCATCAGCGCAGCCCCGCGCGCACGCGGTTGACGATCGTCCAAGCCAGCAGCAGGCAGAGCACCGGCATCAGCCACGCGATCCATGCTGGCAGCGATCCGGCGAGGCCGAGCCAAAGGCCGAGCGCGCCGAACACGAAGGCGCGGTCGCTCTTGCCCAGCGGGCCGTCGTAGCGACGCGCGCCACCCATCATCGGGCCGAGCGCGCCCGCATACTCGCTGAGTACGGCCAGCAGTACGACGCCGAAGACCCAGCCTGGTGCGAACGGCGCGATCAGCGCGAAAGGCAGGAACAGCGCGCTGTCGGCGATGACGTCGGTGAGTTCGTTGAGGTAGCCGCCGAGGCGCGACTGCTGGCCGAACTCGCGGGCCAGCATGCCGTCGACGGCGTTCAAGGCCATGCGCAGCAGCATCCACGCGGGTAGCAGCAGGAACAGGCCGGGGCGCGGATCGAGGGCCAGCATCACGCCGAGGGCGACCGACACGAGGCACGTCGTGAGGGTGACCTGGTTGGCGGTGATGCCGGCCCGCGCCAGAGAGGCAACGCCCGGGCGAAGCAGGGCCTGGAAGCGGGGTTTGAGGGCGTAGAGCGTCAAGGGGGCGTGGGGGAGGGAGGGGCCAGCCACGCTAACGATCGGCCTCGCCGGCGGCAAGGTCCGCGTGGCGCGTGGTTCGTCCGCTGATCGCGAGTCGCGCATCCAGCGACGCACCGCCGTTCGAATCCGCTACTGCATCCCCCGCGCCTTCGGGAGACCCGCCGCGCTCAGCAGGCCGCAGCCAACTGCTGGCGAGCCCAGGCCTCGGCCGCGTCGAACCGGTCGAATTCGCGGAAGGGACTGAATCCGCTGAACACGTTGGCGAAGATCGGCATCATCAGGCTGCGGCCCTCGATATCGGCCGCCGCGACGTAGGCGTTCGCGATCGGTGCGAGCCCTGAGCGCCGCCACTCGCCGAGCAATTGGTCGAAGGCCTCCAGAGCATCGGGCGTGGCCAGCATGCTCCGGTGGAACGTGCTGACGTGGGCGAAGGGCCCGCCATCGGCCAGGCGCTGGAGCAGCGGACGATAGGCGCGGATCACCGCCTCCACGATCTCTCCATCGAAGGGCCCCGTCGACTCGAAGAACAGCACCCGATCCGCGATGTGGGCGGTGATGTGGCCGCGCGGCGCGTGGGGGATCACGACCTAAGGCCCCGCGGATTGCTCGGACAGGGCCGTCCGGTTCACGACGCTTCGGCCAGCATTCGGGCGATCCACGCCTCGGCCTCGTCCCGGCGTTCGAAGATCTCGAAACAGGCCCCTTCCCAGGCGCGCCGGTAGTGGGTTTCCACGATCGTCTTTCCTTCCACCTCGGGCCCGACCACGTAGGCGCTGGCCGTTGGAATGATGCCCATCGACATCCACTCGGCGAGCAGAGCGGCGAACGCGGTGAAGGCGTCCGGCGTCGCCAGCATGCTCGCGTGGAAGGTGGTGATGTGGCCGAACGGCCCTTGGGCCGCGGCGTCGCGGAAGGTCGTCGTGTGGATCTCGCGGATCTGGTCGACCATTTCGCGATTGAAGGGGCCGGTGGCGTCGATGTAGACGACCCGGCTGCCGGCCACTGGTGGCGATGCCTGGTCGACGGCGCCGTGCGGCGCGAACGCCGACGGGCCGATCGGAGGTCGCTGCCCGGTCGCCATCGCCCTTACTCGCTGGTCTTGTCGGCCTTTTCCCGGCTTCCCGCCATCGACTCGCCGTGCACCAGGAACCAGGTGTTCTCGGCGATGTTGGTGGCGTGGTCGCCGATGCGCTCGATGTTCTTGGCCATGAACAGCAGGTGCGTGCACGGCGTGATCTGCTTCGGATCCTCCGCCATGTAGGTCAGCAGCTCGCGGAACAGGCTGGTGTAGGCGGCATCGAGTTCGGCATCGCGGTCGCGCATCGCGGCGGCACGGTCGGCGTCGCGCAGGCGGTAGGCCTCGAGGGCTTCGGCCAGCAGCTCGCTGGCCAATCCGGCCAGCGCGGGCAGGCCGCGGGCCGGGGCGACGGGGGCGCTCTGGTTCAGCACCATCGAGCGCTTCGCCACGTTGGAAGCGTAGTCGCCGATGCGTTCGATGTCGGCGGCGATGCGCAGCGCGGCGTACACCTCGCGCAGGTCGCGGGCCATCGGCTGGCGCAGGGCCAGCACGCGCAGCACGTCGTTGGAGATGACCTGCTCCAGCTCGTCGATGGCGTCGTCGTTGATGGTGACGCGCTCCGCGGCCTTGCTGTCGCGGCGCTGCAGCACGTCGATGGCCGCCTCGATCTGGCCGAGGGCCATCTCGCCCATGCGGGTGATCTCGCCGTTGATCCGCTGGAGCTCGGCGTCGAAGCTCTTGACGATGTGTTCGGTGCCCATGATTCGCTCCTGGCTCAGCCGAACCGGCCGGTGATGTAGTCCTCGGTCTGCTGCTTCGAGGGCTTGGTGAAGATCTGCTGGGTGACGCCGTGCTCGACCAGCTCGCCCAGGTACATGAAGGCGGTGAAGTCGGAGCAGCGGGCGGCCTGCTGCATGTTGTGGGTGACGATCAGGATCGTGAACTGCTGCTTGAGCTCGGCGATCAACTGCTCGATCTTGCCAGTGGCGATCGGGTCGAGGGCCGAGGTCGGCTCGTCGAACAGGATCACCTCGGGCTTCAGCGCGACGGCGCGGGCGATGCACAGGCGCTGCTGCTGGCCGCCGGAGAGGCCGAGGGCGCTCTGCTTGAGCTTGTCCTTCACCTCGTCCCACAGGGCGCCCTGGCGCAGGGCTTGTTCGACGCGGTCGTCCATGTCGGACTTGTTGAGCTTCTCGTAGTGGCCGATGCCGTAGGCCACGTTGTCGTAGATCGACATCGGGAACGGCACCGGCTTCTGGAACACCATGCCGATCTTGCTGCGCAGGCGGTTGATCGGATACTTCGGGTCCAGCAGGTTCTGGCCGTCGAGCAGGATCTCGCCCTCGGCGCGCTGGCCCGGGTAGATCGAATAGATCTTGTTGTAGATGCGCAGCAGGGTGGACTTGCCGCAGCCCGACGGGCCGATCAGCGCGGTGACGCGCTTCTCGGGGACGGTGAGGTTGATGTCCTTCAGCGCGCGGTAGTCGCCGTAGAAGAAGTTGAGGTTCTTCGCGACCAGCTTGGCCGGCGAAGCCGTGGCGGGCTCGCCGCCGGCGACGGCGGTCTGCAGGGCGATCGGGGCGTTAGTCATTGGCGATCTTCTTGCGCAGCAGGAGGGTGCGGGCGGTGATGCTGACCAGCAGGACGAAGCAGGTGATGAGGAAGGCGCCGGCCCAGGCCAGCAGCTGCCAGTTCTCGAACGGGCTCATGGCGAACTGGTAGACCGTGACCGGCAGGTTGGCCATCGGCTCGCCCAAGTCGAGGTTCCAGAAACTGTTGTTGAAGGCCGTGAACAGCAGCGGTGCCGTCTCGCCGGAGATGCGGGCGAGGCCGAGCATGACGCCGGTGAGGATGCCGGACAGCGCCGCGCGGTAGAGCACGTGCACCGTGACCTTCCACTGCGGGATGCCGAGCGACAGCGCGGCTTCGCGCATCTGGGCGGGGACGAGGCGCAGCATCTCGTCGGTGGTGCGGACGACCACCGGCAACACGATGAAGCCCAGTGCGACGGCGCCGGCGATGGCCGAGAAGCCCGAAACGCCGATCAGCCAGTCGGCCACGCCCGCCAGCCAGCCCTGCTGCCCGGCCTCGGTGGACTGGATGGCCGTCGCCACCTGGCGCGGCGTGCCGATCAGCACCATGTAGACGAACAGGCCAAGCACGATCGACGGCGCCGACAGCAGGATGTCGTTGACGAAGCGGATGACGCTGCCGATCTTGCGGAAGTTGGCGTACTCCGCGAGGTAGGTGCCCGCCGCGATGCCGACCGGTGCGGCCATCAGCACCGCCAGCGTGCACATGACGATGCTGCCGACGATGGCGTTGAGCAGGCCGCCCACGCCGATCTCGGCGCCCGGGGGCGGGGTCATCTCGGTGAACATCGCGAGGCTGAGGCCGTCGATGCCCTTCGAGAGCGTGGTGAAGAGGATCCAGACGAGGAAGAACAGCCCGACCATCGCTGCCGTGCCCGAGAGCACGAGGGCGAGCACGTTGACGAGGCGGCGGCGCTGGAACAGGCGCTCGGAGACGGCGGCGTCCATCACTTGCCCTCCCGGCGCTTGAGGCTCATCAGCATCAGCTTGGCGATGCTGAGGACGATGAAGGTGACGATGAAGAGCACGAAGCCCAGGGCCAACAGCGAGCTGCGATGCAGGTCGGCGAAGGCTTCACCGAACTCGTTGGCGATGGTCGCGGCGATCGAGCTGGAGGGCTCGAGCAGATTGGCGAGGCGGTTGGCGTTGCCGAGCACGAAAGTGACGGCCATCGTCTCGCCCAGCGCGCGGCCGAGGCCGAGGAAGATGCCGCCGATCACCGCCGAGCGGGTGTAGGGCAGGACGATGTCCCAGACCACTTCGAAGGTCGTCGAGCCCAGCGCGTAGGCCGATTCCTTCAGACGCGTCGGGACGGTGAGGAACACCTCGCGCATCACCGAGGCGATGAACGGGATGATCATGATCGAGAGCACGAGGCCGGCGGTGAGCATGCCGATGCCGATCGGCGGGCCATCGAACCAGGAACCGATGAGCGGCAGCTGGCTGCCGTACTCGCTCAACGACGGGTAGACGTACTCGGCGAGGAAGGGCACCAGGATGAACAGGCCCCACATGCCGTAGATGATCGACGGGATGCCGGCCAGAAGCTCGATGGCCGTCGCCACGGGGCCGCGCAGCCACGGCGGCGCGACCTCGGTGAGGAACAGGGCGATGCCGAAACTGATCGGCACGGCGATCAGCAGCGCGATGCCCGCGGTGATGACGGTGCCGACGATCGGGGCGAGGCCGCCGAAGACGAGGTTGCCCGGGTCCCAGTTGTCGGAGCTCAGGAAGCTCCAGCCGAAGGTGCCGAAGGCTTCGCGGCCGCCCCAGGCCATCGTGAGGGCGGCGCCGATCAGGCTGATCAGGACGAAGAAGCCGGCGGCCGCCACGGTCCATCGGAACAGGCGGTCGGCACGCGCGTCGCCGCGGGCCAGGTGGTCGAGTTGGGACGTGGCGGACGCCATCAGGTTTCGTACCGGAGAGTTCAGATCAGGACGCCCGCGTCAGGCGACGCGGGCGTTGGATCACGCCCGAGGCAGGGCGGACGGTGGAGCGGGGATTGTACCCGGCCTTCAGAACGTGAAGTTCTGCGCCCAGTAGCCCTCGACCTGGGTGACCAGGGCGTCCGGCAGCGGCACGTAGCCCAGCTCTTCGGCGCGGGCATCGCCGTTGGCGTAGCCCCACTTGAAGAACTCGAGCGCGGCGCGCGCCTTGGCCGGGTTCGACGGCGCCTTGCTGACCAGGATGAAGTTGGTGGCGGCGATCGGCCACGCGTCCGCGCCCGGCGCATTGGTGATGACCAGATGGAAGTCCTGCGCGTTGGCCCAGTCGGCGCTGGCGGCGGCGGCCTGGAAGCTGGCGATGCTCGGGGCGACCCAGGTGCCGGCGGCGTTCTGCAGGCTGACCGTGGTCAGGTTGTTCTGCAGCGCGTAGCTGAGCTCGACATAGCCGATCGCGCCGCTGAGCTGCTTGGTGTAGGCGGCCACGCCCTCGTTGCCCTTGCCGCCCACGCCCGTCGGCCACTTCACCGCCGTCGCGGCCTGGCCCACGCCCTCCGCCCACGCCGGGCTGACCTGGCCGAGGTAGTTGACGAAGTTGAACGTGGTGCCCGAACCGTCCGAACGGTAGACGACCTTGATGTCGGCCTCCGGCAGGGTGACGCCCGGGTTGATCTCGACGATGGCGGGATCGTTCCACTGGGCGATCTTGCCCAGGTAGATGTCGGCCAGCAGCGGGCCGGTCAGCCGCAGCTGGTTGGCCGGCAGGCCTTCGATATTGACGACCGGCACCACGCCGCCAACGACCGACGGGAACTGGCCGAGGTTGGCCGCCGCGAGTTCTTCCGGCTTCAGCGGGGCGTCGGTCGAGCCGAAGTCGACCGTGCCGGCCTTGGCCTGGGCGATGCCGCCGCCCGAGCCGATCGACTGGTAGTTCACCCGGTTGCCCGTGCCGGTGGCGTACTCGCTCGACCACTTCGAGAGCAGCGGAAAGACGAACGAGGCGCCGGCGCCGGTGACATCGATCGCCGCCGGCTGCGCCGGGGCCGTCCCGGCCTCGCCGTTCGCCGCGGGGGCGTCGGACGATCCGCCGCAGGCGGCGAGCAGGCTTGCGGCGCCGAGGGCGAGAGTGGTGCGCAGCAGGGTCGAGGTCATGGCGGTGCTCCGTCGTTCGTTTTCGCGGTGGTCATGATGCCGCAGGCGCCGGGGACGCCGGCGCCTGGGGATGGATCGGGTTGGTGGGCGATCAGCGCTTCAGCTTGGCCGCCCAGTAGGCCTTGACGCGCTCGACCAGCGGGTCGGGCAGCGGCACGTAGCCGAGGGCCTCCGCCGAAGCGTCGCCGTTGGCGTAAGCCCACTCGAAGTACTTCAGGGTGGCGGCGGCCTTGGCTGGATCACGCGGCGCCGTCGACACCAGGATGAAATTGGTCGCGGCGATCGGCCAGCTGTTCTCGCCCGGGGCGTTGGTGATCACCAGGTTGAAGTCCTGGGCCGATGCCCAGTCGGCGCTGGCGGCGGCGGCACGGAAGCTGGCGATGCTCGGCTGCACCCAGGTGCCGGCGGCGTTCTGCATCGCGGCATAGGTGAGGTTGTTGGTGGTGGCGTAGCTCAGCTCGACGTAGCCGATGGAGCCCTGCAGCTGCTTCACGTAGGCCGAGACGCCCTCGTTGCCGCGGCCGCCGAAGCCGGTCGGCCAGCGAACGGCAGTACCGACACCGACCTTCTGCTTCCACTCGGCGCTGATCTGCGACAGGTAATTGACGAAGTTGAAGGTGGTGCCCGAGCCGTCCGAACGATAGACCACGCGGATGGTCTGGTCGGGCAGCGTCACGCCTGGGTTCAGGGCGGTGATCTTGGCGTCGTTCCACTTGGTGATCTTGCCGAGGTAGATCTCGGCGATGACCGGGCCGGTGAGGCGCAGCTGGCCGGCGGCGACGCCGCGCAGGTTCACCACCGGCACCACGCCGCCGATGACCGACGGGAACTGGGCGAGCTTGTTCTGGGCGAGGTCCGCCGGCGCCAACGGAGCGTCCGTCGAGCCGAAGTCGACCGTGCCGGCCTTGGCCTGGGCAATGCCGCCGCCCGAGCCGATCGACTGGTAGTTGACGCGGCCCTGGCCAGCGGCGGCGTACTCGCTCGACCACTTCGACATGACGGGGAACACGAACGAGGCGCCGGCGCCGGTGATGTTCTGGGCTTGGGCGGCGAACGCCGAGGCGGCGATCAGGCCGGCCGCGGCGATCCGGGAAAACGTCTTCAGGTTCACGGGAATCTCCATGAGGCCGGCGCCTCGGGGCGGCCGGCAGTATGTGTCAGCTCTGTGGCATTCGGTTGACATGCCGCCGGGGGAGTCCCGGCGGCCCGGGATGGCGGGGTCAGATGGTGATCTGGCCGCGGAGCTCGACGATGTTCGGGTCGTTGTTGATCAGCACGCCCGACTGCACGCGCTCGCTCTCGACCATCACGTAGTTCAGCGACAGGCGGAAGTTCGAACGGATGTACCAGTTGGCGCCGACCGTGAAGGCCGACTGGGCGCCGCCGAGCACCGCACCGTCGTTGGCATCGAGGCGGTCGTAGCGGGCGGCCAGCTGCCACAAGCCCTTGACCGGGTCGGTCGGGGTGGCCGTCGTGTAGAGGCCGCCGCGGTAGCCGAACAGGTCGTCGCTCAGGGTGTACAGGGTCGAAACGTACCAACCGTCGGTGCTGTAGTCCGGGGCTGCGCCACGGCGGTCGGTGTCGGCGCGGAAGTATTCGCCCATCACCTTGAACGGGCCGCGGTAGTACATGCCTTCGAGGCCGACGATGCGGGTCTTTTCCGCGTCGGTCAGGGTGGCCGTGACCGTGTTGACGTTGGTGATGTCGGCCTGCGGGCGGGAGCTGAGGCTGTAGCGATTGTTCTCGGCGTCGAACTGGACGGCCGAAATGCCGAAGTGCAGGGCCTCACCGGCCTGGGTGTCTTGGATCGGCGCCCAGGTGAGGCGCGTGCCCCAGCCATCGCCGACGCGCTGGGCGACGTTGATCTCGCGCGTGAACCAGGTGCCGGTGGCCGTGATGGACGGGGTGGCGTACTGGATCTCGGCGCCGACGCGGCGCGAGAGGCCATAGGCGTTGGTGACCATCGCCTTCGAAATGAACTCGTTGTTCTTGGTGCTCGTCAGCTCTTCGAGGCTGTTCGGCTGCTTGAACTGGCCGAGGCGGTACGACCAGTCAGCGTTGATGCGGCCCTTCCAGCTGACGTCCAGCCAGCGGCCGTTGCGGCCGGTACCGCGGCTGCCGACGGTGTCGTAGCCGATCTGCCACTCGGCCGTCGGCGTCTTGCCGCGCAGGATCATCTCGCCGCGGCGGAACTGACCGTTGTTGGTCAGCGTGTTGGCCGTCAGCTGGCCGGCCGTGAGGGCGAGGCCGTCGGCGCGGCTGATGTTCTGGTCGTACTGGTAGGCGTCGAAGTGCAGCAGGGCGTCGAAATAGATTTCGGTGTCGCCGATCACGTCGATGGGCACCTCGGCCAGGGCCGGGGTGGCGAGGGCGGCGGCGAGGGAAGCGGCGAGCAGGGAGCGGGCGAGGCGCATGGCGGCGGACACCGTTGGGAAGGTGGGCGCAGCCTATGGACGGGAGATGACACCAATATTTCAATTGACACGAAATCGCTACCTGCCGGTCATCCGGGGGACATCCCACCGTCACTGGCGCATGACGCCGGACCTCCGGCTAGACTCGGGCGACGCGTCGATGGGATCGACTCGGGAGGGTGCCGATGGCTGGGCAGGCAAGCACGACCACGATCCTTGTCGCGGAAGACGACGGCAGCATCCGCGCGGTGCTGAACGCCACCCTGCGTTCGGCCGGGTACCGGGTTCTGGAGGCTGACAACGGCCCGGACGCCTTCGTCCTCGCCCACGAGCACCTGCCGGACCTGATCCTGTCGGATGTCCTGATGCCCGGCGGCAACGGGCAGGACCTGCTGGCGGCCCTGCGCGCCGACCCGCGCACCGCCGACCTGCCCTTCGTGTTCCTGACCGGCCTCGACGAGCGCGAATCGATCCGTGCCGGCATGAACCTCGGCGCCGACGACTACCTCACCAAACCCTTCCGCCCGACCGAACTGCTGTCGCTCGTGCAGGCCCAGCTGCGGCGTTCTGCCAAGCGCACCGAGGCGCGCCGGCAACTCGAGGCCGAGGCGCAGAAGCTCCGCGAGTTCGATTCGATCACCGGCCTGCCGAATCGGAGCCACTTCCTCGGCCGCCTCGCCCGGACGAACGACGGCCAGCCCAGCGCCATCCTCGCCAGCATCGCACTGGGGCAACTGCCGGTGCTCCGGCAGTCGTTGGGGCAGGGGCCTGCGGACGAGGTGATGCGCGAGGGGGCCAACCGGCTGCTCGAAAGCGTCCGCGCCAGGCTGGGCAACCACGCCGTGCTGGCACGAGCCGGCGAGCACCGATTCGCCATCGCCCTGTCCGGCGTGGAGGACGAGACCCGCATCGAAGCCCTGCTGCGCGACGTGCTGGCGCCCTTGGCGCAGCCGATGGAGATTGGCGGCCGCCGTCTGTTCTTCGATGCCTCGGTGGGCGTGGCGGTGTATCCGCGCGACGGCGACACCCCCGAGCGCCTGCTCGACCACGCCGAGACCGCCGAACCCGCCACCGCGCCCGGCGGCACGGTGGCCTTCTATTCCGCCGAGAACAGCGCCGCCCGCGGCCGCAGCGTGCGACTGCTGCAGGACCTGCGCCTCGCCATGGAGCGCGGCGAACTCAGCCTCGCCTTCCAGCCGCAGATCGCGCTGGCCGGCGAGCGGCTGGTGGGTTTCGAGGCCCTGTTGCGCTGGTACCACGCCGAACTGGGCCAGGTCGCGCCTTCCGAGTTCATTCCCCTGGCCGAGGAGTCCGGCCTGATCCTCCCCATTGGCAGCTGGGCGCTGCGCGAGGCGGTGCGCCAGCTCAAGGGCTGGCGCGAGGAAGGATTGGAGGTCGAGCGCGTGGCCGTGAACCTCTCGCCGCGGCAGTTCGAGGATCCGGGACTGGTCGACGGCGTGCGCGCCGTGCTGGCGCAGGCCGGCCTGCCCCACGGTTCGCTCGAACTCGAGATCACCGAGAGCGCCGCGCTGCACGACCCGGAGCGCGCCATCGCGCTGATGTCGACCCTGAGCGAACTCGGCGTGGCCCTCGCGCTCGACGACTTCGGTACCGGCTATTCCAACCTGTCGCAGCTCAAGCGCCTGCCGATCGACGTCTTGAAGATCGACCAGATGTTCGTCCGACAGATCGTGCGCGATGCCGGCGACGCCGCCATCGTCCGCGCCGTGATCGCCTTGGCGCACGGTTTCGGCCTGAAAGTGGTGGCCGAGGGCGTCGAGGCCCAGTCGCAGGTGATCAAGCTGGCGCAGCTCGACTGCGACATCTGCCAGGGCTACCACTACGGCGCGCCGATGGCGGCCAATGCCGTCGCCGGCTGGATGATGGAGCGCGGTTACGCCTAGGTCGTGGCGTCGGTCTTGTCTTTGAATCGGCAGAGGTCGCGCACGGGGCAGGCGCCGCACAGCGGCTTGCGCGCCTTGCACACGTAGCGGCCGTGCAGGATCAGCCAGTGGTGGGCGTCCATCTTGAACTCCGCGGGCACGACCTTCAGCAGCTTATGTTCGACGTTATCGACGCTTTTTCCCGGCGCGAGGCCGGTGCGGTTCGAGACCCGGAAGATGTGGGTGTCCACGGCGATCGTCGGCTCGCCGAAGGCCGTGTTCAGCACGACGTTGGCCGTCTTGCGCCCGACGCCCGGCAGGGCTTCGAGCGACTCGCGGTCGCGCGGCACCTCGCCGTCGTGCCGTTCGACGAGGATGCGGCATGTCGCGATCAGGTTCGCGGCCTTCGCGTTGTAGAGGCCGATGGTGTTGATGTAGCCCTTCAGCCCCGCCTCGCCCAGTGCGAGCAGGCCCGCCGGTGTATTCGCCACCGGGAACAGCCGGCGCGTGGCCTTGTTGACGCCGACGTCGGTGGCCTGCGCCGAGAGCAATACGGCGGCCAGAAGCTCGAAGGGCGTGGTGTATTCGAGCTCGGTGGTCGGATGCGGATTCAATTCGCGCAGGCGGCGGAAGAACTCGATGCGGTCGGCGGGCTTCATCGGGCGCTCCAGCGCTGCCGCGCAGCGATCAGCAGGGCGAGCAGGAAAAAGGCGCCGACGGGCAGCGTGGCGAGAAGAAAGCCGCGGTAGCCGGGCAGCAGCGTCCACTCCAACTGCGGCAGGCCCAGCAGGGCACCGGCACCGGCGAACAAGGTGCCGCGGCCGAGCGCCTCGCGCAGTCCGCCGAGGAGCAGCAGCACCAGCAGGAAACCCACGCCCACCGCGAAGCCGTCCAGCGCCGCGCGCAGAGGATCGTGGCGTGATGCGAAGGCTTCGGCGCGGCCGAGCAGGGCGCAGTTGGTGACGATCAGTGGGATGAACAGGCCGAGCACGCCGTGGAGGGCGGGCAGCCACGCGCGCATCGCCAGTTCGATGGCGGTGACGACGCAGGCGATGACGGTGACGAACACCGGGATGCGCACGTCGCGGCCGGTTACGCGGCGCAGCGCGGCGATGCAGGCGTTGGTGGCTGTCAGCGCGAGGACGGTCGCCAGCCCGAGGCCGAGGGCCGAGACCAGCGAGCTGCTCACGGCGAGCAACGGGCACAGGCCGAGCAGCTGCACGAGCGCGACGTTGCCGCTCGACAGGCCGTACTCGAGGATGGTGCGCGGTGCAGTAGGGGCAGTCATCGCCCGGAATCCTCCGGTGGCGGCAGGTCGCGGAAGGCGAGTGTTTCGCCCACCGGCGCCATCGCCAGCGCTTCGCCGTGGGTTTCGACGAACTGAAGCGTGCGCCGCACCGCACCCACCACCGCGCGCGGTGTGATCGTGGCGCCGGCGAGCTGGTCGAAGGCGCCGCCGTCGCGTCGCACCCGCCAGGCGTCTGCGGCGGGGTCGCTCAAGGATCGACCGTCGAAGCCGGTGATCCACGGGCCGCGCGCGATCTCGATGGGATCGCCAAGGCCCGGCGTCTCGCGGTGTTCGACCACGCGCACCCCGATCACCCGGCCCCGCGCATCCACGCCGACGAGAAGGCGGATGTCGCCGTTGTAGCCGTCGGGCGCGACGGCTTCGAGCAGCAGGGCTTGGAGCACGCCGTCTCGGCGGGCGCGACGCACGGCGAGCGCATCGTCGCTGCCGAGCCACGCGGGGGCGACCACGTCGATACGATCGGCTTGCGGGTCGTTGTCGTACTCCTTCGGCAACAACAAGGCCAAGGCACGGAGGGTCGACGCGCGCTGCTGTTCGGCGATGCGCTCCGCGGTGAGCGCGCGCAGGGCCAGCAGGCCGCCGAGGCCCAGCGCTCCGACGACGGCCAGCGTGAGGGCCCCACGTCCTAGATTGCCGAGGCGCAGGCTCATGGTGCGCCCTTCGTCCGTTCGCCGAGCCAGCGCGGCCTCGCGAGCCGATCGATTAGCGGCGCGGCGGCATTCATCAGCAGCACGGCGAAGGCCACGCCATCGGGGAAGCCGCCCCAGCGCCGGATCGCCAGCGTCAGCAGGGCCACGCCGGTGCCGAAGATCAGACGACCGCGCGGCGTCGTGCAGCCCGATACCGGGTCGGTGGCGATGAAGACGGCGGCGAACACCAGCGCGCCCGAGAAGACGTGGCTCAGCGGACTCGGGTGCGTGTCGGCGTCCCATAGCCAGAACGGCAAGGTCACCAGCACCGTGGTGCCCAGCACCGCGACGGGCGTCTGCCAGGGGATCACCCGCTTCCAGAGCAGGAACAGCCCGCCCAGCGCCCAGCAGCCCGCCACCCACTCCCAGCCGCGGCCGCCGAACGCGCCGAACACCGGGTTCGCGCGGATCTCGGACAGCGCGTAGCCCTGCGTGGCCTGCTGGCGCAGTAGATCGAGCGGCGTGGCCTGCGCCAAGGTGTCCCACTGACCGGGCGCGATCCAGCGCGAGTACTCGAGCGGGAAGGCGAGCACCACCACCGCCACGCCGACCATCGCCGGGTTGAACGGGTTGTGGCCGAGGCCGCCATACAGATGCTTCGCCACCACGATCGCTGCGGAGACGCCGACGAGGTTCATCCACCACGGCGCGGTCGGCGGCAGGCACAGCGCGAACAGCACCGCCGTCAGCGGTGCGGAGAGATCCGTGAGCGCCGGCTTCAGCGCCGCGCCGCGCAGGGCCAGCATCGCCGCCTCCAACCCCATGGCGAACAGCACGGCGAGCGTGATCTGCCCCAGCACGCCCGGGCCGAAGAACAGCGTCATCGCCGCGATGCCGGGCAGCAGCGCCAGCAGCACGAGGCCCATGGTCATCGGCACGCTGCGGGCGAGGCGCAGCGAAGGCGTACCCGGATCGCGGAAGCGGCGCGGGCTCACGGCGGGCCACCGTCGGATGGCGCGTCCGCCGTGCTCGGGGCCGAACCACTCCCGGCGCGTTTGGATCGGGCCTTCGCCAAGGCCGCCGCCGCGGCGCCGGACACCCGCTTCACCCGCTGGGCCTGGTGCTGGGCGGCGTCTTCGGCCTCGCGCTGCAGGCGTTCGATGCGGCGTTCGAAGCGCTCCTTCGCCGCCTCCGCTTGCACGCGCTGGTGCTGGCCGAGCCGTGCCGACTGCCGGGCCGCGACGAAGCCGGCGGTGAGCGGGATCGCGCTCGGGCAGACGGCGTCGCAGGCCCCGCATTCGATGCAGGCACCGAGGCCGAGGGCCAGGGCGCCGCCCAGGTCGCCGCCGTCGGAGGCCTTGAGGCGCCCATGCAGCAACTGTGGTTGGAGCCGTGAAGGGCAGGCGTCCGCGCAGTCGCCGCAGCGGATGCAGGGCAGCGGCGACCTTGGCGCGGATGAACGCGCTCCTGCATCGGGTGACACAGGCCCGCACCAGGCGGTGAGGGCGATGGTGGTCTTGATCACCGCCACGTCGTCATGCGGCAGCGCCACGCCCATCATCGGGCCACCGGCGCGCAGCACCGTTGCGTCGTCGCGCCAGCCGCCCACGGCTTCCGCCACGCGCGACGCCGGGGTGCCGAGCAACACTTCGAAGGTGGCGGCATGGGAAACCCCATCGCCACCCACGGTCACCAGGCGCGAGACCTGCGGTTCGCCATGCACGACGGCCCGCCAAGCCGCCGCGGCGGTGCCGACGTTCTGCACGAGCACGCCGAGGTCGCGCGGCAGGCCGCCGTCGGGGACTTCCTCGCCGGTCAGCGCCTGGATGAGCTGGCGTTCACCACCGGCGGGGTAACGGTCCGGTAGCAGCGCCAGTTCAACCCTCAGCCGCTCGACGTCACCGTCCACGTTTGCGGCGATCGCTGCCTGCACCGCCGGCAGGGCCGAGCCCATGCGTTGTTCCATCGCCAGCACAAGGCGTGCGGCGCCGCACAGACGCGCCAGCAGCCGTCCGCCGGCCACCACCTCGTCGGCGCGCTCGCGCAGCAGAGCTTCGTCACAGGCCACCACGGGCTCGCACTCGGCCCCGTTGAGGATCAGGAGGTGGTGCGTGAGGGAGAGCTTCTCGGCGGTCGGAAAGCCCGCGCCCCCGAGGCCCACCAGACCGGCGTCGGCCAGCCGCTGGCGCAGGGCGTCGTGGGGCGTCGTGCGTGGATCGAGCGCCGGCATCCGGGCGTCGTCCTGCGATTCGCCGTCGCCCGAAACCCACGCTTGCGCAGCGTCGGCATCGACCGCGATCACCACATGCGTCGCCTCCGGCGTGCCCGGCATCGCGACCGGCCCGCGCTCGATCGCGACCACAACGCCGGCCGCCGGTGCATGCACGTCCGCGCCAAACGTGTCTGCCGCGCGGCGACCGATCCGCTGGAACCGCCGAACGCGATCGCCGACCGCCACGCAGGCCTCGGCCTCCGCACCGGCGTGTTGGAGCAGAGGCACGCGCAGTCGGCCCGGCAGCGGCAATCGCCGCACCGGTGCCGGCACGGGCTTCATCGCCGGCAGTACGAGGCCGCCGAAGAACCGATGCAGGCTCATCGTCGCCCGCCCATGACCGCCGGCCCGCGCGCGCTCAGCGGCCGGTGAAGCTGGGTTTGCGCTTGGCGAGGAAGGCGCCGGTGCCTTCCTTCATGTCCTCGGTCGAGAACGCGATGGCGAAGCCCTGCGTCTCGTAATCGAGGCCGACATCGATCGGCGATTCGCCGCCGATCAGCACGGCGTCGAGGATGCCGCGAAGGGCCTGCGGCGCCGCGCTCGCGAGCTGCTCGGCGATGGCGAAGGTGGCGGCTTCAAGCTCCGCCGCCGGAACCACGCGATTGACGATGCCGAGCTGCATCGCGCGCTCCGCGCCGATCGGCGCACCGAGCAGGCAGAGTTCGAGGGTGGCGGCGCGGCCGGCGAGGCGCAGCAGGCGCTGCGTGCCGCCGAAGCCGGGGATCAGGCCGAGGTTGATTTCCGGCTGGCCGATCTTCGCGGTGTCGGCGGCGATGCGCAGGTGGCAGGCCATCGCCAGCTCGAGGCCACCGCCGAGCGCGAAGCCGTTGAGCATGCCGACCACCGGCTTGCCGAGGCGTTCGATGCGGGTCATGAGCGCCTGGCCGTGGCGCGAGAAATCGCGAGACTGCACCGGGCTCAGGCCATTCATCTCGGCGATGTCCGCGCCCGCCACGAAAGCCTTTGGGCCGGCGCCGGTGAGCACGATGGCGCGGACGCTGTCGTCGGCCGCGGCGGCAGCGAAGGCCGCGTGCAGATCGGTCAGCGTCGCGTGGTTCAGCGCGTTGAGCTTGTCGGGGCGGTTGACCGTGATGACGCGAACCGCGCCCCGATCTTCGGTTAGGAGGGTGTTAAAGGTCATGCGCGCTCCGCGCGGGCTGTGGATAAGTGTGCTTCCGGGCCCGGAATGTCAGTGGCGATTCAGGCCCCCGGCCGCTATTCTACGTCGCCCTCGAGGCCGCCCCACGGCCTCGATTCTTTTTACGCTGGAGACTTGAATGATCGTGCGCGTCCTCGCTGTTGCCCTTGCTGCCGCCGTCGCCACCGCCGCGACCGCGCAGGCCCCGGCCCCCGCTCCGCAGGCCCGTCCGCAGGGCGCTCCGGCCCAGCAGGCGCCGCTGCCCCAGCCCGACAAGAACACCCTGAGCTACGCGCTCGGCTATGACGCCGGCCTGTCGATCGTCAACGCCAAGGCGGACGTCGACATGAACCAGGTCATCCGCGGCCTGCAGGACGCCTACAACAAGCGCCAGGCGGCCTACACCGAAGAGCAGATGGGCCGCGCCGTGGGCTGGCTGCAGCAGAAGCTGCAGACCGAAGCCCGCACCCAGTTCGAGACCGCCGCTCGCGAGAACAAGGCGAAGTCGGACGCCTTCCTGGCGGCCAATCGCGCCAAGCAGGGCGTCACCACGCTGCCCTCGGGCATCCAGTACCGCATCATCGACGCCGGCACCGGTGCGCGCCCGACCGCGACGAGCGAAGTGCAGATGCACTTCCGCTACTCGCTGCACACCGGCCAGGAGCTGGCCAACACCTACGCGTCGCCGAACGCGCAGCCGGCCACGTTCAAGATCGAACAGTTCCCGCTCGTCGGCATCCGCGAAGTGCTGCCGCTGATGCCGGTCGGCTCGCGTTGGGAAATCTACCTGCCGGCCGACAAGGCCTTCGGCAACGACCCGCGTTCGCCGGTCGGCCCGGGCCAGGCCCTCGTGTTCGACCTGAAGCTCGTCAGCGTCAAGTAATCCCGACGCTCGCGGCATCGACAGGGCGTCGCTCCGGCGGCGCCCTGTTTGTTTCCGGAACCTTGAATGTCCACGCCAATCCTCACCCCTTGCATCGGCATCTGCAGCCTCGACGCCACCGGCTTCTGTGAAGGCTGCTTCCGCACCGGCGACGAGATCGCGCGCTGGTCGCTGATGGGCGATGCCGAACGCCAGCGCCTGACGGACGAGGTGCTGCCGGAACGCGAGTCGCGGCTCGCCGGCTGAAGCGTTCGATGCTGTCCCGCCACCTGTTCGAACGCGCGCTGCTTGGGCTGCACCCGGCGCCCGTCGCGTCGCCGTGGAACCTCGAACAGTTGGCGGATCTGTTGCCCGCCGAACCCTTGCGCCCGGCCGCGGTGCTCGTCGGCCTGCGCGAACACGGCAGCGGCACCACGGTGCTCCTGACGCGGCGGCAGGACGCGCTGCGGCACCATGCCGGCCAGATCAGCTTCCCCGGTGGGCGCGTCGATCTCGCCGACGCGGGTCCGCTCGCGGCAGCGATCCGCGAAACCGAGGAGGAAGTCGGTCTGCCGGCGCGCAGCATCGAGCCGCTCGGCTGGCTCGACCCGTACGCGACGATCACCGGCTTTCATGTCTATCCGCTGGTGGCGCGCATTGACCACGAGCATCCCTTGCATCCGAACGCCGACGAAGTGGCCGAAGCCTTCGAAGTGCCGCTCGATTTCCTGCTCGACCCGGCCAGCGCCCGCGATGTGGCGATGGAGTGGCGCGGCCGCACGCGCCTGCTAGTGGAGTTCCAGTGGCGCGAACACCGCATCTGGGGCGCCACCGCGGCCATGCTGGTGAACTTGCGCGAGCGTTTGCAGGCCGCTTCACCGCGCTGAATACTCGGGCTCCCGAACACGGAGCGCCGCGATGACCGCATTGAACGAACCGTCGCCGCTGGTCGATGTCGAGGCCCTGTGCGCACGTCTCGGCGACCCGTCATTGCGCATCATCGATGCGCGCTTCGACCTCGCCGATGCCGATGCCGGCCGCCGTGCGTTCGCGGCATCGCGGATTCCTGGCGCGGTGTATGCGCATCTTGATGACGATCTCTCCGACCACGCGAAGCCCGCTTCGGAAGGCCGCCATCCGCTGCCCGAGGCGGACCGGTTCGCCACGACGCTCGCCCGCTGGCGCATCACGCCGGCGACGCCGGTGGTCGTCTATGACGGTGGGAGCGGCGCCATGGCGGCGGCGCGTGCGTGGTGGCTGCTGCGCTGGATGGGGCATGTCGACGTGCGCGTGCTCGATGGCGGGTTTGCCGCCTGGATCGCGGCGGAGGTCCCCGTCGATGACGCGCCCATCGAGGCCGCGGCTTTCGGTGGGCACGAAGCTGTCAGTCGGGAGGCGCAGGGCGACGGCTGGTGTCCCGGCAGCGCTCCGACCATCGACGCCGACGCGGTGGCGGCGCGCGATGCCTCCATCGCGCTGGTCGATGCCCGCGCCCGCGAACGCTTCCGCGGCGATGTCGAACCCCTCGACCCGAAAGCGGGGCACATCCCCGGGGCCATCAACCGCCCCTTCGCCGAGAACCTTGCCGCGGGGCGGTTCAAGCCACGGCCGCAGTTGCAGGCGGAGTGGCGAGCGCTGCTGCCGGAGGGCACCGCGTCATGGTTGTTCTGCGGCTCCGGCGTCACGGCTTGTCACAACGCGCTGGCGCTCGTGCACGCCGGTTGGCCAATGCCCACCCTGTTCGCGCCCTCCTGGTCGGGCTGGGTGAGCGATCCCTCGCGGCCCGTCGCCACCGGCGACTGAAACGGTCATCCGCGCGCAACGAACGCGTCACCGCGGATCGCCAACCTGTCGGGCTTTCGGCCAGCGGGGCAAGCGATGCGCGGATCGGCAGTGTGGCGCGGTGTGGCGGTGGGCCTGGTGCTCGCCATGGCGTGGGCCGTGCAGGCGCAGGCGCCGGCGGGCGCGGCGCGGGTCTGTCTTTCCGGTTCGAACACGGTCGGCCAGCGCTTGGCCCCGGAGCTGGCGAAGGCCTGGGCGGCCCAGCAGGGCTGGCGCTTCGACGGCCAGGACACCCCCGCCCTCGATGAGTCGCGGCTGCGCTTCACCACTCCGAAGGGCCCGCTCGTCGTCGACGTGCTGGCGCATGGCACCAGCACCGGCTTCGCTGCGCTTCGCGACGGCGACTGCGATCTGTGGATGGCGTCCCGCGCGGTGCGCGAGGAGGAGGTGCAGGGCGCACGGCTGATCGGCCCGCTTTACGAGAAGGGGCTGGAACACGTCATCGCCCTCGATGGCCTGTCGGTGATCGTGCATCCGGGCAACCGCGTGTCGACCCTGACGGTCGACCAGGTCCGCGCGCTCTTCTCCGGGCGCGTGCGCGACTGGTCGCAGGTCGGCGGTGCGCCCGGCCCCGTGGTGCTGCATGCCCGCGACGACCGCTCCGGCACGTTCGACACCTTCAAATCGCTGGTGATGGGCGAGGCGCCGCTCAGCGCGGCCGCTGCGCGCTACGAATCGACGGAGCAGCTCGCCGCGGCGGTCGCGGCGGACCCGCAGGCCATCGGTTTCGTCGGCCTCGCTGGCGTGGGGCGCGCGAAGCCTTTGGCTTTGTCGGAGCGCGGCACCGTGCCAATGGCGCCGACGGCGCTGAGCGTCGCCACCGAGGACTACGTGCTCGCGCGCCGTCTGTTCCTCTACAGCGCGGCGCGACCGCGCGCGGAAGTGCAGGCCCTGATCGATTTCGCGCTGGGCCCTTCGGGCCAGCAGGTCGTCGCCGACGTCGGCTTCGTGCCGCAGGACATCCGCGCCCTCGACCAGCGGGCGCCGGAGCACCAGGACTACCGCGCGCTCGTCGCCGGAGCGCGTCGCTTGAGCCTGAATTTCCGCTTCGGCGAGGGTGCGGCCGTGCTCGACAACAAGGCGGTCGAAGACATCGAGCGCCTGGCCCGCTTCATGGCCGCGCCGCGTCAGGGCGGCCACGAATTGCTGCTGATCGGGTTCGCCGATCGTTCCGAAGCGACGCCCTACCTCGCGCTCTCGCTGAGCAACGACCGCGTCGACCTCGTGGCCGCAGAGCTGAGGACGAAGGGGCTTCGCGTGGCGCGCCAGCGCGGGCTCGGGCAGATCGCGACGGTGGCCAGCAACGACACGCTGGCCGGGCGTTTGCGCAACCGTCGCGTGGAGGTGTGGATCCGCCCGGTCGGCGCCGCCACTGCGGTCGGCGGGCAGCGCTGAGGGAGCGAAGCTTACTTCTTGAGCTTCGCCACCAGGGCGTGGAGCGCGTCCTGGGTCGCCTTGGCGAACCAGCGGTCGACGAAGCCGTCCAGCTCGTCGTCGGTGAAGCCGTCGAGGGCCGCATGCAGGTCGGTGCGGGCGATCTTCCGCGTGGTCAGCATCGGTTCGCGGGGCAGGGCGGCCAGTTCGCCCAGCCAATGCAGGCCGCGCGTGGCGACGTGGTCGGCGTCGGTGAGTTCGTCGACGAGGCCGATGGCCAGCGCCTGCTCCGAGTCGATCATCGCGCCGGCCACCATCAGTCGCTCGGCGCGATGCGTGCCGACGACGCGGCGCATCAGCACCTGGATCGCATCCGGCACCACAAGCCCGACCTGCGTTTCGTTGAGGCCGATGCGGTAGGCGCCGCGTGCCATCACCCGGTAGTCGCAGCACAGCGCCAGCACGCAGCCGCCGGCCGGGCTGTGGCCGCCGATGGCGGCGACGACGGGCACCGGGCAGTGCGCGATGGCCCGTGCGGTGGCGAAGAAGCCCGACCACGCGGCGGTGAGGCCGGCACGGTCGAGGCCGAGCAGGTGCGGCACGTCGAGCCCGCCGGAGAACACCTTCGGCCCACCCGAGAGCACGACGCCTTCGACGCCGTGGAGCTGCGCGGGCGCGAAGGCCGTGGCGAGCGCCGCGAGCAGTTCCGGGTTCAGCGCGTTGACGGGCGGCCGCGCGAGGCGGATTTCGAGCACGTTGCCGTGGGCGATGCGTTCCAGCATGGGGGGAGTCTCAGTCGAGGGTGATGTCAGCGGCCCAACGATAGCGCACGGTGTAGCGCAGCACCGTCTCGCCGCCGGCCGGGACGCGCACGTCCGCTTCGATGCGCTGCGCGTCGGTCTTGCTGAAGCGCTCGCCGCCTTCGAGCAACTGCCACTCCGTCCAGCGCGGCAGGCGGTCGCCAAGGCGCACCGTGGCCTCGGCGGCCTTGGCGTTGCGCAGCGTCCACTCCACGGTCTCGGTCATCGTGCGGCCGCTTCGGTCCAGCTGGAAATCGACGGTCTTGCGTTGGGCCGTCACGTCGAAGGCGCCGCCGAGGTCGAGGTCGAGTTCGCGGCCCGCGGCGGTGTGGCCGATGTCGGCTTCGCCCATCAGCTCGCTGCCGTCGAAGGCGCGCAGGCGTCCCGCGGGCAGCGGTACGCCCAGCCCGGCCGCGCGATCGTTCTTGAACACGAGGCGCGAACGCACCGGGATCTCGCCGTCGCCGCCGAGTTCGCGATGGATCATCGGGCGATCCGGCATCCAGTCGCCGTCGTTGCGCACCGCCACCAGGCGGCGCTCGCAGGGCACGTTGGCCGCGGGCTTGAGCAGCGGCAGGCGCTGCAGCGAGCCGTCGGGCAGGTCGCCGGTGCCGGGCAGGGTGTAGCGATGGTTCTCGCCCGAGGCCGACACCGAGGGCGCGCCTTCGTCGGCCATCATCTTGGCCTCCGGCGGCGCAGCGGCGGCGCGCATCATCGTCCCGCTCACCTGGATCACGTCGACGCGGCGGTTGGGCTCGCCGGCCACCAGGTCCAGCGCGACGTCGTTGAAATCGACACCGGAGCGGTTCGCCACCATCGCATGGCCTTCGAGGGCCATCCGGCAGGAACTGCCGCTGCCGGCCAGCACGGCGCGGTACTCCGCACGCCACGCGAGGCCCGCGGTGGCGTAGTCGAGCCGGGCGTCGCGCGCGGCCGGCGCGTCGATCAGGAAACGCAGGGTCGGGCGCGCCACCAGCCCGCTCGGCGGCTCGGCCAGCGTGAAACCGCTGTAGCCGGAGAGCACGCGCAGCTGGCCGCTGGCCTCGCGCAAGGTCAGGCCGTTGCCTGCCGCAATGAGGACGCCGGTGTATTCGCGCACGCCGCTGGCGACGCTCTGTTCGACGGTGATCGTGCGCCCCACCGCGCGCTGCAGCAGCTGCGCATGGTCGGCGGTGGCGAAGTCGTAGCGCTGGCTGCGCACCGCCACGCCATCGCCGCTGAGCTGCACGGTGGACGGATCGAGCGCGAGCGGAAGGTCGTCGATGGACCATTCGCCAGGCATCACGCGCACAGGGCGCTGCACCAGGGCATAGCCGGCCTGCGCGTTGCCGCCGCGGGTCTGGCTGACGGATTCGAAACCACCGCTGTAGATGGCAAGGCGCTGGGGAACGGAGGCGGAGGCGGTCATCGAGGCAACTCCCAGCGAAAGAGCGACGGCGAGGGCGGCGGGTGCGGGGTGGACGCGCGGGAGGGGCATGGGGGACTCCGTCGTGGGTGGTGGGATCGTGAGCCCATCAACGGACGAGGCCAAGTCCCGGGGTTGGGACTTGGCCTCGTGTTCAGCCCGGGTTGTCGCCGGCCGGCGCGTGTCTACTCGCAGGCCGCTCGGATGCCCGCCGGGAGCGGAATCGACGTGCCGCTGTTGTCGACCCAGACCATCACCGTGGTGCCGTCGGCGTAGAGCACGCCGTCCTGCGTGGCGCTCTCGATGCGGTGGCCGAGCGTGAGGCTCTTGGTGCCCAGCTTTTCGGCATGCAATGTCACGCGTAGGCGCTCCGGCCAGCCGATCGGGCGGCGATAGTTCATCGTCGCCGCGGCAAGGATCGGCGCGCAGTCGACGGCGGCCCAGTCCGCGGTGAGGCTCTTGAACCAGGCCACGCGCGCCTCCTCGATGAAGCGGAGGTAGCTCGCATTGTTCACGTGGTTGAAGGCGTCCATGTCGCCCCAGCGCACGTCCATGGCGATTTCGAACACGGTCTTCATGCGTTTTCCTTCGTCTTGGTGGCGGCCTTCGCGGCCTTCTTCGCGGCTTTCTTGGCCGCGGCCTTTTCTTCTTCGGTCAATCGAACGGGCGGCGGCGGGGCGGCCTTCATGCGCCGGGGTGCCGGCGCCACCGGCGCTGTCGCCGGGGCGGCCGCCAGCAGCTTGGCGAGGAAGTGCCCGGTGTGCGATTCCGGATGCGCGGCGATCTGCTCCGGCGTGCCGGTCGCGACGATGGTGCCGCCGCGGTGGCCGCCCTCCGGGCCGAGGTCGATCACCCAGTCCGCGGTCTTCACCACGTCGAGGTTGTGTTCGATGACCACCACCGTGTTGCCGTCGTCGCGCAGCTTGTGCAGCACCGCCAGCAGGTGTTCGATGTCGGCGAAGTGCAGGCCCGTGGTGGGCTCGTCGAGGATGTAGAGCGTGCGGCCGGTATCGCGGCGGCTCAGTTCCTTCGAAAGCTTCACGCGCTGCGCCTCGCCGCCCGAGAGCGTCGTCGCGCTCTGGCCGAGCTTGATATAGCTCAGGCCCACGTCCATCAGGGTTTCGAGCTTGCGAGCGATGGACGGCACCGGCTCGAACAGCTTGAGCGCGTCCTCGACGGTCATTTCCAGCACGTCGTGGATGCTGTAGCCCTTGTAGAGGATCTCCAGCGTCTCGCGGTTGTAGCGCTTGCCGTGGCAGACGTCGCAGGGAACGTAGACGTCCGGCAGGAAATGCATCTCCACCTTGATCAGGCCGTCGCCCTGGCAAGCCTCGCAGCGGCCGCCGCGAACGTTGAAGCTGAAGCGGCCCGGCGCGTAGCCGCGGGCACGGGCTTCCGGCACCTGCGCGTACAGCTCGCGCAGCGGCGTGAACAGGCCGGTATAGGTCGCCGGGTTCGAGCGCGGCGTCCGGCCGATCGGCGTCTGGTCGATGTCGACCACCTTGTCGAACAGGTCCATGCCGTCCACTTCGCGGTGCGGTGCCGGCGTGGCGCCCGAGCCGTTGAGCTCGCGCGAGGCCAGTGCGAAGAGCGTGTCGTTGATCAGCGTCGACTTGCCCGAACCGGACACGCCCGTCACCGCCACGAACAGGCCGGCCGGGATCTCGAGGTCGACGTCCTTCAGGTTGTTGCCGGTCGCGCCGAGCAGCTTCAGCCACTCGTTCTTCCGCGGCGCGTGGCGCTTCTTCGGTACCTCGATGCGGCGCTCGCCGCTGAGGTACTGGCCGGTGATCGAGCGCGGCGAGGCCATGATGTCGGCCACCGAGCCCTGGCCGACGACTTCGCCGCCGTGCACGCCGGCGCCCGGGCCGATGTCGACCACGTGGTCCGCGAGGCGGATCGCGTCTTCGTCATGTTCGACGACGATCACCGTGTTGCCGAGGTCGCGCAGGCGCGTCAGCGTGCCGAGCAGGCGTTCGTTGTCGCGCTGGTGCAGGCCGATCGAAGGTTCGTCGAGCACGTACATCACGCCGACGAGGCCCGCGCCGATCTGCGAGGCCAAGCGGATGCGCTGCGCCTCGCCGCCCGACAGCGAATCGGCTTGGCGGTCGAGCGTGAGGTAGTCGAGGCCCACGTCCACGAGGAAACGCAGTCGTTCGCGGATCTCCTTGACGATCTTCACCGCGATCTCGCCGCGCCAGCCGGGCAGGGTGAGGTCGCTGAAGAAGGCCATGCAGGCGTCGACCGGCAGGTGCGCCACGGCCGGGAGATTGCGCCCGTCGATGAACACATGCCGCGCCATCCGGTTCAGGCGCGCGCCGCCGCAGTCGGGGCAGGGCTGGTCGCTGATGTACTTCGCCAGCTCCTCGCGCACCGTCTGCGACTCGGTTTCGCGGTAGCGGCGCTGCAGGTTCGGCAGGATGCCTTCGAACGGATGCTTGCGTTGGCTGCGCCCGCCGTTCTCGGTGATGTACGTGAAGGCGATCGCTTCGCCGCCCGAGCCGTTCAGTACGGCCTCGCGCGCCTTGGTGGGCAGGTCCTGCCAGGGCGTATCGACGCTGAAACCATAGTGCTTGGCCAACGCCGCGACGAGCTGGAAGTAGTAGATGTTGCGGCGGTCCCAGCCGCGCACCGCGCCGTTGGCGAGGCTCAGCTCGGGGTGGCCGACAACCTTCGCCGCGTCGAACACCTGGGTGATCCCAAGGCCGTCGCAGGTGGCGCAGGCGCCCATCGGCGAGTTGAAGGAGAACAGCCTCGGTTCGAGTTCCGGCAGCGAGTAGTCGCAGTGCGGGCAGCCGTACTTGCTGCTGAACATCTGTGCCGGTGCCTTGTCGTCGTCCATGTCGGCGATGAGCGCGACGCCATCGGACAGCTTCAGCGTCGTTTCGAAGCTTTCGGCCAGGCGCTGCTTCAGGTCGGGCCGCGGCTTGAAGCGGTCGACGACGGCTTCGATCGTGTGCTTCACGCGCAGCTCGAGCTTCGGCACGGCGTCGATCTCGTGCACCACGCCGTCCACGCGCACGCGCACGTAGCCCTGCGCGCGCAGCGCATCGAACACCTGCGCGTGCTCGCCCTTGCGGTCGCGGATGACCGGCGCCAACAGCATCAGGCGCTTGTCCTCCGGCATGGCCAGCACGGTGTCGACCATCTGGCCGATGGTCTGCGCCTCGAGCGGTGCATAGTGGTCGGGGCAGCGCGGCGTGCCCACGCGGGCGTAGAGCAGGCGCAGGTAGTCGTGGATCTCGGTGATCGTGCCGACCGTCGAGCGCGGGTTGTGCGAGGTCGACTTCTGTTCGATCGAGATGGCCGGGGAGAGGCCCTCGATATGGTCGAGGTCCGGCTTCTCCATCACCGACAGGAACTGCCGCGCGTAGGCCGAGAGCGACTCCACGTAGCGGCGCTGGCCTTCCGCGTAGATCGTGTCGAAGGCCAGCGAGCTCTTCCCAGAGCCGGACAGCCCGGTGATCACGATCAGCTGGTCTCGCGGCAGGTCGAGATCGACGTTCTTGAGGTTGTGCGTGCGGGCGCCGCGGATGCGGATCTGGTCCATGGAGGGTCTGGGCGCAGGGGCAATCGGCTAGTCTAGCCCTCCCGCGTCGCCGGGCCGTGACCCTGCCAGCGATGGCGCCCAAAGGCTGTGGGCGAGGGCCCGCGCGCCTTGGCGATCGTGGCGACCCGTGCCTGAACGAACCCCATCCGCGGCTTGCGCCGGGCGGGGGCGCTCCCCCATACTTCCCAACTCCCTGCGTCCAGCCCGGCCCGACCGGCGCAGCGCAGGGGTGGCCGACGGCTTTGCCGGCAGCCGAATCCCTAAGAAGAACTACATAGGAATCGCAACATGTACGCAGTCGTCGTCACCGGCGGTAAGCAGTACCGCGTGATGAAGGGCGAAACCCTCCGCGTCGAGCTGATCGACGCCGAGCCGGGCGCCAACATCGAAATCAATGACGTCCTCCTGGTCGGCGATGGTGAGAAGATCACCGTCGGCGCGCCGAAGGTGGCGGGCGCCAAGGTCACCGCGACCGTCAAGGGTCACGGCCGCCTGGAGAAGGTCCGCATCGTCAAGTTCCGCCGCCGCAAGCACCATCGCAAGCAGATGGGCCATCGGCAGCACTTCACCGAACTCGAGATCACCGGCATTTCGGCCTGATCCGTCCGTCCTAAGGAGAACACGTCATGGCAAGTAAAAAGGGCGTTGGCTCGACCCGTAACGGCCGCGATTCCAACCCGAAGTACCTCGGTGTGAAGATCTTCGGTGGCCAGGCCGTCGAAGCCGGCAACATCATCGTCCGCCAGCGCGGCACCGAGTTCCATCCGGGTGCCGGCGTCGGCATCGGTCGCGACCACACGCTGTACGCGCTGGTCGACGGCAAGGTCGATTTCTCGGTGAAGGGCGCCAACAAGCGCCGCACCGTGAGCGTGGTCGGCGCCGAGTAATCGGCCCGCGACGCGGTCCCGGCCTGCCGGAGTCGCCGCTCGCCACGCAAAGCAATACACGACGCTCCGCCACGGCGGGGCGTCGTCGTTTCTGGCGGCGCCGCCTCCCCGGGGCCGGCCGCCGTCCACTTGGAGTTCCCCATGAAATTCGTCGACGAAGCCGAGATCGCCGTCCACGCCGGTAACGGTGGCAATGGCTGCATCAGTTTCCGCCGCGAGAAGTTCATCCCGCTCGGCGGCCCCGACGGCGGTGATGGCGGCAATGGCGGCAGCGTCTGGCTGGTCGCCGACGAGAACCTCAACACCCTGATCGACTTCCGCCACCAGCGCGTCTACCGCGCGCAGCGCGGGCAGAACGGCATGGGTCGCGACATGTACGGCAAGGCCGGCGAGGACGTCATCATCCGTGTGCCGGTGGGTACGGCCGTCTGCAACGTCGCCACCGACGAGATCATCGGCGACCTCACCGAGCACGGGCAGCGCCTGCTGGTCGCCAAGGGCGGCGATGGCGGCAAGGGCAACATCCACTTCAAGACCTCGGTCAACCGCGCGCCGCGCAAGGCGACGCCGGGTTGGCCGGGTGAGGAACGCGAGCTGCGCCTCGAGCTGAAGCTGCTTGCAGATGTCGGCCTGCTGGGCTTCCCGAACGCCGGCAAGAGCACCTTCATCCGCGCCGTCTCGGCGGCGACGCCGAAGGTGGCCGATTACCCGTTCACCACGCTGTATCCGAACCTCGGCGTCGTCAGCGTCGAAGCCTTCAAGAGCTTCGTGATCGCCGACATCCCCGGTCTCATCGAAGGCGCTGCCGATGGCGCCGGCCTCGGTGCGCTGTTCCTCCGCCACGTGCAGCGCACCCGCCTGCTGCTGCACCTCGTGGACATGGCGCCGATGGACGAGGGCGTCGACCCGGTCGAGCAGGTGCGCGCCATCGAGCACGAGCTGCGCAAGTACGACCCGGCAATGCTGGAGAAGCCGCGCTGGCTGGTGCTCAACAAGGCCGACCTGCTTGATGAAGAGGAGACCGCCGAGCGCGTTGCCGATGTCGTGCAGCGGCTCGACTGGAAGGGCCCGCACTTCGTCGTTTCGGCCATCAGCCGCGAAGGCACGCGCCCGATCATGCTCAAGGTCCAGCAGTTCTTCGACGACCTGAAGCACCAGGCGGCGGAAGCGGCCGAGGACGCCGCGTGGGTCGAGCGGAACACGCCGGCGCCGCGGACAGGCGAGGGCGCCTGACGGCGCCCGTTTCCGTCAGCGAAGGACAACAAAAAAGCCGGCGCAGTGCCGGCTTTTTCGTGTTCCATGGCCCTTGCGGGCCACGGAAGGCTGCGCCCGTGATCAGGCGGCCTTGAGGGCCTTGATGTGGCCGTTCAGGCGGGCCTTGTGGCGGGCAGCCTTGTTCTTGTGGATCAGGCCACGCGAGGCGTAGCGGTCGAGGATAGGCTGCGCGATGGCGAACGCGGCCTCGGCGGCAGCGGCATCCTTGGCATCGATGGCCTTGACGACCTTCTTGACGGCGGTACGCAGCATCGAGCGCTGGGCCGAGTTGCGAGCATTGCGAACAGCGGCCTGCTTGGCGCGCTTCTTGGCGGACTTGATGTTGGCCACGGACGGCTCCTGCGTGAAACTGGGTAAGATGGTGCACGAAAGACCGCGGAGTATTGGGGAAAAACCTTGGTGCGTCAAGAAGTAAGCGGCTTTCCGGCCCCAGTGTTCAGGAAATCGGCGTGAAGAAGCCCGCTTTGCTGCGGTCCAGCGCGGTTTTCAGCGCCATGACCCTGCTGTCTCGCCTCGCCGGCTTCGCCCGCGACGTGCTTCAGGCCAGCCTGTTCGGCGCCTCGGCGGCCATGGACGCCTTCGTCATCGCCTACCGGATCCCGAACTACCTTCGGCGCATCTTCGCCGAAGGGTCCTTTTCGTCGGCCTTCGTGCCCGCCTACTCGGCCCTGAAGGAGCAGGGCGACCGCGAGGCCGTCCGGGACTTCCTCGACCATGTGGCCGCCGCGCTGTGCGCCGTCGTGATCGTCGTGGCGGGGCTCGGCATGCTTGCTGCGCCCTGGATCGCCGCGGTCTTCGCCCCCGGGGCGCTCGACGAGCCAGGCCAGATCGACGCCATCGCGTCGATGCTGCGGATCACCTTCCCGTACCTCGTGTTCATCTCGATGACGGCGCTCGCCGGCGCGGTGCTGAACAGCCATGGCCGGTTCGGTTTGGCGGCGGTGACTCCGGTGCTGCACAACGTCGCGATGATCGCGGCGATGCTGGCGCTGGCGCCGCTGTTCGAGGTGCCGCCGATGGCTTTGGCCTGGGGCGTGCTGCTGGCGGGCGTGCTGCAGTTCGCCCTGCTGTGGCCGGCGTTGGGTCGGATCGGGGCAAGGCCGCGTTTCCGCCTCGATTTCCGCCATCCGGCGGTGCGCAAGGTCGGGGCCCTGATGCTGCCGACGCTGTTCTCTTCCTCTGTGGCGCAGCTCAACCTGATCGTCGGCACCATCTTCGCCTCGCTGCTCGTCACCGGCAGCCAGACTTGGCTGTACAACGCCGACCGGCTCAGCGAGTTCCCGCTCGGCCTGTTCGGGGTGGCGATCGGCACGGTGATCCTCCCGCACCTCAGTTCCCGCCACGCGGCCGGCGATGCCGAGGGCTACGCCAAGGCGATCGACTGGGGGCTGCGGATGGTCCTGCTGGCCGGCGTCCCGGCCGGCGTCGGCCTGCTGATGCTGGCCGAACCCCTGGCCTCGGCGATGTTCCAGCGCGGCGCGTTTTCGGCCGACGACGCGAAGATGACCGGCCTCGCGCTGTCGGCGACGGCGATCGCCGTGCCCGCCTTCATGCTGACGAAAGTGCTGCTTCCCGCGTTTTTCTCGCGCTCGGACACGAAGACGCCGATGCGCGCGGCCGTCGCGACGGTGTTCATCAACATCGGGCTGACCGCGGCGATCACCACGCCGCTCTGGCAATACGGCGTCCACGGGGCGCACGCGGGCATCGCGCTGGCTACCGCGCTGGCCGGCATCGCGAACGCGGCGCTGCTCTGGGCATGGTTGCATCGCGATGGCCTCTACCGGACCCAGCCGGGCTGGGGGCGTTACCTGTTGCAGGTCCTGTTGGCCGCCGCACTGATGGCCCTCGCCTTGGGCGCCCTGCGCAGCTGGCTCGGTGATTTCACCGCCATGGCCGAGTGGCCGAGGATCGCGGCCGTGCTGGGCTGCGTCGCCGCCGGTGCCGGTGTGTACGCCCTGTCGCTGCTGGCGCTGGGCATCCGTCCGCGGCAGGTCTGGGCCCACTGAGGCCGCTATACTCGGCGGCTTATGAGCCTGCTGTTCCGTGACATCGGGGGCGCGTCGCCCACCCCCGCCGGCAGCGTGGTCTGCATCGGTGCGTTCGACGGCCTGCATCGGGGTCATCAGGCGCTGATCGGCCGCGCCCGCGCCCGTGCGCGCGAGCTCGGCCTGCCGCTCGTGGTGCTGAGCTTCGAGCCGCTGCCGCGCGAGTTCTTCATGGCCCCGGAGCCGCCGGCGCGCTTGATCCTGCCTGCCGCGAAGATCGCCGGCCTGCAGGCGTTCGAGGTCGATGTCATCGGCCTGCTGCGCTTCAACCCGGCGATGGTGGCGATGGCCGCCGAGGACTTCGTCCGCGCCGTCCTAGTCGCGAAGCTGCACGCCCGCGAGGTGTGGGTGGGGCCCGATTTCCGCTTCGGCCACCGTCGCGGCGGCGATGTCGCGCTGCTGCAGCGGATGGGCGCCGAGCTCGGCTTCGCCACCCATGCGTTGCCGCTGGTGGAGGACGCCGGAGAGCGCGTCTCCAGCACCGCTGTGCGCGCCGCGCTGGCGAATGCGGAACTCGACCGCGCCGCGGTGTTGCTGGGGCGGCCGTACGCCATCCCCGGCCGCGTGGTGCGCGGCAAGCAGCTCGGCCGAACGCTGGGCTACCCGACGGCGAACCTGCGTTTCGGCGGCAAGCGCCCGCCGATGCACGGCATCTTCGCCACTTGGGTGCACGGCGTCGGCGACCAGCCGATGCCGAGCGTCTCCAGCCTCGGCACGCGGCCCACGGTGAATGGCAAGGAGCCGCTGCTTGAAGCGCACCTGTTCGACTTCAACGGCGATCTCTACGGCAAGCGCCTGAGCGTCGAGTTCGTGGCCAAGCTGCGCGACGAGCTGAAGTTCGACGGCCTGCCCGCCCTGATCGAACAGATGGATCGCGATTCGGCGCAAGCGCGCGCGATCCTCGCCGGCCTCCCGAAGGCCGGCCATCCCCATTCCTTGAGCCTGACGACGCCGTGAGCATCGACTACAAGAGCACCATCTCGCTGCCGGACACGGCCTTCCCGATGCGCGGCGACCTGCCGAAGCGCGAGCCCGCCACGCTGCAGCGCTGGCAGGATGGCCGTCTGTACGACCAGGTGCGCGCGAATGCCGCCGGCCGCCCGCGCTTCGTGCTGCACGATGGCCCGCCCTACGCCAACGGCAACATCCACATCGGCCACGCGGTCAACAAGATCCTCAAGGATCTCGTCGTGAAGTCGAAGCTGCTGGCCGGCTTCGACGCGCCCTATGTGCCGGGCTGGGACTGCCACGGCCTGCCGATCGAACTCGCCGTCGAGAAGAAGTTCGGCAAGGTGGGCGACAAGCTCGACGCCGCCGCGTTCCGGCAGAAGTGCCGCGAGTACGCCGCCGAGCAGATCGCCGGCCAGTCGCGCGATTTCCAGCGCCTTGGCGTCCTCGGCGACTGGGACCACCCCTATCGCACGATGGACTTCCGCTTCGAGGCCGACATGGTCCGCGCCTTGGCGAAGATCGTCGACCGCGGCCACCTCGTGCGCGGCGCGAAGCCCGTGCACTGGTGCTTCGATTGCGGTTCGGCGCTGGCCGAAGCCGAGATCGAGTACGCCGACAAGACCTCGCCGATGGTCGACGTCGCCTACGACGCGAAGGATCCGAAGGCGCTCGCCGCCAAGTTCGGCGTCGACGCCGAGGATGCCATCGTCGCGGTGCCGATCTGGACCACCACGCCCTGGACGCTGCCGGCCTCGCTGGCGGTGACGCTGGGTGCCGAGCTCGGCTACGCGATGGTCGAGGGCCCGGCGCGCGACGGGCGCCGCGTGCTGCTGGTGCTGGCCGAGGCGCTGGTCGAGAAGGCGCTGGCGCGCTACGGCGTGGCCGAAGCGAAGGTGCTGGGTCGCGTCGAAGGTCGTGCGCTCGAGGGCCTCGTGCTCGCGCATCCGTTCTACGCGCGCGAGATCCCGCTGATCCTCGGCGACCACGTCACCGCCGACGACGGCACCGGTGCGGTGCACACCGCGCCCGGCCACGGCCAGGAAGACTTCGTGGTCGGCAAGCTCTACGGGCTCACCGATCGCTACACCGCCGCGCAGATCAACCCGGTCGACGGCAAGGGCCTGTACCTGCCCGGCACGCCGCCGATCCCGACGCCGGAGGGCGAGGTCGCCATCGCCGGCGCGCATCTGTGGAAGGCGAACGACCTCATCGTCGCCGCGCTTGCCGCCCGCGGCGTGCTGCTGTCCTCGGGCAAGCTGCACCACAGCTACCCGCACTGCTGGCGCCACAAGACGCCGGTGGCGTTCCGCGCCACGCCACAGTGGTTCATCTCGATGACGCAGGCGAACCTGCGCGCCGACGCGCTGGCCGCGATCAAGGGCGTGCAGTGGTTCCCGGACTGGGGCGAGGCGCGCATCAGTGCCATGGTCGACGGCCGCCCGGACTGGTGCATCTCCCGCCAGCGCACCTGGGGCGTGCCCATCGCGCTGTTCACGCACCGCCTCACCGGCGAGATCCATCCGCGCACGGCCGAGCTGATGGCCGCCGTGGCCGCGAAGATCGAGCAGGGCGGGGTGGACGCGTGGTTCGCGCTCGATGCCGCCGAGTTGCTCGGCGCCGAAGCCTCCGACTACGAGAAAGTCACCGACATCCTCGACGTCTGGTTCGACTCCGGCGTCACCCACGAGGCCGTGCTCGCCGCGCGCGCCGACGAGGGCTTGGGCAAGCCCGCCGATCTCTACCTCGAAGGCTCCGACCAACACCGCGGCTGGTTCCAGAGCTCGCTGCTCACCGGTGTGGCGATGGATGGCGTGGCGCCGTACCGCCAGGTGCTGACGCACGGCTTCACGGTCGATGCGCAGGGCCGGAAGATGTCGAAGTCGATCGGCAACGTGGTCGAACCGCAGAAGGTCATCGACCAGATGGGTGCCGACGTGCTGCGCCTGTGGGTGGCCAGTACCGACTACCGCAACGAGATGTCCGTTTCCGACGACATCCTGAAGCGCACCGCCGACGCCTACCGCCGCATCCGCAACACCGCGCGCTTCCTGCTCGGCAACCTCGCGGGCTTCGACCCGGCCACCCACCTGCTGCCGAACGGCGAACTGCTGTGGCTGGACGCGCAGGCCGTGGCCCGCGCCGGCGAGGTGCAGGCCGAGATCACCGCGGCCTATGCCCGCTACGACTTCGCCGCCGTCGTCGCGGCGCTGCAGAACTACTGCACCAACGACCTCGGCGCGCTGTACCTCGATGTCACCAAGGACCGCCTGTACACCATGCCGGTGGACAGCCGCGGCCGCCGCTCGGCGCAGTCGGCGATGTTCCGCATCGCCCACGCGCTCACGCGCTGGATCGCGCCGATCCTGAGCTTCACCGCCGACGAGCTCTGGCAGCACCTGCCGGGTGCGCGCGAGGCCCACGTGCTGTTCGCCACCTGGCGTACCGACCTCGATGCCCTGCCTGCGGGCGGTGCGCTCTCGAAGGAGACCTTCGCCGCGCTGCTGGCGCTGCGCGAGGCGGTGGCCAAGGTGCTGGAGCCGATGCGCGCCGGCGGTGCGATCGGCGCCTCGCTCGAGGCCGAAGTCGACCTGTACGTCGACGACGCCACGCTCGCGACGCTGGCGCCCGTCGCCGACGAACTCCGCTTCCTGTTCATCACCAGCGAGCTGCGTCTGCACCCGGTCGCGGCCAAGCCCGCCGAGGCGGTCGCCGCCGATGGCGTGGCCGGGGCCTTCGTCCGCGCCGTGGCCAGCGGTGCGGCGAAGTGCGTGCGATGCTGGCACTACCGCCATGACGTCGGCACCCACGCCGACCATCCCGAGCTCTGCGGCCGCTGCGTCGACAACGTCGACGGCGCGGGCGAAGACCGCCGCTTCTTCTGATCGCCGCCCGTGACCGTTCCGACCTCCAACGCCGCGACCTCGGCGCTCGCCGGCCCCAATGCGCTGGCATGGCTGTGGCTGTCCGCCGTCGTCATCGTCCTCGACCAGGCCAGCAAGCTCTACTTCCTGTCCATCCTCGAGTACGGCGGCCCCACGATCCCCGTCATCGACGGCTTCTGGGAATGGCAGCTGGCGAAGAACCACGGCGCGGCTTTCAGTTTCCTCGCCGGGGCGTCGGGCTGGCAGCGCTGGTTCTTCAGCGCGCTGGCCATCGGCATCAGCGGCCTGCTGGTGCATTGGCTCCGCAAACTGCCGCGCGGCCATTGGCACGAGGCCCTGCCGTTCGCGCTCATCATCGGCGGTGCACTGGGCAATCTCATCGATCGCGTGCGCTTCGGCTATGTCGTGGACTTCATCCACTGGTATTGGGGTGAGCGCAGCTGGCCCGTGTTCAACGTGGCCGACTCGGCGATCGTTGCCGGTGCGGTGCTGCTCGTGATCGCCAGTTTCTTCAGCGGGGAACGGAAATGAGCTTCGACGTCCTGCTCGCGAATCCTCGCGGTTTCTGCGCCGGCGTCGACCGCGCGATCGAGATCGTGGACCGGGCGCTCCAGCAGCTCGGTGCGCCGATCTACGTCCGTCACGAGGTCGTCCACAACAGGTTCGTGGTGGAGGACCTGCGGGCCAAGGGTGCGGTGTTCATCGAGGACCTCGCCGACGTGCCGTCCGGAGCCACCCTGATCTTCAGTGCCCACGGCGTGTCGCAGGCGGTGCGCAACGAGGCCGCCGAGCGCGGCTTCAAGGTGTTCGACGCGACCTGTCCGCTGGTGACCAAGGTCCACATCGAAGTCACGCGGCATTGCCGCGCGGGTCGCGATGTCGTGCTGATCGGGCATGCCGGCCACGTCGAGGTCGAGGGCACGATGGGGCAGTGGCGCAAGGAAGCCGGTACGGGCTCGATCTACCTGGTCGAGGACGTCGAGCAGGCGGAGCGCATCGCCATCGCCCAGCCCGACAACGTGGCGTTCACCACGCAGACGACGCTGTCGGTCGACGACACCAAGGACATCATCGCCACGCTGCAGCGGCGCTTCCCGGCCATGCAGGGCCCGCGCCACGACGACATCTGCTACGCCACGCAGAATCGCCAGGACGCCGTGCGTGACCTGGCAGCGCGCTGCGACCTGATCCTCGTGGTCGGCAGCCCGAGCAGCTCGAATTCGAACCGCTTGCGGGAGCTGGCCGAGAAGAACGGCGTCGAGGCCTACCTCATCGACGGGGCGGAGCATGTCGATCCGCGCTGGGTCGACGGCAAGCGCTGCGTGGGCGTCACAGCCGGTGCATCCGCACCTGAACTGCTGGTTCAGGGCGTGATCGCGCGACTGGCTGAACTGGGCGGTGGGGCGGCGACGGAGCTTTCCGGCAAGCCCGAGGACGTGGTCTTCGCCCTGCCCAAGGAACTCCGCATCAGCCTGGTCGATTGACCGCGGCCCCACGGCCCCCTAAAATCCCGCGTCTGATGCCGGTGTAGCTCAGTTGGTAGAGCGGCGCATTCGTAATGCGTAGGTCGGGGGTTCGAGTCCCTTCTCCGGCACCATCAGCCCCCCTCCAGCGCGTCCAACGGAACCCGATGGGCTTCTTCCGTCGCACGGTACACGCGCTTCCCGCCGCTCTCCTGTTGTCCGCATTGCTGGTTGGCTGTGCGGGCCCCTACGGACCGTCGCCGTCGGCCGATCGCGTGCCGTTCGCGGTGCTGGGCGATTCCGATTCCCATGCCTACCAGGACCGCGTCACGTTCGCCGAGTCGGGTTCCGAGCGTGGCGGCCTCCAGCGTGCGACGACCCTGCAGTGGACCGAAGTCCTCGTCCGGCTTCGTGGCGACGAAATCGACCCCGGTGGATGGGGCGAATGGGGCCTTCGCGGCCGATGGGCGGCGCCGCTCGGATGGCTGGGCGTCGATCGTCGCTCGCCGCGCAAGCAGGACCACGAGTTCAACTACGCCTGGTCGGGCGCGCGTTGCGCCGACCTCGTCGAGGGCCCGGGGCGGCAGGCCCCACGCCTGGCCGAGCGCGTGGCGGTGCAGCCCGAAGCGTGGCGCACTGGCGTCGTCGTCGTTCGCATCGGCATCAACGACCTCGGTACCGGCGAAGCGCTCGACGCCTTTGCCCGCGAGGGTGACAGCGACGCCAATCGTCGCCGCGTCGACGCCTGCCTCGCATCCATCGATCTCGCCCTGCGCCAGCTGGCGGACGTGCAGCCGGAACTGAACGTGTTGCTGGTCGGTGTGCTGGACAACGTCGACTGGCCACGTTGGCGCGACGACTACCGCGATCCCGAGGCGCGTCGGCGTATCGCCGCGATGCTGGATCGCTTCGACGACGGATTGCGTGCGCGGGCCGCATCGTTGCCGAATCGCGCTTTCTTTGACGACCGGGCCTTCTATCGCGGCCTGGTCGGTGCGCGTTCCGACGACGGCCGTCCGGCCTATCGCGGGATCCCCGTGCGCGATGCGGGCGGGACCGTGGCCTGGTCCGCGGCCTTTGGCGAGGACGATGGTCTCGCGCATCTCTATCTCGCCGATGGCCATGCCGGCACTGTGCTGAACGCGCACTGGGCGCAGGCCTTCGCCGCTGCGCTCAAGGATGAATTCGGTGCACCGCTCACGCCGATCTCCGATGCGGAGCGCGATGCCTTCCTGATGGAACTGTCGAAGGCAGCCCCCTAGGCTTCGCGCGGCGTCTCGTGCCCTGCGACCCGCGCATGGCAATCTGGCGTTCTGATCCAAGGAGCATCGGCGTGGCGGTTACCGGCAGCAAGTCCAAGGCGAAGACGGCCTACGTCTGCACCGATTGCGGTGCGAGTTACTCGAAGTGGCAGGGGCAGTGCGAAGCCTGCGGCGCGTGGAACACGCTGTCGGAGATCGTTGTCGAGCCGGCAGCGGCGAAGTCGAATCCCCGCCACGGGAACTGGGCCGGCGCGCCGGAGCAGGCCCGCATCACGCCGTTGGCATCGGTGAAGCACGAGGCCGAGTCCCGCGTGTCCACCGGCATCGGCGAACTGGACCGCGTGCTCGGTGGCGGGCTCGTCGAAGGCTCGGTGGTGCTGGTGGGCGGCGACCCGGGCATCGGAAAATCGACCCTGCTGCTGCAGGCCATTTCGGCCATGGCCGCGCGGGTGCCGGGCCTCTACGTCACCGGTGAGGAGAGCCTCTCCCAGGTCGCGGGGCGCGCGCAGCGCCTCGGCCTCGGCATCGACGGCGTGCAGGCGCTTGCCGAGACCTGCGTCGAGCGCATTCTCTCGCAGGCGGCGCAGGCCAAGCCGCGGCTGATGATCGCCGACTCCATCCAGACGCTGTGGTCGGAACTGCTCACCGCGGCGCCCGGCTCGGTGAGCCAGGTGCGCGAGAGCGCGGCGAAACTGGTGCGCTTCGCCAAGGAAACCGGCACGGCCGTGTTCCTCGTCGGCCACGTCACCAAAGAAGGCGGCATCGCCGGCCCCCGCGTGCTGGAACACATGGTCGACGCCGTCCTCTATTTCGAAGGCGAGGCCGGCAGCCGCTTCCGCGTGCTCCGCGCCTTCAAGAACCGCTTCGGCGCCGTCAACGAGCTCGGCGTGTTCGCGATGGGCGACAAGGGCCTGCGCGAGGTGTCGAACCCTTCGGCGATCTTCCTGTCCGGCGCGCGCTTGCCGCAGCCCGGCAGCGCGGTGATGGTCACGCGCGAAGGCACGCGGCCGCTCCTGGTCGAAGTGCAGGCCCTCGTCGATCAATCCCCGCTCGCCAATCCGCGCCGCGTTGCCCTCGGCCTCGAGCAGAACCGCTTGGCCATGCTGCTGGCCGTGCTGCATCGCCACGGCGGCGTCGGCGTGTTCGACCAGGATGTGTTCGTCAACGTCGTCGGCGGCATCCGCGTGCAGGAAACCGCCGCCGATCTGCCGGTGCTGCTTGCGGTGCTCAGCTCGTTGCGCGATCGCCCGCTGCCTGAGAAGACCATCGCGTTCGGCGAAGTTGGTCTATCCGGCGAATTGCGGCCGGTGCCGAATGGCGAGGAACGCCTGAAGGAAGCTTCGACGCACGGCTTCAAGCGCGCCGTGGTGCCGAAAGCCAATGCGCCGAAATCCGGTCGCGTCGGCGAGATGGAAGTGATCGGTGTCGAGCGGCTGTCGGAAGCGCTCGAGCAAGCCACGGACTGAACAGGAGGGTCGACGATGGGATGGTGGGATGCACTGAAGTCCGCGTTGTTCGGCGCGCGACGTCCGGCGCTCGACCCGGATGCCTTCACCGAGGACATGGCCAGCCGCCTGCGCGCCGCGATGCCGGGTCGGACGGTGGCCGTCAGCAGCTGTCTTTCGCTTTCGATCGAGGGCGCGGACGGCCTGCAGCAGGTGTTCCTCGACAACGCCTATCGCTTCGCGGCCGAGGCGGCCGACGACGCCGGACGCGAGGCTGTCATCGCTGCCTGGTTGGCTTCGAGCACCGGGGCTGCCGCGAGTGACGCGGCCGGGATCGACGACATCGTGCCCGTGTTGAAGTCGCCCGACTGGTTCGATGCGTTGCCGGCGCGCGAGGACGGTCGCCCCGTCGGCCATCGCAGCGAAGCACTCAACGCGCACCTCGCCATCGTCTACGCCATCGACACGCCGCACAACGTCGCCTATGTCGGCGAGGACTGGTTCGTCGATCGCGGCATCGGTGTCGATGGCCTGCGTCGTCGCGCCGTCGACAACCTGCGCGCGAAGTTGCCGCGCCTCGAGGTGCAGCGCGGCGGCGGGCTGAACATGGTCGTCGCTGGAGGCTACTACGAAGCCTCGATCGTGCTTCTCGACGAATTCTGGGTTCGGGAGAGGGAACGCCTCCGCGGCGACCCGGTGATCGCGATTCCCGCGCGCGACGTCCTCGTGTTCGGCGACAGCGCCGACCCCAAGGTGGTCGCCGAACTGCGCCGACACGCGACCGAAATCCACGCCGATGCGGCCTACGCCCTCTCGCCGGTGCTTTTCCAGCGTTTCGCGGACGGGCGCATCGAGCCCTTCCAGCCCTCGGAGCGCATCGAGGCCTGAGGCGGCGAACGCTCAGCGCGCCAGCAGGAACTCGTAGACGAAGCGGCTGCCGAAGAACGCCAGCCCGAGCAGCAGCATGGCGGCCAGCGTCCAGCGTGCGGCCTTGGCGCCGCGCCAACCCCAACGCCAATGGCCGAACAGCAGGGTGGCCAGGACGGTCCAGCTGAGCAGCGACAGCACGGTCTTGTGCATCAGGTGCTGTGCGAACAGGTTCTCGACGAACACCAGGCCCATCGCCAAGGCCAGCGTCAGCAAGGCGAAGGCCGCGACCAGCGTGCGGAACAGCAGGCTCTCCGACTGCGTCAGCGGCGGCAGGATGCGCACGATGCCGGTGATGCGGCGCTGCCGTAGGGCGCGCTCCTGCAGCCATAGGCCGGCCGCGAACAGCGCCGCCAAGGCAAGGGCCGCGTAGGCCAGCAGGGCCAGCCAAGCGTGCATCAGGATCGGCCAGGGGAGATCGTTGCTGCCGCTGCCGGGTTGCGCGCCGAGGGCGTAGGTCAGCACGCAGACCGCGGCCACGGGGAACACCACCACACCGAGGGCTTCGAGCCGTTCCAGCTTCGCCGCCGCGACGGTCAGGGCCGCCATGCCAAGGCTGACGAGGGAGAGCGCCGCGAAGAAGTGCAGGTCCGGTGCGCCTTTCACGTGCCCGGCCCAAGCGTGCAGGCCGAGCTGCAGCAGGACGCCGTTGCCCGCGAGAAGCAGCGGCCACAGCGCACCGTGCGCCGATCCACCGACCTGCAGGCGACGCACCAGCCCGAAGGCGGCGAGCGCGTAGGCGAGCGCGGCGAAGGCCGCGAGGATCAGGACCGTGGGCATGGCTGAAGTGTCGCACAGCGCCCCTCGAAACGAGAACGCCTCGCATCGGCCCCGGGGCTATACTTCGCGCCCCGCTTTCCCGCGTCCCAGCAGCGCTTTCCGCCATGTTCGAGTCCCTGACCCAGCGCCTTTCCGGCACCCTCCAGCGCCTCCGCGGCCGCGGCCGCCTGAGCGAAGAGAACATCCGCGAGAGCCTGCGCGAGGTCCGTATCGCCCTGCTCGAGGCCGATGTCGCCCTGCCGGTGGTGCAGGCCCTGATCGAACGCATCAAGGTGCGCGCGGTCGGGCAGGAGGTGCTGCAGTCCCTGACGCCCGGCCAGGCCCTGATCAAGGTCGTCCGCGACGAGATGACGCTGGTGATGGGCGGGCAGGGCGCCGAGCTCTCGCTGGCCCAGCAGCCGCCGGCGGTGATCCTCATGGCGGGTCTTCAGGGCGCTGGCAAGACCACGACGGTCGGCAAGCTCGCCAAGCACCTGAAGGAGCGCCGCAAGAAGAAAGTGATGGTGGTCAGTTGCGACGTCTACCGTCCGGCCGCCATCGCGCAGTTGCAGACGCTGGCCGGCCAGGTCGGCGCGCTGTTCCATCCCTCCGAAGCCGGCCAGAAGCCGGTCGACATCGCCCGGGCGGCCATCGACGCCGCCAAGCGCAACGTCGCCGATGTCCTGATCGTCGACACCGCGGGCCGCTTGGCCATCGATGCCGAGATGATGGCCGAGATCAAGGCCCTGCACGCCGCGGTCGATCCGGTCGAGACACTGTTCGTCGTCGACGCGATGACTGGCCAGGACGCCGCCAACACCGCCAAGGCCTTCGCCGAGGCGCTGCCGCTCACCGGCGTGGTGCTCACCAAGACCGACGGCGACGCCCGGGGCGGCGCGGCGCTGTCGGTGCGCTACATCACCGGCAAGCCGATCAAGTTCGTTGGCGTCGGCGAGAAGCCCGACGGCCTCGACGTGTTCCATCCCGAGCGCGCCGCGGGCCGCATCCTCGACATGGGCGACGTGCTGTCGCTGGTCGAGGAGGTCGAGCGCAGCGTTGACAAGGACAAGGCCGCGAAGCTCGCCGAGAAGGTCGCCAAGGGCAAGCGCTTCGACCTCAACGACCTCCGCGACCAGATGCTGCAGATGCAGAACATGGGGGGGCTCACCGGGCTGATGGACAAGCTCCCCGGCATGGGCCAGATCCCGGACAGCGTGAAGGCGCAGGTCACCGGCAAGGAAGTGCCGCGGATGATCGCGATCATCAACTCGATGACGCCGAAGGAGCGCCGCAACCCCGACCTGCTGAATGGCTCCCGCAAGGCGCGTATTGCTCGCGGTTCGGGCACGTCGGCGGCCCAGGTGAACCAGGTCTACAAGCAGTGGCAGCAGATGGAGAAGATGATGTCCAAGCTGTCGAAGGGCGGTATGAAGGGCATGCTGCGCGGGATGCAGGGCATGATGGGCGGCCGCGGTTTCCCGGGCGGCGGCTTCCCGCGCTGAGGGCCGGTCCGGCGAGTCTGAACGGCACCCCGGCGCCACCCCCGCTTCGCCTCACCGACTTTGCCTTTTGAGGCTGGCCCCGCTAGACTTTCCAATCCCCTGCCCCTGAAAGGGCAGGTATGACCCCAAGAACTACAGAGCAAACAGCAATGGTCAAGATCCGCCTGGCTCGCGGTGGCGCCAAGAAGGCCCCCTTCTACCACGTCGTCGTCACCGATGGCCGCAACGCCCGCGATGGCCGCAACATCGAGCGCGTTGGTTACTACAACCCGGTCGCCCGTGGCGCCGAGAAGCGCGTCGAGATCGACGCCGATCGCGTCAAGCATTGGGTGTCGCACGGCGCGCAGATGACCGACAAGGTCGCGCTGCTGGTCAAGGAAGCGGCCAAGGCCGCCTGATCCCGTTGCGCCACGGCCCGCCCGCTGGCGCACGAGACCTGCAATGAGCACCGAGCGCCGCATCCTGTTGGGCAGGGTGATCGGCGCGTTCGGCGTTCGGGGTGAGCTGAAGCTCGAGTCCTGGACGAATCCCCGCGACGCGCTGTTCCGCTACAAGCCCTGGATCCTCGTCCATCGTGGCGAGGAAAGCCTCGTGTCCGGGGCCAAGGGCAAGTTGAACCCGAACGGTTCGATCACGGCCCGCCTCCCCGACGTGGAAACCCGCGACGACGCCGAGGCCATCGTCGGCGCCGAGATCTGGGTGCTGCGCTCGCAGCTGCCGCCCTCGAAACCCGGCGAGTACTACTGGGTTGATCTCGAAGGCCTGAAGGTAGCGACGATCGACGGCGTCGAGATCGGCACGATCTCGCATCTGTTCAACAACGGCGCCAACGACGTCATCGCCATCAAGGGCGAGCGCGAGCGCTATCTGCCGTACACCCCGGACGTCGTGCGCGAGGTCGACCTCGACGGCGGCCGCATGCTCGTCGACTGGGATCCCGAGTTCTGATCGGCGCGCCCATGCGCATCGACGTCCTCACGCTGTTTCCGGATTTCATCGCCCAAGCGGCTGGTGTCGGCGTGGTCGGTCGCGCCGCCGAGCGTGGGCTGATCACGGTGAAGGGCTGGAACCCGCGTGACTACGCCACCGGCAATTACCGGCGCGTCGACGAGCGTCCGTTCGGCGGCGGCCCGGGCATGCTGATGTTGCCCGAGCCCCTCGAAACCTGCCTGGCCGCAGCGCGCACCGACGGTGCCTCGGGCCCGGTCATCTATCTCTCGCCACAGGGGCCGCGCTTCACGCAGGCCAAGGCCCGTGCACTCGCGGCCACGCCCGGATTCCTCCTGCTTTGCGGCCGCTACGAGGGCGTTGATGAACGTTTCCTCGAAGCGCATGTCGATGAAGAGCTGTCGATCGGCGATTACGTTCTGTCCGGCGGTGAGCTGGGCGCGGCGGTGGTCATCGATGCCGTCGGGCGCCTGCTCGACGGAGCCCTGAACGATGCGGCCTCGGCGGTGCAGGACAGTTTCGAGGACGGCCTGCTCGACTGCCCGCACTACACCCGCTCCGAAAGGCTTGGCACGTCGGGCGTGCCGGACGTGTTGCTCTCCGGCGACCACGCGAAGATCGCCCGCTGGCGCCGGCAGCAGTCGCTGGGCCGGACCTGGCTCCGCCGCCCGGACCTCCTGGCCCGGATGGACCTGAGCCGCCAGGACCGGGCCCTGCTCGCCGAATTCATCGCCCGTCAAGTTTCGAGCCCCGACAGCCCCTAGCGCCGGCTGTCAAGACGGGGGTATACTTTCCGACTCGCCCGGGCGCATGCCTGCGTGGCGCGGCATCTAGAAGAACTACACAGGTTTAAAGCCATGAGCCAGCTCAACAAGTCGATCGTCGCCCAGTTCGAGGCCGAGCAGATCCAGCGCCAGCTTCCGGAGTTCAGCCCCGGCGACACGGTGATCGTCAACGTCAAGGTGAAGGAAGGCAATCGCGAGCGCGTGCAGGCCTTCGAAGGCGTGGTCATCGCCAAGAAGAACGGCGGCCTGAACTCCTCGTTCACCGTCCGCAAGATCTCGCACGGCTTCGGCGTCGAGCGCGTGTTCCAGACCCACAGCCCGGTCATCGACTCGGTCGAAGTGAAGCGCTACGGCAAGGTCCGCGCCGGCAAGCTTTACTACCTGCGCGATCTCGAAGGCAAGGCGGCTCGCATCAAGGAAGACCTGGCGGCTCGCAAGTCGGCCCAGTAATCCCGGCTGCGCAAGCGCCAACCCCGGACGGCCGCCTCGCGCGGCCGTTCGTGTTTCCGGCCTCCGCCTCCATGATCCTTCCGAAGCGACGACGCCACCGCCGACTCGAAGCGCCCGCCGGCACGCCTTCGGGGGCTGCGGGGCCCGCTGCGGAGGACACGGCGTGCGTGCGTCTCGATCTCTGGCTCTGGGCGGCGCGCTTCTTCAAGACCCGCGCGCTCGCGAAGAAGGCCATCGAACTCGGCCAGGTGCGCATCGACGGCCAGACCCTGAAGCCGAGCCGCACGGTACGTCCCGGCGTCGTGCTTGCCGTCGAGCGGGCTGGCGAGCGTTACGACGTCGAAGTCCGCGGCGTAGCCGACCAGCGCGGTCCGGCCAGCGTGGCGCAGCAGCTGTACGTTGAATCCGAAGCGTCGATCGCCGCCCGCCTCGCGGAGCGCGAGAAACGCCGCTTCGAGGCACAGGGCTACCATCCGCCCGAGACGCGCCCGAACAAGCGCCAGCGCCGCCTGATCCAGGCCTTGGGCGACCTCGACGCGCTGTAGCGGCTACAGCATCGCCTTGATCCGATAGAGCGCTTCCAGCGCCTGCTTCGGCGTGAGTTCGTCCGGGTCCACGGCGGCCAGCGCATCGAGCGCCGGCGGGGGGCTGCGGAACAGTGCCATCTGCGCCGGCTGTTCAATGGCGGCCGGTGATGTCGCGGTGGCCGGCATGTCACGGCTGCGCTGCTCCAGTTCCGCGAGCGTGCGTCGTGCCTCGCCGAGCACCGCGCGCGGCAGGCCCGCGAGGGCCGCCACCTGCAGGCCGAAGCTGCGGTTCGCCGGGCCGTCCTTCACCGCGTGCATGAAGACGAGCTTTTCGCCGTGCTCGACGGCGTCGAGGTGCACGTTGGCGATGCCGTTGCTGCCGTCGCCGGCCAGCGCCGTTAGTTCGAAGTAGTGCGTGGCGAACAGCACGAAGCCGCGATTCACGTTGGCGAGGTGAAGGGCGCAGGCCTGCGCCAGCGCGAGGCCGTCGTAGGTCGACGTACCGCGGCCGATCTCGTCCATCAGCACCAGCGACTGTGGCGTGGCGTGGTGGAGGATGTAGGCCGTCTCGCTCATCTCGACCATGAAAGTCGACTGGCCTTTGGCGAGGTCGTCGCCGGCGCCGATGCGGGTGAGGATGCGGTCCACGGGCCCCAGCACGCAGCGCGAGGCCGGCACGAAGCTGCCCGCGTAGGCCAGCAGCGCGATCAATGCCGCCTGCCGCATGTAGGTGCTCTTGCCGCCCATGTTCGGGCCGGTGATTACCAGCATCCGCCGCTCGGGCGACAGCGCGAGGTCGTTCGGTTCGAACGGGGCTTCGCGCACGGCCTCGACCACCGGGTGGCGGCCGCGTTCGATCGCGATGCCCGGCTCGGCCACCAGCTGCGGTTCGACCCAGTCCAGCGCAAGCGCGCGCTCGGCGAAGGCCGCCAGCACGTCGATCTCGGCCACCGCCTCGGCGGCGGCTTTCAGCGGGTTCAGTACGGCGTTGAGGCCGTCGAGCAGGTCTTCCCAGAGCTGCTTCTCGCGCGACAGCGAGCGATCACGCGCCGAGAGCACTTTGTCCTCGAACTGCTTCAGCTCGTCGGTGATGTAGCGCTCGGCGCCCGTCAGCGTCTGCCGGCGGCTGTAGTGCAGCGGGGCCTTGTCGGCCTGGCCCTTGCTGATCTCGATGTAGAAGCCGTGGACGCGGTTGTAGCCGACCTTCAGCGTCGCGATACCGGTGGCGGCGCGCTCGCGCGCTTCGAGGTCGAGCAGGAACTGATCGGCGTTCGTCGAGAGCACGCGCAATTCGTCGAGCTCGGCGTCGAAGCCCTCGGCGATGACGCCGCCGTCCACCAGCTTCAGCGGTGGCTGGGGCGCAATGGCTTTCTGCAGCCAATCCGAGGTGTCGGCGTGCTCGCCGAGCCGGGCGAGCAGGGCGGCGAGGCGGGGCGAATCCAGCGGCGCCAATGCCTCGCGCAGGGCAGGGAAGAGCGCGAGGCCATCGCGCAGGGTGGACAAATCGCGCGGGCGCGCCGAGCGCAGGGCCACGCGCGAGAGGATGCGTTCGAGGTCGCCGACGCGGCGCAGGGCTTCGCGCAGGCCATCGAAGGCGCGGGAGTCGAACAGGCTGCGCACGGCGTGGTGGCGCTCGGCCACGACCGCCTGAGTGCGCAGCGGCCGGTGCAGCCAGCGCCGCAGCAGGCGGCCGCCCATCGGCGTGATCGTGCTGTCCACCACGCCCAGCAGGGTGTGCGCCGTGTTGCCGTCGACGCGGGTGTCGATCTCGAGATGCCGCCGCGTCGCGGCGTTCAGGGCGATGGCCTCGTCCGCAGCCTCGACGGCGATGGCCGTCAGGTGCGGCAGCTGCTGCTTCTGCGTCTCCTCGACGTAGCCGAGCAGGGCGCCCGCGGCGGCCGTCGCCAACGCTTTTCCTTCGAGGCCGAAGGGCGAGAGGTCGTGCAGATGGAAGAAACGCAGCAGGGCGCGGCGCGCGCTGTCGGCGTCGAACAGCCACGGCGCGCGACGACGCGCACCTTGGCGCTGGGTCACCGCGCTGGGCCAGCCGTCCTCGTCCGGCACGAGCACTTCGGCCGGCTCCAGCCGAGCGAGCTCCGCCGCGAGTGCGTCTTCGTCGGCCACTTCGTTGGCGAGGAAGCGGCCGCCGGCGAGGTCGGCCCACGCCAGACCGAAGCCGCCGCTTTTCGACGACGCGCCCCCGCGCACCACCGCCATCAGCAGCGTGTCGCGACGCTCCTGAAGCAGGGCCTCGTCGGTGACGGTGCCTGGGGTGACGATGCGCACGACCTTGCGCTCGACGAGGCCCTTGGCCAGCGCCGGATCGCCGATCTGTTCGCACACCGCCACCGATTCGCCCAATGCGACGAGGCGGGCGAGGTAGCCCTCGTAGGCATGCACCGGCACGCCGGCCATCGGGATCGGCTGGCCGCCGGACTGTCCTCGCTGCGTCAGCGTGATATCGAGCAGGCGCGCCGCCTTGCGGGCGTCGTCGTAGAACAGCTCGTAGAAGTCGCCCATCCGGAAGAACAGCAGCAGGTCCGGGTGCTCCGCCTTGGCGGCGAAGAACTGCTTCATCAGCGGGGTGTGCTGCGGGGCGTCGCTGGCCATTCGGAACGTGCGGGCTGACCGGTCGGGCAAGGGCCGGCTAGTCTAGCGGGATGGACACGCCCCACCTCCCCACCGATGCCGAGTTGGCCGCGCTGGCGCGGCAGCTCGCCGATGCCCTCATCGCCCAGCGCCTGTTCGTCAGCACCGCCGAAAGCTGCACCGGCGGCTGGATCGCCAAGACCCTCACCGATCTCGCCGGCAGTTCGGGCTGGTTTGACTGCGGCATGGTCGCCTACAGCTACGAGGCCAAGCAGGCCATGCTCGGCGTGCGGCCGCAGACCCTCGAGCGCGAGGGCGCGGTCAGCCGCGAAACGGTGATCGAGATGGTGTCGGGCGCGCTGGTGAATTCGGCGGCCTCGGTGGCCGTCGCGGTGACGGGCATCGCCGGCCCTGGCGGCGGGACGGTCGACAAGCCGGTCGGCACCGTCTGGATCGGCTGGAAGCGTCGTGGCGGATACCCGAAGGCCGAGGTGTTCCACTTCGCCGGCGACCGCGAGGCGGTGCGGCGCCAGACCATCGCGGCGGCGCTGCGGGGACTGCTGGGCTTGACCGCCGGCTGACGGGAAGTGGGGCGGGGGCACCCCTCGCAGGGCCTTGGGGGTTGTGGTGTTTGCTGGTTAGTAGTATTACTACCCACATGCCGCTGACCGACGTCCAAACCGCCATCCTCGAACTGATCGCCGAACGCATCGAGTCGGAGGGCATGCCGCCTTCGCAGACCGAGATCGCCCGTGCTTTCGGCTTCAAGAGCGTGCGCGCCGCGCAGTACCACCTCGAGGCCCTCGAGACCGCCGGAGCCATCGAGCGCCTGCCGGGCAAGGCCCGCGGCCTGCGCGTTCTGCAGGCGCCGGCTAGGGCGCAGTCGGCCCTCCCTCTGGCGCCATCGACTGACGACGACGCGGTGCGCCTCCCGGTGTTGGGCCGTGTGGCCGCGGGCCAGCCGATCGGCGCAGACATCGGTAGCGACGCTACGGTTGTGCTGGATCGCCACGTCTTCCACCCGACGCCCGATTACCTGCTGCGCGTCCAGGGCGACTCGATGCGAGACGAAGCCATCCTCGATGGCGACCTGATCGGCGTGCGTCGCACCGCCGATGCACGCCACGGACAGGTCGTCATCGCCCGGGTGGACGGCGAGATCACCGTGAAAGTGCTGCACTTCGGCGGTGACGGCCTCCGGCTGATGCCGCGCAATCCCGAGCACGCGCCGATCGCTGTCGCCGAAGACCAGGATTTCGCCATCGAAGGTTTGTTCTGCGGCCTGCTGAGGCCGTCGCGATGAACGCCGACGTGCGCAGTCGATGCCTTCGCACTGGGGTGAGCGGTGTTTCCCGCTGCCCGGCGATGTGCCCGGCCCCGATGCTTTCCCTGCGTTCCGCCGCTGTCTCAGTCCGTGCGAAACGCCTCCCCCAGACTCCTTTCCACACCCTCTGACCCGAGACCCGACATGACCGCGATGGACGAAAACAAGAAGCGCGCCCTCACTGCCGCCCTGACCCAGATCGAACGCCAGTTCGGCAAGGGCACGGTGATGCGCATGGGCGACAAGAACGTGGAAGCCGCCGAAGTCATCGGCACCGGTTCCCTGATGCTCGACATCGCGCTCGGTATCGGCGGCCTGCCGAAGGGCCGCGTCATCGAGATCTACGGGCCGGAGTCCTCGGGCAAGACCACGCTGACCCTGCAGGTCATCGCCGAGTGCCAGAAGGCGGGCGGGACGGCGGCCTTCATCGACGCCGAGCACGCGCTCGACCCGATCTACGCGCAGAAGCTGGGCGTCAAGCTCGACGACCTGCTGGTCAGCCAGCCGGACACGGGTGAGCAGGCACTGGAAATCGCCGACATGCTCGTGCGTTCGAACGCCGTCGACGTGGTGGTGGTCGACTCGGTCGCCGCACTGACCCCGAAAGCGGAAATCGAGGGCGAAATGGGCGAGATGCAGGTCGGACTGCAGGCCCGCCTGATGAGCCAGGCCCTGCGCAAGCTCACCGGCAACATCAAGCGCAGCAACACGATGGTGATCTTCATCAACCAGTTGCGCATGAAGATCGGCGTGATGATGCCGGGCCAGAATCCCGAGACCACCACCGGCGGCAACGCGCTGAAGTTCTACGCGTCGATCCGTCTCGACATCCGCCGCATCGGTGCCGTCAAGAAGGGCGACGACATCATCGGCAACCAGACCAAGATCAAGGTCGTCAAGAACAAGCTGGCGCCGCCCTTCAAGCAGATCGTCACCGAGATCCTTTACGGCGAGGGCATCAGCCGCGAGGGCGAACTGATCGACATGGGCGTCGATGCCAAGCTCGTCGAGAAGTCGGGCGCCTGGTACAGCTATGGCACCGAGCGCATCGGCCAGGGCAAGGAGAACGCGCGCGCCTGGCTCAAGGACAACCCGCGCCAGTGCGCCGAGCTCGAGGCCAAGCTGCGTGAGCTCTACGTTCCGGCCGAGAGCCGCAGCGAAGAGTCCGAAGAGCCCGCTGACGCGTGAGTGGCGAGGGCGCTGACGACCGCGAGCCATCCCCGCGTGGTCGTCGCGAGCGCCCTGCGGTTCCTGCCTACCAGCGGGCCCTCGGGCTCCTGGTCCGGCGCGAGCACTCGGCCACTGAGCTGAAGCGCAAGCTGCGCGGGAAGGGCGTCGAGGTCGACGAGCTCGACGCTGCCGTTGAGACCCTGCAGCGGCAGGGCTTCCAGGACGATCGCCGCTACGCCGAGGCCTTGGTTCGAAGCCGTGCATTGGCAGGGCAGGGTCCGATCCGCATCCGCGCCGAGTTGCGCGTCAACGGCGTGCCAGCGGCCGATGTCGACGCGGCGTTCGAGGTGGCGGAAGCCGACGGCCTCGATTGGGCGGACACCGCGGCTCGCGTCGCGGCTCGCTTCCTTCCCGCGCTTCGGGCTGCCGGGCGGGGGGCGGAAGCGATCAAATTGCGTCACAAGGCCGTGAGCTTCCTGCTGCGGCGAGGGTTTTCCCAGGACCAGGCCCGGCAGGCCCTGGCCCTGTGTGCCGAAGGCGACGACGAGCCCTGAGCCAATCCCCGCGCGCCCCCTGCTACCCTTGAAGGCTGACTTTCCGCCTCCCATGTCGGCATGACGCGGCCTCGGCCGTGCCCTTCCGACCCGCCTTCAGGTTCCGCATGAAAACCAGCGCCGAGATCCGCCGCGACTTCCTCGAGTTCTTCCAGTCGAAGGGCCACACGATCGTCCCGTCCAGCCCGCTCGTCCCGGGCAACGACGCCACCCTGCTGTTCACGAATGCCGGCATGGTGCAGTTCAAGGACGTGTTCCTTGGCGCCGAGAAGCGCAGCTACACCCGCGCCGTGTCCTCGCAGCGTTGCGTGCGCGCCGGCGGCAAGCACAACGACCTCGACCAGGTCGGCTACACCGCCCGCCACCACACCTTCTTCGAGATGCTGGGCAACTTCAGCTTCGGCGACTACTTTAAGAAGGACGCCATCTGCTGGGCGTGGGAACTGCTGACCGAAGTCTGGAAGCTCCCGAAGGACCGCCTGCTCGTCACGATCTACCACACCGACGACGAAGCCTTTGCCATCTGGAACCAGACGGTCGGCATCCCGGCCGAGCGGATCATCCGCATCGGCGACAACAAGGGCGCGCCCTACGCCAGCGACAACTTCTGGCAGATGGCCGACACCGGCCCCTGCGGCCCCTGCACCGAGATCTTCTACGACCATGGCGCCCACATCGCGGGCGGCCCCCCGGGCTCGCCGGATGAAGACGGCGACCGCTTCATCGAGATCTGGAACAACGTCTTCATGCAGTTCGATCGCCAGCCCGACGGCAGCCTGCTGCCGCTGCCGGCGCCCTGCGTCGACACCGGCATGGGCCTCGAGCGCCTCGCGGCCGTGCTGCAGCACGTGCACAGCAATTACGAGATCGACCTGTTCCAGCACCTGATCAAGGCCGCTGCGGCGCTGACGGACACGAAGGATCTCGAGCACAAGTCGCTGCGCGTCATCGCCGACCACATCCGCGCCGCCAGCTTCCTGATCGTCGACGGCGTGCTGCCGTCGAACGAGGGCCGCGGCTACGTGCTCCGCCGCATCATCCGCCGCGCCACCCGCCACGTGTGGAAGCTTGGCGCGCTGAAGCCCGAGGGCGTGTTCTGGCGCATGGTCCAGCCGCTGGTCGAGGCCATGGGCGAGGCCTATCCGGAGCTCAAGGCGCAGCAGGGCACGGTGGAAGCGGCGTTGAAGGCCGAGGAGGCCGCGTTCGCCACCACGCTTGATGCCGGCATGCAACGCCTCGATGCCACCCTGTCGAAGGCTGGCGTAGTGCTCGACGGCGAGTCACTCTTCCAACTGCACGACACCTACGGCTGCCCGCCCGATCTCATCCTCGACATCCTGCGCGAGCGCAGCTTGTCGCCCGCTGCCGATGCCATGTCGGTCTACGAGCAGCGCATGAACGAGCAGCGCGAGCGCGCCCGCGCCGCCGGCAAGTTCGGTGGTGGCATCGTCATGCCGGCCGAGCTCATCGCCAAGCTGAATCCCACGCAGTTCCTCGGTTACGAATCGGTCGAGGCCGAAGATTGCCGCGTCGTCGCGCTGCTGCGCGACGGCAAGCCGGTCGAGCGCATCGCCTCGGGCGAGGAGGGCGTGGTCGTCCTCGACAAGACCAGCTTCTACGCCGAGTCGGGCGGCCAGGTCGGCGATACCGGCCGTCTCATCGATGCGCGCGCCGATGCCTTCGAGGTGCAGGACACGCTGAAGCTCGCGGGCCAGTTCCATGCGCACCTCGGCCGTGTCAGCGCCGGTGGGCTCGCGATCGGTGATCGCGTGTCGGCCCGCGTGGACGATGAGCGCCGCCAGGACGTCGTGCTTAACCACTCGGCCACCCACCTGTTGCATGCGGCCCTTCGCACGGTGCTGGGCGAGCACGTCACGCAGAAGGGCTCACTGGTTGCCCCGGACCGTCTGCGCTTCGACTTCTCGCACTTCTCCGCCGTCACGCCCCAGCAGCTCGCCACCATCGAGTCGATGGTGAACGCCGAAGTTCGCCGCAACGCCGAGGCGGAAGTGCACCACATGGGCATGCAGGAAGCGCTCGATTTCGGCGCGATGGCGCTTTTCGGCGAGAAGTACGGTGAGCGCGTGCGCGTGCTGCGCATGGGTGAATTCTCGACCGAGCTCTGCGGCGGCACCCACGTGCATCGCACCGGCGACATCGGCCTGTTCAAGATTGTTTCGGAGAGCGGGGTCGCCGCCGGCGTGCGCCGCATCGAGGCGGTTACAGGGCGCGGTGCGCTGGCCGAGATCGCAGCGCAGGACGCGGTGCTGGAGCAGGCGGCCGATCTCGTCGGCGGTCGTGCGTCCGATCTGCTCGACAAGCTGCGCGGCCTGCTCGATCGCCAGAAGAAACTCGAGCGCGAGATCGAGTCGTTCAAGGCCAAGGCGGCGGCAGGCGCCAGTGCGGATCTCGCGTCGCAGGCTGTCGACGTCGGGGGCGTCAAGGTGGTTGCTGCGCGCCTTGAAGGTTTCGACGCCAAGGGGCTGCGCGATGCCGTCGACAACATCAAGCAGAAGCTCGGCGACGTCGTCGTCATCCTCGCTGCGGCCAACGATGGCAAGGCCAGCCTGATCGCCGGCAGCCACGGCGCCGCGCTCGCCAAGGTCAAGGCTGGCGACCTGCTCTCGCACGTGGCGCAACAGGTGGGCGGCAAGGGCGGCGGGCGTCCCGACATGGCGCAGGGCGGTGGCAATGACGGCGACGCCTTGGTCGCGGCACTCGCGGCGGTTCCAGGCTGGGTAGCCAGCAAGCTCGGTGCCTGAGCGTGCGGCGGATGCTGACGGAGCTTGCCTTTTCCAAGGCCCTGGCGCGTTGCGCGTGAAGTCCAGCGCGCCTAGTATCGGTGGTCTGTGCGGTGCGTCGTGCAGAGCCGATCAGGCTGCGGTGGGCTCGGATGCCGCCGCGGTCCGGTGTAGGAAGAACCCCGGACGAGGAACACGCGTATGTTGATTTTGACCAGGCGGGTCGGTGAAACCCTGATGATCGGCGATTCCGTGACCGTGACGGTCCTCGGCGTCAAGGGCAATCAGGTGCGCATCGGCATCACCGCCCCGAAGGAAGTTGCGGTGCATCGCGAAGAGATTTTCCAGCGCATCCAGCGCGACGAAGCCGGCAAAGGGCCATCCAGAGGCAAAGAAGATTTGCCCGGAGAGGCGTGAGCCGTTACTCTTTGCGCCCGCGCCGATGAGGTGCGGGTCGACGGAGTGATGCCCGAGAGGCCGAAGGGGCTCCCCTGCTAAGGGAGTATAGGGTCAAAAGCTCTATCGAGGGTTCGAATCCCTCTCACTCCGCCACGTCGATGCCGCCCTCGGGCGGCGTCTTCGTCTGGCGGGAATAGATCGCCCGCGCGTTTGCATCAATCGCATGCGTCGCGGTGGTGGTTCAGAAAAGTGGGTTCCGGGGCTTGACGTCCCGACATCCACTCCGCATAATTTCACTTCTACGCGCCCGTAGCTCAGTTGGATAGAGCACCAGGCTACGAACTTGGGGGTCGGAGGTTCGAATCCTTCCGGGCGCGCCATCGATCAAACAAGGTGCTTCGGCACCTTTTTTGTTCGGAGGAGAGACGCGGCATCGCGTCGATCCAGTGGTCCAACACAATTCGCGTGGCAGTCGTTCTTCGCCCGACCGCTTCAAAGCCGGGGTATAGCTCAGTCTGGTAGAGCGCCAGCTTTGGGAGCTGGATGTCGGGGGTTCGAATCCCTCTGCCCCGACCAGTTGCGTGGTCTGGTGGTGTCGATAAGCTGATGCCCCGGCGTCGGGTCCGGTGGGTCCATCCGTTTCTGAGCGCCCGTAGCTCAATCGGATAGAGCACCGGCCTTCTAAGCCGGCGGTTGCAGGTTCGATTCCTGCCGGGCGCGCCAGTTTCAATGTGGTGGATGTAGCTCAGTTGGTTAGAGCACTGGATTGTGATTCCAGGGGTCGCGGGTTCAAATCCCGTCTTCCACCCCAGCCCTTCAGTAGGGCATAATTCGCCTTCGCAGTCGCGTCGGCGACGAGGTTTCCGGGCCGTTAGCTCAGTTGGTAGAGCAGCGGACTCTTAATCCGTAGGTCCTAGGTTCGAATCCTAGACGGCCCACCAAACCTCGAACGCCGCTTCGCCTGCTCCAAAGCCTGCGAGAGTGGCGAAATTGGTAGACGCGCTGGATTTAGGTTCCAGTGGGGCAACCCGTGAGAGTTCGAGTCTCTCCTTTCGCACCAAGCAGCATCCGGTGCGGAGGATTTGAGGCCTGACTCCGCGGGTTTTTTCGTTTCCAGCGCGCGCGACGAGCGCGGCACAACACGCGACATTTCAGGAGTCACCATGCACGTTTCCGTTGAATCCATCGGCAGCCTGGGGCGCAAGCTTTCGGTCAGCGTCCCGGCCGAGCGCCTCGAGAGCGCCGTGGGCAACCGCCTTCGCGAGCTCTCGCGCACGGTGCGCATGAACGGCTTCCGCCCGGGCAAGGTCCCCGCGAAGGTCATCGAGCAGCGCTTCGGCTCGCAGGTGCGTTCGGAGGCTTATTCGGATGTCGTGCGCGACACCTTCGGCGAGGCCCTGCGCCAGCAGAACCTGCAGCCGGTGGGCCAGCCCGAGATCAACGCCGAAGGCGGCGTCGCGGAAGAAATCCGCTATACGGCCACCTTCGAAGTGGCGCCGGACTTCGGCGACATCGACATCACCACGCTGGCGATCCAGCGGGCCGCCGCGTCGGTCGAAGACACCGACATCGACAACATGATCGAGACGCTGCGCCAGCAGCGCCGTTCGTGGAACGTCGTCGAGCGGGCCGCGCAGGCCGGTGATCTCGTCAACGTCGAGAACTTCGCCATGGTCGATGGCAAGCGCCTGCCTGAAGAAGGTGTCGAGCGCGGCGTGACCGTCGTCGGCAGCAACATGCTGTTCCCGGCGATCGAGCAGGCCCTGGTCGGCCTGTCGGCCGGCGAGGAAAAGACCGTCGACGTCACTTTCCCGGGTGACTGGCGCGTCGCCGAGCTCGCCGGCAAGACCGCGCAGGTCAACGTCAAGGCGGCCAAGGTTTCCGAGCAGAACCTGCCGGCGATCGATGAGGCTTTCATCAAGAGCTTCGGCGTCAAGTCCGGCAAGCTCGACAAGTTCCGCGATGAAGTGCGCAGCAACTTGCAGCGCGAGCTGAAGGGCGCGTTGTCGGCCCGCCTGCGCTCGGAGGTGGCCCAGAAGCTGGTCGCCGCCTACGCCCACATCGAACTGCCGCCCCGCCTGATCGAGGCCGAGGCCCGCTCGATGGCCGCCCAGGCCGCCGAGAATGCCCGCCGCCAGGGCCAGAACGTCGGCCAGGTCGACCATGCCCCGTTCATGGCCGCCGCGCGCAACCGCGTTTCGGCCGGCCTGATCGTCGGCGAAGTGGCCAAGCGCAACAACCTGCGCCTTGAACCGAAGCGCGTGAACGAAGCCATCAACCTGATCGCCTCGACCTACGAGGATCCGCAGCAGGTGGTTGATCTTTACCGCAACGACCCCAATCTGATGCAGGGCCTGCAGGCGCGCGTGATGGAAGAGCAGGTGATCGACTGGATCGCCGAGCGTGCGCAGGCGACCGACGTGGCGATGTCCTTCACCGACGCGCTGCGCCCGAACGCCTAAACCGAACCGGAGCGCCCCATGGAACCGACCAAGAGCCTCAACCTCGTCCCGATGGTGGTCGAACAGACCGCCCGCGGCGAGCGCGCGTACGACATCTACTCGCGCCTCCTGAAGGAGCGGGTGATCTTCCTGGTCGGCCCCATCGACGACTACATGGCGAACGTCGTGGTCGCCCAGCTGCTGTTCCTCGAGGCCGAGAACCCCGAGAAGGACATCAGCCTGTACATCAACTCGCCGGGCGGCGTCGTCACCGCCGGCCTGGCGATCTACGACACCATGCGCTTCATCAAGCCGGACGTGAGCACCATTTGCGTCGGCCAGGCCTGCTCCATGGGCTCGTTCCTGCTTGCCGCCGGCGCCAAGGGCAAGCGCTACGCCCTGCCGAACTCCCGCGTGATGATCCACCAGCCCTCGGGCGGCGCGCAGGGCCAGGCGACCGATATCGCCATCCAGGCCAAGGAGATCCTGTATCTCCGCGAGAAGCTGGCCCGCGAGTACGCTGCCAACACCGGCAAGTCGGTGGAACAGATCGAGAAGGACCTCGAGCGCGACCTGTTCATGAACGCGGAAGAGTCGAAGACCTACGGCCTGATCGACGCCGTGCTCGAGCGCCGTCCGGACGACACGGTGCAGGCCGGCTGAACGCCGCCGTTTTCCCCTTCACGCCACGCCAGCACCCCGGGGCTTCCGCTCCGGGGTGCCGGTGCTATTCTCGGGCCGAGACCGCTGCCCCCGGGTTTCCCAAGAAATGACCGACGACCGACCCAGCCGCCCCGCCGACAGTTCCAAGATCCTCTACTGCTCCTTCTGCGGAAAGAGCCAGCACGAGGTGCGGAAATTGATCGCAGGCCCCAGCGTGTTCATCTGCGATGAATGCGTCGAGCTCTGCAACGACATCATCCGCGAGGAACTCGAGGACAAGTCGCAGGCGGCGCGCAGCCACCTGCCGAAGCCGAAGGAAATCCTCGAAGTGCTCGACCAGTACGTGGTCGGCCAGCCGCGCGCGAAGAAGACCCTCGCCGTCGCGGTGTACAACCACTACAAGCGCATCGAATCACGCCAGAAGGGCGACGACGTCGAGCTGGCGAAGTCCAACATCCTGCTGATCGGTCCGACCGGTTCGGGCAAGACGCTGCTGGCCGAGACGCTGGCGCGCCTGCTCAACGTGCCGTTCACGATGGCCGATGCCACGACGCTCACCGAAGCCGGCTACGTCGGCGAGGACGTCGAGAACATCATCCAGAAGCTGCTGCAGAAGTGCGACTACGACGTCGAGAAGGCGCAGCAGGGCATCGTCTATATCGATGAGATCGACAAGATCTCGCGCAAGAGCGAGAACCCGTCGATCACCCGCGACGTGTCGGGCGAAGGCGTGCAGCAGGCCCTGCTGAAGCTGATCGAAGGCACGGTCGCCAGCGTTCCGCCGCAGGGTGGCCGCAAGCACCCGCAGCAGGAGTTCCTGCAGGTCGACACGCGCAACATCCTGTTCATCTGCGGCGGCGCTTTCGCGGGCATCGAGAAGGTGATCCAGCAGCGCAGCACGGAGGCCGGCGGCATCGGCTTCTCGGCCAAGGTGAAGAGCCAGTCCAACAAGGCTGACGCCGGCAAGCTGATGGCCGAGGTCGAGCCGGAAGACCTGATCAAGTTCGGCCTGATCCCCGAGTTCGTCGGCCGCCTGCCGGTGGTCGCGACGCTGGAGGAGCTGGACGAAGCCGCGCTGGTGAAGATCCTCACCGAGCCGAAGAACGCTATCGCCAAGCAGTTCAAGAAGCTGTTCGACATGGAAGGCGTCGAGCTGGAGATCCGCCCGGACGCCTTGGCTGCCGTGGCCCGCAAGGCGCTGAAGCGCAAGACCGGTGCCCGTGGCCTGCGGACGATCCTGGAGTCGGTGCTCCTCGACACGATGTACGAGCTCCCCTCGAAAGAGAACGTCAGCAAGGTCGTGGTCGACGAGTCGGTGATCGAGCACAAGACCGAGCCGTACCTGATCTACACCACCCCGGCACCGGCACCGCAACGTGCCGCTTCCGGCGACTGAGTTCGGGCGCCAACATGAATACCAGCAAGCCCCGCCCGGTTTCCGAGGCGGGGCTTGTTGTTTCCGGGGCAGGGCGTCCCCATCCTGCGTCCATGGGCCGACACCGGCCGCAAGGAGCCTGACATGAGCCGCGAATCCACTCACGACCTGCCGATCCTGCCGCTGCGCGACGTGGTGGTGTATCCGCACATGGTCATCCCGCTGTTCGTCGGGCGCGACAAGTCGATCAAGGCGCTCGACGTGGCCATGGCCGCCGACAAGCAGATCCTGCTGCTGGCGCAGACCAGCCCCGAGACCGACGACCCCGCCGGCAGCGACCTCTACCGCATCGGTACACTCGCCACCGTGCTGCAGTTGCTGAAGCTGCCCGACGGCACCATCAAGGTGCTCGTCGAAGGCGTGTCGCGCTTCAAGGTGAGCGACGTGCGCGATGTCGAGGGCGCGTTGATGGGCCGCGGCGTGGTGACCGAGTCGATCGCTGGCGATGACGAACGCGAGGCCGATGTGGCCCGGCGCTCGCTGCTCGCCCTGTTCGAGCAGTACCTGAAGACCAACCGCAAGCTGCCGCCGGAATTGATGACGACGCTGTCGGGCATCGATGATCCGGAGCGCTTCGCCGACACGGTAGCCGCGCACGTCAGCGCGCGCCTCGTCGACAAGCAGAAGGTGCTCGAGACCGCGAAGGTCATGGAACGCATCGAGATGCTGATCGGCCTCGTCGAAGGCGAGATCGACGTGCAGCACATCGAGAAGCGCATCCGCGGCCGCGTGAAGTCGCAGATGGAGAAGAGCCAGCGCGAGTACTACCTCAACGAGCAGATGAAGGCCATCCAGAAAGAGCTGGGGGATGGCGAGGAAGGCACGAACGAGGTGGACGAGCTGGCGAAGAGGATCGCCAACGCCGGCATGCCCAAGCCCGTCGAGGCCAAGGCCAAGGCCGAGCTCAACAAGCTCAAACAGATGTCGCCGATGTCGGCGGAAGCCACTGTCGTGCGCAACTACATCGACTGGCTGGTCGGCGTGCCGTGGAAGAAGCGCAGCAAGGTGCGCAAGGACCTGAAGGCCGCGCAGCAGGTGCTGGATGCCGACCACTTCGGCCTGGAGAAGGTGAAGGACCGCATCCTCGAGTACCTCGCGGTGCAGTCGCGCGTGTCGAAGATGAAGGGACCGATCCTGTGCCTCGTGGGCCCGCCGGGCGTGGGCAAGACTTCGCTGGGCCAGAGCATCGCAAAGGCGACGAACCGCAAGTTCGTGCGCATGTCGCTGGGCGGCGTGCGCGACGAGGCCGAGATCCGCGGCCACCGTCGCACGTACATTGGTTCCATGCCCGGACGGATCGTGCAGAACCTCAACAAGGTCGGTTCGAAGAACCCGCTGTTCGTGCTCGACGAGATCGACAAGATGTCGATGGACTTCCGCGGCGACCCGTCTTCGGCGTTGCTGGAAGTGCTCGACCCCGAGCAGAACCACAGCTTCAACGACCACTACCTCGAGGTCGATCTCGACCTCTCCGAGGTGATGTTCGTCGCCACGTCGAACTCGCTGAATATCCCCGGCCCGCTGCTCGACCGCATGGAGATCATCCGCATCCCCGGCTACACCGAGGAGGAGAAGCTCAACATCGCGACGCGCTACCTGCTGCCGAAGCAGCTGAAGGCCAATGGCCTGAAGGACGGCGAGCTGGTGGTGGCGGAATCGGCGCTGCAGGACGTAGTGCGCTACTACACGCGTGAGTCCGGCGTGCGCAGCCTCGAGCGCGAAGTCGCGAAGATCTGCCGCAAGGTGGTGAAGGAGATTGCACTCGCGGGCCCGATGCCGGTTTCGAAGAAGACGGGCAAGGCGGCGGCACGCAAGGCCATCCAGGTCAATGCGAAGAACCTCGACAAATACCTCGGCGTGCGCAAGTACGACTTCGGTCGTGCCGAAGCGCAGAACGAGGTCGGCCTCGTCACCGGACTCGCGTGGACGGAAGTCGGCGGCGACCTGCTGCAGATCGAAGCCAGCCTGTCGCCGGGCAAGGGCGCGCTGCTGCTCACCGGACAGCTCGGGGACGTGATGCAGGAATCGGCCAAGGCGGCGTACACCGTCGTGCGTTCGCGCAGCGCCGCATTCGGCATCGACCCGGACTTCCACCAGAAGTTCGACACCCATGTGCATGTGCCCGAAGGCGCGACGCCGAAGGACGGTCCGAGCGCCGGCATCGGCATGGTCACCGCGCTCGTCTCGGCGCTGACCAAGGTGCCCGTGCGCGCCGACGTGGCCATGACCGGCGAGATCACGTTGCGCGGGCGCGTGCTGCCGATCGGCGGCCTCAAGGAGAAGCTGCTCGCGGCGCTGCGTGGCGGCATCCGCACCGTGGTGATCCCGGATGAGAACCGCAAGGATCTCGTCGACCTGCCGAAGTCGGTGCTGCAGGGTCTCGAAATCATCCCCGCAAAGTGGATCGACGAGGTGCTCGACGTGGTGTTGGAGCGCCCGCTAGTTCCCGTCGCCGCCGCGGCCAAGGAGGAGGCGCCCGCCACGGCCGAGACCACCAAGGAAAAGGTCAAGGCCGACGACGGCGGAGCCGACGCCGGACGGGCGCACTGACCGCGAAAACGCGCGCGACTGGAATCGCTGCAAGCCGCGCCGTTGCTGCGTTTGGCTTGTTGCGACGCTGAAATGCCGCTGGTATAACGGCACGCAGCCCCGGTCCACGCACCGGCGGGCTGAATGCCGCTGGCGCCCGCAGGACGGTGCGCCGGCAGAACACATCCGCGGGGAAGCCCGCCCAGGGAGTCAAGAATGAACAAGTCTGATTTTGTCAACGCTGTCGCTGATGCCGCCGAGCTGTCGAAGGCCGATGCCGGTCGCGCCGTCGACGCCGTGGTCGAGACCATCAAGAAGGCGCTGAAGAAGGGCGACACCGTGACGCTGGTCGGCTTCGGCACCTTCGCCGTCCGCAAGCGCGCCGCCCGTCAGGGCCGCAATCCGCAGACCGGCGCGACCATCAAGATCAAGGCCTCGAAGTCGCCTGCATTCAAGGCTGGCAAAGCGCTGAAGGATGCAGTAAACTAACGTCCTCGCTCGCCTAGGGTGCTTAGCTCAGCGGTAGAGCGTCGCCCTTACAAGGCGAGGGTCGGGGGTTCGAAACCCTCAGCACCCACCAAGTTTTCGGCGGAGTGGTAGTTCAGTCGGTTAGAATACCGGCCTGTCACGCCGGGGGTCGCGGGTTCGAGTCCCGTCCACTCCGCCACTTTCTACTCAAAGGCGCCGCAAGGCGCCTTTGTTTTTTCCAGACCTCGCGTTGGAGCCTGCGCTCACCATGTTGGAAAGAATCCGTGAACACACGTCGGGTTGGTTCGCTTGGGTCGTCATCGGCCTGATCATCTTCGCCATGGCGTTCTTCGGCATCGAGCAGTATTTCCAGACCCGCATCGATACCTATTCCGCGAAGATCGAATCGCCGCCGACCTGGTGGCGCGATGCCCCTTCGGATGGCGCGACGGGCCGTCTCGCCCGTGCCTTCGTCTGGGACAGCGTCGAGATCTCGCAGGCGGAATTCCGCGAACGCTTCGATCGCTATCGCGAGCAAGTGCGCGCGCGTGCCGGCGACGCCTATGACGCCGAACAGGTGGAAAGCATCGAGACCAAGCGTCTCGTGCTGGACGGCCTCGTCGACGAGAAGATCCTCGAGATCGCGGCACAGCGCGACGGCGTGGCGGTGGATGCCTCGCAGATCCGCAAGGCCATCCTCGAGATCGACGGCATCACGCAGGACGGCGAGTTCATCGGCGAGGACGCCTACAAGATCTGGCTGCAGTCGCGCGGCCTGACCGCGGCGGGTTTCGAAGCCCTGATCGCCCGCCAGCTGACGACGTCCACCCTGCCCAACGCCGTCGCCGAGAGCGGCCTCGTGGGTGATGCCGAACTGGAGAGCCTGCTGAAGCTTCAGCAGGAAACCCGCGATCTGCGTTTCGTCGAGATCCCGCCGCCGGCGCTGCCAGCGGACGCCACCAATGATGCCGCCCTCGCGGAATGGCATTCGGCCAATGCGGAGCGCTACAGCACCGAGGAGACCGTCACGATCTCCTACCTCGAGTTGGACGTCGCGAGCATTGCCGTGGCTTCCGAACCGACGGAGCAGGACCTCCGCGATCGCTACGAGAGCGAGAAGGGCCGTTTCGGCACCGAGGAGGAGCGCGTCGCTGCGCACATCCTCGTCGCTCTCCCAGCGGATGCGGACGACGCGGCCATCGAGGCCGCGCGTGCGAAGGCAGCGGCTATCGCTGAACAGGCGCGTGCGGAAGGCGCTGATTTCGCGGCCCTGGCCGCGGCGAACAGCGAGGACCTCGGCTCGAAGGATCTGGGCGGCGATTTGGGCACGATCGCCCGTTCGACCGAGGATGCGCCGGGCCTCTATCCGAAGCCCCTTGAGGATGCGGTGTATGCCTTGGCCGAGGGCGGCGTGAGCGATCCGGTTCGCACCGACGCGGGCTGGCACGTGATCAAGCTGACGCAGCTGGTGGCGGGTTCGCAGCAGCCGTTCGAGGCCGTGCGCGACCAGCTCGCCGCGGAGTTCGGCGAATCGGAGCGCGAGCGCCTGTTCAACGAGAAGAGCGGCACGCTGATCGACGCGATCCTGCGCGAGCCGAACTCGCTGCCGGCCGTCGCGCGCGCGATGGAGGTCGAGGTCAAGGCGACCGAGCCGTTCACCCGCGCCGGAGGTGACGGCGTGGCGGCGATCGAGGCGGTGCGCGCGGCCGCGTTCTCGCGCTCGCAGAAGGACGATCGCCTCGTCAGCGATCCGATCGAGATCGGCCCGAACCAGGTCGTCGTGCTGCAGGTGACCGAGCATGCGCCGTCGGCGCTGCGCCCACTCGCCGAGGTCCGTGACCAGGTGCAGGCCGATCTGCAAGCCGACCGCTTGGCCACCGCGGCCCGCGAGCGCGCGGAAGCCCTGCTGGAGCGTGCGCGCAAGGGCGAGACCCTCGAGGCGCTGGCGACTGAACTCGGCATCGTGCCGCAGGACAGCAATGGTGTTGCGCGCCAGGCCGGCTTCCCGGACCCGGCGATCGCGACCGAAGCGTTCCGCCTGCTCCCGATCGAAGCGGGCAAGCCCGCGGATGTCGGGTTGGCTGAATTGAGCGGCGGCCGTTTCGCCCTCGTTGTGGCGACGAAGGTGACGCCGGGTGACACCAGCACGCTGACGCCGGATGTGCGCTCGCAGATCCGCGCGCAGCTTGCGCAGATGCGCGGCGACATGGAGCGCCAGGCCTTCGTGAAGGCACTGCGCGGCCAGTTTGAGGTCACGGTTGCCGAAGAGCGCCTTTGATTCGGGGCGGCCCCGGCCGCCCGCGAAACGATTCCCGGCGGTCCCTCCAGGAAACGGAAAAGCCCGGCGAAAGCCGGGCTTTTCCGTTGCTGCGCCGGGGCGGCGTGCCGCCTGCGCCCGCGATGCCGACGGGACTCAGTGGCTGTCGCTGTCCAGCCCGGCCATGCCGAGGATGCTGTAGCCGCCATCCACGTAGGTGACTTCGCCGGTGATGCCGGCCGCGAGGTCGGAGCACAGGAAGGCGGCGGCGTTGCCGACGTCCTCGATGGTGACGTTGCGGCGGATCGGGGCGACCTCCTCGACGTGCTTCAGCATCTTGCGCAGATTGCCGACGCCGGACGCGGCGAGCGTCTTGATCGGGCCGGCAGAGATGCAGTTCACGCGGATGCCTTCCGGGCCGAGGTTCAGCGCGAGGTAGCGGACGCTGGCTTCGAGCGCGGCCTTGGCCACGCCCATCACGTTGTAGCTCGCGAGCGCGCGCTCGGCGCCGAGGTAGCTGAGCGTGAGGATGGCCGATTGGCGGTTCGCCATCATCGGACGCGCGGCCTGCGCCAGCGCCGACAGCGAATACGCCGAGATGTCGTGGGCGATGCGGAAGTTCTCGCGCGTCAGGTGGTCGAGGTAGCCGCCGTCCAGCGCTTCGCGCGGGGCGAAACCGATCGAGTGCACGAGGATGTCGAAACCGTCCCAGTGCTTGCCGAGCTCGGCCATGCAAGCGGCGATCTGCGCGTCGTCGGCGACGTCGAGCGGGATGACGATATTCGAGCCGTATTCGGCGGCGGCGTCCTCGACGCGCGATTTCAGCTTCTCGTTCTGGTAGGTGAAGGCCAGCTCGGCGCCTTCGCGACGCATGGCCTCGGCGATGCCGTTCGCGATCGAGCGCTGGCTGGCGATGCCGGTGATGAGGGCGCGCTTGCCCGCAAGGAAACCCATGGAACCTCCGGATGGTCAGGCGTCGACGACGCCGCAGCGCGACAGTGTGACGACGCGCGAGGGCCGCGCCAACTGTACGCCTCAGTCTGGAATGCGCAGGGTTCGCCCGATGCGCAGCGGGCGCGCCGCGTCGATGCCGTTGAATGCGGCGAGGGCGCGCACTGTCGTGCCGTAGCGGCGGGCGATGCGCCAGAGCGTTTCGCCGGAACGGACGGTGTGCTCGAGCGGCGCCTCGGCCGGCGCTTCCTCGTTCCCGGCGAAGGGCGCGGACGACGAGGCGATCGGCGCCATCGCGACGGCGGAGCCCACCGGGACGAGCAGGCGGCGCGGGGCGCCCGACCGGCCGATGCCCGAGCGGTAGGCCGGATTCCAGCGGGCGAGGGTTTCGGGTGCGGTGCCCCAAGCGCGGGCCACGGCATCCAAGCGGGTTGCACCGTCCGGTGCGCGGCGCACTTCGAGCGGGGTGAAGGCGTCGACGGGCAGGGTCAGGCCGTGACGGGTGGGTTCGGCGATCAGGCAGGCCAGGGCGTGGAGCTTCGCGACGTAGGCGTAGGTGACGCTCGACAGGCCGGCGGGGAGCCGGCGCTCGCCCGAAACCCGCGATGCGCCGTCGCGGGCGAACGCGCGGCGGAGCCGTCCCTCTCCAGCGTTGTAGGCCATGGCCGTTGCCCGCCAATCGCCGAACTCGGCGTGGAGGGCGGCGAGGTAATCGAGCGCGGCGTCGGTAGCGTCGACCGGCGACAGGCGGCCGTCGTAGCCGCGCCCCACCTGCACGCCGTGGTTGCGCGCCGTGCTGCCGATCATCTGCCACAGCCCGGTCGGGCCCCCCGGGCCGCGGGCTTCCGGGCGATAGCCGCTCTCCACGATCGGAATCAGCGCGAACTCCCCGGGGAGCTTGCGGGCTTCGACGGCTTCGACGACATAGGCCATCAGCGGCAGCGCTTCGCGCAACTGACGCTCGAAGCTGGCGGGATGTCCGGCATAGCGCCGGCGCCACTGGCGGTTGTGGTCGCCGCGCACGCAGACCGGCGGGGCGAAGGATTCCGCCAAGCGCTCGAACAGCACGCGGCCGTCGGCGATCCGGGCGGGGCGAGCGGGTTCGGCCTCGGGCTGCGGGGCAGCGGCCCGGCGCGGCGGGGGCGGAGCGAGCTGCAGCGGCTCGCTTGGCTCCTCGACGGCGACGGGGTCGGGCGGCCCGGGAGGCGCCGGGGCCGGCAGTGTCGTGCAGCCCGCGGCGAGCCCGCAAAGGGCCAAGGCGGCCAAGGCGTGACGGATCAGGCGGGCAGGTCGGGAGGGCAGGGGCACGGGCTCAACATCGGGCACGCGGCCCTTTGCCGCACAATCGCGACCATGCCGGCCCTCCAACTCCCCCGTCAAGCCGAAGCCCTGAACCGCTGGCTGGCCGATCCCCCCGCCCGGGGCTTGCTGCTCGGCGCGCAATCCGCCTGGACCGAACACGGCGCCGATGGCGGCGGACAGGTGTCGCTGCGGATGCTTCCCGAACTGGACTGGCTGGTCCCAGAGCCCGCCGCCTGCTTCGCGGAGACGTGGACGCTGGCCCCCGACGCGGGCCGGTGGCAAGGGGCCTGGCGCTCTGACCTGCACACGTTGCCGATGGCCAGCGCCGCGGTGAGCCGGATCGACCTGCGCTTCGTCCTCGAGTCGGTGCCCTCGCCCGAGCGTCTGGTCTCGGAGTGCGCGCGGGTCCTGCGTCCGGATGGGCGACTGCTGGTGTTCGGCCTGAACCCGTGGGGCTTGGCCCGGCTGCGCTGGGCGCGGCATGGCGTGCGGGCCTTGCCGTGCTCTCGTATCGTCGATCTGCTGCGCGGCGAGGGGCTCGACGTCGTGGCGCAGCGCACGCTTGGGCCGCGTTGGCGGCCGGCCGCCCTCGATGTGGCCCCCGTGCCGGCGCGCATGGACTGGGGGCGCGTGGCTTGGGCCCTGCTGGCGGTGCGCCGCGATATTGGTCTGACGCCCCTGCGCCGTCCCGCCGCAGCCTGGCGCGCCTCCCCCGGGGTACCGGCCGCCTGAGCCGGGCCCGTATCATCGGGCCATGAAGTCGATCGAAATCCATACCGACGGTGCCTGCCTCGGTAACCCGGGGCCGGGCGGCTGGGCCGCACTGCTGCGCTTCAACGGTACCGAGCGCGAGCTCGCCGGCGGCGAGGCGCAGACCACCAACAACCGGATGGAGCTGATGGGCGCGATCGCTGCACTCGAGGCGCTGAAGGAGCCTTGCGCGGTCGTGCTGCACAGCGATTCCAAGTACGTGCTTCAGGGCATCAGCGAGTGGATGCCGGGCTGGAAGCGCAAGGGTTGGAAGACGGCAGGCGGCGGCGCGGTGAAGAACCAGGACCTCTGGCAACGCTTGGATGCCGCGGCGGCGCAGCACCGCATGACCTGGACGTGGGTGAAGGGCCATGCCGGCCACGTCGACAACGAGCGCGTGGACGTGTTGGCTCGCACGCAGGCCGAGCGCTATCGCAGCGGGGCCACGGCGTGAGGCAGGTCATCCTCGACACCGAGACGACCGGCCTGTCCTGGGAAAAGGGCAACCGCATCGTCGAGATCGGCTGCGTCGAGCTGATGGAGCGCCGCCCCACGCGGCGGCATTTCCAGCGCTACCTCAATCCCGAGCGCGAGATGGAGCCGGGCGCGGCCGAGGTCACCGGCCTCACCTGGGATTTCCTCCGCGACAAGCCGCTCTTCCACGAGGTGGCGCAGGAGTTCCTCGACTTCATCCGCGGTTCGGAACTGGTGATCCACAACGCGGCCTTCGACGTCGGCTTCTTGAACGCCGAACTGGCGCGGTTGGGCCCGGAATACGGCCGCATCGACGATCACGTGATCGGCGTGCTCGACACGCTGGCGCTGTCGAAGCAGCGTTTCCCCGGCCAGCGCCATTCGCTCGATGCACTGTGCAAGCGCCTCGGCGTCGACAACGGCCATCGCACGCTCCACGGCGCGCTGCTCGATGCCGAGCTGCTGGCCGATGTTTACCTCACGATGACCTCCGGTCAGGGCGAGTTCTCGCTCGGCGCCGACGCCGGCGAAAACGGGACGTCCCGTGCCGCGGAAACCGCGCTTCGCCCCTTGGCGGCCGTGGTGCGCCGGGGCATCCTCCCCGAGGAAGCCGAGGCGCATGCGGCCCGCATGGCGGGCATCGCGAAGAAGGCCGGCGGCACGGTGCTCTGGGGGAGCGAGGCATGAATTCGACGGTGCTGCTGCAGGCGGTGGACATCGCTATTCCCGGCTACCGCATCCTGCGCACGCTGGGGCAGGGCGGCATGGCCTCGGTGTTCCTCGCCGTGCAGGAGTCGCTGGATCGCGAAGTCGCACTGAAGGTGATGGCACCGGCGCTCGCCGCCAACCCCGAGTTCGCCGAGCGCTTCCTGAAGGAAGGCAAGCTCACCGCCAAGCTGCAGCACCCGAACGTCGTGACCATCCACGACATCGGCATGCACAACGGCATCTACTACCTCTCGGCGGAGTTCATCCCGCGCGGCACGCTGAAGGAACGGATCACCGACGAGGGGCTGTCGGTGGGCGAGGCCCTCAATGTGCTTTCCGACATTGCGCATGGCCTCGACTACGCGCACGAGAAGGGCGTGGTGCATCGCGACGTCAAGCCGGGCAACGTGCTGTTCCGCAAGGACGGCCGCGCCGTGCTGGCCGATTTCGGCATCGCCAAGGCGATGGATGGCGGCACCAGTTCGACGATGGCGGGCATGTCCGTCGGTACGCCGGATTACATGAGTCCCGAGCAGGCGCGCGGCGAACCCGTGGACGGCCGCTCCGACCTCTACAGCCTCGGCGTGATGCTGTACGAGATGCTCACGGGCCGCCCGCCTTACGAGGCGCCCGACGCTTTCTCCGTGGCGCTCTCCCACATCACCGAGCCCATCCCTACCCTACCGCCGCAGCACGCGTGGTTGCAGCCGCTGCTCAACGGCCTGATGTCGAAGATGGCCGGCGAGCGCTACAACACCGGCGCCGCGGTGATCGCTGCGGTGCAGCGCATGCTGCCGACGGCCCCGCCGGGCGCCGTCGACGTGCAGGCGTTCGAAGCGCGCGAGGGCATGGCGCGCTCGGCGCCGGCGGCCACGCAGCAGCGCACGCGCGTCAGCGACAAGGCCGCGAAGCAGGCGGGCACGGATGAGGCGTCGAACCCTTGGCCCCTGCGCATCGGCTTGGGCGTCGTGGCGACCGCTGTTGTGGGCGTGCTGCTGTGGGCGCCGTGGCGCTCGGCCGAGCCCACCTTGTTGCCGACGCTGGTCTCGGAGCAGCCGGTGGCGGGCCCGGGCGTGGCGACCTTCGAGACGCCGGGCGAGACGGGCGTGGCAGCCGCGACGATGAGTGCGGACGAGATGGATCTGGCGCTGCGGCAGGCGGAGGCGTACCTCCAGCAGGGCACCCAAGTGGTGGGGAGCGAGGGCGTTGGCCTCCGCGGTCACGAGGACACGGCGCTTGGCAAGTTCCAGAGTGTGCTCTCGGCGGATCCGACCAACCCAGCGGCGATCGCTGGTGTTGCGGCGGTGGCGGCCTACTACCGGGATTCGGCCACCAAGCTCTGCGCTGCCGAGCGTTGGATCGGCTGCGCGACGGTCGCGGGTTACGGCTTGGAAGCCCTGCCCGACGACCCCGAGCTGCTCAAGCTGAAGGAAACCGCTGAAGCGGCCCAGCGCGGCCTCTGAGCCTCAGGCGCGGCGCAGCAGCACCGCGGTGACGTTGTCGCTGCCGCCGCCGTCGAGTGCGGCGGCGATCAGGTGGTCGACGCATTCCTGCGCACTGATGTCCTTCTGCGCGACCGCCTTGGCGATCATGCCGTCGTCGACTTCCTCCGTCAGGCCGTCGCTGCACAGCAGGATGGCCATGCCCGGGCGCAGCTCGCCGGCCACCGTCTCGACGTTGAGCTTGTCCGGCTCGGTGACGCCGAGCGCCTTGGTGACGACGTTGCGGTAGGGATGGCTGCGCGCCTGCTCCGGCGTGAGTTGCCCTTGGTCGATCAGCTCCTGCACATAGCTGTGGTCGGAGGAGACCTGCTGCAGCTTGCCGTTCCACAGGTAGGCGCGGGAATCGCCCACCCAGGCCAGTTCGAAGCGATGGTTCGGCGCCACGCGAACGGCCACCACGGTGGTGCCCATCGGCATGCTTTCGTTGCGCCGCTTCGACTGCCGGATGATGTCCTCGTTGGCGCGAAGAATGGCCTCGGCCAGCGACTTGCCGGCGCGCACCTCGCGGACGATGGCATCGCGCGCGAGGGCACTGGCCACTTCGCCGGAGTCGTGCCCGCCCATGCCATCGGCCACCAGCCAGAGTCCCAACTCGGCGTCGCCGTAGTAGGTGTCCTCGTTGAGTTCGCGGCGGAGGCCGACGTGGCTAAGGTGGCCGAATTCGATCATCGCCAGATCCTACTCAGAACTCGCCACGGATGCCCAGCGCGAGATTGGTCTGGGTGAAACCGGACTTGCCGATCACCCGTTCCACGTAGACGAAACCGGAGCGCCCACCGGCGAACAGCACCGACAGGCCGCCGCCGATGCGGAAGAAGCTGCTGTCGATCGGCTCCCCTTCGATGCTGAAGCGCGTGGCGCTCGGGTCGGCGAGGAAGCGGGCACCGACGCGCTGCGGGTCGTCGCGGTACTCGTGCTCCCACTCGACCTGCAGGTGCGGCATCAGGATGCCCCAGTCGCGGCTGAGCGCCGTGCTGAACTTCGTGCCGATGACGCTCGCCAGCGAGGTGTGGGTGCCGGGGAAGATCTCCAGCGCGAGGCCGCTGCCTGCGCCGCTGCCGATCACCTCGCGGCCGGCGTCGAAATCGATGCGCGAATACAGCAGTCGGCCATAGGGCCCGATGTTCCAGGTGCCGGCCTGGTAATCGCGGCCCACCGTGCTGGCCACGGAGAGCAGGTCGCCGTCGAGGCGTCCGCGGGCGGTCTGGTCGATGGTGCTGCTGCCGCCCGGGCCGGTCAGCGTGTAGCGGATGCGGCGCAGGGTCTCGTAGTCGTTGCGGCCCCAGGTCAGGACGGCATCCGTGTACCAGCTCTCGTCACGGTAGAACGTGGCGTAGGCCGACAGGCTGTAGCCGTCTGCATCGACGTTGCCTTCGCCACTGGCCAGCTCGGTGTCCTGCTTGGTGTAGCCGAGCGACGCACCGGCCACGAAACCGTCGTTGAAGCGGTAATCGACGCCGGCGGTCAGGCCGTTGATGTCGAAATCGTAGGCCGGCGTGCGACGACCGGCCTCGGACTCGCCGCGGCCGATCGTGCCGGAGACGAAGTAGCCCCAGCGGTCGAATCCGGCACCGGCTTCGGTGGTCTGGTCGGCATTCAGCGCCTTCCCGACGAAGCTCGTGACGGGGATCGCGCCGGCCGGCGAGGCCAGCGCCAAGCCGCCGAACGCACTGCCCTGGGTGCCCGATCGCAGGGCGGCGATGCGCGCCTTGAGATTGTCGAGCTGCGCCTGTCCGGCCTGCAGCGCGACGTTCACCATGGCCAGCGTGGTGTCGGGCAGCAACTGGTCGAGGGCGTCGGCGATCTGGCCGGGATTGGCGCCGGCGAAGCTCTGGCAGCGCGCGAGCAGGTCGCTCTGTTCGGCGGTGCGCTGCGCGACGGGAATGCGCGCGATGGCCGCGCAGGCGTCCTGGATCACGCCGCCGAGTTCGCGTTCCGGGCCCGTGAGGCCCGGCAGGTTCTCGAGGTTGTTCGCGGTGGCCGCCACCGTGGTGCTCAGGCCCGGCGTGGCGGGAACGCTGGCTTGGATGCTGACGACGCCACTGCTGTTCGGGCCCAATGTGACCACGGCACTGACGCGGCCGTCGGCCCCGGTGACCTTGGTGATTTTCGCCATGGGGCCACCGTCGCCGGCGACCGTCGCATCGCCGTCCACCCGGATGTCCACCATCACGCCCTGTTCCGGTTGGCCGTTGCCCCGCACCTCGATGACGATCGGGTTCGGCAGCGGTAGGCCGGGAATGCCCTGCTGGTCGCCGCCGGACACGAGGGCGAGGGTGCGCACGAAGGTTGAGGTCACCGCGAAGTCGACGGTGGCGCTGGTGTCGTCGGCGCGTGCCGCGCGGACGACGATCGCTCCGGGCGTGGCGCCGAGCTGCAGTCCCGCTTGAGCGCGTCCTGCGGCATCGGTGGCCGGGATCGGGGATGACAGCGTGGCGTCACCGGATACGACGGTCCAGGTGATGCCGATGCCCGGAGCGGCGATGCCGTTGTCGCGCGCTTCGACCACCAGTGGGTTGGGCAAGGCCGTGCGCGTCGGCGCGTTCTGGTTGTTGCCGGAGACCGACACCATCGTCCGCGTCAGCGTCGAGGTCAGCGAGAACGTGGCATTGGCCGTGGGGTCATCGGTACGGCTCACCCGCACCACGATGGGTCCAGGCGCGGCGCCGAAACGCACCGTCGCCTGGCCTTGCCCGGCGGCGCCGGTCACGGCGTCCGCCGTCGTGATCGCGGCGTCGCCCGACACGACGGCCCAGTTCAGTCCCACGCCCGCCGCGGCGACGCCGTTGTCGCGGGCCTCGACGACGAGCGGGTTGGAGGCCGCCGTGCGGGTCGGGCCCCTCTGGTTGTTGCCGTTCACCGGGACGATCGTGCGCACCGTCGGTGGCTGCACATTGATGGTGTAGTTGATGAAGAAGTCGGAGTTGTCGACACGACTGGCGGAGATGGTGGCCGCACCCGTGCCCGGCCCGAAGGTGGCGACCACGCTCGCGTTGCCGGTGGCATCCGTGTTCGTCGAGGTGGAAGACAGCGTCACCGGGCCGCTTGCGAACCACACGATCGTCGTGCTCGCGGGCGTTCCGCTGTCGTCAGCGGTTACCCGGACGATGGTGGACGTGCCCCCCTCCGCGTCGAAGCTCACAGGCCCGACGGGGCTGAGGTTGCGGATGACCGGCACCGTCGCGGTGATGGTGTAGTTGATGATGAAGTTCGCCGGCGACCCGAAACAGCCCGCCGTGCACTCGATGCGCACCACCATCGTTCCGGCGACAGGGCCGACGTTGATCAACGAGTTCCGCGAGCCGGGCAGGTTCGTCTCCGACGGTGGGGAGACGTTGCCTCCGGTGGTGTCGGTGACGATCGACGTCGTTGTGGTGATCGCGGTGCCGCAGCCGCCGCCGCCGACCGTGTAGTCGACGCTAAGGCTGTCGCCGGTGTTCGCGACCAGCGTGGTCACGCCGTTGGGCGTGATCTCGCAGTTGATCGTCGCGAGCGCCGGCTGCGCGAGCATCGCCAGAGCGGCAAAGGCGAACAGCCGCACGCAGCGGCCAAGCAACGCGGAACTGGTCATCGAAGACTCCCCGGGGGCTGGCCACGCGTCGCATTTCCCCATGCGGGCGTGTATACACGTGGCCACGAGTATAGCTACGAAGCCGGCCGCGTCCGGCAACTGCCCGGAGGCCCCATGGCCGGTCGTCCTGCCCGTGTTTCCCGCGTCCCGACCTCGTCCCGACTCGCATCCGCCCTCGCGGTGTTCCTCGTTTCACTGGCGGCCGGCGCCTCCGCGCCCGTGGCGGCCCAGGACGGCCCCAGCGTCCGCAATGCCGAGGATCTCCTGGTCGTCGATTGCCTGCTGCCGGGGCAGATCCGCCAGCTTGGCCGGCAGGCCAGCTTCATGAGCGCGCGCCGGCCGATCCGCACCACGCAGGCGGATTGCGAGATCCGCGGCGGCGAGTACGTCGCTTACGACCGCGCGAACTACCAGACCGCGCTGAAGGTGTGGCTGGATGCAGCGATGGGCGGCAGTGCGGAAGCACAGAACGCTGTCGGGGAGATCTATGCCAAAGGACTCGGCATCGAACCCGACTTCGGCATGGCCTTCCAGTGGTTCAAGAAGGCGGCGGAGCAGGGCGACAAGCGCGCCATGATCAACCTTGGCTGGTTGTACGAGGAGGGCCTTGGTGTCGAGCGCGACGCGGCGAAGGCGGTGAACCTCTACCGGCAGGGCGCCGGCATCGAGGATGAATTGCTGTATGCCTCGGTGGTGCAGGTCGAAATCGACCAGCGTGACCAGCGCATCGAGGGCCTCGAGCAGGATGTCGCGCGGGAGCAGGCCGCGGCCGAAGCCCTGCGCGCGGAAGTGTCTCGGCTTCGGTCGCAGCTGGCCGAGCGACGTGCCGCCCTCGCCAGCGCACGCGCTGAACTCGCGGACACACGGCAGAAGCTCGAGGCGGCGAAACAAGCCGAGGACCCGGCGCTGCAACGCCTGTTGGAAAACACGCTGGCCGAGCAGGAATCGCAGATCGGTCGCCAGCGTAACCTGATCGCCGGGCTGGAGCGCCAGGTCGGCGCGGGCGGCGGCATGGCCGCGCGTCTCGAACTGATCGACCCGCCGCTGGTGGCGATGCGCGGCCGACCTGCCGCGGTAGTGCGTGGCGGCCCTGGCGAACGCACGATCACGGGTCGCGTGGCCGGTGCGGGCGAGGTCAAGAGCGTCACCATCAATGGCACCGACGTGCCGCTCAGCAGCGCTGGCCTGTTCCAGGCCAAGTTGCAGGCAGCGGAGGCGGGCACGCCGGTGAAAGTCAGCGCGACCAAGGCCGATGGTGGCGTTGCCACGCTCGAGTTCACCCTGATGACGGCCGGCGGTGGCTCGGCCATCGCCGCGGCCGAGACCACGTCGCCCAACGCCGCGCTGGGCCGCTACTACGCGGTGGTCATCGGCAACGACCGCTACGGCAATCCCGATTACCCGGACCTCCGCAGCGCGGCCAAGGACGCGACGGCGGTGGCGCGGTTGCTGGAGCAGCGCTACGGCTTCGAGACGCGGCTGCTGCTGAACGCCTCGCGGCTCGAGACGCTCACCGCCCTCGATGCCCTGCGCAAGACGCTCGGCGAGAACGACAACCTGTTGATCTACTACGCCGGCCATGGCGAGCTCTCGGATTCCGGTGAGGGCCATTGGGTGCCGGTGGATGGCCTGTCCGGCCGTTCGGAATCGTGGATTTCGAACCGCGCGCTGAGCGAAGTGCTCGACACCTTGCCCGCCAAACGCGTGCTCGTGGTGGCCGATTCCTGCTACTCCGGCACGATGACGCGCGCGTCGGTGCCGATCGCCGATGCCAGCCTCGATGCCGCCGGCCTCGGCCGTTGGCTTCGCGAGGCCACGGCCGGGCGTTCCCGCCTCGCCCTGACCTCGGGGGGCGTCCAGCCGGTGCCGGACACGGGTCCCAGCGGGCACAGCTACTTCGCCCGCGCCTTCCTCAACGTGCTCGAGGACAATCGCGGCGTGCTCGAGGCGACGCGGCTGTTCCAGGACGTCTCCGCCTCGCTCGCGCTGGCGACGCTGGATGCCAGCGTCGTGCAGGACCCCCAGTTCGCCCCGATCCGCTTCGCCGGCCACCAGAGCGGCACCTTCGTCCTGCAGGCGCGGGGCGCGGGCGCGTCGGCGGGAGGGCGCTGAGCCTTGCGGCCCGTCGCGGCAGGGCTGGCGCGAGGCGAGGGGAGGCTGTAAGATGCGCGGCTCGATCAGCCGCTGCACCACCGCGGCCGAGAGACCACCGGAGAGGTGGCAGAGTGGTCGATTGTACCTGACTCGAAATCAGGCGTACGTTTATAGCGTACCGAGGGTTCGAATCCCTCCCTCTCCGCCAGATCAGGAAAGGCGCCCCTTTTGGGGCGCTTTTCGTTTTTCCGCGCCATGAACGACCGCCGCCTGCCCGCCCTGACCGGACTCCGCGGACTCGCCGCGCTCTGGGTCCTCGTCTTCCACGCCTGGGCACTGTCGGGTGCCGCCGGGGCTGGGCTGCCTGCACCGATGACAGCACTGCTAGGCGCGGGATGGCTGGGCGTCGACGTGTTCTTCGTGCTGTCGGGGTTCCTGTTGGCCCGTGGGCTTGGAGATGAACTCGCGGGTGGGGAACGGCGCCCCGACTGGACTGCCTTCGCGCTGATGCGCGTGGCGCGCATCCTTCCGGCCTACTACGCGCAATTGGCGGTGTTCGCCCTGCCGGCCGCCGCCGTCTTGCTGACGCCCGCCATCGCGTGGACGCCCGCGTCGAACGGCGAGACGCTGGCCCATGTGGCCCTCTGGCTCAACGCCTGGCCCTGGATGCCGGCGCATCTGGGGCCGTGGTGGAGCTTGCCCGTGGAAGCGGGCTTCTATGCGGTCCTGCCCTTGCTCTGGTGGGCGTGGGGGGCATCGCGGCGGATGCTCGGGCTGCTGCTCGGCGCGGCGATCCTCGCGGTGGCGTGGCGCTTCGCGATGCATGACGTCACGGCCATCGAACAGCGCATCGGTTGGTCGGAGCACCTGCCGGGCCGGCTGGTGCAGTTCGTCGCGGGCATGGCCCTGGCGCGGTGGATGTCGACTGGAGAGCGCAAAGGCCGTGGCGGCATGGCTCAGGAGTCCCTCGGCGCCGCTCGGGCGCCCCTGTGGGCTGATGCCTTGGCCCTGCTGGCCTTCGCCGTGCTGGTGCTGCTGCCGCAACTCGGCGGCGATCGCGCATACGTTGGAATCATCGATGCGCGCGTTTGGACATGGTTCTGGCCCTTGTTCACCGCCGCGCCGGTCGCGGTGCTGCTGGTATCGCTGGTGCGTGCCCCGGAGGGCCGGGTCGCGCGCGCGCTGGGCAGCGCGCCGCTGGTCGCGCTGGGCACGGTCAGTTTCGGCCTCTACCTGTGGCACTACCCGGTGCAGTGGGCGCTGCGCGCGGCCCTCGGCGGCTACGTCCCGCCGACCTGGGGTTTGGCGGGTTACGTCGTCGCCAGCCTGCTCGTCTCGCTGGCCGTCGCGGCCCTGTCCTGGTGGGCCATCGAGCGCCCCGTCCTCGCCGCCGCCCGACGCTGGCGGGAGCGCCGCCGCGCTAAACTGCGCGCCCCGTGAACGGAGTACTCCCGATGTCCGAGATCAGCGTGCCGGTGTCGTTCGGCGAACTGCTCGACAAGATCGCCATCCTCGAGATCAAGTCCGAGCGGATCCGCGATGAGGCGAAGCTGGTCAACATCCGCCGCGAGCTCGACGCGCTGCGCGCGACCTGGGCGGCGCATCCGGCATCGCGGGTCGACATCGCCGCGCTCCTCGTGGCCCTGAAGGCGGTCAACGAGCGCCTGTGGGTGATCGAGGACGACATCCGCATCAAGGAGAAGGCGCAGGCCTTCGACCAGGAATTCATCCGCCTCGCCCGTGCCGTCTACTTCGAGAACGACGAGCGCGCCAAGGTGAAGAAGGACATCAACCTCGCGCTCGGCTCGACCTATGTCGAGGAGAAGAGCTACGAGGACTACAAGGTGCCCGGCGCGGCGCGCTGATCAGCGCCCGAGGTCGGCAGCGCAGGCCTCGAAACGCTCGATGACCTCGTCAATGCCGATGAGGTCCATGACCCCTTCGAACTCGACGCGCTTGCCCCAGGGCAGCGCCGTGGCGGGCTTGCGCAGGAAGCGCTCCGCCGCCTCGGCATAACGGTTCGGCGACCAGCGGCGGTCGGAGTACGGACCGCTGCGCTCGGCATCGGTGCAGGCGTGCAGGGCGATGACGCGGCAGCCCATCGCATTCGCCATGTGCACCGGCCCGGAATCGGGGCCGAGCAGGATCGAGGCGCGCCCGCAAAGTGCGAGGAAGCGCTTGAACGTGTCCTTGCCGATGAGGTCGAGGACGCGCTCGCGCCCGGTCATGGCCGCGAGGATGGCATCGCCGACCTCGCGCTCCAGAGCGCTTGGCCCGCCACACAGCACCACGCGCCAGCCGCGCGCCAGCGCTTGGGAGGCGACCGCGGCGTAGCGCTCGGCTCGCCAGTTGCGCAGTCGATGGCTGGAGCAGGGCGAGACCAGCAGGGTGGGCGTCTCGCCGGGAAGCTGCGCCGAAGCCCAGTCGTGGGCCTCGTCCGGCACCGGCAGGCGCCATTCGACGCGGTCCTGGGGGCATCCGAGGGCTTCCGCGAACTGCCCGAAGGCATCCAGCACATGGTGGCCCCCGGGAAGGATGCGCTCGTTGACGACGAGCCCGTGGCCTTCCTTGCTGCGCGCGGCGTCGTAGCCGATGCGGCGGTCTGCGCGCACCAACGTCGACAGCACGTTCGCGCGGAAGGCGAGCTGCATCTGCAGCAGGGCATCGAATCGACGTCCAGCGAGCGTCGCACGGAGTTGCTTCAGTCCCGGCCAGCCCGACTTTTTGTCGAAGACCACGAACTCCACGCCCTCGAGCCCCTTCAGCATCGCCGCCTCGGCCTTGCCGATGATCCAGGTGATGGCGATGTCGGGGCGATGGCGTTGCAGCGTCCGGACCACGGGCACGACGTGCGTGGCATCGCCAAGTGCGGACAGCCGCAGGATGCAGACGGAAGCGGGCGGAGAGGGCACGGGAAGGGCCTTGCTAGACTGCCGCGGATGATAACGTCCGCGCCCGCCAGCCAACCTGCGCTCCAGCTGCATGCCGCCACGGCATGGCGCGAGCGTGCGCGAGCCGAGTGGTTCGATGTGTCGCGCTATGGCGCGAACGCCCTGCCGATCGGCGTCGGTGGCCGCGGCGACGCCTGGTATGTCGAAGGGCCGTTCGGCGCCGGCGTGCTGCGCCATTACCGTCGCGGCGGCCTGATGGCGCGGCTCAGCACGCGACACTACCTGTGGCTGGGCGAGCGTCACGCACGCTGCGTGCGCGAGGTCGATTTGCTCGAGGCCTTGGTGGCCGCGGGCCTGCCGGTGCCTGCGCCCATCGCGGGGGCGTGGTGGCGTGAGGGCTTCTTCTATCGTGCGGCGCTGTTGATGGCGCGCGTGCCGGTCCGTGCCGACCTGATGAGTCTGGTGCACGAGGACGTCGCGAGTGCGCCGTGGGAGGCCGTGGGCACCACTTTGGCCCGGTTCCACCGCTTCGGGGCGCACCATCCCGATCTCAATGCGCGAAACGTGCTGCAGCGGACGGACGGTGGCATCACGCTGATCGACTGGGACCGCGGTACGTCGGGCCACGCACCGGGGCGGTGGTGCGAGGACGAGATCGCCCGCCTCGAGCGTTCGCTACTGAAGTACCGGCGCCACGTGGACCCGGCGCGCATCGGCCAAGGCATGGCGCGATTGCGCGCGGCGTGGCGCGAAGCGATGGTCTCGAACGGAGCGGCGCGATGACCTGGACGCTCCACCTGCTGGGCGTGGGCAATGCCGGCGCGGCCCCCGTGCTCGGCGCAGCCTCCGCCGTCATCGAGCGCGATGGCGCGCCGTTGCTGATGATCGATTGCGGGCAGGAAGCGCTGAGCGCCTTCCTCGCCACCTACGGTCGTTTGCCCGAGGCGCTGTTCATCACCCATGTGCACATGGACCACGTTGCCGGCCTCGAGCGGTTGTTCTATTCGGCGTATTTCGATCCGGCCCTGCGCGGCCGGGTGCGGCTGTACGTGCCGGCGCCCGTGGTGCCGCACCTGCAGCGGCGGCTTGCGGACTATCCCGGCGTGCTCGCCGAGGGTGGTGCGAACTTCTGGGACGCGTTCCAGTTGGTGCCGGTGAGCGAGTCGTTCTGGCACGCCGGCTGGCGGTTCGACGTCTTCCCCGTTCGCCATCACCGCCCCGACACCGCCTTCGGCCTGCGCCTGCGCGGCAGCGTGGTGTGGACCGGCGACACACGGCCCATCCCGGAGGTGCTGGCCGCGGTGGCTGACGATGGCGAGGTGATCGCGCACGACTGCGGGCTGCACGGCAATCCGTCGCATTCGGGTCTGGACGACCTTGAGCGGGAGTACCCGCGTGAGCTGATGGCCCGCTGCGTGCTCTACCACTATGCGAGCGACGCCGACGGCGAGGCCATGCGCGCGCGCGGCCAGCGGGTGGCGAGGGCGGGGGAGCGGCTGGCGCTGCAGGCGCCGACGGCGGAGCGGGTGACGGCCCCGCCAGCGTGACTCCGGCACCCGAATCAGCCGATACCGTTGCTCCCTTCCGGGCCTGGCGGGGTTTTCAGCCTATCGTCGCGGAGGCGCCAACGGGGCCGCCATAGAGGGTTCCGCTCAACAGCTTCGAAGTGGCGGACAGGGCGGGATTCGAACCCGCGAAGCGGGGTTTAGCCGCTTACACACTTTCCAGGCGTGCTCCTTCAACCGCTCGGACACCTGTCCACGCTCGTGCTGCACTCCCTTGGGCGGCCTCCGGCCTGCCTCAGGGAGCCGCGGATCATACCGGCCGGGCGGCGAGGGCACAAATGAACGGGGATTCGCGTGGCGCCGGGACGGCCCGGTTGGCACAATGCCCGTCGGTTTCCGGGGTGCGGCATGGCCTATCTCGTTCTTGCTCGAAAGTGGCGTCCGAAGCGCTTCGCCGAACTCGTCGGGCAGGAGCACGTCGTGCGTGCCCTGTCGAACGCGCTCGAATCCGGCCGCGTCCACCATGCCTTCCTGTTCACCGGCACCCGCGGTGTCGGCAAGACCACCATCTCGCGCATTTTCGCGAAGTCGCTGAACTGCGAGCGCGGCAGCGGCGCCGACCCCTGCGGCGTCTGCAACGTCTGCGTCGATGTCGACGCCGGCCGTTTCGTCGACCTGATCGAGATCGATGCCGCCAGCCACACCGGCGTGGACGACGTCCGCGAGCTGATCGACAACGCCCAGTACTTGCCTTCGCGCGGCCGTGTGAAGGTCTACCTGATCGACGAAGTCCACATGCTGTCGAAGAGCGCGTTCAACGCGCTACTCAAGACGCTGGAGGAGCCGCCGGAACACGTGAAGTTCCTGCTCGCCACGACCGACCCGCAGAAGTTGCCGGTCACGGTGTTGAGCCGCTGCCTGCAGTTCAACCTGCGCCGGCTGGAGCAGGAGCAGATCCACGGCCAGATGCGCCGCATCGTCGATGCCGAGGGCATTCCCGCCGACGAGCCGGCACTGGCCCTGCTCGCCCGCGGAGCGGACGGCTCGTTGCGCGACGGCCTGTCGCTGCTCGACCAGGCCATCGCGTATTCGGGCGGGCAACTCACCGCCGAGGCCGTGCACGCGATGCTCGGCACGCTCGACCATCAGGCCATCGGCGGGCTGCTGGCGGCGCTGGCGACCTTCGATGGCCCATCGCTGCTCGCGCAGATCGAAGCGATGGCCGCTTTTTCGCCGGACTACGCCCAGGTGCTCGACGACGTGGCCGCGGCGCTGCACGCCGTTCAGGTGAAGCAGCTCGTGCCCGAAGCGGCGCGCGCCGTCGACGGCGTGGATACGGAGGCGCTGGCCACTCAGGTGCCGGCCGAACTGGTGCAGCTCTGGTACCAGATGGCGATCAACGGCTCGCGCGACCTCGCGCTGGCGCCGACGCCGCGCGTCGGTTTCGAGATGGGGTTGCTGCGCATGCTGGCGTTCAAGCCGATGCCCGCTGGCGATGCGCCGGGGCCGCGCGGCGGCGAGCGCGCGACCGATCCGGCGCGGCCGCCCGCCACCGATGTCTCGCGCAGCGTCGCGGTGCCGGTCGTCGATGCGCCGGCCCCACGCAAGGCGCCGCCGTCGCCGTTCGCGCGCGCGGTCGAGCCCCCGCGTTCCGTGGAGCCGCCCCGCCCGCCGACGCCGTCGCCTTTCGTCGAAGCCGCGTCGATGGACGGTAGTGCGGCGCGGATGATCGAGCGACCTGTCGTCGAGGCGACGCCCGCGTCGGCGCCGATCGCCTCGAACGAAGACTGGTTGGCGGCGCTGCAGCGCCAGGCGCTTGGCGGTCCTGCGGGCCAGCTGGCCGCGCATGCGCGCTTCGTCAGTGGCGATGCCGACAGCCTCACGCTCGCGCTGCTGCCCGAGGGCGAAGCGATGAAGTCCGACATCAGCGTCCGTCGCCTGGCCGAAGGGCTCGCGCCGCTTTACGGCCGCCCGCCGCAGCTGCGTTTCGTTGATGCGCCGCGTGGCGAGACTTCCGGCGCCGAGACGCTGTTCGACCGCCAGCAGCGGCAGAAATCCGAGCGCCAGCAGGACGCCGAGGCGCGTTTCCTTTCCGATCCCGTCGTGAAGCAGCTGATGGCGCAGGGCGCCAAGCTCGTCGACGGGTCCATCCGACCGATCGAGGAGTAAGCCATGTTCAAGGGCAACATCGCGCAGGCCATGCAGATGGCGCAGCGCATGCAGGACAACATGAAGAAGGCGCAGGACGAGCTGGCCGCGCTGGAAGTCACCGGCAGTGCCGGTGGCGGCCTGGTCAGCGTCACGCTGAGCGGCAAGTTCGACGCCCGCAAGGTGCATGTCGATCCGCAGGCGCTCGGCGATGCCGAGATGCTCGAGGACCTGCTGCTGGTCGCGTTGAACGACGCGGTGGCGAAGGTCAACGAGGAATCCGGCAAGCGCATGTCGGCGGCGACGGCCGGCATGCCGATCCCGCCCGGGATGAAGGGCATGTTCGGCGCGTGAGCCCCAAGCGCGCGAGGACGCGGACGGCGGGCGCATGAGCAGTCCCCTGCTCGAGCAGCTCATCGAGGGTTTGCGCGTGCTGCCGGGCGTGGGGGCGAAGAGCGCCCAGCGCATGGCCTACCACCTGCTGGAGCGCGACCGTGAAGGCGCGTCGCGGCTTGCGGAGCGCCTGCAAGCCGCGGTCGAGCGCATCCGCCATTGCGTGCAATGCCGGGATTTCAGCGAAGCCGAAGTCTGCGCGATTTGCGCCAGCGCCTCGCGCGACCGCAGCGTGCTGTGCATCGTCGAGACGCCGGCGGACCGCCTCGCCATCGAGCAGGCCACGGGCTACCGCGGCCTGTACTTCGTGCTGCAGGGTCGGCTTTCGCCGCTGGATGGGATCGGGCCGCGCCAGCTCGGGCTCGACCTCCTCGGCGCGCGCCTCGCCGCCGGCGAGGTGCGGGAGATGATCATCGCGACCAATCCCACCGTCGAAGGCGAAGCCACGGCGCACTACCTCGCACAGATGGCGCGCGCCGCCGGCGTCACTCCGAGCCGGCTCGCGCAGGGTTTGCCGCTGGGCGGCGAACTCGAGTATGTCGATCGCGGCACGCTGGCGCACGCCTTCGGGCAGCGCAGCGAAGCATCGGGCTGAGACGGGCTACTCCGCGCCGCGCCGCGCTGGCATGCTCGCGGCGGACCGTTGGAGCCGACCATGCCCGAGACGATTTTCGACAAGATCATCCGCCGCGAGATTCCCGCCGACATCGTCTTCGAGGACGACCACGTGCTGGCCTTCCGCGACATCGCGCCGAAGGCGCCGGTGCACGTGCTGTTCATCCCGAAACAGCCCATTGCCACCCTCAACGACGCGTCGCCCGCGCAGGCGGAACTCCTGGGCCGGCTGATGCTCGCCGCGGCGGGCTGGGCGAAGGCCCAAGGCTTCGCCGAGAACGGCTACCGCGTGGTGATGAACTGCAATGGCGACGGCGGCCAGACGGTGTTCCACATCCACCTGCACCTGCTGGCCGGTCGGGCGATGGCCTGGCCGCCGGGCTGAACCCGCTCAGCGCGGGCGATGGCGCTTGAGCGCCTCGATCAATGCCGCCCGCTCGTGGTTGGTATCGGTGTTGGACGGCGCATAGCGCTGCGCGATGAACCGGCGCACGAGGCTCTCCGCGTCGTCCGCAGCGGAGGCCGTCGACGCGCGTGAGCGCAGGCGCTGGAGGAAGGCCTCGGCGGTCTCGTTCGATCGCTTCTCGAGCCCCTGTTTCGCCCAGCGCCTGAGGAACCCGCGCCAGGCGCGCAGCAGGGGGTCACGTTCGCCCTTCGGTGGCCACATCAGCACCAGCAGGGTGAGGCCAAGGGCGATGCCGGCGGCAATGACGAAGGCCTGCCCCACCTGGGTCGCACCGGCGCCGCGCCAGCCGAGGTTCTGCAGCAGCTCGGCTTGGCGCAGCGCGTCGTAGCGCACCACGAAGTTGTTCCAGGCCTCGCGCAGGCTGTCACCGATGTCGAACACCGGCTGCAGGGCTCCTGCACTCGAGCCGCCAGTGCCCAGCATGTCGTCGAGCGTGTCGTAGATGCGCTCCGGTGCCACGGCCGCGGTCGGGTCGACGCGCACCCAGCCTTCACCGTCGAGCCACACTTCGCTCCACGCGTGGGCGTCCATCTGTCGCACCACCCAGTAGCCGCCGACGCGGTTCGGTACGCCGCCGGTGTAGCCCGTGACCACGCGCGCGGGGATGCCAGCGCCACGCATCAGGATCACGAAGGCCGAGCTGAAGTGCTCGCAGAAGCCTTCCCGCGTATCGAACAGGAACTCGTCCGCCGTGTGGCGCCCCAGCGGCGGCGCCGAGATGCTGTAGGCGTGTTCCGCGTTGAACCATTCCAGTATGCGTCGGATGTAGGCGCGCTCGTCCACGGCGGCATCGCGCCATTCGCGGGCGCGCTGCAGGGTGCGCGGGTTGTAGTCGTCAGGCAAGCGCAGGAAGCTCTGCCGCAGGCTGCCATCCAGCATCGGCTCGTAAGGCTGCGGTGGTAGCGCGCGCAGTCGGTGCTGGCTGAGTGCGCGCAGGGGGGTGCGACTGCGCAGCGTGGCATCGAAGCCCAGCTCGAGGTCCGGTGACCAGCCCGTCGGGGATTCGAGGGCGAAGACGTAGCGGCGATCGGTGGGTTCGAGCGTCAGCGTATAGGCGACACCGCCCGTCGGCGGTGCGCTGGGCAGTGGCGGTGCCGGGAAGCCGCCGAGCCATTCGCTGCGCGTCCACGCGCGCCCGTCGAAGCGTGTCAGCACCGGCCCCCGCCAATACAGCGTTTCGCTCGGCGGTGTCGGGCCGTCGAAGCGCACCCGGAACGCCGGCTTGTCACTCCCCATCAGGTCGATCCAGTCGCCCGGGGCCATCGATTCGCTGAGGCCGGTGCGGGCGACGGCGTTCTCCGGCAGGCCCCAGAGTGGCGTGGGCAACCGTGGGAACAGCCAGAAGCCGACGAGCGCCAGCGGCGTGGCGAGTGCCAGCGAACGCAGCAGTCCAGGAAGCTCGCGGCGCAACGGCTTGGGCGCGGCCGGCGCTTCCGCCAACCGTCCCATGGCCAGCAGCACGCCCATGGCGGCCAACAGGCCGAGGGCGAGGGTGATCGGCCCTTGGTCCTGCAGGAAAGCGGCGAACGGCGCGAACAGGGCATAGGCGACCACGCGTTTGGCGTCGTCGAACTCGCGCAGCTCGGACAGCTTCAGCACCAGCATCGATAGCATCAGCGCGCTGCCAGCGTCGCGTCCCACCCGGAAGCCGAACCCCATCAGGACGGCGCCGGTGATCACCACGACCAGCAGCAGGCGGAGCGCGAGCGGGAGCGGCTTGCGAAGAGCGCTCCAGCCCGACACCAGGGCGACCGCGCCGATGCCCATGCCAACCGTCTCCGGCAGGTGCAACAGCAGGGGCAGGGCGGCGGCCAGCACGGCGACCACCACGGCGCGTCGCAGCGACGGGGTCAGCACGGGGGCGCGCGCGGCTGCAGGGGCAACACTCATGCGCCGGCCTCCGGCAGCAGGGCCAGCGCCCGCAGGCAGGCGTGGCGATGCTCGGTCCCGCGGGCCGGCCCCAGCGTGGTGCCGGGGATCTGCAGGCGATAGCGCCGGCCTTCGCGTTCGGCCTCCAGCACCCATCGCGCCAGCCGGGCGATGCGCTGCTCATGCGGCAGTTGGCGCAGCGCCTGCCAATCGAGCATCACGTCGCGCGCAACGCCGGCTTCGTACTCGCGGACCATCAGGCGCTCGAGTCGGGCACTCGCTTTCCACGCGATCTGGCGCGGTGCGTCGCCATTCCGGTAGTCGCGGAGGTGGTGGGTGTCCTCGCCGCTGCGCTGGGCGCGAGGCTGTCGCGCGCCGTCGCTGGCTGTGCCCGGTAACGGCGGGCCGCTGCGCTCCAGCGCCGGGTAGACGAGAACGCGCTGCTGCGGGCGCCACCAGCTCCAGGCGCGCGCGAGGCCGAGTGGGCGCGTGGTACTCAGGCGCAGTCGACCGAGGTCCATCAGGCCGCGTCGCGCGGTCGGGATCGTCAGCTCGACCTCGGCGTCCGCGCCGGTGACGAGCAGGCTGGCGGGCAGGTCCACGGCCTCGCCGGTCGCGGCGCGAAGCTGCACCCCTTCGCGCGACCGTTTACCGGATTCGAGGCGCAGCCTCAGCGCCAGCGATTCACCCGCGTGCACCGGCTCGGCATGCAGCGCGGTGATGCGCAGGCCGGAGAGCCGGAGGTGCGCGAGCACCACGCCGTTGTGGACGATCGCCGCCAGCAGGAAAGCCAGCATCAGGCCGGGGTTGTTGTTGTAGTTGAGCGCGCCGAGCAGCATGCCCAGCACCAGCACGCCGACCAGCAGGCCCTGCCGCGTCGGCAAGACGTAGATGCGCTTGCGGTCGAGGGTGATCGGCAGCGGCTCGGGCTTCCGCCCGCGTACGAAGGGCAGCCGCGCGAGGCGGTCCTCGATGCGCTCGAGCACGTCGGGCCGGGACGGCATCGTCAGTCGACCGCCACCGCTCCCAGGATCGAGGCCGCGAGCGCGTCGCGGCGATCGCCCTCCGCGTCGGCTACGAGGCGGTGCGCGGCGACCGAAGCGAACAGGGCCTGCACGTCGTCCGGCAGCGCGTGGGCGCGGCCCAGCAGCAGCGCATGCGCGCGCGCGCCGCGCAGCAGGGCCAGTCCGGCGCGGGGCGACAGGCCGACACGCACGCCGGCATGGCGACGGCTTTCGACCAGCAGCCGTTGCACGTAATCGAGCAGCGCATCGCTGGCATGCACGCCATCGACGGCCCGCTGCAGTGCGAGCACGTCGTCGGCGCCGAGGCGCGGCATCGTCTCGTTGATCATCAGGCGCCGGTCACGGCCCGCAAGCATGGCGCGCTCGGCCTCGGCATCCGGGTAGCCCATCGACAGGCGAAGCAGGAAGCGGTCCATCTGCGAGTCGGGCAGCGGGAAAGTGCCGGAGAGGTCGACGGGGTTCTGCGTGGCGATCACGAAGAACGGAGCCGGCAGCCGATGCGACACGCCATCCACGCTGACCTGCTGCTCGGCCATGGCTTCGAGCAGGGCGCTTTGCGTGCGCGGCGGAGCGCGGTTGATCTCGTCGGCCAGCAGCAGCTGGGTGAACACTGGGCCCGGATGGAAGCGGAAGCTGCGGTCGTTCTGGTCGTAGACCGACACGCCGAGGATGTCGGAGGGTAGGAGGTCGGCCGTGAACTGCATGCGCTGGAACTCCAGGCCCAGCGTTGCCGCCAGTGCGCGCGCCAGCGTGGTCTTGCCGAGGCCGGGAAGGTCTTCCACCAGCAGGTGCCCCCCCGCGAGCAGCGCGGTGAAGGCCAGCCGTACCTCGCGCCGCTTGCCCAGCACCAGCGTGTTCACCTGCTCGATCGCCGCGTCCAGGGCGGCGCGGGTGTCCACAGGTAGGATGGCGGCCGGTTTCGGGGGAGCGTGCATGGGCATTTCGGCTGCAGGGGAAGGCGTCGAGTCTCGCATGGCGGATTCGTCGGCCCGCGTGAAGTTCATCGCGCTCTGGGCGCTGCTGCTGGTCGCGAAACTCGCCTTCGCCGCGAGCATGCCCCTGTTCGGCGACGAGGCCTTCTACGCGTGGGAGGCCCTGCATCCCGCGTGGGCCTATTCCGACCTGCCGGGTGGCACGGCCGCCGCCGTGGTGGTGGGTTCGGCCTTGTTCGATGGGCTGCCGCTGCCTCGCGAGCTCGGCGTGCGACTCGTCTTTCTCCTGGCCGGTGCCGCGATCCCGTGGCTGGTGGTCCGCATCGCGCGCCGTCTGGGCACGTGCGAGCAGGCGTGGCGTGCGGGGCTTTGGAGCCTGCCGATCCCGCTGCTCATGCCGATGGGCGTGATGGCCTTGCCCGACGCTTTGATGACGCTGGCGGCCCTGCTCGCCCTCGATGCCTGTGCCGGCCTGCTGCATGACGACGAGGCGCCGCGAGGCCGGCTTTATGCACAGTTCGCGATCGCCCTCGCCCTCGGCGCACTGACCCACTACCGTTTCGGCCCGATCCTGCTAGTCGGTGCCGCCGCATTCTTCGCGGCGGGTGGGTGGCGCCGGCGCGGGGATGCCGGCCTTTGGCTGGCGCTGCTTGTCGGTGCCGCGGCTTGGTGGCCGATCATCCAGTACAACCTCGAGATGCAGGGTGCGGGCCTGCACTTCCAACTCGTGGAACGGCATCCCTGGCACTTCAACGCGAAAGGCCTGTTGCAGCCGCTGCTGCAGGCGGTGATCACCACGCCGCTGCTCTACGGCCTGTTCGGCTGGGCCCTGTGGGCGAATCGCCGGGCGGCGAAGCCCGCCGTGCGTTTCGTCGCACTGGCCGGCGGCGGGCTCTGGCTGCTCTACGCGTTGCTCGCGCCCTTCGTCGACAAGGCGCGGTTCTCCTTGCACTGGCCCGTTCCCGCCTACCTGTTGGCCGCGGCCTTGCTTCCGATCGCCCTTGATGCCGCAAGGAGTCGTTGGGCCGGGCGTCTGGTGCCTTGGGCAGCGGGCATGGCCGCGGGTGCGACGGCCCTGATGCTGGCGGCCTTCGTCCTGCCTTCGTCGCCGAAGCTGGCGGCACGCACCGCCGGGACCGCGTTCTATCCGGACAACTTCGTCGGCTGGGAGGAGATCGCCAGTTCGCTGCGGCCTCGACTGGCGCCCAGCGACGTCGTGGTTGCCGACCACTTCATGCTCGCCGCCCAGCTCAGCTTCTCGCTCGGTGACCGCGCCGAGGTGTTCGTGCTCGACCACTGGAACAACCACAAGCACGGCCGGGCGCCACAGATCGCCCTCTGGGGTTACGACGAAGCGGCGCTGTCGCGGATCGCGCCCGGCACGCGGGCTTGGATCGCCTTCGAGGTCGCCGAGACGCCGGAGCGCGACCACGCGGCGTGGGTGGCGCGCCCGTGCCGATGGTTCGAATCCGTGGAGTACGTCGCCACGATCGATGGTCCCGGCGGTGGCAAGCGCTTCTGGCTGTACCGCGGCGTCCGCCGCGCGGGCTCGATGGAGCCGACCGACCTCGTCTGCGACGCCCGGCCGCCCGTCCGCTAGGTCAGGGCCGCCCGCTCCTCAGGCTTGAGGGCCTTCACCGTCGGTCGCGCGCCGCAATGAAGCGGGTTCGCGCAGCGCGGCTTCATGGGCCGCATCAGTGGCCTGGGTGAGGGCGTCGCCCGCGGATTCCAGTGCGGCCAGCTGTTCGGCGAGGCGGTTGTGGGCCCGCTGCAGTGCAGCGCGGGCGTCGTCGAGTTCGAGGCGGGTGGCGCGCAGGCCGTTCGACTGGATCCAGAGGCGGTGCTGCAGCAGGTCGCGTTTGGCTTCGCGGATCAGCGGCTCGCCGTCCAGCGCCTGTTGTGCACCCGAGCCCAGATCGCCCGCCAGCCGGCCGACGACGCTCCGCCAGGCCGTCATGCGCTCGCTGGCGCGGGCCAGAAGGATCTGGACGGCATCGGCGAGGTCCAGCAGTTCGCGCAGGCGCCGCTCGCGGACCCGGCGCCCGCGGTAGACGATCCCCACCACGGCGGCGACCAGCACAAAGGCGACGAGGGCGAAGGTGGAAAAACCGAAGTCCATGCGTAACCGGGTTGGAGGGCGGGTCTCGAGTGTGCCCCCCGCGCTTCACGCAGGGCAACGCGGGGCCGCGGGGGGATGGGCGTCTGAACGGCCCCAGGTCCTTGATTTGACACAGGGGGCGGCCCTCCTTACCCTTGCGCGCTTATGTCCGCGACCTCGCTTTCCGTGGTGGACGCATGGCGGATGGTTTCCGCCGCGCGTATCTTCACCGGCCGCGTCCCGCTGTCCTCCTTCACCCGGCTCGCCGGCCTGCTGGCGGACACCGAGGGCGAGTGCCGCTACGAGATCGAGTTCGGGCGTGATCTCTCCGGTCTGGCGACGATCGACATCGTCGCCGAGGCCGAGTTGCCGCTGGTTTGCCAGCGGTCGCTCGAGCGCTTCCTGTACCCGGTGTCGTCGCGGCAGCAGCTTGGTCTGCTGGCCGACGAATCGGAAGAGGCCGCGCTCCCGGAAGGGGTCGAGCCCGCCCTGGTGGGCCCGGATGGCACGTTGCACCCGCTGGAGCTGGTCGAGGACGAACTGATCCTCGCGGTGCCGGCCTTCCCGGTGAAGCCGGGCAGTGCGGAAGTGGAGGCGGTCTGGAACGACGCCACCGCCGAAGTGGAAGAAGAACAACCCAGAACCAACCCTTTCGCCGCGCTCGCCGCGCTGAAAGGCCGCAAGACCCTCGGAGATTGACCCATGGCCGTCCAGAAATCCCGCGTCACCCCGTCCCGTCGTGGCCAGCGCCGCTCGCACGATGCGCTTTCCGCCAAGCAGCTCGCCACCGACCCGACCAGCGGTGAGACGCACCTGCGCCACCACGTCACCGCCGACGGCTTCTACCGCGGCAAGAAGGTGATCGACACCAAGTCGAAGGTTTCCGACGCCGAGTGATCGGCCGGCATGGCGCCCTGCGCCAGCCTTCAGACTGTCCTCGAAGGGCTTGCCAACGGCGGCCCTTCGGGTGACGCTGCGATGACGCGACGGTTCGCCCCGTCGCGTTTCGTTTTTCTGCGCCACCGTACGCCCGCGAAGGGCGTCGGGGTGCCCTGGAGCCTTCGAGAATGACCGTCTATTCGCGCATCGCTGGCACCGGCAGCTACCTGCCGGAGAAGATCCTCACCAACGCCGACCTCGAGAAGATCGTCGAGACCTCGGACCAGTGGATCCGCGAGCGCACCGGCATCCAGCAGCGCCATATCGCTGCCGAAGGCCAGACCACCGTCGACCTCGCCGAACAGGCCGCGCTGCGCGCCATGGAGGCGGCCGGCGTGACGGGCGCCGACCTCGACCTGATCGTCATGGGCACCACCACGCCCGACATCATTTTCCCGAGCTCGGCCTGCCTGCTGCAGGCGCGCCTCGGCGCCAACGGTTGCCCGGCCTTCGACGTCAACGCCGCCTGTTCGGGCTTCATTTTCGCACTCACCACGGCCGACAAGTTCATCCGCTCGGGCGCGGCGAAGACGGTGCTGGTCGTCGGCTCCGAGACCTTGACGCGCATGCTCGACTGGTCGGACCGCAACACCTGCGTGCTGTTCGGCGATGGTGCCGGCGCGGTGGTGCTGAAGGCCGACGCCGAGACCGGCATCCTGAGCACGCACCTGCATTCCGACGGCGGCAAGAAAGAGCTGCTGTACAACCCGGTCGGCGTGTCCGCGGGCTTCAAGCTCGACGAGAAGAACGCCGGCGTGCGCGTGTTGATGGCGGGCAGTGACGTCTTCAAGTACGCGGTGAAGGCGTTGGACAGCGTCGTGGACGAGGCCCTCGAGGCCAATGGCATCGACAAGGCCCAGCTCGATTGGCTGATCCCGCACCAGGCCAACCTGCGCATCATCGAAGCGACGGCCAAGCGCCTCGCCATGCCGATGGACCGCGTGGTGCTCACGGTGCACAAGCACGGCAACACCTCGGCGGCGTCGGTGCCGCTGGCGCTGGACGAAGCCGTGCGTTCGGGCAAGGTGCAGCGCGGCCAGCTGGTGCTGATGGAGGCCTTCGGCGGCGGCTTCACCTGGGGCTCGGCGCTGATGCGCTACTGAGCCCACGGGCTCGGCGGGGCGGCGCCATACCGCCTCGTACAGACGGATTCGCGCGGGCGGCCCTATCATGGCCGCCCGTCTCGTTTTCCGGACCCGCTGCATGACTGCACCGCTCGCCTTCGTGTTCCCCGGCCAGGGCTCGCAGAGCATCGGCATGCTCGCCGAACTCTCCGAGCTGAACCCCGGCGTGCGCGCGACCTTCGACGAGGCCAGCGACGGTGCGGGCGTGGATCTCTGGGCGCTGTCGCAGGGTGGCCCGGAAGAGCAGCTCAACCGCACCGAGTACACCCAGCCGGCCCTGCTCGCCGCCAGCGTCGCCGTGTGGCGACTGTGGCAGGCCCGCGGCGGCGCCACGCCGCGCGCGCTGGCTGGGCACAGCCTTGGCGAGTACAGCGCCCTCGTGGCCGCCGGTGCACTGACGCTCCGCGACGCGGCCCACCTCGTGCGCCTGCGCGGCCAGCTGATGCAGGACGCCGCGCCCGCCGGTACCGGCGCAATGGCCGCCGTGCTCGGCGCCGAGGATGCGGTGGTCGAAGCCGCCTGCGCCGACGCTGCCCATGCCGAAGTGGTCGTGCCGGCCAATTACAACTCGCCCGGCCAGATCGTCATTGGCGGCCATGCCGCGGCCGTCGATCGCGCCATCGCCTTGCTGGCCGAGCGGGGCGTGCGCAAGGCCGTCAAGCTCGCCGTTTCGGTGCCGTCGCATACGCCGCTGATGCGCGAAGCGGCCAACCGGCTGGCCCAGGTCGTGGCGGGCCTGGACTGGCGCGCCCCGTCGATCCCGGTCGTGCAGAACGTCGATGCTGCGGTGCACGCTTCGGTCGAAGCCATCGCCGAGGCGCTCGTGCGCCAGCTCTACCTCCCGGTGCAGTGGACGCGCTGCGTGCAGGCGCTCGCCGGCATGGGCGCAACCACGCTCGTCGAGTGTGGCCCCGGCAAGGTGCTCACTGGCCTCGCCAAGCGCATCGACAAGTCGATCGACGGCAAGTCGACCTCGACACCCGCGGATTTCGACGCTGCGCTGGGTGGCCCCGCGGCCTGAGCCGCGCCGCGCGCACCAGCGGTGTTCCCTTTTCCTTGATCCTTACGCCGAATTGCCATGTCCAACGAACTGAACGGTGAAATCGCCCTCGTCACCGGTGCCAGCCGCGGCATCGGTGCCGCGATCGCCGACCTGCTCGCGTCGAAGGGTGCGACCGTCATCGGCACGGCCACCACCGAGTCCGGTGCGGCGGCCATCGGTGAACGCCTCAAGCCGCTGGGCGGCCATGGGCGCGCGCTCGACGTCACCGACGGCACTGCCGTCGAGGCGCTCATTGATGCGCTCGCCAAGGAATTCGGCGCGGTGGGCATCCTCGTCAACAACGCCGGCATCACCCGCGACAACCTGCTGATGCGGATGAAGGACGAGGACTGGAACGCCATCATCGACACCAACCTCAGCTCGATCTTCCGCACCAGCAAGGCGGTCATGCGCGGCATGATGAAGGCGCGCAAGGGCCGCATCATCAACATCGCCTCCGTCATCGGGGTCACCGGCAATGCCGGCCAAGCGAACTACGCCGCCGCCAAGGCAGGCATCATCGGCTTCTCGAAGTCGATGGCCCGCGAGATCGGGTCGCGCAACATCACCGTCAACGTCGTGGCACCCGGTTTCATCGAAACCGACATGACCCGCGACCTGCCGGAAGAGGCCAAGGCCAAGATGCTCGCCGACATCGCGCTGGGCCGCCTCGGTAGCCCCCGCGACATCGCCGAGGCCGTGGCCTTCCTGGCCGGCCCGGCGGCCGCCTACATCACCGGCGAAACCCTGCATGTCAACGGCGGCATGCACATGGCATAGAATCCGGCCCGCAAGCCTGAATCCGGCGGCCCGCTGCTTAGACGCGCACGGCCCCGCCCCGACAACAAGCGTCTGAAACGTTGCATACCCGGGAGGGATCAAGACCCATGAGCACCATCGAAGAGCGCGTCAAGAAGATCGTCATCGAACAGCTGGGCGTGAAGGAAGAGGACGTGACCAACACGGCCTCCTTCGTCGACGACCTCGGCGCCGACTCGCTGGACACCGTCGAGCTGGTGATGGCCCTCGAGGAAGAGTTCGAGTGCGAGATCCCGGACGAGGAAGCCGAGAAGATCACGTCGGTCCAGCAGGCCATCGACTACATCAAGGCGCACGTCAAGGCGTAAGCCCGATTGCGTCAGGCGCCGCGTCCTTCACGGGGCGCGGCGTTTTGTTATCGGCGGACCTCGCCGCCGGAATCCGATCCAAGGAGTGCTCCTCATGAGCCAGCGTCGCGTCGTCGTCACCGGCATGGGCATCGTCTCGCCCGTGGGCAACACCCTCGCCAGCGCGTGGGACAACATCCGCAACGGCCGCTCCGGCATCGGGCGCATCACCCACTTCGACCCTTCGGCCTACACCGCGCAGATCGCCGGTGAGGTGCGCGATTTCGACGTCAAGTCGATCGTGCCGCCGAAGGACGCGAAGAAGATGGACACCTTCATCCACTACGGCCTCGCCGCGTCGTTCCAGGCGCTGGACGATTCCGGGCTGGCGATCACCGAAGCGAATGCGGAGCGCATCGGCGCGCTGATCGGCTCGGGCATCGGCGGCGTGCGTGGCATCGAGGAAACCGCCATCGACCTGCACACCGGCGGCCCGCGCAAGGTTTCGCCGTTCTACGTGCCCAGCACGATCATCAACATGCTTCCGGGCCAGCTTTCGCTCATCAAGGGCCTGAAGGGACCGAATTTCTCCGCTGTCTCGGCCTGCGCCACGGCGAACCACAGCGTCGGCATGGCGATGCGCATGATCCAGTACGGCGACGCCGACGTGATGGTGGCCGGTGGCGCCGAGCACGGCTGCACCCCGACCTCGGTCGGCGGCTTCTGCTCGATGCGCGCGCTCTCCACGCGCAACGATGATCCGACCCGTGCCTCGCGCCCCTGGGACAAGGACCGCGACGGCTTCGTGCTCGGCGACGGCGCCGGCATCCTCGTGCTTGAAGAGTACGAGCATGCGAAGGCCCGCGGTGCGCGCATCTATTGCGAGCTTGTCGGCTTCGGCGCCAGCTCCGACGCGTACCACATGACCGCGCCCAGCGAGGGCGGCGAAGGTCCGGCGCGCTGCATGGCGGCCGCGCTGAAGGATGCCAAGGCCAACGCCACCGACGTGCAGTACCTCAATGCGCACGGCACCTCGACGCCGCTCGGCGACCTCGCGGAAACGCTGGCGATGAAGCGCGCCTTCGGCGACCACGCCTACAAGATGATGGTCAGCTCGACGAAGTCGATGACCGGCCACCTGCTGGGTGCCGCGGGCGGCGTCGAAGCGATCTTCTCGATCATGGCGATGGTCGATGACGTCGTGCCGCCGACGATCAACCTCGAGAACCCGAGCGAGGGCTGCGACCTCGACTACGTGCCCAACGTCGCCCGCGACGCCAAGCTCGACCTCGTCGTGTCGAACGGTTTCGGCTTCGGCGGCACCAACGCCACGCTGGTGTTCCGCCGCCTGTGACGCCATGAGCGCGACGGTCCGCGAATTGCCCGCGGGCCTCGACCTGCTCGCGCTGAAGCGCGCCGCGCCGGAGGAGTTTCCGCTGCTGTTGGAATCGGCAGCCCAGGGCGGCAAGGCGCGCTGGGACCTGTTGCTGGCCGGTGGCGAGAGCGGGCTCTATTTGGGTGCGGACGGCGTGACGCGGCGCGAAAGCGGGCATGCCGTCGCCGGTCGTTTCCTCGAGGTCCTCGATCACGCCCAATCGGAACTGCGCGATCGCTTGGCTCGCATCGCCGCCTGCCGGGAGGGCGCTGACGACGTGCTCGACGCCGGGGCGGCCGACCTGCCATACCGCGGCGGCTGGGCGCTCTATCTCGGCTACGAGCTCGCCGCGCAGGTGGAACCTAGCCTGCGCCTTCCGGCGTTCCGCGGCGGCTTGCCCGTGGCCGCGGCCCTGTTCTGCCCGGCGGCGGTGCTTCGCGATCGCGCGAGCGGTCGCTGTCTCGCCGTGGCGCTGCCCGGGCATGAGGCATGGCTGGCGCGCATCGCGAACGTCGTCGATGGGTTGCGACCGGCCGGGGATTCGCTGCAGGCGGCCAGCGCGTTGCCGAAGCCACCAAGGCTCACCGAAGACGCCGACCAGCGTTTCCTCGACGGCGTGGCGCGGGTGCACGAGTACCTGCGCGCCGGCGACGTGTTCCAAGTGAATCTTTCCCGCGGCTGGCGGGCGGGTTTCGAGGCTGCCCCCGATCCCGTCGCGCTCTACGCCGCGCTGCGGCAGGCGAACCCCGCGCCGTTTGCGGGCCTGTTCGCGTTGCCCGGCGGCAGCGTCGCGAGTTCCTCGCCGGAGCGTCTGGTGTCGATTCGCGGGCGGCGCATCGAGACGCGGCCGATCGCCGGCACGCGCCCGCGCTTCGAAGGCGATGACGACGCGGCGCGCATCGCCGAGCTCGTTGGCCATCCGAAGGAACGCGCCGAACACGTGATGCTGATCGACCTCGAGCGCAACGACCTCGGCCGGGTCTGCGCGCCGGGCTCGGTGCGCGTCGATGAACTGATGAGCGTCGAGAGCTACGCGCACGTGCACCACATCGTCAGCAACGTGTCCGGCGATCTGCGCGACGGTGTGACCGCCGGGCAGGCCATCGCGGCGGTGTTCCCCGGCGGCACCATCACCGGCTGCCCGAAGGTGCGCTGCATGCAGATCATCGCCGAGCTGGAGGGCGAGGGCCGCGGCCCTTACACCGGTGCGATGGGCTATCTGGATGCCGGCGGCGATATGGACCTCAACATCCTGATCCGCACGCTGTGGACGGACGGGTGCGACGTGGCCTTCCGCGCCGGCGCGGGCATCGTGGTGGATTCGCGCGCCGACAAGGAACTGATGGAGACCCGTGCCAAGGCCCGCGGCCTGCTGCGCGCGCTGGGGTACGGCGATGGGGCCTGAGGCCATCGACCGCGGCCTCGCCTACGGCGACGGCCTGTTCGAGACGATGCGTGCGTGTCGGGGCACCTTGCCCTGGTGGCCCCGGCATCGTGCGCGGCTGCTCGCCGGCGCAGCGCGGCTCGGCATCCCGATGCCTTCCGATGTGGCGCTCGACACCGCGCTGGCCGATGCCGTGCAGGCTTCGCCGGAGGGCGTGATCAAGTTGATCCTCACGCGAGGCGCCGGCACGCGCGGCTACGCGCCGACGCCCGGTGCGGCGCCGACCCTCCTCGTCACGGCATCGGTCGCCCCGGTGGCGGCGGCCCCAGCCCTCGCGGTCGATGTGCTGGCGCTTCGCCTTGGCGTGCAGCCGGCGTTGGCCGGCATGAAGCACCTCAATCGTCTCGAGCAGGTGCTCGGCGCTCGCGAGGCCGCCGAGCGCGGACTGGATGACGGCCTCATGGTCGACGTGGACGGGTTCCTCACCTGCAGCACGCGCGCCAACCTGTTCGCGCGACTCGACGGGCGCTGGATCACGCCGCCGGTCGATCGCGCCGGCGTGGCCGGCGTGGCGCGCGGCGTGCTGCTGGACACCTGGTCGCCGTCGGGCGGGCTTCACGTGATGCCCTTGCCGATGGATGCGTGGCCGCGTGTCGATGCGCTGCTGCTGAGCAATGCCGTGCGGGGTATCCTGCCGGTCGGCCGCTGCGGCGCACGAGCGCTCGATCCGCGGCCGGTGGGCTTCGCCGAGGCCCGCGCCGCGTTGGCGGCGTCCCATCCCGCTTTCCGCGAGTCCTGATGCGTTCCCTGCTGCGCAAGCTCTTCCGCTTCCTGGTCAAGCTCGGCCTCGTGCTGGCCCTCGTCATCGCCGTCGGCGGCTACTTCGCGTGGCGGCACTTCGAGGCCTTCGCCGATGCGCCAGCCGGAGCGCCGGAAGGCACCACGGTTGTCGTCGCGCGCGGCGATTCCTTCGTGCAGGTGCTGGGCAAGCTGCGCGCTGTCGGCGTCGAGGCCGGCCACGACCTCGAATGGAAGGTCCTCGCCACCCGCATGCAGGCGTTGCCGCGCATCCAGGTCGGCGAATACGCCCTCGACCCGGCGCTGACGCCGCGCCAGCTGATCGAGAAACTCGTGCGTGGCGATGTCATCCGCTACCGCTTCACGATCGTCGAAGGCTGGTCGATGCGCGACCTTCGCGCCGCGCTCTCCCGTGATGCGGTGCTGGAGGACGACCTCTCGGCGCTCGACGACGTCGAGTTGATGGTTTCCTTGGGTCGCGAGGGCGTGCCGGCGGAAGGGCGCTTCCTGCCTGAGACCTACCTGTTCACACGGGGCGAAACGACGGTTTCGCTGCTCGACCAGGCCGCGGACGCGATGGATGCGGCCTTGGCCGACGCCTGGGCGGCGCGCCAACCCAACCTGCCGTTCGATTCCCCCGAACAACTGCTGACCCTCGCCTCGATCGTCGAGAAGGAAACCGGCAAGGCCAGCGAACGCCCGGAGATCGCCGGCGTGTTCGTGCGCCGCCTGCGCATCGGCATGCGCATGCAGACCGACCCCACCGTGATCTACGGCCTCGGCGCGGCCTTCGACGGCAACCTGCGCCGCCGCGACCTCGAAACCGATACCCCGTTCAACACGTACACGCGCTTCGGCCTGCCGCCGCACGCCATCGCGATGCCGGGCCGCGCCGCGCTGATGGCCGCCGCGCAGCCGCTCGATGGCGAGACGCTGTACTTCGTCGCCCGCGGCGACGGCAGCCACCAGTTCTCGCGCACCTATGCCGAGCACCGGCGCGCCGTCGTGCGCTACCAGCTGGGAGGGCGTTGAGATGGCGTCCACCCGTGGCGCGCTGATCAGCCTCGAAGGCGGCGAGGGCGCGGGCAAGACCACCGTGCTCGTCGCCTTGCGGGCGCGCCTCGAGGCGCGCGGCCATGCCGTGGTCGGCACGCGCGAGCCCGGTGGCACGCCGGCGGGCGAAGCCATCCGCGCGCTGCTGCTCGACCCCGCGCAGCCGCTGGTGCCGAGTACGGAGCTGCTGCTGATGTTCGCCTCGCGCGCGCAGCTCGTGGAGACGCTGGTGGAGCCGGCGCTCGCGCGCGGCGACATGGTGTTGGCCGACCGCTTCACCGACGCCAGCTTCGCCTATCAGGGCGGCGGACGCGGCCTGCCGATGGGCGTCATCGCCGATCTGGAACGCGTGTTCGTCGGCCGCGTACCCGACTTCACCCTCCTGCTCGACCTCGATGTGCAGGCCGGTCTTGCGCGTGCCCGCTCACGCGGTGCGCCGGCGGACCGCATCGAGCGCGAGAAGGACGAGTTCTTCGAGCGCGTGCGCGGTGCGTACCGTGCCCGCGCCGCGGCGCAGCCGCAGCGCATCGCCGTGGTCGATGCCTCGCAGCCGGTCGAGGCCGTCGTGCGTGACGCCTGCGCCGCGCTCGATGCCTTCCTCGATCGCTGGAGCGCGCCGTGAGCCTCGCGCCCTGGCAGCAGCAGCGGCTCGATACCGCGCTGGCGGCCTGGCGCGCCGGACGGCTCGGCCACGCCCAGTTGCTTTGCGGCCCCGAGCAGCTCGGCAAGCGCGCGGTGGCCGACGCCCTCGCGGCCCGTTTGCTCTGCGATTCACCGAAGGACCAGCCGCCCTGCGGTCGCTGCCGCGGTTGCGCGCTGCGCGAGGCCGGGACGCACCCTGATTTCCGCATCATCACCTTCGAAGAGAACGCCAACACCGGCAAGCTGCGCACCGAGCTGGTGATCGACCAGGTGCGCGCCCTGAGCGGCTCGATGCAGATGACCGCGCAGCGTGGCGGCGCGCAAGTGGTGCTGATCGATCCGGCTGACGCGCTGAACACCTCGGCCGCCAACGCGCTGCTGAAGACGCTCGAGGAACCCGCCGACAACCGCTTCCTGCTGCTTGTGAGCGCGGCGCCGCAGCGCCTGCCCGCGACGATCCGCAGCCGCTGCCAGCGCATCGAATTCTCGGTCCCCGAGCGGGAGGTCGCGCTGGGCTGGCTGGCTTCGCAAGGCCACCCGGCTCCCCGCGCCACCGAGGCGCTCGACGCCGCCCAGGGGCATCCCGGCCTCGCCGATGCCTGGCTGCGCGCCGGGCATCTCGCGCTGCGCGACACCACGCTGAAGGAGTGGGCCGGCGTGGCCCGCGGCATCGCCTCTCCGCTCGGCATCGCGCAGCTGTGGATGGCTGAGCCCGCCCTCGCTGGACTGCGCCTGCGCTTCGTGGCCGATGCGGCGGTCGCGCTCGCGCGCGGGATCGCCGGGGCACCGGCCGTGGCCGGATTGACCCCGCCCGCCGATGTGGACAAGCTGGCGGCGTGGTTTGACCAGCTGAATCGCCTGCGCCTGCAGCTGTCCGCCCCGCTCAAGCATGAATTGGCCCTCGCGGGCCTCCTCGCCGAGTGGCGCGGCCTGATGGCGACAACGGAGACACGTCGATGATTGGAGCCGGTGGTGCCCGCCAGGGCATTCTTTCCCTCGCCATCAAGGACAAGGGCTCGCTGCACACGTCCTACATGTCCTTCCTGCGCGGCGGCGGCCTGTTCGTGCCGACGACCAAGCGCTACCAGATCGGCGACGAGGTCTTCCTGCTGCTGACGCTGCTCGACGACAAGGACCGCCTGCCGGTCGCCGGCAAGGTCGTGTGGATCACCCCGACGGGTGCGCAAGGTGGCCGGGCTGCCGGCATCGGCGTGCAGTTCGCCGAGACCCCCGAAGCGGAAATGGTGAAGGGCAAGATCGAAACCCACCTCGCCGGCATCATCGATTCCGACAAGCCGACCGCCACGATGTGACGCCCGCGCTCAGCGCGCGAGGTAGGGCCCGAAGAACGTGAACAGCGCGATGATGATCACGATCATCATCAAGAGCACCGTGCGCAGGCGACGCGGGTCGATGCGGGGCTTCTTCTCTTCGCGCAGCTGGAACTGCAGCTCCTGCGGGAGGTAGCTTTCGCGCTGGCCGGGCTCCATGAGCCCCGCTTCGCGCAGCAGCCGGCGCGCTTCCGGCAGGTCGCCGTTGTGGGTGACGTAGAGCACCGCGGCCTTCGCGGAATCCGGCGTCTCGCGGAAGCTGAAATTCCGCCGCCGGCCGCCCTTGTAGGAGCGGCCGTTCTGGATGCTGGTCTCGATGCCGGCCTCGTTGAGCAGGGTCGCCGCGCCTTCGACCTGTTCGACGCGCAGCGAGCGGTAGACCTCGCGCATCAGTCCTCGCCCTCGACGATGCGGATCATGCCTTCCTGGGCGGTACTGGCCACCAGGCGGCCGTCGCGCGAATAGATGCTGCCGCGGCCGAGGCCACGCGCGCCTTGGGCGGTCGGGCTATCGAGCGCGTACAGCAGCCAGTCGTCGGCGCGGAACGGGCGGTGGAACCACATCGCGTGGTCGATCGATGCCATCTGCACGCGCGGGTCGTAGTAGCTGATGCCGTGCGGCAGGGTGGCGGTGCCGAGCAGGTGGAAATCCGACGCGTAGGCCAGTAGCGCGCGGTGCAGCAGGGGCGTGTCGTCGACCCGGTCGATCAGCCGGAACCAGACCTGCTGGTAGGGCGGGCGCTTGGCCGGCTTCAGTTCATCGCGCGGATAGACGGGGCGAACCTCGAACGGCACCTGCCGCGACAGCCAGCGCTGCATCATCGGCGGGAGCTTGGCGAGCAACTCCGGTGCGGGCATGACCATCGGCTCGAGGTCTTCCGGATCGGGGACCTCGGGCTTGTTGATCTGGTGCTCGGCGCCGGGTTCCTCGATGTGGAACGAACTGGCGAACACGCAGATCGGCTGGCCATGCTGGATGGCGGTGACGCGCCGCGTGCTGAAACTGCGGCCGTCCCGCGTCCGATCCACCGAATAGACGATCGGGGCCTCGATGTCGCCGGGCCGCAGGAAGTAGGCGTGCAGGGAGTTCACGTGCCGGGCCGCGTCGACGGTGGCTTGGGCCGCCGCGAGGGCCTGCCCCATCACCTGGCCGCCGAACACGAACTTCGTGCCGATGTCGCGGCTCTGGCCGCGGTAGAGGTTGTCCTCGAGGCGCTCCAGCTTCAGCAGCTGGACGAGGTCGGCGACGACGGGATGGGTCATGGCGGCACGGGCGTTGGATCGCGGCCGCGAAGTATAGCGTTCGCCCTGTTCAGGGCTTCAGGCGCTCCAGTCCACAGGCTTCGAGCACCTGTGTCCAGGGAAACAGCGGCCCGGGATCACGCTTGCGCCACACCGTGAGCGACGGGTCGTCGCTGGCTTCCACCCGCGCGGTGTCGAGGTCTTCGTGGCCGGCGATGAAGCGGAGGGACGGAAAGCGTTCGCGCAGGTCGGCGAGCAGCGAGAGCAGCGCAGTCAACTGTGCGTCCGTGTACGGCTCGTCCAACGCCTGGTGGCGGCTGTCGTACCAGTGCGGGTAGCGGCCGGTGTTGACGATCTCGACGCCGATCGAGCGCGGGTTCCATCCCCGCACGTGGTTGGCGATGCGCTCGGGTTCGACGTAGCAGACGAGCGTGCCGTCGCGGTCGATGTAGTAGTGGCCGCAAGCACCGGTACCGGTGTCCGGGTAGAGCACGCGCTCGCCGAATTCACGCGCGCTGGCGAGCGTGGGCGTTTCGGTGCAGTGCATGACCACGAGGTCGATGCTGGCGGGGTCGCGTCGCGGCAGGCGCTCGGTGTAGGGCAGCGGCTGGTAGGGCGCGGAGTCAGGGTCGGCCATGGGCCGGATGCTAGCATCGCGACCCTTGGCGCCCTGGCGCCGCGCTTCACGAGTGAACCCCGCATGGCCCGAGGCCACGTCATCCTGTCGCATGGCCTCGAAAGCGGCCCCGAGGCCACCAAGGTCTCGGCCTTGGCGCAGGTCGCCGAACACCTCGGCTGGAGCCATGAGCGTCCGGACTACCGCGATCTCGATGCCGGCCGTCGCCCCGAGGACATCGCGGCGCGCCTCGCGCGGCTGCAGGCGCTCGCTCGCGCCCACACCGGGCCGCTGGTGCTGGCCGGTTCGAGCATGGGCGCCTTCATCAGCGGCGAAGTGGCGGGGCATCTGGCGGGCGGCGGCGGCACCTCGTCCACTGGCCCGACGCTGTTGGGCCTGTTCCTGATGGCGCCGCCGATCGCGATGCCGGGCTGGTGGCCGACCCCGCTGCAAGCGCCGGCGTCCCTTCCGACGATGGTGGTGCACGGCTGGGACGACGAACTGATCCCGGCCGCCGCCGTCATCGACTGGTGCGCCGCCCGCAAGGCCGAGCTCCGACTGGTGGATGATTCGCATCGCCTCGCCGCGCACGTCGATTACAGCGCGAGCGCTTTCGCCGACCTCCTGAAGCGGGTGGACGCCTGATGCAGTACTTCGTGCCCTGTGGCCGCGGCCTCGAATACCTGCTGGCTGACGAGCTCCTCGCGTTGGGTGCCGACAAAGCCACCGCCGCGCAGTCTGGCGTGAACGTCGAAGGCGAGGCGGAGAGCCTGTTGCGCTGCGCGCTGTGGTCGCGCTTCGGCAGCCGTGCGCTGTGGCCGCTGCTCGAATTCGACTGCGCCAGCGAGGACGACCTGTATGCCGCGGTGCACGCGATCGACTGGCGCGAGCACCTCGAGCCGGAAGGCACGCTGGCCGTGCACGCCACGGTCTCTGGCCCCGGCTTCAACCACTCGCGCTACGCCGCGCAGCGGGTGAAGGACGCGATCGTCGACCGGCTGCGCTTCGACACCGGCACGCGGCCGTCGGTGGACGTCGACAACCCCGACCTGCGCCTCGATCTCGTGGTGCGCAAAGGCAAGGCGATCCTTTCCGTGGACCTCGCCGGCCCGCTGCACCGCCGCGGCTGGCGGCAAGGGCAGGGCGATGCGCCGCTGAAGGAGAACCTCGCCTGCGCCGTGCTGGCACGCGCCGGATGGACGCGCGAAGCGCTGGCCGCCGCGGACGCCGTCGGCACGCCGCTGGCCCTGCTCGATCCGATGTGCGGCAGCGGCACCGTGCTGGTGGAAGGTGCCCTCATCGCGGCCGACACCGCGCCCGGCCTGTTGCGCCACGGCGAGGAGCCGCCGACCCGTTGGCGCGGCTTCGACCATGCGTTGTGGCAGCGGCTGGTCGAGGAGGCCAAGGGGCGTGACCATCGCGCCGACCTGCCGGCGCGCTTCTTCGGGGTCGACCTCGACATGCGCATCGTCCAGCAGGCGCGCCGCAACGCCGAAGCGGCGGGCGTGTTCGACGCCATCGACTTCCGGACCGGCGATATCGCCGATCTGCAGCGCCCCTGCGAAGGCCCCGGCGTGGTCGCCTGCAACCCGCCCTACGACGAGCGCCTGGCCGCCGACGAAGCGCTTTATGCGGCGATCGGTTCGGCCCTGCAGCGGGCGGTGCCCGAGTGGCGCGGCGCGATCCTTTGCGGCAATGAATCGCTGGCGCATGCCACGCGGCTCAGGGCTCGCAAGCGCTACGCGATCAGCAATGGCGCGCTGGAGTGCACGCTGCTGGCCTGCGATTCGTTTGCGCCGCCGCCGCCGCGCGTGGAGGGCGAGGCGCGCGCGCTGAGCGAGGGCGCGCAGATGATCGCCAACCGGCTGAAGAAGACCTTGAAGCATTCGGCGCGCTGGCGTGAGCGCGAGGGCGTCACCTGTTTCCGCGCATACGATGCCGATCTGCCCGAGTACGCGGCCGCCGTCGATGTCTATGCCGAGGACGATGATGAGGGCGAAGCGCGCACCTTCCTGCACGTGCAGGAGTACGCGCCGCCGGCCAGCGTGGCCGAGCACGATGCGCGCCGCCGCTTCGGCGAATTGCTCGCGGCACTGCGCGAGGTCTTCGGCGTGCCGAAGGAGCGCATCGCCACCAAGACGCGCGCGCGCGGCAAGGGGGGCAGCAAGTACGGACGGATGGACGAGCGGCAGGAGGCCTTCATCGTCCGCGAGGGCGCCGTGCGGCTCGAGGTGAACCTGTTCGACTACCTCGACACCGGCCTCTTCCTCGACCATCGCCCGCTGCGCACGCGCATTTTCGAAGAGTCGAAGGACGCGCGCTTCCTCAACCTGTTCTGCTACACCGGCGCGGCCACCGTGCACGCCGCCGTGGGCGGCGCGGCCAGCACCACGTCGGTCGACCTGAGCTCCACCTACCTCGAGTGGGCCGCGCGCAACATGGCCATCAATGGCCAGGTCGGACCGCAGCACCGCTACGTCAAGGCCGACGTGATGAGCTGGCTGCGCGCCGAGAAGGGCGAATACGACCTGATCTTCTGCGACCCGCCGACCTTCTCGAACAGCAAGGACAAGGACGACTTCGACGTGCAGAAGCACCACGTCGACCTGCTGGGTGCGGCGATGCGCCGATTGGCGCCCGGCGGTGTGCTGCTGTTCTCGAACAACTTCCGCCGCTTCAAGCCCGACCTCGAGACCATCGGGAAATTCGCCGAGATCGAGGAGATCACGCCGGACACCATTGGGCCGGATTTCGAACGCAACCCGCGCATCCACCGCGCGTGGCTGTTGCACCGCGGGCGGCCGCGCGACTGAGGTGCGGGCCGCGATGCAGGTGCCTTGGGGGGGGCAAGAACCCAGCCAAGGGGAGGCGTAACGCCAGTGAAGGCCCCGCCGTGGCATGCTGGCGCACCTGCTTCCTGATCCGGCCATCCATGCGCGATTCGACCGTCGACGACCGCTTGGCCCGCTGGGCCTTCTTCCGGCAATGGTTGAAGAACCCGCTGGGCGTTGCGGCGGTTTCGCCGTCGAGCCCACAACTGGCGCGCCAGATGATCGCGGCGCTGCCGCCGAAGTCCAGCCGGCTGATCGAGCTCGGTGGTGGCACCGGGGCGATCACGGAGCAGCTGCTCCGCCATGGCATCGCGCCGGCGGACCTGATGGTGTTGGAGCTTAACGAAGCGATGCACCAGACGCTTCGCCAGCGCTTCCCGGACATCCACCTGCACCTCGCCAATGCCGCCGACGTCCAGCGCATCGCGCGGGAGAGCGGTTTCCTCGGTGCCGGCCCCGCCGATGCGGTGGTCTCCGGCCTGGGCCTGCTGTCGATGCCGCGGCCGCTGCAGCGCGATATCGTCTCTGAAGCCTTCGCCTGTTTGCGCCCGGATGGACGCTTCGTGCAGTTCACCTACGGGCCGGCCAGCCCGGTGGCCCGCGAGGTGCTCGACGACCTGAAGCTCACCTCGCGCCGCGCCAGCTTCACCTGGTGGAACGTGCCGCCGGCGACGGTGTACGTCTACGAGCGGCAGCGTTCGACGGCCGTGCAGGCCCAGCCGATGGGGCGCCGCGCCGGTTGAGCCCGACGCGGCGCAGGGCGATCAGCGCAGCCACATCCGTGCGCGGCGCGGCGGCAGGTTGAAGGTGTAGGTGCCATTGGTGATGCGAACGACATTCGTGCTGTCGAGGGCATCGCGGTAGTCGGTGTTCCACCAGAGCACGCTGTTGTTCATGTTCACCGGCACGGCCACCGAGTTCCCGCACTTGTTGATGGCGACGATGCCGCGGTCGCCGCGGCGGAAGATCAGATGGCAGTCACCGGAGGCCAGTACCTGCTGGTCGGTGCCCTGCGCGGTGTTGTGGAAGCGCACCATCGCCTTCAGGTCACTACGGTTCCACGCGTTGACCCAGCGGTTGTCGCCACTCTCGTTGTTGTCCGAGTACAGCATCGGCACGCCGCCGTTGCGGCCGAAGATGTACGCGTAGGCCAGCGTCTCGTCGGTCGGGTCCATGATCAGGTAGCGGAAGCCGGCGTTGTTCGGGATGTCGTGCGTGATGGTGAAGGTGATCGCGCGCGAGGGTTGCAGTGCCTGTCCCACCGCCAGCGGATCCACCAGCTGGCTCATGCGGCCACCGAAGCCGAAGGCACTGCGCATCTGGTTGTGCAGCGGGAAGTCGTAGGCCGCGTGGTCGGTGTCGCGCAGGTAGGGCGCGAGGAAACGGTCGTACTCGCCGTTGCCGGCACCGCCGCCGGTGATGACCTCGCCGAACACGTGCATGCCCGACTTGATCGTGGGCGTCAGCACGGCATTCATGAAGCTCGCCGGCATGTGCTTGGCGGCATCAATGCGAAAGCCCTTCACGCCCATGGTCTTCAGGGCCTGGAGGTACTGCTGCTGTTGCGCGACGACCCAACTGTTGCCCACGAGGTCCGGCAGGCCGGCGTCGCCGCCGCCGCCGCAGAGGCGGTAGTTCTGCACTTCCCAGACGTTGTTGTAGTCGACGATGCAGCGCGCCGGGCCGAAGTCGTTGCCGGAGAGCACGTTGAAGCGCAGGTCGCCGAACAGTCGGATGCCGTTGTAGTAGGCGGTGTTGCTCGCGTACGTCGAGAGCACCGCGCTGCCCGGATAGTTCAGGTCGCTGCGCTTGAAGGCCTCGTTCGCCATGTGGTTCATGACGATGTCGGCGTACACGCGGATGCCGCGCTGCTGCAGGGCCGTGACCATGTTGCGGAAGGCGGTGGTGTCGCCCAGCGGGCTGTGGATCAGCCGGAAATCCTGCGGCTGGTAGCGCGCCCACCAGGCGCTGCCTTCGCTCTTGTAGGCCGGCGAGACCAGAACGATCCGGTAGCCGGCATCGCGGATCTGGTCGGCGCGCGCCTGCACGTCGGCATAGCGCCAGTTGAAGGCGTGGAGGATGGCGTCGGCCTGGGCCGCGGGTGCGGCGATCGCCGCCAAAACGAGGAAGGCGAGGGTACGGAACGAAGCACGGAGCGCCCTGAACGGGCGGAAAGCACGGGAGATCATCGTTGTGGCTCCAAACGTGGGAGGGAGCGCTTCGAGCACGGGCCGGGTCGGCCATCCTTGCGACTGCGGTGCGTCCTGGGTGGAACGTCTGCACGACGCCCGGCCCTGAGTTCCAGGCGCGTCGGTGAGCAGGACCGGGGGGCTTGCTCGGTTTAGAGCCTAGGCTCTAACGACGTTGGTCGTCGGCTGAATACGTATGCAGCTCGTCGCATGCGGTGGCCCGCAGCAATCGCGGCATCACGCCGTGTTGCGCGCGTTGCGATGCATCAGCCAGCCGGCGAGGCTCACGCCGATGCACACCGCCACGATGATGAGCGTGGCCAGCGCATTGATCTCGGGCGTCACGCCGAAGCGCACCTTCGAGAGGATCAGCACGGGCAGGGTGCTTGAGCCCGGGCCCGACGTGAAGCTGGCGATGACCACGTCATCCAGCGACAGCGTGAAGGCGAGCAGCCAACCGGCCAGCAGGGCCGGCCAGATCAGCGGCAGCGTCACGAGGAAGAAAACCTTCCACGGCCGCGCGCCGAGGTCCATCGCCGCTTCCTCGAGGCTGTGGTCGGTCTGCGCAAGCCGCGAGCGCACCACCACGGTGACGTAGCAGACGCAGAGCGTCACGTGCGCGATGGTGATGGTGTCGATACCGCGGCCTTCCGGCCAGCCGATGAGCTGCTGCAGCGTGATGAAGAGGAACAGCGCGCTGATGCCGAGCATCACGTCGGGCATCACCAGCGGCGCGGAGCTCAGCAGCGAGAGCATGCCGCGGCCCTTGAAACGCCCGAAGCGCGAGAGCGCGAGGGCGGCCATCGTGCCGATCACCACCGCCAGCGTGGACGCCATCGCGGCGATCAGCAGCGACAGCAGGGCGGCGTCGATGACCGCCTGGTTCTCCAGCAGCCGGCCGTACCACTGCAGCGAGAAGCCCTTCCACAGGCTCACCGAGCGGGTCTCGTTGAAGGAGAACGCCACGACGCTGGCGATCGGCAGGTACAGGAAGGCGTAGCCGAAGGCCATCAGGGTGTAGAGGACGAAAGGTCTCCGCAGGTTCATGTGCGCTGCGCTTCCTTCTCGGCGCGGCGTTCCTGCGAGGCTTCGAAGAGCAGCATCGGCACGACGATCAACACCAGCATCGCCACGGCCACCGCCGCGGCCAGCGGGTAATTGCGGGCATTGAAGAAGTCCTCCCAGATGCGCGAGCCGATGCTCAGGGCTTCCGGCCCACCGAGCAGGGCGGGGATGACGTACTCGCCGACCGCCGGGATGAACACCAGCAGCGAGCCGGCGATGATCCCCGGCAAGGAGAGCGGCAGCGTCACCGAGAGGAAGGCGCGCCACGGCTTCGCACCGAGGTCGGCCGCCGCCTGCAGCAGGGTGAAGTCGAGCCGCATCAGGTTCGCCACCAGCGGCAGCACCATGAAGGGGAGGTAGTTGTAGGTGATGCCGACATACACCGCGAACGGCGTATCGATCAGTCGGATCGGCGCGTCCGTCGCGCCGATCGCCATCAGCAGCTGGTTCACCATCCCGTTGTCGCGCAGCAGGCCGGTGAGCGCATAGGTGCGCAGCAGCGAACTCGTCCAGAACGGCAGCACCACCAGCACCAGCAGGAACATGCGCCAAGCCGGCGTGGCGCGGGCGATGCCATAGGCGATGGGGTAGCCGAGCAGCAGGCAGCCCAGCGTGGAGATCGAGGCGAACTGCAGGGAGTTCAGATAGCTCTCGACGTACAGCGGGTCGGTGAGCAGGGTCGCGTAGCCCTTGAAGCTCAGGTTGATCTGGACGAGGCCCTGCTCGCCGATCGCCACGAGGTCGGAGTAGGGCGGCACGCCGCCGGTGCGCTGGGCGACGCTGATCTTCAGCACCACCAGCAGCGGGGCGAGGAAGAAGGCCAGCAGCCACAGCATCGGGATGGCGATCACCACGTAGCGCCCGCGGCTGCCGCGCAGTTCGCGGCCGAGTGCGCCGATCTGCCGGAACAGGCCGACGACCACCTGGAACCAGAGGTCCCACCAGGCGCCGCCGTCGTGAGGGGCTGGGCGCTGCATCAGGCGGTCAGCACGATCGCGTCGCGGGCGTGCCACACGAGGTACAGCACGTCGCCCCAGTTGTAGTGCGGGTCGGCGCTGCGCGCGGCGTGGGTTTCCTGCACGCGCAGCACGAAGCCGTCGTCGGTCTGCAGGTGGTAGATCGAGACATCGCCGAGGTAGGCGATCTCGACGACGCGGCCGCGCACGACGTTCTCCACGCCGTGGGGCTCGGCTTCGGCGACGTCGATCTTCTCAGGGCGGATGGCCACGTTCACGTCGGTGCCCATCGGGATGGGCTCCACGTAGCGCGCCCAGACATCGAGCTCGACGTCGTGGCAATGCACCAGCACCCGCTCATCCTGCTGGTCGACGACGGTGCCGCGCAGCATGTTCACCGCGCCGATGAACTCGGCGACGAACTTCGAGTTCGGGTACTCGTAGAGGTTCGAGGGCGTGGAGACCTGCACGATGCGCCCGGCATCCATCACCGCCACGCGCGTCGACATCGTCATCGCTTCCTCCTGGTCGTGGGTGACCATGACGAAGGTGGTGCCGGTGCGCTCCTGGATGTTCACGAGTTCGAACTGCGTGTGTTCGCGCAGCTTTTTGTCCAACGCGCCGAGCGGCTCGTCGAGCAGCAGCAGCTTCGGCGCCTTGGCCAGCGCCCGGGCCAGGGCCACGCGCTGCCGCTGGCCGCCGCTGAGTTGGTCCGGCTTCCGGCGGCCCAGTTGGCCCATCTTCACGAGATCGAGCATGGCGGCCACGCGGTCGCCGATCTCGCTGGCCGGGCGCTTGTCCTGCTTGAGGCCGAAGGCGATGTTCTGCTCGACCGTCATGTGCGGGAACAGCGCGTAGCTCTGGAACATCATGTTCACCGGCCGCTCGTAGGGCGGCACGTGCGTCATGTCGGTGCCGTCGATCAGCACGCGGCCTTTGTCCGGCACCTCGAAGCCGCCGAGGATGCGAAGCAGCGTCGATTTGCCGCAGCCCGAGCCGCCCAGCAGGGCGAAGAACTCGCCGCGGAAGATATCGAGCGAGACATCGTCCACGGCGTAGGTCTTGCCGAAGGTCTTGGTGACACCCTCGATGCGGAGGATCGGCTCCGCGTTCGGGTCCTGCCAGGGATCGACCTGGGCCTGCCGGCGCGCGGGCGTGCTCATTGGCTCAGCCGCCGCTCTTGATGGTCGTCCAGGCGCGCTGCCGCGCGTCGTTCTCCTCGAGCGGCAGTTTGCGCGTGTCGACGAGCTTGCCGATCACGTCTTCCGGCGGGTACACGGCCGGATCGTTGCGGAGGTCCTCGCTCACCAGCGCCTTGGCCGGTGCGTTCGCCGAGGCATAGCCGACGAACTCCGTGACCGGCGCGATGACGTCGGGCTTGAGCATGAAGTCGATGAACGCGTGCGCTTCGGCCTTGTTCGGCGCATCGGCCGGGATGGCCATGACGTCGAACCAGCGGATCGCGCCCTCCTTGGGAATGACGTAGGCGATCTCGACGCCGGTGCCGGCCTCCTCGGCACGGGCCCGGGCTTGCAGCACGTCGCCGTTGTAGCCCAGCGCCACGCAGATCTCGCCGTTGGCGAGGTCGTCGATGTAGCGGCTGGAATTGAAGTAGCGGATGTTCTGGCGGATCGGTGCGTAGGTCTGTTGCACGAGCTCGATCTCGCCGTTGCCCATCCCGTTCGGGTCGCGGCCCTTGAAGAACAGGGCGGCCGAAAAGGCTTCCTGCTGGTCGTCGAGGATGGCGATGCCGCAGCTCGCGAGCTTGCCGCTGATGGCCGGGTCGAAGATCGCCGACCAGCTGTCCAACATGAAGTCCGGCCCCATCACTTCGGCGACCTTCTGCTTGTTGTAGCCGATCGCCGTGGTGCCCCACATGTAGGGGACGATGTGGTTGCCCTCCGGGTCGGCGGCGGCGAGGCCGGCAGCCAGCGCCGGATCGACGTTGGCGAGGTTCGGCAGCGCGGCTTTGTCGAGCGCGGCGTAGAGGTTGTTGGCGATGTGCTGCTGCGCGAACGGCGCCGACGGGAAGATCACGTCGTAGCCGCTCTGCCCGGCGACGAGCTTCGCGTCGAGCGTCTCGTTGTCGGCATAGACGTCGTAGACCACTTCGATGCCCGTCTCCTGCGTGAAGCGCTCGAGGGTCTCCGGCGTGATGTAGTCCGACCAGTTGTAAACGTTCACTTGGCGCTTGCCGTTGCCGTCCGGCTTGGCGGCGTCGTCGGCAGGCGCGTCAGCTTGCCCCCCGCAGGCAGCGAGAAGCAGGGCGGCGGCGAGGGCGGTCAGGGTCGGACGCATGTGGAACTCCTTGAAAAGCGAAGGCCGCATGGTCGATGCGGCCTCTAGAGGTGTCAACGCGGACGGGCGAGGCGGCTCGCGCCGCCTTCACCCCGGCTCCGGGCTCAGAGCGCGTCCCAGCCGGGGCGCGGCTTGAAGCGGTCGCCGTGCTTGGCGGCCAGGGCCTCCAGGGTGGCCTTCAGCTTGGCCGGGCCGGCAGCCCGCGCGTGGGCGATGGGGCCACCGCGGAAGGGGGCGAAGCCGGTGCCGAAGATCACGCCGGCATCCAGAAGGTCGGCGTCGGCGACGGTGCCGTCGGCGAGGCAGCTCACCGCTTCGTTGACGAGCGGCAGGATCAGGCGGTCTTCGAGGTCTTCCGGTGCCTTGTAGTCGGCGGGAACCTGCGGCTTGACGGCCTTGCTGTTCTCCCACTTGTACAGGCCCTGGCCGTCCTTCTTGCCGCGCTTGCCTTCCTCGACGGTCAGGCCCTCGGGCAGGGGCTGGCCGTGGAAGGCCGCCATGATCTTGCCGACGCTCGCGGCCACGTCGAGGCCGACGGTGTCGACCAGTTCGATGGGGCCCATCGGCATGCCGAACTTCAGCGCAGCCTTGTCGATCACCGCGCCCGGCACGCCTTCCTTGAACAGCAGGATGGCTTCCTGCATGTAGGGCGCGAGGATGCGGTTGACGAGGAAGCCCGGCGTGCCCGCCACCGGCACCGGCAGCTTGTCGATGGCCTTGCAGAAGGCAGCGAGGCGGCGCGTGGTCTCGGCATCGAGGCCGTCGTGCTGGACGATTTCGACCAGCGGCATCATCGCCACCGGGTTGAAGAAGTGCAGGCCGGCGAAGCGGGCGGCGTCGGTGCGGCCCTCGCGCAGGATCTCCAGCGCGATCGAGCTCGTATTGGTCGCCAGAATCGCGCCGGGCTTCAGCGTTTCCTCGGCCTTCTTGAACAGCGCATGCTTGGCCTCGGCGTTCTCGTAGATGGCCTCGATGACGAGATCCGCCTTGGCCACGCCGGCGCCGTCGACATCGGCCTGCAGGCGGGCGCGGGTCTCGGCGCGCTTGGCCTCGTCCTTGATCTTCTTCGCGTAGAACTCGTCGGCGCGCTTCAGGGCCGGCTCGATGAACTTCATCTCGCGGTCCTGCAGGGTCACGTTGAAGCCGCGGAAGGCGGCCCAGGCCGCAATGTCGCCGCCCATCACGCCCGCACCCACCACGTGCACGTGCTGGATGCCGTGGTCCTTGCCGCCGAGGCCCTTCAGGCGCTCCATCAGCAGGAACACGCGCACGAGATTCATCGCCGTCGGACCGGTGGCGAGCTTCGAAACGGCCTTGGCCTCGGCCATCAGCGCCTTGCCGACGTTGCCGACGCCGTTGCGGCGCCAGGCCTCGATCATCGCGAACGGCGCGGGGTAGTGCTCCTTGCGGGCCTTCCGCGACACCTGCTTCACCATCATGTTGGCGAGCACCTGGCGCGCCAACCAGGTGTTGGTGGCCCAGGCCGTGAGGCGCTGCTTCAGCGGGCGCTGGATGCCCTTCTTCGCCAGCTCGATGGCGGCGTCTTCCAGCAGCGCGCCTTCCACCACCTTGTCGACGAGGCCGATGGCCCGCGCCTGCGAGGCACGCAGGCCGCGGCCGGTCAGCATCAGGTCGAAGGCGGCGGGTGCGCCGAGCAGCTTCAGCGCGCGCACGCTGCCGCCCCAACCCGGGTAGATGCCCAGCTTCACTTCCGGCAGGCCGATGCGGGTGTTGTCGGCGTTGCTGGCCACGCGGTAGCGGCAGGCCAGCGAGAGTTCGGTGCCGCCACCCATGCAGTGGCCGTGGATGGCCGCCACCGTGGGGAAGGGCAGCTTGCTGATGCGGTCGAACAGCAGCTGGCCGGAGCGGATCCAGTCGAAGGTCTCGCCGCGCGCGTGGATCGCCTCGAAGCCCTTGATGTCGGCGCCGGGGATGAAGCCGGCCTTCTTGCCGGAGATGAACACCACGCCCTTCGGTTTTTCGATGGCGAGGCGCTCGACCAGGGAGGCGAGCTCGTCGAGCACGCCGCGGGAGAGCGCGTTGACGTTCTGGTCGGCGCGGTCGAGGGTGAGCACGACGATGCCGTCCGCACGCACCTGGGTGCGCCAATGCTGCAGGCGAAGACCTTCGAACATGGGGAGTCCGTACGGAAGAGTAGGGTGATGGGCCGGTATCATCCGGGCTGCACTTTCCCCCGGTCAAATCGGCCGGGAACTTTTCTTCGAAAGTCCGGTCTAGGCCTGCGTTCCATCCGCGGCCGATCCCGGCGCCAAGCAGCCAGGAGCGGGCCCGGGATGGGCGACGACCCCAACGACCTCCAACTCGTGCAACGCGTCCAAGCCGGTGACCGCTCTGCCTTCGACCTGCTCGTCCGCAAGTACCAGTACCGCATCGCGGCCCTGGTGCGGCGTTACATCCGCGACGAGGCCGAGGCTGAGGACGTGGTGCAGGAGGCCTTCATCCGCGCTTGGCGCGCCCTGCCGCAGTTCCGCGGCGACGCCCAGTTCTACACCTGGCTCTACCGGATCGCCGTGAACACCGCCAAGAACCACCTCGTCAGCCTTGGCCGCCGCCCGGCCACCGACGACATCGACGATGAGGAGCTCACGACCGTCCGCGAGGCCGAGCGCCTGCATGACGTGGCGACGCCGGAGCACGAGGCCCTGCGCAACGAGATGGAGGCGCTGGTGCTGGCCGCCGTCGACGGCCTCGCCCCCGAGCTGCGCGAGGCACTGACCCTCCGTGAGGTCGAGGGATTGAGCTACGAGGAGATCGCCGAGCGGATGCAGTGCCCCATCGGCACCGTGCGCTCGCGCATCTTCCGCGCCCGCGACGCCATCGACGCCCGATTGAAGCCGCTGTTGAACCCATGAGTACGCCGATGTCCCCGAACGCTCCTGCCGGCCCCGATGACTTCCGCGAACAGCTGAGCGCCTGGCACGACGGCGCCTTGGCCGACGAGGCCTCGCGATTCGTGCTGAAGCGCTTGCTCAGCGACGACGCGCTGCGTGCCGAAGTCGGTCGCTGGCAGGTGATCGGCGATGCGCTGCGGCGCCAGCCTCACCAGCGTCCCGCGGGGGATCTGCCGGCTCGCGTGGCCGCGGCGATCGCGGCGGACGAGGCGCGAGGGGCTGCCCACGCGCCCGCGATCCCGGGCGTCTTCCCCGTGCGTTCGGGTTCGCTGCGCTGGCTGGCGACGGCCGCGGCGCTGGGCCTGGTGGCTGTCCTGATGTGGCCGTCCGACCCGGTGCCGGTGGCTGGCGACGCCGGAACCCTCCTGGCCGAGGCGCCCGTTCCCTCGGCCGCGACGGTGCTTCCGGCACGGCCAAGCCCCCCGTTGCCGATGCCGCCGCGGCGCGCGGAAGCGAGCCCCTCGGCCTCGCTCGTGGCCGCCGTTCCGCCGCTGGTGCGTGCCCCGCAGCCGACCGCCGAACAGCTCGCGCCGCTGCCTGCCGTCGATGCGCCGAGCCGTCCCTGGCCGCGTAGCGCGTCAGAGCAGGACGTCTACACCGTGGACTACAGCGTGCCGGCCGCCGCGCCGCCACGGCAGTGACCCCGACTCCACTGGCCGCCGGGGAGGCGATCCGCCGTCGCGCCGTCGTCGTCTCTGCCGAGGACGGGCGGCTCGCGCTGCGCTGGACGGAATCCCAATGCCGCGGCTGCGTCGGGTGCGGCGGCCGATGCGGCCTCTTCGCCGCCGACGATGCCGGCGTGGTCCGCCTCGAGCACGACGCTCAGGCGCTGCAGCCAGGCGCCGCCGTTGATGTAGAGGTTTCCGCGCCCCGACTTCGCCATGCCGCCATGCGGGCCTACGGCTTGGCGCTCGTCGCTCTGATCGCCGGTGCTGTCCTCGGCCATGCCCTCGGTGCCCGGTGGGGCGCTGCGAATGCCGGCGCACTCGTCGGGCTGCTGCTGGGAACTTTCCTTGCGGGCGTGTTGACCAAGCGCCTCGATGCCTCGCCGCCGCTGCATGTGCGGCCTTGCCCCGAATGCCCTTCCGAACTCGAGTCCGACCCCAAGGAGCTCCTACGATGATGACCCCGGTCCGTCTGCTTCCCCTCGTCCCCGTGCTGGCCGCCGCGCTGCTGGCGCCGGCCGCAGTCGACGCGCAGACCGCCACGCCCGCGTCCCCGGCTGCAGCGTCCGCACCGCTCGTCCAGCTGCCCGACTTCACCCGCTTGGTCGAGCAGGTCTCCCCGGCCGTCGTCAACATCGAAGCTACGAGCACGCCGGGCGCGGGCGCCAAGGCGCAGGGAATGCCCGAAGGCGAGGAGATCCCCGAGATTTTCCGCCGCTTCATCGGTCCCGGTATGCCCCAGCCACAGCAGCGCGGCGGCGTCTCGCAGGGCACCGGCTTCGTCACCAGCGCCGACGGCTACATCATCACCAACCACCACGTCATCGACGGCGCCGACAAGGTGATCGTCCGCTTCAACGATCGGCGCGAGCTCGAGGCGAAGATCGTCGGCTCCGACGCGCTGTCCGACATCGCGGTGCTGAAGGTCGAAGCCACCGGCCTGCCGGCCGTGCGCATCGGCGACGCGCGCAGCCTCAAGCCGGGGCAATGGGTCGTGGCGATCGGCTCGCCCTTCGGCTTCGACTACTCGGTGACGGCCGGCATCGTCTCCGGCGTGAACCGCCGCAGCCTCGACCCGGGCCAGCAGTACGTGCCCTTCATCCAGACCGACGTCGCCATCAACCGCGGCAACTCCGGTGGCCCGCTGCTCAACGTGCGGGGTGAGGTGGTCGGCGTGAACTCGCAGATCTTCAGCAACACCGGCGGCTTCATCGGCGTGAGCTTCGCGATCCCGGTGGACGTGGCCATGAACACCGCGCGACAGTTGCGCGAGAGCGGCACCGTGCGCCGCGGCGTGCTCGGCGTGCAGATCGGCCAGCTCACCCGCGAACGGGCGCAGGAGCTGGGCCTGCCGCGCCCGGTGGGGGCCTTCGTGAACAGCGTCAACAACGGCAGCGCGGCCGACAAGGCCGGCATCCGTCCGGGCGACGTCATCACCGCCTTCAACGGCCGCGAGATCCTCACTGCCTCCGATCTGCCGCCCCAGGTGGGCCTGCTGCCTCCCGGCAGCCGCGCCACGGTGACGGTGCTGCGGGATGGCGGTCGACGTGACCTGGTCGTGTCGCTCGACGCCCTCGATGGCGCCACCGCGGGCGCGCCGGCGACCCCGGTCGCCCCGGCCGCCGCCCCGGCCAACGCGCTGGGCCTGGCGACGGAGGCGGTGGATGCCGCCACCCGCCAGCGCTTGGGCCTGCAGGCCGGCGAGGGCGTGCGGATCAGCCGCGTCGGGTCGGCCCTGGCCCGCCAGGCCGGCCTGAATCCCGGCGACGTGGTCCTGGCCGTCAACGGCCGAGACGTGGGCACGGCGGCGGCCTTCGAGGCCGAGCTGGGCAAGGTGAAGGCGGGCAGCATGCTGCGCCTGCTGGTGCGCAACGCCAGCAGCACCGGCTTCGTCGAGCTGCCCATGCCGTGAAGGCCGCTCGGGGCAGGCCCGTATGCGACAATCGCAGGCTTGCCCGAACGGGCACCGTCTTCCCGGCACCGACCCCATGCAGCACATCCGTAACTTCTCGATCATCGCCCACGTCGACCACGGCAAGTCGACGCTCGCCGACCGCATCATCCAGCTCTGCGGCGGCCTCGAGGATCGCGAGATGGAGGCGCAGGTGCTCGACTCGAACCCCATCGAGCGCGAGCGCGGCATCACCATCAAGGCCCAGTCCGTCTCGCTGCCGTACACGGCGAAGAACGGCCAGACCTACCAGCTGAACTTCATTGACACCCCCGGCCACGTCGACTTCAGCTACGAAGTGTCGCGCTCGCTGGCGGCCTGCGAGGGCGCGCTGCTCGTCGTCGACGCCGCGCAGGGCGTCGAGGCCCAGTCGGTGGCGAACTGCTACACCGCGGTCGAGCAGGGCCTCGAAGTGGTGCCTGTGCTCAACAAGATCGACCTGCCGACGGCCGATACCGAGCGGGCGAAGCGCGAGATCGAAGCGGTGATCGGCATCGACGCCGAGGACGCGGTGGCCATCTCGGCCAAGACCGGCCTCAACGTGCGCGACGTGCTCGAGGCGATCGTGGCCCGCATCCCGCCGCCGAAGGTCGGTGACACCGACAAGCTGCAGGCCCTGATCATCGACTCCTGGTTCGACAACTACCTCGGCGTGGTCTCACTGGTGCGCGTCATGCAGGGCGAGATCCGCAAGGGCGACAAGATCCAGGTGATGTCGACGGGCCGCGTGCACGAGATCGACAGCGTCGGCGTGTTCACGCCGAAGCGGAAGATCAAGGACGCGCTGCTGCCGGGCGAGGTGGGCTTCCTCACCGCGTCGATCAAGGACGTGCACGGCGCGCCGGTCGGCGACACGCTCACCTCGGCGCGCGATCCGGCGGCCTCGCCGCTCCCGGGCTTCCAGAAAATGCAGCCGCGCGTGTTCGCCGGCCTGTTCCCGACGGCCGCCGACGATTACCCGGCGCTGCGCGAGGCCCTCGAGAAGCTGCGCCTCAACGACGCCGCCCTGCAGTTCGAGCCGGAGAGCTCGGAGGCCATGGGCTTCGGTTTCCGCTGCGGCTTCCTCGGCATGCTGCACATGGAGATCGTGCAGGAGCGCCTCGAGCGCGAGTACGACCTCGACCTCGTCACCACCGCCCCCACCGTCGTCTACGAGCTGGTGCAGACGGATGGCGAGGTGATGAAGCTGGACAACCCGGCACGCCTGCCGGCGGTGAACAAGATCCAGGAAATCCGCGAGCCGATCATCCGCGCCAACATCCTCACGCCCGAGGAGTACATCGGCAACATCATCAAGCTCTGCGAGGAGAAGCGCGGCAGCCAGATCGGCATCACCTACCTCGGCAGCCAGGTGCAGATCGCCTACGAGCTTCCGATGGCCGAGGTGGTTCTCGACTTCTTCGACCGCCTGAAGTCGGTGTCGCGCGGCTATGCCTCGCTCGACTACCACTTCCTGCGTTTCGAGGCCGGCCCGTTCGTGCGCGTCGACGTGCTCATCAACGGCGACAAGGTCGATGCCATGTCGATGATCCTGCACCGCGCCCACGCCGATCGCCGCGGCCGTGACCTCTGCGAGCGCATGCGCGAGCTGATCCCGCGGCAGATGTTCGACGTCGCCATCCAGGCCGCCGTCGGTTCGCAGATCATCGCCCGCTCGACGGTCAAGGCGATGCGCAAGAACGTGCTGGCGAAGTGCTACGGCGGCGACGCCACGCGCAAGAAGAAGCTCCTCGAGAAACAGAAAGAGGGCAAGAAGCGCATGAAGCAGTTCGGCAAGGTGGAAATCCCGCAGGAGGCCTTCCTCGCGGTGCTGTCGGTCGACAACAACTCCAAATAAGGACGCCGCGTGAAGCTCGATTTCGCCCTGATCCTCACCGCCCTCACGCTGCTCTGCGGCGCCTTCTGGGCGGTGGACAAGCTGGTGCTGGCCAAGCGCCGCGGCCCCGACGGCAAGCCGAACGAGACGGTCGATTTCTTCGCTTCGCTGTTCCCGGTGCTGGCGATTGTCCTCTGCCTGCGGAGCTTCGTGTACGAGCCCTTCCGCATCCCGTCCTCGTCGATGATGCCGACGCTGCTGATCGGCGACTTCATCCTCGTCAACAAGTTCGCCTACGGCGTGCGGCTGCCGGTGACCAACACCGTGCTGTTCGATACCGGCGCACCCGAGCGCGGCGACGTGGTGGTGTTCCGCTATCCTGGGCGCAACCCGCCCGTGGCCACCGATCCGCCGGTCGGCACCGACTACATCAAGCGCGTGATCGGCCTGCCCGGCGACGTCATCGGCGTGCGCCAGAACCGCCTGACGGTGAACGGCAGGCCGATCGCCTACGGCGAAGAAGCGATCTACGTCGGCGCCGGTGCCCCCGCGGCCATCGAGATGACCGGCGCCACCCGCGTCAGCGAGGCCCTCGCCCCGGGCAAGGAGCACGCCATCCTGGACAAATGGTCGCGCCAGATGGCCTTCGGTGACGGCGAGTACGTGGTGCCGGAAGGGCACTACTTCGTGCTCGGCGATAACCGCGTGGCCTCCGACGACGGGCGCTTCTGGGGCTTTGTCCCCGAGGCCAACCTGGCCGGCCGCGCCGACGTGATCTGGCTCAACTGCGCCAACTGGGCTTGCATGGACAGCTTCGATTGGCGTCGAATGGGCGAAGTCATCCGCTAAACCCCCGGGGTCGCCCATGCACCAGCGTCAGCGCGGCATCAGTTTCATCGGCTTCATCGTCGTCCTCGCCGTGGTCGGCTTCTTCCTGTTCCTCGGCATGAAGATCGGCCCGACGTACATCGAGTACTACTCGATCCGCAACGCGGTCAACAAGGTCGCTGCCGAGGCGCAGGGGGGCGACATCAATGAGATCCGCAGGGCGATGGACCGGCAAATGACGATCGACTACGCCGACTCGTACAAGGCGGAGTTCGTGCGCGTTATCCGCGACGGCAACCAGCTCAACCTCGTTCTGAATTACGAGATCCGCAAGCCGCTGATCTACAACCTCGACTTCGTCGCCAAGTTCCAGCACTCGGCGCCGATCAGCCAGCCTTGACGGCCCTCGCGTGAGTGCCGGTTTCGGGCATCGCTTCGCCGACCCCGGCCGGCTGGACACGGCGCTGCGCCACCGCAGCGCCGGGGCGCCGCATAACGAGCGGCTGGAATTCCTCGGCGACGCTGTATTGGCCCTGCTGATCGCGGAAGCCCTGCACGAGCGCTGGCCGCAGGCCGACGAAGGCGCCCTGACCCGGGCTCGTTCGGCCTTGGTGCGGGAATCCAACCTCGCCGGCATCGCGCGCAGCCTTGGCCTTGGCGACCGGCTGCAGCTCGGCCCCGGTGAGATGAAGTCCGGCGGTAAGCACCGCGATTCGATCCTCGCCGACGCCCTCGAGGCGGTGGTCGGGGCGATCTACCTCGATGGCGGGCTCGAGGCCTGCCGGATGGTCGCCCTGCCGTGGTTCGAGGCCGGGCTGGCGGCTATGCCGACCGGCAAGGTCGACAAGGACCCGAAGACCCGGCTGCAGGAATGGCTGCAGGCCCGCCAGTGGGCGCGGCCTGAGTACGAGCTGGTGGAGGCCCGCGGGCCCGACCATTCGCGGCATTTCCGCGTGCGTGCCCGGGCCGGCGAGCCCCTGCTCGAGGTGGACGGCGAGGGCACGTCGCTCCGCAATGCCGAACAGGCCTCCGCTGAAGCCCTGCTGGCCGCGCTGGAGCGCGAGCATCCGAAGGGCCGCGGCGCCGCTACACTGCCGGCATGAGCGACACCCTCGATACCGACACCCCGCACCGCGCCGGCACCATCGCCGTGCTCGGCCGCCCCAACGTGGGCAAGTCCACCCTCGTGAACGCACTGGTCGGCGCCAAGGTGAGCATCGTCTCGCCGAAGCCGCAGACCACGCGCCATCGCCTGCTTGGCATCGCCACGTTCCAGGACGGCCAGATCGCGCTGGTGGACACGCCCGGCCTGCACCGCGACCAGAGCGGGCGAGCGATGAACCGCTACATGAACCGCGCCGCCCGCGGCGCCGTCGAGGACGTCGACGGCGCGGCCCTGGTCGTCGAAGCCGGGCGTTGGACCGACGAGGACACCCTCGCCTACAAGGTGCTGCGCGACGCCGGCGTGCCGGTCGTGCTGGTCATCAACAAGGTCGACAAACTGGTCGAGAAGGGGGCGCTGCTGCCCTTCATCGCCGAAGTCACCAAGGACCGCGAGTTCGCCGCGGTGCACCCGATCGCCGCGCGCAAGCAGGACGGCCTGCGCCCGCTGGTGAAGAGCCTGATCTCGGTGCTGCCGGAATCGCCGCCGCTGTTCGCCGAGGACGAGATCACCGACCGTAGCGAACGCTTCCTCGCCGCCGAGCTGGTGCGCGAGCAGTTGATGCGCAAGCTCGGGCAGGAAGTGCCCTACTCGACGACCGTCGAGATCGAGAAGTTCGAGGAAGAAGGCGACAAGCTGCGCATCGCCGCCATCATCTGGGTCGAGCGCGACGGCCAGAAGGCCATCGTGATCGGACAGGGCGGCGAGATGTTGAAGACCATCGGCAGCGCTGCGCGCATCTCGATGGAAAAGCTCTTCGGGCGCCGCGTCTTCCTGCAGACCTGGGTGCGCGTGCGCGAGGGCTGGTCGGACGACGAATCCGCGCTGCGCCAGTTCGGCTACGGCGAGTAACGCCTCGCCGTGCGCGTCGGCGGTGAACGCGCCTTCGTGCTGCATGCGCGGCCTTGGCGCGAGACCAGCCTGCTGGTCGAACTGCTGAGCGAGCACCACGGCCGCATCGGCGTGGTGGCGCGCGGCGTGCAGGGGGCGAAGCAGCAGGCGCGTCGCGCTGCGTTGCAGCCTTGGCAGGCCATCGAATTCGACGCCGCCCAACGCGGCGAACTGTGGACCTTGGCGCGCTGGGAGGCCGTGGATGCCGCGCCGCGGCATGCCGGCGACGCGGCGCTGGCGGGCTTCTACGTGCACGAGCTATTACTCCGGTTGTTGCCCCGTCAGGACGCCGTTCCCGAGGTGTTCGTGCGCTACGCGGCCTTGCGCGAGGAACTGGCGCAGGTGACGCCGCCGACCGGCGCGCAGCCGCTGGCTTGGACGCTGCGCCGCTTCGAACGCGACCTGCTGGACGCCCTCGGCCTCGGGCTGCCCTGGGGCGAAACCGCCGAAAGCGAGGCGCTCGACCCGGCGGCGCGCTACCGCATTGATCCCGAGCATGGCGCCTGGCGGGATCGCAGCCATGCACCGGACAGCCTGCGCGGCAGCGCGCTACTGGCGCTCGCTGAGGACCGCTGCCCGCCGGCCGAAGAGCTGGGCGAGTTGCGTCGCGGGCTGCGCGCCATCCTGGCGCATCATCTCGGCGGCAAGCCCCTGAAGGCTTGGAGCCTGATGTCCGAGGTCGCGCGGGTGGGGCGTTCAGCCCCCGGGGCTGGCGAGCGCCTCGTCGATCCGCCGGAGTAGCCGCGTCGCGGCTTCGCCGTTGGTCGGTTCCGCATGAAGCGCCTCGACGGCACCCGCCAGTGCGGTGGCGCCGACGAAACCACAGCCAGCGCGCATCTGATGCAGGACGGCACGAAGCCCGGCGCTGTCGCTGTCGGCAAGCGCGGCAACCACCCGTTCGCGCTGGCGGGGCAATTCCTCGATGAACAGGGCACGCATCCGTCGCAACGCGGCATCGGAGCCGCCGAGCGCCGAGAGCGCCCGGGCATCGTCCCAGGCCGCGGTGGACGCTCCGAGCCAGGGCGCCAAGGCCTGTCGCAGCGCCGCCTCCGACAGTGGCTTGCCGAGGGCCTCGATGAACCCGCTGGCCATCAGGCGTCGACGTCGCTCGGCATCGAGTTCGGCCGTGAGTGCCACCGCCGGCGTGCGGTTGGAGAGGGCGCGCTGGCGGGCCAGCCAGCCGTCGCCCTGCCCGTCGGGCAGCGAGACATCGAGCAGCAGGAGTGCATATTCGTTGTCGGCACAGAGCGCACCGGCGTCCGCCAGGGTCCGGGCGGTGTCGACGATGCCGAACGGCGCCAGACTGCTGCGGGCGAATTCGCGGCTGGCGGGGTCATCTTCGACCACCAGGAAGCGTAGGCTCACGGATCCCTCCTCGATGCGTTCCTCAAGCAGGATGCCGGCCCTCGCGGCGACCCACTATAGGAAAATTCTGACGCGGCTCGCCTCCCTGGCGGCGCTTGGGTTGGCGTTCATGCTCGCGGCCCCCGAGGTGGGCGCCCGTGAGCTGCGCGTCGCCATAGGGCGCGTCGACGCCGGCGCGGCCCGGGCCGAGACGGTAGCGATGAGGCTCCGAACGGGAGCGGCCGGCGCCGAGCCCGTTGGGCTGACGGTGGAAGCCGGCCTAGTGACGCTCCCGGCCGTCGCCCTGCGCCTGGACCGCGTGGCGTGGACCTGCGAGCGCGTGCTGACCTTGGAACCTCTGGCCTGTGAAGGGCCCCTGGAGGTCGGCGGCCGCGCGGCCGGCCGGCTGGCCGTCGATCTTTCGGAGGCGCGCACCCAAGCGCATTGGTCGCAGGGGCGGCGGTCGATTCGCGTCGACAAGGATCTCGCCTCGCCATGGCGGGTGGCGGCCCAGCGCATCCCGTTGGTCTGGCTCGAGGATTTCGCGAAGCAGCTCTGGGCCGGCGGCCGCATCAGCGATGGCATGCTCTCGGGGTCCCTGTCAGTGCCTGTCGAAACGCCCGAAACCCGCGTCGACGCCGAGCTGCGGCTGGACGGCCTCGCCTTCGATACCCCGGACGGCCTGCTGGCAGGTGCCGGCCTGACCGTCCCCCTGACGCTGCGCTATGTGACGACGCCCGCGTCGGCAGCGGCCCCGGAACGAACCCGCCTCACGCTGCGTGGGGCCCTGAAGGCCGGCGAGCTGCTGGTGAGCCCGATCTATCTGGCCGTTCCAGCCGCCGGAGTGGGCCTGCAGCTGGATGCCGAATCCGAGGCGGGCGGCGGCTGGCGGCTCTCGCATTGGCAGTGGGAGGACGCGGGTGCGCTGACGGCGGTGGGCGATGCGTCGCTCGATGCGGCCGGCAACGTGACGGGGCTCGCGGCGCGCTGGCGCTCGCCGGACCTGGCCGGTCTGCGCGCGCGCTATCTCGATGGTGTCCTCGCGCCCGCGGGCTTCGGAGAACTCCAGTTGGCCGGGCAGGGGAGCGGCGCCTTCGGTTTCGATGACGAAGGGCTCTCGGCCCTTGATGTCGATCTCCGCGAAGCGATCGCGATCGACCCGAAGGGCCGCTTCTCGCTCGCCGGGCTCGACGGCGGCGTGCGCTGGTCGCGCGATTCGGCAGTGGCGAACAGCCGTTTCTCGTGGCGCGCGGCTGCGCTGTACGGCATCGGCATCGAGGCGGGCCAACTCGACTTCCGCAGCAGCGAAGGCCAGCTCGCGCTTGCGGCGCCGCTGCGCACCGGGATGCTCGGCGGGCACCTGCGGCTCGACCGGCTGGTGTGGCGGCCGGCGCGTGGTGAGGCGCCGCTGCGGATCGAGATGGGGCTGGCCCTCGAAGCGCTCGACCTCGGCAGCCTGTCGCAGCGCCTCGGCTGGCCGGACTTCGAAGGCACGATCGGCGGCACGCTGCCGAACGCGCTCTATGAGCGCAATCGCGTGAGCTTCGAAGGCGGGCTGGCCATGCAGCTGTTCGGCGGTGAGGTGCGCATCGACGATCTCGCGCTCGAGCGGCCGTTCGGCGTCGCGCCCTCACTGGCGGCCAACGTCCGTTTCCAGGACATCGACCTCGCGCCACTGACCGGCGCCTTCGGTTTCGGCGAGATCACCGGCCGCCTCGACGGACGCATCCGCGATTTGCGCCTCGTCGACTGGACGCCCGTGGCCTTCGATGCGCGGCTGCTCACCGATCGGAACTGGGAGGGCTCGCGCCGCGTCAGCCAGCGCGCGGTTCAGGACATTTCCGACCTCGGCGGCTCCGGCCTGATTGCCGGCCTGCAGGCGCGGCTGCTGCGCACCTTCGACGATTTCGGCTACGACCGCATCGGCATCGGCTGCGTGCTTAAAGACAACCGCTGCGCCATGAGCGGCCTGAAGAAGCGCGGCGACGGCTACGTGATCATCGATGGGCGTGGCCTGCCGCGGATCGAGGTGGTCGGCTTCCGGCGCAGTGTCGATTGGCCGACGCTCGTCTCGCGGCTGAAGGACGCTACCGAAGGCGACACGCTACGCATCGAATGAGGGAGGCCTCGCGTGGCCGGCGAGCGTCGTCGCCAGCCTGAACGCCGGGCGACGGTGGCAGGCCATCGGCTTGCGCGGCGCGCGCGCCACGGCGTTAGCATCCAAGACATCCCGCCATCGAGGTGATCGCCATGCGCCAGCCCCTGCTGAAGCTCTCCGCCCTGCTGCTGCCCGTTGCGTTGCTGGCGTCGTGTGTGACGATCAACGTGTACTTCCCGGCTGCCGAGGCCCAGAAGGCCGCAGAGGAATTCGTCGAGGACGTGATTGGCGATGCGCCCACGGCCAGCGGCGGTTCGGCCAGCCTCGAGCGCGGCGAAGCCGCCCGCTTCGTCGCGGCGACGGTCGAAGGTCGTGACGTCGTTCCGGCCCGCGTTTTCTCGCACACCGAAACGCGTTTCGACCCGGTCGGGTTCTTCATCACCAGCGCACACGCGCAGGAAAACGTCGACATCCGCATCCGCACGCCGGCCATCCAGGCCATCCAGACGCGGATGGCGGAGCGCTTCCAGGGCACGCTGGCGCCGCTCTTCGACGCCGGAGCAATGGGCTTCGGCAACGACGGTCTCGTGGTGCTGCGTGACCCGGCCAAGGTGCCGCTGGCACAGCGCACCGCCGCGAACCAGGCCGTCGCCGAGGAAAACCGTGACCGCAACGCTGTCTACCGCGAGATCGCCGTGGCCAACGGCCATCCGGAGTGGGAGACGCAGATCCGCCAGACCTTCGCCAAGGAATGGGTGGCCCAGGCCCGCGCCGGCTGGTGGTACCAGGACAGTGCCGGGGCCTGGAAGCAGAAGTAAGCCCGGGCGTGCGAAAATCGCGCCCCGTTCTTCCCGAGCTTTCCCGTGGCGCGACAGCGGCAACGACTGGACCCTGATTTCGAAATCGCCATCGACGGCCTGACCCACGACGGCCGGGGCGTCGGCCGCCGAGATGGCAAGGCGGTGTTCGTGGCCGGTGCGTTGCCCGGCGAGCGCGTGCGGGCGAAGCAGACCGCGAAGAACCGCCACTTCGACGAGGCGGCGGCTTTCGAGGTACTCGAGGCCTCGGCCGATCGCGTGGCGCCGCGCTGCGCGCACTTCGGCACCTGCGGTGGCTGCGCCATGCAGCACCTCGACGAGGCACGGCAGATCGAGGCCAAGGACCGCGTGCTCACCGAGAACATGGCGCGCATCGGCCACGTCGAGCCGCGCGAGTGGTTCACGCCCATCCGCGATGCCCAATGGGGCTACCGCCGCAAAGGGCGCCTCTCGGTGCGCTGGGTCGAGAAAAAGGCCAAGGCGCTGGTGGGCTTCCGCGAGCAGGACCCGCGCTTCGTCGCCGACCTGACCGAATGCCACACGGTGATCCCGGCCGTGGGCCAGCGGATCCAGGCGCTGTCGGCGCTGGTGGAATCGCTCGAAGGTCGTCGCACGATCCCGCAGATCGAGTTCATCGCTGGCGACGGCGCGCTGGACGGTGGTGTGTCGCGCGAGAGCGGCGCGCTGGCGCTGGTGTTCCGCCATTTGGAGCCGCTGTCGGCTGGCGACCTCGAAAAGCTGACGGACTTCGCCAAGCGCGAGGCGGTTGCGGTGTTCCTGCAGCCGGGCGGCATCGATACGGTCGCACCGCTGTGGCCCGAACACGTCGACCTGCATTTCGACTTGAGTGCCGCTGACGTCGGCGCGGCCGAGGGCGTTCGCCTCCAGTTCCGCCCGCTGGACTTCATCCAGGTCAATGCCGGCCTGAACCGCCAGATGATCGCGCGGGCCATCGATCTGCTCGACCTCAAGCCCGGCGAGCGCGTGCTGGATCTGTTCTGCGGCCTCGGCAATTTCACCTTGCCGATCGCGCGACGCGGCTTCGATGTCGTCGGCGTCGAGGGCGATGCCGGGCTGGTGGCGCGGGCGCGGCAGAACGCGGAAGCCAATGGCCTGCCGAACGCGCGCTTCTTCGCTGCCGACCTCGCCAAGGACCTCTCGGCCGAACCGTGGATGCGCGATGGCTTCGACAAGCTGCTGATCGACCCGCCGCGCGCCGGGGCCGCCGAAGTGCTGGCCCAGCTGCCGCTGAAGAACATCCCGCGCATCGTCTACGTGAGCTGCCACCCGGGCTCGCTGGCGCGCGACGCCGGCTTCCTCGTCAAGGAGCGCGGCTACACCCTGCTCGGCGCCGGCGTGATGGACATGTTCCCGCACACCGCGCACGTCGAGTCGATCGCCGTGTTCGAGCGCCGCTGATGGGCATCGAGATCGAGCGCAAGTTCCTCGTGGTGGGCGACGCGTGGCGCGCGCAGGCCTCGCGCAGGCAGCGCATGGCGCAGGGCTACCTCAACGACGCGGCATCGCTGCAGGCCGGCGCGCAGAAGGCGTCGGTGCGTGTTCGGATCGCGGGTGAGCAGGCCGCGCTGAACCTGAAGTCGCGCGAGCTCGGGGCCTCGCGGCAGGAGTTCGAGTACGCCATCCCGCTGGCCGATGCGGAAGCCCTGCTGGCGCTCTGCGTCGGTGGCGTCATCGACAAGACGCGGCATTACGTCACCATCGGCGCCCATTTGTGGGAGGTCGACGAGTTCCACGGCGACAACGCCGGGCTCGTCGTCGCCGAGATCGAACTGGGCGCGGTCGACGAGGCCTTCGAGAAACCGTCATGGGCCGGTGCGGAAGTCACCGAACACGCCCGCTACTACAACCTTGCGCTGTCGGCCCGGCCATACGCGCAGTGGACCGACGAGGAGAAACACGCGTGCTGATCTTCGGCATCGCCGGCACGGAACTTACCGCGCAGGAGCGCGACTGGCTGCAGCATCCGCAAGCGGCTGGCGTGATCCTGTTCAAGCGCAACTTCGCCTCGCGCCAGCAGGTGACGGAACTCGCCGCCGCCATCCGCGAGGCTGCACCGCGCCAACAGCTGCTCTGCGTCGACCAGGAAGGCGGCCGCGTGCAGCGCTTCGTCGAGGGCTTCACCAAGCTGCCGGCGCTGGCGCCGTTCGGTCCGCTGCATGATCGCGACCCCGGCGCTGCGCTGCGCCTCGCGCACGAGCACGCTTGGCTGATGGCCAGCGAGGTCCGCGCCATCGGCCTCGACCTCAGCTTCGCCCCGGTGGTGGACCTCGGCCGCGGCAATCTCGCCATCGGCGACCGCGCCTTCCACGCCGACCCGCAGGTGGTCGCCGCCTTCACCCGCGCCTACGTGCAGGGCATGCACGCCGCCGGCATGGCCGCGACGCTGAAGCATTTCCCGGGCCACGGCTCGGTGCTGGAAGACACGCACTTCGATGAAGCCATCGACCCGCGTCCGCTCGTCGTGCTGGAGCGCGAGGACCTCGTGCCCTTCGCGGCCGGCATCGAAGCGGGCGCCGAAGCGGTGATGCTGGCCCACGTCACGTACCCGGCCATCGCGCCGGAACCGGCCGGCTACTCGCCGTTCTGGTTGAAGGATGTGCTGCGCGATCGCATGGGCTTCCGCGGCGTGGCCTTCTCCGACGACATCGGCATGGCCGCGGCGGAATCGGCCGGCGGCATCCAGGCGCGCATCGATGCCCACCTCGACGCCGGCTGCGACGTGGTGCTGGTCTGCGCCCCGGCGCTGGTCGAGGACAGCCTCAAGGCCTGCGACCACCGCGGCCCCGCCAACACGGCCGCGCTCACCGGCCTGATGGGCCGTGGCGCGCTGGGCTGGCAGGGACTGCTCGCCGATGCCCGCCGCCCCGCCATCCAGTCCGCGCTTGGCGCGTCCCCGTTCATCGCCTGAGGCTCCCCCCAATGACCCGCCCCCTGCTCGCCGATGCGCTGCGCGATTCGCGCGTGATCCATGACCGCGCAGCCATCGATGCCGCCATCGCTCGCGTCGCCGCCGAGCTCCGCACGGTGTACGCCGATGTCGCCGAGCCGCCGTTGTTCCTGACCGTGATGAACGGCGGGATGCTGTTCGCCACCGGCCTCGCGCTGGAGGCCGGCTTCGACTTCGAGTTCGACTACCTGCACGCCACGCGCTACCGCGGCAAGACCACCGGCGAGACGCTGGTGTGGCTGCATCGCCCGCAGACCGCGCTGAAGGGCCGCCGCGTGCTCGTCGTGGACGACATCCTCGACGAGGGCAACACGCTGGTCGGCATCACCCAATGGTGCCGCGACCAGGGCGCGTCGGAAGTGCGCGTGTCCGTGCTATGCCGCAAGGTCCACGACCGCTGCGCGCCCGATGCGAAGGCCGAGCACATCGGCCTCGAGGTGCCGGACTTCTACGTCTACGGCTACGGCATGGATTTCCACGAGCAGGGCCGCAACCTGCCGGCCATCTACGCCTGGGAGCCGAAGGCATGAGCCGCGCGATCGATTTCGCCGTGATCGGCGGCACCGGCCTGTACAAGCTGGCCGAACTCGAGGGCGTGGAGACGCACAGCGTCGAGACGCCCTACGGCACGCCCTCAGCGCCGGTGCGCATCGGTGGCTTCGGCCCGCACCGCATCGCCTTCATGGCCCGCCACGGCGAAGGCCACGCGATGCCGCCGCACCGCATCAACTACCGCGCCAACCTGTGGGCGCTGAAGTCCATCGGCGCGACCCGCGTCGTCGCCGTCAATTCGGTTGGCGGCATCACCGAGGCCTGGGGCCCGCGCGTCATCGGCGTGCCCGACCAGATCATCGACTACACGCACGGCCGCACGGTGAGCCTGTGGGACGGCGAGGGCGAAGCCCTGCACGTCGATTTCGGCGACCCGTACACGCCCTCGCTGCGCCGCGCGCTGGTCGAGGCTGCGAAAGCCGCGGGCGTGCCCGTGGTCGACGGCGGCTGCTACGGCGCCACGCAGGGCCCGCGGCTGGAGACCAAGGCCGAGATCGAACGCCTGCGTCGCGACGGCTGCGACCTCGTCGGCATGACCGGCATGCCGGAAGCCGCGCTCGCGCGCGAACTCGGACTCGACTACGCCTGCCTCGCCATCGTTGCGAATTGGGCGGCGGGCCGCGCGCCGACCGACGAGGTGATCACCCTCGAGGACGTGCTGGCGAACATGGCCGCCGCCACGGAGCCGCTGCCCGGCATGCTGCGGGCCTTGAAGGCCTGAGCCTCGATCGCGGCCCCCGACGCGCATGAGGCCCCTCGACATCGCCATCGTCGGCTACGGCACCGCCGGCCAGGCCTTGGCCGTGCTGCTCTCGCGCGACGGTCATCGCCTGCAGGTGTTCGAACAGGCCGAAGCGCCGCGACCGGTCGGCGCGGGCTTCCTGCTGCAGCCCACCGGGCTGGGCGCGCTCTGGCAGATGGGCTTGCTCGATTCCGTCATGGCGCATGGTCGGCGCATCGATCGCCTGTTCGGCGACACGCCGCGCGGCGACGGGCATCGCGCGGTGATGGACATGCGCTATGTCGGTCTCGACGCCCGCCTGTTCGGCTGGGGCCTGCAGCGCGGCGCGCTGTTCGAGGCGCTGCGGGCGGCTTGGCCCGACCACGACCGCATCACCACGGGGACGCGGATCGAGCGCGTCGACGATACCGGTACGCTGGTGGACGCGCGCGGCCAGCGCCACGGCCCTTTCCATCTGGTGATCGCTGCCGATGGCGCGCACTCGGCGTTGCGCCAATCGATGGCGGGCGTGGCGTCGATGGATGCCGTCTATCCGTGGGGCGCGCTGTGGTGCCTGTGCGAGGACCGCGGTTGGGCGCATCCGAACGAGCTTCGCCAGCGGTATCGGCAGGCCCGCAAGATGGTCGGCGTGCTGCCCGTGGGCACGCGGCCCGGTGATGCGCGGCCGATGCTGAGCTTCTTCTGGAGCCTGCCGCGCGAGGCCTTCGAGGCCTGGGAACGCGAGGGCCTCGACGCGTGGAAGGCGGAACTCGCGGCGCTGTGGCCGGAAGCGGCCGAACTCGTGGCCGGCATTTCCGAGGCGGGAACGCTCGCCCGCGCGACCTACCGCGACGTCGTGATCGACGGCCCCTGGCATCGCGGCCGCTTGGTGTTCTGCGGCGATTCCGCCCACGCGATGAGCCCGCAGTTGGGGCAGGGCGTGAACATGGCCCTGCTCGACGCGCTCGCGCTGCGCTATGCGCTCCGGACGATGCTGGAAACTGCTCCCGCGGACGCAAAGGCCCTCGATGCCGCTCTTCGCACCTTCGCCGACGAGCGCCGTCGCCATGTCGGGATCTACCAGTTCTGGAGCCGCTGGCTGACGCCGGTCTTCCAAGGTGAGCAGGACACCATCGCGGCGCTTCGCGACGCGCTGTTCGTGCCGATGGGCCGCCTGCCGGGCGGGCGCGGCCAGATGCTGCGCGTTTTGACGGGCACGCAGCGGGGCTGGCTGGGGCGGCATGCGTTGCCCGAGGGTCTACTCGAGGCGCTGTCCATGGCAGGCAGTGGGGACCCCGCGATCCCGCGCTGAGCTTCCGCGCTCAGCGGCGGTCGGTTTTCTCCGCGTGCAGCGCGTGCTCGGCGTCGCGCATCACGCGCTCGGCGTTGAGGCCGGCGCGGTCGATCAGTGCCGCACCGATGCACAGCTCGATGCGCGGCATCGTTTCGTTGGTGAGGTTGTCGGCGAGCACGGCATCGATGATGCGCTCGGCGGCGACGGCGGCCTGCAGTTCGGGGTTCGACAGGCGGTTCAGCAGCACGGCGAAGTCGTCATCGCCGAGGCGCGCCACGATGTCGTGGCCGCGGGTGCAGCGGTGAAGCACGTCCGCCACGCGCTGCAGCACGGTGTCGCCCACCGCGTGGCCATGCGCCTCGTTGATGCGGTGGAAGCGATCGAGGTCGATGAAGAGCACGGCGCTGTTCTGGCTGGGCGACCAGTGGGCCGCGCTGGTGCTCAGCGCCGTCTGGAAGGGTTCCAGCTTGAGCAGGCCGGTGAGGACGTCGAGGTCGCCATGGCGACGCTCGCCGGCTTCGCGGTGGCTCGTCTGCGAGAACGCGCCGGCGAGCAGGCGCTCAGGGTCTTCGGGGCGATCAGCGAGCAGCGTGCGCGCGACACTCGCGGCGATGATGCCCGCGCCGATGCGCAACAGGTTCACCGCGGCGTCGGAGTAGCCGTGCGCCGTGCGCCAGCCGGCCATGAGTACGCCGGCCGGCGTGCCGGAGACATCGACGGGAACGGCGACGAGTGCCGCCGATTCGCTGCGCAGGCACAGGCTGCGATCGACGCGCGCGTCGGTCATCGTGTCGGGGGCGAGGGCCACGTTGCGGCTGAGCAGGGCCGAACCGCCGAGGCTGCCGGTCACGCCACCGCGCGAGCCGACAAGGGTGGCGAAACTGCCGACAGTGGCGACATGCACGAGTTCATCGCCCTCGCGCCGTTCGAAGGCCAAGCCGTCGGCGCCGCAAGCGTCCTTCAGCTCGGCCAGCAGGCGGGGCAGTACGTCGGCGGGGCGACCGCGGAGTTCGGCGAGGGCGGCCATCGCGCCGAGGGCGCGGGCCAGTCGATCGGCGTCGGACAGGGAGGCGTCGAACATCGGGGCCACTGTCAAGGAAGTGGGCCAAGCGTAGTCGAAGCCGGGGCGGCGGGCGACGGCCCATGCCCGAACTGGAGCCGCGCCAGCTCGGCGTACAGCCCGCCCTTGGCCTGGAGCTCCGCGTGCGTGCCGACATCGACGATGCGGCCACCGTCCATCACCACGATGCGGTCCGCCTTCAGCACGGTAGCCAGCCGGTGGGCGATCACCAGCGTGGTGCGGCCCGCCATGAGGCGCTCCAGCGCCTGCTGGATCATGTGCTCGCTCTGCGCGTCGAGCGCCGAGGTGGCCTCGTCGAGCAGCAGCACCGGCGCGTCCTTGAGGAGGGCGCGGGCGATGGCCACGCGCTGCTGCTGGCCGCCGGAAATGCGTGCCCCGCGCTCACCCAGTTCACTCTCGTAGCCCTGTGGCAGCGCACGGATGAAGTCGTCCGCCTCGGCAAGGCGCGCAGCCTTCGCGATGTCCTCGTCGGTGGCGTCGAGGCGGCCGTAGCGGATGTTCTCGGCCGCACTCGCGGCGAAGATCATCGGGTCCTGCGGCACGAGGGCGATCGTGCTCCGCAGCGCCTGCGGGTCGAGGGCGCGCAGGTCGATGCCGTCGAGGGTGATGCGGCCCTGCTGCGGGTCATGGAAGCGCAGCAGCAGCTGCAGCACGGTGCTCTTGCCGGCACCTGAGGGGCCGACCAAGGCGACCGTCTCGCCAGGGCGCACTTCGAGGTCGAGGCCATCCAGCGCGGCATCGTCCGGACGCGTGGGGTAGTGGAAGCGCACGCCCTCGAAACGGATCGCGCCGTGCACCGGCGCGGGCAGCGGCGTCGGCACGGCCGGCGCGGTGATCTTCGACTCCTCGGCGAGCAGATCAGCGATGCGCTGCATGCCGCCACCCGCGCGCTGTACTTCGGCCCAGACCTCGGTGAGCGCACCGACCGAGCCGGCGCCGATCAGCGCGTAGAGCATGAACTGGCCGAGCGTGCCCGCGCTCATGGTCCCGGCGATCACGGCCTGCGCGCCGCTCCAAAGCACCAGCACGATGGCGCCGAAAAAGAGAACGATGGCCGTGGCGGTCAGCAGCGCTTGCAGCCGCACGCGCTTGGCGGCGGCATCGAGCGTGGCGCGCAAGGCATCGCCGAAACGCTGCCGCTCGTAGGCCTCGCGGGCGTAGCTCTGCACGGTATGCATCGCGCCGAGGGTTTCGCCGGCACGGGTGTTTGCCTCGGCCACGCGGTTCTGCGAAGTCTCGCTGGCCTTGCGCACGCGACGTCCGCCGAGCGCGATCGGCAGCACCGCGAGCGGGATGCCGACCACCGCGAGCCCCGCGAGCTTCGGGCTGGTGACTACGAGCATCGCGAGGCTGCCCAGCACCGTCACGACGCTGCGCAAAGCCACCGACATGCTGGAGCCCACGACGCTGCGCAGCAGCTCGGTGTCGGCCGACAGCCGCGACACCAGCTCGGCGGAGCGCGAGCGGTCGTAGAAGGCCTGGTCGAGCGAGAGGAAGTGTCCATAGAGCTTGGCGCGCAGGTCGACCACGACGCGTTCGCCGAGGATCGACACGAAGTAGAAGCGCAGCGCCGTCGCGAGCGCCAGCAGCACCGCCACGCCGAACATCAGCAGGAACCAGCGGTCGATGTCGCCGCCGGCGCTGAAGCCCTGGTCGATCATGTGCTTCACGGCGACGGGGAGCGACAGCGTCGCGGCCGACGACAGGGCGAGCGCGCCGAGCCACGCCGCGAGCAGGCGTCGGTGCGGCGACAGGAAGGGCAGCAGGCCGCGCAGCGAATTGACGCTCTGGCGCGGGCTGGGCTTGGAGGACGGTGCGGGATCGCTCATGCCGCCATTGTCGCATTGCCCCGGGCGCGGGCTCAGCGTTCGCGGAAGACCCGCGACAGCCCACGGGTGGCGTCCCGCAGGCGCTCCTCGAAGGCCTCGACGGCGTCGTTCGGCAGGTCACAGCTGATCCGCAGGCCTTCGGCGTCGAATTGTTCCTCGCCCTTCACGGCACCGAAGGCCGCCAACGCCGCATGCAGGGCCTGCACGTGGCCGAATCCGACCTGCACGACCAGCGATTCCCAGTGGACGATGGCCTTCCGCGGCGCGGTGCGCAGGGCCTCGGCCGCGGCACCGCCGTAGGCGCGCACCAACCCGCCGGCGCCGAGCTTGATACCGCCGAACCAGCGGGTGACCACGACGGCGATGCCATCGAGCCCTTGCCCGTCGATGGCGGCGAGGATGGGTTTGCCGGCGGTGCCGGCCGGTTCGCCGTCATCGCTGAAGCGGTAGGCGGCGCCGATGCGATAGGCCCAGCAGTTGTGGGTGGCCTCTGGCACGGAAACGCGTTCGATGAAGGCGAGGGCGGCCTGCGGGGAATCGACCGGCTCGGCGCGGGCGAGGTGCCGGCTTTTCTTCACCTCGAGCATCGCCTCGGCCGGCCCGGCCAGCGTTTCGCGGGGCGCGCTCACTCGTCGTCGCGGGAGAGGCCGTCGATGCCGGCCGCCTGGCCGAAGTCGATCAGGTCCTGCGGCAAGGGCTTGCGCGGGTAGCGTTCGATGAAGCCTTCGAGGCTTTGCCGCGCGCCTTCGGTGTCGCCGCGATCGATGCGCGCGCGGATGCGCTGGATCCACGTCTGTGGCCCGGCCTTGCTGTCTTCCGACACCACGGTGGCGGCGTCGACGCCAGCCACGCGCGAGCCGAACACGGTGATGCTTTCGAGGGAGGCGGATTCGTCCGCCGCGTCGTCCGCCAGTGATCCGCCGGGAGCTGCCGCGGGGGCAGGCGCGGGCGCCATGCGCATCGTCGACTGCTCGCGGGCGCGCTCGGCTTCGGGTCGTGCTTCGGCCATGGCTGCCGGTGCCGCTGGCGCGGGTAGCGCTGGAGGTGCCGGTGGCGGCGCGGCAGGCGCGCTGGCAACGGCCGCCTGCGGAGCGGGCGCTTCCATCGGCGGGGGAGGCGGCGGTGGCGGTGCGATCGTGCGCGCGGGTGTCGCCGCCACGCCGATTTCCACGCTGATGTGCTCCTCCGGCGCGGGCGGCAGCGGCGCGGCAGGCTGCACGTCGGGCTCGGCATTCGCCGCGCTCGGTGCCACTTCCTCGCGCAGTTCGGTGCCGACGAGGTCGAAGGACTCGGTGCCGAAACCGCCCATGCGCCACACGAGGCCGGCGGCGAAGACGCAGCTCGCGGCCACGCCCAAGCCCCAGGCGATGCGCGGCGCGCGGCGCGCGCGCGGTTGCGCCTCGTCCTTCTGCGCCGGCGTGGTGACGACGGCATCGCGCGCCATCGCGAGGATGCGCGCATCGAGGGCCGACGGCGGTTCGCCGGCCGGCAGCGCGCGCAGCACGCGGGCGAGCTCGCGCTCGTCGGCGTCCAGCGGGTCGTGGCGGTCGGTGCTCATCGGTTCGATCCTGTCGCGGCTTGCGCCTCGGGGCCATCGCGTTGGCCGCCCAGGCGGGCTCTCAGTTTGTCCATCGCATAGCGCAGCCGCGATTTCACGGTTTCGCGGCCCGCGCCGGTGATCTCGCCGATCGCCTCCAGCGAGAGCTCCTGCTCCAGCCGCAGCACCACGACTTCGCGCTGGTCGGGGGGCAGGGCTTCGAGGGCGCGCTGCAGGCGGCGGCGTTCCTCGAAGACGGAGAGCGTGTGCTCGGGCGTTTCCGGATCGGCCTCGCGCTCCAGCCGCGCCATGTCGTCTTCGCTGGCCATCGGGCGGTGCGTCGCCGCACGCCAGTGGTCGGTGAGCCGGTTCGTCGCGATCTGGTACAGCCAGGTGCTGAACTTCGCCTCGGGCCGGTAGCGGTCGCGCGCGGTGACCACCTTCTGCCAGACGTCCTGGAAGAGCTCCTCCGCCGTGGCCTGCACGCGCACCTGGCGGAGGATGAAACGGAACAGCGGGCCGCGGTGGCGCGCGTACAGCGGCTCGAAGGCCTCGGCCTCGCCGGCCGCATAGGCCAGCATCAAGGCTTCGTCGCTGCGCTCGGCATCCATGCTCGGGAGCGTAGGCGAATTCGCCTCATTCGGACACTGCCAGCGCAGGCCGTTCGGCCTCTGGCAGGGATTCGCCGTCGAGCGTCGCGGCCTGTCGCACCATCCGACGCAGTTCGTCGCGGCTGGCGGCATCGCGCGCGTCCGGCGCGGCAGCGAAGGCCGCATCAACCCAGCGAGCCACCTCCGGCCAGCCTGCACCGCCCAGCGCCTCACCGCCGCGCAGGCGCTCGCCGTAGGCCGTCACGGCGGCGGCCCACTGCAGTGCGGGCGATGCCGTGGTGGCTATGTCGGCGCGGCGGACCGGGCGCTCCAGCAGTCGGCTCGCGCCGCCTTCCGGCGCCTTGTACCGAAGGCGCACGGTGGCCAACTCGCCCGCGGCACCGGTGGCAGGCGTGCGTGCTCCGGCGGCGTACTTCAGCGGCGCGTTCCATTCCCCGCCGCTGCCCACCAGCGCGATCTCGTAAAGGGCCGTCACGTCGTGGCCCGCGCCGATCTCGCCAGCATCGACCGCGTCGTTGGCGAAGTCCTCGCGCTTCAGCTGGCGGTTCTCGTAGCCGACGAGGCGGTACTCGGCCACCTGCGCCGGATTGAACTCGACCTGGATCTTCACGTCCTTGGCGACGGTCAGCAGGGTGCCGGCCATTTCGTCGCGCAGCACCTTGCGTGCCTCGCGTGGGCTGTCGATGTAGGCATGGTTGCCGTCGCCGATGTTCGCGAGCTGCTCGGCCATCGCGTCGTTGTAGTTGCCCTGTCCGAAGCCGAGCGTTGACAGGGCGATGCCGTGCTTGCGCTGTTCGGCGACGAAAGCCTCGAGCGTGGTCTGGTCCGTGGTTCCGACGTTGAAGTCACCGTCGGTGGCCAGCACGATGCGGTTCACGCCGCCGTCGATCTTCGCCTCGCGGGCGATGCGGTAAGCGAGTTCGATGCCGGCGCCGCCATTGGTGGAACCGCCGGCTTCGAGGCGATCCAGGGCTTCCAGGATCGTGGCGCGTTCGGCACCGGAGGTGGGCGGCAACACGAGGCCGGCGCTACCCGCGTAGACGACCAGGGCGATGCGGTCCTGTGGGCGCATTTGCAGCACCAGTTCGCGCAGGGCCTGCTTCACCAGCGGAAGCTTGTCGGCGTCCTGCATCGAACCGCTGGTGTCGACGAGGAAGACCAGGTTGCTGGGCGGCAGCTCGGTGGCCGGCACCTCGTAGGCCTTCAAGGCGACGCGCATCAGCAGGCGGCGGGCGTTCCATGGTGCGGGGGCCACCTCCGTGTGCACCGCGAACGGCTGGCTTCGCGAGGCGGGCGCTTCGTCGGCGTAGTCGAAGTAGTTGAGCAGTTCTTCGACGCGCACTGCGTCGGCGGGCGGGCGCTGGCCCCAGCCGATCATGCGGCGCAGGTTGCTGTAGCTGCCTGTGTCCACGTCGATGCTGAAGGTCGAGACCGGCTGCTCGGCCACGCGCTGCACCGGGTTCGGTGGCACATCGGCATAGCGCTCGGTATTGGCCTCGGGAAGCGCGGCGAAATCCGCGGCCGGCGCGGCCACGGACGGCGCGGCGAAGCCCAACTGGGCGGAGGGCGCAGGCGGTGCGGGGGGCGGGGCGGGCGCGTAGGCGACGTCGGCGATGGCGTTCGCTCCGGCGCTGCGGACCCGTGCGCCGTTCACGACCAACGATTCTAGCCGCCGGGATTCCTGTTCGCGGCTGCGCTCTTGCAGGACGGCCGGTTCCTCGGGCGGTGGCGTGCTGGCGACCTCGTTGGAGGAGCGGCAGCCCGAGAGGGCCAGCAGAACGGCGGTCGCGAGCAGGGTTTGGGCGGTGCGGTTGGGACGGGTCGACATGGCGTGGCTCCGGGGTGGGTGACGGCTTCAACGCCCGAAGCGAAGGAACGGGGTTGAAGCCGCCCGCGCTCGGGCGCAGGCTCCGCGCATGCGCTTCCGTCTCGCCTTCCTGCCGCTCTGGCTGGCCCTCCTCGCCGCGTCGGGGCTTCAGGCCCGCTCGTCGGAATGCGGCTTCATCAAGGACCCGGATCGCCGCGCGGCCTGCCGTGCGGAGGCCGACGGAAGCAGCAGCGAGTGCGGCTTCATCCGCGATGCCGACCAGCGGGCCTACTGTCGGGCCAAGCAGGAAGGCAGTGAATCCCAATGCGGCTTCATCGGCGATGCCGACCTCCGTTCGCGCTGTCGGGCCGAGACCGGTGGCGGTGGGAGCCAATGCGGCTTCATCCGCGATCCCGACCAGCGCGCCTTCTGTCGCGCCACCACGGACGGTGAATCGAGCCAGTGCGGCTTCATCCGCGACGACGACCTGCGTGCCCACTGCCGCGCCCGCACCGGCGGCGGGGAATCCCAGTGCGGGTTCATTCGCGATCCGGACCGCCGGGCAGCGTGCCGGGCTGGAGGTTGAGGAAAACGGCCATTGCGCGATGCGGCGGTCTTCGGTGCGCCCCAGCGGTCTCGATGAGGCTGCTCGATGGCGGACAGACTGCCTAGGCCAGCAGGATCGCGGTGGCGAGCGGGGCGGTGCTCCGCTCATTGGCAGGCTCTGCTTTCGTCGGCTGGAGCAGCGCTTCGATTTGCGCCCCTGTTGCGCTAGCCATCGAGAGGTGCACGCCTCTCCTGGACGTATCCATCCAGCAGCTTGGCGATCTTCCTCGCCAAGCGGAGATTCTCTGCCGAGTAGGGAAGTCGGATGCCGGGCTGAGGATGGAATTCCTCCGGAAGGTCATCCGGAACCGTTGGTATCCAGTGAGCCCTTGACGCAGCATCCGGAAACGCCTGCAGGACAGTGTTCCAGTCCTTCGCCTCGAGGGCGTCGTCTCTGACCACCCAATACGCCTGAACGGCCGTTCCGCGAAAGTGCGCGGTCAGCGGCCCAAGAAGCGGGAATACGCAATACGCCAACAGTCCTACCAGAAGCGCCCCGGTGCCCGCGATGACCAGCCAGGCGATAAAGAAGATGGCGATCGGCAAGAGGAAAAGACCCGGAAAGATCCAAAAGGCATCCTCGAGCTCCTTTCTGGATGGCATGAACAAGTCAACGACAGGAAACGTGATCAAGGCGAGCGCGCCCCCTGCACATATGAGCGAAAAGAGAAGTCGCTTGATCAGATGCGGCATCAGCACCGTCCAGACTCAGGACAACGAAAAGCCCCGCCTAAGGATGGTCTGAACAACCCGCCAAACCCTCGTGATTTCGCGGCCTGAAGGCCGAAATCGCGTCAATCTGGCCGTATTTCGCGGTTTTTTCGCGCCGCCAGACGGGTTTCCCCGTCCAGCGGACGCACTTACCCCGCCGCCGG
>NZ_JAPZQK010000012.1 GCF_027530345.1 Silanimonas sp. | reverse complement strand
GTAAGCCTTGAACTCACCACCGAAACGCTCTGCGCCAATCTTCGTCAGCGCCGCCGTCAGCGTCGTCTTGCCGTGGTCAACGTGACCGATCGTGCCCACGTTCACGTGAGGCTTGGTGCGCTCGAACTTGCCCTTTGCCATTGCCGTCTACCCGGTGATGATGGTTCTGAGGATGGTGCTCACAACAGGAATCGAACCTGCGACCTCTTCCTTACCAAGGAAGTGCTCTACCGACTGAGCTATGTGAGCGAGTTTTTTGGTGTTGCCGGTGGAACCATGGAGCGGGAGACGGGAATCGAACCCGCACCATCAGCTTGGAAGGCTGAGGTTCTACCATTGAACTACTCCCGCCCGAAGGCTGGACCGTTCTTGCCACCCTCGTCGCCGCGGGGCGCCGGGAGTGGTGGAGGAAGGTGGATTCGAACCACCGAAGGCGTGAGCCAGCAGATTTACAGTCTGCCCCCGTTGGCCGCTTGGGTATTCCTCCGACAGAGCCGCATATTCTGGCGAGGGCGTGACGGCTTGTCAACGCGCCAGAGCCACCGCGCGTGCCGCCCCGCCGCCCTCGATTCAGACGTTGAACAGGAAGTTCAGGACGTCGCCATCCTTGACCACGTAGTCCTTGCCTTCGGCGCGCTGCTTGCCGGCTTCCTTGGCGCCCTGCTCGCCCTTGTAGGCGACGTAGTCGTCGAAGGCGATGGTCTGGGCGCGGATGAAGCCCTTCTCGAAATCGGTGTGGATCACGCCAGCCGCCTTCGGGGCGGTGTCGCCCTTGAGGATGGTCCAGGCGCGGACTTCCTTCACGCCGGCGGTGAAGTAGGTCTGCAGGCCGAGCAGGTCGTAGCCAGCGCGGATCAGGCGGTTCAGGCCCGGCTCCTCGAAGCCGAGATCCTCGAGGAAGGCCTGCTTGTCGGCGTCCTCGAGGTCGGCGAGCTCCGCCTCGATCTTGGCGCACACCGCCACGACCGGCGCCCGCTCGCGCGACGCGAATTCGCGCAGGCGGTCGAGGTGCGGGTTGTTCTCGAAGCCGTCCTCGAGCACGTTGCCGACATACATGGCCGGCTTGATGGTGAGCAGGCAGAGCGGCTTCAGCAGCAGCTTCTCGTCGTCGCTGAACTCGATGGCGCGCGCGGGGCGGCCCTCGTTGAGCACCGGCATCAGGCGCTCGAGCACGGCAACCAGCTTCTGCGCGTCCTTGTCGCCGGACTTCGCGCGCTTGCCCTCGCGCTGGATCGCTTTCTCAACCGCGGCGAGGTCGGCGAGCGCCAGCTCGGTGACGATGGTTTCGATATCGGCGATCGGATCGACGCGGCCGGAGACGTGCACGACGTTGGCATCGTCGAAGCAGCGGACCACGTTCACGATGGCGTCGGTCTCGCGGATGTTCGCGAGGAACTGGTTGCCGAGGCCTTCGCCTTTGCTCGCGCCGGCGACGAGGCCAGCGATATCGACGAACTCGACGATGGCCGGCTGCACCTTCTGCGGCTTGACGATGGCAGCAAGCGCGTCGAGGCGCTTGTCCGGCACCTCGACGATGCCGACGTTCGGCTCGATCGTGCAGAACGGATAGTTCTCGGCAGCGATGCCGGCCTTCGTCAGCGCGTTGAAGAGGGTGGACTTGCCGACGTTCGGCAGGCCGACGATGCCGCACTTGATGCCCATGGTGACTCCGGTTCGAGGTGGCGCGGCCGCGGTGCGGTCAGCGCGAGGCGGGGGTGTGGAGGCGCTTCATCGCCTCGGGGAAATCGCCGGCGAGCGCCAAAGGCAGCACGCGCAGCGTGTCGTCGAGGGCGGCACGGATGGCGGCCTCGTCGTCACGACCGGGGCGTCCGAGCACCCAGGGCGTGACCTTGGTCTTGTCACCGGGGTGGCCGATGCCGACCCGCAGGCGGTGGTACTTGCCGTGCCCGAGCTGGGCATGGATGTCGCGCAAACCGTTCTGGCCGCCGTGGCCGCCGTCAAACTTCAGGCGCGCGACGCCGGGCGCGAGGTCGAGCTCGTCGTGCGCGACGAGGCATTCGGAGGGGTCGATCTTCCAGTAACGCAGCGCCGCGGCCACCGAGCGGCCCGACGCGTTCATGAAGGTACTGGGCTTGAGCAGCCACAGCGCGTGCCCGGCGACGTCGGCTTTCGCGATCTCGCCGTGCAGCTTCGAATCGAGGCCCCAGCGGGCATTCGCCTGCTCCGCGAGGGCGTCAACAAACCAGAACCCGGCGTTGTGCCGGGTCCGGTCGTATTCGGCACCGGGATTCCCCAGCCCGACAATGAGGCGCAAGCCAGCCATCGCTGATTCGGTAATCGCTGACTCCGCCGTGGCGCCCGCTCAGGGCGCCACGGACGGCACGATTACTTCTTCTTCGCGGGCTTGGCCGGCGCGGCGGCGGCCGGAGCGGCAGCAGCCTTGGCCGACTTGGTGCTCGGCACTTCGGCGGCGGCCGGAGCAGCGATCTCTTCCTCGGCGGCGCGGGCCTGCTTGGCGATCACGACGGCGAGGTCGTGCTCCTTGCCCAGCTTCAGCTCGGGGATCGTCACGCCGGCCGGCAGCTTGAGCGCCGACAGGTGGACGATGTCGCCGAGGGTCAGGGCCGACAGGTCGACTTCGATGAACTCCGGCAGGTCCTTCGGCAGGGCCGAGACTTCGACGTCGTTCAGTTCGTGGGTGATGACGACGCCCGCCGTCTTGCCGGCCGGCGAGGTTTCCTGGTTGACGAAGTGCAGCGGCACCTTGAAGCGGATCGGCGAGTTCTCGTCGATGCGCTGGAAGTCGATGTGCATGACGATCTGCTTGTACGGATGGCGCTGCATGTCACGCAGCAGCACCTTCTGCACCTTGCCGTCGACGTCGAGGTCGAGGATCGAGGCGTAGAACCACTCGTTCTGCTGGATCAGCCAGAGCTTCTCGTGGTTGAGCTGGATCGACTCCGGGTTGGCGTTGGCGCCGTAGACGATCGCCGGGACCTGGCCGGTGAGACGGAGGCGGCGGCTCGCACCCTTACCCTCGTCCTTGCGGCTGGTGGCGTTGATGATGTGGGTTGCCATGTTCGTGTTGCCTTGCTTTGAAGTGACCGCCTCGCGGCGGTTGGGACACTGCCCCGCGACCAGGGCAGTGGTGCAGCAGCCGCGACGGGCAGGCCCGGCGCGGCGGATGGATCAGTCGACGTAGAGCTCGGAGACCGATTCGCCGAAGGCGATGCGGCGGACGGTCTCGGCGAGCAGTTCGGCGACGCTGAGCTGACGGATCCGCGGGCACAGGCGCGCGGTCTCCGACAGCGGGATGGTGTCGGTGACGACCAGCTCGTCGAGCTGGCTGTTGGTGACGTTGCTGATCGCCGCGCCGGACAGCACCGGATGGGTGCAGTAGGCGACGACCTTGCGGGCACCGTGGTTCTTCAGGGCGGCGGCCGCGGCGCAGAGCGTGCCGGCGGTGTCGACGATGTCGTCGACCAGCACGCAGGTCTTGCCCTCGACGTCGCCGATGATGTTCATCACCGTGGCGACGTTGGCGCGCGGACGGCGCTTGTCGATGATCGCGAGGTCGGCGTCGTCGAGGCGCTTGGCGATGCTACGCGCGCGGACCACGCCACCGACGTCCGGCGAGACGACGATCAGGTTCTCGGTGCCGTGCGTGCGCCAGATGTCGGCCAGCAGCAGCGGCGAGGAGTAGACGTTGTCGACCGGGATGTCGAAGAAGCCCTGGATCTGGTCGGCGTGCAGGTCGATGGTGAGCAGGCGGTCGGTGCCGACGGCGCCGAACATCTTCGCCGCGACCTTCGCGGTGATCGGCACGCGCGCCGAGCGCGGCCGGCGGTCCTGGCGGGCGTAGCCGAAGTACGGCACCACGGCGGTGACGCTGTTGACCGATGCGCGCTTCAGCGCGTCGACCAGCACCAGCAGCTCCATCAGGTTCTCGGCGGTGGGCGCGTTGGTGGGCTGCAGCACGAACACGTCCTGGCCGCGGACGTTCTCTTCGATCTCGACCTGCACTTCGCCGTCGGAGAACCGGCCCACGAGGGCCTTGCCCAGCGGTACGCCGAGTTCGCGGCACACCGAGAGGGCCAGCGGGCGGTTCGCATTGCCGGTGAACAGCAGCAGGTTTTGCTTGCGCATCGCTTGGGCTCCGGGAAGGTGTGGCCGGGCGGATCGGTGTGGCAGGGGCGGTAGGATTCGAACCTACGAATGCCGGGATCAAAACCCGGTGCCTTGGGCCACTTGGCGACGCCCCTGTGTATCTGTCGCGCTCAGCCGACGAGCGCCGCCCCGAGGGGAGAACGATCGACGCCGACGCAGGCCCGGCAATCCCAGCCCTCGGCCGACAGCTGGCGCTGCGCGACTTCGGCCTCGGCCCGCGAAGGCAGTTCGACGAAGCAGCCGCCCCCGGTACCGGTGAGCCGCGCATCCCCGAATGCCTCCAGACGATCCAGCAGCTTCGACACGAGTGGCGCGCGCTGGCGCAGCACCGGCTCGAAGGCGTTGCCGCGGACCGTCCCGGAAAGGAAGTCGGCGATTGTAGCGGGGGGCGCATCCCGCTTCAAATCAGGGGCTTGGAAGAGTTCAGCCGTCGGGACGGAAACCCCGGAGTCGGCGACGAGGTAATGACGCTCACCCAAGGCCATCGGGGTGAGGGCCTCCCCCACCCCCTCGGCCCATCCACTGTGGCCACGGACGAATACCGGAACATCGGCGCCGAGCGCCAGCCCCAGCGCCGCGAGGCGGTCGACGCCGAGGTGCAGGCCCCAGAGCTGGTCGAGGGCGACCAACACGGTGGCCGCATCGGACGAGCCGCCACCGAAGCCCCCACCCACGGGAATGCACTTTTCGACGGCGATGTCGACACTATATTGAATTTTTAGCGCGTTATCGGAGCCAATCACCTCGGAACGCAGGCGTTCAGCCGCGCGGATGATCAGGTCTTTCGCCGGGTCCGGCGCGTAGGCCGGCGCGCCGACCCGCTCGATGCGGCCGTCGTCGCGGGGGCGCAGCCACACCGTGTCGCCCCAGTCGAGCAGTTGGAAGACCGTCTGGAGGGCGTGGTAGCGGTCGGGCCGTCGCCCAGTGATGGCGAGACACAGGTTCAGCTTGGCCGGGGCCGGAAAGGCCCGCCAGCCGGGGCGCTCGTCGGGCGAGGCCGTCATTCCGGGCGCGCCTTCCACTCGCTGACCACCAGCCGGACCGAAGCGCCCTCCGCTTCCGCGAAGACGCGCCGTGGCAGCGGCGGATCGCCGGGCCACCAGTCGCGGAAAGACAGGGTCCAGGCGTCCTGCTGGAAGGCCACGGGGCGCCCTTCCGCATCGACCAACAGGCCCGCGACCGGCCCCGGGCCGCGCAGGCCACGCACCCAATCGGGCATCTGGCGGATCGGCAAGCGCCAGCCGGTGGCCTCGAGCAGCAGAGCTTCGGGGTCCGGCCCCTCTCGGAGGCCACCCTCCAGGCCTTCGAGGATGGCGCCTTCCGCGCCTCCGGACAGGCGCCATTGCTTGCCGGTGACCGGAGCGCTCAGACGGATATCGAACGCGGCACCCGTCTGCACCCACTGCACGTTGAGCGTCCCGCCGTCATTCCCGCGGGCCACGGCAAGGCGGCCGGCCAGCGCCCAGCCCGGGGCATCGCGCAACTGGGCATCGCGAGCGGCCAGCGCCGCGAAGGCTTCGGGGGAATCCGGCGGCGGCGCGACGGCTTGCGCGGGAACGCCCCCCTCCCCGGCCGCGGGCGACGGGCCGACCCCGCGCTGCGTGGCGCAGCCGGTGGCGAGCAGGACGAGCAGAAGAACAAGCACGCGAACGATCATTGGCCGTAACGCTCCAAGGTGTCGGCAAGCACCGGGTCCGCGGGGTCGAGCTGGCGGCCGCGCTGCCAAGCCGCGCGGGCCTCGGCGGTGCGCCCGAGCAGCCATAGGGCTTCGCCCCAAGCGGCGGCCGTTGGGCCGCCGGCTTCGACCGCCCACGCACTGGCGAGCAGCGGTTCGGCCGCCGCCGGCTGGCCACGGGCCAGCATCAGGCTGCCAAGCGCTCGCAAGGCCGGCGCATGGCGCGGGTCGCGCGCGAGAACCGCGCGCAGATCGGCCTCGGCCTCGGCCGGCTTGCTGGCATTGCGGGCGACGCGAGCCCGGGCCACGCGCAGGCCGGGGTCGTCCTCGAGCACTTCAAGGCCACGGGTCAGCGCCAATTCGGCCTCGGGGCGTCGGCGGCGGGATTCCCACTGGTCGGCCTCGGCGATGAAGGCATCGCGGCGGATGGCGCCATCGGCGCTGTCGTCGGCCTGCAGCTCGCGCAGGGCGGCAAGGCTGTCGTCGAAGCGGGACTGCCGGGCCAGCACCACGCCCAGCCGCAGCCGGGCGCGATCGCGGGCCTCGCCTTGATTGAGACGGCGGTACCAGCGCTCCGCGGCGGGCCAGTCCTGCAGGCGTTCGGCGAGTTCGCCCAGCAGCAGGGGGAGCGCGGGCTCGGGGGCAGCGCGACTGGAGGCAAGTACCTCGGCCTCGTTGAACAGCAGCCGCAATCCTTCCAGATCGCCAGCCCGGGCCAGCCAGGTGGAGCGCAGCGTCATCGATCGCGCATCCTGCGGTCCTTGCGCCATGGCCGCAGCGGCTCCCTCGGGATCCCCCAGCACGGCCAGGGCCTCGGCGGCGATGCGGCGCTGCTCGGCCGGCAGGTCGCCGCGCGAGAGCACCAGCCGTACCTCGGCACGGGCGGCCTCGCGCTCGCCGCGCTGGGTCAGGCGCTCCGCGCGCAGCAGCCCGGCGCGGGGATCGGCGGGAAAGCGCCGCACCAGCGCGTCGACCCACTGCGCCGAGAGCGTGCCGTCGCCGAGCCGTTGGGCCAAACCGGCCATGGCCAACCAGGCGTCGAGGCGCTGCGGGAAGCCCGGCTCGACCAGCAGGGCGCGCAGCACCGCGCGGGCGATGACGCCCTGGTCGGGATACGGCGCCTCCAGTCCGGCGACGAGAACGGCGAGGTTCGATTCGTCGCCCAGCAGTCGGAGCGCGGTCTCCACCGCGCGGTCGTCGTCGCCTTGCACGATGTGGAAACGCAGGGCCAACGAATCGCGACGCGCCGACTGCGGCTGCAGCAGCGTCCAGCGCTCCAGCGCCGCGGCCGCGCGGAAGGTGTCGTCCGCCTCGAGTGCCGACTGGACCGCGCGCTCGGCCAGTACGACGTCGCGCGACGCCCGTGATGCCACCAGCGCATGCGCCGCCGCGGCTTCGGTATCGCCGCCGATGCGGGCGAATTCGGCCGCGAGCAGGGCTTCGAGGACGTCGGGGGGCATCGCGGCCGCCCGGGACGGTGACGAGGCCACGGGTCCGAACGACAGCAGCGCGGCAAGGGGCAGCGCGAACGGACTCCAGGAACGGCGATTCATCGGGACTCCAAGCGGGGCCGCTAGAATAACGCCCCGTCACCGTCCTGCGCCCGCTTCCGCGCCCGCCATGCCCTTGATCGCCCTCGGAGTGAACCACCAGACCGCGCCCGTCGAGGTGCGCGAGAAGGTGGCCGTGGGCGAAGCGCAGATGGCCGAGACGCTGCGGCAGCTCCAGCAGGTCGAGGGAGTCGAGGAAGCGGCGCTGGTCAGCACCTGCAACCGCACCGAGATCTACGCGCGCATCGACGATGGCCGCGTGCCGGCGGTCATCGACTGGCTGGCGCGCCGCAACGGCCTCGCCACCGATGCGCTGGCCACCTACGTGTACACGCACGAGGGCGATGCGGCCGTGCGCCACCTGTTCCGCGTGGCGACGGGGCTCGATTCGCTGGTATTGGGCGAACCGCAGATCCTCGGCCAAGTGAAGGACGCCTGGCAGCAGGCGCGCGGCGCCGGCAGCCTTCGGACGCCGCTGGACCGCCTGTTCCAGCAGAGCTTCGCGGTGGCCAAGCGCGTGCGCACCGACACCCGCATCGGCGCCCATCCCGTGTCCGTCGCCTACGCCGGCGTGCGCCTCGTGCGCCAGGTGTTCGCCGACCTCGACCGCGCCACCGTGCTGCTGGTCGGCGCCGGCGACACCATCGAGCTGGCCGCCAAACACCTCGTCAACGCCGAGGCCAAGCGCCTGCTGATCGCCAACCGCACGCTTGAGCACGCGCAAGCGCTGGCCTCCCGCGTGGGTGGCTACGCCCTGCCCCTCTCCGAGCTGCCGCGCCACCTGCCCGAAGCCGACGTGGTGATCTCCGCCACGGCGGCGCGCGAGCCGGTGCTGCGTGCCGCCGACGTCCGCGACGCGCTGAAGGCCCGACGCCAGCGCCCGATGTTCCTGCTCGACCTGGCCGTGCCGCGCGACATCGAAGCCGGCGTGGCGCAGCTTCCGAACGCCTACCTCTACACCGTCGACGACCTCGAACAGGTCATCAGCGAGGGTAAGGCCTCGCGCCAGGCCGCCGCCGAGCAGGCCGAGGCGATCATCGACCTGTCGGTCGAGCACTTCATGGCCTGGTGGCGTGCGCAGGGCCAGCAGGACAGCCTGCGGGCGCTCCGGCGCACCGCCGAGCTCGCCAAGGCCGATGCACTGGCCAAGGCGCGCGAGCGGCTGGCCGCCGGCGAACCGGCCGAGGCGGTGATGGAGCGCCTCGCGCACCAGCTCACCAACCAGCTGCTGCATGCGCCCTCGACGGCGCTGAGGCAGGCGGCGCTGGACGGCGATGCGGCCACGCTCGCCGCCGCGGCGAAGCTCTTCGCCGCCGACGGTTCGCCCTCCGCCCCCAGCGAATCCGCATGAGCCCGGGGCTGCGTCGCAAGCTGCTGGCGCTCGCCGAGCGCCATGAAGAGGTGGGGCGCCTGCTCGCCGAGCCCTCGGTGATCGCCGACAACGCGAAGTTCCGCGCGCTGTCCCGTGAGTTCTCCCAGCTGCAGCCCGTGGCTGACGCGCTGTCGCGCGAGGCCGCGCTGCAGGCCGACCGCCGCGAAGCCGAGGCGATGCTCGCCGACCCCGACTTGCGCGCCATGGCCGAGGACGAGCTGCCGACCATCCGCGAGGCGCTTGCCGCGCTCGACGACGAACTCACCCTGCTGCTGGTGCCGAAGGACCCGCGCGACGAAGGCAACCTGTTCCTCGAGATCCGCGCCGGCACCGGTGGCGATGAAGCGGCGATTTTCGCCGGTGACCTGTTCCGCATGTACGCCCGCTTCGCCGAACGGCAGGGCTGGCGCGTCGAGGTTCAGAGCGCCAACCCGGGCGAGCACGGCGGCTTCAAGGAAATCGTCGCGCGCGTCGAAGGCCGTGGCGCGTATTCCAAGCTGAAGTACGAATCCGGTACGCATCGCGTGCAGCGCGTGCCCGAGACGGAAGCGCAGGGCCGCATCCACACCTCGGCGGCGACCGTGGCGATCCTCCCCGAGCTCGAGGACGTGGCCGAGGTGGTTATCAGCCCGGCCGACCTGAAAGTCGACACCTTCCGCAGCTCGGGCGCCGGCGGCCAGCACGTCAACAAGACGGAATCGGCCATCCGCATCACCCACGTGCCGAGCGGCCTCGTGGTGGAGTGCCAGACGGAGCGCAGCCAGCACGCCAACCGCGACAAGGCCATGCAGCGCCTGAAGTCGGCCCTGTACGAGCAGCAGGTGGCCGCGCAGCAAGCCGCCACCGCCGCTTCGCGCCGCCTGCAGGTGGGCAGCGGCGACCGCAGCGCGCGCATCCGCACTTGGAACTTCCCGCAGGGCCGCGTCACCGACCACCGCGTCGAAGGGCTGACGCTCTACGCGCTGCCGACGATCATCGAAGGCGACCTCGACGAATTGGTGCAGCGCCTGGCGCAGGAAGCCCAAGCCGACGAACTCAAGCTGCTGACCGAAGCCGCCTGAGTCCTCTCTGGGCCGTATTGGGCACCACGATGCGGCCCGGCCAGCACCGCGCTAAGGTCGGCGGATGGCGAAGACCAAGGCGGCGGCCAAACGCGACGACACCAGCAACGGCGCCGACAACGGCAACGGCAAGCTGAGGAAGAAGGACTACCTCGAGCGCCTCGCGCCGCTGCAGCTCGCGCTTTCCGAAGCGGAGCGCTGGGTGGCCGCCACCGGCCAGCGCCTGCTGGTGATCGTCGAAGGCCGCGACACCGCCGGCAAGGGCGGCGTGATCCACGCCATCGCCGAAACCCTGAACCCCCGCCACTGCCGCGTCGTCGCGCTCAACAAGCCCACCGAGACCGAGCGCGGGCAGTGGTACTTCCAGCGCTACGTCACGCACCTGCCCGCGGCCGGCGAGATCGTGCTCATGGATCGCAGCTGGTACAACCGGGCTGGCGTCGAGAAGGTGATGGGCTTCTGCACCGATGCGCAGTACCGCGCGTTCCTCGAGCAGGTGCCGGTGTTCGAGAAGCTGCTCGTCGACGACGGCATCCGCATCGCCAAGTACTGGCTGGGCGTCGACCAGGCGAAACAGGAGGAGCGCTTCGCCGAACGCGCCCAGGACCCGCTGAAGCGCTACAAGCTCTCGCCGATCGACCTGCAGGCGCGCGAGAAGTACGCCGAGTACACCAAGGCGCGCGAGGCGATGCTCGCCGCCACGCACACCGCGCACGCGCCATGGACCCTGGTGGACTTCAACGACCAGCGCCGCGGCCGGCTGACGATGATCCGCCATTGGCTGGGCGGCCTGCCCTGGCAGGCGCCGGACGATCGCGCACTGAAGTTGCCGAAGCTGTCCGGCAAGCCCCTGCCGGAGCGCTATGTGACCCTGCCGCCGATCACGGACTCGTCGGAATCGGAGGCGCCGGTCACGCCGGCGTCGACGCGGCCTCGCCCGCCGACGTCGAAGCCGCGGAAACCTCGCTGATCTTCGCTTCGATCTCGTTGCCGGTGACGGGGCCAAGGAACTTGTGGCCCACGGTGCCGTCGGGCGCGACCAGCACGGTGAACGGCAGGCCGCGCGGGGTGTCGAAATCGGCCGGCGGGTTGTAAACGTCGACGATGGCGACGGGGTACTCCGGCTTCACCTTCTCGACATAGAAGGCGCGCATCGCCTCGGGGGTGATTTCCTCGTAGGCGAGGCCGATGACCACGAGATCCTCGCGCTTCGCATCCAGAGCATTCAGGTCGGGGATCTCCTTCAGGCAGGGCGCGCACCAGGTCGCCCAGAAGTTCACCACCACCCACTGGCCGCGATGCGAGGCGAGGTCGAAGCGACCGTGGTCGACGGTGTCGACGGCGAGCGTGGGATGCGTGGGCTTGGCGGCGTCGGCTGCTGCCGAAGGCGCAGCGGCAGGTGCGGCCTCGGCCGTTGCCGGCGCGGCTTCGACGGGCGCCGCATCACCGATCGGCGTGGCGGCCTCGACCGGGCCGGCATCCGGCGACACCGACTCGGACGGCCCGCAGGCGGCAAGCACGAGGGCGACGGCGGCGACGAGCGCGGGACGGGCGAAGGCGGAGCAGGAAGGCATCACGGGGAATCCGGTTCGGGAAGGAGGAAATCGGAGAGAGGATGCCTGAGGGCGGTGTCGAGGGGCTGTCGCAGGTGGCGAAGCGCCGCCAGCGCGGCCCGTCCGATGGCGTCCTCGGCACCCGGGAGCGCGCAATCAGACGGCGGCAGGCGCAGACCGAGGCGCTCGTGCAGGTCTTCCAGCGTGACCGTCGACAGGTCGCGCACCGGCAGCCACGCCCCGCTTTCTCCGCGCTGCACGATGTGGCGTTCGGCCAATCCGCCCAGCAGCCTCTGGCAGAGGTCGTCGGTCAGCGCCGGCTCCAGCGCGCGCAGCGCCTCGGCGTCAAGGCCGCGACCGTGGCGGCGGCTCTCCTCCAGCCGGGCCAGCAGGCGCAAGCAGGCGTAGAGCTCGGCACCGGCGGGCAGGCGCTGGTGCCGCGGCTGGTAGCGGAAGGCGCCCAGCGAAGCCGCGAGCGAGGCCCCCAGCAGCACGACCAGCCAGCTCAGCCACACCCAGACGAGGAAAATCGGGATGACCGCCAGCGCGCCGTACAGCTGCTCGAAATTGGTGTTGCGCAGGTACCACGCAAAGCCGTGCTTGGCGGTTTCGAACAGCGCGGCAGCCAGCAGCGCGCCGGCCAGCGCGAAGCGCAGCGGCACGGGTCGGTTCGGGATCAACCGGTAGGCCGCGGTGAACACGATGAACGCCACCACGAAGGGCATCGCGCCGAGGGCCTGCTGGCCCAGCGTGGCGTTCGCCTTGGCGAAGGCCGGCAGCGCGAACAGCCAGGTGCTGACAGCGAGGCTGGAGGCCGCCAGCACGGCGCCAAGGGTGAGCAGCGTCCAGTACACCACCAGCCGCCACAGCGTCGGCCGCGGCTGCGGCACGCGCCAGATGCGGTCGAAGGTCTGTTCGATGGCCAGCATCACCAGCAGCACGGAGACTAGCAGCGCGACGAGGCCCTTCAGGCTGAGCTGGCGGGCGCTGCCCGCGAGCTGCCGGAGGGTGTCGGCCACCGCCGAGGCGGCTTCGGGCACGAAGTTCTGGAACACGAAGTCGACCAGCGCCTGCGTCCAGGCATCGAACACCGGAAACGCCGCAAGGATGGCGAACACCACGGCTGACAGCGGCACCAGCGCGAACACCGTGGTGTAGGACAGCGCGCCCGCCGACTCGAAGCAGCGGTCGTCGACGAAGCGCCGGGCGAGAAAACGGAAGAACGTGGTGCTGAGGTCGCGGTCGAGGCGATCCCACCAGCGCTGGAGGACGGCAAGCCAAGTCATGGGCCGAAGCCTATCGCGACGGGCGGCGATTGCGCCTCACGCCGGCGAGCACCCGCGATGCGTTAGCCTTCGCGCCCGTCTTTCCCGCCCGGAGCCGCCATGGCCGACGTGCTTGTCCTCTACTACAGCCGCGGCGGCTCGGTGGCCGCGCTGGCGCGGCAGATCGCGCGCGGCATCGAGTCGATCGACGGCATGACGGCGCGGCTGCGCACCGTGCCCCCGGTCGCGCCAACCACCACCACCGCCAGCCCGCCGGTCCCCGAGGACGGCGCGCCCTACGTCACCAAGGCCGATCTGGCGGAGTGCGCCGGCGTCGCGTTGGGCAGCCCCACGCGCTTCGGCAATATGGCCGCGCCGATGAAGCATTTCCTCGACACCACCGGTGCGGAGTGGGCCTCGGGCACGCTGGTCGGCAAGCCGGCCGCCGTGTTCACCTCGACGGCCTCCATGCACGGCGGGCAGGAATCCACCCTGCTCTCGATGCACCTGCCACTGCTGCATCACGGCTGCCTGATCGTCGGCCTGCCGTTCTCGGAAGCGGCCCTGTCCAGCACGCGCAGCGGTGGCACGCCCTATGGCGCCAGCCACGTGGCCGGCGCCAGCGACGACGCCACCCTGAGCGAGGACGAGAAGGCGCTGGCACAGGCCCTCGGCCGCCGGCTCGCCGATGTCGCTCGACGCCTCGGCTGAACGCCTCCACCGCCACGCCCCACCGACGAGACCCGCACCGATGAACGCCCTGCTCCGCCCGCTGCCGTGGATCCTCGCCCTGGCCCTGCTGCAACCCGCCTGGCACCTCTGGCTGGCGCCCTCCACCTGGCTGCCGCCGGTCTTCGTCGTCGTGGTGATGAGCCTGCCGATCCTGCCTGCCGTGCTACTTGGGGTGTTCCGCCGCCCGAGCGCGGGGTTCTGGGGGGGGGTGGCCGCCCTGCTGTACTTCTCGCACGGCGTCATGGAGCTGTGGAGCAATCCCGAGGTCACCGCGCTGGCCTGGGTGGAAACGCTGCTCTCCGTGGGACTGGTCATCGCCGCCAGCTGGCGCGGGCTGCAGGCCCGGGCGGCGGCACGGCGCCCGAAGCCCGCGGAGTCCGACACCGCCGCCGGCCCGGACGCGCAGTAAACTGCCGCCCCCTCACGCTCACGGAGCACCGCGATGGACGAACTGCTGATCGTCACCACCGGCGGCACGATCGACAAGGTCTACTTCGACGACAAGTCGGACTACCAGGTCGGCGAACCGCAGATCGGCACCATCCTTCGCGAGCTCGGCGTCGCCTTCCGCTTCACCGTCATCCCGGCGCTCCGCAAGGACAGCCTGCACATCACCGACGACGACCGGCAGATGGTGCGCACGCTGATCGCGGCACAGCCGCAGAAGCACGTGCTGATCACCCACGGCACCGACACGATGGTGGAGACCGCGAAGGTGCTGGCCGACCTCGGCAAGACCATCGTGCTGACGGGTGCGCTGAGCCCGGCGCGCTTCCGCGGTTCCGACACCGAGTTCAACGTCGGCTGCGCGGTCGGCGCGGTGCAGTCGATGCCGCCTGGCGTGTACATCGCCATGAACGGCCGCGTGTGGGACCCCTTCAAGGTGCGCAAGAACGTGGCCGCGAACCGCTTCGAAGCGATCGGATGAGGCCGGAACGAAGAAGCCCGCACCTTTGAGGCGCGGGCTTCTTGGTGATGCAAGGCGGGGGTGACGCCGTCGGGCCCGGGCCGAAGCCCGGACCCGCCGTCGCTCCCCTTGAGGCCTTTAGAACGTGATCGTCCAGCGACGCAGCGTGCCGGTGTCGCCGGCCGCGTTGTCGTTGACGCGCAGGTTCCAGGTGCCGTTGAGCAGTTCCGAGGACAGGTTGATCGTGTAGGTACCGATCAGGTTGTCCGCGCTGCCGCCCGCACGATTCGAGATCGTGTACAGCGAACCGTCCGGCGCGACCAGCTGGACCAGCATGTCGCCGCGGTAGGCGTGGAGGATGTCCACCGACACGGAGGCGGTCGACGGGGCGTTGCCGCTGCGGCCCGACACCGTGATCGGCGAATTGATCGTGGTGTTGTCGCGGATCGCGAAGTCGGTCTCGTTGGCGTACGTCTGCGTGGTCGGGGGCGTGCCACCACCACCGCCGCCACCGGCGGAATCAACCGCGCGACGGGCGTCGACGATGCCCGCGCCGCAGCCGCCCGTGCAGGCACCCGCCAGGGCATAGGCCGTGCTCTTCAGCGTCGACTCGACTTCGGCGGGCGTCAGCAGCGGCAGACCGAGCGCGATGCGGCGGCTCTGCATCAGGGCGACGACGCCGGCCACGTGCGGGGTGGCCATCGAGGTGCCGCTGTAGCTGGCATAGGTCTCAGCGCCCGGCGCCGTGGTGCCCGAGTTCAGCGTCGACAGGATGGCCGAGCCCGGGCCGGAGACGTCGATCAGCGTGCCGAAGTTCGAGAAGCTCGAACGGGCGGAGGCGCTGGTCACCGAGGCGACGGCAATCACGTTGGCGCAGTTGGCCGGCGTGGCGGTCGAGACGTTCGTGTTGCTGTTGCCGGCGGCGATGACCAGCGTCGAGCCACGACCCACGGCGCCGTTGATGGCGTTCTGCGTGGTGGTGCCGCAGGCGCCAGAGCCGCCGAGCGACAGGTTGATGACCTTGGCCGCCTGCGCGGCCGACAGGGTCGGCACGCCCGAGACGGTGCCGCCCGAGGACCAGGTGATGGCGTCGGCAATGTCCGAGGTCGAGCCGCCGCAGGTGCCCAGCGCGCGGACGTGCATGACCTTGGCGCCGAACGCCGTACCCGCCACGCCCTTGGCGTTGTTGGTCACGGCGGCGATGGTGCCGGCCACGTGGGTGCCGTGCCAGCTGGAGTTGCTGGCGGCGCCGCACTGGCCCGTGGTCCAGTCACCCGGGTCGAACTCGTTGGCATCGCGGCCGTTGCCGTCGTTACCGGTCGTGGCGCTGGAGATGAAGTCGTAACCGGCGACCGTGTTGGCATCGAGGTCGCTGTGGGCGGTGCGGCCGGTGTCGATGACGGCGACGATCACGCCGGCACCCGTGGCGACGTCCCACGCCGTGTTGGCGCGGATGCCGGCGTCGGCGTCGAAGAAGCCCCACTGCTCGTTGTAGCGGGTGTCGTTCGGCGTCAGCGCCGGGCGCATGATCAGATCGGGCTCGACGTACTCGACGCCCGGCACGGCGGCCAGCTGCTGCATGGCCTGCACGGCTTCGGCCGAGGTCAGCGCACGGCTCGCGCGGATGACGTCGGCACCGAGGCTCATGCGGCGGAAGTGGCGCAGGCCGGCGGCGCCGCGCGACGACTTGGCCATCACCGCGTTCGCCCCCTGGAGCGAACGGGCGACCATGGCCGCATTGGCGCGCTGGGCGGTGCCGTCGCGGAACTTGACGATGAAGCCCGAGAACTCGGCGCCGGACTCGACGGCAGCCTTGTTGACGATGCGCGCGCCATCGGCGGCGACAGCAGCACCCATCGGCGCCATCGCGACGATCAGCGCGGCAGCGAGGGCGTGGGGCTTGAAGGACTTGCGATTCACGTGATGTTTTCCCTGGTCGAATTGAACGAACGGAAGGTCGGGCCGAGGCCCTTGGCGTCCCTGCGCCAGTTGCCGGCCCCGACGCGCTGGCGCGTTCTGTGGGCCGCCCCCCTTTGACCAGACCGGCCCGTAGCGGGCCGGGAGGGCCAGCCGGGACAGGGGAGTCGCGGGAGAGTCGTGACGGGGACGTGCGGTGAAGCAGGTCACGTTTTCGTCACCAAACGGAAGAAACGCTGTCACATTGGTTGCTGCAAGCAACGGTTTCAGGATGAAACAGTTAAGGCTTGGCACTAAAGGGCCTTGGATTTCCTTGTATTCCGTGAATGGCGCCCATTTCACGGGGTTCGCCCCACTGACTGCGCAGGCCAAGGGCGTTTGATCGGGGTCAAGTGCCTCCAGACCCACCCTGCTCACACTGGCCTCACTTCCCAGAAGAGGCCTCCCATGAGCGCGTCCGCGCCCACCCGGCACCCCGAAGCCCCACCCGCGACCTACAACGACCGGGTCGTCCTCCAGTTCTCACTGGCCACCGTGATCTGGGGCGTTATCGGCATGGCCGTCGGCGTCCTCCTGGCGGCCCAGCTCTACTGGCCCGCGCTGAATTTCGACACCGCCTGGCTGAGCTTCGGCCGGCTGCGGCCGCTGCACACGAACGCCGTGATCTTCGCGTTCGGCGGCAGCGCGCTGTTCGCAACCTCGCTCTATGTGGTGCAACGCACCTGCCACGTGCGCCTGCTCTCCGACAAGCTCGCGAGCTTCGTGTTCTGGGGCTGGCAGGCGATCATCGTCGCGGCCGCGATCTCGCTCCCGCTGGGCCTCACCCAAGGCAAGGAATACGCCGAACTGGTGTGGCCGATCGACATCGCGATCGCGGTGGTCTGGGTGGCCTATGCGGTGCTCTTCTTCGGCACGATCGTGAAGCGCCGCGTGAGCCACATCTACGTGGCGAACTGGTTCTACGGCGCCTTCATCATCGCCGTCGCGGTGCTGCACATCGTCAACTCGCTGGCCCTACCCACTTCGGCGATCCACAGCTATCCGATCTATTCGGGCGCCGTCGACGCGATGGTGCAGTGGTGGTACGGCCACAACGCGGTGGGCTTCTTCCTGACCGCCGGCTTCCTCGGGATCATGTATTACTTCGTCCCGAAGCGCGCTGGCCGTCCGATCTACAGCTATCGCCTGTCGATCGTGCACTTCTGGGCGCTGATCGCCATCTACATGTGGGCGGGCCCGCACCACCTGCAGTACACGGCCATCCCGGACTGGGCGCAGAGCCTCGGCATGGTGTTCTCGCTGGTGCTGCTGGCCCCGAGCTGGGGTGGCGCGATCAACGGCATCATGACCCTCTCGGGCGTGTGGCACCTGCTGCGCACCGACCCGATCCTGAAGTTCCTCATCGTGTCGCTGTCGTTCTACATGATGAGCACCTTCGAGGGCCCGATGATGTCCATCAAGTCGGTGAACGCCCTCTCGCACTACAGCGACTGGACCATCGGCCACGTGCACTCCGGCGCGCTGGGCTGGGTCGCGATGATCTCGATCGGCGCGATCTACATGCTGATCCCGAAGTGCCTCGGCCTGAAGGAAATGGCCTCGACCAAACTGATCGACGCGCACTTCTGGACGCACACCATCGGCGTGGTGCTCTACGCCGCCTCGATGTGGGTCTCGGGCATCGGCCAGGGCCTGATGAGCCGCGCGGCGAACGTCGACGGCACGCTGACCTACGCGTGGATCGAGATCGTCAAGTTCACCTATCCCTACTACCTGATCCGCCTGGTGGGTGGCGTGCTTGTGATCGTCGGCATGGTGCTGATGGTCATCAACGTCTGGAAGACCCTGCAGGCCTCGCGCGGCGCGGTCGAGCACCCCGTCCTCGAACCGGCCCACGCCTAAGGAGTCGCTGCGATGAGCCATGACAAGATCGAACGCAACGTGGGTCTGATGGGCGTGCTGATCGCCGTCGCCATCAGCTTCGGCGGCCTCGCCGAGATCGTCCCGCTGATGTACAGCGCCGAGCAGGTCGAACCCCTGCCCGGCATGAAGCCCCGCCCCGCCCTCGAACAGGCCGGTTTCGACGTCTACGTGCGCGAGGGTTGCTACAACTGCCACTCGCAGATGGTGCGCACCCTGCGCTTCGAGACCGAGCGCTACGGGCACTACTCGCTGGCCGGTGAATCGGTGTACGACCGTCCCTTCCAATGGGGCAGCAAACGCACCGGTCCGGACCTCGCCCGCGTGGGCGGCCGCTACTCCGACGACTGGCATCGCGTGCACCTGCTCGATCCCCGCGCCGTGGTGCCGGAATCGAACATGCCGGCCTACCCGTGGCTGGCCGAAACGCCGGTCGATGGCGCGGCGATCACGGCGAACCTCGCCGCGCTGCGCACGCTCGGCCACCCATACACCGACGAAGACCTGCAGGGCGCCGCGGCGGCCGTCGAGGGCAAGTCGGAACTCGATGCGCTGGTGGCCTATCTCCAGGGCCTCGGCAAGCACGCACCGCGAGGTTGACATGATCGCCGGCACCGTTACCGCAATCCTTCTTGCCGCCTTCCTCGGCGGCGCTTACTGGCTGTTCGTGGTGCGCCGCGCCGCGGACTTCGACCGACTGGCCCGCATGGCCCTTGACGACGAAACGACGGAGGAACGCCCGTGAGCGACTTCTGGTCCTGGTTCCTGATCGCCCTCGTCGTCCTCAACCTCGTCGGTTGCGTCTGGCTGCTCTGGTACACCTCGAAGCAGCGCAACAGCAGCCTGCCGACCGGTGAAACCACTGGCCACGTCTGGGACGGCGATGTCACCGAGTACAACAAGCCGCTGCCGCGCTGGTGGATCAACCTGTTCTACCTGACGATCGCCTTCACTATCGGCTACTTCGTGGTCTATCCGGGCTTCGGCAAGGCCGAGGGCTCGCTCGGCTGGAGCTCGCAGAAGCAGCACGACGCCGAGAAGGCGAAAGCCGACGCGGCGTTCGCCGAGCGGTATTCGCAGTTCGCGACGATGCCCATCGCCGAAATCGCGGCCTCCTCGGAAGCGCTGGCCGTTGGCCGCAACCTGTTCGCCAACAACTGCGCGCAGTGCCACGGCTCGGATGCCCGCGGCGCGCGTGGCTTTCCGAACCTCACCGATACGGCCTGGCTGTACGGCAAGGACGAAGCGACGATGCTGGCCACCATCACCCATGGCCGCATCGGCGTGATGCCCGCCCTCGGCGCGGCGATCGGCGACGATGCCGCGGTGACCGCGGTCGCCACCTACGTGCAGTCGCTCTCCGGAACCACCGTCGATCCGGCGCTGGCCTCGGTGGGCAAGTCGAAGTTCGATCTCGTCTGCGCGGCGTGCCATGGCACCGAGGGCAAGGGCAATCCGGCCCTCGGTGCCCCGAACCTCACCGACGCCGATTGGCTGTACGCACCGGACCTCGCCACGATCCGCGAAGGCATCATCAAGGGCCGCAACGGCCAGATGCCGGCCTTCGAACCGGTGCTGGGTGCGGACCGCGTCCGCCTGGTGGCCGCCTACGTGCATTCGCTGAGCGGTGAGCCCGTGCTTGCTGCAGCACCCGCCGCCGCACCGGCCGAGGTCGAGGCCGCTCCGGCGGAACCAGGCATGGACGCAGCGACGGCCACGGATCCGGCCGCGGCACCGGCCACCGGCGCGGAAGGCTGAGACGACGATGGACGACGGCCCGCGCATCGACCATCCGCAAAGGAGCTGGACCCAGCGGCTCGGCGCGATCCTCTGGCCGTCGTTCTTTGCCGCCGGCGTGATGACGATGGTGTTCTTCGCCTTCGTCGACCCGCTCGACCTGCGCGACATCAGCTTCCCCGATCTCGACCACGAGATCGGGCGCGGCATCGGCTACACGATCTGTTTCTTCATGTTCTGGGCGGCGACGGCGAGTTCGAGCCTGTTCACCTGGATCCTGTTGCGCCCCGCCAGCCGCTTCAACGGCCCGCTCAAGGACTGAAACGATGGGCAAGCCGCTGCCGCTGAAGGTCGTCGACGACGGCGCGATGTACGTCTCGGAGGCGAAGGTCTACCCACGCGAGGTGTCGGGGCACTTCCAGCGGCTTCGACACCTCGCCGTGTTCGTTCTGCTGGGCCTGTTCTACGGCGTCGCTTGGATCAACCTCGACGGCCAGCAGGCCGTGCTCTGGGACCTGCCGGCACGCAAGTTCCATGTCTTCGGCCTCGTCTTCTGGCCGCAGGATTTCATCTTCCTCGCCCTGCTGCTGGTGATGGCGGGGCTCTCGCTTTTCTTCTTCACCGCACTCGCCGGTCGGCTGTGGTGCGGCTATGCCTGTCCGCAGACCGTGTGGACGGAAGTCTTCATCTGGATGGAGCGCTGGACCGAAGGCGATCGTGCCAAACGCATGAAGCTCGACGCCGCGCCGTGGTCGCGCGAGAAGCTGCTGCGCAAGGGTTCGAAACACCTGCTGTGGGCGGTGTTCGCGCTGTGGACGGGCTTCACCTTCGTCGGCTACTTCACGCCCATCCGCGAACTCGGCGCGCGCCTCGTCCCCTTCGAATGGGGCGGCTACGAGACCTTCTGGACGCTGTTCTACGCGGTCGCCACCTGGGGCAATGCCGGCTTCCTGCGCGAGCAGGTCTGCAAGTACATGTGCCCGTACGCGCGCTTCCAGAGCGCGATGTTCGACCGCAACACCCTGATCATCGCCTACGACGAGCGCCGCGGCGAACCGCGCGGTCCGCGCAAGAAGGGCAGCCTCGCCAGCGTTCTGGAGCGGGCCCGTGGCCTGCTGCCGAAGGACGACGCCGACGGCTGGGTGGCGTGGTTCGCAAGGCACCAGAGCGCGGCCAGCCTCGCCAGCGGCGCACGCGGCACGACCTCGATCGTCGACGCCGCCATCCACGTCGACGAGCGCGAGAAGCCCGCCGGCGAAGCCTTGGGCGACTGCATCGACTGCACCATGTGCGTGCAGGTCTGCCCCACCGGCATCGACATCCGCAACGGCCTGCAATACGAGTGCATCGCCTGCGGCGCGTGCATCGACGCTTGCGACGACGTGATGGGCAAGCTCGGCTACCCCAAGGGCCTCGTACGCTACACCAGCCAGAACGCCGTCGATGGCAAGCCGACGAAGGTCCTGCGCGCCCGCGTGTGGGTCTACGCCACCCTGCTGGCGGCCATCGGCGCCGGCATCGCCATTGGCATCGCCACCCGCAGCCCGCTGATCGTCGACGTGCTGCGTGACCGCAATGCACTCTATCGAACCAACATGGACGGCAGCATCGAGAACGGCTACACGCTGCGGCTGATCAACAAGTCCGAGGAACCCGCCGCCTACCGCATCCGCGTGGTCGACGCCCCGGCAGGGATCACCCTCGGTGCGGATCCCGGCGCGATCGGCGTCGGGCCGGGCGAGGTGCGTAGCGTCGGCATCGCGCTGAAGGCCCCGGCTGGCGCAGTCACCGGCCGCGTCGACGTCACGCTCGAAGTGGCGACGTTGGACGGCGAGACGACCGTAGCCGAGGAAACGCGCTTCTTCGGTCCGCTCTGACGCATCGCGCGGCTTTGCCGCGCGATGCCGCGCTTACTGCGACAGCCAGAGCCTCTCCATGTTCGGGAAGTTCCACTTGTCGGCCGATTCGAGGCCGACGATGCGGTCGCCGCAATCCGGCGCGCCCAAGTCGATGTCCTTGATGAACACCAGCTCGCGCTTTCGGGCGTTGAAGAACACCCGCACTTTCGGCGCCAGCAGCGAGTTTTCCCCCTGCTCCAGCACCACGCCGAGGCGGTCGGATTCGAGCCGCACCAGCGCGCCGACGGGGTAGATGCCGACGCTGCGGATGAAGGCCTTCAGCACTACTTCGTCGAAGTGGCCCTTCCAGCTCACCATGCGCTGCAGCGATTCCGCCGGGCCCCAGGCCTTCTTGTAGGGGCGGTTCGAGGTGATCGCGTCGTAGACGTCGCAGACCGCGCCCATGCGCGCCATCAGGCCGATGGCGTCGCCCTTGAGGTTGTGCGGGTAGCCGCTGCCGTCGAACTTCTCGTGGTGGTGCAGGGCCACGTCCAGAACCGCTTCGGACGCGCTGCCCGACTGCACGAGCATGTGGTACCCGCGCACCGGATGCGCCTTCATGATTTTGAATTCGTCGTCGCTGAGCGCGCCGGGCTTGTTCAGCACGGTCAGCGGCATCGCGGCCTTGCCGAGGTCGTGCAGCATCCCGGCCGCGCCCGCATCGCGGACCTGCTCTTCCGGCAGGCCCAGCCGACGCGCCAGCGAGACCATCAGCGCGCAGACCGCCACCGAGTGCATGTAGGTGTATTCGTCGTGGTTCTTCAGGCGCACGACGCTGAGCAGGGCATCGGGATGCCGGCTCACCGAATCGTTGATCTCCTCGACCATCGGCATGACGGCCTCGGGCTGGATGGCCCGGCCGAGGCGCGCGTCGTTGAACAGCGCGACCACCTGCGCCTTGCTGTCCTGGCAGATGCGCCGGGCGCGATGCAGCTCCTGGTCCATGCTTTCGCGCGGCACCAGCGGAGCGGCCACGGGCGCGGGCGGGACGACGGCATCGACGGCGACCGCCGCCGGCATCGCGCTGGCCTCATTGGATCCTTGCGGCGGCTCGTCGGCGGGCAACGGGGCCGGAGCCGGCGCCTCCTCAGCCGATGCCGCGGCTTCGACCTCCGCGGTCTCCGTCGCCGAGGTCGCCGGTGCGAGGGCGGCGGTGCCGTAGTCCTCGACATCGAGGCCCTTGTCGGTGTCGATGATCAGTTCCTCGACGCCGCCTTCGGCCAACACCGCGATATCGCGCGCTTCGAGCAGGAAGCCGTTCTTCACGAACGCGTGGTGCAAGCCCGAACCGCCGAGGCGGTGGAACCACATGCCGGCGCGCGCGCGGCTGATGGGAACGGGCTTGATCATCGTCACCAGCTTACGACCTCACGACGGCGTCCACAGGGGGTTGCGTCAAGGATTTGCCATCGATGACAGGGGGCGATTGATCGAACGCAAACACGGCCGGGGCGGTGTCGGCCACACTGGCGCCGTTCCTGCCCGGTTCCTCGGGCCTTCCTTGCGCCCGCCATGCCCCTGAAAGCGAAAAATCCCGTGCTGCTGGTGCTCATCGGCCTGCCGGTGGCCACGCTGGCTGCTGGCGTCGCCACGCTGGCCATTATCGGCCGGGGCGGCCTCGACACCGTGGGCGACCCGGTCCGCCGTACCGCGCAGGTGCAGCAGGTCGACCTTGCCGCTGACGCCGCGGCCCGACGGCTCGACTTGGGCGGGCAGCTATCGCTCGACGGGGCACTGGTTCGGGTGGTGGTGCCTGGCCTCGACGGCGGGGCGGATCTCCGCCTGCAGCTCGAGCATCCGCTGGACGCCGCGCAGGACGTCGCACTCGCGCTGGCCCCGGCCGACGGCGCGTGGCAGGCGCCGGCCTTCGATGCGAACGTCGGCTGGCGGGTGTCGCTGGCCCCGGCCGACGGCGCATGGCGACTGGTCGCGCGCTGGCCGCGGGGCGCCCGGAGCATCGATCTCGCTCCCGCCGTGGCGAGCGACGATCCCGCGAACCCCGGCACCGGCGATGGCCCCGGCTGACGGCCAGGCCGCGGTGAGGCGCGACGCCGCTGCCGCCGCGTCGGCGCCGACCTGCGCCCACTGCGGCGAAACGGCCACCCGTGTCGTCCACGCCGCCGTCGATGGGGTCGAGCACGCCTACTGCTGCCAAGGCTGCGCCGGCGCCGCGGCATGGATCGCCTCGGAAGGCTTCGGCGACTACTACCGCTGGCGCAGCGCACCGGGCCCTCGGGTCGAGGCGGCCGACGACTACGGCGACTGGGACCGCGCCGAGATGCTCGAGGCCCATTCGGAAGCAGCGGACGGTGGCCGGGCCATCCGGCTCGCCTTGGGCGGCATGCATTGCGCCGCCTGCGCCTGGCTGGTCGACAAGGCCCTGCGGCAGGCCCCCGGCGTGCTCGACGTTCGGGCCAACGCCGTCGATGGGCGCCTGCACCTTCGTTGGGACCCGGCGCGGACGCCGCTCTCGGCCCTGCTGCAGCGGGTCGGGCGGCTGGGCTATCGACCGGCCCTGCTCGCCTCGCCGGCGCGCGACGCCGAACAACGCCGGGAACGCCGTCGCCAACTGATCGCGCTGGGCATCGCCGGGCTCGGCACGCTGCAGGCGATGATGTTTTCCGAAGCGCTCTACCTCGACACCGCCAACCAGATGCCGGAGGCCACGCGCGACGCCTTCCGCTGGGTGACGGCCGCGGTCTCGGCGCCGGTGGTGTTCATCGCCGGCGCGCCCTTCCTCCGCGGCATGTGGTCCGAGTGGCGCATGCGCCTGCCGGGCATGGACACCCTGATCGGCGGCGGCATCCTGCTGGCCTGGACCGGCTCGTTGTTCGAAACCCTGCGCGGCGGCCCGCAGGTGTGGTTCGACGCCGCGGTGATGTTCGTGCTGTTCCTGCTGGCGGCGCGTTTCCTCGAAGCCCGCCTGCGTGATGCCAACACCGCCCGGCTGGATGCCATCGCCGGCGCGCAGCCAGCGATGGCCTGGCGCCTTCGCGACGAGCAGCTCGAAGCGGTGCCGGCCCGTGAACTGGTGGTCGGCGACCTCGTGCAGGTCGGTACCGGGAATGCGTTGCCCTGCGATGGCACGGTCGTCGGCGACGACGCGTGGGTCGACGAGGCCCTGCTCACGGGCGAATCGACGCCGCTCCGCCGTCGCCACGGCGATGCGGTACTGGCCGGCAGCCACGTGCACGCCGGAACGCTGCGCCTGCGGGCCACGGCCGTTGGCGCTGCCACCGCGATGTCGCAGGTCGCGCGGCAGGTCGCGCAGGCGCGCGAGCAACGGCCGGCCATGGCCGGCTGGGCGGAAGCCATCGCGCGCCGCGTGGTAACGGCGACGCTGGTGCTGTCGGCGCTGGTCGCGGTCGCCTGGTGGCTGGTCGAGCCGAGCAACGCGTTCCCGGCAACGCTGGCGGTGCTGGTCGCCACCTGCCCCTGCGCGCTGGCCTTGGCCGTGCCCGCCGCGATCGCACGCGCACAATCGCGATTGCTGGCCTGCGGCGTGCTCGCGCTGGGGCCGGACGCCCTGCCGCGCCTCGCGAGCATCGATCGCGTCGCCTTCGACAAAACCGGCACCCTCACACGCGGCGAACCGCAGCTGCTCGACATCCAGTCGCTCGCCGGGCGCGATGCCGAGAGCCTCCGCGGCATCGCCGCCTGCCTCGAACTCGGCGTCGCGCATCCGCTGGCCAAGGCCTTCGGCGAGGCGCCCGAAGGTCGATCCGCGAGCGGGGCCGTCCTGCACCCCGGCGAAGGCGTGGAGGGCCGCATCGACGGTGCCCTCTGGCGCCTTGGCCGCCGGCGCTTCGTCGACCCCACCGCAGGCGCGGACGCCGCGGATGACGGCGGACTCTGGCTGTCGCGCGAGGGCGTGCTCGAAGCGCGCTTCGACGTCGATGACGCACCCCGCGACGATGCCGCGGCCACGGTCGCGGCTCTGGCGCGGGACGGCATGGCGCCGCGGATCCTCAGTGGCGATGCCGGCGCACGCGTGGCTGCGCTCGGCGAACGGCTGGGCATCGGCGCCGCCCATCGTCAGTCGCGCCTGTCACCCGAGGGCAAGCTTGCCGCGCTGCGCCTGTTGCAGTCCGAGGGGCACCGCGTGCTGATGGTGGGGGACGGCGTCAACGATGCCGCCGTGCTCGCCGCGGCGGACGTGTCGGCGGCCATGGCGAGTGGCGCCTCGCTGGCGCAGCGACAGGCCGACCTCGTGCTGCTGGGTTCGCGCCTGGCGCCCTTGCGTTACGCCATGCGCCTCGCCGGCCAGACGCAGGCGATCGTGCGCCAGAACATCGTCTGGGCCGTTGCCTACAACGCGCTGATGCTGCCCTTGGCCGCCCTCGGCATTGTCGGCCCCGGGCTGGCGGCGCTGGGCATGGCGCTGTCGTCGCTGGCCGTCACCGCGAACGCCTGGCGCATCGGCCGCGGCCTCGAGGGCGATACGCCATGAACGTGCTGCTGTTCCTTGTGCCGATCTCCCTGCTGCTGGTCGGCTTGGCGCTGGCGGTGTTCGCTTGGGCGGTGCGCAGCGGGCAGTTCGAAGACCTCGACACGCCGTCGCTCGACATCCTCGGCGACGAGCGCGCCCCGCCGCCCTATCCCGCGGCTCCCCCAGCGGACGCGTCTCGCGATGCCGATTGACCTGCTGGTGCTCGGCGCCGCCTTGCTGACCGGCCTGCTCGGTAGCGCGCACTGTGGCGCGATGTGCGGTGGCATCGCCGTCGGTCTCGGCAGCGCCGGCCCGGCGTCCGGCGCCGCCTATCGCGCCGTCGCGACGAACGTCGGGCGCGTCCTCGGTTATGCCGCGGCCGGTGCGCTCGTCGGCGGCATCGGCGGTGGACTGCTCGGCGTGCTCGCCATCGAAGGCCTCGCCACGGCCCTGCGCACCGGCGTCGGCCTGGTGCTGCTGTGGGCGGCGGTGCGCATCGCGCGCCCGCGTTTCGCCGCGGCCTTGCCGGCCCTGCCGATCTGGCGCTGGCTGGCGCCGCTGCGCGCGCGCCTGCCCGGCGACGGCCCGCTGCGGCCCTGGTTGCTGGGCCTGCTCTGGGGCTGGCTGCCCTGCGGCTTCTCGGCAACCGTGCTCACCGCCGCGTGGCTGGAAGCCGATGCGCTGCACGGCGCCCTGCTGATGGGCGCCTTCGGCCTCGGCACGCTGCCGCTGATGACCAGCCTCGGCTGGAGCGGCGCGCGGCTCGGGCTCGACACGCCCCGCTGGCGGACGATCGGCGCGATCGCCATCGGCAGCAGCGGCGTGTTGACGCTCGCCGCGCCCTGGCTGGTCTCGCTACCGATGCTGCACTCGGCGCTGGCGGCACTGGGCTGCCGCAGCCTCGCCGGCTGATCGCGCGCTCAGCGCCGACCGGCGCAGCGCTCGCCGTCGCCTTCCTCGCCGTGCGCAATACTCGCGAGGCGCTCGGGCTCGAGCACTTCCAGCTGCCGGCCCTTCACCGAGATCACGCCCTCGTCCTGAAGCTTCGACAGGCCGCGGCTCACGGTTTCGATCACCAGACTCAAGTAACTGCCGATGTCGGAGCGGCTCATCGGCAGGTGCAGGCGCGAGGGATCGCGGCCGAGCCGCTGCTGCCGCTCGCACAGGCCATGCAGGAACATCGCCAGGCGCTCCTGCGCCTGCTTCCGGCCGAGCAGTTCCAGATGGTCCTGGTGGCGGGCCATGCCCTCGCCCAAGGCCTTCATCATCTGCCGCTGGAACTCGAGACGCTGCGTGGCCACGCGCTCCAGCGCCGGCAGCGGCACCTCGCAGACCTGGGCGGATTCGAGGGCCACGGCGTCGGTGCTGAAGCGGCCGTCGCGGAGCCCTTCGAGGCCGATCAGCTCGCCGGGGAAATAGAAGCCGATCACCTGCTCGTCGCCGGCCTCGTTGATGGCCACGGTCTTGAAGCCACCGCTCTGGGCGACGAAGACCGAGCGCATCGGCTCGCCCGCACGGAACAGCACGGCGTCCTTGCCCATCGGCCGGCGCGCCAGCACGGCGCCGGACAGCCGCTCGATGTCCTCGATGCCGACCAATGCGGGCTTGCACATCGGGTGCAGAACGCACTCGTCGCAGCTTCGCTGGCCGGCGAGGGCCTTGAGTTCGATCAGGCTCATGATTAGCGCCCCGTGTGCTCCTGCAGCCAGGCATTCACCGACTCATGCCACTGCACGCTGTTGTGCGGCCGCAGGATCCAGTGGTTCTCGTCCGGGAAGTAGAGCAGTTCCGACTCGATCCCGCGACGCTGCAACGCACCAAAGGTCGCCAGCCCTTGCTCGACCAGCACGCGATAGTCCTTCTGGCCGTGGATGACGAGCATCGGCACGCGCCAGTTCTGCACGAAGTTCACCGGGTTGTGCTTCTCCATGGCGGCCGCGTTCTCCCACGGCACGCCGCCGTTCTCCCACTCGGTGAACCACAGCTCTTCCGTCGAATAGGCCATCGAGCGCAGGTCGAAGACGCCGGCGTGGTTGACGAAGCAGTCCCACGGCTCGTTCCAGTTGCCCGCGATCCAGTTGACCATGTAGCCGCCGTAGCTGCCGCCCAGCGCGCAGGCGCGCTCGCCGTCAAGGAAATCGTACTTCTCGAGCGCGGCCGCCCAACCCTTCTGCAGGTCGACCAGCGGCTTACCGCCCCAGTCCTCGGAGATCGAATCGGTGAAGGCCTGGCCGTAGCCGGTGCTGCCGTGGAAATCGATCATCACCACTGCGAAGCCCATGCCGGCATAGGTCTGCGCGTTCCAGCGGTAATGCCACTGGTTGTGGAAGCTGCCCTGCGGGCCGCCGTGGATCAGGAAAGCCACCGGCGCCTTCTTGCCCGGCTCGGCGTTCCAGGGCTTGATCACGTAGCCGTGCACCGTCGCGTCGTTCCAGCCCTTGAAGCTGAACTGCTCGTACTCGCCCATGCGGATGCCGCTGAGTGCTTCGGCGTTGTAGTTCGTCAGGCGACGCTCGGCGATGCGCGCGCGGATCGCGCCGAGGTAGAGGTCCGCCGGTGCGGCGATGGAGTCGCGGGTGAAGACGATGCGGTCGCCGTCGATGTCGAAGGCGCCGATGTTGCCGCCCTGCACCACCTTGCGCACCGCGCCGCTGGCGAGGTTCACCTCGAACACCGGATGCGTGCCGGTGTCGAGCGTGGCCGTGTACATCGTGCGGCCGTCGTCGCCGGGCACGAGCGTGTCGAAGCTGCGGTCCCAGTCGGCAGCGATCTCGCGGGTGGCGCCCGTGGCGCGGTCCAGGGCCATCAGGCCGAAGCGGTCGGCCTCGAAGCCCGGGCGCTTCATCGCGCGCCAGAACAGGGTCTTGCCGTCGGCCGAGAACACCGGATTGGTGTCCATCGCGTCGTTGGCGTCGGTGAGGTTCTTCGGCGCGGCGCTGCCGTCCACCGGCACCTCGAACAGGTCGAAGTTGGTCGACCACGGCTCGCTCTTGCCGGCGATGCGCACGCTGAACACCAGCGTCGAACCGTCCGGCGAGAAGACGTAATCAGACTGGTCGCCGAAGGGCTTGCCCGGCACGTCGCCATCGATGCCCTTCGTCAGCAAGCGCGGCTCGCCCGCGGCCTTGCCGTCGGCACCGATCGGGCTCAGGAACACCTGCGAGCGGGTGCCGTCCTTCCACGTGTCCCAATGGCGCACGAAGATGCGGTCGTACTGCACGCCGGTGCGCTTGTCGTTGGCATTGGCGGCGTGGCGTTCCGCCGTGCAGGCGAGCGTTCCGCAATCGGCGAACACCTCGAACGACAGGGCGATGGCCTTGCCATCCGGCGCCAGGCGGAAGCTTCCGACGTCCAGCGAGTAGGCCGTCACCTGCGTCGCATCACCGCCACCGGCCGGCACACGCCAGACCTGCATCGATCCCGACTTCGCGCTCAGGAAGTAGACGAAGGCGCCATCCGGCGACCACGCACCCGCCGAAGCAGGGATTTCCGCCGGCGTCAGTCGCGCGCCTTGGCCGCCCGAGGCGTCCGTCACCCACAACGAACCGACGCCGCGGTCGGCGTCCCAGTTCGTCTCGCGAAGCGCGTACAGGATTCGCTCACCGTCCGGCGAGAACTGCGGCGCCGACACGCGGTCGAGCATCACGAGGTCTTTCGCGGTGAAGCCACGCGGATTGGCGGTGGCGGCGGGCTCGGCGGCGAGTGCCGGCCCTGCGAGGGCCAGCGACAGGGCAAGGACGGACAGGCGCATGGTCGGTTCGGTCTCCGGGACGAGAGGCCAAGGATAACGCGCCCCTCGAGGCATCACGCCCCGTACACTTGGGCTTCACGAATTGACCACAACTGCAGGAACGCCGCTTGTCCACCACCGCCGCGCCGGCCGAGTTCCTTGGCCACCCCAAAGGCCTCTACGTCTGCTTCCTGACCGAGATGTGGGAACGCTTCGCGTTCTACGGCATGAAGGCCATCCTCGTGCTGTACCTCATCAAGCACCACGGCTTCTCCGACGCCGACGGCTACCTGCTGATGGGCACCTACGCCGGGCTCGCCTACGCCCTGCCCTTGCTGGGCGGCATGTTGGCCGACCGCTACCTCGGCATGCGAAAGGCGGTCGTCTTCGGCGGCGTGCTTCTCGTGCTCGGGCAATTCGGCATGGCCTGGATCGGCACCCCCATCGACGGCGGCGCGCGCGACGAGACTGCCGTGCAGGTGATGTACGCCTCGCTGGCCCTGATCGCGATGGGCGTGGGCTTCCTGAAGCCGAACATCTCGACGATCGTGGGCCGGCTGTACGCGGCGAACGATCCGCGCCGCGACTCCGGCTTCTCGATCTTCTACATGGGCATCAACGTCGGGGCCGTGCTGTCCTCCTTCATCGTCGGCTACGTCGGCGAGAACATCAGCTGGAGCTACGGCTTCGCGCTGGGCGGCCTGATGATGGCCGTGGGGCTGGTGATCTTCGTGCTCGGCCAACCGCACCTGCTCGGACAGGCCGAACCGGCCGAACCGGCCCGGCTGCGCGAGCGGGCGCTGGCCGGCCTCAGCCGCGAATGGTTGATCTACCTGGGCGCGCTGGCCGGCGTCGTGGCGGTCTGGCAGATCCTGCAGACGCGCATCGACTTCGCGCCGCTGAATGCCCTGCTCGGCGGCCATCAGGTCACGCTGACGGAACTCGTCGCCGTCGTCGCCGGCACCGTGCTGTACGGTTGGTTCACGTGGCTGATGTTCTCGGGGATCGACCGCGTGGCACGCGGCAAGATGATCCTGCTGATGGTGCTCACGACCGTCAGCGCCTTGTTCTGGGGCCTCTACGAGCAGAGCTATGGTCCTTGGGTGACGCTGGCGGACCGCGCGATGGACCGCAGCACCTTCGGATTCGTTTGGGACGCGAGCCAGACCACCGCGATCGGCGCCGCTTTCGTGATCCTGATGACGCCGTTCTTCGTCTGGCTGTGGCCGTGCCTCGACCGCGCCGGCATGAATCCGGGCTACGCGGCCAAGTTCGCCTGGGCGCTGGTGTTCTGCGGCGGCTCCTTCGGCGTGTTGGCCTTCGCGGCGGCGAACCCCGGCAACGACGGCCTCGTCAGCCTGTGGTGGCTGATCCTCGCCTACGCGGTGCTGGTGCTCGGCGAAATGGCGCTGAGCCCGATCGGTCTCGCGGCGGTCACCTCGCTGTCGATTCCGCGCGTGGTCAGCACGATGATGGGCGCGTGGTTCCTGTTCTCGGCCTTCGGCGAAATGATCGCCGGCCGCCTCGGCACGATGGCCGAGGTGGCGCCGGGGCCCGACGGCGTGATCTCCGCCGCCGAGGCCCTGGCCGTCTACGCGCCGTTCTTCACCCAGATGATGTGGATCGGCCTCGGTGCGGGCCTGGCGATGTTCATCGCGACGCCGCTATTGAACCGCCTGCTGCGCGCGGACTGACCCCAAACCCACCGCCCGAAACAGCGAAGGGCGCGACCGGAGTCGCGCCCTTCCCGTGATCACCCGGGGCTGCCGTGGCCGGCAGCCACAAGCCCGATCAGTCCGAACCGCCCGACGCCGACTCGGTGCGCGACTCGCCGACCGGGACCGTGCCGCCGATGTGCTCCCCGAAGAAGGCCAGCATCTTCGAGTAGATGTTGTTGCGGGCAGGCACCTCGTAGAAGCCGTGGCCTTCCTTCGGCTCGAGGATGTTCTCCCGCGGTGCGTTGCCCGCGGCGATCAGCGCGGCTTCCATCGCGTCCGTCTGCTCCGGCGGCGTACGGCGGTCGCGGCCGCCCGCAGCGAGGAACACGGGGATCTTGATCTCATCGGCTCGCGCCGCCGGAGAGCGCTCGTCGAGCTTGCTGCGGTCCTTGCCGATTACGCTTTCCAGGTAGTTGCCGCCGGTATCGGACTCGCGGATGTCGCCCTCGGAGTACATCAAGCGCAGGTCGTAGACGCCGACGTAGCCGACCGTGCAACGGTACAGGTCGGGCTCGCGCACCGCGCCCATCAGCGCCGCATAGGCACCGTAGCTCGCGCCATAGATGCAGATCCGCTCCGGATCCGCGTAGCCCTGGGCAATGGCCCACTGCGTCGCGTCGGTGACGTCGTCCTGCATCGTGCCGCCCCATTCGCCGTAGCCCATCTGCTCGAAGGCCTTGCCGTAGCCACCGGAGCCGCGGAAATCGACCTGCAACACGAGATAGCCGCGGTTGGCGAACAGCTGAACCTCGGGATTGAAGCCCCACAGGTCGCGCGGGCCGTGCGGGCCGCCATGCGGGTTGACGATCATCGGCAGGCCCTTGAGCTCACGGCCCTTCGGGACCGTCAGGTAACCCGAAAGCGTCACGCCATCGCGCGCCGTCATCGTGAAGGGACGCATCTCCGACATCTGTTCCGGATCGATCCAGCGGCGCGTGCTCACCAGGTACCGCGCCTGCTTGGTGGACTTGTCGTACAGGTAGAACTCGCCGGGATTCCGGTCGCTCTGGACCGACACGACCATCTTGTTGCCATCGAGGGTCGCGCCGCCGAGGCTGACGTACTGCCCGGGGAAGGCCGCCGAAAGCTGTGCGAGCAGCTGGGCGTCCGGATGCTCCTCGCGGATGTAACGCACTTCCGGCTTCCCGGGCATGCGGGTCACGCCGATCAGGGTCTTGCCGTCCGCCGCAATCACTTCTCCCAGCATGTCGACGCGGGGGTCGCTATCGAGCGGGGTGAACGCACCGGTCTGCGGGTCCAGGCGGCCCATGACGTTGGGCTTGGCGTTGTCGTGCTGCACGGCATACACCGTGCCGTCGGGGTCGACGTGCGAGACACGCAGGCGGCCCGCCGTCTCGCGGGAGTCGAAGATCTGGGTCCAATCGCCATCGACGCGGCGATAGACCTGGCCATGGCCTTCCGTGAAGCTGTCGCGGTTCTTGTTGTCGGCGCAGTTCGCGAAGGCCGGCTTGTCATCGGCATCGAGCACGAAATCGCAGTTGCGCGAGGGTGCGCGAGCCAGCCGCTTCATGCGGCCCGTGAAGGTGTCCATCTCCATGAGCTCGGCCCGGTCGCCCTCCTCGCTCCCGGTGCCCGTGGTCACCTGGACCAGCACGCGCGAGGCGTCCTCACGCAGGGCCGAGACCGGGCTGACTCGCTGCGAGAAGCTCGTCGAACCGCTGGTCGTCGTCCCCTCGTAAGTGACGAGCACGCGCGGACGCTCCCCGTTGGCGTCGACCGCATACCACTCGCCCGTACCGCCGGGCTGGGCGAACTGGCCGAACTTGCGCGTCGCCGTGAACATCAGGCGATCAGGCCCGGCCCAGAAGAAGCCGGCGATGCTCTTGTTGTCCGGCAACTGGTGGACCTTGATGGGCTTCAGGTCCTTCATGTCCAGAACAACCAGCACGTCGCGATCGCCGATCGGCGCCGTGGCGGCCAGGTACTCGCCGTTGGGCGAAATGCGCACGGCCGTGTACTCGGCGTGCCGATTGAAGTCCTCCAGCGGAACAGTCGTCGGCGCATCGGACGCCTGCAGGACGCCCGAGAGCGCCATGGAAGCCAGGAACAGAAGACGGTTAGAACCCATTGCCACGATCTCCCCAGATGATGATTGAACGCCTTGCGGGCGCACGCGCAAAACCTTACCAGAGGCGCGACAGGGCAGTGTCGACGACCAGCCCTGCCACGCCCACCCACCGCCCACCCGGGCGGATCCGCGGAGCACGGCGTGAAGCCCGGCCCGCGTGAAGCCCTCAGCGGGCCGCTCGGTCGCCATCGAGATGGCGGCCGAGGAAGGTCAGAAGCTTCGTGTAGTAGTCGCGGCGATTCGGCAACAGGAAGTAGCCGTGGCCTTCGCCGTCGTAGTAGTGCGCCTCGACCGGCACACCCGCGGCCTTCAGCGCGCGCTCCATCGCGCGCGTCTGTTCCGGCGGGGTGCGCTCGTCCTCCTCGCCCGCGGCGAGGAACACTGGCACCTTGATCGATGCGGCGAGCTTGGCCGGCGATCGGGCGTCGAGCCCCTCCTCGCCGACCACGAGCTTCAGGTAGTTCTCGCCCCAACGGCGCGCCTGGAGGTCGCCTCGGCCGTACATCATGTCGAGGTCGTACACGCCCACGTTGCCCGCAGCGCAGGCGTACAGCGACGGTTCGCGTGCGACGCCCATCAACGCGGCGTAGCCGCCGAAGCTCGCGCCGTAAAGGCAGATGCGCTTGGGATCGGCGATGCCCTGCTCGATCGCCCATCGGGTGGCGTCGGTGATGTCATCCTGGATCGCACCACCCCACTCGCGGTAGCCCGCCGACTCGAACGCACCGCCGTAGCCACCGGAGCCACGGAAGTTCACCTGCAGCACGGCGTAGCCTCGCGCGGCGAGCAACTGGCGCTCGAGGTCGAACGACCAGGTGTCGCGCACCTGGTGCGGCCCGCCATGCGGCAGCACGACCAGCGGCAGGCCCTTGGCGTCCCGGCCGATCGGGGTGGTGAGGTAACCATGCAGCGGCAGGCCGTCGCGGGCCTTCAGCTCGATCGGCTTGGCTTCAGCCATCTGGTCGGGCATCACCCAGTCGGCGCGGCTGCCCCAGAGGTCGGCCGAACGCTTCGCCCGGTCGAAGTGGTAGAAGTCGCCCGGGTTGCGGTCGCTGGTGACGATCACCAGCTGCTGGTTGCCGTCGGCGCTGGCACTGCGCAGCTGCACGGACTGCCCGGGGAACGCCGCCTCCAGGCTGCGCTGCGTGCGGGCCTGCGGCGACGCCGCGTTGAAGAACAGCGACTTCGGCCGGCCGTCCATGAGCACGGCGCCGATCGGCTCGTCCGTGACGGGGTCGTAGATGATCCGGCTGGGATCGACCCGGGGATCCCGCAGCACCTCGGTGCGCGCCAACGTCGCGAGGTCGAGGCGTTCGATCGCGTCCGGCCCCTCCTCGCGACTGGACAGCACATAGGCCACCGCATTGTCCTTCGAGAACCCGATCGGTTCGATCCAGACACCACTCGCGCCCTGGTCGTTGACCAGTTGCCAGTCGCTCTTCGCGTCCTTGCGGTAGTAGGTGATCGTGTCGTTCTGGCTGTTCTGGCCGGTGGCGAACCGCACCTCCCCCGAATGGTCGGCGAGGAATTCGGCGCGCGGCACGGGCGCGCGGGCGACGACGCGGCGGCGACCCGAGGTGAGGTCCATCAGTTCCGCGGTGGCGAAACCCTCGCCGCGCGACTGCATGCTCACCACCGAGACCAGGACATTTTCATCATCGTTGCGCAGCGGGTCGGCCATGGACACCCAGCGGCTGTGGTCGGTGTTGCGCGCCGCCGCACGCGAACCCAGCGTGTTCTCGGCACCGCGCCAACCGGCGATCAACCTCGGCTCCGCCCCCTCGACCGCGCTCAGCACCCAGAGCTCGCCGTAATCACGCGGCGCCTCGAGGGAGCCGATGCTCTCGCCCATCGAGGCGACGATCCTGGTGTCGCTCACCCACCAGAAACCCAGTACGTGGGCGTTTTCGCCGCCGGAGAGGTGGGCGAGCACTTTGCGCTCGGCCAGCGTGCCGATGACGAGGAACGTCTGCTTGTCACGCGCGGCCGTGGCGGCGAAGAACTCGCCGGTCGGCGACAGCGCGATGTCGATGAACTTCTCGTCGCGGACGAGATGGGCGACAAGGCCGGCAACGTCGGCGGGCAGCGGGGCCGGGGCCACCGGGGCGGAATCGCCCTGCGCCGCGACGTGGAGGGGGGCAAAAAGCAGCAGGGCCGCGAAAGCGGCCCGTCGGAGTCCATTCATGACAACGTCCGTGGGGGGGAGACGAAGTCTATCCAGCGCCCCCTCGCGCGCAAGCCCCGCGGACGGCCAGATTAAAATGGGTGTGCGAACTGCAAGATTGCAAAGAAGACCGCTTTGCCAATCGAATCAGCTGGATAGGCCAACACTGCAACTTTCGCCGTCAAGTGAGCCATCGTCAAATAGCCATAAGCTCCTGAGGCATATGGAGTCCGAACCGTTTATGCACCAGAGACTCTGACGCTGGGGCGAACAAACGGTGCGTGCCGGCAAAGTTGAAGACCGGTGACCAAGTCCGGGGGAGCGCAGCTGGCTTGGGCCCCAGTGCCGATCCTATTCCGCGGCCCGCCCCTCGCGGCCTCAGGTCGATCTGCTGGACCTAATTTCAGCCAAGTCAATCACTTATCGCTGGGTGTCGACCAGTAGTTCTGTCGACCGCTGAGGAATCCGCTGTGGGAAGAGGCGTGGCTCGCCGCACCCTTGAAACGACAATTGGGTATCCCCAAGCACTAGGGTGTTACCCGTGGGTAAACCCCAACCCCTAGGGGGCAGTGCTGTCTCAGGGGGTGCGACGTTGGGGGGCTAGGGTAACTCTTGGATTCACGGATTCGACCCAAGGAGGGCCCACGTGGGCAGCAAACATCAAGTTGTCTTCTACCCCGTCGGCAACGGCGACACCACCCAGATCGTGCTTGCCCGCGGGCGGCGCGTCCTCTTCGACTTCTGCCACCGTAGCAAAGCAGAAGATGAGGCAACGCCCGAGATCGATCTCAAGAAGCACCTCAAGGACGAACTTGCTGCCGTCGATCGCGACTACTTCGACGTAGTTGCGTTCACCCATGCCGATGCCGATCACATCAGCGGCAGCACCGAGTTCTTCGAGTTGCAACACGCCGCTCGTTACCAAGGTGACGGGCGCATCAAAATTCGTGAGCTCTGGGTGCCAGCGGCGATGTTGTTGGAGGAAGCGACCCGGGACCAACAATCCGAGGAGTTCGTGCTCCTTCGACAGGAAGCGCGCCATCGCCTCCTGGAGGGTCGCGACATTCTGGTGTTCTCCAAGCCCCAGACCCTCATGGACTGGCTGGAGCCGCTGCTCAAGGCCCGGGGCGAATTGCCCTCGGCACGCGACCACCTCTTCGTCGATGCCGGCAGGCTGGTCCCAGGCTTTTCGCTCGAAGTGGACGAGATTGAGTTTTTCTGCCACTCGCCCTTTATCAAGCATTGCGACGACGGCGACATTATCCGCAACTCTGCCGCGCTCGTTTTCAACGTGCGCTTTGAGGTCGACGGCGAGAACTACGACTACCTCGAGGTGGGCGACGCCGAATACAGCGATCTGGAAGAGATCGTTGAAATCACCCGATACCACGGCAACGAAGACCGGCTTGAATGGGACCTCTTCAACATCCCCCACCATTGTAGCTACCGGGCCCTGGCGGACGAGAAAGGCGACCAAGAAACCACGCCGACGCCGCTGGTAAGGGAGCTGCTGCTCAAGGGACGGCCGGAATCCTACATTGTCAGCTGCAGCAAGCCGGTACCTGACATCACGGAGTCATATCAGCAGACGCAGCCCCCACATATCCAGGCACGCAAGACGTACGAGCGCTACCGGCGCGAAGTAGGCGGACGTTCCTTCTTGGTGACCATGGAAGAGCCGAACGCCAACAAGCCGCAGCCGATTGTTTTTGACATCGAACGCGGCGGCATCACTTGGCGACGCTCTACAACGCTTGGCGCCGCTTCGATCATCGCATCGCGGCCACCGCGCGCAGGTCGCGGCTGAGGTGGAGTTCTACACACTGGACGCGGGTGAGGTACTCGCGAGCCCGTACGCTCTGACATTGCCACGCGCAATCGCCCTTCAGGAGGCGATGGTGCGGCATCGCGACTTCGTTCCCGCAGGCTGGCTGCGGTTCCCGACGAGGGACGGTGCGGCCCGAGAGGCCGTCCTTGTCGACGTCCAGACTCACGGCGTACCAAAACACAACGCGTACGGCCTAAAGTTCCAAGAGCGACTCGCGATCGTGGTCACCGACGAACCCGGCACGCTTCCCATGGTGTACGCCTTGCGGAAGGGTTTTCCGCGTCTGGCACACCAGCACCAGGAACCGCAGGGATCGCCGGCGCAGCTGTGTCTCTACTTCGAGCCCACCGAGACCGTGCTGCGCACATGGACGCCCCAGCAGTTCCTCCATCGTATCCAGTGGTGGATGGAAAAGAACGCGCGCGGCGAGCTGCACCTAGCCGACCAGCCACTCGACCGCTTGTTCTTCAACTCGAAGTACGAGTTGGTGTTGCCATGGAACTTCGAAGTCCTTGTCAACAAGGGCACGGAGTTCATGCTGGTACGCGCCGCAACTCGACCCGATGGCGGGGAGACCCTTCGCCTGAAGCCCAAGACTGGCGAAGCGCACGCAACCGGACTGCTAGTGGAGCTGAAGTTGTCGCCAATCATCGGCGGCGCCGTCGAGTTGAATCCGGCTACGCTCGGTCAACTCGAGGATTTAGTCTTGATGCGCGGTTCATCGTTGCTTTGTGCGATGAAACCTCAGTTCCAAGCCTTGGTTCATTCGCAGGGGGCCACCACTCGCGCCGGGAACGCTTTCACCGTCATCTTGCTCCATGTCCCGTTGTGCCGGGAGGAAGGCGTCGCTCCAGAGCGGATCGACCACCGCGCATTCCTGCTGACTGAGGACGCTCTGGAGATCGGCGTGGCGACAGGAGCGTTGATGCGCCACGAAGGCAGAATCTACAGCGCGATCGGCGTTTTCTGCCAACAGCAGCCAACGGCGTGGCGTGAATTACCCGTGCTTCCCCTAGAGGTTCTCAACGAAAACACGCCCAAAAGTGCTCGCGCCCAGTCTGGCTTGGCTTCGGACGACGACCCCTCGGGCGTACTCGTCGGAGCAGGATCGCTGGGAAGCGCTCTTGCCATGCTTTGGGGCCGCGAAGGATATGGCCGGTGGACGGTCATAGACAAAGATCACCTTCGTCCTCACAACTTGTCGCGCCATACCGCGGAAGCGGATCAGATCGGCCAACCTAAGGCCGAGGCCGTCGCCCTGTTGCAGGCGTGGGCCGACCATGACGCTAATCCGATAAAGCCACTGGTGGCGAGCGCCACCGATCCGCAGCGCTCGGACGTCCTGGAGGCCCTAAGGTCAGCCAACTGGGTCATCGATGCATCCGCGTCTCTGGACTATCCCCGATACGCTAGCACTCTGGAAAATGTGGCGCGACATGTGTCTGCCTTCTTTGCGCCCAGTGCTAGCAGCGCGATTGCCTTGGTCGAAGATGCGGCGCGATCGATCCGCTTGCGAACCCTTGAGGCGCAGTACTACCGCGCAATCATCCGAAGCGACTGGGGTCGCGAACATCTCGAAGGCAACCTCGGCGCATTCTGGAGCGGCGCGGGGTGTCGTGATATCTCCATGGTGCTGCCCTATTCGCGGGTGATGCTCATGGCGGGCCTACTGGCCGACGATCTACCCCGCTTCAGGGCGCAAGAAGGCGCGGCAATTCGAGTTTGGAACCGCCGGACGGACGGCGGCGTGGACGTCCGCGATGTCCCAACTTTCCAAGAGCGATCATTCGAGCTCGGAGATCTGCAGGTCTATCTGGATGCCGGCTTGGAGAAGGACCTTCGCGCTTTGCGCCTTGGTGCCCTGCCGAACGAGACCGGCGGGGTGCTACTGGGCTACTACGACTTCACTGTCCGGGCGCTGGTCCTGGTAGCCGCGCTTCCGGCGCCGGCCGACAGCACAAGTACTGCAGGATCGTTCGAGCGTGGCGTCGACGGCCTGAAGGAGGCCGTCGGGGAGGCCTCACGCCGCACAGCCGGGGTGGTTGGTTATGTCGGCGAATGGCACAGCCACCCTCGAGGCCACTCGGCAGCACCAAGCTCAGACGACGTTTTCCAACTGGTCCAACTGGCATTGGGCATGGATGCAGATGGTCTGCCTGGAGTGCAGCTGATCGTTGGTGAGAACGACATTCAGGTGCTATCCGGAGCCGTCGGCTAATGCAATGGCCTGCAAAGAAAGATATCGCGCTCGTACTCTCTGGTGGAGGGATACGCGCCATGGCGTTTCACCTCGGGGTGATGCGTCGCATGGCCGAACTAGGCCTTCTCGAGCGCGTCTCACATGTTTCGAGCGTGTCTGGAGGCAGCCTAATTGTCGGCCTCGTGCTCTTGGAGAACAATCTCGTATGGCCGAGCTCGCAGGCGTTTCTCCATGAGGTTCTACCCAGATTACGAGTCAGTCTTTCCCAGCGGAGTCTGCAGTGGGGCGCGCTTAGGCAATTGGTCCGACCAAGGAACTTGCGCTTCATCGCCTCGCGCGCAAACCTTCTCGCAGCGGCGCTCAAGAACGAGTGGGGCGCCACAATGCCTTTAGGCGACCTTCCCGCACGACCAGAGTGGTCTATCAACGGGACCAACGCCGAGAATGGTCGCCGCTTCCGCTTTAAGCGCCATGATCTTGGCGACTACCTCAGCGGATACGCTGACGCGAAGTGCTATCCGCTTGCGGACGCGATCGCTGTGTCCGCGGCTTTCCCGGGCGGATTTGGTCCCTTGAGCATCCGGACAAACAAGTTCACCTGGCTTAAGCGAGGGTGGGATGCCCCTAAGGGGAGCGAAGTGCCAGTGACACCTCCCTTCCAAACGCTCCATCTTTATGACGGCGGTGTCTATGACAATCTCGGGCTTGAGCCGTTTTTCGATGCTGGGCGCAACGCCCCAAAGCTTCCAGAGACCTTCATCCTAGTCTCTGACGCAGGTCTTCCCCTAGGCAGCAATCCCCTTGGCCGTCCGATCAGTCCATTCCGACTCAAACGCGTTGCCGACATCATGTCTGACCAAGCCCGAGCGCTGCGAGTCCGGACGTTCGTTCACTACGTCACTCAAGCGCCAGACCGTGGGGGATTCGTCTTCATCGGTTGCAACGCATCCGGAATGGACACGGCCTTGGCTGAACGCGCCAAGACATTTCCAACGACGCTTCGTCGCCTCACTTTGGTGGAGTTCGACGACCTCGTGCGCCACGGCGCAGAAGCTACCGACAACGGTCTGGGGGCGTGAAGTGAGCCTCTGAAGGGCGAACAGGATCTATTAGCAATCTGCCCACCCAATCCCCGCACTCACTGTGTCGCCTACCTTTGCAATTGAAGGTCAGCTTCTGACCGAAGAGGGCTAGGACGCATTTCGACCCAAAGCAGACATTCCAACTGAGGCCTCAAGTCCGTGCGCGGCGCAAAAACACACCCTCGGCGCTATAGGCCGAGGGTGCACGTGTTCAGCCGTTGGCGATCACATCGCTCGATTCGGTCGCTCGATGCGCCAGCCGGTAAAGAACCGGCAGCACGAACAGCGTCAGCAGCGTTGACGACAAAACGCCGCCGATCACCACTGTGGCGAGCGGTCGCTGCACCTCGGCTCCGGCACCGACGGCCAAGGCCATGGGCACGAACCCGAGGCTCGCCACCAGCGCAGTCATCAGCACCGGGCGGAAGCGCGTCATCGCGCCCTCCCGGACCGCCTCGTCTATCCCCATGCCGTCCAGTCGAAGCTGGCGGATAAAGCTGAGCATAACGATGCCATTGAGCACTGCGATACCGCTGAGAGCGATGAAGCCCACGCCCGCGGAGATCGACAGTGGAAGGTCACGCACCAGCAGGGCGGCGACGCCACCCGTGAGGGCGAGTGGCACGCCGGAGAACACCACCAGCGCATCGCGTCCGGAGCCGAAGGCCAAGAACAGGAGACCAAGGATCAGCAGCAGCGTCATGGGCACGACGATTGAGAGCCGCTGCGTGGCTGAGATCAGCTGCTCGAAGGTGCCGCCGTACTCCACCCAGTAACCCGGCGGCACCTGGACTTCGACGGCAACGCGCTGCTGCACTTCCGTTACGAACGAGCCAAGGTCCCGTCCGCGGACATTGGCCGTCACCACCACGCGACGCTTGCCGTTCTCACGGTTGATCTGGTTGGGGCCTTCCTCGATGCCGATCCGAGCGAGTTCGCGCAGCGGCACCGTTCGAACGGTGTCCGCACGTTCTACGGGTAGCGGAACAGGCAGGTCACCGAGCCGGTCAGCGTTGTTGCGCAGGCCATCCGCGAGGCGCACCACGATCGGTGCCCGACGATCGCCCTCGTAGAGCATCCCGGCTTCGGTGCCTCCGATGGCAGTGGCGACGACCTGCTGCACGTCATCTACGGACAGCCCAAAGCGGGCGATGGCCTCGCGATCGGGATCAACGACCAGCATCGGCAGACCGGTCGTCTGCTCGACCCTGACATCCGCTGCACCGTCGATGCCCGTCATTGCCGATTCAATACCTTGCGCGGTGGTCATCAACACGTCGAGGTCGTCGCCGTACACCTTCACCGCCACGTCGGAGCGAACGCCGGAGATCAGCTCGTTGAAGCGCATCTGGATCGGCTGGGTGAACTCGTAGTTGTTGCCGGGCACTTTTGCCACCAGGGCCTCCAGCTCCGCCACCAACTCGGTCTTGGTCTTGCCCGGATCGGGCCAGTCGGACCGCGGCTTTAGGATGACGAACGTGTCCGCCACGGAAGGCGGCATCGGATCGGTGGCGACCTCCGCGGTACCGATCTTGCTGAACACTCGCTCGACCTCCGGAAGCGTCAGGATCTCCTGCTCCAGAACCTTCTGCATGAGGACGGATTGCGTGATCGACGTGCCCGGGATGCGCATGGCGTGGAGCGCCACGTCGCCCTCATCCAGGCTCGGGATGAACTCCGTGCCCATCCGCGTCGCGGCAAACCCCGCGCCGGCTACGAGGACAAACGCCGCCAACACCACGCGCCAGCGCCACCCCAGTACACGATTCAGCGCCGGGGCGTAGCCGCGCTTCAGCAACAGGACGATGCGGTTTTCCTTCTCCTCGACTCGGCCGCCCAGCCCCACCGCGACCATCGCAGGCACGAAGGTCAGCGAGAGCAGCATGGCCGCCGTCAGGGCGAAAACCACCGTAAAAGCCATCGGGTGGAACATTTTTCCTTCGACGCCATCGAGCGCGAAGATGGGCAGGTACACCGCTGTGATGATCCCGACGCCGAATAGGCTGGGTCGGATCACTTCCGCGGTGGCGGACGCGGCCAGTTCGTAGCGTTCCTCACGCGTTAGCAAGCGCCCCAAGCGATGCTGCAGCTCGCCAAACCGGCGAATGCAGTTCTCCATGATGATCACTGCACCATCGACGATCAGACCGAAGTCAAGCGCGCCGAGGCTCATCAGGTTGCCGGAGACGCCGCCCTTCAGCATGCCGGTGGCCGTCATCATCATGGTGAGTGGAATTACGGCAGCCGTGATCAGGGCTGCGCGCAGGTTGCCGAGCAACAGGAACAACACCACCACGACAAGCAGCGCGCCTTCCGCGAGTGACTTGGCGACGGTGCTGATGGTGCGGTTCACCAGCGCCGTGCGGTCGTACACCGTCCGCAGGATCACCCCCTCGGGTAGGGTGCCCCGGATCGAAGCGACGCGGGCGTCCACCGCCTGCGCCACCTCGCGACTGTTCGCGCCGACCAGCATGAACACCGTGCCCAGCACCACCTCTTCGCCGTTCTCCGTGGCCGCACCGGTACGCAGCTCCATGCCCTCTTCAATGGTCGCGACATCGCCAACGCGGATCACCCGCGTCCCGCGGCTGGCCACCACCACCGAGCCGATCGCCGATGCGTCGCCCAACTGGCCGGGAACCCGAACGAGCACCTGCTCGCCCCGCTTCTCGATGTAGCCGGCACCGACGTTCGCGTTGTTGCGCTCCAAGGCGTCGACCAGATCGTCGAGGCTGAGGTTCAGCGCGACCAAACGAGCGAGGTCTGGAGCGACCTGCACCTCGCGGGCATAGCCGCCGATGGTGTTGACCTCGACGACGCCCTTCACGGTGCGCAGCTGCGGCTTTACGACCCAGTCCTGAAGGGTGCGCAGATCGGTCGGCGTCCACGGCTGGCCATCCTCACGCGTCGTGCCTGGTTCGGCCTCGACGGTGTACATGTAGATCTCGCCCAAGCCCGTAGAGATGGGCCCCATGGCAGGCTCAAGGCCGGTGGGTAGCTGTCCACGCACCTGCTGGAGGCGCTCGGCGATCTGCTGCCTTGCCCAGAAGATGTCGGTGCCGTCCTCGAACACCACGGTCACCTGCGACAGTCCATAGCGCGACAACGAGCGCGTGTAGTCGAGGTTGGGAATGCCGGCCAGTGCGGTTTCCACCGGGAAGGTCACCCGCTGCTCGGCCTCGAGCGGCGAGTAGCCCGGTGCTTCAGTGTTGACCTGCACTTGGACGTTGGTGATGTCCGGCACCGCGTCAATAGGAAGCCGGAACAGATTGAGGGCGCCCCAAGCCCCAAGGGCCAGGACGAGGATCAGCACCAGCCAGCGATGCCGGATGGCGTATCGGATGAAGGAGTCGATCATGGCGGGCCTCAGTGCTCGTGAGCCGCGCCGGCCTTGGCGATGTCCGCCTTGACCAAAAAGCTCTGCTCGACAACGACCTCATCGCCGGGGTTAACCCCGTCGCTGATCTGCACGAAGGTGGCATCGCGCACACCGAGCCTCACCGGTGTGGCGGTGTAGGTGTCCCCCTCGCGGACGAACACGACATCGCGCCCTTCCATGCGCTGCAGAGCGTCGAGCGGGACCCGAAGGGCGGCCTCCGTCGTGCCAATCGTGACATCGGCATGCACGGCCATTCCCGGTCGCCACAGACCATCGGCGTTGTCGAGCACCGCGCGGGCCGTCAAGCTCTGGCTCTCCACATCGGTCGCCGGGAGCACTTGGCCGATGTTGGCGGTCGCCACGACGCCATCAGCGAGGCGTTCAACGCGGACTTCGGCACCAACGCGCACGCGCTGGGCGTCTCGTCCAAAGACGTGGAGGTCGATCCAGACTTTCGAGAGGTCGGCGACCTCGAACAGGGGCGATTCGCCGGCCAATCCTCCAATCTCGGCATCGCGCGTCATCACCACGCCGGCCAACGGTGTGGTGATCGCATAGGTCGAGAGGCTGGCGTTGCTCTCCACCGTGGCCAGTCGCTGTCCGGCGCGAACACGGTCGCCCACCTGCACCGCAACGTCACGGATCGCACCCGGGAAACGCGCAGCAACCCGCGCCATCGCGCCCTGACGCGCTTCGATCACGCCCGGCAGGCGAACGGTCTGCTGGATGTCCCCGGCGCTGACGGCGGCAACGACGATACCCGAGCGTGCAGCGGTTTCCGCGGGGATCGTCGTCGCGTCGGCTTCGGACTCGTCGTGACCATGGCCGTCGTCGTCGCCGTGGCCTTCGCCGTGGTCATCGTCAGTTGTTTCGGCGGCGATCTCGTGGGCATGCCCATCGTCGGCCTCATGGGCACCGTCATCGCACGCCGTGATGGCGAGAGCGAGGGCGGAGACAAGCAGCAGGGAAGGAACACGGTGACTGTTCATTCGGACACTCCATTGCGCACATCGTTGGCCGACCAGCTGTCGGCGGTGAGGCGCTGCAGTTCAATCAGGGCGCGCTGGGTGGCCACGCGGGCCTCCAACAGCGCAAGGTTCGAGGTGGTGATTTCGGTCTGGACCGCGGCCCACTCGACGTAGCTCAGGGCACCGGCGCGGTAGGCGCGCTCGGATTGGGCGGCCGCACGCTGAATGCGCGGCAGGACATCGGTCCGCAGGCGATCGACCTGGAGCGCACCGGTCTCGATTTGCGACCAGGCATCCACGGCCACCGCCTCGAGCTGCAGTGCCGCCGACTCCCGGGACATCGCCAAGGCCTCCTGCTCCGCACGTGCCGCGGCGATGGCCGGTTCGGCGCGTCGACGCGCCCCCAAGGGCAGGCTGAAGCCCGCCACGAGCCCCACGTCGCGGCCGTCCTGCAGTCGGCGTGCGCCAATACTCCACCGCGCATCGGGACTGGCTTCGGTTTCCGCAAGGCGCAGCCGCGCCTCGCGGATGCGGGCTTCGTCGGCAAACGCCGCAAGCTCCGGCGACTCGGCGATCCGCGCCGTCAACTCGGTGAGCGCGGGCAGCGAGGGCACGTTGTCGGGAACCATGTCGACCGTCGGCACGGCACCGTCGGCAGGCTCGCCCCACAGCAGGGACAGACGGCGCCAAGCCGCAGCCTGCTCGGCATCGAGTGCCGCAAGACGGGCTTCGGCTTGGGCAATGCCGGCCTCCGCCGCCAACGCGGAGGCTTCCGGCGCTGCGCCGGCGGCGAAGCGCTGACGCGCCGCACGAGCGATGCGCTGGCGCTGGGCTAGGTCTTCCTCGAGCAGCGGGCGCTGTGCTTGCAGGGCCGCCAGATCGAGGTAGCGACGGGTGGTCTCCGCCAACAGGTCGAGCTGCGTGGCGGCACGCTGGACGCCTAGAGCATCGATGCGTGCCGCCGCCAATGCGCGGCGAGCTTCTCGTTTTCCGCCTCGCTCCAGAACGCCGGCAAGGCTGAGCGTCAGCTCGGACGAGCGGCTGCCTTGGAGCGCTCCGCTGCCGAGCACGTTCTCGAGATCGGCTTGGATCTCGAGCGCGGGCGACAGTGCCGCGCTGCGCGCCTCCGCTTCGAGGCCCTCGCGACGCGGGACGAACAGCCGAAGATCAGGATGGGACTGGGCGACGCGCTCCTGCGCGTCGGCCAGGGTGAAGGGCTGGGCGGCCGCGCCCGAGGCGACGGCCAGCAACGTCAGCCCGGCCGCGAGTGCGGCCAGACGAACAGACATAGGGAACTCCGTTGATCCGTGGAAAAAGACGCCGCTCGAGGCGGCCGCGTCGACGGATCAGCGGATGGGAGGACGGAAGAGGCTTTGGAGCAGCGGCGCGGGGCCGCCCCGCACATCGACGCTGGGCGGCTGCGTGGGCTTCATGGCCAGAAGCTTCACTATCGGCATCGGGAGCACCGCCATCACCACGCCGCAGTGGTGCCAGGCGTGCGCGAGGTCATGCGATAGGCTCGCAAGGCCGGGCGGGTGCGGGGCTTCGCCTTCGCAGTCGGAGGGCTCGGCGGCCACGCCGACCGAAACCGCGGCGTCGAGGTCATGCGCGGACGGGTGGCTGATGGCCAGCGCTCCGGCCATCGACGACGCAAGCACGAGCAACGCCAGCAACCCGATCAGGGCGGCGTGGATCGTTCGGGCACGGAGTCGAAGGCGCGACATGTCTTAAGGGTAACGGATCAGCGCGACAGCAGGTCGCGAAGGTCGGCGGGAATGGGCATCGGCTGGAAGGGACTCACGTTCGCGCCGCCCGTGTTGCCCTCCGGCACCCAGATCCGGCTGAACAGCGCCGCGGCAAGGATGCGAGTGGTCTGCCCAAGCAGTTCCCGCGGCTGCCGCTGCCGCCATGCCCAAGCCCACATCCGCACATGGCAGCGAACATGAGCCCAAGTGAAGCGCTGCGAAAGGATGTGGGCCCGCTCAAGGTGTCGAAAGGCTTCGGCAGTGCGCCCGTCTGTCTCGGCTTGACGTGCGCATAGAAGCTCAACCTCGATGGCTCTATGGATTCGCTCAGTCATGTTGGGGCTCCTTGGCTAAGGAAAGGAACTTGCGACGGCGAATTGCCGCGACACGCCGGTTCATCCAATGTCGAACCACCATCTCATAGAGCATCCGCCGCACCACGCCAAGGTATTGGGAGTGCGCGGCATACAGAAGCTCGGGTTCCTCGAAAACGCCGAGATCAGCAATGACCGCCATGCTCTGTATGTTGGTGTCCTCGCCTGTCCATTCGATCGGCGGTGAGCCGAAACGAGGCGTCGCGATCGCGAAGCCGCAGAACGGCCCGCTACACCTAGGATTTGCGGCCTGAACCGATCCCAGGAACGCCTTGTCCACAATGACGCCCTCCAACCCCACCCAGCGCGATCGGAAAAAGACTTCCACCCACGTGTGCAGGATCTTCGGAGGAGCAAGTGCGAAAACGGCCGGCGGGACGACCCCGGCCTGAAGTCGTTTGTCGACCCATGCCGCATGAAGGCGCGTGGCTTGTCCAACAGCGCGGTACAGGGCCATCAGCAGGATAGCTTTGGTGTTGCACTGGCCGTATCCATCGGCGAGTACGCGAGAGGCAGGAAGATCATCGCGTTCGTTGTAGCCCAGACCAATCTCGTCGCGAACGTACTCATAGATCGCCTTGAGTTGATCTTCCTCTCCCATTTTCTTCCATCCCTTCGACTCGATCAGGGTGGCGATTTCTGGAGAATCAAAGTCCAAGAGGCGGGTGGGCTTGAGACCTGTCTTGCTCATGGGTGACTCCGTAGCGACCCTCGGATGGGGTATTGGTGGCGGAGGAGACTTCGTTCGCGCGGCTAATGCGCGTGCTCATCACATGCTCCAAGAGCCGTTGGAACCCCGGTAGTCCACTCCCGCCACGCGGCGCGGAGGACGGTGAAGGACGTTTGCAGGAACAGGGTGGCCACCAGCAGGCCCACGATCAGGTCCGGCCAGCGCGTGCCCGTCCATGCGACCAGGCCCGCCGCGGCCAGCACACCGAGGTTGTTCGCGAGGTCATTGCGCGAGCACAGCCAGACCGAGCGGAGATTGAGATCCTCGTTCTTGAAACGGGTCAGCAGCGCAAAGGCCGTCACGTTGACGCTCAAGGCCACGAGGGACATGACGGTCATGAGGCCAGCATCTGGGGTCTCACCGGACAACGCCCGGCGGATCACTTCGACGATGACGAACAGGCCAAAGCCGCCCTGCAGGGCACCCTTGAGAAGGGAAGCGCCGGCTCGCGCACGGACGGAGCCGGTCATGACGACGAGGGTCAGCAAGTAGATGCCTGCGTCGCCCAGAGCGTCCAGCGAGTCAGCCATCAGAGCACTGCTGTGCGCCCATAGGCCGACGCTGAACTCCGCCGCGAACAGCGCGGCGTTCAAAGCCATCACGATCCACAGAACCCGGCGCAGGGTGCGGTTGCTGGAAGTTGCACAGGCAGTTGCCGTGGTTTGGCAGGAACAGTCGGTCATGGTCTTGGGCTCCTAATGGCGCTACCGTAAACCCCGGAGTCGCTACAGGGTCAAGCCCCATGAAGATCGGAGAGCTGGCGGCAGCCACGGGCTGCCACTTCGAGACCATCCGGTACTACGAGAAGGTTGGTCTCTTGCCCAAGCCGCAGCGCACCGCGTCCGGGTATCGGGCCTATCGACCCGGAGATATCGCCCGCGTCCGCTTCATCACCCGAGGCCGGGCGTTGGGATTCAGCCTTGATGAGATCCGCAGCCTGCTGCATCTGTCGGAGAGCCCGAACCTCGCCTGTGGCGAGGTCGATGCGTTGGCGCGACAGCACCTCGTCGAGGTTCGCGAAAAGCTCGCGCAGCTGCAGCGGATGGAAGCCGAACTGGTCGCCACCATCGAGCGGTGCCGCGGCGGTCAGCGTGCGACCTGCTCGGTTCTGGAAAGCCTCGCCCAGGAGAGCCCCATTGCTGGCAAACCCTCTACCGTCCACTCGCCCGTTTTCTGAGAGAACGATTGTTACTAGCCACGACCACAATTCTTCTCACGCTTACGGCACTTGCCAAGATCGGGGGCTCCGAAGCCCTGGGGGCTGTGACTGCGACGATGCGCCCCCCCGCTTTGGGTAGTGCTGCGGTTTGAGCTTGCGCCGCTCGGACCAACGGCCGCTTTTGGCCGAAAAGCGCCACCTCACAAGCTGCCTGGTATCGGCCCTTCGCACTCGGATCTGGCCCTCAGCAGCACTTCTGTTTAACGCGGCGCAGGGTGCAGTCACGTCAACGAGAATGATAGTGTGAAGAAGAGAAGCGTTACTCAGTGAATCGATTGGTTTTTCGCCTCAGTCATGTCGTCTGGTCTGGCGTAGAACGTTGGGAGTGAAGCCCACGGGTTAGCTTCTTCGGGGTGAATCGTTCCGATGTCGACGTTCGCTCCGTAGCGTTCGCAAGCATCCGCCAGTACTGCTGTCGCGGCATGAACGACCCGCTCCTCGTCAGAAGTACTGACCACCGCAACTATCACAAGGTCGGGTGCCTTTCCGACTTCCACGCCCACACGCTGCCCCAATGCCGCCGATACGATCCCTGCAATCTGGGCAAACACTTCGCGAAGCGGTTTGATTAGCCAGCCGCACTCACCTGCAGCAGGCTCTAGTTCGATAGGGCCCTCTTCATCTTTGTTTAGCGGTCGCACTGGCGGTATGGCAGTGCCCGCTAAGATCAGCTGAACCTCTTCTGGGTAGATCAGACAGTAGCGGTCGTTAGGATTGAGAATCAGCACGGCCCCCAATGTGGCCTCAAACAGCTCTCGTCCTGTCATCTTGACGATTTCGACATGTGAGCTTGAGGCGGCCTGCGCCTGGCGTAGGTCCGTGAAAAATGGGAGTAGAAGTGCGCCCGTTTTTGGATGTGGAAATTGCACCAACCTGATGAAGGGCGAGCTGTCGTTGCAGGGCTTGTGGGCGTAGACGATGGCGCCAAGAAGAGCTTCGAAGAATGCTGGTTCAGCGGATGGATCATGAAAGCATGCAGTCATCAGCTCTTCTAGGGTCGCTTTTTCTTCAGCCACCGTCGCGGTGTTCTTTCTGCGCATTGTCAGACGATTGCCTCGTCGTTCCCGGATGTAATCTTTCGCTTGGAAGTCCTGGGATACCGGTGTAATGCCGCCTCGGCGCCCAAGAGAGGGGGCGCACTAGATCTTCCCGAGATCGTCCGCGGTGAAGCCGCTCGGCTTCACGGAGGATCTCAGCAACTGCAGTGCCTTAAGGCGATCCGCGTGTTCGGATAGGAACTCCGACATCGGCCCGCGGAACCGCATGGCATCCGCCGGGATCTCCACGCCAAGTCCCTCGCTGATTGAGATCGCATAGGACTTCTGGGGCTCCGTCGGCGGAAGCAGGTCCCAGTCGAGTCGAGCGTTGAGCGCCTGTGTCAGGGCAGTGCTGACGTGCTCCCTGAACCCATCTCGATGGCCCGCCAGTTCGGAGCGAGATAACTGGCGTGCCAGGGCAATCAGTCGATCGTCCGGAACGTTCAAGTGGAGCGTTACGCCGGATTCTGTGTCGTGTACTACGAGAGACATCCTGGATTGCCCTCAAAAGCTCGGCTCATGGTGTAGGCGCTGGCGCACCGGGACCCGCCCAGCCTTCAGGAGAAGGGGAGGCGCACCGTGCGCGTTCGTCGCGGCTCCAAACTGCAGGCCAGTCGACCCGTGGCGGGTGTCCTTTCAGAGCTGCGATGATACCTTTAGGTAGTCTACCTATAGTGCTGTAGAGCTCAAAGAGGCGTCTTTCTAGGGTGTCGGCATGAATGCAGACACCCTCCAGCGCCGCGTGGGCGCCAGTATCAGGCGTCGACGAGAGTCGCTTGGAATGAGTCAGGAAGCCTTCGCAGCCCACATCGGGATGCACCGCACCTACTACAGCGCAATCGAGCGAGGGGAGAAGAACATTTCGCTCTCAACCATCCAGAGACTGTGTGAGGCACTTGGAGCTAAGGCGTGGGAGATCTTCAAGGAAGCCGAGCAATGAGGGATCGCCCCTCATGAGCGCTCTTACTGGTGTCATGCAGAGACGTCAGCGGACTCCGGCGACGCCGAGCTTGTTCACCGCCCCCTGACCGAGGGCCCCGATGATGCTGGAAGAATCCCTCTCGATTTATCCGATCGGCTCGCCGCCAACCAGGGCAGAGCTCGATGCCTTCGACCGCCTCCTTGCCGTGGCAGAATCCGACACGGGTCAGAGTCGGAAGTGCGCCGACTTCCTCTTGGCGTGGTGGAACGCGGGGCGCAATGGTGGCTTGGACCCCACAGACCTTTGGGGGCTGGATCTTGAGCTCCGCGATGCAGCGGTGTCGGTCTTTTGCCTCATCGCCCGCTGGCACTACTACCCCACCAGCCTTCCGGGAGGGCGTGGGGAGCGCCTTCGGAACCTCGTGTCCCAATGGCGCACCCAGCCGTCATCGACCGACTAAAGCGTCTTAGGGAATGAGACCATGGCCCGTTACGGTGCTGGTTGACCGAGCAAGGAGTGCTTCCATGACCATCCTCACCTCCCGCTACTCAGCTGGCGTCGAGTACGCCCGCTCCGCCCATAGCGGACATTTCCGCAAGGGCACCTCGATCCCGTATCTCTACCACCTGCTCGGCGTTTCCAGCCTCGTGTTGGAGTACGGCGGCAACGAGGACCAGGCAATCGCCGGCCTTCTCCATGATGTCCTCGAGGACTGCGGCGCCGAGCACGAGACCTCTATCCGTGCCCAGTTTGGTGACGCTGTGGCCACCATCGTCCTCGACTGCACGGACGGCACTGCCGGCAGCAAGAGCGCCGCGACAACCCAGGAGGCCAAATTCGCCGACTGGCAGCGCCGTAAGCAGGCCTATCTCACCCACCTTTCGGAGACCGCAGCGACCTCGCTGCTGGTGTCAGCTTGCGACAAGCTGCACAACGCACGCGCCATCGTCTCTGACCTTCAAGGTGACGCCGGCATCACGGTCTTTGACCGGTTCACTGCCCGCAAGGACGGGACGCTTCAGTACTACGAGAGCCTTGCGCGCATCTTCCTCAAGCACGACGGCGCCTACGCTCCCCGCATTCACGAGCTCGCACGGGAGTTCGACCGGACTGTCGCGACAATGCATGCGCTTGCCGGAGCTGCCTCCCGCCACCCTCTTTCCTGATCCTTGCCGCACTCCGCAGGGAACGCGCACATGACCAACGACGATTTCAAATCCACCCTTTGGGACGCTGCGGACAAGCTCCGTGGCTCCGTCTCGGCCGCCCAGTACAAGTATCCGGTCCTCGGGCTGGTCTTCCTCAAGTACATTTCTGACTTGTTCGATGCGCAGGCCGACGTCATCCGTGCGCGCTGCGCGGATCCGGCGTCCGACCTGTACATCGCCGACGAATCCGCCCGCGGCGCAGCTGCGGAGGCCTTCGCCGCCGACAAGACCTTCTACGACGCGGACAATGTGTTCTGGGTCCCGGCGACGGCGCGGTTTTCCGTCCTGCTCAACCAAGCCTCGGCCCCAGACCTCGCTCAGCGCCTCGACCGTGCCATGGGAGACATCGAGGCGGAAAACCCGCGCCTGAAGGGCGTGCTCTACCGTGAGTTCGGACGTCTTGAGCTCGAGCCCGGCAAGCTCGGCGAACTGATGGGCCTGATTGCCCGCGTCCAGTTCCGCCCGGAAGATCACGGCAGCCGCGACGTCTTCGGTGAGGTCTACGAGTACTTCCTCGGCAAGTTCGCTCTCAAGGAAGGCGCAAGGGCCGGCGAGTTCTACACGCCCAAGAACGTCGTCAACCTGCTCGTTGCGATCCTTGCCCCCTTCAAGGGGACGATTTACGACCCTGCCTGCGGCTCTGGCGGCATGTTCGTGCAGTCGTCCAAGTTCAAGGATGCGCACCAAGCCAAGCTCGGCCGCCGTGGCGATCTCGCCATCTGCGGCCAAGAGCTGATGGCGGCCACTCGGCGACTGTGCCTGATGAACCTCGCCGTGCATGGACTCGATGGCAATCTGGGTGAGAGCTACGGCGACACCTTCGGCAATGACCAGCACAAGACGCTGCGCGCCGACTACGTCCTGGCCAATCCGCCTTTCAATATCAGCGACTGGGGCGGCGAGCGACTGACGGACGATCCGCGCTGGGTCTATGGCATCCCTCCCAAGGGCAACGCCAACTTCGCCTGGCTGCAACACATGTTAGCCAGGCTCTCGACCCGCGGCCGTGCCGGCATCGTCCTTGCGAACGGCTCCATGAGCTCGCAGCAGTCCGGCGAAGGCGATATCCGCCGCGCTATGGTCATGGGCGACGTAGTGGAGTGCATGGTTGCGCTTCCCGGCCAGCTCTTCTCCAACACCCAGATTCCGGTTTGCCTGTGGTTTCTGTCGAAGGACAAGTCGCCCGGCATCAATGGTCGGAGCGATCGGCGTAAGCAGGTCCTATTCATCGACGCCCGGAAGTTGGGGGCACAGCGCATCTCGCGCACTCAGATCGAATTCACTGATGAAGAAACTGAAACGATCAGTCAGCTTTACCATCGTTGGCGCGGCACCGAGTTCAGCGATGGGATCGAATATGCGGACGAGCCCGGTCGGTCCTATTCGGCATCGCTTGCTGATGTGGAGAAGCACGGCTTCGTGCTGACGCCTGGTCGCTATGTTGGCGCGATTGCTGCAGAAAACGACGACGAAATCTTCGGCGAAAAAATGGAGCGTTTGACCGCACAGCTGGCCGAGCAGATGGCGAAGGGCTCTGAACTGGATGAAGTGATCCGGGAGAAGCTGGGGGCGCTGGGCTATGGCGTCTAGTGCTGCTCGAACGCTTGGCGATATCGTCAGTCTCGTACGGGGCACGACCTACAAGAGTGCCCAACTCGGGCAGCCGGGACCGGTTCTGCTAGGGCTGGGAAGCATCCAGAGAAACGGCGGATTCCGTGCCGACTCGCTGAAGACTTATGGTGGCGAGTCGAAAGAGAAGCTCCTCCTTCGCCCCGGCGAAATCTATGTGTCACTCAAGGACGTGACACAGTCTGCCGACCTACTCGGGGCAGTTGCGCGTGTTCCTGAGTCTATTCCTCTAGGTCGATTGACTCAGGATACGGTCAAGCTCGACTTCATTGACCCAAGCTATCCGCGAGGTCTTGTCTACTGGGCCCTTCGCTCGCCCGAGTTCAGGGCTTACTGCCGAGCGCACGCGACTGGCACGACGAACCTTGGCCTCGCACGAGAGGACTTCCTCGCCTTCGAGCTACCCTCGCCGGACCAGGAATTGCTATCGCTGATAGAGCTTTTGGAAGCGCTGGAGACACGCATCGAGCTCCTGCGCCAAACAAGCGCCACTCTCGAAGCCATCGCGAAAGCGCTGTTCAGGTCTTGGTTTGTCGACTTTGAGCCTGTACGCACCAAGTTCGAAGGCCGCGAGCCGGAGGGTATGGATGCGGTGACGGCAGCGCTTTTCCCGAGGGAGTTTGAGGACTCAGAGCTTGGACTGATTCCGAAGGGATGGAGTTGCCGTCCGCTCGACAGTATCGCGCAGTTCTTGAATGGCCTTGCTCTTCAGAAGTTCCCGCCCGAAAGTGATTCGGAGTATCTCCCAATTATCAAGATTGCTCAGCTTCGGGCGGGACACACAAACGCAGCGGATCGGGCCAGCGCATTGCTAAAGGCCGAATACGTTGTTGAAGACGGCGATGTCCTCTTTTCCTGGTCTGGATCGCTCGAAGTAGAAGTCTGGTGCGGTGGCCGTGGCGCACTGAATCAACACCTGTTCAAAGTCACATCGAGCGAAGTCCCGAAGTGGTTTTACTTCTTTGCAACCAAGCTGCATTTGCCGAAGTTTCGGGAGATTGCGGCTGACAAGGCTACGACCATGGGCCACATCCAGCGGAGACACCTCACAGAAGCACAGGTTGCCGTGCCGCCGTCGAAGTGTCTGGAGAAGCTATCGCCTTTTTTCGATTCGGTTTTCGAGAGAATGATCGTGAACTCCTTACAAGCGCAGAATCTGGCTAAGGTTCGCGATGCGCTTCTCACCTGTCTCACATCTGGGCAATTCCGGATTTCGGAGGCCAAGACCAAGGTCGAGGATTCGTTGGCATGAAGCCTAGGCTCAGTCATTTGGTCCGCGTACCTCTTCGCGAAGCTTGGAGGCATGAAGCCAGCGACTTCACGCCCTGGCTGGCCGAGACGCCAAACCTCAACACCCTCTCGGACGCACTGGGCATTGGCGACCTTGAGTTGGTCGCTACCGAACACTGGGTCGGCGACTTCAAACTCGACATCCTCTGCACCGATGGCACCGATCAGGTAATCATTGAGAACCAGCTGGAGAAGACGAACCACTCCCATCTCGGCCAGATCATCACCTACGCTGCGGGCATCGGTGCAAAGAAGGTGGTCTGGGTCGCGGAGTCGTTCCGGCCTGAGCACGTCGCCGCACTGGAGTTCCTCAATCAGAACACGACGGAGGACCTGAGCTTCTTCGCCGTCGAGGTCGAGCTGTGGCGGATTGGGGACTCGCCGCTGGCGCCGAAGTTTGAAGTGGTCGTTCGTCCGAACCAATGGGCTCGGGCGGGCCGCGAGCAAGCACGTGCCGCCTCGTCCGCCACGCCGACCAAGCAGCTGCAGCTGAAGTTCTGGACGGCCCTTGTTGATGCGATGGCCCAGAGGGCTCCCAACATCAGCCCCCAGAAGCCCCGCCCTCAGCACTGGCAGCAGATCAGCCTTGGACGCTCCGGCTTCCTACTGAGCGGCACCGCCAGTCAGCGGGAGAGCCGCCTCGGGGTCGAGGTGTACCTGATGGGCGACGCCGCGAAGCATCACTTTCGGCAGCTCGAAACTAAGCGAGCCGAGATCGAATCCCAGCTGGGCTTTGCTCTGGAGTGGCAGGAGCTGCCCGATGCACTGGCCTGCCGCATTGTTCGCTATCGCGCCGACTGCCCGCTTGAGGACGAATCCCGCTGGTCGGACTACATCGATTGGATGATCACGCACATCGTGAAGTTTGACGCGGCCTTTCGCCCTGTGATCAAGGGGCTGCCGTGAACGAGAACCATCTCGAGATTGTCACCCTCGAATGGCTTGCCTCGCTGGGCTGGACACCACTTCAGGGTGACGTTGTCTCGCCTGGCGGAGGGGAGCCAGCCCGCGCAGCGTTCTCAGACGTCGTGCTCCGTACGCGGTTGTCCCCGGCCGTTGCCCGCCTCAACCCGGCCCTGAGTCCGTCTGAGGTCGAAGCGGTGGTCGACACCGTCGCCCGATTCGCTTCCCAGTCCTTGGTCGACGGCAACCGTCATATGTACGACTGGCTCCGGAACGGGGTGCCGTTCGAGCAGGTCCGCCCGGACGGGAGTCGCGCCGCCATCCGTGTGCCTGTCCTCGACACGACGGGTCCTAACGACTTGCTCGCCGTCCAGCAGTTCACCGTCCATGGCCAGAAGGTCCGGCGACCGGACATCGTCCTCTTCGTCAACGGTCTGCCCCTGGTCGTTATCGAGCTCAAGAACCCGGCCGATCTCAACGCGGACGTCGAAAAGGCCTACCACCAGATCCAGACCTACAAGGCCGACATCCCCCAGTTGTTCGCCTTCAACCTGCTCAACGTGATCTCCGACGGCACCGTGGCCCGGTACGGCTCGGTATCGGCCGACCTGTCGCGGCACTCGCGGTGGCGGTTGCTAGACGGGAAGAAGGCCGGCAAGGGCGCTTTGGAGCTGGAAACCCTCGTTCGTGGCCTCCTGAATCCGGTCACCCTGTTCGACTTCTTCCGCGGCTTCGTCGCCTATGGCGGCGCGAACGGCGGGGCGAGCTTCAAGATCATCGCCCAGTGGCACCAGTACCACGGCGTCCGCAAGGCGCTGGAGCGCGCCGTCGAGGCCCTTACTCAGCGCAAGGACGGCAAGGGCGGCGTCATCTGGTTCACCCAGGGCTCGGGCAAGTCCCTGCTGGCGCTGTTCTATGTGATGGCCTTGCGGGACCACCCCGCCTTCGCCAATCCGACCATCGTGCTGGTGACCGACCGTAAGGACCTCGACGGGCAACTGTTCGAGACCTTCGCTGACGCCAGTTGGTCACTCCGGGCCTCGCCTTTGCAGGCCGACAGTCGGGATGACCTCCGCCAGAAGCTCGCGAGCGTCGTCGCCGGGGGGGTGTTCTTCACGACGATCAACAAGTTCGCCCCGGAGGCGGGAAAGACCAGCGTCCCGGTGCTGTGCGAGCGATCCAATGTCGTGGTGATCGCCGACGAGGCCCACCGCACGCAGTACGGCTTCCGCGCCGACTTGGATACCCAGACGGGCCAGACGAAGTACGGCCTGGCCAAGTACATGCGCGATGCCCTGCCGAACGCCGTCTACCTCGGCATGACCGGCACCCCGGTGAGTCTGGACGACCGCGATACCGAGGCGGTCTTCGGCACCTACGTCGACGTTTACGACATGATCGCGGCGCAGGAGGATGAGGCTGTCGTGCCGGTGTCCTACGAGAGCCGGATCATCGAGTTGCGCTTCAATGAGGCCGAGAAGCAGGCCCTTCTAGACGAGTTCCTCGAGGCGACCGAAGACGAGGATGAGGACGAGCAGGCGATGACCGCCAGCCGGCTCACCCGCCTCGAAGGACTCGCCATGGCCGACGGCCGGTTGGAAATCCTCGCCGCTGATTTGGTCGCCCATTGGGAAGCCCGCAAGGAGCAGATGGACGGCAAGGCGATGATTGTCGCCGTCTCCCGCGAAGCGGCGGTCCGCCTGTACGACGCCATCGTGAAGCTGCGCCCCGAATGGGGTGATACCGACATTGCCAAGGGCCGGATCAAGATCGTGATGACCTCGAGTTCGTCCGATCCCGCTCACTTCCAGCCGCACCGTACCGACAAGGCCGGCGCCAAGACACTGGAGAAGCGCTTCAAGGACCCGGACGACCCGCTCGACCTCGTGATCGTTCGCGACATGTGGCTGACGGGGTTTGACGCCCCGCCAGTGCACACGCTCTACGTCGACAAGCCCATGCAGGGCCACGGCCTCATGCAGGCCATCGCCCGCACGAACCGCATTTGGAAGGACAAGTCCGGCGGACTGATCGTCGACTACATTGGTATCGGCGAGGAGTTGAAGAAGGCGATCCGCCAGTACACCCGCGACGCCGGTGCCGAGCGGGAACCCGTCGACACCTCCGGTGAAGCGCTGCGCATTCTCCTCGACACGTTGGACGTGATCCGCAAGGAGTTTTTCCACGGCTTCGATTATCAGGGCTTCGCTGATCCGAAGAAGGCGCTCGCCCTCTTGGGGCCGGCCATGGAGCACGTACTCGCCGTCGACCCCGAGCCCGACGAGAAGGGGCGTAACCGTGGCGTTCGCGCCTACCTCGATCAGGTACTAAAGCTCACCAAAGCCCAGAGCTTGGCCGGGACCCGAGAGGCGGCCATGGCCGTCCGCGAAGAGATCGCCTTTTTCCAGGCCGTTCGGGTCTGTCTGATCAAGCTGACCCGCTCCGCGGAAATCAGAACTCGCCTCGAGAAGGAGGCGGCCCTTCGCCAGTTGGTGGCCAAAGGCGTTCTGGTCGAGGGCGTGAAGGACGTGTTCGGCACCCTCGGCCTTGGCAAACCGGACATCTCCCTGCTCGACGAGAACTTCCTCGCGCAGATCCAGCAGATGCCGACCAAGAACCTAGCCGCCGAACTGCTCGAAAGGCTCATCGCCGATCAGGTGAAGGCCCGCGGTGCGAAGAACAAGGTGCAGGCCAAGGAGTTCACCGAGAAGCTCGAGGACGCGATCACCCGCTACCAGAATCGGGCGTTGACGACGGCCGAGGTGATTGAAGAGCTGATCAAGCTGGCCAAGGAAATCAACGCGGCCAAGCCGCCGGACGGAATGACCGAAGAGGAGTACGCCTTCTATCAGGCGCTCTGTGAGAACGAGTCAGCGGTCAGGGAGATGGGGCACCCGACGCTCCAGAAGCTGGCGCATGAACTCACAGAGAAGCTGCGCCGCTCAGCCACCATCAATTGGCAGAACCGCGCCTCGTCACGCGCAAAGATGATCGCCGCCGTCAAGGTTCTACTGGTGATCTACAGGTACCCACCTGATGCGCAGCCAGACGCGACTGAAAAAGTCATCGCCCAAGCTGAGTTGCTGGCAGATAACTGGTCAGCCTAGACGAATCGGCATGCTAACGAGTTAGCTGAAAAGTGCCCCATATTCCTGAGCTGGCGAGCAGAGGGCGCGGATTTGAGCAACTCGAGCCCAGAGTATTTGCACATCCTAAAATCAGCTTTACATGGAGCGCTACGTCTTGTCCGAGTTGCCCATGCCTCTAGAAGGACGCTCCAGAGGCTTAGACAGCTGCTCCACGGTCAGGCCGTTAGACACAGCGTTACCTATATAGGTTGCAAAAAGCTCATCGTAACGACTCAATTGCCTGCGGAGAGATTCGTTCTCCTCCTCGAGTCGGGAGATTTTCTGAGGCTCGGAAAGTCTCCTCCCAGCGCGGGCTCCTGATTTAGCGAGCTTTTTCCTTCTTGTCTCGTGAGCGGTGTAGGCAGACTTGATCTGGGGATGCCGCTCGAGGGCCTGCCGAGTCCAGACATAGCCCGAGCCGACGTGCTCACTCGCTAGCACTTGGATGCTCTGCCAAGTCAGCACCATTAGCGGGTCAGCTGCTTCCACAGCTCGAACAATTCGCGTTATACCCTCTGCTGAAAGGCGTTGACGCTTCTTTGGTCTGTCCATCCCGAAACCTAAACCGAAGAGTCCGATGATTGGGCTGTGGATCCACTGCGTCCCAGGTGGACAATTGATCCATCCGCAATGCTTGGATCTCGGTGCACATCAAGAATCTTTAGCAATCGGTCGCGCTTTCGGACATGTGACGACAGCCAATTGTTCGCCCCATAAGCACCATCGGCCTTCGCTGCTTCGGCAATCGCTATGGCCTGCACCGCCTCTTCAAACTGACGCTCTGCTTCAGCAGCCCCCTTGACATCGCCCTTGACGATGAAGTGCTCATCACAACTCCAGCACGCTTCGTGTTCGGGGCAGGGCGATGACGACCAATCATGAAAGCATCTGCCAAGCATCGTCTTATGCACCGCGCGGAGCAAGTCTCCGGCAACCACTTGTCTAGCTACGGGGTCGGAGACGCTGTCTGTTATCTCTGAAATCGGGCCGATGACCCCTCCCTCAATCAGCCGAATACGTATCTTGTTCGCGAGAGAAATCCCTGACTCATGGTCATAAGCGCTGTTTTGGGAGATGTCTTTCCTGCCCATCCAGCGTGCACGAACAAGCTCAGGTAGCCCTCCAGGGGCGGCTGCTGTATCGAGAAAGTGCCTGAATTGATGCGACCGAATCTGAGGCGTTTTTCCATTCGCCAGCACGACACCTAGCCGCTCAAATATCGACTTCGTTCTGCCATCCCGATCAACCCCTCGTCCAACCAAATAGTCACTGATGTTCTGGTCGGTGACCAGGGTTACCGTCCCCTTAAGCGACGCCTTATCAGAGTGGAAGAAGTTGACTGGCACTACAAATAGCATCTTGTGCAAGGGTACTTTGGAGCCGCCAACAGACACCTCCGATTTAACCATCCGGCGGCGCAATGCCTCTTCCACATCACCTTTTGCATAGAGCCTTGACCCGTCAATGGTTACGCGAGGAACCCCATTGTCTTTCAACCACGTAGTCGCATATTGCTTCTTCAGCCCAAGGAGAGCTGCGCAGTCCTTTGACGAAAGCAGAGCCGTCGCATCGAGACTATCCCACGGCTCGCCAAGGCGAACTCGCCCTGGATTGAGATGAGCGAATTCGGCATCCCGCGCATACTCATCGGTCATCTCAAGGACATCCGAGAATGCCCTCCTCGCTACCGGTGCAAGATCAGATGGAATCCACTTAACCCCTGTAACGCTCTCGCCTTCCTTTTCAGGGGAAAATCGAATTCCGAGATAAGGAGGAAGCGGGCTGCCGTTTGCGTCCGTTGCAAGTTGACCGAGATCATCCAGAACAGGTTCTTCGACTAACGCGTCGCGCTCCAGTGTGAGCATTTCATTGATTCTAAATCCGCAACAGAAAAGAACATCGACTCCTCGCTGCCTGATCTTATCCGCGGGATCAAGATCCCCTCGATTCGAGATATCCGAGATTGCATACAGAATCTCGTCAGTCGGCAGAAGCTTGTTTCGCCGCCGATGAAAATCGCTTCCGACCCGATCCTGCTTCATCCCTCCGGCATTTTCCGGCCTGTCGACGCCATGACTCCACCTAAGCGGAACGTGCGTCATTGCGAAACGATCAACAAGATCCGCAATGGACTTGAGATGGCTGGCAATACGGTAAGCCGAATGAGGAGATTCCCGTTTGCACGCGTCGGCTGCGGCCGAGTTGAAATGCCGAGCCTTTAGTACAACCGTCGAAGAAAAAGCACCCTCAATCCCGCGATCGGATACCAGAACTTCGTAAAGGTAGCGAAAGGCACGAACAAGGACCATCTGGGAAATCGCCGTCGGAGTCTTGCTTGCATTAACTGCACGCCAAACAATTGCCGCCTTCACGAACGAAGCAAACGGCTCATCGAAGGCCTCTCCAGTACGTAGTTCTGCGGCGGAAGCAAATGCATGGCGAGTGAAATGAATTCGCTCCAGAGATCGTGCACTGGCTCTGCGACCCTTCCCCACCACCCAAACGGACTTGTCCCAATCACTTGCGCGGTAGGGACTGCGAGACCGCATCAGTGCGCAAAAGGAAACGAAAGCCTTTTCGGCCCTTCGCTGAGGCCTGCTCGTAAAATCTGTCGTCATTCTCGGCTGTCGATATCCATCATCACCGCGTCATTGCAACGTCGAACCACCTCCGCTACAGCAACGATCGTGGCGTCGTGAATTTGAACAATCTTCTCGTCCATGCCGGCAGCGTGGCGACGGCGCCTCTCCTGCAAGAGGACGCCAAGAACTTCTTCGTGCGGCGCATTCTTCCAAGGCTCAAATCGCGCGCAGGTATAGCACGCTAACGGAGCGTTCTTCCCACAAGATGAAACTTGTCCGCAGCTTCCAATTTCAGGCTGCTCTTGGTCGGCCGCACCAAATCGAATTGAACTTGCCGGATCATCAGGCCGAGTGGCAGATGACTTATCGGGAATGAGACGACCAAGAAACGCAGAGGCCAACGGCGCCAAGCGCAGCGCCACTGCTTCATCAAGCTGCCTAACGACTTGGCCTCGCGAGTTGAAATAGACCATAACGTGCTGAAGATCCGTGTGATCTAGCGCATCGGCGAGCTCAAGGGGACTACATCCTTCTTCCACTAGACGCGTCGCGAAGCTGTAGCGAAGCCGCCGTGGTGTCACGTGGAAACTCATTCCACGCTCATAGCAGAAATCACTGACAGCCATCGCTAGCCTCGATCTCTTCCAGCGAAACGCATCGGAGTGCAATTTTGTGCCGAACAGTTCCTTGCGCCCCACGTCTCGGACAAACAGCGGGCGATCCTTCGAAGCTTTGCCCACCTCTTTCGATCGGATCTCATTCTCTGCGTTTCGCTTTACCAAAAAGGAAACGACAAGTGCCAATCGGGCGGGAAGTCTTCGTCTCCGAAAGCCAACCGCCTCGCCACGCCCGCGCTTTTTGACTCGAGGAACATTCAGCCAGTGTATTTCGCTTCCATCACTAAGTTGCTCAACCGAGTAGTCGTGCTCATTAATCAGCTGCAGGTGTCTAGCGTAGAGCCCAAAGGCTTTGCTGAGCATCAGTGCCGCAAGACGCTGCAAATCCTTCACAGGAAGATTGGGAAGCCCTTCGCACGCCCGCGATATCTCGGATTCCAGGCAGGCATCCTCTGCGAAGCTCAGCGGACCAGAATCAGGATCTCTCCGTAGGACTGCGATTCCTTGAGGACTGCCACCGATACGCAGGTCCGAGAGCTCGAGTGCTGACTCCCCATCAAAACCGGGAAACTCGCAGTCTGCGCACCAGATGTACCACCGTCGGAAGACGGAGAGTGAATCCAGCATCGAGCTCCTTCCGATCTCCGGAGCCTCCTCAAGAGCGGATCGGAAAGCGTGGAAAAGTCTCATTCCGATACCGCTGGAAATCTCCGCAGCCAGTTTTTCGCTAGACCCAATCAAGCGAAGACGAGTCAAGTCCCCAAAGCATTTCTGAGCAGTACCGGCACTGTCCTTTACGAGAACGCGACAGATGTAGGCACGGATTGATAGAAAGAGTTCATCCGGAAGTGACGATAAGAGCTTCCAGTTGATCGACGTATCCACTCCTGCTATCCAAACCGTGTCGTTTGTGCGCAAAGAAAGCCCCTCCCGCGTCACGATGACCTCAGGGATTGGGTAGTCCTCCTCCAGTGGCCGCGCTGCTTTTTTCCGACGATTTTTACTCACTCCTTAGAACTCCGCGCCGGGGATTCTCCGCTTCGCGTCGCTGCGCGCCGCTCCGCATTCGCATGCATACGTGCGATCCTCTTATTTGCGGCGGCAGCGATTGCTTTTCGCGCATACTTTGCGGGCATTTCGGATCGCTCCGACCATCCCATCGCATAGCATTGCTCTCGCTTTATGCTTTCAGAGCTGGAACTCTCATCAGCACCTAGCTCGACCCATCGCTCATTCCAGTCGTATCGCAGAACATGCGAGGTCAGTCGGCCGAGCCCCGAGATCTCTTGACGCAAAACTTGGTATATCAGCTGATACCCGCGCTGTCCCAAGGGAGCGCCACTGGAATTCACGAAAAGGAATGGATGTTTTCGGGCATCAGGAAACACACTTCGATTTGATCGATGCGTGTCGATCCAAGTCTCGAGTGTCTTTGCCAGGGAGTCACTGATCATCAGCACCCGTGGCTTAGTCTTAAGCACGGGCTGATAGGTACGAGTGTCCTCAGGATCGTCGTGGCGGCGATGGAAAGTAACGGTCCCAGGCCTCTGCCGCAGATTCAAGTCACGAACCTTCAGTGACAGAACATCACCTGCACGTGGCCCCAACTCATAAGCCAAGGAAAGCATCGCAAAGTTGCGATACCTAAGCGCAAGACTTTCCCATGGATTCCGATCATCGTCAGGGCTGATGACGGCGAGGAACAACTCGCGCTGTTCGCTAGTGAGACCACCGCGTGCATCCGGACTCGGAAGGGATCGATCCTCAGGAGGGGCAACAGCATTGGCACGTCGCTCGAATTGTTTGAGCGCTTGTTCTGCTCGCGCCAGCGCTACGTCGCTCGACGAACGGCTAAGGAAGGACCTCGAACGCCACTGAACAAAGGCCAAGAAGTACCAGTACCTTCTTGGGGCTTGCTTAGACAAACTGCCCGACTTGGCCAGCCCTTGACTACAGACGGACGCGAACGCCGTTAGTTCTTGCGTCGTCAAGTACGAACTGTTCGCAAGCCTCTCTTCGAGGCAGATGCCCTTCCCATCCAGATAATCCAGCCCAGCACCGATGGCCGCCAAGTAGGCGCAGATAGTGCTGACAGCTCGCTTTTCTGTTCGAAGTGAAGTGAGAACGAACTCCGTCGCAAACGGGTCAGGCAACCCAAATGACCCGTTAACAAGAAGTGGGAAGCGCTCCCCGGAGGCCAGGAGTGCGATTCGTATCGATCTTCCGTTGGGCGCCTTTTGCACCAAGGTCGTGCTCGCTGATTTCCCGCAGAAGATTTGACACCAAATCAACTGCGGGAAATTCGTTACGCCACTGGCGCCTCTCGCTCACCCTTCGAGCGGTAAGTTATTGAAAAAGGGGCAAAACTTCAAAAACTTTACAAAAGAGTAGCCACTTCTTTTTAGAAGGGGATGTCGTCGTCCGGGAACGGGTCGTTGCTATGGGCCGGCGGCGCGCTGCCGCCACCGCGGTTGCCGTAGCCGCCGCCACCCGAGCCTCCGCCGCTGCCGCCGCCGCCACGGTTGCCATAGCCACCGCCGCCCGAACCGCCGGCGCCACGACCGCCACCGTAGCCGCCACCGCCGGCCGAACGGGCCGGACGCTCGGCGCGCTCGCCGCCGCCTTCGCCGCCCATGCCCGGATTGCCGCCGAGCATCTGCATTTCATCGGCGATGATGTCGGTGCTGTACTTCTCGACGCCGGCCTTGTCCGTGTACTTCTCGGTGCGCAGGCGGCCCTCGATGTACACCTGACGGCCCTTCTTCAGGTACTCGCCGGCGATTTCCGCCAGACGGCCGAAGAACTTCACCCGATGCCACTCGGTGCGTTCCTGCATGTTGCCGTCCTTGTCCTTCCAGCTCTCGGACGTGGCCACGCTGATGGTCGTCAGTGCCGAGCCGCTCTGGCTGTAGCGCACTTCCGGGTCGTTGCCGAGGTTGCCAACGAGAATGACTTTGTTGATACCGCGCGCCATGGGGTCCTCCGGCCGCTGAATGTCGAAACAGGCCACAGAGTATGACAGCCCCCACCCGCCCGGGGTCGGCCGACCCCTCGACCGAGGGTCGGAACACGTCTTCACGATGGGGCGGCGGCCTATAATTCAGGCATGCACGCCGCCGTCGACTCCGCACCCGCACCCGCACCCGCGCCCGCCCTGCCCTTCCCCGCCGTCCAGGCCCTGGCCGCGAGCGACATGGCCGCCGTCGACGCCCTGATTCGCCGGCGGCTCGCCTCCGACGTGGTGCTGGTCAACCAGGTGGCCGAATACATCATCGGCGCCGGCGGCAAGCGCCTCCGCCCGATGCTCACGGTGCTGGCGGCCCGTGCGGCCGGCTACCGCGGCGACGCCCACCACCAGCTCGCGGCGGTGGTCGAGTTCATCCACACCGCCACCCTGCTGCACGACGACGTGGTCGATGAATCCGACCTGCGCCGCGGCCGGGCCACGGCCAATGCCGCCTTCGGCAACGCCGCCAGCGTGCTGGTCGGTGATTTCCTCTACTCGCGCGCCTTCCAGCTGATGGTCGAGCTGGAATCGATGACGATCCAGAAAGTGCTGGCCGACACCACCAACCGCATCGCTGAAGGCGAGGTCCTGCAACTGCTGCACGTGCGCAACCCGGACACCGACGAGGCCGCCTACCTGCGCGTCATCGAGCGCAAAACGGCCGTGCTCTTCGCCGCCGCCACCCAGCTCGGCGGGCACCTCGCCGGCCTCGGCGCCGCGGGCGAGAAGGCGCTCTTCGACTACGGCATGGCGCTGGGCTACGCCTTCCAGATCGCCGACGACGTGCTCGACTACGCCGGCGACGCCGCGACGCTGGGCAAGAACCTCGGCGACGACCTCGCCGAAGGCAAGGCCACGCTGCCGCTGATCCACGCCATGGCGCACAGCGCGCCCGAGATCCAGGCCCGACTGAAGCAGATCGTCCTCGACGGCGACGCCGACGGATTCCCGGAAGTGCTGGCAGCGATCGAAGACTGCGGAAGCCTCGACTACAGCCGCGCCGTCGCGCAGCAGTACGCCGATGCGGCGATCGACGCTCTCGCCGCGCTGCCGGATTCCGAAGCGAAGTCGGCCCTCGCCGGCCTGGCGCAGTACGCCCTCCAGCGCGCCCACTGAGGCGCGCCGGAGCGCAAGGCCTTACTCCGCGGCGAAACGCTCGTCGAAGAAACCGCGCATCATCGCCATCGAGCGGCGGTAGCTCGGCTCGTGGTACTTGCAGCCCGGGATCACGCTGCCGTCTTCGTCGGGCTCGGCGAAGCAGTGCACGGCACCGCCGAAATTGACGAACTGCCAGTCGGCTCCGGCCTCGCGCATCTCCTTTTCGAAGCCGTCGATTTCCTCCGGCTTCACGAACGCGTCGTCGGCGCCGTTCATGACCAGCAGCGGCGTCTTCACCGCCCCGGCCGTCGCCGGGGCGCTCGTGCCGAGCGAGCCATGGAAGCTGGCCACGCCGGCCAATTCCGCACCGCTGCGCGCGAGCTCGATCACCGTCGCCCCGCCGAAGCAGAAGCCGATCGCGCCGATGTCGTCCGTTGCCAGCGGTGCGCCCTCGGTGGCGCGCAGCGTGGCCAGCGCGGTGTTGATGCGTTCGCGCATCTGCGCGCGGTCCGCGTACACGGCGCCGGCGGCCTGGCCAGCCTCCTGCGGGTTCGCAGGGCGCACGCCGCGGCCGTACATGTCGACCAGCAGCACCACGTAGTCGTCGCCGGCGACGGTCTTCGCTTTTTCGACCGCCGCATCGGTGACGCCGTACCAGTTGGGCACCATCAGCAGGCCCGGGCGCGGCGTGGCGTTGGCATCGTCGTAGACGAGCACGCCGTCGAAGGTCGTCTCGCCCACGGTCCAGCTCACCGGCTTGGTGGTCGGCGCGGCGGAGGCGATCGATGCGAAAGCGGCGGCCGTAGCGACGGCAAGGGCGGCAAGACGCGGGGCAAGGCGCATGGCGGGGCTCCAGGGGAAGACCGCGCGAGTGTAGGCCGATGACTGGCCCGCGTCGTGACCGCAGCGTCGCGCCGCTTGCGCCGCGGGGTTCGGGCCTCAGCGCACGCCGAGGCCGGGGATCGCGCTGATCTGGGTGCCGTCGAAGCCCGCGGCCTGTGCGAAGTGCTTGCCGCGTTCGGCGTAGTCGCGGTAGCGCGGGAAGCTCGGCGCGCCGGGCGAGAGCAGCACCGTGCCCTTGGTCCCCAGCGCCTCCTGCGCGTAGCGCACCGCCTCCTCCATCGAGGTCGATTCGCGCAGTACGAACTTCGTCGCGGTGGCGATGGCCTTCAGGCGCTCGAAGATCGCTGGGCCGTTCTGTCCCATGGTGATGATGGCGCCCGGCGCATCGGCGGCCACGCGCTCCGCGAACACGCCCCAATCCAGGCCGCGGTCATAGCCCCCGACGAGGATGGCCGCGCTCTTGCCGGGGTACCAGTCGAGGGCCGCGATCGAGGCCATCGGCGTCGTGCTGATCGAATCGTTGACGTAGAGCAGCCCGTCCTTCTCGGCGATGCGCTGAAGACGGTGCGGCAGCGGCTGGAAATCGGCAACGCGCTCGGCGAGCGGCACCGGGTCGATGCCCAGCGCCTCAACCGCGGCCATGGCCGCACAGAGGTTCACCCAGTTGTGGCGGCCCGGCAGCGGAAGGAACTTCACGTCGATCACGGCCCGGCCACCGCGCATGATCCAGCGATCACGCACATGCCAGCCGTCGTCAGCGTTGAACCACTGCACCCGTTGTCCACGGGCAGCGAGCGCTGTGCCGACCTCGCGCAATCGGGCATCGGCCGCGTTGAGCAGGGCGACGCCGGGCTGCGCCTCGGTGACCAGCTTGAGCTTGTCGGCGAAATAGCGCGCCTCGGAACCGTGCCAGTCCAGGTGTTCGGGGAACAGGTTGAGCACCACGGCGACGGCGGGGCGGAGGGCATCGCCGGTCTGGTAGCTCGACAACTCGATCGCCCAAGCGTCCGGCGGCGGCTGCACGTCGAGCAATTCAAGGAGGGGAAGACCAATGTTCCCCGCCAGCGCGGTGCGCTCCCCGGCCGCGCGCAGCAGGAAGGCGATCAGCGCGGTGACCGTGCTCTTGCCCTTGGTGCCAGTGACGCAGACGGTGTGGGCACCGGCGTTCTCAGCGAACCAGATCGCCGTGCCGCTGGTGAAGTGTGCGCCGTTGAGTTCGGCATCGATCTTCGGCGACGAATACGCGCTGATGCCGGGCGACTTGATGACCACGTCGAAGGCCGAGAGCGCGGCGGCATCGACCTCGGTGCGGATGACGAGGGTCGGGTCTTCCTGCGCCTGGAGGTCGGCGACCTCGTCGTCCTTGCAGAAGACCGTCAGCGGCCGCCCCGGCAGACGCCAGCGCAGTGCCGCCAGCGCGGCGCGGCCTTCGCGGCCGTAGCCCCAGATCGCGACCTTCTTGCCGTCAAGCTCCGAAATGCGCACCCAGCGCCTCCATCCGTGCCGTCCCCAGCCCGTGCTCGCCCTGGGGGCCGAGCAGCGGTTCGAGGCGCAGGGTAGCCGGATCGAGGGCCGGCTGCTGCGATGCGGCGAAGCGGGCGACGAGGGCGTCCTCGCGCCAGGCCGGGCTGGCGGCGAGCGCGGCCATCGCGGCGCGCGATTCGCGCCCCTCGCCCACGCATTCGAAGGGCTTGTGGCCTTCGATCTCCAGCAGCGCGTCGTACTCGGCCGTCAGCGATGCGTCGTCGAGCAGGTTGCGGCCGAAGATGCCGAGCAGGCGCGGCTTGGGCATGAAGGGAGCCAGCGCGAGGAAGACGAAATGGCACTTCGGGCAGGCGCCGCACCAGCGCTGCGTGGGCTTCTCGCCGAGCAGGTGGAAGTTGCGGTTGCAGCTGGAAAAATGTGCGTCGTAGTGCTCGAGGCGCGCGAACTGCCGCGCCACGGCCAGCTCCGAGAACGGCCGCAACAGCGACACGTAGTCGAAATCCGCCGCGACCTGCGCGCGGACGAGCGCGGCGAAATCACGCTCGAAGGCCCAGCCCTTCGACCATTGGTGGTTCACCTCGCCGGTGCCCGGGATCAGGCTGCCGTAGCTCGCCGAGTGCTCGTTCGAAAACACCACGCTGCCGTGGCCGGTGAGGAGCGCGGCGAACACGAGGATTGCGGAGTTCACCGCCGTGACCGGAATGTGGCCGTTCAACGCGCCTTCGCGGTTGAAGGCGAACAGCTCGGGGGCCAGCGCGCGGGTGATGTTGAGCGTGGGCAGGCCGGTGCGTTCGGCGCAGGCGCGGATCAGCGGCGAACTGCCGATCCACGTCACCGTCGGTGAGGCCCCGAGGGCTCGCAGGGCCTCGATCGAGACCAGCGAGTCCTTGCCGCCGCCGATGGCCACGAGGGCGCGGCGACCGAAAGCGCCGGGGGCTTCGAGGCCCAGCGTTGCCGCGACGGGCCGTGCCGCACCGCCCCGCGGCCACGCGAGGTGCCCGCGCAGGTCGAGACCGTTGCGGTAGGCGAACTCGCCGAGGCCGTTCTCGTAGACGCTGGCAACGAAGTCGGCCGTGGCCTCATCCAGCGGGCCGTCGGCGCACTCGATCACCGACGGCGCGGCGGCCTTGTAGTAGCTCACACCGGCGACGAGGTGCAGCAGGCGGAGCGCGGCATCGATGGCCGCAGCTTTCGCTGCGTCGAAATCCAGCGAACCCGGCTGCACCGCGGTGAACGGGGCGCCGGGGACGGTGATGCGCTCGACCAGCTCGGGGCTCGTCGTGCCGTCGTGGTTGACGAAGGCGTAGCCCAGCGCGACCTCGCCGGTGGCCGCGTCGAAGCGTTTCGAGGTGAAGCGGAAGGCGCGGATGGCCGCGCGATCGAAGGTCCAGCTCATTCCAGGATCTCCTCGGCGGGCAGCGCACGCAGGTTGTAGCGGCTGGCCATCACCATGCCGTAGGCGCCGGCGTCGGCCAGCAGCACCACGTCGCCTTCGGCCGTGGCATCGGGCAGCCGGCGGCGGCGGCCCAGCACGTCGCCGGTTTCGCAGATGGGTCCCACGACTTCCGCCGGCTCACCGGGCGGGTCGTCGAGGCGCGTGAGGTTCACGATGCCGTGCCAAGCGTTGTAGAGCGCCGGGCGCAGCAGCGCGTTCATGCCGGCATCGAGGCCGACGCGACGGATGCCCTGCTTGTGCATCGTGGAGGTGACGCGCGCCAGCAGCACGCCGGCCTCGGCGACAAGGAAGCGGCCCGGCTCGATCCACAGCGCGTATTGCGGATACACCGACTTCATCTCCGCCAGCATCGCGCCGAACGCCGCCATGTCGAACGGCTCGCTCTCGGGCTGGTAGGGAATGCCGATGCCGCCACCCACGTCGATGCGCTCCACCGTGCCGATGGCGTCGGCCACCGAGGCGAGCCGCGCGTAGACCTCGCGCCAGTGGTTGGCGTCGAAGATGCCGCTGCCGATGTGCGAATGCAGCCCAGTGACGCGCGCACCGAGAGCCTTGGCGGCGGCGGCGGCGGCCGTCGCGTCGTCGAGCGGCAGACCGAACTTCGCCTCCTTGCCGCCGGTCTTGACCTTGTCGTGGTGGCCCGAACCGAAGCCCGGATCGACGCGCAGCGTGAGCTCGCGGCCGCGGAACACGTCCGGCCAATCGGCCAGAAGTGCCGCGTTGTCGAGCGTCACATGCACACCGAGATCGAACGCCTTCTCGAACTCGACGCGCGGCGCGAAGCTCGGCGTGAACAGCACGCGCTTCGGATCGAGGCCGGGCAGCGTCGCCAGCACGTGCTCCACCTCGGCCAGCGAGACGCACTCGAAGCCCAGGCCTTCGGCATCCAGCGCGCGCAGGATCGCCGGGTGCGGATTGGCCTTCAGCGCGTAGTGCGCGCGGTCGACCGCCACCAGCGCCTTCAGTTGCCGGGCGCGCTCGCGCACGGTGGGCAGGTGGTAGGCGTACACGGGCGCGGCACGCTCCGCGAGCGCGATCAACCGGGCACGGTCGGCCTGCCACCAGGTGGCGCGCGGCGTGCGCGGCGCACCCAGCTCGCGCCAGCTCGGGCCGAACACCGCCGTCTCGTCGACCGGCATGGCGTTCGAGCTGATCAGCAGGCCATGCAGCGTGGGCAGCAGGCCCTCGGCCAGCGCTTCATCGACGACGAAGGTGAGGTTGAGGTCGTTCGAGCTCTGCGAGATCAGGTGCACACGCTCCCGGCCAAAGGTGGCCAGCACCTCGGTGAGGCGGTGCAGGCGCGAGCGCATGCCGCGGCCCACCAGCGTGATCGCCGAGCACGGCGCGATCACCTTGACCCGACAAATGCGCTCGAGGTCACGACACAGCGCCTCGAGCACGTTGGTGCTGACGAGGTTGTCGCTGGGGTCGAGCGAGACGGTGACGTTGGTCTCCGACGAGCCGATCAGGTCGACCGAGAGCCCATGCGTCTTGAAGCAGCCGAAGACCTCCGCGAGGAAGCCCACTTGCTGCCACATGCCGATGGTCTCCATCGACACCAGCACGATGCCGCGCCGCGCGCTGATCGCTTTGACGCCAGCGACCGTCTGCGCCTTGGAATCAATGACCGTGCCGGCGAGATCGGGGTTCTCGGTATCGCGGATCCACATCGGCACGCCGGCCTCGCGGCAGGGCGTGAGGCAGCGCGGGTGCAGCACCTTCGCGCCCGTCGTGGCGATCTCCTGGGCTTCGGCGAAATCGAGGCGCGACAGCAGACGCGCGTCGGGCACCTGGCGCGGGTTGGCGCTGAACATGCCCGGCACGTCGGTCCAGATCTCGACGCGGCGCGCCTTCAGCAGGGCACCGAAATAGGCGGCAGACGTGTCGGAACCGCCGCGGCCCAGGATCGCCGTGCCGCCGTCGCGGTGGCGGGCAATGAAGCCCTGCGTGATCGCGAAGCGTTCGGGCTTCGCCACCAGCCGCTCGCGAGCCACCGGGTCCATGAAATCGCAGGACACGGAGAGGCGCTGCGCCCAGGCGCTGGCGTTCGGCTGCTCGATGGCGCGCATCGAATCACGCGCGTCCCACCATTCGACGTCCATGCCCTGCGTGCGCAGGTAGGCCACACCGATCGTCGAACTGAGCAGCTCGCCTTGGGCCAGCAATTCGGCCTGCCACGCCAGATCGGCCGAAGCGGCCCGCGTGTCAGCGGCCAAGGCGCGCAGCGCCGCGAAGCGGGCACCGAGCACGGCTTCGACGTCGATGCCGAGTTCCGCCGCGAGAACGGCATGACGCTCGACGAGGGCCTCGGCCTGGGCATGAAGGCCCGGCATGTCCTGATGCCCATCGATCATGGCCTGCAGCGCATTCGTCACGCCCGAGAGGGCGGAAACCACCACCAGCACGCGCGCGCCGTCCTCATCCGCGCGGCGGCGCATGAGTTTCCCGATCGTGTCCCAGCGCGATTTTTTCGACACGCTGGTGCCCCCGAACTTCAGGACGATCCAGTCATTGGCGAACGCGGGGACAGGGCTGCTCATCGGGGGACGCTCATCGGGGTAGGCACCTCACAGGGCCGTGGGTTCTGGGGTTTGGGGAAAAAGGAATGCCGCCTCGAGAGGCGGCAGCGCAAGGATACCGTGGCCCCGCCGCGGACGCCGAGGGGCGGTGGTCGATCCGCTGCGCGTCTTGTGGCGATGCGCGGGCAGCAGGGACACTGTGCGCATGACGACTCGCGACTTCATGCAGCTCGATGTCTTCGCCGCCGCCGCGGGCCAGGGCAACCCCCTGGGCGTGGTCTTCGGCGCGGACGATCTCGACACCGCCGCCATGCAGGCCCTCGCCGCGTGGCTCAACCTTTCCGAAACCACCTTCGTGCTCCCAGCCACCCAAACGGGTGCCGACTACCGCCTGCGCATCTTCACGCCGCGGCAGGAACTGCCCTTCGCCGGGCATCCCAGCGTGGGCACGGCACATGCCGTCCTCGAACGCGGCATCGCGACACCGAGGTCCACGAACGGCCTCGGCGCGCTGGTGCAGGAATGCGCGGCCGGCCTGCTGCCGCTGCGCATCAGCGGCGAGGGTGCGGCGCGCATGATCCACGTGCGCGCACCTCACGGTGTTGAACGCGCAGCGGATGCCCGCGCCGTGCTGGCCAGCCTCCTCGGCGCGCCGCTGGGCGCGGTGCGTCCCACCCTCGTCGACAACGGCCCGCGCTGGTGGTGCATCGAACTGGCCGACGAAACGACCGTGCGTGGCCTCGCGCCGGACCTCGAGGCGATGGCAGCGGCCAATCGCGCGGACGACAGCGTGGGTGTCGCGGTGTTCGCGCGCTGCGCGGGCCCGGGCTATGCCCTTGTGGTTCGCGCCTTCGTTCCCGCCGACGGCATTCCGGAAGACCCGGTCACCGGCAGCGCCAACGCCGCGATCGCGGCCTGGCTGCATTCGAACAACGCCCTGCCGGCAACGCGCTTCCGCAGCTCGCAGGGCCGCGAAGTGGGCCGCGATGGCGTGGTCGAGATCGAGGTCGACGCGGCCGGCGAGGTTTGGATCGGCGGCCTGACGCAGACCGTCATCGAGGGCACGCTGACGTGGTGACGCGCCGCTTCATGCACCTCGACGTGTTCGCGCCGCACGCCGGCGCCGGCAATCCACTGGCGGTCGTCCTCGACGCCGAGGGCCTCGACACCGAAGCCATGCAGCGCATCGCCGCGTGGACGAACGTGATCGAAACCACCTTCGTGCTGCCGCCGACGACGCCTGAGGCCAGCTACCGGGTGCGCATCTTCACCCCGCGCCGCGAATTGGCCTTCGCCGGCCACCCCAGCGTCGGCACCGCGCATGCGGTGCTGGCCGCAGGCCTCGCCACGCCGCGTGAGGCCGCCGACGGCACGCGCCTGCTGGTGCAGGAATGCGGTGCCGGCCTCTTGCCGCTGCGCGTGGAAGGCGATGGGCCGACGCAGGCCCTGTTCGTCCAGGCGCCGGCCACGCAGGTGCTGGCGCGCCGCGACGGCGAGGATGCGGGCCTGCGGGCGCTGCTCGGTGAGCGGCTCTCAACGGCCGGCGCCGCGCTGATCGACAGCGGCCGGCGCTGGTGGGCCGCCGAGCTCGTGGACGAAGCCGCGGTGCGCGGCTGGACGCCGGACTTCAAGGGCATCGCCGCATTGGCCGCTCCGCACGAGGCGATGGGCCTCGCGGTGTTCGCGCGCTGCCACGGCGCCGACTACGGCCTCGTGGTGCGCGCGCTGATGCCCTTCCACGGCCACTACGAGGATCCGGCCTCGGGCGCGGCGAACGCCGCGCTAGCCGGCTACCTGCATGCCACCGGGCAAGCCCGCGAGCTCGGCGACCGCTACGTCGTCAGCCAAGGCCGCGAAGTGGGCCGCGACGCGCGCTTGTCGCTGGTCCGCGAGGGCGGACGCATCTGGGTGGGTGGTGCCACGCAGACGGTGGTCGCCGGAACGCTGCGCTGGTAGCTCAGGTCTCCGGCACCACGTCCACGCGGACGCGGATCGAATCGCCGGGGTGGTAGGGCGTTTCCGTCGTGTAGACGTGGCCGTTGTAGTCGTAGGCGACGCGGTAGCCGACCACGCGGTCCTCGCTGCGGCCGTCCGACACCGTCTGGCAGCGCTGCTCGTAGCGCACGGTCTCGCGCTCGTAGCTGCGGCCGTAGCCGTCGTCGTAGCGCTGGCGGCTGCGGTCATTGGCGATGGCACCACCCAGCAGCGCACCGGCCACGGTCGCCGCACGGCGGCCGTCGCCGTCGCCGAACTGGCGGCCGATGGCCGCGCCGACGATGCCGCCCAGCACGGTGTTGGTGGCCGAGCCCGGGCCGCCCTGGCGCGCGTAGCGGCGATCGTCGTAGCCGTAGCCGCGCTCGCGGCTGACGTAGCGCACCGGCTCCTGCCAGCACTGCTGGCGGTAGCTGGGCTCGCCCGGGGCGAGGATCGGATCGACGTTCACCACGCGCGCGGTGTCCCAGCGCGGGCCGTTGTCGCCGCGATAACCCGAGTCGTAGCGGCTGTCGTAGTACTGCGCCGAAGCGGTGCCGGCGACGAGGGCAAGGGCGGCTACGAGGGCGGTGCGGCGGATCATCGAGTCTCTCCGGGCCGCGGGAGTGCGGCGCAAGGAGAGACTCGGGCCGCGCGGGTCAACGCAGGCTTAATCGGACGGCAAGGCGACGGCGCGTTCAGCGGGCCGAAAGCCGGCGTTCAAGGCAGCGACAGCACAGGCGCCAGCCAGGCCAGGGCGGCCTGCGCAGACCGCACCGCGGAGGCCCCCATCACCGGCGCGACGTGCCCGCCGGGCACGCGGCACAGGCTGGCGCCGATGGCGTTCGCGTAAGCGGTCGACGCCGCGGGCGGGACGTCGTCATCGGTGTCGCTGGCGATGACCAGCGTGGGGACACCGGCATCAGGCAGCAGCAGGCCGGCGTGCGCTTCACGCAGCACCGCCGCACTCTCGTCGCGCCAATGCCGGAACGCCTGCTGCTGTTCGGCGAAGCCCGCCTCGGGCAGGGCGCGTTGCGTGCTGGCGAACCGGCCCTGCGATCGCCAAGGGACAACATCGCCGAACGCGTCGACGGACGGAACGGCGGCAGCCCAGGGCGAGGGCGGCAAGGGATTCACGAGGACGAGGGCTCGAGGTCGCGATACCGTCGCCACGCGCGCCATTGCCGCGACGGCCAACAGTCCACCGAGGCTGGCACCCACCAGGACATCGACGGGCGCCGCCTCCACCGCATCGACCGCCTGCGCCACGTAATCGTCAAGTCGCGTCGCCGCGAGGCCTCCGGCGGCCGGCTCGAAATCCGGCGCATCAACTTGCCAGCCCTCGGCTTCGAACAGGCGTCGCCAAATCGCCCATTGGCCGCCCCAGGCACCGGCGCCGTGCAGGAACAGCGCGCGCGGGCTCAACGCAGCGCGGCGTCCAGGGTGATCGGCACGGATAGCGCCTTCGACACCACGCAGTTGGCCTTGGCGTTGTTGGCGAACTCGGCGAAGGTCGCCGCGTCGAGGCCGGGCACGGTGGCGCGCACCGTCAGCGCGATCCCGGTGATGGCCGGACCGCTGGCTTCGCCGACCGACAGCGCGAGCTTCGCTTCGGTGTCGATGCGCGTGACGACGTGCCCGGCGGTTTCCAACATGAAGCCGAGCGCCATCGAGTAGCAGCCGGCGTGCGCGGCGGCAATGAGCTCTTCGGGATTCGTTCCCTTCTCGTCGCCGAAGCGCGTGCCGAAGCCGAAGCGCTGGTCGGCGAACACGCCGCTCTGCGGCGTGCTGATGCCGCCGCGTCCGGTCTTGAGGGCGCCTTCCCAGAAGGCGGTGGCGGTGCGGGGCAGCGTGGCCATGGCGGCATTCCTCGGGGTGGTGACAAGCCCCGGAGTCTACGCCCGCCCTGCCGCAAACGCCTTGCTTGACGCTGCCCTTCGGCGGGCGGAAGGTGGGTCTCCGCGCACGGCTCGACCGCCGCGCCGCGCTTCGCTTTTCCCGTCGCTTTCCTTCGCAGGAGCCGGCTCATGGGGTACAGCACCGCGCAGATCCGCAACCTCGCCTTCATCGGGCCTCCGGGCAGCGGGAAAACCACGCTCTTCGAGGCCGTCCTCGCCCGCGCCGGGCGCATCGCCTCGGCAGGCAGCCTCGAACGCGGCACGACGGTGAGCGATTTCGATCCGATCGAGAAGCAGCGCGGCCACTCGATGGGGCTGGCCATCAGCCATGCCGACCACGACGGCCTGCACCTGAACCTGCTCGATACGCCCGGCATGGCGGATTTCCGCGGCCCGGCACTCACCGCACTGGCCGCCGTCGAAACGGCCTGCATCGTCGTCTCAGCGGCGCAGGGCGTGGACTACGGCACGCGGCGCATGATGGATTACGCGCAGTCGCGCAACCTCTGCCGCGTGCTGGTGGTGAACAAGATCGATGCGGAAGGCGCCGACCTACGAAGGCTGCTCGACGAGTTGCGCGAGGCCTTCGGCACCGAATGCCTGCCGATCAACCTGCCGGCCGACGGCGGCAGGCGTGTGGTCGATTGCTTCCGGCAGCGCGAGGGCGACTCGGACTTCGGGCCGGTGGCCGATTGGCACCAGCGGATGGTCGACCAGGTGGTGGAGATCAACGAGACGGTGATGGGCCACTACCTCGAGGACGGCGAGGAGGGCCTCTCCGGGCAGGAGCTGCACGACGCCTTCGAGCAGTGCCTGCGCGAAGGGCACCTGATCCCGGTGTGCTTCACTTCGGCGCGCAGCGGTGCGGGCGTGGGCGAATTCCTCGCGCTGGCCGAGCAGCTGTTCCCGCATCCGGGCGAAGCGAATCCGCCGCCCTTCGTGCGCGGTCACGGCGAGGCGGCGGCGCCGTTGCTGGCGACGCCCGAGCCGACGGCCCATGTCATCGCCGACGTGTTCCAGATCCTGCACGACCCCTTCGCCGGGAAACTCGCGGTGTTCCGTGTATTCCAGGGCACGCTGAAGCGCGACGCCCAGCTCTTCGTCGACGACGGCCGCAAGCCGGTGCGCATCGGGCATTTGTTCAAGCTGCACGGGGCGGAGCGTCAGGAGGTCCATGAGGCGATCCCGGGCGACATCGCGGCCGTCGCCAAGCTAGACGAGCTGCATTTCGACGCCGTGCTGCACGATTCACACGACGAGGACGAGATCCACCTCGCCGCCCTGCCCTTCCCGAAGCCGATGTTCGGCCTCGCCATCGAGGCCGCCACCCGCGGACAAGAGCAGAAGCTGGCCATCGCTTTGGCCAAGCTGGCCGAGGAGGACCCGTGCTTCCACGTCGAGCATGCGCATGACACCCACGAGACGGTGATCCGCGGGCTCTCCGACCTGCACCTGAAGATCGAGCTGCAGCGGTTGAAGGAGCGCTTCCAGGTCGACGTGGTGACGCGGCCGCCGCGGGTCGCCTTCCGCGAGACCATCAGCCGCAGCGCCGAAGGCCACCACCGGCACAAGAAGCAGACCGGCGGTGCCGGCCAGTTCGGCGAGGTGGCGCTGCGCGTCGAGCCGCTGGAGCGCGGGATGGGCTTCGAGTTCGTCAACGCGGTGAAGGGCGGCACGATCCCGGGCCAATTCATTCCCGCCGTCGAGAAAGGCGTGCGGCAGGCGCTGGCGCAGGGCGTGGTGGCCGGCTTCCCGCTGCAGGACCTGCGTGTGGTGGTCCACGACGGCAAGCACCACAGCGTCGACAGCAAGGAGGTCGCCTTCGTCAGTGCGGGGCGCAAGGCCTTCCTTCATGCCGTCGCACAGGCCGGACCGCAGTTACTGGAGCCCATCGTCGAACTCACCGTGACCGCCCCGGAACAGGCCATGGGCGACCTCACCGGTGCGCTCTCCTCGAAGCGCGCGCGCATCCACGGCAGCGACGGCGGACGCGGCGGCGAAATGATGATCCGCGCGCATCTTCCGATGGCCGAGCTCGACGGCTTTCCCGCGGAATTGAAGTCGCTGACGGCCGGCCGTGGGCGCTACGACATCGAGTTCAGCCATTACGAGCCTGCGCCGGCGCCACTGCAGGCGAAGCTGGCCGCCTGCTGGAAGCCGCGGGCCGAGGAGGACTGAATCGGGCACGCAGCTGAATTCACGATTCACACACATTGACCGTCCCGACCGGAGGGGCCATGGCGCGGGCTGCCTAGACTTGCCGTTTCGCCCCCCCCCTGAAGCCCCCCATGTCTGATCGCATCGTTCCGTTCTGGAACCGTCTGCCTGCCTTCGCGCTCTACCCGCTGAAAGGTGTGACGCTCGCCTCTCTGCTCGTCTTCACATTCCTCATCACGTTCGCTTCCCTCGCGCCGTTCATCGGCTGGCTGCTCGCCGGCCTGCTTTGGCTGGGCGCGCTGAAACAGGCCTTCGAGATGCTGCTGGCGACAGCCAACGGCCGGATGGACGCCCCCGTCGTCAACTTCGACATTGGCAATGGCACGGTCATCCGCTACGTGTTGCTCCAGCTGACGGCGCTGCTTGTTCCGCTCCTGCTCGGCCTTCTCCTCGGCCCGCTCGTGGGGCTGCTCGCCCTGTTGATGATGGGCGTCCTCCTGCCCGCCGCAACAATCGGCCTCGCCATCAGCGAAAGCCTGCGCGTCGCGCTGAACCCCGATTACCTGTGGCGAATCGCCTCGCGCATCGGCTGGCCCTACCTCGCTGTCGTCGGCCTTTCGCTGGTCATCCAATACAGTGCGGCGAACGCCGATGCACTGTTGGCCCGCGCGCTTCCCGGCCTTCTCGCCAACGCCACCGGCACCCTGTTCTCGCTCTGGGCGCTCTTCGCCACGTTCCACCTGATGGGCTACCTGGTTTGGCAGTACCACGAGACGCTCAACTTCACGCCGGAAGGGCCGCTGACCCCGGGCGAGCTGCCGAAGACCCGTGACAGCGAGCTGTTGGCCCGTGTGGAGGCCCTGATCGCATCGGGCGAAGTCGACGTGGCGCTGTCGCACCTGCGCGACGAGATCCGCGACCGTGCCGTCGACCTGCCTGTGCACGAGCTGTACCGGCGCGCGCTGAAGCTGAAGGGCGACCGCAAGGCACTGCTCGACCACGCCAAGCTGATGCTGCAGGCCCTGATTGTCGCCAAACAGGATCGCAAGGCACTCGCACTGATCCGGGAAAGCCTGCAGCTCGACCCAACCTTCTCCCCGTTCGAACTGGAGGACGCCGAGCGCTTGGCGCAGACGGCCCTGCACGGCGGCCAAACCGATCTCGCGCTGGCCATGCTGAAGGGACTGATCGACGCGCACCCGCGCCACGTGCGGCTGCCGCATTGGGCACTGCAGGCCAGCGACCTGACGCTGCGCCGCGGCGAAGACCCTGGCCGGGCGAAACAGTGGCTGTCCGACGCTGAATCGCTGACCGCCGACGACGAACTGCGCCGTCGGCTGGGGGCGCAGCGGGCGGCGCTCGGGCTCTAGCCCCCCCCCCTCAGGGCGTCGGTTGCGCGCTGGCCTTCGCGGCTTCCGGCGTCCCGGGCAGGGCCGCCGACAGCGCGGCGAACATCACCCGGGCGGCGGCCTCGTCGCCGTCGCGTCGAAGGTCGAACCCGAGCCGCAACCAGTCCGCCGCCCAGCCCTCCGGCAGGGGCCCGCGGCCCTCTTCGCTTGCCGCGGCGTCGGCCAGCACCGCGGCTGCCTCGCCGACGCGACCTGCCCCGATCAGCAGGCGGGCATGCGCGAGGGCGTCCTGCGGGCGCCATCGCCCGCCGGCGTGACGCCACGCGGCCAGCGCATCGAGCGCCTTCGTTCGATCCGCCGCCCGCGATTCCCGCAGAAGGGCGGAAGCCTGTTCGGCGGCGGCGACGCGGCCGCCCCGCGCGGCACCGTCGGGGGCAGAGCGCATTTGCGCCGCGCGCAGGGCAAGCACTCGGGCGTCAACGGGCACTGGCATCTGGGCGAAGAGAGGCGCCAACGCACGTTCGACACCGGCGAAATCGAGACGGCCAAGCGCCGCCTGGGCGTCGCCCAGTGCCACGGCAGGGTCGAAACGATCGTCGACCGGGTCGTCGTAGGAGTCCGGGCGGTCCCAGCGCAGCGCCTTGATGCCGAGCGCCAGCAGGGCACCGGCCACGATGCCCCCTGCATGAGCCTGGTAGGCGACGTTGCCGCCTTCGTCGGTGGCCCACTGGAACAGCTCCCAGCCCAACCATGCCGGTAGCAGCCAAAGAGCCGGTGCACGCACATAGTCGAAGACAACGAAGAACCAGTAGAAGAACCGGATCCGCCGCATGCCCCAGAGCACGCACAGCGCCCCCATCAGGCCGGCGATGCCGCCCGACGCACCCAGCGAGTAGGTCGGCGGGCCAACGTAGGCCAGCGCCCATGTCCAGGCGGCACCGATGCTGGACAGCAGGTAAAGGCCGAGGTAAAGACCGGGGCCCAGCGCACGCTCAACCAGCAGGCCGAGGACCAGCAGGAACAGCAGGTTGCCGAACAGGTGACCCAGATCGCCATGCAAGAAGCTGCTGGTGAGCGCCTGCCACGTGGTGGGGGCGTCGGAGGGAATCGCGAAACGCGCATCGAACAGGGTCGCCATGGTCTGGCGGAAGGGGGCCGAACGCTGCATCCACTCGGCATGCGCCGCCACATCGTCGAAACCCTCGCCCGCCAGCAGGGCCGCACGGAAGCCACGGTCGGCCTGCATCAACCACCCCTCCGCTTCCCGGTCGCCGTCCCCGTCGACGGCATTCACCAGAGCCTCCGGATGCGCATCGGCATAGGCGTCGTAGAGCGGCGCCTCGAGGGCCGCGAGCCCGGCGTCCGCGTACTGCGCCTGCGCGCGGGCGAGCCGCTCTGCGTCGCGCTGCTGGGGACCGAGGTGGATGAACACGCAGACCAGGGCGATCAGCAGGCTCATCCACGGGAGGTGGCGGGCCTCGACGCGATGGTGCATCGGCAGGATCAGCATCGCCTTCATCCATGAGGTGGAGACGCCAGTATGCTCGGCGTCGACCTCCGACTGGAACCGACCCGATGCGAACCGTCCCGCTGCGCCCTCGCGCCCGCAACGTCCTGCCGATCGCTGCGGCCCTGGCGATGGTTCTATCGAACGGCATCGCTGCACAGACGCCGGCCACTCCAACGGAATCCGGGCCGAACGCGCCCACGCTGCGGGTGCTCCAGAGCCAGCGCGTCCTGCTGGACCCGGTCGACGGCCGGATCGCGCCGGCGACGATCGTGATCGAGGGCGATCGGATCGTCCGCGTGATCGAGGGCCTGCCCACGACGCTGCCGGACGGTCTGGATGCACGCGTGGCCCACAAACAGTCGTTCGATGCCAACACCCTGCTGATGCCCGGCTTGATCGACAGCCACGTGCACCTCACCGGCAACCCGGCCGAGCCCTTCTGGCAAGCCGTCGTCGAAACCGACGAACGCGCGGCGATCACGGGCGTGCGCAATGCGCTGCGCACCGTGCAGGCCGGCTTCACCACGGTGCGCGACCTCGGCGCGCCTGGCGGCGCCGGTTACGCCCTGCGCGACGCCATCCGCGACGGTGACGTGCCGGGCCCGCGCGTTCTTTCCGCCGGCCGCATGGTCTCGATCATCGGCGGCCACGGCGACCTCACGGGCTTCCGCCCCGAAGTGACGCGGGCGATGGACGGCGGCAACACCTGCACCGGCCCCGAGCAGTGCGCCGAAGTGGTGCGCACCCTGTCGCGCGCCGGGGCCGACGTCATCAAGTTCGCGGCCACCGGTGGCGTGCTCTCGCAGCAGAACCGCGGGCTCGGCCAGCACTTCACCGATACCGAGATGAAGGCGATCGTCGATACCGCGCACCAGCTGGGCCTGAAGGTGGCCTCGCACGCGCATGGCGCCGAGGGCGTGGCTGCCGCGGCGCGCGCGGGCGTCGATTCCATCGAGCACGGCACCTACGTGGACGAGGCTGGCATCCGCGCGATGAAGGCCAGCGGCACCTACCTTGTGCCGACTTTGTCGCCGACCATCGCCTATCGCGAGAACCTGCCGAAGGGCCTCTACACGGCCGTCGTCGCGGCGAAGATCCGCGTTCGCCTCGAAGCCACCGGCAAGAACATCGCCGCTGCTCGCCAGGCCGGCCTGCCCATCGCCTACGGCACGGATTCCGGCGTCTCCGAGCACGGCCGCAATGCCGAGGAGATGCCCCTCATGGTGCAGTACGGCGGCATGAGCTCGAAGGAGGTCGTCGTCTCGGCCACGCGCACCGCGGCCGAGCTGCTGGGCCTCGAAAACGAGGTGGGGCGCCTTGCGCCGGGATTTGCCGCGGACATCATCGGCGTCGGGGGCAACCCGATGGAGGATCTTGGCGCGCTTCAGCGCGACCGCATCCGCTTCGTCATGGCCGCGGGCCGGGTCGTCAAGGATTGAACGGTGGGCGGGCTCGGAATCGCCACCCTGCCGCCGACCACGGCGCTCGCGCTGGCCGACGCGATCCTTGCGCTGCACCTGGCGATCGTCGCCTTCAATGTCGTGATGCCGCCGGCGATCCTCGCCGGCGCGTGGCGCGACTGGCGCTGGGTGCGGCATCGCGGGCTGCGCCTGCTGCACCTTGGCGGCATGGCGGTGGTCGCCCTGCAGGCCGCGCTCGGCGACCTGTGTTTCCTCACCGTCTGGGAGGCCGAGCTGCGCCGCGGCGCCGGCCAGCACGGCAGCGGTGGGGGCTTCATCGAAACCCTGCTCGCCGAGGCACTCTATGTCGACGTGCCGCTGGCGGTGCTGATCCCGGTCTACCTCGGCTGGGCCGCGTTGTCGCTGGCGCTGTGGTGGCTCGTGCCACCGAATCGGCAAGGCCGGCGCTGACGCCGCCTCAGATCGTGAAGCGATAACTCAGCTTGACGAGTAGCTGTTCCGAGTCGCACAGGTTGAAGGCGTTGCCGAACTCGTCGCCGAGGCTGAAACCGTCCTGCGATTCCTGGAACAGCGAACCGCCGCGCACGTAGGCGATGTAGAGGTCGGAAAGCGGCGCGATCTGGTAGCGGTAGCGCACCTGGAAGCCCAAGTTGCGCAGCGCGAAATCATCGAGCGGCTCGGCGGTGCGGCTTGCGACGCCGCCCGGGGCCACGCGCCACAGCGCACGGGCCTCGGCATCGAGGCCGATGGCCTCGAGGCGCACGCGCAGTTCCTGCTTCGCATCGATCTGCCAGGTGGTGCCGGCCGAGAGGAAAGCCTGCTGACCGGCAAACTGACCCAACGCGTTGCCACCGCGCCAGATCACCCAGTCCGGGTTCTCGATGAGCTGCAGGCTGGCCGTGAAGCGCAGGCGCTCGTTGGCGTGGTACGTCGTTTCGCCGAGAAGTTCGACAAGCCGCCTGCTGCCGCCGTCGAAGCCCTCGTTGACGCTGCGCAGCTTGCCGTAGTGCTCGAAGCGTCCCTCGGGCGCACGCGCCCAGTAGCGCTCCGCGAAGATCCCGACGCGCCGGGGCAAACGCACGTGGCCGTTGCCGCGCAGGACGAGGTCGTCGTTGAGCGGGCCGGTCACGAATACGTCCCACAGCCGGTTGCCGCCGTCGCGGTACTCGCTGTACTGGTTGATGGCCACCGTGTTGAAGAGGCGCAGGCCGCGATCGTTGTAGCGGCTGGAGGCGGCGTAGCGCGTCTGGTGCGAGGCGAACCGGCTGTCCTCGGGAAGATCGGCCTCGCGCTTCGCGACCTCGTAGCGCACGTAGTTGAAGTTGTTGCGCTCGAGGAAGCCGAAATCGTTGAGCTGCAGGTTCTTGCCGAGGTGCAGCGCATAAAGCTGCTGGCGCCAGCCCTGCCCGAGTTCGTGGTCGATGCGCAGCTGGCCGCCGCTGTCGCGGCCGCCGCGGGTGGGATCCTCGATGTCGGAGGCCGCGAGCCCGCCGCGCACGGTCAGGCCGTCATGCGGCGTCCAGACCTGGTCGAAGGACGCAACACGCGCCACGCGGTCGAGGAAGGGGCGCTTCACTTCGGTCAGCATCGCGCCGCTCGTCCAGCCCTCGCCGGCCGTGCTGGCGCGCGCCGCGACGAAATCGCGCCCCGCCGGGCCGTCCTCGGTCGCCGCGAACAGGCCGTAGCCGATGCGCCCGGCACTGCCGTTGAGCTTCACCGCGCCGGTCACGTCGCCGGCACCGCGGCCATCGTCGGCGCCAGCGCCGACGCGACGGGTGTAGAGCAGCCGGTTGGCGTTGTTCAGGCCGCCGAAGCCGACGTCGAAGTAGGCCTGGTTCTCGGTGAAGAACGGCCGCTTGTCGTTGAAGAACACCTCGGTCGCGCCGAAGTTCACCACCAGTTCGTCGCTCTCGACCTGGCCGAAATCGGGATTGAGCGTGGCCGAGAGCTGGAAGCGACCGTTCGGCTTCCAGAACAGGTCGGCACCGGCGGCGCTGCGGAAGCGGCCGTCCACCTGGTCCTGCAGGCCCGAGACGTAGGGGGTGACGGCGAGCAGCGACTGCTCGAAGGCGGGCACCTCGATCTTCTCCAGCACCGACAGGAAGCGCGGCTCGTTCCAGCTCACCGTTGGCCAGCCATAGCGCGCATTGCTGTGGCCGATGACGCGGTCCAGCGAGAGGCCGATCGTGCGTTGGCCGTCCTTCGCCTGCGCCATCGGCGCGACGTGCCACGGGATCAGCACCTCGGCCGACCAGCCCTCGGCGTCCTCCGAGGTGGCCTGCTGCCAATCGCCGTCCCAGTCGTCGTTGAACTGGTTCTCGTTGGCGATCGTGGTGTCGCCGATGTCGCCGGCCATCGTCACCACGAAGTTGTAGCCGCTGCGGCCGTCGCCGTCGAAATCGACGTAGACGTTGACGCGGTCCGCCGGCGGCACGTTGTCACGGCCGCCGCGCGGCGCGAGCCGAGGCACGCCGGCGGGCTGGTGGTTGCGGAAGGCGATGGCGAGGCCGTCGGGGGTCGATTTCACCCAAGCCTCGGTGCCCAGCGACGCCGGCTCGCGGGTGAGCGGCTGCACCCCGCGGAAATCGGTGATGTGCCGGGCGTCCGCCCACTCGGCGGAATCGATGCGGCCGTCGAGCGTGATCGCCGTCCTTGCAGCGAGGCCCTGCGCGGACAGGGCGGCGAGCAGGGCGAGTCCGAGGCGCGTCGGCGAGGGAGGGAACACTGGACGCATGGCGGCCTCGGGGCGAGCAACGGCCGCCAGCCTGAACCGTCGATCGGGCGCACGCGTCACCCGGAAGTCACCCTGCCCCGGGGCAGGGTCAGCGGCGATTCACTTCGCAGCCGCGGCCTTCTTCGAGCGCCTGGCCGGTGCCGGCTTCGACGGCTCGACCTTCTTGCGCGATTTCTTCGGCTTCGGCTCGTCCTTGGGCTGCAGCATGGTGCCGGTGCACTTGGCCGAGCCGCAGCGGCATTCCCAGAGCTTCTTCAACGCCGGGGTGTAGGGCTCGTCGAGCACGATGCCGTAGTTGTAGCTCAGCTCCTCGCCCGCAGCGATGTCGCGCAGGGCGTGGATGAAGACCTTGTCCTTGTGCTTCTTGCCCTTGGCGTTCTCTTCCTGCACGGCCTCGCAGTTCGGCGCGCAGCTGTGGTTGATCCAGCGCGCGATGTTGCCGTCGATGTTCGCGTCGATCACGAACTCGTCGTTGAGGCTGAAAAGGAACGTGTGGCCGGTCTCGTCGTGGCCGGCGTAATCGGCATCGACGTCGGCATGGGCGCGCACTTCGCCCTTGTAGCGCACCACGCGCTCGCCCTTGGCGATGGCCTCGGTGGCGAACACGCCGTTGCCGTGGATGGACGACTGGCGGCGTTCGATTTTCTTTGGCATGGGTCAAGGCGCGTGGCGGAAAGAGGCCTATTCTGGCCGTGTCCAGAGCGCAGGAACAGCCCATGTCCGCCGTCGAGAGTTGGCACGAGGAGATGCAGTCGGCTTGGCTCTACCGGCGCATCGCCCTCGCCGAGCGCGATGCGCGCATGGCCGCGTTGTTCGAGCGCCTGGCCGGAACGGCCGAGCAGCAGGCCCAGCGCTGGGCGGCGCTGGCGCCCGCCTTGCCCACATTCGCCCCGACACCCCGGGCCAAGCTGGCCGCCGCCCTCCTGCGTCGCGTGCCACCGCGTCGGCTGCTACCCCTGCTTCGCGCCCTGAAGGTGCGTGGGCTCTCGGCCTACGACGCCGCACCGGCCGGCCATGCGACGCACACCCGCGTGGAAGACATCGGCCACCGCCATCGCGGGCCGGGTGGCGGCTCCTTGCGGGCCGCCGTGTTCGGCATCAACGACGGCCTGGTTTCCAACGCCAGCCTGATCCTCGGCATGGTGGGTGCCGGTTCCGGCGATGCGACCGTGCTGGCCGCCGGCGTCGCCGGCCTGCTCGCCGGCGCGCTGTCGATGGCAGCCGGCGAGTACGTGTCCGTGCGCTCGCAGCGCGAACTGTTCGAATACCAGATCGGCCTCGAACGCGAGGAGCTCGCCGAGTATCCGGAAGCGGAGGCCGAGGAGCTGGCTTTGATCTACGCCGCCCGCGGCATCGATCCCGCGGACGCGCGACGCATGGCCGACCAGCTGGTCGCGAACCCCGAGCACGCGCTTGACGTGCTGGCGCGCGAGGAGCTGGGCCTGAACCCCGACGACCTCGGCTCCCCCTGGGGTGCAGCGATTTCGTCCTTCCTCGCCTTCGCTGTCGGCGCCACCCTGCCCCTGCTGCCCTTCCTGTTCGGCGCCGAACTGCCGACGGCGGCCTACATCGGTGGTGGGCTCTCGGCCGCCGGCCTGTTCGCCACCGGTGCGGCCATGAGCCTGTTCTCCGGCCGCAACGCTTTCGGCGGCGGCCTCCGGATGCTGGCCATCGGCGGCGGCGCGGGCGCCCTTACCTTCGCGATCGGCCACCTGCTCGGTGGCGCGATCGGCTGAGGCGCTGCCTCAGGCGGCCACGGGGCGCGCGCCGCGGTTCATCCGCCAGCGCCGCTCCTGCACCACGATCACCGCGAGATAGAGCACGACGACGGCGGCAGGAATCGCCACATAGCGATGGTCCGGTAGCGCGTAGTGCAGCCCCAGCACGGCCACGACACGGGCCACCGCGTGGGCGTAGCCGATCCAGTGGCCGATGATCCAGCTGTACACCATCCACATCGACACACTGAGCACGGCGACGCCGAGCGGCATCGCGCTGGGCTCGACGATGCCGAAGGGAATGGCGATGGCGTAGGCCAGCAGCGCCTGCGCCATGCCGACGAAGAACAGGTTCTGGAACACGTTCTTCGGCTTCGAACGGTCGAGGAAATCCTCGCCGGTGAGCTTGGAGAGGCCCATGCCGAGGTAGGCGATCATCCCGGTGGCGATCACCAACACCAGCAGCATCGTCGACTCCGGGAGGAACAGGCCGGCCACGCCCACGGCAGCCCAGGCGATCGTGCCGGCCAGCGGCATGGCCAGCCCACGCGCGGCCGCGAACTCGGCGCGCTGGATTTCGAGGCTGCGCTCAGAAGAAGACATGGCGCATCCAGCCGAAGCCGCCGGTCCAGTACGCCACCCAGGCGAAGTCGAAGCTGGCCCAGCCGAAGCCCTTGGCGGCCTTGATGGTCCGGCCGATCACATAGGCGCCGGCGGCGATCAGGGCGATGCGGGTCAGGTCACGCGATTCCACGGCTGCTCTCCTCTCACCGCCCCCACCGTGGGGGCGTAGGGACAGTCTCCCCGTGCCACGACCCGCGCCCCATCCACGGCCGTCAGGACTTGTGGGTGACGGGTGTCACTTGGGCGAGTGGCGCCAGAGGATCACCAATCGGTGGGGGCGTAATCCTTCAAGAACTGGCCCCACACGTGCTGGCCGCTATTGATGCCGCCGATGATGGGATCCACGATGCGCGCCGCGCCGTCCACGATGTCGAGCGGCGGATGGAAGCGCTCTTCGATGGTCTTGCGTGCCGCGATTTCAATCGGGTCCTCGTCGGTCACCCATCCGGTGTCGACCGCATTCATATGGATGCCGTCACCGTGGTAATCGGCGGCGGACGTGCGCGTCATCATGTTCAGCGCCGCCTTCGCCATGTTCGTATGCGGATGCTTGGTGGTCTTGAAGTTGCGATAGAACTGCCCCTCCACCGCCGACACATTCACGATGTGCTTGTCGCGCTCCGGCGTGCGCAGCATCAGGGTCTTCAGGCGCGCATTGATGATGAACGGCGCAACCGCGTTGACCAGCTGTGTTTCGAGCAGTTCCACGGCCGGCACTTCATCCATCTGCAAACGCCACGAGTTCCGGCCGCGCAAATCCACCTGCTGCAGGTCTTTGTCGACCCGGCCTTCCGGAAACAGGTGCGCCTGCCCCAGGAGCTCGTCGGCCAGCAGCGGAACCTGCGAAAGCTCGGCCGCACGCGCAATGCCCGCCTGCGTCGCCAAGTTCGGGCCATCCACCAGAGCCTGACTGCCGCCCGGCAGCAGATCCGCCGCGCGCAAGCCTTCGTAGCCGCCCACCAGCTTGCGGATGTGCTCCGGCAACTCGTGCAGGGCTTTCGTTTCGCCGGCCATCATGTGGGCATAGAACGCTGGCGGTCGGCGCACCGTCTGGCAGGCATTGTTGATGATGAAATCGAGCCGCGGCCGGGTCGCGACCAACTCGGCACAGAACGCTTCCACGCTGGGCGTGTGGCGAAGGTCGAGGCCGAACACTTCAAGCCGATGGCCCCACTCCGCAAAATCCGGCTCCTGCGCGTAGCGCTGCGCAGAATCCCGCGGGAAGCGCGTGGTCACGATCAGGTCGGCACCGGCACGAAGCAGCTTCAATCCGGCCTGGTAGCCAATCTTCACTCGACCGCCGGTGAGCAGCGCCACGCGCCCACGGAGATCCGTGGTCTCGGTGCGCTTGAAGAAATTCAGCTCCGCGCAGGGCGGGCAAAGTTGATCGTAGAAGTGATGCACCAGCGTGTACTTCTGCTTGCACACATAGCAGTGCAGAAGCTCGGGTGATTCGCCCAACAAGACCGGCTCGGCCGCCTTGTTGCGCGGATCGTGCTGGCCGGCAGGATGCGGCGGAAAGTAGTTCGGCGTGGTGAATACCGGCTTGCTGCGCAAGGTGCGGATGCCGGTTTGATCGAGCAGAGCTTCGGTCTTCCGTGCCTTCTCGCGAGCGGCTTCCCGCAACGCTTCCTTGTTTTTCTTGCGGCGTTCGCGCGGCTCCGGGTGATGCACCAAGGCCACCGCCTGCAGCAGGCGAACACGCTCGGCCTCGGGCAAAGCCTCCAGAAGCGCGCGGTCGTCGCGAACGGCCTCGAGCAGCTCAATGGCCGTGCGGGCGCGATCAGGGAAGGAAGCAGCCTCGTCAACGGGCGAGGAGTGAAGCGTTTGGGTCATGGTGTAGGCCGTGAAGCGCGATTGCGCAAAGAGAAGGCGCGTCAGCGCTGATCGAAGGCGTGTCGGTATGCCCCGCCTGCTGGCGCTCATTGTCTCCGGAACCGGGCCCGGCCACACGGCTGGTGGCTCCCTTCACACCCCGCCGATTGAGCGGGCCGGGGTCAATCCGTACAATTCCGGTCCTGATTCAGCCCGGGGCCGCCCGGGCTCCGGCCAGCCCTTCCGCCAGCCCCTGCGAGCGACCGCCCCGATGCTCCGCGTCACCAAACTCACCGACTACGCCACCGTGGTGCTCACGGTGCTCGCCGAGCAGGCCGAGCGCGTGCACAGCGCCGCCGAGCTGGCGGAGCGCTCGCGGGTGGAGGCCGCCACGGTCGCCAAGGTGCTGAAGCTGCTGGCGCAGGCCGGGCTGGTCGAGAGTTTCCGCGGCGCGGCCGGCGGCTACCGGCTGGCACGGCCGGCGGCGCACATCCGCTTGGCCGACATCGTCGAGGCCCTGGAGGGCCCGCTGGGCATGACCGCCTGCAGCGTCCACGACGGCGACTGCGGCATCGAGGCCCATTGCGGTATCCGGGCGGGCTGGCAGCGCATCAACGACGTGCTGCTCGACGCACTGAACCGCACCACCCTGGCCGACATGCTGGCGCCCGCGCTGGCCCCCGTTCCGAAGAACCCCAAAGCCATCCCGGCCGCCCTGGTCCCGTCGACCTGAGCGCGCCCCGAGGAGAGCCACCATGACCACACCCACCGTCGAGACCCTCCTGCCCTCCGGCACCCCGCTCGAGGCCGGCGTCGAGGAAGCCCTCAACCGCCGCTACGACGCCGGTTTCATCACCGACATCGAGACGGAATCCTTCGCCGCCGGCCTGGGCGAGGACGTCGTCCGCGCCATCTCGGCGAAGAAGAACGAGCCGGAATGGATGACCGAGTGGCGCCTCAAGGCCTACCGCCATTGGCTGACGATGACGCCGCCAGAGTGGGCGAAACTCAACATCGCGCCGATCGACTACCAGGCCATCTCGTATTTCGCTGCGCCGAAGAACGCGCCGAAATCGCTGGACGAGATCGACCCGAAGCTGCTGGAGGCCTACGACAAGCTCGGCGTGCCCCTGCATGAGCGCGCGCGCCTGGCCGGCATCGCCGTCGATGCCGTGTTCGATTCGGTCTCGGTCGGCACCACGTACAAGGACGAGCTGAAGAAGGCCGGCGTGATCTTCTGCTCGATCAGCGAGGCGATGCACGAGTATCCCGAGCTGGTGAAGCAGTACCTCGGCTCGGTCGTGCCGGTCGGCGACAACTACTTCGCCGCGCTGAACTCGGCCGTGTTCTCCGACGGCAGCTTCGTGTTCATCCCGAAGAACACCCGCTGCCCGATGGAGCTCAGCACCTACTTCCGCATCAATGCCGGCCACACTGGCCAGTTCGAGCGCACGCTGATCATCTGCGAGGAGAAGGCCTACGTCTCCTACCTCGAAGGCTGCACCGCGCCGATGCGCGACGAGAACCAGCTGCACGCGGCCGTGGTCGAGCTGGTGGCGCTGGACGACGCCGAGATCAAATACTCGACGGTGCAGAACTGGTACCCCGGCGACGAGAACGGCGTGGGCGGCATCTACAACTTCGTGACCAAGCGCGGCGAATGCCGCGGCGCACGCTCGAAGATCAGCTGGACGCAGGTGGAAACCGGCTCGGCCATCACCTGGAAGTACCCGAGCTGCGTGCTGCTCGGCGACGACTCGGTGGGCGAGTTCTACTCGGTCGCGCTCACCCACCACCGCCAGCAGGCCGACACCGGCACCAAGATGGTGCACATCGGCAAGAACACCAAGAGCACCATCGTCTCCAAGGGCATCAGCGCCGGTCGCGGCCAGAACACCTACCGCGGCCTGGTGAAAGTCGAGAAGACGGCTGCGAACGCCCGCAACTACACGCAGTGCGACTCGCTGCTGATCGGCAAGCGCTGCGGCGCGCACACCTTCCCGTACATCGAGGTGAAGAACGCCAGCGCCACTGTCGAGCACGAGGCCACCACCTCGAAGATCAGCGACGACCAGCTGTTCTACTGCCGCGCCCGCGGCATCGGCGAGGAGGACGCGGTGAGCCTGATCGTCGACGGCTTCTGCAAGCAGGTCTTCAAGGAGCTGCCTATGGAGTTCGCCGTGGAAGCCAAGAAGCTGCTGGAAGTCAGCCTGGAAGGGGCGGTGGGATGAACATGGCGCCCGCCCTCCGCGAGGCCTACCGTCGCGAGCTCGCCGAAGCGGACGCGCTCGAAGCTGCTGGGGCCTGGAAGACGGCCTTCCATCACCTCGAGCGTGCCCACATTCTCGGGCAGCGCCACACGCTGGCGCACACCAGGGCGCATCTCCGCATGTTGCGCAACGGCTGGAAGCGCGCCGACGCGCGCGAAGTCCGCGGCCAAGTCGTGCGCAGCCTCGCCGCCCTGCTCAAGACCGTCATCTGGGTGCCCGCGGGGAATACCGGCGGCGCCAACGTCAACCCGCTCCGGCCCATGCCCATCCCGGCCGACCTGAAGCCCTATCTGGACTGATCCGATGCTCAAGATCGACAACCTCCACGTCCGCATCGGCGGCCGAGAAATCCTCAAGGGCCTGAGCCTCGAGGTCGCGCCCGGCCAGGTGCACGCCATCATGGGCCCGAACGGGGCCGGCAAGAGCACGCTCGGCAACATCCTCGCCGGCCGCGAGGGCTACGAGGTCACCCAAGGCTCGGTCACCTACCAGGGCAAGGACCTGCTGGCGCTGGAGCCGGAGGAGCGCGCCGCCGAAGGCGTGTTCCTTGCCTTCCAGTACCCGGTCGAGATCCCGGGCGTGAACAACACCTATTTCCTGCGCGCCGCGCTCAACGCGCAGCGCAAGTACCGCGGCGAGCCCGAGATCGACTCGATGGGCTTCCTGAAGCTGGTGCGCCAGAAGCTCTCGGTGCTGCACATCAAGGACGAGCTGCTGAACCGCGCCGTCAACGTCGGCTTCTCCGGCGGCGAGAAGAAACGCAACGAGATCTTCCAGCTCGCCGTGCTGGAGCCGACGCTGGCCATCCTCGACGAGACCGATTCGGGCCTCGACATCGACGCACTGAAGCTGGTGGCCGAAGGCGTGAACCTGATGCGTTCGCCGGAGCGCAGCTTCCTCGTGGTCACGCACTACCAGCGGCTGCTCGACTACATCAAGCCGGACGTGGTGCACGTGCTGGCCGACGGCCGCATCGTCGAGAGCGGCGGCCCCGAGCTCGCGCTCGAACTCGAACAGCACGGCTACAGCTGGGTGAAGGACCGCATCGCGCCGGGAGCCTCGGCATGAGCACGGCCGCGACCAGCCCGCTGGTCGAGGCGCTGGACGCGCAGGCCGCCGCGCTGGCCGAAGCGACCCCGTCGCTTGCACCGGCGCGCGCGCTTGCCCGCAAGGCCGCCCTCGCGCACGGCGTCCCGACCACGCGCCAGGAACGCTGGAGGTACACCGCGCTGCGCGCGCTCGCCGCGCGCCGTTTCGAGCCCCCCGCGGCCCGCGTCGATGTCGATTTGAAGGTGGTCGCCGACATTCCGGCGCCGCGCCTCGTCATCGCCAACGGCCGATACGCCCCGGCCCTCTCCGACCTGCATGGCCTGGCCGAAGGCCTGCGCGTGCGCCTGCTGTCCGAAGTGCTGCGCGACGCGCCGACCGAGGCCGCGGGCTGGCTCACCACCGACACTGCGGCCACCGACGCCGCGTTCCAGCAGTGGAACGGTGCCCTCGCCGACGAGGGCTTCGTGCTCGAGGTCGAGCCCGGCGTTCGCGTGGCCACGCCGCTGCACCTCGTTGTCATCGGCGTGGAGGACGGCGCGGATCGCGCCCTCCATCTGCGCCATCGCATCGTGCTTGGCGCCGGTGCGACGCTCACTGTCGCCAAGCACCACCTCCGCGCTGGCGCGCATCGCCACCTGTTGAACACCGTGCTGCAGGTCGAACTGGGCGAAGGCGCCGCGCTCACGCAGGCCCGGGTGCAGCAGGAATCGGATGGCGCGACTCTGATCCAGCGCACGCAAGCCATGCTCGGCGCGAACGCGCACTACCGTCGGCTCGACCTCGAACTCGGCGGCGCGCTGTCGCGCCACGAGCTCGACGTCGTTCTCGCCGGCGAGGGCGCGCAGCTCGATGCGAACGGCGTGCTGCTGGCCGACGGCCGCCGCCACATCGACACCCGCCTCGGCATCGAGCACCGCGCCCGCGACACACGCTGCGAGCTCACCTGGCGCGGCCTCGGCGCGCAACGCGGCCGAGCGGTGTTCCACGGCGGCATCCTGATCGCCGAAGGCGCGGATGGCAGCAACGCCACGCTCTCCAACAAGAACCTGCTGCTCGACGACGGCGCCGAGATCGACACCCAGCCGGTGCTCGTCATCCACGCCGACGACGTGCAGGCCGCGCACGGCGCGACCGTGGGCCGCCTCGACGACACCGCCCTGTTCTACCTGCGCTCCCGCGGCGTGCCGCTGGCCGAGGCCACGGCGATGCTGACCGCCGCCTTCCTGCGCGAGCCACTGGCCGTGCTGGCGAACGAGCCGCTGGAAGCCGCGCTGGCCGCCACGCTCGACGCCCGCCTCGCTTCCGCCGCAGCGGCCCGCGAATGAGCACGCCCGCTCCCACGCCGCGGGAGGCCACGACCGCCATCGACTGGGCGGCCATCCGCGCGCAGTTCCCGGTGCTCGAACGCACGGTCCATGGCAAGCCGCTGGTCTATCTCGACTCGGCCAACACCGGGCAGAAGCCGCAGGCGGTCATCGATGCGGTGAACGAATTCACCGCGCACCACAACGCCAACGTCAGCCGGGCCGTCCATGCCTTGGGCAGCGAGGCGACCGAAGCCTACGAAGGCGCGCGCAGCACGCTGGCGCGCTTCCTCAACGTGCGCCGCGACGAGCTGGTGCTGTGCAGCGGCACGACCTTCGCACTGAACCTCGCCGCCTACTCGTGGGCGCTGCCGCGGCTGAAGCCCGGCGACGCCATCGTGCTGACGCGCATGGAGCACCACGCCAACATCGTGCCGTGGCAGCTCGTGGCCGAACGCACCGGCGCGACGATCAAGGTCGCCGAGCTCACTCCCGAAGGCGAACTCGACCTCGACGGCTTGTGGCGCCTGCTCACCCCCGAGGTGAAGCTGCTCGCCTTCGCGCACGTGTCCAACGTGCTCGGCACGGTGAATCCCGTGCGCGAGATCTGCCGCGAGGCCGCCAAGCGCGGCATCGTGACGGTCGTCGACGGCTCGCAGGCCGTGCCGCACCGCCCGGTGGATATCGCGGCGCTGGGCTGTGACTTCTATGCCTTCACCGGCCACAAGATGTGCGGCCCGACCGGCACCGGCGGCCTATGGGGCCGGCGCGAACTGCTGGCGCAGATGCCGCCCTTCCTCGGCGGCGGCGAGATGATCAAGGAAGTCCGCTTCGAAGGGACGGTGTTCAACGATCCGCCGATGCGCTTCGAAGCCGGCACGCCCAACATCGCCGGCCACATCGGGCTGGGCGCGGCGGCGGCGTGGCTGGACGGCGTCGGCATGGCCGCGATCGAGGCCCGCGAGCAGCACTTGCTCGCCCACGCGAACGCAGCGCTCGCCACCGTGCCGGGCCTGCGCATTTTCGGCACCGCCCGCGAGAAGGCCGCGGTGATTTCCTTCGCCATCGAAGGCACGCACGCACACGACCTCGCCACCTTGCTCGATCTGGAAGGCATCGCCGTGCGCTCCGGCCAGCACTGCGCCCACCCGCTGTTGGCTTGGTTCGGCGTCTCCGCCACCTGCCGCGCCTCGCTGGCGTTCTACAACACGGAAGCCGAGATCGACGCGCTGGTGGCCGCGCTCCACAAAGTGCGCCAGCTGCTGCTCTGAACGCGTCGCCACGCCAAACGCCACACGCCAACGCCATGACCGCACCGCTGTACTTCCGCACCGCCGCACTCGCCGACCGCGACGCGATCATCGCGCTGGTCACCTCGGCCTACCGCGGCGACGCCAGCCGCGCCGGCTGGACCACCGAAGCCGACCTGCTCGACGGCCCGCGCGTGGCCCCCGAGGTGCTGGAGCACGATCTCGTCCGCCCCCGCAGCCGCGTCGTGCTCGCCGAGCGCGACGGCGCCCTGGTGGCCTGCGCCCACGTCTGCGACGACGCCGGCGCCGGCTACTTCGGCATGTTCGCCGTCGATCCGACCCGGCAAGGCGGTGGCCTCGGCGACGCCGTGCTGCGCGAGTGCGAACGCGTCGCCCGCGAGGACTGGCAGCTGCCGGCGATGCGTATGACGGTGATCGACGTCCGCGACGAACTGATCGCCTGGTACGAGCGCCGCGGCTACCGCCGCACCGGCATCAAGAAGCCCTTCCCCTACGGCGACGCGCGCTTCGGCCACCCCAAGCGCGATGACCTGCGCTTCGAGGTGCTGGAGAAGGCCCTGTGACTTGGGTGAAGGTCTGCGCCGAGAACGAACTCGCGCCCGGCGAGACGCGGGTGGTCTGGGACGGCGATACGCCGATCCTCGTCATCAACTTCGACGGCACGCTGTACGCCGTCGAGGACAAGTGCACCCACGAGGACTACGAGCTTTCGGCGGGGCCCTTCGATGCCGAACAGGGCGTGCTGGTCTGCCTGCTGCACTCGGCGACCTTCGACCTGCGCAGCGGCGAGGCGCAGTGCGCGCCGGCCTACCTGCCGCTGGTGAAGTTCCCGGTGAAGGTCGAGGACGGCGCCGTCTGGACCCGCGACGACCGTTGACCCCCCCGCCGGATTGACCGCGGTCAAATCACCCGAACGCGGGAATGCCAGCCTGTGCGGGACACGATTTCTGGCCCCTGCCATGTCCGCCGCCGCCCCGCTCCCGTCGTCCAAGACCAACAGCCTGCTGCCCTCGATGGGGCCTGCACTCGCCGAAATGGCCGCCAAAGGCCAGCCCATCCCGTGGTCGCCGCTGCTCTCGGTCGGCATCGACAGCATCGATGCCCAGCATCGCGTGCTGCTGGCCTACATCAACCAGCTGAGCGCGACGATCGCACGCGGCCAGTCCGCCGCCGCGTTGGCCGAGGTGATCGCCGGCCTGGAGTCCTACACCCGGCTGCATTTCCGCCATGAGGAACGCCTGTTCGCCTTGCACCATTGGGTCGAGCACGAAGACCACGAGCACGGCCATCGCCACTTCGAAGCCCAGCTTCGCGCCTTCCGCGAACGTCTCGACAGCGGCGACAGCGCGCTGGCCCGGGACGTGATGCGCTTCCTGATCGCTTGGTTGGCCGAGCACATCCTCGAGGACGACATGGCCTACAGCGCCCATCTCCGGGCGCACGGGGTGCGCTGAAACCGCAGGGCCTAGCCTTGGGCCGCCGGGTTCGCCGGTTGCAGCTTCGCCAGCAGCACCTCACCACCGCCTTCGATGACCCGCCGTTCGCCGGGGGGAATGGCGATGCGTGCCGCATCGCCGACCTCGAGTACGCCGGCCGGCGTGCGCACCTGCCCGGCCAGCACGTAAAGCACCCAGGTCACGTCGGGTTCGCCGAAGAACAGCATCGATCCGACGATCGGACGATGCAGCAGCTGCGCGTCGATGGCGTCGCGCTTCCACATCAGGTTGAAATCAACCGTCGGACCATCCACAAGCAGGGCCGTCAGCGGCCGCTCACCGGAGAAGCGCAGCCGACCGTGCGGCGGCACCAGGCGATGCATCTCGCCATCGGCGAAGTGCAGTTCCATGCCCTGCCCCGAGATCAGGACGATCTCGCGCTCGCAGCCGGGGAAGGGCGAAAACGGACCGTCGCAGCCTACTTCCGCCACCGAGATCCGCCAGTCCCAGGCGCCGTCCGCCGGGAATCGCAGGATCTCGCGCGTCCAGCCGCCGCCGTTCTTCCAGCGCTCGCGACGATGGGTGGTAGCGGGGAGCAGTTCGATCATGCGGGGGCCGACATCGGAACACAGGTCCCCGACAGTCTGGCCCGCCCCTCGCCATGCGGGAAGGGGCGGAAGAAAAAGGCCCGGCCGCCCATTCCATGGGCGACACCGGGCAGCGTCCTTGCCGGTCACGCCGCCGTCCGGGGCAGCGCTTCCTGGTTCATCCTTGCGCCTCTCCGTGGGCGACGCGCTCGTCCTTGAGACCGTGCCTCAACGCACCCGGGGGGCTGGTGCGGTGGGGCGCGGGGCGCTCGTTGCCGCGCGGGCCGTCCCCGGCGCCGCGGCTGGTGCACCACCCACCATGATCCGCGCGCGATTCAGCTCGAGCGTGGCCGGGCCGATGCCCTTCACGTTGACGAGCTGGTCGATCGAGCGGAACGGGCCGTGCACGCGGCGGTGCTCGACGATGGCCGCGGCTTTCGCGGGGCCGACGCCGTCCATCACGCGATCCAGCGTGGCGGCGTCGGCGGTGTTGATGTTGATGCGCTCGTTGGCCTGGGCCGTGCCGGCGAAGGCGAGGGCCAACAGCAGCGCGGCGAAAGTCTTGCTGAGGAAGTTCATTGGGGGGCTCCGTGTCCGTCATCCTTGGGGCCGCGGCGGGGTTCGTGCCGCGGTGGAGACAGCATCGCGATCCGACGGGTGTCAGGTTATCGACCGAGCGCCCGATGTCGGCTAGGAGTTCGGCGCGACGTCTTGTAGGAATTTTCCTACCCCCGCTCCGCCCGCCGACTACAATCCACGCAACGCCATTCACGACGGCCCGCCGCGGCCGCCACGGAGCCTGCCATGGACCACGCCCGCACCCAGTCTTTCGTCAGCCAGATGTGGGACGACGACATCGTCCCGCGCCTCGTCGAGTACATCCGCATCCCCAACAAGTCGCCGATGTTCGACGCCGACTGGGTGAAGCACGGCTACATGGAGGACGCCACGCAGTTGCTCGCCAACTGGGCGAAGCGGCAGCCGGTGAAGGGAATGACGGTCGAGATCGTGCGCCTCGAGGGCCGCACGCCGCTGATCTTCATCGAGGTCCCGGGCACCGACGGCGGCGGCGCGGACGGCGACACGGTCCTGCTCTACGGCCACCTCGACAAGCAGCCGGAGATGACCGGCTGGGACCCGGACCTCGGCCCCTGGGTGCCGGTGATCAAGGGCGACAAACTGTTCGGCCGAGGCGGCGCCGACGACGGCTACGCGCTGTTCGGTTCGCTGGCCGCGATTCAGGCCCTGCAGGACCAGGGCAAGCCGCATTGCCGCGCGGTGATCCTCATCGAAGCCTGCGAGGAATCCGGCAGCTACGACCTGCCCTTCTACGTCGACCATCTCGCCGCGCGCATCGGCAAGCCTTCGCTGGTGGTCTGCCTCGACTCCGGCTGTGGCAACTACGACCAGCTCTGGTGCACCACCTCGCTGCGTGGCCTCGCCGGCGGCAACCTGCGCGTCGACGTGCTGGACGAAGGCGTGCACTCGGGCGACGCCAGCGGCGTCGTGCCTTCGTCGTTCCGCGTGCTGCGCCAGCTGCTGGCCCGCATCGAGGACATCGAGACCGGCCGCGTCACGCTGGACGCCCTGCACGTTGCGATCCCTCCGGAGCGCATCGAGCAGGCGAAGAAGGCCGCCGCAGTCCTCGGAGACGAGGTGTACAGCAAGTTCCCCTTCGTGAAGGGCATGCAGCCCGCGCTCGACGACCTCGCCGAGCTGGTGCTCAACCGCACGTGGCGCCCGGCGCTCTCGGTCACCGGCCAAGAGGGCTGGCCCTCGCTGTCGAACGCCGGCAACGTGCTGCGCCCCTTCACCGCGGTGAAGCTGTCGATGCGCCTGCCGCCCACGGCCGACGGCAAGACGGCCGGCCACGCGCTGCGCGACGCGCTCATCCAGAGCCCGCCCTACGGCGCGAAGGTGAGCTTCGAGCTGGAGAAGAGCAGCACCGGCTGGAACGCCCCGGCGATGAGCCCGTGGCTGTCGCACGCCATCGACCATGCGTCGAGGCACGCTTTCGGCGCGCCGGCCATGTACATGGGCGAAGGCGGCACCATCCCGTTCATGGGCATGCTCGGCGAGAAGTTCCCCGGCGCGCAGTTCATGATCACCGGCGTGCTCGGCCCGCACAGCAACGCGCACGGCCCCAACGAGTTCCTGCACATCCCCACCGGCAAGCGAGTAACGCAGGCGGTGGCGCAGGTGATCGCCGAGCACTACGAGGCCTCGCAGAAGGGCCTGACGCGGGGCGTCGGCGTGGCCGCGGGCGGCGCGGAATTCGGCGACCACGGCTGCTGCTGATCTCTAGGGAGAACGTTCGATGGACCTCGCTTTCCTCGGCTACGGCTGGGTGCAGATCCTGCTGCTGGGCTTCGTCGCTGGGCTGCTGGCGCGCTGGATCTTCCCGGGCAAGCAGAAGCTTGGCCTGATCCTCACCACCTTGCTTGGGATGGCTGGTGCCATTTGCGCCTCGTGGGTGCTGGACACCTTCGACATCACCGTCGGCGGGCGCTGGATGCGCTTCGCCGCCGCGGTGGGCGGCGCGGTGGCGCTGCTCGCGCTGGTCAAGGCGCTGAAGGGCAAGTGACGCGATGACGAACACCGGAACGGCCGTCGTGGCCGACGACGCCGCACGCGCCGACGACCGCCTCGCCTTCGCCCGTGCAGCGCTGGGTGACGCCTCGGCCACGCTGGAACGCGCCTCGATGGACGCCGGCTTCCGCAGCTACTGGCGCAGCAGTGGCGAGCCGACGCGCATCGTCATGGACGCGCCGCCCGGCAAGGAAGATGTGCGGCCCTGGCTCAAGATCCGCGACCTGCTCGAACACGGCGGCGTGCGTGTCCCGCGCGTGCTGGCCCGCGAGGTCGACGCCGGCTTCTTGCTTCTGGAGGATCTCGGCACACAGAGCCTGCTGCAGGTCATCGACGAAGCGAACGCCACGACCTGGTTCGATGCCGCGCTCGACCAGCTGCTGCCACTGCAGAAGATCGCCGCGCCGACGGGCTTCCCGCGCTACGACGAGGCCCTGCTGACGCGCGAGCTGAAGCTCTTCGACGACTGGCTGCTGGGCACGCACCTCGGCCATGCGCTGGATTGCGCGCTCACTGATCCTCTGGAGCTGGTCTACCGCCGGCTGATGGACGCGATCCTCGCGCAGCCCAGCGTGCTGGTGCATCGCGACTTCATGCCGCGCAACCTGATGCCGCTTCGCGACGGCGGACTCGCCGTGCTGGACTTCCAGGACGCCGTGATCGGGCCGATCAGCTACGACGTGCTCTCGCTGTTCAAGGACGCCTTCCACGGCTGGCCGCCCGAGCTCGTGGACTGGGGCGTGGCGCGCTACCACGAGCGCGCGACGGCGGCTGGCCTTCCCGTGCCGGGGCTCACCGACTTCCGCCGCGATGTGGATCTGATCGGCGTGCAGCGCCATCTGAAGGTGCTCGGCATCTTCGCGCGCTTGAACCACCGCGATGGCAAACCCAAGTACCTCGCCGACGCGCCGCGCTTCGTGCGCTACCTGCTCGACGTGATCCCGAAGCACCGGATGCTGCAGCCCCTGCAGGCGGTGATCGAGGAGCGCGTGCTGCCGCAGGTCGGCGCGCTGCCGTCGCGCTGAGTCGCAATCCCCATGGCCGACCGCCCGACGCACGCCCTCGTCTTCGCCGCCGGCAAAGGCGAGCGCATGCGCCCGCTCACCGAGACCACGCCGAAGCCCCTGCTGATTGCCGGTGGCAAGCCGCTGATCGCCTGGCACCTCGAAAAACTCGCCGCGCTCGGGGTGCGCGAGGTGGTGATCAACACCAGCTGGCTGGCCGACCGCTTCGCACCGTCACTGGGCGACGGCGGTACCTGGGGTCTGCGCCTGCACTACGTGTACGAAGGCCCGGAACCGCTGGAAACCGGCGGCGGCATGCTCAACGCCCTGCCGCTGCTGGGCGAGGCCCCCTTCCTCGCCATCGCCGCGGACGTGTGGACGGATTTCGACTTCGCGACCCTGCCGAGTGAACCGGCGGGCCTCGCGCACCTGGTGATGGTGAAGAACCCGGAGCACCACGGCCGCGGCGATTTCGCCCTCCGCGACGACGGGCGTCTGCAGCTCGCGACCGCCGACGCCGAGGCGCTCACCTTCTCCGGCATCGGCCTTTACCGCCGCGAGTTCCTCGAGGCCTGGCCGGCGATCGTGGGGAACGCGCCGGGCGCCAACGAAACGCCGCCGCGATTCAAGCTGCGCCCGCTGTTCGATGCGGCCATCGCCCGCGGCGCGATCACCGGCCAGCACCACGACGGCCGCTGGACCGACGTCGGCACGCCCGAGCGGCTGGCGGCCCTCGACGCCGCCCTGCGCTGAGGTTCAACCCGCCGGCGCGTCGCGCTCCGTGGGACGGCGCCGGAACGGCGGCGACGCGGCAAACGGATCGACCGCTTTGCGCTGGGCCGCCGCGGCCTGCGCCCACCACGCCAGCTGCGATAGCCCCCGCGCGGCATAGCTGGACCATCGAGCCGCATCCTCGCCGGCGGCGGGACGGCCTTCCGCATCGAACACGCGATCCGCGTGCGGGTAATGCAGCATCGCCGAAACCGGAAGGCAGCCCAGTTCGGAGAGGAACGTGCGCAGACCGACCGCGGCCCGCGTGCCGCCCCACTGGCCGGACGAGTACGTCGCGATCAGGCTGGGCTTGAAGGCGAAGGCCGAGCTCGGGAACGCGTTCAGCAGGTCGGTGAGTGCCGGGCTCGGCGAATGGTTGTACTCCGGGCTCACCATCACGTAGGCGTCGGCGGCACGGATGCGCGCGTGCAGCTCGGCCATCGCGGGCGGCACCTCGGCCGCCGGACGCGTGAACACCGGGCGGAACACCGGTTCGATCGGCAGGGACAGCGGATCGATCAGTTGCACGTCGAGAGACGTCGACGCTTCGCCGACCAGATGGCGGGCGACGCGTTCGCCAAGTCGTGGCGGATTCGGCGGCGACGACGCCCGGCGCGAACCGAGGAAGACGAGGACGTTCATGGGGCCTCCCTTGCATCGCGGCCGGAGCGCCGCGGGATGGTCAATCGAGATCGAGCGCTTGGCGCACGAAGGGCACCGTCAGCCGGCGCTGTGCGGCCATCGCTGCGCGGTCGAGGCGATCGAGCAGCGCCGTCAACGATTTCAGGTCGCGGTCGACGCGACGGAACAGCCAGTCGAGCACGGCGTCGTCGAGTTCGAGGCCGCGGCGCGCGGCGCGGCGACGCAGCGCCTCGCGGCGCCCGTCGTCATCGAGGACGTCGAGCGAGACGCGCAGGCCCTGCCCGAGGCGCGAGCGCAGGTCGGGCAGCGCCCAAGCCAGGTCCGCGGCCGGAAGACGCGAGGCATACACCAGCGTTCGGCCGGCGTCGCGAAGGCGGTTGTGCAGGTGGAACAGGGCTTCGCAGTCCTCGCGTGAAGCGGAGGCGGCCTCGATGCCGTCGAGGGCCACGAGGTCGTTCGCGTCGAGGCCCTCGAGGATCGTGCCCAGCGCACCGGCGAAGGCCGGCACCGGCAGGTAGCGTGCGCGACGTCCGGCCTCGTGCGCCTCGCGACACGCGGCCAACAGCAGATGGCTCTTGCCGCTCCCTTCGGCGCCTTCGACGAACAGGCCGGCATCGATCGACACCACCGGGCTGGGCTCGCCCCGTGAAGCCGCGCGCAGGACCTCGACGGCCCAGTCGTGGCCAACGAACAGTTCAAAGCGCTGGTCCGGCCCCACCGGCAGCGCCAGCGGCAGCTGGGCGCTCATGCCGGACGCGTGTCGCCGGCCTCGTCGGCGGGCGGGCCTTCAGCCTCGCCTTCCAGAACGCCGTCGCCGTCGCGGTCCTCGCGGTACAGCAGGCTCTGCGTGTAGCGCTCATGCGCGTACCGCAGCAGCACCATGAACACCGCCGCCGCCGGCAGCGCCAGCAGGATGCCGAGGAAACCGAACAGCTGGCCGCCGGCCATGATGGCGAAGATCACCGCCACCGGATGCAGGCCGATGCGGTCGCCCACCAGCCAGGGCGTCAGCACGAAGCCCTCGATGAGTTGGCCGCCGCTGAACACCGCGCACACCAGGACGAGGTGGAAGAGATCGCCATGCTCGACGAGGGTGGCGATGACCGCCGCCACCAGCCCGATGGCCGTGCCGAGGTAGGGCACGAAGCTGAGCAGGCCCGCGATCATCCCGATCAGGAAGCCGAGGTCGAGACCGATGAGGCTCAAGCCCACGCCGTAAATGAGGCCCAGCGCGATCATCACGCTCACCTGGCCGCGCAGGAACCCGCCGAGCACGTCGTCGGACTCCCGCGCGAGACGCACCACCGTGGGCTCCAGCGGGCGCGGAATCAGCTCGTGCACGGCCGAGATCATGCCGCGCCAGTCACGCATGAAATAGAACGTCACCAGCGGAATGAGCAGCAGGTTGGCCACCAGCGCGAGAAAAGCGAGTCCAGATTTCGACAGGCCCCCGATCACGTTCGCCGCGACGCCGCCGGCCTGTTGCCAGTGCGCCTTCAGCAGGTTGCCGAGTTCCGCCGGATCGACGTAAGCGGCGATCGACACGCTGAAGCGGGCCTCCACCCAGGGAATCGCCGTTCCGGTGATCCACACGCCGAGCTTCGGGCCCCACTCGCCCGCTTGCTCGATCTGCGTCTTCAGCATCGGCACCAACAGCAGCACGATGAGCACCACCAGCAGGCTCATCATCAGGAACACGAGAGTGACCGCCGTTCCGCGCGAGCGCCCGCGCTGCTCGATGCGAGAGACCAGCGGGTCGGCCACCCACGCCAACAGGGCCGCGACCGCGAAGGGCGTCAACACGGGGCCCAGCAGCCAGAGCAGCAGGCCGAGCACGACGAAGCCGCCCAGCCACAGCCAGGGGCGCAACCAGAGCAGCGGGGCAGTCATCGGGCGGTCCTTGGCATCGGGTCAGCGCGCCACGCGGTAGCGCACCCGCGTGGGCAGGGTCGGATCCGTGGCTGGCGCCGTGGCTTCCGGAACGAGATGGCCGGAACCCGCGAGCATCGCCTCGAAGCGCGTCCGGTCGACGGCGAGATCGAGGCGGACACGCATCGCGTCGGGCTGGGCCTCGATCACGTCGAAGCCGCGCAGCACCGGCAGCGACTGCAGGTAGGCGGCGAGATCGAGCCACGCGGACTGGCTGTCGATGCCCAGGATCTCGGCCTCGAGCACCTCGGCCTTGCCGGCCTCGACGCGCTTCGCCTGCCGCGCCGCCAGGGTGTCGGCCGCGCGGTCCGCACCCGCGGCGATGGCGCGCTGCGGGCTGGGGTCGGTGACGCTCCAGCGCGCCAGCTCCTCGGCGCCGTCCGCCAGCAGCCATTCGCTGGTCCAGCCCGCGGCGCCGGCGCGGGACACCTTGCCGAGCAACTGCACGCGGGCGCCGTAGCGGCTGGACAGCACGCCGACCGCGGCGGCATCGAGGGCCCAGATGCTGCCGGAGGCCGGTTGCTCCACGGCGGTACCGCCGGGCAGCAGGAAGCGCAGGCCGCGCTCCAAGCCACGCTGCGCCAGCGGCTTCACCACGTTGATCTGTTGCGCCGAAACAAGCCGCGGGCCGGCGCCGCCGCCATCGTCGACCGCCAGCCACAGCATCGGCTTCGGCCGCTCGCCCGCCCACAGCGGCAGGCCGGCCGCGACCACCAGCGCATCCACGGCCTCGGGGTCGAAGCTGGCCGCCAGCACCTGGCGCTGCACCGGCACGCCGCCGGCCAATTCCTCGACATCGCGGTATTCGGTGCCCACCACCATCGATTCGGCGACGCGCAGCGCCCGCTGCGCCACGGGATCGTTCGGGGCCGCGACCTGGCCGCTCACCCGCACCAGCACTTGGGCCAGCGCGCGGCCGAGTGCGGCGTCGCGCTCGCGGCTCTCCTGCGAGGTCACCGGCACTTCGGCGGTGTACCACTCGAGCTCCCGCGCGGGCGCCGCAGCGGGTTCCGCCGGGGCCGCCGGGCTCGCGACGGGCGCTCCGCCTGCGGCCGGCGCCTGCGCGTGGGCCGAGGGCAAAGCGCCCCCGAGGAGCAGGCCGGACAGCGCGAGGGTGCGGAGGGATCGGGAGGAAAACGCGTGCATCGTGGACTCCGAGGGACGCGCCATGGTGCCGCAGGGCGCGCGGAAGCGTCCAACGCGGCAGTGGCCGCGGCGCCGCCGGTTCAGCCGCGAGGGGGCCCCGGCGACCGTCGGCCGGACCCCGGCTGGTAAACTGCGCGCTTCGCTTGATGCCCGAAGGCCCGCCACCCGTGAGCACCCCGACGCCCCTGACCTACCGCGACGCGGGGGTCGACATCGACGCCGGCAACGACCTCGTCGAACGCATCAAGCCGCTGGTGAAGCGCAGCTTCCGCCCCGAAGTGATGGGCGGCCTGGGCGGCTTCGGCGCTTTGTTCGACCTCTCCGGCAAGTACCGCGAGCCGGTGCTGGTCTCCGGCACCGACGGCGTGGGCACCAAGCTGAAGCTGGCCCAGCAGCTGAACCGCCACGACACCATCGGCATCGACCTCGTGGCCATGTGCGTGAACGACGTGCTGGTGCAGGGCGCCGAGCCGCTGTTCTTCCTCGACTATTTCGCCACCGGCAAGCTGCACATCGACACCGCTGCGGCCGTCATCGGCGGCATCGCCCGCGGCTGCGAGCTCTCGGGCTGCGCGCTGATCGGTGGCGAGACCGCCGAGATGCCCGACATGTACGCGCCGGGCGAGTACGACCTCGCCGGTTTCTGCGTGGCCGCGGTGGAGAAGAGCGAACTCCGCGACGGCGGCCGCGTACGCGAAGGCGATGTGCTGCTGGCCCTGCCCTCGTCGGGCCCGCACAGCAATGGCTACTCGCTGATCCGCAAGGTGCTGGCCCGCGCCGGCTTCGACGCGGCCAAGGGCGGCCTCGACGTGCAGGTCGGCGGCGTGCCGCTGATCGACGCGCTGATGGCGCCGACGCAGCTTTACGTGAAGCCGATCCTGTCGCTGCTGCAGGCCTTCCCGGGCGCCGACTCGCCGATCCACGGCATGGCGCACATCACCGGCGGCGGCCTCACCGAGAACATCATCCGCGTCATCCCCGACGGCCTCGGCCTCGACATCGACGCCTCGACGATCATCCTGCCGCCGGTGTTCGAATGGCTGCAGCGCGAAGGCGCTATCGCCGACGCCGAGATGTGGCGCACCTTCAACTGCGGCATCGGCTTCGTCCTGGTGGTGCCGGAGGCGTCGATTGCTGCGCTCTCCGCGACGCTCACCGCCGCTGTGCTGCCGCCGCGCCCGATCGGCCGCGTGGTGAAGAGCGCCGGCGAATCGGTGCACGAGCGCGTGCGCATCGGCTGAGGCCCGGGGGCATGGGCACGGCACGCCGCATCGCCATCGCGCTGTCCGCCCTCGTGGCGGTCGCGACCTCGGCCGCGGCGATGGCCCTGTGGCCACTGGTCCATAAAGACGATTTCGCCTTCATCCAGCACGTGCAGCGCGATGTCGAGTTCGGCTGGTTGCTGCTGCAGGCGGCCGTGCCGCTCTTCGCGATGTGCCTGCTGACCGCGGTGGGCGCGGCCGTGCTGGCATGGCGTCTCGCCACCCACCACCCCGGACGGCCGCCCGAGCGGCAAGCATGACGCCGATGGCCACTACGCCGATCACCGACGACACCGGACGCCAGCTCGATCTGCTGGCCATCTTCCATTACGTCCTCGCGGGCATCACCGGGCTCTTTGCACTGTTCCCGGTCCTGCATCTCGCGATGGGGCTGTGGATGGTGAGCGGCGCATTCCCCGAACAAGCGGCAAAGCCCGGACAGGCGCCGATGGACCCGCAGATGTTCGGCTGGATCTTCGTCGCCATCGCCTCGGTCCTGATCGCCCTCGGCATGACACTGGCGGTCCTGCTGGCCGTCGCCGGGCGTCGGCTGAAGCAGCGGCGGAGCCACACGTTCTGCCTCGTCGTCGCCGGGCTGACGTGCATGAACATGCCGCTGGGCACCGTCCTCGGCGTGTTCACGCTGGTCGTGTTGACCCGCCCCGGGGTGCGCGAGGCGTTCGAGCGCGCATGAGCCTGCGCCTCGCGGTGCTGGCCTCGGGCCGGGGCAGCAACCTCGGCGCCCTGCTGGCGGCCTGCGCCCGGGGGTGCATCCACGGTGGCGTGGTCGGCGTGTTTTCCGACAAGCCGCTGAGCGGCGCCATCGCCTTGGCGGGGGAAGCGGGTGTTCACGCGTGGGCGATGAAGCCGAACGCATTCGAAACGCGCGACGCCTTCGACGCGGCGATGTTCGACGCCATCGACGCGGTTCAGCCCGACCTCATCGTCTGTGCGGGATACATGCGCATCATCGGCGCCGTCGCGATCGCCCGTTTCCCGAACCGCATGATCAACATCCATCCCTCGCTGCTGCCGCGCCACACGGGCCTGCATACGCACCAGCGCGCGCTGGAGGCCGGCGATGCCGAGCACGGCGCGAGCGTGCACATCGTCATCCCGGAACTCGACGCCGGCCCGGTGCTGGCGCAGGCGCGCGTGCCGGTGCACGGCGGCGACACGGCGGAAACGCTGGCCGCGCGCGTGCTGGCTCGCGAGCATCCGCTGCTCCTCGCCAGCGTCGCGGCCGTCGCCAGCGGCGCGCTGCGGCTCGATGCCGACGCCATCCGCTGGCAGGGCGCCCCGTTGCGCGAACCCCTGCGCCTCGGCGACGACGACCGCCTGCACGCCGCGCCCTGAGCGCGGCGCCCTCGACGACACGCCGAAAGGAAGATCCGATGCGTTCGACCCTGCTCCGCGGTGCCTTGGCGCTCACTCTGGCCGCTGCCCTCCCGGCGATCGCCGCGCCCGTCGCGCCGTTCAGCGCGACGTATGAAGTGCGCCGCAACGGCGACGTGCTCGGCGAAGCCACCCTGCGCCTCGCGCGCGAGGGCAACGACTGGCGCTTCACCAGCGAAACGCGCGGCACGCAGGGGCTCGCGAAGATCGCGGGCGTGCGCATCGACGAATCGAGCCGCTTCCGCTACGTCGATGGCCGCCCGGAAACGCTCGACTACCGCTACGCGCAGAAGACCAGCTTCAACTCGCGCGAGCGCAGCGCCGTCGTCGATGCCGCTGCCGGCCGCATCACCCTGCGCAACCGCGACGAGCGTCATGAGGCTCCCTATGTGCGCGGCATCCTTGATCGGCAGCTGCTCACCGTCGCGCTGATGCAGTCCGTCGCCGGCGGGAAACGCGGCGCGCAGGCCCTGCAGGTCGCCGGCCGCAACGCGGTGGAAGCGCAGACCTGGTGGATCGGCGAGGCCGAAGCGGTGCCGATGGACGAGGCCTCCGAGCAGGGCCTGCGCATCGAGCGGCGACGCGACGACGCCAGCGGCCGCACCACCGTGCTGTGGTTGGATCGCGACGACGGCCACCTGCCGCTGCGCATCGAACAGCGCGAGGACGACGGCGAGACGGTCGAGATGCGCCTGCTGCGGCGCGGCTGAAACGAATGGCGCGGTCGACCGCGCCCGGCGATCAGGCCGAGAGGGCCTTCCAGCCGGCCTCGACCAGCCACCACGCCGTGGGCCAGAGGTGGAACAGCGCCCAGGCCTTCATCGCCATCGCGACGAACACTTCGTAGAGGACGATGAAGTAGCCAACCGTCACGGCGAGCCAGAACAGCGCGAACAGGAACATCAGGCCGTCGTCGGCCATCAGCGCCAGCGCGGCGCAGATGATGGCCAAGGCCGGCAGCAGGTTATTCAGCGGGATGCCGCCCACCGGGATCGCCAGCAGCAGCGCCGCGGCCACCACGAGGGAGCCGGCGATGCGATGGCCGCGACGGCCTTCGGTCCAATGCCCGAGGCGCGGACGGACGAGTTTCGACGCCCAGCCCAGCACCTTGCGCGCAGCGGCGGCGAGCTGGCGCCACTGGTTGGCGTCGAGCTGCGCCTGCGAGAGTGACTCGGGCAGCCACGGGCGCGCATCGCCGCGGGCGAGCTGCCAACCGATGCCGGCCAGCGCGAGACCGCCGATGGTGCCCAGGGGGCCGAGCGAGATCGGCTGCAAGAAGGGCAGGCACAGCACCACGAGGGTGAAACCGAAGGCCGAGGCACCGCCCGCACCCAGCACCTCGCCGACGCGCGGCGGCACCGGGGCGTTGGCCGCGGCGTCGAGGGCCGCGAGGATGTCCTCGCCGACGCGCTGCACGCGATCAGCCCGGCAAGCGGCGGATGCGCGCGCCGAGGCCGCCGAGCTTCTCTTCGATGTTCTCGTAGCCGCGATCGATGTGGTAAACGCGGTCGACCGTGGTTTCGCCTTCGGCGACCAGGCCCGCCAGCACCAGCGAGGCCGAGGCGCGCAGGTCGGTGGCCATGATCGGGGCCCCGGTCATCTTCGGCACGCCGCGGATGATCGCCGTGTTGCCCTCGATGCGGACGTCGGCGCCGAGGCGCGTCAGTTCGTTCAAGTGCATGAAGCGGTTCTCGAAGATCGTCTCCGTGATCACGCCCACGCCCTCGGCGATGGTGTTCATCGCAGCGAACTGCGCCTGCATGTCCGTCGGGAAGGCCGGGTACGGCGCGGTGGTGAGGCTGACCGCCTTCGGACGGTTGCCGCGCATGTCGACCTCGATGAAGTCATCGCCCGTGTTGACGTGCGCACCGGCCTCTTCGAGCTTCTGCAGCACCGAATCCATGATGTCCGCGCGGGTCTTCTTCGCCATCACGCGGCCGCCGGTCATCGCACCGGCCACGAGGAAGGTGCCGGTCTCGATGCGGTCGGGCAGCACGTCGTAGTGCCCGCCGTGCAGGCGGTCGACGCCGTGGATGATGATCTTGTTGCTGCCGGCGCCTTCGATCCGCGCACCCATGGCGATCAGGCAGTTCGCGAGGTCGACGACCTCGGGCTCCTGCGCGCAGTTCTCGAGCACCGTGGTGCCCTCGGCGAGCGTGGCGGCCATCAGCACGTTCTCGGTGCCGGTGACGGTGACCATGTCGAACACGAAGCGCGCGCCCTTCAGGCGCTTGGCCGTGGCCTTGATGAAGCCGCCTTCGACGAGCACCTCGGCGCCCAGCGCCTGCAGGCCGCGGATGTGCTGGTCGACCGGGCGCGAGCCGATGGCGCAGCCGCCCGGCAGCGCGACCTGCGCATGGCCGAAGCGGGCCAGCAGCGGGCCGAGCACGAGGATCGAGGCACGCATCGTCTTCACCAGCTCGTAGGGTGCGATGGTGCTGGTGACGTGGCGCGGGTCGGCCGTGATGGTGAGCTTCTCGTCGACGATCAGCTGTACGCCGAGCTCGCCGAGCAGCTCCATCGTCGTGGTGACGTCGTGCAGGTGCGGCACGTTGCCGATCTCGACGGCGTTGTCGGCCAGCAGGGTGGCGCAGAGGATCGGGAGGACGGCGTTCTTGGCGCCGGAAATCTGCACTTCGCCGTTCAGCGCTTCGCCGCCGGCAATCACGATCTTGGCCATGTCAGTTCCGGTCGGCTTCGTCAGGGGTGAGGGTGCGGAGGGCCAGGGCGTGGATCTCGCCGCCCATGCGCTCGCCGAGCGTCGCGTAGACCATGCGATGGCGGGCCAAGGGCAGCTTGCCGGCGAAGGCCGGCGTGATGACCGTGGCTTCGAAGTGCACGCCGTCGGCGCCCTCGACGTGGACCCGGGCGCCGGGCAGGCCAGCTTCGATCAGCTGGCGCACGAAATCTGCATTCATGGAGGAGGCGAAGAGGGCCGAAGGCCCTGCCGTAAACTAGGAGGCTCATTGTACTCCCCGAAGGCTTCCCATGAGTGCTCCAGCGGCCGCCGCCGCCCCCGGATTGCCCGATTTCGCCCGCACCGGCCGGCGCGTGATCGGCGAGGAAGCCGCCGCCCTCTCGGCCTTGGCCAGCCGCCTCGACGGCGCCTTCGGCGCGGCCTGCGCGCGGGTGCTGGCCTGCCACGGCCGCGTCGTGTGCACCGGCATGGGCAAGTCGGGCCATATCGCCCGGAAGATCGCCGCCACGCTCGCCTCCACCGGCACCCCGGCCTTCTTCATGCATCCGGGCGAGGCCAGCCACGGCGACCTCGGCATGGTCACCGAGCGGGACGTCGTTCTGGCGCTGTCCTACTCCGGTGAGAGCGACGAGATCCTGATGATCGCCCCGGCGCTGAAGCGCATGGGCGTGCCGCTGATCGCCATGACCGGCCGCCCGGGCTCGTCGATGGCCCAACTGGCCGACGTGCACCTCGACGTCTCGGTGCCCTCCGAGGCCTGCCCGCACAACCTCGCCCCGACCACCAGCACCACGGCCTCACTCGCGCTCGGCGACGCGCTCGCGGTGGCGGTGCTCGAGGCCCGCGGCTTCACCCCCGAGGACTTCGCCCGCTCGCACCCGGCCGGCGCACTGGGCCGCCGCCTGCTGCTGACCATCCGCGATGTCATGCACGCCGGCGACGACGTGCCGCGCGTCGCCGCGGAGGCTTCGATCGCCGAGGCGCTGGTGGTGATGAGCCGCGGCCGCCTCGGCATGACCGCCGTCGTCGATGCGGACGACCGGCTCGTCGGCGTGTTCACCGACGGCGACCTGCGTCGCGCGCTCGACAACCCGGCGCTGGACGTGCGCGGTGACGCGGTGGCGAAGGTGATGGGCCGCTCGCCCAAGACCATCGCGCCGGACGAGCTCGCCAGTGCGGCCGTCCACGCGATGGAGGAGCACAAGGTCAATGCGCTGGTGGTCGTCGACGCCGAGCGGCGCGTCGTCGGTGCGCTGAACTTCATCGACCTGCTCAACGCGCGGGTGGTCTGAGCCATGGCCTACGCCCACCTCGCCGACTATCCCGCCGACATCCGCGAACGCGCGGCGCGCGTGCGCCTCGCCTGCTTCGACGTCGACGGCACTTTGACCGACGGCCGCCTGTGGCTCGACGCCGAAGGCCGCGAGCTCAAGGCCTTCGATATCCATGACGGCATGGGCCTGCGCCTGCTCGAAGAGCACGGCGTGCGGGTCGCGCTGGTCACGGCCCGCCACAGCGCCGTCGCGGAAGCGCGCGGGCGCGAGTTGCGCCTGACCGAGGTGCACATCGGCGTCAAGGACAAGCGCGCCCTGCTCGAATCGCTGTGCGCGAAGTACGGCCACACCCCGACCGAGGCCGCGATGATGGGCGACGACCTCGTCGACCTCGGCGCCATGGGCATCGCCGGCCTCGCCGTCGCGCCCGCGAACGCGCACGCCTGGGTGAAGGAACGCGTGCATTGGCGCACCCGCGCCGGTGGCGGCCAGGGCGCCGCCCGCGAGCTCTGCGACCTGATCCTCGGCGCGCAGGGCAAGGCCGAGGCCGTGCTGGCAGGCTTCCTGCGATGAGCCGTCTCTGGCTGGGCGTGCTGCTCGCGATCGGCGCGGCCGCCACCGGCGCCGCGCTATGGTGGCTGCGCGAACCGCCGGCGCCGCCCACCATCGACAGCCGCGCCGATTACCGGCTCGAAGGCTTCGAGATGACGGCCCTGAGGAAGGACGGCAGCGAGGGCTTCACGGTGGTGGGGCCGTTGCTCGAGCGCGACCAGGACGCCCAGATCACGACGCTGACCGAGCCGCGCTTCGGCTTCCCGGGCGAAGCCCCCGGGCAACGCTGGGACGCCCGCTCGGCGACCGCGTGGATCGGCCCCGACAACGACGAAGTCCGGCTGGAAGGCGGCGTGGAGATGCTTGCGCCCCAGGAGGGCGACGGCCGCCAGGCGCGATTCAGCACCGACCACCTGAGCGTGTTCACTGAATCGGAGCGGGTGCGCACCGACGCCGCGGTGACCGTCACCCAAGGCCGCTCTATACTTCAGGCGACCGGCCTCGACGTGGACATGCAGGCCAAAACCTACGAGCTCCTCGCCGATGTCGATGCGACGTTCTATTCCGAGCCTTCTGGTCGTCCTGCTGCCCCTGCTGACGTCCCCCGCCCTTGAGGCGCGCAACAACGACCGCGAGCAGCCGATGGGCGTGCGCTCCGACCGCCAGACCGGCGGCCTCGGCGACGACGACAGCATCGTCATGAGCGGCAACGTCGAGATCACCCAGGGCACGTTGCAGGTGAATGCCGCGACGGCCACGGTCGAACGCCGCGGCGGCGACGTGCAGCGCATCGTCCTCGAGGGCAGCCCGGTGCGGATCCGTCAGGAGAACGACCGCGGCGAGGTCGTCGATGCGCAGGCGGCGCGCGTCACCTACGCGCCCGACGACGAGATCATGCTGTTGGCCGGCGGCGCCCGCGTGGCGCAGGCGCGCGGCGACCTGCAGTCCGAGACCATCCGTTACAACCTCGACACCGGCAGCATCGACAGCGGCGGCGACGGCAACCGGGTGCAGATGACGATCCAGCCCAAAGCCCGCCCGGCCGGCAACTGATGCTGTCGGCGCGCGCGCTCTCCAAACGCTACAAGAAGCGCGAAGTCGTCAAGGATTTCGGCTTCGACCTGCATCCCGGCGAAGTCGTCGGCCTGCTCGGGCCCAACGGCGCCGGCAAGACCACCTGCTTCTACATGGTCGTTGGCCTCGTACCGAGCGACGCCGGGCAGATCCTGCTCGACGGCCAGGACATCAGCAGCCTCGCCATGCACCAGCGGGCGCGCCGCGGCGTGGGCTACCTGCCCCAAGAAGCCAGCGTGTTCCGCAGCCTCTCCGCCGCCGATAACGTGCGCGCCGCGCTCGAACTGCGCGAAGACCTATCCCCTCAACAGCGCGAGGCCGAACTCGGCCACCTGCTCGACGAACTGCACATCGTCCATGTCGCCGAGCAGCGGGGCGAAAGTCTCTCGGGCGGCGAACGGCGACGCATCGAGATCGCCCGCGCCTTGGCCGCAAACCCGCGCTACATGCTGCTGGACGAACCCTTCGCGGGCGTCGACCCGATTTCCGTCGGCGAGATCCAGGGAATCATCCGGCACCTCAAGCACCGCGGGATCGGCGTGCTGATCACCGACCACAACGTGCGCGAGACGCTGGGCATCTGCGACCGCGCCTACATCCTCAACGCCGGCACGGTGCTGGCGCAGGGCTCGCCGAACGACGTGCTGATGAATCCCGACGTCCGCCGCGTCTACCTCGGCTCCAGTTTCACGATGTAACGGCGATGAAGCCCGCCCTGCAGGCCAAGCTCGGCACGGCGCTGGCACTCACCCCCCAACTCCGGCAGGCGATCCGCCTGCTGCAGCTTTCGCAGATCGAACTCGAGGCCGAGCTGCAGGCCGCCGTCGAATCGAACCCCCTGCTCGAACTCGCTGAACCAGGCGACGAGGAGGGCGCCGCCGCCGCGACGCTGGAGGGCAGCTCCGGCGACGAGTCTCCAGGGGATGCGGAGGGCCCTGGCGCCGAGGCGGGCGACGACGTTGCCGGGATCGACGACGACCTCGGCGGCGAAGACTGGACGCTCGGCGACGAGGAGTCCGGCCCGCGCCAGCGCGATGACGATGACGGCGAACGCGAGGAAGCCGGCGCCGCGCCGGGCCTGCACGAGCACCTGCGCTGGCAGCTGCGGATGAGCGTGCACTCCGCCCGCGACGAGGCCATCGGCGAAGCCGTGATCGATGCGCTGGGCGATGACGGTTACCTGCGCGAGCCGCTCGACGCCCTGCCCGCCGCCCTGCCCGACGGGCTCGAGGTCACGCTGGACGACGTGCGGGCCCTGCTGCGCCTCGTGCAGCAATTCGACCCGATCGGCTGCGGCGCGCGCGACCTCGCCGAATGCCTCGGCCTGCAGCTGGCCGCCTTGTCCACGGACACGCCGGGCCTGGCCCTCGCGCAGCGGCTGGTGGCCGGGCACCTCGACGCCATCGCCCGGCAACGTCCGGACCGGCTGGCCGCCGAACTCGGTGTGGATCCGGCCGATGTGCTCGAAGCGATCGCCTTGGTGAAGTCGCTTGACCCGAAACCCGGCGCGCGCTTCGACGGTGCACCAGCCGAATACGTGCAGCCGGATGCCATCGCCTTGAAGCAGCGCGGCGTCTGGCGGGTGCGCATGGCCCGTGGCGGGGGTGGGCTCCGACTCAACGCGCACTACCAGGGCCTGATCGGGCGCTGCAGCCGCGACGACGACGCCTACCTGCGCGGCCAGCTGCAGGAAGCGCGCTGGCTCATCAAGGCCCTGGAGAACCGCGGCGAGACCCTGCAGCGCGTCGCCGAGGCCATCGTCCGCACGCAGAGCGCCTTCCTCGACCACGGCCTCGAAGCGATGCGGCCGCTCACCCTGCGCGACGTCGCCGAGCAGCTCGATCTCCACGAATCGACGATCTCGCGCGCCACGACGCGCAAATACCTGCGAACGCCGCGCGGCACCTTCGAGTTCAAGTTCTTCTTCAGCACCGGACTGGCCACCGAGCATGGTGGGGCCGCCTCGTCCACCGCCGTGCAGGCCATGATCCGCAAGATGATCGAGGCCGAACCCTCGGGGAAACCGCTTTCGGATCAATCGCTTGCCGACGCACTGAAGGCCGAGGGCATCGCCGTGGCGCGGCGCACCGTGGCGAAATACCGTGAAGGGCTGGGCATTCCGCCGTCCTCCGAACGCGGGCAACGCTGACATCGAAATTTGACGTGGGTCCCCTTCGCCCCCTCCCCCGAGGGGCGTATGCTGTTTACCAGTGAAGGTTTGTTTGTCCCAGCAAGGAGAACGCGCCCATGCGCCTTGAAGTGAGCGGCCACCAGATCGACATCACCCCGGCCCTGAAGGACTTCGTCACGGCGAAGCTCGAGCGGATCTCCCGCCATTTCGACCACCATCTCGACGTGCGCGTCCTGCTTTCCGTCGACAAGCTCCAGCACAAGGCCGAAGCCACGTTCACCCCCCGCGGCAAGGCGCTGCACGCCGAAGCCGAGGCCGCCGACATGTATGCCGCCATCGACCTGCTGGTCGACAAGCTCGACCGCATCGTGCTCAAGGAAAAAGAGCGCATCACCGACCACCACCGCGGCGAATCCGCCGTCCGCTCCGGCAGCTTCGGCTGAAGGCATCGCGGCCCCACAAGCCCCATCCCCATGCACCTCCTCGACCTCCTGGCGCCCGCGCGCGTGCTCGCGGGCGCCAAGGTTTCTTCCAAGAAACGCCTGCTCGAACAGCTGGCCCAGCTGCTCGGTGAAGGCAATGCCGAGCGCGAACGCGCGCTCTTCGACAGCCTCTGCCAGCGCGAACGCCTCGGCAGCACCGGGCTCGGCCACGGCGTCGCCATCCCGCACGGCCGCAGTCCGGCACTGACCGTCGCGACGGGGGCCTTCATCCGCCTCGCCGAACCGGTGGATTTCGGCGCCAGTGACGGCCAGCCGGTCGACCTGCTGTTCGCGCTGGCGGTGCCGGAACACTTCACCCAGCAGCATCTCGTGCTGCTCGCCCAGCTCGCCGAGATGTTCGCCGACGAGGGCTTCCGTTCTCGTCTTCGCGCGGCCACCGACAGCGACGCGCTCTACCGGCTGGTCGCCGACTGGCATCCCGGCCACTCCGCGGCGGCCTGAGACGGCCTCCGCATGCTGCCGCGCCGACTCAGCGCCCGCGAACTGTTCGAACAGCACCGCGACCGGCTCGGGCTGCGCTGGCTGTCCGGCCAGGCCGGCGGCGACCGCGCCCTCGAAGCCGAGGAACACCGCACGCGGCGGCCGTCGTTGGTGGGGTACCTCAACGTCATCCACCCGAACAAGCTGCAGATCCTCGGCCGCGAGGAGCTGCAGTGGCTCGATTCGCTCGACGCCCGCCAGCGTTGGGAAACCCTGCAGAAGATCGTCGACTTCCGCCCGCTCGCGCTGGTGATCACCCGCGACCAGGGCTGCCCCACCGACCTGCGCGACATCGCCGAGGAAACCGGCACGCCGCTGTGGATCTCGCCGCAGGCCGGGCATGAACTGCTCTCGCAACTGCAATACGTGCTGGCGCGTGCGCTGGCGCCGCGCATCACGCTGCACGGCGTGTTCATGGAGATCTACTCGATCGGCGTGCTGATCACCGGCGAGTCCGGCCTCGGCAAGAGCGAGCTCGCCCTCGAGCTGATCTCGCGCGGCCACCGACTCGTCGCCGACGACGCCCCGGAGTTCACCCAGATCGCCCCGGACGTGCTCGATGGCACCAGCCCCGAGCTGCTGCAGGACCTGCTGGAAGTGCGCGGCCTCGGCATCATGAACATCCGCCAGATGTTCGGCGACACCGCGGTGAAGCGGAACAAGTACCTGCGCCTGATCGTCAACCTCGTGCGTCCCGGCGAGGCGGTGGACGTGGAAGGCCTCTCGCGTCTCACGGGCGAAACCGCTGCGCGCCCGGTGTTCGGCCTCGACGTCCCGGTGATCAATCTACCGGTGGCCGCAGGCCGCAACCTCGCGGTGCTGACGGAAGCCGCCGCACGCCTGCACATCCTTCGCGCCAAGGGCGATGACCCGGCGGCCGCCTTCCTCGCGCGCCACTCCGCGCTGCTCGACAAGGCCGCACCATGAGCCGCTCACTCACCGTCGTCTCGGGGCTGTCCGGGGCCGGCAAGTCCGTCGCCCTGCGCACGCTCGAGGACCTCGGCTACTACTGCGTCGACAACCTGCCGGCCGACCTGCTGCCCGGCTTCGTCGACAGCGTCGGCGCCAGCGAGACGCACCAGAAGCTCGCGGTCGGCATCGACGTGCGCAACCACCACGCCGACCTGGGCAGCATCGGGCAGTGGCTCTCGGCGGTCGGCGAGCGCGGCTACCAGCACCGCCTCGTGTTCTTCGACGCGGCCGACGCGACGCTGGTAAAGCGCTACTCCGACACCCGCCGCCGCCATCCGCTGTCCCAGCTCGGGCTGGCCCTGCCCGACGCCATCGCCCTGGAGCGCCAGGTGCTGCGCCCGGTACGCGCCTTGGCCGACCACGTGTTCGACACCACGGCGCTCAACGTCCACCAGCTGCGCAAGCTCGTGCTCACTGAGCTGGAAGCCGGACGCCGGCCGGGCCTCACCGTGCTGTTCGAGAGCTTCGCCTACAAGCGCGGCCTGCCGGTCGACGCCGATTTCGTCTTCGACACCCGCTGCCTGCCGAACCCGCACTGGGACCCGGCCCTGCGGCCGCTGACCGGCCGCGACGCGCTGATCCAGGCGCACTTCGCCGGCATCGCCGAAGTGCAGGAGTACGTGGCCGAGGTGCGGGACTTCGTGGAGCGCTGGCTGCCGCGCTTCGAATCCGAAACCCGCAGCTACCTCACGATCGCCTTCGGCTGCACCGGCGGCCGGCATCGGTCGGTCTACCTGGCCGAGACCCTGGCCGCGCATTTCCGCGACCAAGGGCGCGACGACGCCCTGACGTACCACCGCGAACTCGAGTGAGCCCGCGGCGCCGTCGCTTGCCGACGCGCCATGGGGGTTTGCTAAGGTTCGACGCATGGCCGTCGGCATCCTCCTCGTCACCCATCCCGGGCTCGGCAACGCCCTGCTCGAAACCGCGTCACGCCTGCTCGGCAAGCTGCCGCTGGAGGCGCGGGCGTTCGAGCTCGAATTCGACGCCGACCTCGGCGTGCAGCTGCCGCGCGCCAGCGCCGCGCTGAAGAAGGTCATGGGCGACGATGGCGCCCTGCTGCTGACCGACGTCTACGGCGCCTCGCCGGCCCGGCTGGCGCACCAGCTCACGCAGATCGCCTCGCCCTGCCGCCGCGTGGCCGGGCTGTCGCTGCCGATGCTGCTGCGGGTGATGAATTACGGCGACCAGGGCCTCGAGGACCTGGCGCGAACCGCCGCCAATGGCGGCCGCAACGGCGTGGTGCTCGACGATGCTTGAACGGCAGATCCCCGTCATCAACCGCCTCGGCCTGCACGCGCGGGCCTCGGCCAAGCTCGTCCAGCTGCTCGGCGGCTTCAAGGCGCAGGCCACGCTGGTCGGTAGCGGCCGCGAGGTGAACGCGAAATCCATCATGGGCGTGCTGCTGCTCGCGGCGGGACAGGGCAGCACGGTGACGCTGCGCACCGACGGTCCGGACGAAACCGAGGCCATGGCCGCCGCGGAAGCCCTGTTCGCCCGACGCTTCGACGAGGAGAGCTGATGCGGCGCGCGCTGGCCGGCGTCGGGGCATCGAAGGGTCTCGCCCTCGGCCGCGCCCGCGTCCGCCACCCGCACGTCCTCACGCTCTCCGAGGAAACCATCGCGCCGGAAGCCATCGAGGCCGAGCTGGCCCGCCTCGACGCCGCGATGCAGGCCGCCCGCGACGAACTCGGGGGGCTGCGCGAAAAGCTGCAGGGCGCGCTGGCGCAGGAGATCGGCGAGTTCCTCGACCTGCACGTGCTGATCCTCGACGACCCGGAACTGCGCCACGGGCTGCGCGACCTGATCCAGACCGGACGCTACTCCGCCGACTACGCGCTGAAGCTGCAGCGCGACCGCCTCGCCGCAGTGTTCCAGGCGATGGACAACGACTACTTCCGCACGCGGCTCGACGACCTCGACCACGTGATCGGCCGCGTGCATGCCGCCCTGCACCGCCGACCGGACGACGGCCAGCTCGGGCTCGCCGGCGAGATCCTGGTCGCCGACGACATCGCCCCGGCCGAGCTCGCCGAGCTCTCGCGCCAGCAGCTGCTGGCCGTGGTGACGCGCGCCGGCAGCCCGCTGTCGCACAGCGCGATCATCGCGCGCGGCCTGCACCTGCCCATGGTGGTGGGCTGCGCCGATGCGCTCTCGCACGTCAACGACGGCGACGCGCTGCTGGTCGATGGCCGCGACGGCCTGCTGGTGGTCGAACCCAACGCCGACGACCTCGCCCGCTACCACGTGGCGCGGGCGAAGATCGAGAAGAAGCGCGCCCAGCTCGACCGCCTGAAGCGGGCGCCGACGCGGACGCAGGACGGCATGGACATCGGCCTGTACGCCAACGGCGAGCGGCGCGAAGAGATCGCCGAAGCGCTGTCGATGGGCGCGGACGGCATCGGCCTCTACCGCACCGAGTTCCTGTTCATGGGGCGCCCGCAGGTGCCCGACGAAGACGAGCAGTTCCACGCCTACCGCGATGCCGTGCTCGGCATGGCCGGCAAGCCGGTGACCCTGCGCACGCTCGACCTCGGTGCCGACAAGGCCGACAACAGTGGGCTCGCCCTGCGCAACGAGCCCAATCCGGCGCTCGGCCTGCGCGGCGTTCGCCTGTCGCTGTCGCGGCCGATGCTTCTCGACGCCCAGCTGCGCGCGATGCTGCGCGCCTCGGCCTTCGGCCCGGTTCGCGTACTGGTGCCGATGGTGACCGCGCGCGAGGAAATCGAAGCGGTCAAATTCCGGCTCAATGCGCTGGCCGCGCGGCTGCGCGACGACGGCGTGCCGATCGGCGAACACGTGCGCTTCGGCGTAATGGTGGAGGTACCCGCCGCGGCGCTGACGCTGCTGGACTACGCCGACCTGATCGACTTCGCCGCCGTCGGCACCAACGACCTCGTGCAATACCTGCTGGCCGCCGACCGCACGCATGAAGCGCTCGACGGGCTCTACAGCGAACGCCACCCGGCGGTGCTCCGCCTGTTGCACCAGCTGTTCGCGCAGGCGCGCGATGCCCGGCTGCCCATCCATGTCTGCGGCGAACTGGCCGCACGTGCCGAGGACGTACCGCTGCTGCTCGCCCTCGGCCTGCGCGATTTCAGCGTGCATCCCGGCGCGGTGCTGGAAGTGCGCGAAGCGATCCGCGCCGCGGACGTCGGCAAGCTCAGGCGCCGGGCGGCCTCGCTGTTGCAGTGCCGCGAGCGCGCCGAGGTGGAGCGCTGGCTGGAGCGCGTGCGCGCCCTCTGAGCCGCCGCCTCGGCGCGCGACTCAATCGGCAGGGCAAACCAGCGCGGGCACCGGCTTCGTAGCCACCAGCAGCTGCGTGTTGCGGTCGACGAGGAGGATCCAGAGGCCCTCGCGGGCGTAGGGATCGGTCACGTGCTCCCCGCTCGCTGTGTTGTGGCGGGCGAACAGCTGGCCGTTCGTGCTGCGCAGCAGGAAGTCGAACTTCGGGTCGGTCCAGTCAGTCACGTCCCAGGTGACGCGTGCCGGGAAAGGCTGCGCCGGATCGCAGGGCCCCTCGGCCTGCGGCAAGGCCTCCACCTCGAAACTCACGCCATCGAGCGCCATCGGCGCCGTCGGCACGATCTCGTCCGGCGCGCAGGCGGCGAGCAGCAGGACAGCGGCGGCGATGGTGGTGAGTCGCATGGCGGGCGGGTCGGTTCGACGGTGTGCCAGCGTGCCGGAGCCTCGATGAACGCCGCAAGCACGCGCGGCGCGCTGTTCGCCCCCGTGGCCACGGGCCATAATGCGCGCGCCCTGCACGCCCAGGCTCCTCGATGGTCGACGCCGCCCGCCACGAACGCACCGCCCACCAGCTGCGCATGCTGTCGGAGTCCCTCGACAGCGGGCGGCTCGGTCCCGTGCGCCGGTTGGTGAACTCGCTCTCGGCGGCCGAGATCGGCAACCTTCTCGAGTCCCTGCCACCGGCCAAGCGCGACGTGGTCTGGGGCCTCGTCGATCCGGAAGACGACGGCGAGGTGCTGCTGCACGTCGACGACGAGGTCCGCGAGGGCCTGATCGCCGCCATGGACGCCGACGAGCTCGTCGCCGCGGTCGAGGACCTCGACATCGACGACCTCGCCGAGCTGATGGAGGACCTCCCGGACACGGTCATCGACGAAGTGCTGAAGTCGATGGACCGCGAGAACCGCGAGCGGCTCGAACAGGTTCTGTCGTATCCCGAGGACAGCGCCGGCCGCCTGATGAACCCCGACGTGGTGACCGTGCGCGCCGACGTCAGCGTCGACGTGGTGCTGCGCTTCCTGCGCCTGCGCGGCGAGCTGCCGGACAACACCGACCATCTGTACGTCGTCAGTCGCCGGCACCAGTACCTCGGCCGCATCGCGCTGGCCCAGCTGCTCACGCACGAGCCAACGACGCCGATCAACACGCTGATGGATGGCGAGCAGCCCGCCATCGCCGTCGACACCCTGTCCGACGAGGTGGCAAGGCAGTTCTCCGACCACGACTGGATCTCGGCCCCGGTGGTGGACGACAACAACGTGCTGCTCGGCCGCATCACCATCGACGACGTCGTCGACATCATTCGCGAGCAGGCCGATTACCAGGTGCTCTCGGCGGCCGGCGTCAGCGAGGACGAAAGCCTGTTCAGCCCGGTGCTGCGCGCCTTCCGCGGCCGCTTCCTGTGGCTGAGCATCAACCTCGGCACCGCCTTCCTCGCCGCCAGCGTCGTGGGCCGCTTCCAGGCCACGCTGGCCGAAGTGGTGGCCTTGGCGGTGCTGATGCCGATCGTCGCCGGCATGGGCGGCAACGCCGGCACGCAGGTGCTGGCCCTGATGGTGCGCGGCCTCGCCTTGGGCCAGGTCTCCGCCGCCAACCTGCGCACGCTGGTGTGGAAGGAGATCCGCATCTCGCTGATGAACGGCGTACTGCTCGGCCTCGTCGTCGCCACGGTGACGCTGGCGTGGTTCCGCAGCCCGGGCATCGCCGCGGTGATCTTCGCCGCGATGGTGATCAACCTCGGCTTCGCGGCCTGCGCGGGCGTTCTGGTGCCGATGCTGCTGCGGCGCTTCAACGTCGATCCGGCGGTTGGCGGCGGCGTGATCCTCACCACCGTGACCGACGTGATGGGTTTCTTCGCCTTCCTGGGCTTGGCCACCGTCTTCCTGCTGCACTGACGATGCGCGCGCCGGGCCGCCTCGCACTGCTGCTCGTCGCCACGGCGACCCTTGCGGGATGCGGCGAAAACGGCCGAGAACCCGCGCCACCTGCCCCTGCGGCCACGCCGCACATCCCGCCGACGGCCATCGAGGCGGAACCCGCGGGCACGCCAGCGCCGGACACGCCGGTCATCCGCAGCCTTCGCCTGTCCGGTTCGGGCTGGCAGTTCGATCTCGATACCGCCACCGTCGGCGATGCCACGCGCATCGAGGTGCTGGTGCGCACGGCCACGGTCGGTGCCGCGCCGCAGCGCCTCCGGCTGGACGTGGCAGGGGTCCTCGCCGAGGCCTTCGCCACCGACCTCGACGGCGATGCCGTCCCTGAGCTGCTGCTCTGGACGCGCAGCGGCGGCAGCTCGGCAGAAGGCGAGGTGCGCGGCTGGCGCTTCGACGCCGCGGGCGGCGCCACGGCGATCCGAGCGCCGGCCCTCGACGACGAAGCGTCGATCGGCTGGCGTGGCCGGGACCAGTTCGGCGTGCAGGCCTCCGCGCTGGTGCGCAGCTTCCCGCTGTACCGCGACGACGACGACAACGCGAGCCCGAGCGCCGGCTTCGTCCGCGTGCTCCGCTACCGGCTCGATGCCGAGGGCCTCGTCGTGGCGGACACCACGCTGGAGCCGATGGACGGCACGCCGCAGGCGGACGTGCTCGCGCGCTAGCCGCCCAGCAGGTGCTTCAGCACCGCCATCCGCACGGCCACGCCGTTCGCCACCTGGTCGAGGATCACCGACTGCGGACCATCGGCCACGGCGTCGGCGATCTCGACGCCGCGGTTCATCGGGCCGGGATGCATGACGATCGCATCCGGCTTGGCGCGCGCCAGCCGCGCCGGCGTCAGGCCGTACTCGCGGAAGTACTGGTCGAGCGAGGGCACCAGGCCCTCCTCCATGCGCTCGCGCTGCAGGCGCAGCATCATGACCACGTCCGCGCCTTCGACCATCGCGTCGAGGTTCTGGCCGACCGTGCAACCCGCGGTGATGTTCGAACCGGGCAGCAGGCTGGCCGGGCCGCAGACGCGGATGTCGCGGCAGCCGAGCTGGCGCAGCGCATGCAGGTCGGAGCGCGCCACGCGTGAATGCAGCACGTCGCCGACGATCAGCACCGAGAGGCCACCGAAATCGCGTCCCTTGCGCTGGCGGATCGTCAGCATGTCGAGCAGGCCCTGCGTGGGGTGCGCGCTGCGGCCGTCGCCCGCGTTCAACAGCGAGGTCGTCGGCTTCGCGCCCGCGGCCAGCGCCGCGACCGCGCCGTTCTCGGCGTGGCGGATGACGAAGGCATCGATGCCCATCGCCTCCAGCGTCCGCAGCGTGTCGAGTGCGCTCTCGCCCTTCTTCACCGACGAAGCGCTGATGTCGAAATTCAGCACGTCGGCGCCGAGGCGCTGCGCTGCCAGCTGGAAGCTGCTGCGCGTGCGCGTCGAGTTCTCGAAGAACAGGTTGCACACCGTCCGGCCGGCCAGCACGTGGCGGAGCGCCGTGCCACCGAGGGCGTTGGGGTGCAGGGCCTCGGCGGTGTCGAGCAGGGCGTCGAGGCGGTCGCCGCCCAAGCCGTCGAGGGTGAGCAGGTGGCGCAGGCGTTCGGTCGTCATGGGGGCGAAGGATAGCTGGCGAGGAAGCGCTCGACGATCACCACGGCGGCCAAGGCGTCGATTTCCTCGGCATCGCTGCGGCGCTTCAGGCCCGCGCGGCGCTGGTCGGCGAAGCGGCGCGCGGCCTCCTTCGAACTGCGGCGTTCGTCCACCATCACCACGGGCAAGCCGCTGCGCTTGGCGGCGGCACGGGCGAAGCCGCGAGCGCGCTGGCGGGCGGGCGGGTCGGGATCGTCATCATCGAAGGTGAGCGGGTCACCGACGATGAGCTGCACCGGAGCCCACTCCTTCAACAACTTCTCGAAGCGCGCCCAATCCGGGATGCCGTCGCGCACCTCGATCAGGCCAAGCTCGCTGGCGGTGCCGGTGATGCCGTTGCCCACGGCCACGCCGATGCGCTTCGCGCCGACGTCGAAGCCGAGCACCGCACCGAGGCTCATGCGCGAGCGCCGCTCACGCGTGGCCGCTGTAATCGGCCATGTTCGCCATGTCGACGCCGATCTGGCCCGCTGCCACCTGCCACAGCTGCTCGCTGTCGGTGTCGAAGACCATGGCCTCGGGCGCCGGCACGGTGAGCCAGGCGTTCTGCGCGAGTTCGCCTTCCAGCTGCTCGCCGCCCCAGCCGGCATGGCCGACCATGACGAGGTAGCGTTCGGGGCCGTCGCCGCGCGCCATGGCGTGCAGGATCTCGCGCGAACTGGTCAGCCCGAAGGCGCCGAAGCGCAGGGTCGAGGGCCACGGACGCGGGTCGTCGTGCAGCACGAAGCCGCGGTCGACCTGCACCGGGCCGCCCCACAGCACCTGGCGGCCCTTCATCTCGCGTGCGGCGCCCTCGATGCCGAGCTGCTCGAACAATTCGCCGAGCAGCACATCGGTGCGGCGGTTCAGCACCACGCCCATGGCGCCCTCGCCATCATGCTGGCAGACGAGCACGGCGGTGCGGGAGAAATTCGGGTCGTCCATGCCGGGCATGGCGAGCAGGAGCGACGACGCGAGCGTGTTTTCCAGCGGCATGCCGGCATTGTAGGCCGTGCGCCCCGGGCGGGGGTGCGCTTAAGCTGAAGGCCAACCCCCGCTCGACGCGCCCATGCCCCTGCCCTGCCGCCCGTCCCTCTTCCGCGTGCGCCCCACCCTTCTGGCGGCGGCCGTGTTGGCGCTGACCGCCTGCGGCCCGAGTCCGGAAGAGCAGCGTGCGGCCGCGGAAGCCGCCGCAGCCGCCCGCGAAGCGGCAATGGCCCCGACCCTGCAGGTCTACCGCGACGCCAAAGGCCGGGGCGATGCCCGCATCGCCGTCGCCAGCGCCGAGGTGATCCTCGCCGACGGCCCCGGCACGGCCGCCGCCACCGAGGTGTCAGAAGGTCTGGACGCCCTGCGCGAGGCGGCGAAGACCCAAGTGGAAGCCGAACGCCTGAAGGCGCTGTGGAGCTACGTGTCCACGCCCATCGCCGGGGAATCGAACCCACAGAAAGCCGCCTCGATGCGCAACCAGCGCCCGGAGGCCGACGACCCGGCCAGCTTCGCCGTCGTTCCGACCGTGCAACTCGTACTGCGCAACGACCCGCGCTGGGGCCAGAGCGTCTACCTCGTGATCGAAGAGGGCGTGTTCGAGTGCGGCCGCCCCTGCGCCTTCAACATCACGCTCGACGAGGCGGCGCCGAAGCGCTTCGCCGGCGAGGCCTCGAGCACCGGCACGCGGCCGGCGCTGTTCATCAAGGATGATGCCGGCTTCATCCGCGCGCTCGATGCCGCCCGCACCGTGCGGATCGCCCCGGTGGACGGCCGCGCCGACCCGATCGACTTCGAGGTGGGCGGCTTCGACATCGGCCGCTACCAGGCCGGCGGCTGAGTCAGGCCACGGCGACGCGCTCGAAGCAGAAGCCGCGGTATTCCTCGAGGTCCAGTTCCGGGTGGAAGGGCACGGTGATGCCCTTGCCGGGGTTCCGCCATTCGTCGAGCAGCCGGTAGCCCAGCGCCTCGAGCTCCGCCACCAGCGCAGCGCGCGACTGCACGCGGTAAGGACAGAACGCGGTGCCGATGCTGTTGAGCGTGATGTATGAATGCTTCGGATGGATGGCCGAGGTGTTAAGCACGATCCAGCGCGGCCGCGCACCGACGCGGGCAAGCAGCGCGCCGGGGGATTCCTCGAGGAACTGCACGCTGCCCGAGGCGAACAGCAGGTCGGCCTCGGCGACATCGGACAGGTCGGCGGTGAACTTCAGGCGCGCTTCGATGCCGCGCTCGGCCGCCACGCGCCGGCCCGCCTCGACGACGGCCGGCACGTCGCCGACGGTCCAGACGAGGTCGCCCGGGTAATCGATCAGCCGCGCGAAGCCGTAGTGCTTGATGCCGGTGTAGCCGCCGAGGTCGAAGACGCGGCGCGCGCCCTCGGCCACCAGGCGGTCGATCCAGAACACCGCCGGGTAATCACGCGGCCGCAGCTCGTCGCCATAGAGCGCGACCGAAGCGGCGTTGTCATAGCCCACCGGCTTGACCGGAGGCGCCGCGGCGGCGGCCTCAGCGAAGCTCGCATAGCACCCGAGGAAGAGGTTCTCGTGGCGGTTGCGCGCGAACGCTCGGCGATACACCGCGCGGTTGATCCAGGTGAACGGCGGAAGGCGGTCGAGCAGCCGACCCGCCCGTGAAAACCAGCGATGGAGGTACATGCAAGCCCTTGCATCCGGGCCATCGGGGGGTGGCCCGTTCCCTTGTTGCCGGCGAGGCGCTTACTCGACCTTCGAGACTTCCACGCCGTCCAAGCCCGCCGACAGCGAGCGGGCGTCGCCACCCTGCGCCAGCTTGATCTTCAGGCGCACTTCGTTCGCCGAATCGGCGTAGCGCAGCGCGTCCTCGTAGGTGATCTCGCCGGACTGGTACAGCTCGAACAAGGCCTGGTCGAAGGTCTTCATGCCCAGCTGGGTGGACTCCTTCATGACGTCCTTCAGCTTGTGGATCTCGCCGTCGCGGATGTAGTCCTGCACCAGCGGCGTGCCGAGCAGGATCTCCATCGCGCAGCGACGGCCCTTGCCGTCCGGCGTCGGGATCAGCTGCTGGGCGACGATGCCCTTCAGGTTGAGCGAGAGGTCCATCAGCAGCTGGTTGCGCCGCTCTTCCGGGAAGAAGTTGATGATGCGGTCCATCGCCTGGTTCGAGTTGTTCGCGTGCAGGGTGCACAGCACCAGGTGGCCGGTTTCGGCGAAGGCGATGGCGTGGTCCATGCCCTCGCGGGTGCGGACCTCGCCGATCATGATGACGTCGGGCGCCTGGCGCAGGGTGTTCTTCAGCGCCGCCTCCCAGCTGTCGGTGTCGATGCCGACCTCGCGCTGGGTGACGATGCAGCCCTCGTGCTTGTGCACGAACTCGATCGGGTCCTCGATGGTGATGATGTGGCCCGACGAGTTGATGTTGCGGTAGCCGATCATCGCCGCCAGCGAGGTCGACTTACCCGTACCCGTGGCGCCGACGAAGATGATCAGGCCGCGCTTGGTCATGGCCAGCGTCTTGATCACCGCCGGCAGGTTGAGCTCGTCGATGGTCGGGATCTTGGTCTCGATGCGGCGCAGCACCATGCCGACCTGGTTGCGCTGGTAGAAGCACGACACGCGGAAGCGCCCGACGCCGGCGAGGCCGATGGCGAAGTTGCACTCGTGGGTCTTCTCGAACTCCTCGCGCTGCGAGGGGTTCATCACGTTCAGCACGAGGTCGCGGCTCTGCGTGGGCGTGAGCGGCTCCTGCGTGATCGGCACCAGCTTGCCGTGCAGCTTCATGGACGGCGGGACGCCGGCCGTGATGAACAGGTCGGACGCCTTCTTGTGCGCCATCAGCTTGAGGAACGAGGTGAAATCGATGCTGCTCATTGGGGGGCTCCGGCCGGTTCTCGTGGGCGCTCAGTCGACGCGTTCGATCACTCGAAGATGCGCTTGTCCTTGGCGTAGGTGGCCGCCTGCGCGCGGGTGATGATGCCGCGCTTGAGCAGGTCCTGCAGGCACTGGTCGAGCGTCTGCATGCCGTACTGCTGGCCGGTCTGGATGGAGCTGTACATCTGCGCCACCTTGTCCTCGCGGATCAGGTTACGGATGGCCGGGATGCCCACCATGATCTCGTGCGCCGCCACGCGGCCGCCGCCCACTTTCTTCAGCAGCGACTGCGAGACCACCGCGCGCAAGCTTTCGGAGAGCATCGAGCGCACCATCGGCTTTTCGCCGGCGGGGAACACGTCGATGATGCGGTCGATGGTCTTGGCGGCCGAGCTGGTGTGCAGGGTGCCGAACACCAGGTGGCCGGTCTCCGCGGCGGTCAGCGCCAGGCGGATGGTCTCGAGGTCGCGCAACTCGCCGACGAGGATGTAGTCGGGGTCTTCGCGGAGCGCCGAGCGCAGCGCCTCGTTGAAGCCGTGGGTGTCGCGGTGCACTTCGCGCTGGTTGACGAGGCACTTCTGCGAGGTGTGCACGAACTCGATCGGGTCCTCGACGGTGAGGATGTGCGAGTACTCGTTCTTGTTGATGTGGTCGATCATCGCGGCCAGCGTCGTCGACTTGCCCGAGCCGGTCGGGCCGGTGACGAGGATCAGGCCCTGCGGCTGGTCGATGAGCTCGCGGAAGATGCGCGGGCAGTTGAGGTCCTCGAGGGTGAGGATCTCGGAAGGAATGGTACGGAACACCGCGCCGGCGCCGCGGTTCTGGTTGAAGGCGTTGACGCGGAAGCGCGCGAGGCCGGGAATTTCGAAGGAGAAGTCGGTCTCGAGGAACTCTTCGTAATCGCGACGCTGCTTGTCCGACATGATGTCGTAGATCAGCGCGTGCACGGTCTTGTGGTCGAGCGCCGGGATGTTGATGCGGCGGACGTCGCCGTCCACGCGGATCATCGGCGGCAGGCCGGCCGAAAGGTGCAGGTCGGAGGCCTTGTTCTTGACCGAGAAGGCCAACAGTTCCGCGATATCCATTCGTTCACTCCCCAGAGCCGGTCGAAGCCGATTGAGTCGCACAGCCTCGTGCGACGGCATGTCCTCCGGCAGTATAGCCCCAGCCTATGGACGCTCTGGAAGCCCGCTATCGCCCCCTCGTCGACGCCCTCGCCCGCCCCGTGGCCGGGGCTTCGGCGCGACTCGTCGCGGTGTCGAAAACCCAGCCCGCCGAGTCGGTCCGCGCCCTCGCCGCGCTTGGCCAGCGGGCCTTCGGCGAGAACTACGTGCAGGAGGCGCTGGCCAAGCAGCGCGAGCTCGCCGACCTTGATCTGGAGTGGCACCTGATCGGCCCCCTGCAGAGCAACAAGTGCCGCGAGGCCGCCCGCCACTTCGACTGGGTGCAGTCGGTGGACCGCGCCAAACTGCTGCCGCTGCTCGACAAGGAGCGCCCGGCCGATCGCGGCCCTCTGAACGTGCTGCTGCAGGTCAACATCGACGGCGAAGCCAGCAAGTCCGGCTGCGCGGCCGACGAGGTGATGGCGCTGGCCGACCAGGCCGCCGCCCTGCCGCGCTTGGCGCTGCGCGGCCTGATGGCCATCCCCGAGCCGCACCCGGACGAAGCGCATCGCCGCGCCGCCTTCGGGCGCATGCGGTCGTTGTTCGAACGTGTGCGCGAGCGGCACACCAGCGTCGACACCCTCTCGATGGGCATGAGCGACGACTGGCCGTTGGCCGTGGCCGAGGGCGCCACCCTCGTGCGGGTGGGCAGTGCGCTGTTCGGGGCGCGGCCGGCGAAGGCCTGATCCGGGGTTCCGAACGCTGCGCCGCCCGGCCATGATGCAGGGCTTCCGCCTCCTTACCCGCCAACCCATGAGCGCCACACCGACCGCCCTTCCTCCCGTCGCCTTCATCGGCGGCGGCAACATGGCCCGCGCCTTGATCGGGGGCATGGTCCGCGGCGGTGCCTCGGCCCAGGACATCCATGTCAGCGAGCCTTACGCGCCCAACCGCGAGGGCCTGTCCACGGAGTTCGGCGTGGTCACCACCGAGGACAACGCCGCCGCCGCGTCGAAGGGTGCGGTGTGGGTGCTGGCCACCAAGCCGCAGGTGCTGCGCGGCGTGTGCGAGGCGCTGGCGCCGCTGGCCCAGGCGCAGCGCCCGCTGGTGGTTTCCATTGCCGCGGGCATCACCAGCGCGCAGCTCGACCGCTGGCTGGGCGGCGGCATCGCCGTGGTGCGCACCATGCCGAACACCCCCGCCCTGCTCGGCGCCGGCGTCACCGGCCTGTACGCCACGAGCGCCGCCACGCCCGCGCAGAAGGCCCTCGCCGACACCCTGCTCAAGCCGGCCGGCGAGACCGTGTGGATCGACGACGAAGCGCTGATGGATGCCGTCACCGCGGCCTCGGGCAGCGGCCCGGCCTACGTCTTCCTGCTGGCCGAAGCGATGCAGGCCGCCGCGGAAGCCGAGGGCTTGCCCGCCGACGCCGCGCGCACGCTGGTCGTCGAAACCATCGCCGGCGCGGCGCGGATGCTGAAGGAAAGCGGCGAAACCGCCACTACCCTGCGCGAGCGCGTCACCTCGCCGAACGGCACCACGCAGGCCGCCCTCGACGCCTTCGCCGCCGGCGGCTTCAAGCCGCTGGTCGCGGCGGCCGTTCACGCCGCGCGGAGCCGAGGCGCGGAACTCTCCGCAGCGAACGACTGATCCGGAGCCTTCCGCCATGCCCGCCTTTCGAACTGCCCTGCCGCTGATCGGCGTCGTGCTCGCCGCAGCGCTCGTCGCGCCCACGGCCAGCGCCACGCCGCCAGCCGCGCCGCCGCCGAAGCCCTCGCTGACGCTCAGCTCGGGGCTCAACAGCACGCAGTCCGGCGAGTTCACCGTGCACTACAACGCGATGCCGAGCACCCAGCTCACGCCGGAAATCGCCACGCGCTACGGCATCACGCGCTCGTCCAACCGAGCCCTGCTCAACGTCTCGGTGATGAAGGGCCCGCGTGCGGCCACGGCCGTCGCCGTGACGGCGCGCATCGAGGCCACCGCCATCAACAGCGCCGGCCAGCGCCAGGCCTTGAACCTGCGTGAAGTGCGCGACCGTGGCGCGATCTACTACTTGGGCGAAGCCCGCATCGAAGAACGCGACGACATCGTGTTCGAACTGGTGGTGACGCCGGAGGGCGGCACGCCGATCAACGCCCGCTACGCGCAGGCGTTCTGGCCCGCGGTCCGGGCGCGCTGATGGCCCTGCTCGTCGTCCGCCACGCCCAGGCCAGCTACGGCACCGACGACTACGACCGCCTCTCGCCCTTGGGCTGGACGCAGGCCGGCCACCTCGGCACGTGGCTCGCCCGCGAGCCGCACGACTTCGCCCGCGTGCGCGTCGGCGCGATGCGCCGGCACCGCGAGACCCTCGAAGCGATCCGCCGCGCCTTCGCCGAGGCCGGGCACCCGCTGCCCGAGCCGGAAGAGGATGCCGACCTCAACGAATTCGACCACGGCGCGGTGATCCGCGCCTACCTCGTCGAGCGCGCCGATGCCGACATGCGTGCCCGCGCCGGTTCGCACGACCCGACGGTGGTGGGCCCAATGCTGTACGCCGCCATCCACGCCTGGGCGCACGACGAACTGGACGCCGTCCCCGAACGCTGGGGTGTGTTCGGCGAGCGCGTGGCGCGGGCCGGTTCCGCCGCCGCCGACGCGAACGGCGACGGCCCGACCCTCGTGGTGAGCTCGGGCGGCGTCATCGCCCGACTCGCGCAGCAGGCGCTCGAGGTGCCGGCGGCGCGCGCCGTCGACCTGAATCTCGCCATCCGCAATGCCTCGATCAATGAGTTCAGCACCCGCCACGGGCGGCTGCGCTTCGGCAGCTTCAACACCCTGCCGCACCTCGCCCACGACCGCCGGCTGTGGACGCACTTTTGAAGGACTGCCGATGAGCCCGCTGTTCCCCTTCTCCGACCGCGCCCGCGAGCTGGATGCCCGGCTTACTGCGTTCATGGCCGAGCGTGTGCTGCCGGCCGAAGCCGAAGTGCACGCCTGGGCGTCCGACCCGGCCACGCGCTGGACGGTCTGCCCGCGCATCGAAACGCTGAAGGCCGAAGCCAAGGCCGCCGGTCTCTGGAACCTGTTCCTGCCCGACGCGACGCACGGCGCCGGCCTTTCGAACCTCGACTACGCGCCGCTGGCTGAGCGCATGGGCCGCGTGCTGTGGGCCAGCGAGGTGTTCAACTGCAACGCGCCCGACACCGGCAACATGGAAGTGCTGGCGCACTTCGGTAACACGGAACAGAAGGCCGCGTGGCTGGCGCCGCTGCTCCGCGGCGAGATCCGCTCGGCCTTCGCGATGACCGAACCGGACGTCGCCTCGTCGGACGCCACCAACATCGCGCTGCGCATCCGCCGCGACGGCGATGCCTACGTGCTCGATGGTCGCAAGTGGTGGATCACCGGCGCCGGCGACCCGCGCTGCCGCATCCTCATCGTCATGGGCGTCACCACGCCGGAGGCCGAGCCGCACGCCCGGCACGCGATGGTGCTGGTGCCGATGGACACGCCGGGCCTGCGGGTCGTGCGCCCGCTCGAAGCCCTCGGCCACGACGATGCGCCGGGCGGCCACGTCGAACTCGAATTCACCAACGTGCGCGTGCCCGCGGCGAACCTCATCGGCGGTGAAGGCCAGGGCTTCGCGCTGGCGCAGGCCCGTCTAGGCCCGGGGCGCATCCACCACTGCATGCGCACCATCGGCATGGCGCAACGCGCGCTGGAAATGATGGTGGCACGCGCACAAACGCGCATCGCCTTCGGCAAGCCGCTGGGCGCGCAGGGCATGGCGCAGGAGGCGATCGCGCTGTCGCGCTGCGAGATCGAGCAGGCCCGCCTGCTCACGCTCGACGCCGCCGCCCAGCTCGACGCCAAGGGCAACAAAGGCGCGAAGGACGCCATCGGCATGATCAAGATCGTCGCGCCGCGCATGGCCTGCGCGGTGGTCGACCGCGCCATCCAAATCCACGGCGCCGGCGGCCTTGCCGATCCCTTCCTGTCGGCCGCCTACACCGGCGCACGCTGCCTGCGCCTCGCTGACGGCCCGGATGAAGTGCACCTCGCCTCGCTGGCCAAGGGCATGTTGAAGGCGCACCGCGCATGAGCACGCCCTTCGCCCTGGACGAGGCGGCACTCGCCAGCGCGCTCGAAGTGAACGTGCCCGGCTTCCGCGGCCCGCTGACGGCGACGAAGTTCAAGGGCGGCCAGAGCAACCCGACCTACCGCCTCGACGCCGCCTCCGGAACGTATGTGCTGCGCCGCAAGCCGCCGGGCGCGCTGCTCGCCTCGGCGCATGCGGTCGACCGCGAGTTCCGCGTGCTGCGGGCGCTTCAGGGCCGCGTGCCCGTGGCCACGCCGCGCTGGCTGTGCAGCGACGATGCCGTCATCGGCTCGATGTTCTACGTGATGGATTTCGTCGACGGACGCGTCGAGTGGGACCCGGCCCTGCCGAACCACTCGCCCGAGCAACGCGCGGCGCATTTCGAATCGATCATCGACACGCTCGCCGCCATCCATGGCGTCGACGTGCCGGCCGCGGGCCTCGCCGATTTCGGAAAGCCCGGCAACTACTTCGCCCGCCAGCTCTCGCGCTGGAGCGAGCAGTACGCGCAGAGCCGCACCCGAGAGATCCCGGCGATGGACGCGCTGATTTCAGAGCTCCCGAAGCGCTGTCCCGCCGACGACGGCGTCGTCGCGCTCGTGCACGGCGACTTCCGCATCGACAACCTGATGTGGGCCAAGGACGAAGCGCGCGTGCTTGCGGTGATGGACTGGGAACTGGCCACGCTGGGCCACCCGCTCGCCGACCTCGGCTACTTCTGCATGGCCCTGCGCCTGCCGCGCAATCCTGCCTTACCCGGGCTCGCCGCCATGGACCGCGCGGCGCTGGGCATTCCGTCGGAAGCAGAACTGCTGGCGCGCTACGCCGCGAAAACCGGCCGCGCGATCCCCGAGGACTGGGGCTTCGTGCTGGCCTTCAGCTTCTTCCGCCTCGCCGCGATCGCGCAGGGCGTGGCCAAGCGCGCCGAGCAGGGCAACGCCAGCAGCGAGCAGGCGCAGCAGGCCGGGCAGATGGTCGAACTGCTCGCCGCTTCAGGGATGAAGGCGCTGGGCTGAAGCGCGCGCTGGACGAGCGGTCTGGCCGACGACGGCTGGAATCAAGGTCCCGAAGAACAGCGGCGGCGCGTTTCCCTAATGTAGGCACCGGGAGACCGGCGTGCGCGCCCGATAACGCTTGGGTGCCGCGCCACCGTAGCTCCTCAAGGGACGCACGCCGGCTCCCACGGCTTCCCCTTCCCTCGGAGCATCGTGATGACGGCCGCAGGTGTGGATGTCGGCAAGGATTTCCTCGATCTCGCTATCGACGGGCGAGCCCGGACCACCCGTTTCAGCAACGATGCTGCCGGACGACGGAAGCTCATTCGCGGGCTGGCCGGGCTCGAGGATGCCTTCGTGGTCGTCGAAGCCACCGGCGGCTACGAGGACGCGCTACTGGACGCCTGCGTGGACGCCGGGCTCCACGTGGCGCGGATCAGCCCCCGACAGTCGAACGCCTTTGCCCGCGCCATCGGTGAACTCGCCAAGTCCGACGCCATCGATGCGCGGTTGCTCTGCCTGTTCGCGCGGCTCTTCCGCGATCGACTGCGATGCCACGTCCCGGCACCGCCCTGGCAACGCGAACTGCGCGCCTGGCTGCGGCGCCGCGGTCAGGTCGTCATGACCCTGCAGGTGCAGAAACAGCAGGCTGATCGCGCGCCGCCCGCGGTACGCACCCTGATCCACCGCACCGTGGCCGCCCTCCGGCGGGAACTCGCGGCCATCGAACAGGCCATGCAGGTCCTCGTCGACGCGAACGGCACCCCTGCCATCCGCTCGTCGAAAGGCATGGGGCCGATCTTCCAGGCCACCAGCCTGGCCCTGCTTCCCGAACTCGGCACCCTGAACCGCCGGCAGATCGCCAAGCTCGTCGCGTAACCTCCCCCTGATCGTGGACACCTGAGAGATAGAGCTTTCTGGCATGTTTTCCCCGCCAGGAGGTTCCATGAAGAAGTCGAAGTTCACCGAAAGCCAAATCGTTGCGGTGCTGAAGCAGGGCGACGCCGGCGTGCCG